>DJFX01000047.1:0-22029 GCA_002432635.1 Halothiobacillaceae bacterium UBA5861 | reverse complement strand
TAGCGGGTTAGATTACCTTGGGCGTCGTACGTATAGGTTTCGAAATAATCAGCGATGCCATTGGCATCAAAATCCTCTTCGTAGCGGATTCGGTTGCCCTGGTCATTGTATTGAGTGATGGTGATGTAATCAGCGGCGCCATTGGCATCAGAATCCTCTTCGTAGCGGGTTCGCTTGCCCTGGTCATTATACTGGGTGATGGTGATGTAATCAGCGGAGCCATTGGCATCAGAATCCTCTTCCTGGCGGGTGCAGTTGCCATAGATATCGTACTGATAGGTTTTGATCCTATCAGTAGTGCCATCTGCATCGGTATCTTCTTCAAAGCGTATTGCTGCATATAACTGTGGGTTGATGTCCAGTGTATTGTAGAGGTGAGCAATAGCGTAGCGTGGGTTTTTAATGGCACGCTGGTCAGAGAGCAAAGCCTGGGTATTGGCCTGGTTCAGAATGGACCGAAACGCCGGGTCACGTTGAAAGGTTTCGACTGATTGTTCAAAGTTAAAGCTTACGCCAGCGAACAGCCCTGCGACAGCTGCGGAAATTTTGATACCGTTGTCTGGGTTGCCATCTTCGTCAAGTGTTTGCAGTAGGACGGCGAGGTTCATAACCTTCTGAAAGGGATTCACTTCTTTTGAATAGATGGCTTCAGAAAGAGCATTGTTCCCGATCAGTGGGGTGGCGCCAGGAAATAAATCAAACAGAGACAGTTGGTTTTTTCCTTGGCTGCTGCCCAAGGTGGTATCGCCTAATGAAAAGGTGACGGTTTCTCCCGCCTCCTAAAGAAAGGCGCCATCGCTGCCGGTCAGTCCGGATTGTGTCGCGGTGCTGTAACGGACGCCGGAGACTGGACTGTCGACCAGGTAGCCGGTGAGCGTATGGCGATCATCATTGCTTCCCCTGCTACAGGCGCTGAGAACAAACAGTGCTAAAGTGAGCGTGCTGATGCGAATAGCTTTCATGAGTGGCGTGGTCATTGTTTTTTCTCCTGCTTTTCCCAGGCTAGACTGGATACGCAGAATATTAAACTACAGTCTGTCTGCTAATCTCGTGAATCGAGTCTAAGTATAAAAAAAAACAGTAGGTTATTAGGTGTTGTTGCTATTTTTTTAACGCGGTGAGGACGGTCTGCATGCGCTTTTCCCGGTCGGGGTAGCTCGGGTGTGTGGCGCTCTGGCCCTTGTCTTTATCGCCCATGGACTGCCCGCCTTTTAAGGTTTGAACATACTGTTTGATCATGGAGCTTAAGTCGTGCCCGGTTTGCGATGCGATTCTGATAGCGCAGGCATCTGATTGTAATTCCTGTTGTCTGGAGAACTCATTTTGCCTTTTTTCCAGTAAGAGGGTGCGGTAGACCCCTTTAAGCATGCCTTTTTGGGCACTTTTTGTGAGCAGGTCTTTTAAATCTTCCAGGGTTTCAACCGTGTCAATGAGTTGGGCTTGCAGTTCCCGTGTTTGATGGCGCTTGAGGACATGGGCAATTTCATGACTTAACACCAGAGGGGCAATGTCGCTCTCAAGGACGCCGGTATTCACGTAAAGAAACCCGCCCTGAACCGCTGTTGCGTTCACCTCGGCATTGTCGATTAGGAATAATGTAAACTGGTACGGGTGCTCTGCCTTGATTTGGGCAAGTACATTGTCCAGTAACTTGTCGGCTTGGGCGTAGAGCCGTTTAACCCGGCCTTTTTTACTGCGGTTTATGAGCTGGGGGTCGTTCGCAAAGCGGTCTTTATGAGCCAGCTCCCCAAAATATATTTCTTGGCGCATAGGCAACCAGTTCATTCTCTTGGCGTCTAATTTGGCTGATTTGAGCAGCTCTTTTTCGCTGACTTTGTTGGACTTGAGCAAGCCCGTCAACGAGCTTTTCAGGGAGCCCTTGAATAGGGTCGAGAAGTTGCTGGATAATTCAAATGGCTCAACCACTCGTTGGCACATTTTATCTTCAATCGTTAATGCACTTTCGTAATCATGCGCTTTTAAAGCGGTTTTTGATGGTGTTTTCTTCGGCTGGTTGGCCGCTGGATTGTCTCCTTGTAACCCCGCTTTTGTCTCTTCAATCACTTCTTCTGTTGCCGTTTTCAGCTCTTGCAGGAATGAGTCGAGCGCGCCGGCTTGGAGGTTATGGCTTGTCAATGGAAATAAGCATAAGACAGTCATGAAACAAAAAAAGAAAACTGGGATCCTATTCATTTTCGACTTCCTTATCGAGTCAGTGTGTCTCGGGCTTTATCCATTGCTTGCTGCATGTCGAAGGTGTAGCCGTAATCTTTCGCCAGAGCGGCTTTTAAAATGACAAACGTGGTGCTGGAGGCGTCGCCTGCAGAAGTTGCTTTTTTTAATTCTTCTTCAAACGCCTGTTGATCTTCGGGGTGCGCGGTTGAAAACTGCCCGGAGTATGTCTGCTTTGCACTCTTGGCCACCCATGCGTATTGGGTATTTGGTTTTAAGGTCCCGGTTGGGATGCTGATGCCGCTCTTCACATTGGGTGAGGCGAAAACAGGTGATTTATTTCCGTCCAGGAAGAGTTCAAATCGGCTGATGGTTTTTTGTACCTCGGGGATGGTCGAAAAAGTCAGCGCTTGGGTTGGTAAAAGAATATCGCCGGTGGGGTAGCCCGCAAGTGTCTTTGAACTCTTAAGCCGTTTGCCGCCATAGCTGGCATCTTGCTGTGGTTTGAAAAGCCGGGAGAGCACCTGAAAGAAACTCGGCGAGGGTTGGCTTTTGGACAGCTCTGAAAGATCTTTGGGTACCTTCCCTTTGGGCTCCACATCAATACACTTCTTTTCATCAAAAGGTGTTTGAAAACAAATGGTCGCTGCGGCCCCTTTGGTTTCTTTGGCGCCCTCACACGGATCCACTTCTCCGTAGGAAACACCGTTAATCTCGCCCTGTGTGACATAACAAACGCCGGCGAAAGCGGTTGGGTTAAACACTATGATAATCAAGACGATGAGTTTTTTCATAAGAATCGTGCTCCTTCCACTAAGTGGTATGTGGTGAGATGACTTCTTGTGCCAGAATGAACCAGGACCAGCCGATGATAGAAAAGTAAAAGGCGTTTTTGATGTAACTTTCTGGAATGCCTAGCAGTTTTCTGTTCTTGTCGATGGCCACGTGCGGTTCTTCCAGTCCCGAGATAATGGCGTGAAGCTCCATGCCAATAATAAAGCTAACACTCAACCAGAAATTGAAATAATAAAGAATAAAACCAGACAGCAGCATATAAGAAATAAAGATCAAAGGGTGTAAGACCAGATTTAAAACAATGGCAGCCAGTGAGTGTGTTTTTCGATAATAAGCAGCGGCAAAGTAAAAAATGCTGCCCAGCAGGGGGGTAATTAGAATTTCAATAACATATTGTGCGATGTGTACAAGTTCATTGACCTTATTGCCATGAATTGTAAAGTAGGTGCCTGCATGCAAATAAATGCCAGGCAGGTTACCCATGGGTGTTTCATAAATATCACTTAAGCCATAATTCCCGCCGAAGAAAACCACAGAATCACGTATTTTTGCCGCGTAGCCTTCAGGAATATGAGGGGTTTCTCTCTCATATTTGATCGCCGTGAAACCAATATTTTCTATGAATTTGTAGTTTAAGAGCTTTCCCTGATCATGCTCAGGGTCTACACCAAAAATGCCAGGGTCAGTGTCGTAGAAGTTATTAACCATACGCCGTGCAGTGGAGGGGTCTTGCTGAATATGATCGCAGATTGTGCGCTGCCCGGAGGGATTGGGGGCGTCATATGTCGCAGCGCGCACTTGATAGGCAAATGAATTATGGGCATCCCAATAGTGAACAACCCCATTGTCCACACTGGGTAAATACGGGAAAGCAAAACGAATATTGGGGAGTTCACACATTTTAATCAGCCAGTCGGCCTTGGTTTGGGTGGCTACTCCTGAAACAACTTTTTGGGGAGTAATGAGCACAATGGGCGTATTCTTGAACTGCTTAAAATAGTCATAAAAAATATCCACAGAGGCATCAGGCACGGGGGATGGTGACAGGTCGATATCAATGGCGAGTACTTTGGGCCTGTTCGATTCCTCCTTTAGAATGAGATCCAATATTTGGGTGAGTTTGTTTCTTTCAAGCGGAGAGGATTGATTGAAATAAGACTCATAGAGCCGGTTATCAATCGCGATGACGTTTGCGGTGTTTGAGGCTTCCGAATCGTCTCGTCTTAAGTCTTGGAAAACAGAGGTTGCCAGTTTAATGGCATCAAGTTCAATGTCAAAATTGAAATGAAAATGGCTAATAATGACGACTGAAGAGGCAATAAAAAACGCGGCTTTAAGGTCATGCAGAGCAATAGTGAGAAAGCTTTCTGGGGCGTTAAGGCGTTTTTCTTTTAAACGCGAATAAGAGGCTTTTAATACAGCCAGTATTCGAAAAAACTTCATAATAAACTACTTACTTTGAGGAAGGGCACTCATGTTTTTTCGCCCTAAGCTTCAAGCTTTATTGGTTGTTTTAAATTGTTATCTAAAATCGCCTGGACATTCTGTGAATGCAGCCGCTTTTAATCATAAATATTGAGTAGACTATTTAAAAGTTTTATTGAGTTATTGTTTTTTTGTATTGAAAGATTTAATTGCGATTATTACAAATAAAAACCCTCCAATAATCGAAATAGCACCGCCAAGCCCCATCATACCCATGCCGGCGATTTCGGGCAGCCTGTCCAGTCCCTGGGCGGCCCCTGCAGTTTTACGTTGAACTCCATAACCCCCAGACCATGCCAGACCAAGGATGTGCATCAACTGCCCGCCACCGTAAATGTACGGTTGCCAGTGGGCTATCTTCGAGTTGGGAGCCGCATAGCCAAATTGGGGCAGTAAATAATAAGTCAAGCCCATAAATGCCAGTGTTATGCCGACAATGGATCCATGGTAGTGGGCTGGGATCACGACATTCACGCCTTCGATCATAAAACCGATCACACCGCCTGCTGCGAATAGCGTAATGGAGGCCAGTAGTGCCGCTTTAATCGGCTTTTTGTCGCGAGCGTGTGTTTTTTTTGCGCGCAGGATTGCCTGTGTGATGATCAGCCCGAGTGGTAGGGATGCCAGCCCTCCGTATGTCATTAAGTCAGTAAATCCCAGCCGATGTTCCGGGGAAAGCACATCGGATCGACTGTAGAGCCAGATGCTGTAAAGAATGGGCGCCACTGTGATGAACATCAGGCCTTTGAGCACACCGGGGCGCAGGTTGATGCGTGCCCCGGTTGCATCACTCAGCCACAGCCATACAATCAGCACCAGCAATGTGTAGGCAAATTGCAAAATGTGCCCGCCGCCCCAGAACAGGATTTCATAGTAGCCATGGCCTTCCACCGTAGGCGGTATCGCCAGGTAGCTCACCAAAAGACCCAGAAATGCCGCCAGCGTTGCAGCCGCAGCAAAATAGACGCCGGACTTCAACACGCTTTGGTTTGTGTCTGCGCCGAGTTCAGGGCGCGCAAAGATTAACGTCAGCAGCAATTGCGCCAACATGCCTGCACCAAAAATACACAGAGCCGACAGGTAAAACGGATGGTCCAAGACTGGCACATAATTATTCATCAGTGGCGCGCCGATGCCGATGAAGGGCGCAATAATGATCATAATACTTCCGGCGAGCGCCAAAGCGAGCGGGAGCCGGTCCAGTCTTGTGCCGTGATTGGGTGTGACGAGGCTCCAAAGAAGGCCGGCACAGGAAAGAAACCAGATCAGTACAGACAGGTCAACATGCACAACCAAGGCGATGTGGAAAAAATCCGTAAATGGGATGATCTCCTGAATGGCCGGTGTGCGTGCGAGCACCAGAAGAATAGAAAAAATCCCGGCCGCCGCTAGCGACAAGACCCCTAGTTTAAGCCAGGAAATCGCTTGCTGGTTAGCGGCTGTTGAAATGGCGTGGAGTGTGTAGTGATTGGTTTGCATGGGCTTAATGGCGATCAGAATAGTTCGGATGAGGTGAAGTTGGCCGCAGAGGTTTCATTTCACGCGTAATAAAAAGCGCGACGGTAAACAGCACAATGGCACCGCCTTGGTGTAGGACACCCAACGTGGGTGGAACGCGCAACAGAAGGGTTGCAATACCGAGTGAGACTTGTAAAAGCAGAACAATAATGAGTACATGGCCTGCATTCCGGCTACTCGATGTCTGGCCGTTGCGGCGAATAGCCAGCGCCCAGACAGGCAGGGTAAAGAACAAAATATACGCAAGCAGGCGGTGATTAAACTGTATGGTAGTGACGTTCTCAAGCCAGTTGACCCAGAAAGGTTGCATTGAGTACATCCCCTCTGGAATCAACCGCCCCTCCATCAGGGGGAAGGTATTGTAGGTGAGGCCGGCTTTTGTGCCCGCGACAAAACCGCCCGTTGCGATCATCAGGGTAATCAGCCCGGTAAAGAAGAGGCTCCAACGATAGAGACCTTGATTGGGTGGGGTCGGTGTTGATGAGTGTTTCGATAACAGACCGAATGCGATCCAGAGCAGGTATCCGTATATGATAACAGCGGTTATGAGGTGGGCGGTCAGCCGGTATTGGCTAACAAAAGGATTGTTGACTAAACCGCTTTTAACCATGTACCAACCCAAAAGTCCCTGGGCGCCACCTAAAATAAATAACAGAATCATTTGCGGGAGGAGCGGCTTGCGAATGATGCCTCGGGCCCAAAACACAAGAAAGGGAATTAAGAAGATCAGCCCGATCGCTCGCCCGAGTAAGCGGTGAAAATATTCAAAATAAAAAATGGACTTGAAGTCGGATAACGACATCCCGCGATTGATTTTCTGGTATTCGGGGAATTGTTTGTATTGTTCGAAGGTGGCCAGCCAGTCAGCTTCCGAGAGTGGGGGAATCACCCCCATAATGGGTTTCCAGTCGACCATGGACAGACCTGAGTGGGTCAAGCGAGTCGCGCCGCCCAGTAAAATCATGCAAAAAATAACGGCCGCTACGCTGATTAGCCATCCGGCGACGATACGGTCATTTCTGTATTCGGAGAGTGTCTTTGTCATGGTTGTTGTCTTTATGATGATGCATTGGGTATCCGTGTTCAGGTCGGCGGCGCATCCAAACGCCGTCTTGGTATTATGCTTCAGTGCGTGAATGAGAACATTTGCGAGTCTGGGTCAAAGTCGATAACAAGCACCTCACCCTCGTTCAGGTTTAAGGCATGCACGCTGGCGTAATTAAAATGCGCTAATTCTACATTGTCTCTCATTCGGACGGTAAGGGTGTATTGACCTTTGGGCATTGTAAAGCGTCGATAAAAATTTGCACGGCCATCTTTTTGGAAGCCGGAAGGGATAATCGTTTCATGCAAAACCTCTTCATCATTGATAAGTAGCTGGATATCAACGGGTGACCTTTCTCGCGGACATAATTCAGCATGGCGCATATTGGCGGGCAACCGCGCCAGTGCCTCCTCTGAAAGGGTCTGACATTCGCCGATGAGTTGGCTGGTGTGGCGTAAGCTGAGTTTGACCACAGCATGTCCCACTGGAATTTGCGTATAAGCCGGGCTGGTCGCAAAAAAGCCGATAAAGAAAACAAAAAAACTGTAAAACAACGCCTGTGCTGCATAGTGCCTAACGTGACGAGTCTGTTTGGACGTGGATGGTATTGGTGGGCTATTTAACGATTGTTGAAACGTTAAGATTTTTTCGACCAGTGCATCCTGTTGGGTGGCGCTTTCCCAATGTAGACAAAGTTTAGCGTCACTTTTTGACAGGTTTGTGCGTAGTTTGGGCATACGTTGCCCGTTAATGCGTTGTGAGGTCCATTCGCTCCCTGAGCGGAAGTAGCAGTCATTATGGTTACAGCCGGTAATGAATACCCCGCCAACGCGCTGCTCCTTTAACAGCATGTCAACAAAAGAAGGAGGGAGCATACCGGTACAGGGTAGACTGATGCAGGTAACGCCTTCCGCTTGAATGAGACGGACGTCAACACTGTGGTCGCAGCCAAAAACCAGCACAGTCTTGCTTCCTCTCAGCTTATTTAGGTGTGCATGGATTTTTTGTTGTAAGTGCTCAGGGTTAAAGTCAGGTAGGCCAATACCACTTTTCGTTTGCCCGGAGGTTTTATCCAGGTGTGTAGGGCAAGCACCCATGCAAATCCCGCAGGCGGTACACTTGTCTTCAATGACACGGACCATTCGTTTGTACTGAGGATGGGTATGAGGGATGTATTCAATTGCGCTGTAGGGACAGTCCTGTTCACACCAGCCACAACCGTTGCAATAGTCTGGATCGACAACGGCGGGTTTGGTGTGTGGTTTTGGGTTTAAAACCCAAGGCAGAATGATCAGAATCGCACTGCCTCCGGCCAGCAGAAGCCATACAGGGATGGCGCCCCATGTTTCAATCAAGGGGTATGCGGTGATAAAGAACCAGTCAAATGGCAGTTCCGTTTGGAGTTGAGAAAGATCAGCCGGACCTGCGCTGACAGCGGGTTTGATCAGCGAGAGGATCACGAAAGCCGCGGTCGTGCCCACAGCCAAACCTAAAGGTGGGTTGGTTTTGGCGCTGGCAATCCGGTTGATATGAATGAACATGCCCAATAAAAGGACCAGTGGGATACCGATGTGTAGAAAAACCAGTAGCGAAAAAAACCGATCACTGAGTGTTTGGTCGGATAAAAAATTACGGGCCAGCGGATCACCAAAGGTCGGTAAGCTGTCCAGCCACTCGGTTGTGACAACAGCAATATATTGTGCTAGTTGATCCCATACCAGCCAGTACCCGCCAATGGAGGCGGCGAAAAGCAGCCACAGTAACGGTATACCGGAAACCCAGGAGAACCAGCGTGCGCCATTGAATCGGCCTAGGGCAAATTCACGCAGAAGGTGGAGTGAAACGGCAACGGCCATGGCATCTGATCCATAGCGGTGCAAACTGCGCATGACTCCGCTTATGTACCACTGTTCGTGCGTTAAATATTCAACTGATTGATAAGCGCCGGAGATGCTGGTTTCAAAGAAAAAATAAAGGTAAAGGCCCGTTGCGACTACGATCCAGAAGAAAAAAAAGCCCAGGGTGCCAAGGTGATAAAAAGGATTCCAGTCATCATCAAAGACCTGACTGAAGAGATATTCAATACGTTGAAAAGCCACGCATAGCAGTTTTTGAGTCAAAGCGATCATATCTGAGCGAAATTGTTCAAGATATGCACAGTCTAGGGGTTCCTGCTAAAGAGAGAATGATTTAGATCAAGGTGATGAGATGCCGAGTGGCGAATCGGTCAGCCAGCTAGAGGCGTTCGGCCGTGATGGAGTTGCGCAGTTGCTGAATATCTGTAATCGCAATCTGATTGCCATGTACTTTGATCAAGCCTTCTGTTTCCAGGCGTTTGAGTGTGCGGGAAAAGGTTTCTGGCTTGATGGAGAGTTGAGAGGCAATGACGTTTTTAGGGGTGCTCAGTTGGATGTCTGCCTGCATATCCTGTTGAGTGACATTGTCGCTGATCCAGCAGGCAAGGCGATAGGTTGCATTGTGTAATGTCAACCGGTCAATCTCATTAACCTTCGCATGTAGTTTTTGGCTCATACTGGCCATGATGGTAAAACAAGCCTGTGTCGACTTTTCCAGTATCCGTAAGTAGGCATGGGCGTTGATGGCAATAACTCGCGTTTCGGTGATGGCCTGTGCATTGACCGGGTACCGCGGTTGCCGGGAAAACATTAAGGCCTCGGCAAAAGTTTGTTGATCGCGGACAATCTCAAACACTTTTTCATGGCCCTCTTTTGAAAGCCGGGTCAGCTTAATTTGCCCTGTGTGGACAAAGTAAAAATAAGTGACGGGATCTCCCTGGGAAAATAAGGTTTCGCCCGGGCTCAATGGCTGATACTTGAGTGATTGCTGTAGGTCCTTGTACTGGGCATCCGATAACTTTTCGAAAAGCACCCAGGAGCGCATGCTTTTCAATTGTTCGGCGTTTGGTTTGGCGTGTGGGTGTAATGAACTCATTTGGGCTGTCCGCAGAATCGCAAAACGCAAGTGCTCTGGCAATAGTCAATGAAAGGTTGATGAAATGCTTTTTAAGTATGGTTAGAGTCAGGCAGCATTACTTGTTATATTTGTAATTCAAACGTTCTTATTATAACAAGGTTTTCAGTAGGGTTATGGGCTTTCTGAGGCGCTGTTCAGGGCGTCATTCTTTTGATGGCCTCGTTCACTCCTAGCGAACGGCCTCTGAAAATAAACGTTGCTGAGAGTGGATGAGCAAAAGCCGCGTAAATGCATTTGGGTGAGAGATGGCAAACAGACTTTCAAGAATATACACCCGCAAGGGAGATAAAGGTGAAACCCGCCTGGGTGACGGCAGTAAAACGCCAAAAGACAGCCTTCGAGTCAATGCCTATGGCACAGTAGATGAATTGAACAGCGTGATCGGTATGCTCATGGCGCAGCCCTTGCCTGAGTTGATGCAGCAGTGCCTGTTTGAAATACAGCACCACTTGTTTGATATGGGTGGAGAGCTTTGTATTCCCGGACATGAAGTCATTCTTCCCGAACGAATTACCTGGCTCGAGCGTGTATTGGACAAGCACAATGCTGATTTGCCTCCGCTTAAGGACTTTATATTGCCGAGTGGGTCCATGGCTGTTTCGGTGTGTCACTTGGCGCGAACGGTGTGTCGTCGTGCTGAGCGCGAAGTAGTCGGGTTAAGCCGGGTCGAGGCGGTGAACAGTCATGTGGTTGCTTACCTTAACCGCTTGTCAGATCTGCTGTTTGTATTTGCGCGTGTGCTTGCCCGAGAAAATGGCGGTCAAGAAGTCATCTGGCAACACGACCGCGAGTTAATAGAGATTTAAAGCCGGTTACTTGAGTCGCTAAATAATGAAAACATTTTCACTGGACGAAAACGAGCAGCGTGAACATTTTGCTTGGTTCACCACAATTCCCACACGCTGGAACGATAACGATCAATATGGACATGTCAATAATGTTGTCTATTACAATTTTTTTGAACTAGCCATCATGAAATATTTGGTGGAAGCGAGTGGGCTTGATGTCGTGAAGGGCTCTTCGTTGGCGTTTACAGCAGAGAACGGTTGTCGGTACCACCGTTCTGTCCAGTTTCCCCAGGTGGTAGATTGCGGACTGCGCGTTGTCAAAATTGGCAACTCAAGTGTACGCTATGAATTGGGGGTTTTTGTTCAGGGTGATGAGAAAGCAGCGGCTACGGGTTTTGTGGTCGATGTGTTTGTTGACAGTAAAACCGAGTTACCGATTTCTATCCCAGTCGATATCAAACAAGCACTGCAACGTCTGATTGTTTAACTCAGGTTTTTCCTCTCGGCCGGTCACGGCAATCTGTTAAAATAATGGGATTCGCTCGTTTTAAATAGCCGGATACTTTGGCTGATAAAGTGCTGGTATTGCAGTAGTGAGGATTATGAAAGCGCTGTCTATTCAAGGCCTGGAAAAAACCTATGGTAATGGTTTTCAAGCCGTTAAGGATGTCAATCTCGATGTTGAAGAAGGTGACTTTTTTGCCCTGCTCGGGCCGAATGGCGCAGGGAAGTCGACCACCATCGGTATTATTTGTTCATTGATTAAAAAGACTCGCGGCACGGTTTCTGTTTTTGGACACGACCTTGAGCGAGAGCAGGAGGCCGTAAAATCCAGTATTGGCCTGGTTCCTCAGGAGTTCAACTTCAGCTTATTTGAGCCGCCGATCGAAATTTTGATCAACCAGGCAGGGTATTACGGTATTCCACGGCCGGAGGCACGCCGCAGAGCTGAAATTTACCTAAAGAAAATGGAGCTTTGGGAGCATAGGAATAATCAATCCCGGTCTCTTTCCGGGGGCATGAAACGCAGGCTGATGATTGCTCGCGCATTAGTTCATGAACCCCGGTTGCTCTTTTTGGATGAGCCTACCGCCGGGGTGGATATCGAGATTCGACGCTCCATGTGGGCCTTTGTACAGGAAATAAACAAAGAGCTTGGGACTACGATTATTTTGACAACGCACTACTTAGAGGAAGCGGAGAGTCTGTGCCGAAATGTGGCCATCATTAATGAGGGCGTTGTGATTCAACAAGGGTCGGTGAGTCACTTATTGAGTGAATCCCATACACAAACTTATGTCCTTGATATCGCTCAGACTATGAACACGGCACCGGATCTGGAGGGTTTTTCGGTTTATCTCTCAGGAAATCAGCAGCTGGAAGTGGAAGTGACGAAGGAGCATCATTTAAATAAGCTGTTTGCTGTACTTTCGAGCAAGAAGATCGATGTGACCAGCATGCGAACCAAAACGAACCGGCTTGAGGAATTTTTTATGCGCCTGGTGAAGAAGGGTTGAGCGTCTCATGAATATTCATCGAAATCTGGTTGCCTTTAAAACCATTTTAACCCGGGAAATTTTACGGTTCATGCGCATCTGGATTCAAACAGTGATGCCGCCGGCAATCAATGCGCTGTTATACCTCGTTGTTTTCGGAACACTGATTGGGAGTCAGGTGAGGGAGGTCGATGGCTACCGTTACATGGATTACATCGTGCCGGGAATTATCATGTTATCAGTCATCATGAATTCCTATTCCAATGTGGTTTCCTCTTTTTATGCCGCAAAATTTCAACACTTTGTGGAAGAAATGTTGATTTCCCCGGTGCATAATGTGGTCATCCTGGCGGGTTTTGTCGCCGGCGGTGTTGCACGAGGGTTGGTTGTGGGTGCGGCTGTGACGGCAATTGCCCTGCTGTTTACGGATTTACAGGTCGTTAATGTCTGGATTACGCTGAGTGTGGTCCTTTTGACAGCCATCTTGTTTTCCATTGGCGGGTTTATCAACGCGATCTACGCCAATAGTTTTGATGACATTTCAATCGTGCCAAATTTTATTTTGATGCCACTAATCTATCTCGGTGGTATTTTTTACTCAATTCAACTCCTTCCTCCAGTGTGGCAACTTGTTTCAAAGATTAACCCTATTCTCTACATGGTCAACGGTTTTCGGTACGGTATTTTAGGCGTGTCGGACATTAGCATTGCCTATGCCTTTGGGATTATTCTGGCATTTATTTTTGCCTTGGGAGGGTTTGCGCTTTATCTCTTGAATCGAGGCGTGGGTCTTAAGCAGTGAGCAGGCAAGCGACTCAATCATCTCCAGGCGCAAACAGCAAGGAGATGATGCACAGGGTGTCAGTCGCGCCAATGCTTGACTGTACCGACAAGCACTGTCGTTACTTGCATCGGCTTCTCACGCGCGATGCCGTCCTCTACAGTGAAATGGTCACAACACAGGCGCTCATTCACGGTGACAGCCAGCGGTTTTTGAGTTTCAATCCAGTGGAGCATCCGATAGTCTTGCAGCTCGGTGGCAGCAATGCCCAGGAGATGGCTCACTGCGCGCGCATGGCAAAGGATTTTTGCTACGATGAAGTGAACATCAACGTCGGGTGCCCCAGCGACCGGGTACAATCCGGGCAGTTTGGCGCTTGCCTGATGGCCAAGCCGGATCTTGTCGCAGCCTGCATTTCTGAGATTCGATCGGCGGTTGATATTCCAGTCACGGTTAAGACCCGTATCGGGATCGACGCATTGGACAGTTATTCCTTTTTGACCGACTTTGTTTCGGCGGTCGCGGATGCCGGTTGCGGGCGATTAATTGTTCATGCGCGCAAAGCGTGGCTAAGTGGTTTAAGTCCTAAGGAAAACAGGGAGATCCCGCCGCTGGACTATTCCCGTGTGTATCGGCTTAAGCAAGATTTCCCCCACCTTCACATCACCATCAATGGGGGAATTACAGACTGGCAGAGTGCCGAGCGACACCTGACTCAAGTCGATGGCGTCATGCTCGGGCGGGAAGCATACAGTAACCCCTACTGCTTAGCTGAAGTAGACGCCCGATTCTATGGTGAGCAGGCCCGTTCACAGCCTTCCAGGCACCATGTGCTGGAGGGCTATATCACATACATGGAAACCCAATTGGCCGCTGGTGTGCCTCTGGGACGAATGGCCCGACACGCATTAGGGCTTTTTCAGAGTGTTCCGGGCGCTCGGGCCTGGCGGCGACACCTAAGTGAAAATATGTGGAAGCCCGGCGCAACCACCTCTGTGATTGAGGCCGCGGCACAACATGTTCAACGAGGTTGAAGGCTGTCTGCGCTGTCATCGCGTATCACGTTGATTTTGACGCGACGGTTTTTTTGCCGGCCTGCCTCGGTCCGGTTCGTTTCGGCGGGCACTTTCTCCCCAAAAGATTCGAATTGGATCATAGACTTGGGAACGCCCTGACGAATGAGATAGTTCACCACTTCTGTACTGCGCTTTTCTGACAAGGTCTGGTTGTAGGTCTCTTTACCCACCCAGTCGGCATGTCCGTGTACCACGATTTTTTTCACCTTTCGATCTGCCAGGCTGTATTCGGCAATCTGTTGTAAACGTTTCTGTGCGGGCTCTGATAGCTCTTCTTTTGCGGTTTCAAAGTGGACCAGGCTGAAGTTGATATCGTCAAACCCAAAAGGCAGCAGACTGGCAATGCAATCTTGAAAGTACCGGTAGGCTGTTCGAAAACGGATGGCTGATAAGCCAACGTAGAGTGGTTCTGTACCCTCAGCAGCATCGGTTTGGGTAAAGGTCGGTTGCAGGCCTTTTTCAAGTTCATACAGCAAGCGCAATGTTTCTGTTCTTTGTAGTGAAAAGGGCTGATGAGTCGCCATTCGGGTCGGGCTGCTCACCGGGCGGGTAAAGTTACGGTGGTTCCAGGACGGAGGGATGGCATCGAGATAAGCCACCTCGCTGCGTTCGCTGGGGTGATAGGTGACCAGTTGAAAGCTCAAATCTTTGCCGGCCGAGTGGAAAAACGTTGCCGTGCCATAGCCTGGAATGGCGTGCGCCAGCTTGCACTGAATTTTTGACCGCGAAAGTGTCCACTCGGATGTTTGAAAGTTTGCTAAATAATAGAGAACTTCAGCCGTTACTGGAGTAGGCAGGGAGCAGTTTATAGCCAGCAGTGCGATGAAAAAAAAGAGTCTCGTGCGTTTCATACATGTGAATAAAGCAATAATGTGGCCAGGTTCGGCTGGCGGTGTCATTCAGTTTGTCTGTGTTTGTTTAAAGACGGGCTGCTTCAGGGAAGATGATTGACTTTGAGGACTATCGTGTGAATAGAGAATATGAAGAACAACGGGGTTATTTTCGGATGGCGGTTGATTGTCCGCTCACGTTTGGGGTCGAGAGTGAAGGTTATGTTCACAAAGGAACTGTCAAAAACCTGAGCGCTTCAGGGCTGATGTTTACAACAGACATCATGCTCAAGCAGGGTGATCAAATCAAAGCCTCTCTGGAACCTGAAAACAATATCACGCCGCCAATGATTGTGGCTGCAACCGTTCTCCGGTGCGTGAAAACAACAAAACAGACGTCTGTGGGTGGGCGTTTTGAAGTGGCTTGTCATATCAAAATTCTTCAGTAGTCCTGCGGTTCCAGCCGTAAGAGCTCCATACCAAGGTTCCATCTCGCCTTTTACTGAATCGGTGGTATAGTCTTTGGCTATCAACACACCTGTTGGTTACAACAACAAATGCAGTACGAGGATGAGGAGAGAACATGCCAGAACAAACGCCATACCCTAATGCTTTAGCGCCGATTACACTTGGTTCGGTCACAATTAAAAATCGTTTCATGATGGGATCTATGCATACCCGGCTGGAAGCAATGGACCACCCCACTGAGCGACAAGCCGCTTTCTATGCAGAGCGCGCGCGCGGTGAAGTTGGCCTGATTGTAACAGGCGGCTATTCTCCGAGTGAAAATGGGTTGATTGAAGAAGGCGGACCGCTGTTTAACTCAGCAACACAGTTGCCTGAGCATCAAAAAATCGTTCAAGCCGTACACGACGAAGGGGGCAAGATATTCCTGCAGATCCTGCATTCCGGGCGCTATGCCAAAGATGACAACATCGTCGGTTTTTCAGACATTCGTTCACCCATTAATCCACGGACTCCGCGTGTATTGAGTGGGCAGGAAATAGAACAGATTATTGAAGACTTTGTTGAGTGCGCAGACCTGGCGCAACAGGCGGGTTATGACGGCGTGGAAATTATGGGCTCAGAGGGTTACCTACTTTGTCAGGCCGTGGTAGAGCGCACCAATAATCGGACCGATGAATGGGGCGGCAGTTTTGAAAAACGTATTCGTTTTCCGCTGGAAATTGTACGGCGAGTCAGACAGCGGGTCGGGCCTGCTTTAGGCATCATGTACCGCATATCGGCGCTCGACCTGGTGGATCAAGGAGCCACGGGCGAGGAGACAGTTCGCTTTGCCCAAGCGCTGGAAGAGGCCGGGGTAGACGTGCTGAACACCGGCATCGGCTGGCATGAAGCACGTGTTCCAACGATTGCATATATGGTGCCACGAGGTGGATTCCAGTTTGCCATTGCCAATATCAAAAAGAACGTTGGTATTCCGGTAATTGCCTCAAATCGTATTAATACGCCCGATGTTGCTGAAGAACTGATTGCCTCCGGAGCGGCGGATATGGTTTCGATGGCTCGACCGATGCTGGCGGACCCCTATTTTGTGAAAAAAATGATCGAAGGGCGCAAGGACGAAATCAATGTTTGTATTGGTTGTAATCAAGCCTGTCTGGATTATATTTTTTCTTTTAAAGTTACCACCTGTTTGGTTAACCCCAGAGCCTGCCGCGAACTCGATTACAAGACCGAACCGGCGCAGACTCAAAAGCGCATCGCGGTTATTGGCTCGGGCCCTGCGGGGCTTGCCGCCGCCGTTAATGCGGCAGAGAGGGGGCATGATGTCACGCTTTTTGAAGCAGCTGCCGAATTAGGCGGCCAGATGAATCTGGCTAAAAAAGTGCCTGATAAGACCGAGTTCTATGAGTTGATCCGTTATTTTTCCAGCCAGCTTGAAAAAAACCATGTCACTGTCAAATTGAATACGCCAGCAACCTTGGAGAATCTCCAGGAGGGCGGGTTTGAGGAAGTGATTGTGGCGCCGGGCATCACGCCTCGCATACCGGATATTCCCGGGATTGATCATCCCAGCGTTGTTTCATATGTCGATGTATTACAAGGGCGAGCCAAAGTAGGTCAGCAGGTCGCAATTTTGGGTGCAGGTGGTATTGGTTTTGATACGGCTGTGCTCTTGATCCATGGCCAAGGGGATAGTGCACCCGATACGGCTGAATTTCTTCATAAATGGGGAGTGGATTTGAGCCTGAAAGAGCCCGGTGGATTGTCACCGGAGGGGCCACAGTTTCCCGAGCCTGCTCATCAAATTACCATGTTCCAGCGCAAAACATCACGGATGGGGAAAACCTTGGGTATGAGTACAGGCTGGGCGCTTCGGTTGGAGCTGGAGTACAGCGGCGTAGCGTTCGAACCTGGTGTCAGCTATAGAAAAATTGATGATGAAGGGTTGCACTATACCCAAAATGGAGAAGACAAGACGCTGGCCGTTGATACGATTGTGTTGTGTACAGGGCAGGAGCCTATGCGTGGGCTTTACGATGAGTTACAACGCGCGGGAATAAAGGCCCACCTGATTGGGGGCGCTAAGGAAGCCGCTGAGTTGGATGCGTTGCGCGCCATTGACGAAGGTACTCAAGTTGCTTTGGCCATTTGATTTCGATCGCCTGTCAGCCTCATCATCGGCGGCTGGCAGGCTAATCGAGTAGCTTCATAATGACAGGGACACACAAAAGTAATACTGCCAAAGCGGGTAAGACCACAGGGAGTATTGCGGTCTCAATCAAGCCAAACGCCTGAAGCAGCATTATGGTCACAATCGCTGAGACGACAATGAAAAAGCAAAAAGCAACTGCTTTAACAAACACCATTCGCTCTTTGGCCTTAAACTCAATGACCCAATCTTCACCTGCGAGTGTTTCTTTCTCGTGGCGTTTCTGCTTATCAAGGCGTTCGTTTTGAGGTAGCTCCGTTTTTATCGAACTCATAGTGCTTCTCCTTACGCATCCGCGCGTCAGTGATTTAGCCTGTATCGGATCGTTGCTGATCCTCCTCAGACCGTACAGCATCCAGAATAGGCATCGCCAATTCCTTAATCTTGTCAGTTTGGTCGTCATATGAGGCAACGGACTTGCCCAGTTGACGCTGACGGATTGCCCACTTGAGTAATGTGATGGCGCAATTCACAAATTCTTTTTTTGTGGCGGTGTTGGTGAGCGCCATGAGCTCTTCAATTTCCTTGAGCCGGTCATCAGATATATCCAGTTGAAAGCGTGCCATTGTCATCTCCGTCAAATAAAACTCTTTAAATGAGTTGAATATGAGTTTAATTTGAGTTAAAAAGGATTGCAACCCCGTATATAACTGTTTTTTGAGGATGTTATGGATAAGGACATACGCATTAACAGAGATCCGCTTTGCAGGGAATTGCAAACCCGGCTGGAAAAAGGTCGCCAGGCACTTCTGTTGGGGCCGGCACAGTGGGGGAAAACTTCACTGGCGCGCCAGCTGCAAGCCACTTACGAGCATTCATCACTGAAGCGGGTGATTTATCTGGACTTTTTTGCACTCAGACATCAATCACCACAAGCACTGGACCACGCGACGGTACGCTGGTTGATCGAAAATGAAATGGCGTATCGGCAGTTTGCCAATATTCACCAGACTCAAAAAAAGAGGTTATTACATACCTATTTAAGTGAGCGCTGCCAACCGAGTGATTTATTGATCATTGATCACCTGGAAGTTGTCGTGCGCGCTGCGCAGCTTTTGGAATGGTTCAAAAAGCTCAGCTTTTTTTTAGAAAAAAAAGGCGTATCGGTTTTGTGGATTGAGCGAGTTGCGGATTACGAGGCCAGTTTGCTGGCCCAGGCGCGTATTCCTCAGCCTGACATCCTGGAAATTTCCCCTCTATCTGAAGAAGAAATAGCCGCCTGGCTGGATCGCGTGGCACTCTCAGAAATGTCTGGTAAGCGTGTGACCGCAGCAGACATTTTTACGGTAACTCAGGGAAATCCAAGTATTACGAAAAATCTATACGGTTATTTTCAAGACCCTGAAGAGCGGGACCCTGGCTTAAGCTATTATCAGGAGCGCGCCAGTAAACAGTACATGGGCAGTTGTCAGCGGGTTTGGCAGGCTTTGACCGAACATCCTGGTGAGATTGAGACTTGGCGTTCGTCGCCCAGCAAGCGGTTGAAAAACAAATTGTGGTTGAGTGGCGCCTTTCGGCGGCGGCCAGACGGCAGCTTGATAGAGGCGTCTCCTATTCACGAGAAACGTTTGCAAGGGCTCCTCGTTAAAGACCGGTTTCTGTCGGTACTGGCGAATCAGCCCGTGAGTGAAATTGCCCCTGAATTCAATCAATATGCCGAAATAACCGCCACACCGTTGTGGCGGAGTATTGCAGAAAGTAAAAGTGATCTGGAAGCGTTCAAGACATTGCGGGATTACTTTATCAACTACTTTAAGTTGGGCAGTGTTCGTTTTTATTTGCGCGATGGTGGGCACCCGCTCATCTGGAAAGAAATACTTGTGCACAAACAGGGCTTGGACATCGGTGAAAAACTTTTTGCTGGCACAACCGAGGTGCTGCATGATTTTACACGGGCCGCATTGACAGGCCGTCAGCAAAATATTGGTAATCGCACCTACCTTTTCCCCGTGATTGGGCCGACGGATCAGGTTGATTTGATCTGTAAAGTGGATCTGCGTAAAACCCGGCGCTTCACATTCTTGTACCAACGCGGAAAAGTTCAGCAAATACAGCAGTCCTTGCTCTTTATTCAGCCGGTACTGAGTCAAAGGATTGCGATGTACGCTTACCAGCATGACCTGCGCATGAGCCGGGATTTGCAAAAGCGTATTGAGGCAAAAGTCTTTCGTCCCGATGAGAATGAACTCAGTGGTGTACTGGAAGAGAGCAAAATGGATGCTGTTGGCGTGTTTAAACCACCTATTCGGCGTGGCAGTGCGTGGTCAAATGTGAGTTTACAGTCTAGGGAAGATTTACCATTGCAATTTGATATACAGGCCGTTTTTACCAATGTGAACGAGGCGCAGTTATCGGCACTGGCCGATTCATCCAAGCCAAAACAGCAAGTGGTGGGGCATCGGGAAGCTTGCCAAATTTTCCCGGGTTTGAATGCGTTGATGGCTTACTCCACGTTATTTATTCGCCCGATCACCATCACCCGATCCAACAACGCATCAGAAAGGTGGCTGGTTTGCTTCATTGATCTTGAGCAAAAGCGCGATGTAAACCGGCAGAGCCAGGCCATTTTAAGTCATCAGCAGCAACACTTGCTTCTGTTGGCCGAGAGAGCCCTTGAGATTGTTTATCGGGAAGAACGGCAACGGGTCTTTATGAGTGCTCTGTTGCGAGGGATCAGCCACGAACTCAAGCACTATATTAAAGACATAGCGTGGACAGCAGAGTTGCTTCAGGATGAGCTTGAAAGCATCGAACACCGTGCTCAGTGTGAAATGATTGAAAAAAATGCCCGCTTGATGAGTAAACGGATGGATCGCCTAAAACAATTGGCGATGACCGATAAAGGAGAGCCTCAGCGCCTGAATCTCCGGGAGTTGGTCAGCAAAATTGTACAGGATGTACTGGGACGGAAAGAGGAGCCAGGTATGAAGCGCGTACCGATTGAATATGAGGGTGTCGATCGCGACACTCATATCAAAATGGATAAAGGGCAGTTTCGAATGGCCTTAGAAAACCTGCTCCGAAATGCTCAGGAAGCCCTGCAAAGTGTTGAGTGGCCACTCATCTCGATCTACACAGAGAAAGTGAACATCCGCCACTCGCGTGTTAAGTTAATTGTTGCTGACAACGGTCCAGGTGTTCGGGCGAGTTTAGCCGGTAACTTATTTGACCCCTTTGTTACCGGGCACACAGGCACCGTTCCGGATGGTAAACCCGATCGCGCCCGAGGTGTTGGTCTGACATTAGTCCGTACCGTGGTTTACCTTGCAGGCGGTGAAGTGACTTTTCAGCGAGTTAATCATGAAACCCGGTTTGAAATGAGTTTACCAGTCGCTTGAGTTGCGCAATAAGGCTGAAGGAGGTTTGGGTGTGTTCTTCGCAAATACTAAAAAACAACGTGCTAGTGATTGATGATGACCAAACAGTCCTCAACAATATCCAAAAGAAATTGCGCAAATCGAACCCTTTAGTTATCGATTTATTCCCGGTTCACGATCCGCGTCAAGCGATCGGTAAAATCCGCGAGCTCAGGCCCACCCTGGTTTTGCTGGATTTCAAAATGCCGAATATGACGGGCATTGAAGTCATGGAAAATATCAAGCGTTTACCTGAGCGGATACAACCTCAGGTTGTGTTTTTAAGCAACGTCACCGAGCACCGAAGTGAAGCAATCGCGCTGGGAGCTGTAGACTATCTTGTTAAAGCAGACGTACCGCTTGGACGTATTGTCGAGATTATGAATCGCTGTATCAGTCAGGCGAACGAGGCGGGTCTGGCCACATACGAACGCGAAGAACTGAAGACGGAGGACTTTGTCGATATCCTCGATGATGAATAAATGGCCGGTGCTGGAGGTTGAGCCAGCACCCATACCTATCCCCTTTTAAGCCACCATATTCCCACCATCAATATCGAGCACCGTCCCGGTGATAAATCCATTGGTCATCAATAACATCGCAGCTTCGGCAATGTCATTGGGATAACCAATTCGTTTCGCGGGTAGCTGCTTGGCGGTGGCATCGAAGAAAGCGGCTTTTTTCTCTTCTGGCATCATGGCGTAAAGCGGGGTATCGATAAGGCCAGGTGCAATGGTATTTACCCGGATCGGCGCCAGTTCAGCAGCCAAGGCCTTGCCCAGTGCCTCCAGTGCGCCGTTGCAAGCGCCGGCACAGGCTAAACCACGCATAGGGCGGCGGCTGGCTACACCGGAAACAAAAGTGATCGAACCCTGTTTGGCGATAACCGGTGCGGCGTATTTTGCACAGGAATAAGCCCCCCAGAATTTGATGTCGAAAAAGTTTTTAGCCAGCGCATTGTCCATTTTGACAAAAGGCCCCGTACCGGCGCCTGAGGCCGTGATGATTAAATGATC
>DJFX01000029.1:6590-6988 GCA_002432635.1 Halothiobacillaceae bacterium UBA5861 | reverse complement strand
GAACTGCAGCCTATCGTTAAAGACACAGACTTTCAGTGGGTTTACTTAGGGCTGGATGATAAAGGCATTAAAGTCATGGAATTACGGGATAATTTTAATCAAGCCACACAAATTATTTTTGATGATCTTAGACTCAATCACACTGTTGCCGATGCCTTGTTCATTTTTACACCACCGTCAGGCGTTGATGTTTTGGGTAACCAATAGCGTTGTGATGTGATGATGCGGGCCAGATTATATTCGCCTTTACTCATGGCTGTTCTCTCGGCCTTACTTTTTGGTGCAGCCACCCCGGCGAGCAAGTGGTTACTGAATGAGCTATCGGCTTTTCAATTGGCGGGTCTGTTGTATCTGGGCGCTGCTTTAGGTGTGGCACCGTTTGCTTTTAGAAAGTCGGC
>DJFX01000029.1:6158-6351 GCA_002432635.1 Halothiobacillaceae bacterium UBA5861 | reverse complement strand
CTTCCATTTGGCCGAAAGATAAAAAGAACACACAGCGTCTGGGAGGCGCTATTTTAGCGGGCGGCATTTTAGCGCCGGTCTTTTTATTGTTTGGGCTGCAGATATCATCCGCTTCATCGGTTTCTTTACTGCTCAATTTAGAGCTGGTAGCAACCGTGATCTTAGGCGTTTTATTTTTTAAAGATACTTTGGG
>DJFX01000029.1:5582-5923 GCA_002432635.1 Halothiobacillaceae bacterium UBA5861 | reverse complement strand
CTCGTTGGGGCTCTGGTCGCGTTATTGGCTGCAGTTTTACTCTCGTTTAATCAGGAGGCTTCCGGATGGTTAGCTGCCTTTTTTGTGCTTGTCGGTTGCGCCTTTTGGGGGCTTGATAATCATTTGACTGCTCTGGTGGATACCGTGTCCCCCGCCCAAAGTACGTTTTGGAAGGGGCTGGTTGCTGGCGTTGTGAATTGGTTGCTAGGGGCTATGTTGGCCGGTTGGGATGTCAGCCTCCTGGCCGTAGTAGCGGCCTTGTTCGTGGGTATTTGGTCCTACGGGGCGAGTATCGTTTTATATATTCAGTCTGCCCAGCACATTGGGGCAACACGCGGCCA
>DJFX01000029.1:5047-5384 GCA_002432635.1 Halothiobacillaceae bacterium UBA5861 | reverse complement strand
GTCATTTTTTCAGCCGCCCCATTTTTTGGCGTACTGTTATCGGCCTTAGTTTTAGGTGAAACACTGGTTTGGAATCACTGGCTGGCCGCTGTGTTTTTTATGGTATCAATCGCGTTGTTGATGTTTGAGGGGCATGCTCACGAGCATAAACACACCGCTTTAAGCCATAACCATATGCATTCGCATGATGACGGTCACCATCTGCATCATCATCCTGGTCAGCCGGCCTCACTGAAACACGCTCACCCCCATGCGCATGAACCCTTGGCTCATTCTCACCCCCACTGGCCGGACCTTCATCACCGACATCGTCATTGAGCGATTTTGACAGAGCAAT
>DJFX01000029.1:3489-4856 GCA_002432635.1 Halothiobacillaceae bacterium UBA5861 | reverse complement strand
AGATGATGCGGGCCGAGCGAACTCGATCCAACCGTAAAATGCGGCGCCGGCCATGCCTGTTCTGGCAGATCATGTACTCAGCACGGTGTTTGACGCGTAGATCTGAAATAGTGACTGTTTCAATGTGATGTTGACCCTGGGCGCCTACCCAGCAGAGACGCAAGCGGTGACCTTTGAAAATGGCTGATTCGTATTTTCCATAAATACTGCAAGGTACTGGGGTGTACTTGGTCGTCACAATCCACCTTCCTTAGTCGAGTGTATTATCGGATACAACAGCTTTACATGAATATAGACAATAAATCATTTAAGAAAAGCGAACCCTTGCAGGTCGGCACAATTTTTTTTCCATCAATACGGATCAGTTCCTGATTAAGCGCTGTTTGCAGGTGGGGTTGGATATCTTCCAACTTCACCTGCGTCCGTTGTGTCAGCGTCTCAATCGTAAAGCCTTGCGTGAGTCTCAGGGCGTTCATCATAAATTCCAAACACTGGGACTCGCCGAGGATAATGGATTCTGTTTGAATGAGTGTGCCGTTTGCGGCCCCGCGCAAATAATCATTGGGGTGACGGACTTTCGAGCGGCGGATAATGCCCACAGAGGTGGTTATTTTTCCATGCGCGCCTGCGCCAATCCCAATGTAGTCACCAAAGAGCCAATAATTCAGATTGTGTTGGCATTTTTTCTCGGGTTGGGCATAGGCGGATATTTCATATTGCTGATAACCGGCCTCGGCAAGCAAAGCTTGTCCCTGTTCTTGTATGGTCCAAATAGCATCGTCATCCGGTAGTGTGGGCGGTTGGACGTAAAATAGAGTATTTGGCTCCAGAGTCAGCTGATAATAAGAAATATGAGCCGGCCCCAAGCGCATCGCCGTTTTTACATCCTCTTCGGCTTGTTGAAGGCTCTGGCCCGGCAGGCCAAACATCAGGTCCAGGTTCACATTATCAAAACCAGCCCGGTGTGCAATTTCAACCGCATGGATGGCATCGCGGCCATTGTGTACACGCCCAAGCTGTTTTAGTGCGTTGGTATTAAAACTCTGGATACCAATGGATAAACGATTAATACCGAGCGCACGGTAGTCTGAAAAGCGGGCTTGCTCAAAGGTCCCCGGGTTGGCCTCTAAAGTGATTTCTGCGCCGCTTTGCAGATTGCAGCGCGCCTGGATGCCCGCTAATAACGCCCCAATAGCGTGGGCAGAAAACAGGCTGGGTGTTCCCCCACCGATAAAAACTGAGTGAATCGGCCGGTGGTCGCTCTGTTTGAGTTCCTGGTCTAAATCGGCCAGGAGCGCGTTGATGTAGGCATCTTCAGGGAGAGGGTTGTCAGGCTTTAATCCATGTGAGTTGAAATCACAGTAAGG
>DJFX01000029.1:2932-3235 GCA_002432635.1 Halothiobacillaceae bacterium UBA5861 | reverse complement strand
CACTTCTTTAAACACCATGGGATATGGATGTACAAAGACAGTGGGATAGGGGTTGTCACTTCGCCCGGTGTTTTCCCTAAGGTCTGGCCAGATTCAATCATCTGCTGGTTTCTTGGCTTTTTGTGTCGCCGATTTTGTTTGCCGATGGTTGTTGCGCAGATCGGCAAAGTGTTTCAGGCGGCGTTGAACTTTGCCGTTGACCGAGTCTTTTGGGTATTGGCCGCGGGTATTTCGCTCACCGGCTGGAGCACCTGTGAGTAGCGTAATGGCTTCATCGACATTGTCCATAGGGTAGATATGAAA
>DJFX01000029.1:2400-2676 GCA_002432635.1 Halothiobacillaceae bacterium UBA5861 | reverse complement strand
TTTCCTGCGCGGATAGATTCCATCACGTCTTCACGCAATATCAGGTTTTTAATATTGCTTCGGGGAATGATGGCCCCTTGAGTGCCGGTTAGGCCTCGCGCCTGACAAATATCGTAAAACCCTTCCACCTTTTCATTTACGCCACCAATCACCTGCGCCTGCCCCAACTGATTGACTGAGCCAGTGATGGCCAGTGACTGTTTGATGGGGATATCGCTCAGCGAGGAGAGCAAAGCACACAGCTCAGCCATGGATGCACTATCCCCGTCAATACCG
>DJFX01000029.1:2004-2146 GCA_002432635.1 Halothiobacillaceae bacterium UBA5861 | reverse complement strand
CATAAGATTGTTCAAATGACAGACTGCCATGAAAGGCCAGCGCGTGGCTTTGTCCATAGCGTGCGCCCATAAAACTTTGCAAGATAAAAACCCCTTTCGTATGCGTAGGGCCGCCCATTTTTGTTTCGCGGGCAATGTCAAT
>DJFX01000029.1:1574-1717 GCA_002432635.1 Halothiobacillaceae bacterium UBA5861 | reverse complement strand
GTTGCCGTAATGCGGGAGGGCTTGCCAAAAGAGAAGTTGCCCATGGAATAAACGGCCAAGCCATTGACCTGCCCAACCTGATCGCCGTCAGTATCAATGAGTACGCTATTGCGCAAGATGACTTCTGTCGCACGGTCTCTCAC
>DJFX01000029.1:0-1224 GCA_002432635.1 Halothiobacillaceae bacterium UBA5861 | reverse complement strand
CTGGTGGGCCACGGCTGTATGAATATCTTCTTGAATCACATGCGGCCGCTGTGCCTCGCTTGCCCAGTGGCTGGCCTCGATGAGAAGGTCAGAAATGCTGCGCATGTGGGTTGAAAGCTTTGCCGTGTCAGCGACGAGCCTCATGCTCTGTTGGATCACGGCCGCCACAGCATATTTGTCAAAAGGCAGTAATTGGTGCTTTTCAACAATCGTGGCGATTAATCGCGCATAGAGCTGGTCATTTTCCGGGCTGCGATCCAGGCTTTCTTCGAAGTCGGCGGGGACTTTAAAAAGTTCCGCAAAATCGGGGTCCCGAGCATGCAGGAGGTAATACAGGAGACGGTCACCCAGCAGGATAATTTTGATATCCAGCGGCATCGTCTCCGGTTCCAGTGTCGCTGCACTACCCAGGCTCATTACCTGTTCCAGTGACTGAATGCGTATTTCATCCGAATATAATGCCTGTTTGAGACCTTCCCATGCATAGGGTTGCATCAGCAATCGGCGAGCATCAAGAATCAGGTAGCCTCCGTTGGCCTTGTGCAGTGCGCCAGGCTTAATCAGGGTGAAGTTTGTGGTCAAAGCCCCCATGTAGGCATTGTGCTCGATCCGGCCGATGAGATTGCCGTAACTGGGGTGCTCCTCATGGATAACCGGCGCCCCTTGGGTTTCAGCGTGATCCAGGATGAGGTTGACTTCAAAACGGTACAGTGTTTCGGGCTCTGCTTGCGGGATCGGTGCAGACGGCTCCTGTTTTAAAAAGTCACGGGTATTTTCAATAATGTTGTTTTGTACAGCATTGAGGTAATGGATGACTTTGGGAAGATCGGCGTAGCGTGAGAGCAGATTGGCAATGGGGAGAGCGACAGTTTCCTCAGTCATTTTCTGATTCAGTTTGCGGAATTTTTCTCGGGCCTCTTTGCGCCATTTGGGGATCTCATTTTGCAGAATATCCTGCAGCTTTTTTTGTAAATGCGCGGTGGCTTCTTCGTACTTTTCCCGTTCCGATTTGTCCATTTTTTCGAACGCTTGTGGCGGGATGTCTTTCCCGTTTTTAGAAGGCACAAACGAAAATTGTCCGGGAGTTTGATAGATGTTGATACTGTGTTCAGTCGCTTCTTTGTTCAGCGAGCGGAAAGCATTTTCTTCACGCGTTTGCAATTCAGACTGAATCAATTGTGCTCTGGCTTTGTATTCTTCACTGTCAAACGCAGTGGGGATCGC
>DJFX01000055.1:101574-142373 GCA_002432635.1 Halothiobacillaceae bacterium UBA5861 | reverse complement strand
TTGATAACAGCTGCATCATGAAGGGGTTTGAGCGCCACCACCATCTGAATGGTTGAACAGTTCGGGTTGGCAATAATATTAGTCGCCCGGTAATTCGCCAAAGCTTGCGGGTTCACCTCCGGAACAACCAGCGGAATATCATCATGGTATCTGAAGTGGGAAGTGTTATCGATAACGACACAACCGGCAGCTGCCGCTTTAGGCGCAAATTCAGCTGAAACAGATCCGCCCGCTGAAAACAGCGCGATTTGTACTTTTGAAAAATCAAACTCAGCGAGATCTTCCACCTTCAGCATTTTCTCGCCAAAAGCAACACGCTTTCCGACCGAGCGCGCACTGGCTAGCGGGTAAACGTGATTCACTGGGAATTGGCGCTCAGCCAAAATGGACAGCATTACTTCACCTACAGCGCCTGTTGCACCAACAACCGCAACATTATATTTTTTAGACATGCGTTTTATGTAACCTTCAATTGATCGAAATACGCTGAACAAATTAATGGTTTGTTCAAAAAACCTTTATAAAGCCGCCACCACCGCGTCACCCATTTCAGCTGTCTTTGCGGCATTTGCCCCACCACCAAGATCAGCGGTCCTGAATCCTTGATCCAATACGCTACTCACTGCATTTTCAATCGAAATGGCCGCATCTGCAGCACCCAGCGAGTAACGCAACATCATGGCTATAGAGAGTATTGTCGCTAACGGATTTGCTAACCCTTTCCCTGCAATATCGGGCGCCGAACCATGAATAGGTTCGTAAAGCCCCTTACCATTTGCATCCAGCGATGCGGAAGGCAACATCCCGATTGATCCAGTCAACATCGCTGCCGCATCAGAAAGAATGTCACCAAACATATTTGTGGTTACGATAACATCAAACTGCTTTGGCATTCGAACCAGTTGCATCGCCGCATTGTCGACATACATATGGGATAAGGTGACACCCGGATAGTCTTTTGCGACGTTTTCCATCACCTCACGCCATAACTCTGAAAATTCCAGCACATTGGCTTTATCCACCGAACATACACGTTTATCCCGTTTCATAGCAATATCGAACGCACTGCGGCCAATACGCTCAATCTCTGACTCTGTGTACTCAAGCGTGTTAAACCCACGCCTTTCACCACTCGGCAGTGTTTCAATACCTCGCGGTTGGCCAAAATAGATACCGCCAGTCAACTCTCGGATAATCATGATATCCAAGCCTGAGACCACTTCCGGCTTGAGAGTTGATGCCTCTGCAAGCTGAGGAAATAAAACCGCCGGACGTAGATTTGAGAACAAACCCAGCTCAGCGCGAAGCGCCAACAACCCCCTTTCTGGCCGAAGCTCACGCGGCGCACTGTCATATTGTGGCCCACCAACTGCGCCAAACAAAATTGCATCGGCTTTACGACATAAATCCAGTGTTTCATCCGGCAGCGGCTTTCCAGTCTTGTCATAGGCAACACCCCCCATCAAAGCCGTTTCCCATTCGAGATCCAAACGGAATTTCTCCCGAACTTTATTCAGTACCTTAATCCCTTCAGCGACAATTTCAGGGCCAATTCCATCGCCCGGCAACACAATAATTTTTTGACTCATTTTTACCTCTAACTGAATATCCTAGCTGAACAGCCAGGGGGCTTCACTTTGTCGTTTTTGCTCGTAGAGTTTGATGTCCGCAGCATGTTGTAACGTTAAAGCAATATCATCGAGTCCATTGAGCAAGCAATGCTTCCGAAAAGGATCCACTTCGAAAGTAAACGTCTCACCCGAAGGCGTTTTTATATTTTGTGCGTCAAGATCGATATGCAGCGAATAACCGTTATGCCCGCTCACTTCACTGAACAGGCGGTCTACTGCTTCATCCGCAAGAATGATAGGCAAAACCCCATTTTTAAAGCAATTGTTAAAAAAAATGTCGGCAAAGCTTGGAGCAATGACACTACGAATACCATAGTCTTCAAGCGCCCAAACGGCATGTTCACGGGATGAACCGCAACCGAAGTTCTCCCGGGCCAGCAAAACTTCTGCGCCTTGATAAGCCACCTGATTCAAAACGAAGTCCTCATTCACTCGGCGCGTGCTGTTATCCATACCCGGCTCACCGGGGTCAAGGTACCGCCAATCATCAAACAAATTCGGACCAAATCCGGCGCGTTTAATTGATTTTAAATATTGCTTGGGAATGATGGCATCGGTATCTACATTTGCTCGATCGAGCGGAACCACCAAGCCATCCAATACTGTAAATTTTTCCATCGATTTCTCCTTAGGCCATCAACTCACGAACATCCACGAAGTGGCCTGTCACAGCCGCCGCGGCGGCCATCGCCGGGCTAACAAGGTGTGTCCGGCCTCCCGCGCCCTGGCGGCCTTCAAAATTTCGATTGGATGTTGACGCACAGCGTTCCTGAGGCTCCAGTCGGTCTGCATTCATTGCCAAACACATCGAGCAACCTGGCTCCCGCCATTCAAATCCGGCTTCAATGAAAATTTGATCGAGCCCTTCGGCCTCAGCCTGCTGTTTAACCAAGCCAGAGCCCGGAACCACCATCGCAAGTTTCACCGTACTGGCCACTTTCTTTCCTCGTGCGACTGCTGCAGCTTCACGCAAGTCTTCGACGCGGGCATTGGTACACGAACCGATAAAAATTTTATCCGGACGGATGGATTCAAGCGATTGACCAGCCTCAACACCCATGTACTTAATCGCTTTGCGAATACCTTCGGCCTTTGTGGGGTTGGGTTCTTGATCCGGGTCGGGCACATTGCCGGTAACCGGCAACACCATTTCTGGCGATGTCCCCCAAGTTACTTGGGGCTCAATTGAGGCGCCATCCAGTTCGATCACCTTGTCAAACACAGCATCCGGGTCACTCTGCAGCTGTTTCCAGGCCTCCACAGCCGTGGCTTGCTGATCACCACTGACGGCATACGGACGGCCAAGTACGTAGTTAATTGTGGTTTCATCCACAGCGATCATGCCAGACCGAGCACCGGCTTCAATCGCCATATTACAAACCGTCATGCGGCCTTCCATTGAGAGGTTCTGAATTGCCTGACCGGAAAATTCAATCGCGTAGCCTGTTCCGCCGGCAGTGCCCAGCTGGCCAATAATGGCAAGAATGATATCTTTGGCAGAAACACCCTGCTGCACGGGCCCGTTGACTTTCACCAACATATTTTTTGACTTTTTTTGCAACAAACACTGAGTGGCCATCACATGCTCTACTTCGGAGGTGCCAATACCGAAGGCAAGTGCACCAAATGCCCCGTGCGTTGCCGTATGTGAATCTCCACAAACAACCGTCATACCCGGCATAATCAAGCCTTGCTCTGGACCAATCACGTGCACAATGCCTTGGCGAACGTCGCCCATTTTAAATTCGGTAATACCCAGATCCGAACAGTTTTTGTCCAGCGTTTCAACTTGGATTCGGGAAACAGGGTCCTTAATCGTTTCGTTACGGCCAGTTGTTGGCACGTTGTGGTCAGGCACAGCCACCATTGAGCGGGTCCGCCAGGGTGAACGCCCTGCCAGCTTGAGTCCTTCAAACGCTTGCGGCGAAGTGACTTCGTGGACAAGGTGCCGATCAATGTACAGCAGCGCTGTCCCATCCTTTTCTTCCCGCACGACATGTGCATCCCACAATTTGTCGTAAAGTGTTTTTCCGCCCACGTTTTGCCTCCTAAAAACTATGACAAAGGCTCACTTTAGATGTCATTCCATACCAAAAGTGAGACTTGTTCTCTAAAGCTGCGAGGACTTTCCTCGCTCTTTTCACATTACTACTTTTTTTTATTTTAGTGCTTTGCTATTAATTACTCCAATTTATTCTTTTTATAACTTGGATTCCTAATGGGAATGTTTCCACGATGAATATCCCTTCACTGAAGGCTTTTGTTGCCATCGCCGAAACCGGCTCGTTCTCCCGCGCGGCCGAACAGCTGTTTATCACACAACCAGCGATTAGCAAACGGCTCTCTTCATTGGAAGATGAGCTTTCAGAAAAGCTTTGTGACCGCTTTGGTCGCCAGGTCAAACTCACGCCTGCGGGCGAGACCCTGCTTCCTTATGCTCGCCGCATTTTACGAGATGTTCTGTTGAGTAAAGAGGCTTTGTCAGGGCTTGACAGTGAAATTGCCGGACATCTCAGTATCGGGACCAGCCACCACATTGGCCTTCATCACCTACCTCCGGTTTTAAGAGAGTTCTCCCAAAACTTCTCAAAGGTTGAGTTGGATCTGCATTTTATGGACTCGGAAGATGCATGCAAGGAAGTCGAAAAAGGCGAACTGGAACTGGCCGTTGTTACGTTGCCCACCCACCCCGAAAAAAAATTAAATGCAGCACGCATCTGGCCAGACCCCCTCTCGATCACCGTTGCAGAGACTCATCCGTTGGCTGAAGCATCAACAGTTTCCCTCAAAAGCCTGCTGGCCTACCCGGCCATTTTACCCGCGCAGTCCACCATTACCCGTAAAATACTGGAGCAGGCCATCTCAGGCTATCGGGCGCACCTCAATGTATCTCTGGAAACAAACTACCTCGAAACGATCAAGATGATGGTCTCTGTCGGTTTAGGGTGGAGCCTGCTTCCCGTATCCATGATTCACAATGGCATCATCCCACTTGAAACACCCGAGGTTCAACTCAGTCGTGACCTCGGCGTGGTGACACTCAAAAAGCGCACCCTCTCAAATGCCGGCCAGGCCTTTATCAAAACACTGGAAAAATATGGCACACATCACTAACTTGCGAAACTGCCTGAACGAATGTGAACTAAATTACGGAAATCATTGCTACTTAACCGCTAGGCTAAGCACCAGCTCGACACGCCCGATCCAGTTGGCATCAGCCGAGTAGAGGATAAATCGGTGCTTTACGGTTCAAACAGACGTAACAGAGATTCTATAGCGTCTATATTTCATACTCAGTAAAGAACACATAACAGGACAAAAACGCAATGTTTGACATTCACCAAGCCAGAATCGCCATTATTGGACTCGGCTACGTAGGGCTGCCCCTGGCAGTTGAATTTGGTAAAAAATACCCAACCTTAGGATTTGATATCAACGCAGCACGCATCGACTCACTCACCACAGGCGTCGATACGACTCTCGAAGTGTCTCCAGAAGAACTGGCGGAACCAGAGCACTTAACGTTCAGCCATCAACTGGACGATCTCTCCACATGCAATGTTTACATTGTGACTGTCCCCACACCCATCGACAAACATAAGCGACCGGACTTAACTCCGCTGCGATCAGCCAGCCAGATGATCGGTAAAGTCCTTCAAACCGGCGATGTCGTCATTTACGAGTCAACCGTCTATCCCGGAGCCACTGAAGAAGACTGTGCCCCGATTTTATCAGAAACCTCTGGCCTGACCGTCAACCAAGACTTTTTCCTGGGCTATAGCCCGGAACGCATCAACCCGGGGGACAAGCAACACCGAGTCACTACCATCCAGAAAGTCACTTCCGGCTCCACCCCGGAAGCCGCCAACTTTATCGATGCGCTTTACAGCAGCATCATTCCTGCGGGCACCCACAAGGCCAGCAGCATCCGCGTTGCTGAGGCAGCAAAAGTCATTGAAAACACACAGCGCGATGTGAATATTGCGTTGATCAACGAGCTTGCACTGATTTTTAATAAACTCAGCATTGATACACTGGAAGTGCTTGAGGCGGCGGGTACAAAATGGAACTTTCTACCATTCAGACCCGGTCTGGTCGGTGGGCATTGCATTGGGGTCGACCCCTTTTATCTGACACATAAAGCGCAAGAAATTGGCTACCACCCGCAAATCATCTTGGCAGGCCGCCAAATCAACGATGGCATGGGCGCCTATGTTGCAGAAACGGTTGTGCGGATGATGACCCAAAAACGTATCCACGTTGTCGATGCCAATATTTTGGTTCTGGGCCTGACGTTCAAGGAAAACTGCCCTGATATCCGGAACACCCGCGTGATTGACATCATCAAAGAGTTTGAACAATACCATGCACGTGTCGACGTCTACGACCCCTGGGTCAATCCGGAAGAAGCAGAGGAAGAGTACCAAATTAATGTCATCCCACACGTTGACAAACATGCCTACGACGCCATCGTCCTCGCCGTTGGCCACAAAGAGTTTTGTGACCTTGGCGAAACCGGTATCCGTGACTTGGGACGGGAAAATCATATCCTGTTTGACGTCAAAGGCCTCTTACCCAGAAGTGCGGTTGACGGCCGACTTTAACCCCCACACTCACTCAATCAAGGAATCGCAAAGCAGATGAAAATACTGGTCACAGGAACAGCAGGCTTTATCGGCTCATCACTGGCTATCAAATTACTCGAGCGGGGAGATGAAGTCATTGGCCTCGACAATGTCAACGATTATTACGATGTGAATCTGAAAGAAGCACGTTTGGAGCGGGTCAAAGCATTTGACCGGTTTACCGAAATCAGAGCCAGCCTGGAAGACCGAACAACTGTCGAACACGTCTTCAAAGAACATCAGCCTGAGCGCGTCGTCCACCTGGCCGCACAAGCCGGCGTTCGCTACTCACTGGAAAACCCGCACGCCTACATCGACGCTAATATTGTCGGCACACTCAATATTTTGGAAGGCTGTCGCCACAACCGGGTCGAAAACCTCGTATATGCCTCCAGCAGTTCGGTATATGGCGCGAACACCAATATGCCCTTTTCGATTCACAACAATGTTGACCACCCGCTCAGCCTTTATGCTGCTACCAAAAAATCGAATGAATTAATGGCGCATACTTATAGCCACCTTTATCAAATCCCGACCACGGGGCTGCGCTTCTTCACCGTCTATGGACCTTGGGGCCGACCAGATATGTCCTTATTCCTATTTACGAAGTCAATCCTGGAAGGCAAGCCCATTGATGTCTTCAATTATGGTAATCACAAGCGAGACTTCACTTACATCGATGACATCGTAGAAGGCGTGATACGCACCTTGGATAAAATCGCCACACCCAATGACAGCTGGACAGGTGACAATCCAGATCCTGGCACAAGTGCAGCACCTTACCGTTTATACAATATTGGTAGTAATAACCCGGTTGAGTTGAACTACTTCATTGAAACATTAGAGAACTGCCTGGACAAAAAAGCAGAAAAAAACATGCTGCCACTTCAACCCGGTGATGTACCCGCCACATATGCGGACGTTGATGACTTGGAAAAAGATGTCGGCTACCGCCCCTCGACCTCTGTCGAAACCGGTATTAAAAATTTCGTGGAATGGTATCGGGACTTTTACAACATTTAACCTTACCCGGGGCGTTTTGAAATAAGCTCCCCTACTTCAAAATCAACAAACCTGCCGCCGCAGGCTGGCACAATGCAAACCACTGTTATTGGCGGCAGGTATCCTTAAACTACCTAAAATAGCTTGACGATCAATATCTTAAATTGGTCAGCCTCACTGACCGCCGAAAAAAGTCAAACACCACTTCCAAACTATTGAATGAGTTCACGATAAAGTTTTTCTGTATTGTGCTAATAATGTGTTAGTGATTTAAAAGACAACCACGGTGTACATCAAACTTAGCTGGCTGAAAAAATAGAATGAGTTCAAAAATAATGCTGGTCGAGGCATCAGCAACGATGCGTTACGTGTTACAGGGTTTTTATGAAAACTCTGACTATGAAGTCCACAGCTTTTCCAGCTATGTGGAAGCCTCAAAAGCACTGTCTTCTCAATACACCAAGTTCGACACTGAATACCAGTGTGTGATTGCGGGTTGGCCCAAATCTCGAAAAATTGAGGGCGGTGGCGAGTTTTTAAAGCTTTTAGAAGCACCAGACTTCCACGATTTACCGGTCATTATTCTCGCTCAGGACCTTCGTGCAGATACGCGCGCCTGGGTGGCGACTCGGGACCATGCTGTCTTAGTTCCCTGGAAAGCGTACCAATCCTCAAAAGCCCTCGTAAACAAACTGATCGGCCAGGATATCAGCCAGGAAACAGAGGTGTTTTCTTCAAAGTTTCCTAATAGTGACATCAGTATTCTGGTGGTTGATGACTCCCCCAGCATCCGTTATGCACTCAGTGATTTATTGAATCTACACGGCTATAAAGTCAGCGTCGTCGACACCGCGGAAAAAGGGTTGGTGGCTGCACAACAAAGTAATTTTGATATCGCAATCATTGATTTTTATCTGGAAGAGTCAACCGGTGACGAGTTATGCAGCAAACTGCTATCCGACGACAAAACTCAACACATGACTTGCGCCATTTTGACCGGTACCTACTCTGACCACATTATCCACAGAAGCCTGCGTGCAGGCGCCGTGGAGTGCATGTTTAAAAATGAATCCAGCGAACTATTACTCGCGCGCATTGATGCTATCAGCCACCTGATTCGGGGGAAAAAACAGCTCAAAGAAGATCATAACCGTTTAGATGCAATTCTGGGGTCCGTCAAAGACGGTGTATACGGTGTGGATAAAAAAGGTTATCTCACGTTTGTCAACTCTCGTGCCAAAACGCTCCTAGGCTACGCCGAGGAAAGCAACCTTGTCGGCAAACGGGCTCACGACTTGTTTCACCACTCTGATGCCAGTGGCAAACCTGTTCCTCCGGAAGCCTGTGAAATTCACCGGGCTTATGCTCATGAAATTACCACTCAGAACATGGATGGTATTTTCTTTGACTACCAAGGCAAAGCCATAAGCGTCAATTACACGATTCGCCCACTGACACTCGAAGGAAAAGTCGCCGGTTCAATTGTTGAGTTTTCCCCAAAAGAGGAGTCGACTGTTGTCGACCCACGTACATGGAATAACTTAACTTATGATGCGCTCACCGGCTTAATGAACAAACGCTACTTCGAGTCATTCCTGAATAACGAAGTTCGGCGAACCACTCGCAGCCAGGCTTATACGAGCCTGCTTGTTATCGATGTCGAATATTGTGCCCGAGGCAATCAACAAGTTCGCGCAGTTAAGCCTGTATCGATCGCAAAAAGCGAGAACATGGTTCGCACCGTTGCACGCGTGCTCACAGATAGTTTTCGGACAACCGATCTCATCGGTTACCTGGGCAATGGACAATTTGGCGTAATCATCACCCACAATCATGCCGAAGACGCACTTTATGTGACTCGAAAGCTTATACAAAAAATTTACGCGGTCTCACTGCAAATGAAGTTTGCCCGGCTCACCTGTGCAGCAGGACTCTTAAGCATTCATAAATTTGCTCAATTCAGCGGCAGTCAAATGCTGTCAAAAACCCAGCTGGGCTGCCAAATTGCCAAGCACCGTGGTCTATACCATGCTTTCTTATGTGATAACAACGAAACGTTCCCTTGCCTGCCCAAACCCAGAGAGAAAAATCATAGCCCCATAGAAAGCCGCCAGCGCCCGCATAAGGCGACCAACTCAGCGACCTAAACAACATTCTCCAAAAGTTTTCGAGGTTCCATAGCCGCATGGATGAAACACTCTCAGAGATGACATCAGAATATTTCCCGAATCTCAGAGGCGCCAAAAGTACCCTTTTCTTAGACACTCTTCCGCATTTCATTTTTTGCAAAAACTTAAAAGGTATCTTTACCTACTGCAATCAAGCCTTTGCTGACTTTCTCAAACGGTCAAAATCATGTGTTATTGGGCTCACCGATTACGACCTGGTGTCAAAAGAGGAAGCCGAAAGACACCGACACTTTGATCGACTCACCCTAACCTCAGGCTCTCCGGTTGAATACGACGAGTGGATTACATTCAATAACGGCCACTCGGCGTGTTACTGCTGTTACAAAACCACGTATAAAAACGCTGAAGGTGAGCCGATTGGTGTTGTTGGCATTATCACTGAAATCACTGAGAGACAACGTATCCAAGACGCCCTCCACAGAGCAAAAAAAGAGCTGACTGACAGCCAGAATGAACTGCAGCAAGCACAAAGTATTGCAAACGTATACAGCTGGCAAGCGACACTTGGGGAAAACACGATCACTCTCTCCAGACCCTTAGACCTCAAACACAATTTCTCATGTAAAAACAAAATCTTAAGCTACCGTAAGATATTAAAGCACCTGAAACCTCCCCATCGAAGACAAATCAAATTCGCCATTCAGAAAAGTTTAACAAGCCAGATACCCTTCAAGGTTGAGGTCACGCTCTACTCATTAGAAAAACAAAGCAATATCTTTCTTATACAAGGACGCCTCAAACGAGAGCCAGGGCAACCGATTCGTCTGTATGGCACGGCTCAGGACATCTCCCACATTCGTAAAACAGAAGAAACTCTGCATCACTATAAGAATATTGTCCTGGCCTCGACCGACGCCTTAGCGCTTGTAGATAAGGAGTACCGCTATCTTGCGGCAAATCAGAAAGTCACTGATACAATACAACGTGAAGTGGGTGAAATTACAGACTTATCCGTAGCCGACCTGGTCGGTGAACCCTACTTTACCGAAACCATCAAACCCTATATGGATCGCTGCCTGCAAGGGCATACTGTCAACTACCAAACACACTACACTTGGTCTAAAACCGAAGAACACTACGCAGATGTCCGCTATGCGCCGTACCTGGACCCCCAAGGTGAAATTGCAGGGGTAGCGGTGACCAGCCGAGACATTACGGACTTAAAACGCGCCGAAAAGAAACTCAGGTATTACGAAAATATTGTTCTCACATCCAAAAACCTGATCGCGTTGTTCGATCAGGACCAAAAACTTGTTTTAGCGAATCATAGCTTTAATCAAACCTTTTCTCTTACACAACAACACGCCGACTTGGCATTCAAGCACATTGTTGGTGAACAATTCTACGACCAATACCTTAAAGACTTCTGCTCTAGCTGTTTAAGCGGCAACGATAATGAAACACTCGTGAGCTTCAAGGATCATAATGCCTCGACTCGACACACTATCGTGCGCGGCTACCCTTTCAAAGAGGACGACGGAAAAATAAAAGGCTTTCAAATCAGTTGCCAGGATGTGACCGAAATTGAAGAAGCCCGAGATGCACTTGAAAGATACGAACACATTGTTTCGGCCAGCCAAGACTTCATGGCCCTCATCGACCGGGACTTCCGCTATCAGGCTGTCAATCAAAGCTACACAAAGCTCTCCCACCTTCCCCGTGAACAGTGGATTGGTAAAACTGCTGCTGAAATGCTGGGAAAACGCTACTTTTTAAACGTGCTAAAGCCTCATTACGAACGTTGCCTGAAAAATGAAACCGTCACATTTGATGCTTATGTCAAATTTCCCGATGTGGAAAATTCACAATGGCTGGAGTATAAACTGTTTCCTCATACCAACCGCCAGGGAAAAGTCACCGGTATTGCAGTGTGCGCACGGGACATTACAGAAAAAAAGCAAAACCAGGCGCGCTTGAAGCAACTTTCACAAGCTGTACAGCACAGCCCGGCGGCTATCATGCTCATTAGCCCGACGTCCGATATCGAATACGTTAATAACCAATTTGAGAAAATTACCGGATATACCGCAGAAGAAGTCATTGGTAAGCCGTCCCACTTTCTCCTTCACCCCAACACACCCATCGATACGGTTAATAAAATCGAACAAAGCCTTGGCAGAGGCCAACCATGCAGCGTGGAGCTATACAGCCAAAATAAATCCGGCGTGCCTTTCTGGGAAGAAGTGACATTCTCTCCGATCAAGGAAGACGATGGAAAAGTGCAATCCTACCTTGTCATCCGTGAAGATATGACGCAACGCAAACAACAGGAGTCCATGCTGCTTAAACAGGCCTACTTTGACTCACTTACCGGCCTGCCTAATCGCCTTTTGGCGAAAGATCGCCTGTCTGAAGCCATCACATCGGCAAAATATAAACACCGGTTTGTTGTTCTAATGTTCATCGATCTGGATCATTTCAAGAAAGTGAATGACTCTATGGGACATGGCGCTGGCGACCAATTATTGGTTCAAACCGCCAACCGATTACGGCAATGCGTCAAAGATACGGACACTGTCGCCAGGCTGGGCGGCGATGAGTTCATCGTTATCTTGCCGGATGAGGATAAACCTACCCAGTCGCGCCTGATTGCAGAAAAAATCCTGGAAGAAATCGCATCTCCGTTTTATGTGTTAAACAAAAAGGTTTATATTGGCGCAAGCATTGGGATAACCGCCTACCCAACCGACGGTGAAACACCGGAAGATCTTATGCGGCATGCTGATACGGCCATGTATCATTCCAAGGCAAAAGGCCGCAACCGATTACAGTTTTTCCAGCCTTCGATGAATGAAGAGGCCCAACGGCGCCTTGAGCTGGAAAACCACTTACGACACGCCTTGGAACGGGGAGAGCTCACGTTAAAATATCAGCCTCAACATAACGCCTATACCAAAAAAATCGAGTGCATCGAGGCGCTACTAAGCTGGGAAAATCAAAAGCTGGGAAAAATTAAAACACAAGAGCTTATCAGTATCGCTGAAGAAACGGACCTGATTACGCCTATTGGGGAGTGGGTTTTGGAAACAGCTATTTGCCAACTTAAAAGCTGGCTGAATCAAGGTATGGAAAATATTAAAGTATCTGTGAACATTTCCCCTCGGCAAGTGCACCACACAGACTTTATAGACCGCGTAAAACGTATCATCACGAACCATAACGTCCCCGCCAATCTCCTCGAAATGGAAGTCACCGAAACCCTGCTCATGGATAATCTTCCCACTACACGCAATACCTTGATGGAATTAAATGCCTTGGGCATCAGCCTTGCAATTGACGACTTCGGAAAAGGGTATTCCTCGCTCAGTTATCTTAAGCGCTTCCCTTTTAAAAAGCTGAAAATCGACCGGGAATTCGTACGCGACATTGCTGATGACGAAGAAGATTTAGCGCTCACTCAAGCCATTATTGCCATGGCTCACGCATTACAAATGGTAGTGGCCGCCGAAGGTGTGGAGAGCAAAGACCAACTCGCACTTCTCCAAACGGAACAATGCGACCTGATACAAGGGTTTTACTTCAGCTCACCTCAGTCAGCGGACTCACTTACACCGGTCTTGATCACGCAAAAAGCCTAGATATGAGTATCTAAAGATATTCCTAAGCTGATAACTAATGTGTTCTTTTCAGCAATTCCTTAATCGCCTCATCCAAACCAGAAATCGTTAGCGGATACATTCTGTCCGACATCAGTTCTTTTGTGATTTTTATCGACGGAGTGCGTTCCCACCGAACCTCAGGCTCCGGGTTTAACCATACGGCATGCGGATAAACATCAAGTAACCGTTGCAACCACACAGCACCAGCTTCTTCATTCCAATGCTCAACACTGCCACCCGCATAGGTGATTTCGTATGGACTCATAGTCGCGTCCCCTACAAAAATCAATTTATAGTCAGATCCATACTTATGCATGACATCCATGGTCGGTGTCTTATCTGCATGCCGACGTCGATTGTCTTTCCACAACCCTTCATAGAGAAAATTGTGAAAGTAAAAATACTCTAAATGTTTGAATTCGGTCTTAGTTGCTGAAAAAAGCTCTTCACACAACTTCACATGGTCATCCATCGAACCACCAATATCAAACATTAACAGCACTTTGATGGCGTTATGCCGTTCAGGCACCATTTTGATATCGAGCAAACCAGCATTTCTCGCTGTGGAACTGATGGTTCCATCCAGATCCAATTCCTCTGCTGCACCTTGGCGCGCAAACTTACGCAACTTTCTCAGGGCCATTTTGATATTGCGTGTGCCCAATTCAACAGAGTCGTCTAAGTTTTTGTATTCCCGCTTATCCCAGACTTTAACCGCTCGCCGGTGCCGAGACTTTTCCTGACCAATGCGCACACCTTCCGGGTTATACCCTTGCGCGCCAAAAGGCGATCGCCCGGCGGTACCAATCATTTTGTTACCCCCTTGGTGCCGGTCCTTTTGCTCCTCTAGCCGCTTTTTCAGGGTCTCCATCAGCTCATCCCAGCCACCCATGGCTTCGATCTGCTCCATCTCCTCTTTGCTCAGGAACAATTCGGCCTGTTTTCTCAACCACTCCTCGGGAATTTCACCAAAAATTTCATCCAACGCAGCTTTGATGCCTTGAAAATGCTCACCAAAAATCACATCAAAGCGGTCGTAAAACCGCTCATCTTTGACCAGTGATAACCGGGCAAAGTGATAGAAGTCATCCACACTGTACCCTGCAAGGTTTTTATCAAGCCCTTCGAGCAAGGTTAAATACTCCGTAATAGAAACAGGTACTTCCGCTTTGCGAAGTTTAAAAAACAATTCGAGGAACATAGGTCAACTCTCTGTCATGAACTCAGCGCGGATCGACATTACCCTGGGCGCTTTTTTTGCGGTTCAAAAACACTAACCGTTCGAACAAGTGGACATCCTGTTCATTTTTCAATAGTGCGCCGTGCAATTTCGGGATGGCTTTTCTCGGGTCATCGCCGTGTAACTCTTCTGCCGGGATATCCTCAGCGAGCAGAAGTTTAATCCAATCGAGCAGTTCCGAGGTGGAAGGCTTTTTCTTCAAGCCCGGCACTTCCCGCACATCGAAAAAGACTTTCAGCGCCTCAGATAGCAGGTCTTTCTTTAAGCTGGGAAAATGCACGTTTACGATCTGCTCCATCGTTGACGTGTCTGGAAAACTGATGTAGTGAAAAAAGCATCGGCGTAAGAACGCATCCGGTAATTCTTTCTCATTGTTACTGGTAATAATAACCAGTGGCCGCTGGCGCGCAGCAATGACTTGCTTGGTTTCGTAAACATGGAATTCCATCTTGTCCAATTCCTGCAAGAGGTCATTGGGGAATTCGATATCGGCTTTGTCAATTTCATCAATCAAAAGTACAGAACGCTTGTCAGATTCAAACGCTTCCCACAATTTACCCTTGACGATGTAGTTCGCAATATCGTGGACTTTTTCATCCCCGAGTTGGGAATCACGCAAACGAGACACCGCATCGTATTCGTAAAGCCCCTGGTGTGCTTTCGTGGTTGATTTGATGTGCCACTGAATCAAGTTTGTATCCAGCGCTTTGGCAACTTCTTCAGCCAACTGGGTTTTACCTGTGCCGGGTTCCCCCTTAATCAAAAGTGGCCGCTCCAACGTCAGCGCGGCATTCACGGCCATCGTTAAATCATCAGTTGCAACGTAGGAATCGGTGCCGGTAAATCGGGATTGTGTCATGCGTAACCTCTTAATCTTCAGCCGCGGCGGCGGGCTTTCTATGAACTGTCTTAAAGCATCAAAATAAGAATTTTTGTTTTTATTCTAAACCAGTCCAGCGCAGAAAGTACAAATGCATCGTACGCAACCTACCTGTTAACGCCCGGATAAGGCCCCTTGAATGGACATCAAGCTGCGCACCCAAGGCCCATTGGCACGTACCTCTGCGGGCAACCGGGCCACTGATTTTCGTGCCGCGACTGCATCAGGGTATGCACCCGCCAACAAAATAAACCAGGTTTCCTTACCGCGACGGATTCGAAGAATGCCATGCCGAACAGGAATTTTATGCCGCGCCATAAAACCTTCAACCACCTGGCGTTTGCGTGAAGCAATCAATTGAACCGAAAAGTGCCGGGGATTTTGTGCTTTCAACCAGACCACTGTCTCACGGTCGTTCAACGCCATAATAGGTGACGGCTTTGCTGTGTTTTTTTGCGGAGACTGCTTAACTTGTTCTTGTCTAACACTGGCAGGCTCTGACTCAACAGCAGGTGATGTGCCCGTTGATTGAGGTTTGGCGTTTTCCTTAGCTGACTCAGGCAACTGGGAACTTACTGAAGGTGTATTTGGCGCCGTTTCCGCCTCAGCCGTAGCCCCCACTTCCACCTCTTGGTCTTTCGAAGAGCTTTCCGGTCCAGCCGCCATGGATGGGCGATCATTCACTGCTGTTTTGGACGGAACAGAATCCGTATTTTCCTTTCCTTCATCCTTGGCAACCGGTAGTGCACGCCGAGCCTCCTCAGAGGAGGCCCCATGAGAGACTTCATCTACCGGAGTCTGCTCAACGTTTTGCTCGGGTAGATCCAATGCTCGCCGGACGACCTCACCCGTAACGCCTTCGTTGGCAACTGAATCGGAGGAAACCTGTTCTGGGTCAGAGTCGGCACTAAATAAAATAACCGCGCCAAACACCATCGCCAAACCCAGCAGCATCAAACTCCACACTCCTATCCGCTTGAAACGGCTTTCAGTCTCAAGAGAAGCCGGAACCGCCACCTCGGTTGCTAATGTCATCTCCCTTGCAGAAGTCGACTGATTCAGCATGTTTGCGGCAAGCCGATTAATCTGCGCCGGGCAGCCTTGCGACTCCCCGGCAATCTGCTGTACTGCTTCATGACTGAGGGGAAGCTCGCCCTGCAAGCCAGCATGCTTCAAACGCGCTTCGAGATAATGCTCTGTCTGCGGGGCATCATATTCGCTCAGTTCGGAATAAAATAATTTGCCTGCCAGGTGATTGTTAATCAGCATTTCTGACAATAACCCTTCAATGTGCGGGCATCCTATCAGCATGATTTTCAGAGGCTCTTTCAACCTATCAGAGACCTCATTCAACACATGAAGCAGTGTCGCAAGCTCATGAGGAGAAATACACTCGGCATCGTCAATGGCCATCACAACGGGGACATCTGGCAGGCTTCGGCTCGCAATCAATTGGCCCAAGAGAGGAATATCAGTAAGCTTATCCGTAGCGGTTCCTGGCGCGAGCATCTTCAGTAAATCTTCAACGACTTGTTTTGCTTGTAACGCCCGATGCCCACGAATAACAAATACCTGCAAAACCCCTGCTGACCGGTCAATCAGGTGCATCAATAACGATGTTTTGCCACTGCCTGCCGCACCTTTAAGGACCAGCAGGTGATCACCGTAGCGCAGGTTATGTACCAACAGATTCAGTTGATCCTCCAGCGCGGGGTTTAAAACATAATCCTCCGGCCGCCTGATGGCGTCGAAAGGCTGCTGCGCAAGCCCATACTGTGTTAAGACCGCTTCACTGACCTGGACCTGTTGATCTTCAAGTTGGCTCATGATTTACGCTAATCGATTCCGAAGGTTCCATCATCATTGCGAAGGCAAATAGCGATCTAAAAACGCTTCTAACTCGGCCGGAGGGTAGTCACTGCACACAAAAGCTTCGCCAATGTTTTTAAGTAAAATCAGGTTAATCACACCACGACGGGCCTTTTTATCGGCCGACATAAGAGAGAGAAAGACCTGTGTGCTCATACCGGCAGGGGGCAAACACGGCAATCCTGTGCGCTCAAGCAAAGCGTCAACCTGTTGAACGGCCTCCTTATCAAGCAGCCCGAGTTGCTGGGAGAAATGCGCCGCCATCGACATACCCGCAGCCACCGCCTCCCCGTGCAACCATTCGCCATAGCCCAAGCCTGCTTCAATGGCATGCCCAAAGGTGTGGCCCAGATTCAATAAGGCGCGCAACCCACTTTCCCGCTCATCTTTGGCAACGATATTGGCCTTATTTCGGCAGGAGCGCTCGATCGCTTCTGCCAGCAATACAAGATCCCCCTCCATCAGTGCCTCGTGGTGCGTAACCAGCCAATCAAAAAACGGCCGGTCATTAATCAAACCGTATTTGATGACCTCTGCCATTCCGGCTTTGTATTCTCTTGGCGGCAACGAGCGCAGGCTGTCAGTATCAATGAGCACACACTGGGGCTGATGGAAGGCCCCAATCATGTTCTTGCCCAGTGGATGGTTAACCCCTGTTTTGCCCCCGACCGAAGAATCTACCTGAGACAACAGCGTTGTTGGGATCTGGATGAAATCGACACCTCTCTGGTAACAGGCAGCAGCAAACCCGGTCATGTCGCCAACCACACCACCCCCCAGTGCAATCAATGTCGTGTGCCGATCAAAGCGCCGCTCAAGCAAGCGATCAAAAATTGTCGTCAGCGTCGTAAGATTCTTATGCGGCTCCCCGGCAGGCAAGACGACGCTGTCCGTTTTGAGGTGCTCGAGCTGGGACAGCACTTTCTTCAGAAACAGTGGCGCAACATGTTCGTCTGTGACCACTAACGCGGTATCACCGGAGATGGCATCCGCCAAAAACTGCTCAATCACGTGTTGACCAATGTAAATGGGATAACTGCGTGCCCCCAAATCAACATCAAACTGGATCATCTGGTCTCAATACTCCACTAACAAATATGGCGTTGCTCACAATGGCTCAGCACTTTTTGCAAAACATGACGCATATTTCCCTGGCCGGACTGCACCTGGAAATCCGCCATCTGCTGGTAAATTGGCAACCTTTCCTGGCGCAACTTCTGCAGAGTCTTATAGCGATCCTCCGTCTGTAACAGGGGCCTCTTTTTGTCTTTATTAGTGCGCCGCATCTGTTCTTTCAAGCTGATATCCAGGAAAATGACATGCCCTCTGCCACACAAGTTAACACGGTTCTCTTCGCGTAATACCGCACCGCCACCAGTGGCCAGAATGATATCGTCTAACTGTGTCAGCTTATCAATCATCGCAGCCTCCCGATCACGAAAACCCTGCTCACCTTCAAACTCAAAAATCGTAGCAATATCAACACCTGATTGTGTTTCAATTTCACGATCACTGTCGTAAAAGTTTCTTTTCAACCGGCGTGCGAGCTCTCGCCCAACCGTTGTCTTACCCGCACCCATTGGGCCAACAAGAAAAATATTCATCAAAAATCATTCATTTAGTCTTCAATCTTGATACATAATTTAACACAAGCAGAGTAGTGACGAAGCCAGGCAAAATTATTACTATATGCCAAAATCATCACGCGGTGTGGTAAACACATGGTTAATTCATCCAAGGTCTACACAGTTTTACTTGTCGAAGACGACGGGCCAACACGAGAGCGGTTAGCCAAAGCCGTGAATAAGCACGACCAGCTCCAGGTTCCCTGGCAGTTTGCCACGCTGAAAGAAGGGCTGAATCAGCTGGAAAATACGCCACCGGATGTGGTCCTGACCGATCTCGGCCTACCGGATGGGCACGGCATCGACCTGATCCGAAGAGCGCGGCAACTCAGTGAAACCATGGAAATTATGGTGATCTCTGTGTTTGGCGACGAACGTAATGTGGTTTCCGCCATCGAGGCGGGCGCCACGGGTTATCTTTTAAAAGACGGCCCGGCCGATTATATTGGTGAGTCCATTATTGACATGCTCAATGGCAGTAGCCCAATCAGCGCCTCCATTGCCCGTCACATTCTCAAATGCTTTCGCCACGATGCGCCCCACCTGCCGGAGGGAAAAGAAACCAAACAACCAGAAAAAACTCCCCCCGCGGATATCCCCAAACTCACAAAACGGGAAACCGATGTCCTGGAGTACATCACCCGTGGCTTTACCTTTAATGAAGTCGCCGGCATTCTGAACCTGTCACCTCACACTGTGACCTCACACATCAAACATATTTACCGCAAACTGGAAGTCAAATCCCGTAGTGAAGCGGTATTCGAAGCCGTTCAACTCGGGCTGGTGGATATTCGCACAGACAAATAATCAGGACATGTCATCAAAAATATGAAAAACCATGCTCAATTTACAACGGGATGGGCTCTTGCTTACCTTTTTGTCGTCATTTTCGCGCTTAGTTCATTCACCTACAGCATACCGGAACCTGATCACCGCATTGATGTCCTCTCCGTAGAATACACCCCCTCCACCGCCACGCACCCCGACGAGTTAATCAACGCAAACTGGGAGCCCGCTGCGTTCCCCCACCATTGGGGCAACACCGATCACCAAAATACCTCGCTGGACGAAGCCTGGTACCGAGTGATGATGGCGGCCCCAGCCCAGACTGATGAACTGCTGGGCATCCTGTTGCCGTCAATCACCATGAATGCGGCCATCTTTTTTAACGGCATCGAAATTGGTCGCGGCGGCCAGTTCCAAGACCCTGTTGCCCGACACTGGGTTCAACCCTTGCTGGCCAACATTCCGGCAACATTAATCCAGCCCGGCACTAATGAAATTCTCATCCGGGTCAAAGGCCTGCACGCCGGGCACGGATCCCTCAGTGATGTGATCATTGCACCACAATCAGAACTCTACGACATGCACGAAACCATCGAGTTTCTGCGAGTAGGTGTCGTTCAAATGATTACCGCCGTGCTCATCGCCATGGGCTTACTCTCCTGTCTGCTCTGGAGCATTCGCCGACAGGAAACCATCTATGGTTATTTTGGCCTGGCAAACCTGATCTGGGCCGTTCACAACCTTAATGTGCTGGTACGGGACATCCCCATTCCCACTCGAATTTGGGAGTGGATTGCCTACGCCACCATTGGCTATTTTGGCATCGCCATGATGCATTACACCCACCGTTTTGTCGGGCAATGCCTCCCGCAGCGGGAAAAAGCCATCACCTTGTTTATGCTACTGGCCTCCCTCTCCTTACTGACGCTTCCAGAAGACTTGTTTTACTTTGCGGCAGAACAAGTCTGGTACCTGATCGTCTTTATATTAGGGGCTTATGTGATCATCAAACTGATCGTGGAAGGCTGGCGCCAAAAACACAATGAAATCCAGGCACTCGCCCTGTGCGGGGTACTGATTTTGATTTACTCCGCACACGACATCATGGTCTTTCTCGGTTTTGATGGCTGGGAACGGGGCCTTTACCTGCACTATGCCGCCCCAGTCTTGCTGGGCGTTTTCGGTAGCATCCTCATTCGGCGCTTTGTCGCTTCCGTCGCGGAAACCGAAGTCCTCAACCGCGAGCTGGAACAGCGCGTCGAAGAAAAGAGCAAGCAACTGGAAATCAACTTCCGCCGCCTGAACAAACTTGAGAATGAAAAACTATTGGCTCAGGAGCGTGAACGCATCACCCGCGACATGCACGACGGCATGGGCGGCACACTCGTTTCCACTCTGGCTATGGTCGAATCCGGCAACACAGAAGCGGGCCGAATTAAAGAATCCCTGCGCGGCGCCTTGAGCGACATGCGGCTGATGATCGACTCACTCGACTCCGCCGGTGGCGACCTGCTCACCATGCTTGGCATGTTCAGAGAACGGGTGACGCCTCAATTACACAACGCCGGCCTTACCTTCGACTGGCAAGTCAAACTCGTGCCCGACATCCCCGAATTCGGTCCCGAAAAAGCCCTGCAAATCATGCGTATCCTGCAAGAGTTTGTCACCAATACCCTTAAACATGCCCAGGCCCGGACCATCACCCTCAGTACCGAAACCCGTGAAGAAGCTGGGCAACGCGCCGTTATCCTCACCATTCGTGACGATGGCACGGGCATCCAGAAAAACCCGCACAGGCCAACAGGCTATGGGCTGAACAATATGCAAAAGCGCGCCAAACTCATCAACGTGGCTCTACAACTGGATTCCAGTGACCAGGGCACTCGCATCATACTCACCCTGCCACTTGAAACTATTTCAGACAATACTCTCGGCACCGCCGCCGCTCCCGCATAACAATAATCCACCACAGGAGACTCTATGGCACTCCCTGCCCCGATTTCATCCCAACTGAGCCTGCCCGCCATTGCCGCCCCCATGTTTCTGGTCTCGGGCCCCGAACTCGTCGCCGCCTGCTGCAGCAATGGTGTTATCGGTAGTTTTCCCACTATCAATGCCCGCAACACCGACGTTCTGGAAAGCTGGCTGGCCAGCCTCGAAGACGCCAAAGCCCAACACCCTCACTGGGCGCCGGTGGCGGCCAATCTGGTCGTACACAAAACCAACCCCCGGCTGCAGGATGACGTGGATCTGCTGGTCAAATACCAAACACCCATCGTCATCACCAGTGTGGGCAACCCCAAAGACGTTGTCGATGCCGTACACAGCTACGGCGGCCAAGTCTATGCCGACATCGTCTCCATTCGCCATGCCGAAAAAGCCATCGCCTCAGGCGTGGACGGGTTAATTCTCCTGTGCGCTGGCTCCGGCGGGCAAACCGGCTGGGCCAATCCCTTCGCCTTTACCCGGGCTGTACGCGCAATGTTTGACGGCGTTATCGTCCTGGCCGGTGGCATCACCGACGGTGTGGCTATCCGCGCGGCGCAAATGCTGGGAGCAGATCTGGTCTACATGGGCACCCGCTTTATCGCCGCCAGCGAAAGTATGGCTCAGGACGCTTACCGGCACATGCTTGTTGACGCCAAAATGGACGATGTCCTGCTCACCCGGGCCTTTACCGGGCTGGACGCCAATATGCTCATTCCCAGCATTCAAGCCGCCGGACTTGATCCAGACAACCTACCCGTACGCGAACACGGTTCGGTGGAAGTCACCACCGATCTCAACCCCGACATGCAACATAAAAAACGCTGGAAAGACATCTGGAGTGCAGGCCACGGCGTAGGCGGGATTCAAACCGTCAGCAGTGCAAAAACGATCATTGATCAGCTTAAAGCCGAATACACCAGCGCTGTTCAGGGCTAATACCCGGACCAGGCCTCAGACACTCCTTACACGACAAACCCTGTAACAGGGCCTACCTGTGTTTGAGGTAGGCACTGGCAAGTTTTTTGCGCGGTAACTCTCGACCACAATCGCTTTTGCACCCTATTTTTACCCGCTGTCATTCCTTCGGGTGCGCGAGCTATTCAACAAGCGCGGCCAATTGACTGGCATCAATCGATGGCAAATACAGTCGTGATTCTTTGGCATTGACCGAATCGATGAACAACAATCATGCGGGTGCACTGCGCCTGTAATTTCTGATCAAATAAAAAAATTCTTCCCCGTGAGTAAAGAAGCATTGATTCAACCCTTGGCTTCGCATAAGCTTTCCGGCAAAGGTTCTACCAATATAGTTCCTAAAACAAAACATAGCCGGGGGAGGTAAACAAGGTATGGATTTTGTCCAGATCACCGAAGAGCAACGCGTGTTGCTGGATAGCGTTGACAAGCTTATTGAAAATCGCATCAAGCCACTGTGGAAAGACTATAACAACACCCCCATTCCAAAATCTGTCGCACACGAAATTCTTGGTGAGCTGTCTCAATTTGGATTTATTGGCGGCAGTGCGCCGGAAGACGTGGGGGGTTTTGGCCTTTCCCAAACCATGATGGGCCTGCTTTATGAGCGCCTGGCAAAGGCCTTCCCGGGTTTGGCGGGGTTAACGTTTATTACATCCTCATCAGCGACACGCATTGCGGTGGATGGCACCGACGCACACCGGGACGCTTACCTGGAACAGCTGATGAGCGGCCAGATGATTGCCTGTGCCGCCATCACTGAGCCCAATGTGGGCTCCAGCCCAGCCAATATCCAGACCACAGCAAAACGCCATGACGATGGTGGCTGGATCATCAATGGCGAAAAGCTATGGATTTCCAATGGGGATATTTCAGATATCTGTACCGCTATCGTCCGCACCGGTGAGGGCAAGGGTGGTTTGTCCCGCTTTATTGTCGAACGCACCGATGGCTACACCACTCAGGATATCCCGAAAATGGCGATGAACGAATGGCCAACGTCCAGTGTCCATTTTGATCAGGTCTATGTACCCGCCTGGCGACAAATTGGCGACGAAGGTGCGGGCTTATCCAGCACGTTAATCGCTTTTCAAACAGCTCGCTGTTATGTGGCCACGCTGTCGCTGGGAATCGCACAGGCAGCGCTGGAATGCGCCATTGAATATGCCAAAGAACGCGAACAATGGGGCAAGCGCATTGGCCAGCACCAGATGATTCAGGAAATGCTCGCCGATATGGCCACAATGGTGGATGCCGCCCGTTTGCTCACCTTCCGCGGGTTTTATCTGGTCGACCAGGGTGTGCGTTGCGATATACAAACCTCCATGGCTAAGGCTTATGCCACGGAAATGGCCGTTAAGGTTGCTTCCATGGCGGTACAAATTCACGGTGCTTACGGTATTTCCAAAGAATATCCGGTTGAGCGCTATTTCCGAGAAGCTCGGATTTTGCCGATCCCGGATGGCACAACACAGATCCAAAAGTTGATTATCGGGCGTGGCCTCACGGGCTTGCCCGCGTTCTGACTCCATCCGGTACTGACCATCTAACAATAACACCGGACAACCCAGCAGGAGGAAGCCGTGGAGTTTTTAAAACGTACGGAAGAAGAATTACAACTGCTCGATGCAGTCGATCGTTTCATCGAAAAACGCATTAAGCCTTTGCGCGAGGCATACAACGACGTGCCGCTACCCAAACCGGTTGCTCACCAGGTGCTCGCGGAGCTGGCAGAATTTGGCTATATCGCAGGCACGGCCCCCGAATCTGTGGGCGGCTACGGATTGTCTAACGTCATGCAGGGGCTGTTGACGGAGCGGTTGTCGAGAGCCTTCCCCGGTCTGGCCGGCACGGCTTTTATCCATTCCGCCATGACAAACCGGATTGCAATGGCCGGCAGCAAAAAACAGCAGGATACCTATCTGCAGAAAATGCTGAATGCTGAGATGATCGGCTGCGGCGCCATCACCGAGCCTAGCGTGGGCTCCAACACAGCCGATGTGGCCACCCGGGCCACACGCACTCAGGATGGCTGGAGCATATCTGGCGAAAAAGTCTGGATCTCCAATGGCAATATCTCGGACATTGCATCAGTGGTGGCTCGCACCGGTGAAGGTAAAAATGGCCTGTCGCGCTTCCTCGTCGAACGCAAAGACGGCTATACCTCCAGTGACATCCCCAAAATGGCGATGAACGAGTGGTCCACCGCCACGCTGAACTTCAATGCCAAAGTCCCTGACTGGCGGCAGGTGGGCGATGAAGGCAAAGGCCTGCAAATCACCCTGGTGGGCTTCCAGACCGCACGCGCATACGTTGCGATGTTATCGGTAGGCATTGCCCAGGCTTGTCTCGACCTGGCCATCGCTTATGCCCAGGAACGCGAGCAGTGGGGTAAACGCATTGCACAACATCAAATGATCCAGGAAATGATTGCAGATATGGCCACCCTGACCGATAACGCACGGCTACTCGCCTTGCGCGGGCTTTATCTGGTTGACCAGGGCGTACGCTGCGACGTGCAAACATCAATGGCAAAAGGCTATGCCACCGAAGCGGCCATTGAAGTGGCCTCAAAGGCGGTTCAAATACACGGTGCTTGTGGTATTTCGAGCGAGTTTCCCGTTGAACGTTACTTCAGAGAAGCCCGCATTTTGACCATACCCGATGGTACAACACAAATTCAAAAACTCATTATCGGCCGGGGCCTGACAGGCCTGCGGGCTTTTAATTAACCATGGAGAACAGCATGGAAACAAACTACCAGGAAGCCTTGGAAAAAGGCTGGGCAGCACCGGTTGCGAAAGACACGTTTACCTTTGGTGAAGACGGCAAACCTCATTTTGTCGCCTCCAAATGCACACATTGTGGCACGGCTGTTTTCCCAGCCGTTCTGCGCTGCCCCAATTGTTTCAAAGCCGACATGACACACACACCACTGGCCACTGGCGGTGAGTTGAAGTCATTTACCGTGGTCCGCCAGGGCTCACCGGACTGGAAAGGCGACGTACCCTACATCATCGCTCAGGTCACCACCGATGACGGAGTCAAGATCTTGACCCAGCTGCTCGGCTGCGCACCTGAGCAAGCCGAAATAGGGATGCGGGTTGAAACCGATGTCCGCCCGCTGTTTAACGACGCTGAAGATCGACAGGTACTTGGCCCTGTTTTTATTCCGGCCTAAGACTGATTTCACAGGAGATAAGACATGACTCAAGTTGCAATCATCGGCGCAGGCATGCACCCCTGCGGCCGTCATCCCGATAAAACATTTGCCGACATTGCCTTCACGGCCGCGCAAAATGCGCTGGACGATGCCGGCGCTAACTGGACCGATATTCAAGCCTTTTTTGCCTCACACACCCGCCAAGGTATTTCGGCCGGCGAAATTATCGGTCAGGAATTTGGTTTGACGGGCATTCCCATGTTCAACGTTGAAAACGCCTGCGCCAGCGGCACAACAGCCATTCATATGGCCACACAAGCCATCAAGTCCGGTGCCCATGATGTGGTGCTGGTCGCCGGGTTTGAGAAAATGCAACGCGGCGTCATCGGTGGCATTGGCGAACCCTCCTCTTTTGGCGCGCGCATGGGCCTGAACGTCATGCCCGCCATGTACGCCCTCAAAGCCAAAAAACACATGCATGAGTTTGGTACGACAGAAGAGCAGATGGCCATGGTCGCCGTCAAAAATCACAAAAACGGGGCTTTGAATCCGATCGCCCAGTACCGCAATGAAGTCACCCTCGAAGAGGTTATGAACTCTCGACTGGTCTGCGATCCCATCAAACTACTGGAGTGTTGTCCCACATCCGATGGCGCGGCAGCCATTGTACTGGCGAGTGACAAAGTGGCCCGGCGCTTTACTCAAAAACCCTTAATTTACGTGGCCGGCAGCTCAGTGGAAACATCACGTTACGGGGTTGACGATTGGGAAGCCAGCCGCCGGACCGCTGAAACCGCTTATGAAATGGCCGGCATTGGCGCCGGAGATATCCAACTGGCCGAGTGCCATGATGCCTTCACAATTGGGGAAATTATGCACTACGAAGAGCTGGGGTTTTGCCCTATCGGCGAAGGAGGCCGGTTTATTGAGGAAGGCCATGCCGACATAACCGGTAAATTACCCGTGAATCCCAGTGGCGGCCTGAAAGCCCGTGGCCATCCTCTTGGTATGACGGGTGTCGCCCAAGTTTGTGAAATTACCTGGCAAATGCGCGGAGAAGCCGGCCCCCGGCAAGTACAGAATGACCCTAAAGCCGCCATTACCCATACACAAGGTTATGGGGGTGTTTGCGCAGTAGCGGTCTTCAAAAAATAATAATAAATCACAGGTAAACATATTCTCTTAAATTGGGAGGAGGAAAAATGGAAGCACGCCTTTGGAATCCGGCGGCACAAATAGATCGCCGCCATATTGAGCCCGAAGCAGACATTGAACTGCGCAGCCTGCTGGCCATCGCATCGAGCACACCGCTCTATAAAAAATTGTGGCAGGGTCTCACAACCGATCGTTTAGAAGATTTACCGGTCATTCGGCAGGCCGATCTGCTGAAAGGCGCTCACGTTGACGAAACCGACCTTTACGCAGGTCGCCGCGCCATTCCGGAACGTTCTTTTCTGTATATTTTTACCCCACTGGGATTCACGCTGACGCCTCTGTCCACCATTGAGGGTATGGAATACTACGTGCCCATTACCGAGCAGGAGCGGCAGCAAGTCATTTCATTGCTCTGCCGCCAGTGGAGCTTGCTTGGCATTAAACGCGAAGATGTCGTGCAAACCTTAAGCTGGGGGAATGATCCATTCGTCATGTGCTATATCACGTCGGCCGCGGGCTCCTCATCGTATCTTGCACCATCGGTAGAAGAGGTGCTTGGCATCACGGCTCTGCGGCTGGAAATTGTCCCGTTTGAAGCACCGCGGACGATCGCCACCGCCACCCTGTTCAAGCCGAAAACCATCTTTGCCAACCGCGAACACATGACCGCTGTACAAGCCAAGCTCAAAGAAAACAATCAAACAATCCGTGACTTGGGTTATGACTTCGTCGTCCTCAGAGAATCCGAACCCTTGCCCTCACAGACTCGCGCCGAGCTGGAACAAGAATGGGGCGTCACCATTTATCAGACACTGCAAGTCTGGGAAGCTTTCTTCTTCGCGCAGGAAACCGCAGACCGCAACGGGTTTGTCATTGCCGACGACATGTTTTCCGTGGAAATTACCAATCAGGCCGGACAACGCTTGCCCGATGGCGAACAGGGCTACCTCACCGTCACACCTCGTTTTGTACGCGGCGCGCCTCTGGTTCGCTACCAAACAGAAATCCAGGGTTATCTGGACCGATCACCCAGCCCCTGTGGCACCCGAGAACCGCGGTTCTGCATCGAGTAAGGGAGAGGAAAAACATGAAACCGGACTACTGGAACAAAACAGCGCAAACCATGCCACAGCAAGAGCTGAAAGCCTTGCAGCTGAAACTGATCAAACAACAACTCAACTACGTTTACGACCGTTCGCCTTTCTACCGGCAGCTCTACGACAAACATAAACTGCGCCCGGAAAAGATTCAAACCTGGGGCGACTTTGAACAACACGTGCCGATCGTACGCAAAGATGACATCCGCGATTACCAGATTGCCACAGGAGACCCCTACGGTGGACTCGCTTGCGTACCCCAGTCCCAGCTGGTTGCCATCTGGACCTCATCGGGTACCACCGGCTGGCCTACGATGGGCGGTTACACCCGGGAAGATCTGGATATTGCGATTGAAGCAATCTGCCGGTCCTACTGGGATGCCGGCTACCGGCCCGGTATGCGGGTGATGACCCGCCATGGCAACTGGCACTGGCTGACACCCATCACCTGGGGCGTTATCCGCCGCTTGCAAATGCGCCCCGTCATGACCGGCATCAACGTCTCAGCCATCAAGGCTTACAAGCCCGATGCCTTTCCCATGATTACCACCGAAACCGCCGCAGCGCTCTTGCTGGACGCCATTCACAAAGCGGGAGAAGATCCACATGACATTCTCGGCCAGGTTCAAATCATCAGCACCATGGGCGAGTCATTGACAGACACCGCACGGGAAAACATTCAGCGCGATTGGGGCGGCGTCCAGATCAGCGACGGCGGTGGCTGCGGCGAAAGTTACTGCTGGTTTTTTGAAGGGGGCGACCCGGAACTGCCCGGCGCCCACTACTGGGCAGATATCGGTTACGCTGAAGTGTTTGACCCGGACTCGATGGAAAAAATTGGAGATGTCGGCCGAGGCGAACTCATCGCAACCAATCTGCGGGTCAAAGGCGTGCCTTACATCCGCTTTGCTACCGAAGACTTTGTCGACATGATGGGCGATCACTCCACCCATTTTTCGCACCCCTATGGAAAAATCCTGGGGCGCTCCATTTGGCGGGTCAATGTCAACGGCAACAGCTTTTTGCCTTATGACATTGAGCGTATTCTGCAGCGTTTTCCAGAAACGGCCAAAGCCCAGTTTTTCATCAGCAAAGAAGCACCCGTACAAGACAAATTGACCGTTTCCATTTGTTATGATGAAAGACTCACACCCAACCCGGATACACTGCGCGACAAGCTGACTACGGTCTTTTCACAAGACTTGGGAGTCGCCTCTGAAATTACCTGGGTGCCGTTAGAGGTGATCCCCCGCCCAGCGCCGCATAAACTGGTTAAATTCATTGACCGCACTAAAAAGAAGTAAACGACTATGGACAATAAAGACCAACCCCTAAGCGGCATCAAAATTCTGGATTTGAGCCGCTTGCTACCTGGGCCTTACGCCAGCATGCTGTTACGTCAACTTGGCGCAGAGGTGATCAAAGTCGAAGACACGGGACTTGGCGACTATATGCGCAGTTTCCGCCCCGCAGCGTATACCTTGCTCAACGCCGGTAACCAATCGGTTGCCCTCAACCTGAAAACCGATGAAGGCCGCGCCCTGCTCCGTACGTTATTGGCGGATGCCGATGTCCTCCTAGAAAGCTTTCGCCCGGGGGTGATGGAGCGGTTAGGCATGGGGTATGACGTACTCAAAAGTGACTTCCCCCAACTGGTGTTTTGCTCCATCAGCGGCTTTGGGCAAACCGGCCCCTACCGGGACTGGCCCGGCCATGACGCCAACTACATGGGCGTTGCAGGCGCTTTGGATAACGGCCTCAAAACAGGGGAAACCAATCCCTTGCCAGTCGCAGATGAAAGCTCAGCATTATTCGCGGCACTCTCCATCGTCTCTGCCGTCTACCGCTGCCAAAAAACCGGCAAAGGTGGGCGTATTGATGTTTCCATGACAGACTCAGCGGCCGCCATTGCCCTGCCAATGCGCGCAGCTCAGGTAGGCGCCAGCGATGAAAAAGGCCAAACAGCACAGGCCCATACCATGCCGGGCTATGGCGCTTACCAGTGTGAAGACGATAAGTGGCTAACGCTTGGCGCGATCGAGCCCCAGTTTTGGAAGAGTCTGTGTGAAGTGATCGGTCATGAGGACTGGCTCACTCAAAATCCTGATCCGCGAGAAAGCAACCCTGAGCGTACTCACGCTGACATTAAAAAGGCCTTAAGAACAAAAAGGCGGGATGACTGGATTCATCAATTTGAACAAGCTGATGTGCCAGCAGCGCCACTCAATCAGACACGTGACATCCTGGACGACCCGCAAATTCAGGCCCGCCACCGATTTTTTCGGGATCCGAATGGCCTGCAAATGCGCTACCCCGTTTTGATGAGCTTTAACGAAAATACACCGTCAAATACTCAAGCACCTGTGCAAGGCCAACACACCCTGGAAGTGCTCCGCCGCGCAGGCATTGACGATGAAACCTTACAAAACGCCCTGCAATCAGGCGTCATCAAAATGAGTGAGGCCAATACGAATTAAGCATCAACCGTTTTTAAATTAATCATTCAGAAGGAAATTATCATGTCAGACTTACTCGATCTTTCCGGAAAAGTCGCTCTGATCACCGGTGCCGGTCAAGGTGTCGGGCGCCAGATTGCGTTATTTATGGCGGCACATGGCGCCCAAGGCGTCATCATCAACGACATTGTCGCCGAACGTGCGCAAGCCGTAGCCGCTGAAGTGGATGCGGCCGGTTCCAAAGGGCTTGCACTCCCTGCGGACATTACCGATTGGGAAAAAGTCCAACAGATGGCTGAAGACGCTAAAAGCCAGTTGGGTGGTGTGGACATTCTTGTTAACAATGCGGGTAATGCGGGCCCGGCCACTGCCGAAGCGCTGGCCAGTAAGCAGAGCTTTTTTGAAACATCACCCAAAGACTGGGAAATGTGGATTCGCGTTAATTACTATTCCCCAATGTTCACCTGCCGAGCACTCGTACCACACATGATAGAAAAACAATACGGCCGTGTGATCAATATCATTTCAGACGCGGGTCGCGTTGGCGAGCCAAACAACCTGCTTGTTTACTCCGGAGCTAAAGCTGGTACGGCTGGCTTTACCCGTGGCCTGGCTAAAGAGCTCGGCCGCTACAATGTCACCGCCAACTGTGTTGCATTGGGCGCAACGAATACCCCGGCTACAGCCAAATCAGCCGAAGCCGTCAAGAGTAACCCGGACATTGCCAAAAAAGCCCTGTCACGCTACGTGATCAAGCGTTTTGGTGAACCCTCCGACCCAGCGGCGATGGTGCTGTTTCTGGCCTCGGGTGCAGCCAGCTTTATTACCGGACAGACCATCCCCGTCAATGGCGGTTATTCCATGACGCTGTAACCATTCACAACCTTTGGAGAAGATCATGTCATCACTACTGTATGAACAGGACGGCCCTTACGGGATTATCACACTCAACCGCCCTGACCTGCTCAATGCCATTAGCATCGAGCTGGGTGAAGAGCTCACTGAACTGCTGGACAAACTGGAAGGCGAGCTTGAGCCCCGAGTGCTCATTATTACGGGAAGTGAGCGGGCCTTTTGCGCCGGAGCCGACTTGAAAAGCGTGCATGCCCGAGCCAAAGGCAGCAACCCGGCGTTGGCGTCCAAACGCTTTCTGGACGGCATCAACCAGCTTTTTACCCGCATGGAAACATATCCCAAGCCAATTGTGGCTGCGATGTCGGGTATTGCATACGGCGGTGGATGTGAGCTCGCCCTGGCGTGTGATGTCCGTGTTGTTGCTGATAACTCACGCATTGCGCTGTCTGAAGTCAGACTCGGTGTGTTACCGGCTGCTGGCGGCACTCAGCGGCTACCGCGTGTGATTGGCCTTTCACGTGCTAAACATATGATGCTCTCAGGCGATCCCATTGATGGCCAAACTGCATTGGATTGGGGCTTTGCTCAAGCCATCGCACCGGCGGCCAATGTCCTACAAGCCGCTAAAGAATTGAGTGCGCCGTACCTCAAAGGTGCTCCGGTTTCACAAACGGCACTCAAAGCGTGTGCACTGGCTGCTTTTGATTCAGACACCGCCAGCGGCCTGAAAATTGAACGCCAATGGGCCAACTTTCTCCACACGACAACCGATTCCAAAGAAGGCGTGGCAGCGTTTAACGAGAAGCGCAAGCCCAACTTTCAAGGCAAATAAACCTGTAACCGTGCGGGTGGCCACTGGCTGCCCGCATACGGCAGGCTGACTGCCTGTGACTAATGGCTCTCGGAAACCAGCTTGCCTGCAATTGCCCAGTTTTCTTTTTTAACATCTTCAATCACGACATAAACCGATTCAGCCTTCCCCCGGCACGTTTGCACAAACGCATCGGTTAAGGCTTGTGAGAGGGCCTGCTTTTGCTCAGTGCTGCGCCCTTCGATCATTTCTACACGAATAATTGGCATGGGATTCCTTCAAAGCCTGATGATTTAATGAGAGGTTAAGATTAACTCAATCCGACCTCCCGCTCACCTCACTCTGAGAAACACATCCTTTGGCGGTCATTAGGGGTGTTTTTTGGCAATAATCTCGACAGGCGCAATAACGCCCTCTGCAATACCCGTCACCATATTTTTAATTTTAGGACCCGAACTTTGTTGCATGAGGGTATGTAATCCAAGCGGTGCTGGCCCACCTTCTGCTTCAGTTTTGGCACGCAGATTGTTGAAGAAGGTCAGAGCAAAATCACGACGATTATTCTCATAAAATACTTCAAAACCGGCCGCAGTTAACGCTTGCTTGTACTGGATGGGTGTGGACAGCTGGCTCATACTGCTTTCACTGGCCCAGGGGACTGGGTAGCTTAAATCCCCCTCCGTTTGACGCATGACATCATAAACGCCAAACGTTGAACCCGGTTTGAGCACCCGATAGATTTCGGAAAAGAGCGCTGATTTATCTTCAATGTTCATCCCTACGTGGAGCATGTAGGCTCCCTCAAAGGCCTGACTTTCAAAAGGCATTCTCAAGGCGTTGCCCTGCTGGAGGGTGACGCGCTCTCCCAGACCCACCCAGCCACACAAAGCGTTTCCGGTTTCAATATACTCGGTGGTTAAATCGATCCCTGTTACCGCATTTTTATGGTGAGTGGCGACATACCGGGCGGGACCGCCTAAGCCACAGCCCACATCCAGCACATGGTAGCCTTCAGGAAATTGGAGTTCTCCCATGAGATGGTCCGTCGCCAGCCGCCCGCCAATGTGGAATTCATCAACCGGTGCCAGGTCGTCAATGGTGACATTTTCGATACTTTTACCTAAAGCGGGAAGCGCCGCTTCAATTGCACTTAACAAACTACCGTGTAAGTAATGCTCAGATATCGATTGATCGTAAGACATGATTTCTCAACTCCATAGATGCCGATATAGACGGGTTCAAAAGCAGCCTGTAACCGCTTTGGATGACTGGATAATTGTTTTCATCCCCTTAAACGGTCTGTAGAAACCTTGAATTTGATGGCTACGGCAATGTAACACATTGCTCTTAAGCCTTGTTAGACAGCCGCATGGCCCTAAAGTTCCACTAAATTTTTATAGTGTCACTCAAAAACACACTGGACTTTCAATTAGTTATAAAAAAGTAAGAGGGCGAATAACCCGGCGTACGGTGCGTAAGCGGCACGGTAAAGGCATTGCCGGCCATTGACTTCTTCGATCAGTCAATGACCTTCGTCCAGCGCAAGAAATCGCTGCCGTTTGATGACTTGCCCGTCGTTGAGATAAATGTGCGCTTTCATTGTGAACGCTCCCCAGCATTTGACTTTGTCAACAAAAGGCTGTTCACGGACAACATGGATACGATTTTTAAAAGTGGGATGCCGCTCAAATTCGACCCGTTCAACCATGTTCATAAAATCTTCGGGCGCTTCCAGCTTAGCGGTCACCGACCAATACTTCCCATCCAGTGGTGTACTGGTGTGGGTTAAGTGTATTTTGTGTGGATCGACTTTTAAAACGGTGCTGTCTTTTTCAATTTCATTTTTGTTGATCAATTCCGCAACTTCTGCTTTGACTTCCTGAAGTTCTTCATCAAACTCCCAGCCGCCGGGAGCCTTCCTGATCCGTTTGAGCAAGCTGGGCATCGCCTCTTTAACATCTTTGTAAAAGACAACTCCCACCAGTAAAAATAAGGTGGGCCAGGAGATGATGAGCTCTAGCAGTTTTAACAAGGCATCAATGATTTCCTTTGTCGTCATACTTGAGTTTCCTTTAATTAGCCACTGCTCACATGAGTTTACCGCCGGTTCTCTCGTCGACTCACTCAGCAAAATAGCCGGGTTAGATTAATCTGGCTGTTATCGCTGGCATGTGGCAAACCCAATACCCAAAGATAGGGGGGATAGAGAATGCCCAGCGTACCACAGTAATAGCCGGTCGCCTTCGAGGTAAACGGCGGGTGATCGCACTTCATCCTCAGTCCATGCCGCATCGCGATAATCGATGATCGCCTTTTCAGCCTGTTTCCAGCCATCTATTCCATTTGCAGAGACCGCATGATGAATGTTTTGCTGGCTAAACTGTGTATCCGCCTCGTTAGTGCGAACAACATCAAAAAAGAGGTAAAGTTGCTGATCAAGCACAACAGCATGTGGCGTTGAGTAGCCTTTGTAGTATGTGGGGCTTCCTCTTGGATAAAGCGACTGGTCGGGAATAATCACAGGCTGTGGCGCTGTCCAATGAACCCCATCGCTCGAAGTGATGAGCCCAATAACTTGCAGGGTTGTTCCCAACTCGGCATTGATCCCCAATGCAGAAAAGTACAGGTAGATCATATCCTTGAAAACGACAGGCGCCGGCTCGGCCACAACATACTGGTCAAACGCCAAGTTGGGGGCCGCGAGCGGGGCCGAAGGGCCAATTAAAAAGTTTTCATCTTTAACCCAGGTAACCCCATCAAGAGATGTGGCGTGCCCGATTTTAAAATCGGTAACGTTCGTGTAATCGGCGTAGCCGGTCCAAAACATATGGTACGTGCCCGCAAGCTTGATGACTGCCGGGGTTTCTGTACTTTGGCGATCCCATTCGCCCGGACTTTTTTCCAAAACAGGATGCGCTGGATCCGGCTGCCACTGAACACCATCCGTTGATGACAGACGGTAAATTTTTATGTCGTGGTTAAAGTGATCATCAGAAGAGGCATACATGTAGTAGGTATTCCCTTCTTTCATCACGTGCGGATCATTCCAGGTGGACAGCGTAAGGGACAGCTCAGCAGAAAAGTCACCGGAGGTGATAATCGGATTCTCCGGGTGCTCAATAAAACAATCGGGATTCAAGGCTGATTCACTGACATTACTTGCTTCCTCGCGAGTCGATTCGCTACTGCAAGACGCCAGTATGGCAAGGGACGCTGTAAAAACAGACGCTCGATAAGGGTTGGTCCGCTTCATTGATGTATTTTTCACCTTGTGGTGTGAATCATAACTGAGTCAGGAAAAAACAAGCCAAATAAACCTCTCGCGAATGTCCACAACACACCATGTTGACTCATCGAAGACCAGCACTTGGCGAAACCCTAGGGAGTCTGGACACCGACTCAGCTGCCTCTGTTTCGGCGGTTGTGATAACTTTATAATCCTACTGAACTCATTCAGATTTTGGAGAGACCCATGTACGGATTTACGACAAAATTCAAAGGTCGCTATGAAGAGGCCATCCAGCGAGTCACCGAAGAGTTATCTAAAGAAGGCTTCGGCGTACTGACGGAAATTGACGTAAAAGCCACGTTAAAAAAGAAGCTGGGGATAGAGAAACGCCCTTACATCATTCTGGGGGCCTGTAATCCTGAGCTTGCCAACAAAGCCCTGACAGCCGAGCCCGACATTGGCCTGCTTTTGCCATGTAATGTGGTTGTACGAGAAGAGGAAGACAACACCGTTACTATTGCCTTTATGGATCCCCAAGCCGTACTCGGCCTCGTCCAACAACCCGGTATTCACGACCTCGCCACAGCAGTCAAAGCCAAGCTGGAACGCGTTCGAGAACGGTTAGATGTCTCATAGTACCTGGCTTCAGGTGGGAAACATTTATCGCACTGTCCAATTTTTGGGGTCCGCCTCTTTAAATGGTAGGCAATTTGAATAACTTAATGGCATTTTGGGTCGTCGCGGCGGCAATGGTTTCGGCTGTCTGTTTGCGCAGCTGGACAAATGTGGCGAGGGCTTCGCTGAGGTAGGCTGGCTCGTTCCGCTGGCCTTGGTGCAAGCTACCGGGTTGGTCCGGGGCATCGCTCTCCAGCAGAAAAGCGTCGAGTGGGAGGGCAGCAATAAGCCGACGCAGGCGTTTGGCCCGTGAGTAGGTAACAGGCCCACCCAAGCTGATGTGGTAGCCCAAATCCAAGAGTCGCTTGGCCTGCTGTTCGCTGCCACTAAAGCTGTGCAGCACGCCTTTGTGGTGACCACTGGCAGCGAGGATGGCCGTTACTTGGTCCAGCGCTTTGCGCACATGGAGTATGAGTGGGAGATCATGCTCACGGGCAATTTCAATTTGTGCCTGAAAGCAGTCAATTTGCGCGGTTTTATCTTCATCTCCGCTGTAAAAGTCCAAGCCGCATTCACCGATGGCAACTGGTTGGCACTGTGCCACACGCGCACGCAGAACATCCAAGTGGTCAGTTTGATGTTCTTCCATGAACATAGGATGCAGACCGTAAGCGACAAAGATGTCGCTATGTTCTCGTGCAATCTGGCAGGCGGTTTCACATCGAGATTCGGTAACGCCAGGAATAATCTGGGCGATGATACCCGCTGCTCTGGCGCGCTGTATTACGGCGTCCCGGTCCGGGTCGAACCGAGGGTCATCCAGGTGGACGTGGGAATCGATCAGTTTCACAAGGGTTGACTGCCTTCGCGAGAAGGCAGTCCTTGAGCCCGATTACCCGTGTTCGGCTTTGACTTTATCCCGATCAATTTCGCCATCTTCAAGTTTGGGTAAGGCCTCAACATATTCCACATGGTGAGGCTTTTTGTAGCGGGCAATTTTGCTGGCGACGAACTCGATGAGTTCGACTTTGTCGAGTGCAGCGCCGACTTCCAGTACACAAATGGCTTTAATGGCTTCTCCCCATTTATTGTCGGGCACACCGATCACAGAAGCTTCTTTGACCAGTGGATGCTCACATAGGGTTTGCTCGACTTCAGCCGGGTAGACGTTTTCGCCACCGGGTTTGATGAGTTCCTTTTCTGGCATTCGGCCCATGTAAAAAAGGTAGCCGTCTTCATCAAACTTGCCTTTGTCTCCGGTGTGGTGCCAGCCAAATCGGAAGGTATGTGCATTGTCTTCAGGCAAATTCCAGTAGCCTTTGAAGACCATGGGACCACGTACAACGATTTCACCTGTTTGCCCTGACGGCAGGATATTGCCTTCTTCGTCCATAATTTCCACTTCAGCGGCAATGCTGGGTGTCCCTGCGGATCCGGGGCGCTCAAAATAGGGTGCACGGGTGACAAAGCCCGAGGTTTCGGTTTGCCCGAACGCCGTCCAGAAAGTGCCACCAGTGAGTTCTTCGTATTTTTTGACCACTTCTGGCGGCTCTAATCCGCTCAGTGCCCGCAGGCTGGAGATGTCCCGCTTGAGCTTTTCATTAAGGTCCAAGAGGGTTTGCAGAATGGGTGGGAAAGTGCCAAAGGCGGAGACTTTTTCTTGTTCGATGAGGTTGAGCACGGTATCTGGCTCAAACTTGGCCATGATGACGTTTTTCCCACCTGCATGGTTAACAGACAGCATCATACCCAAGCCGGCAAGATGAAAAAGTGGCAAGAGGATGAGGTGACAATCGTCTGGGCTGAAGTGCCAGTAAGCGGTTGATTGGAGATTGGAGACGATCAGGCCTTGGTGGGATAAGGTCGCACCCCGCGGATGCCCGCCCACTGCGGCGGTGTGGATGATGAGGTAATCATCTGTCGCGGCAACATCGATTGCCGGACATTCACCATCGTTCTCCAACAGGCTACTGAAGGGCTTGAAACCGCTTTTGGCCTCACCAATGGCATAGCATTTACCGGTAAGATTGTTCTTTTCGGCCAGGGCACTCACCTGCTCCTGGAACTCTTCTCCGGCGCACATGATGGCAGGGGTGGCATCACCGATGATGTATTCGATTTCCTCTGCCTGTAAACGCCAATTGACCGGCAGTAAAATGGTGCCGGTTTGGGCACAAGCGCCGTAGAGTAAGGCGTATTCGATGGAGTTCTGGGCCAGTACGCCAATTCGGTCACCCTTTTTTATACCTTGCTCCAATAGGCCTTTGGCGAGCTTATTGACTTCTTCAAGATATTGCTTGTGTGTGAGCCGCTGTTCCCCACATACCCAAGCGTCCCGGTTACCATACACTTTGGCATTCCGCTCGAAAACGCTGTATAGGGTGTAGTCATATAACCCCATGATAGTCCCCTTAATATTGAATAAATGCGTTACAACCGGGGCACAGGGGTATTGGATGGAGTTCATACATACCTGACTGCGTCCCTGGTCCTGTGAAATTTCAGGTAAAGGATAACGCAATCAGGCAGTAGCAGAAACAGGCAAATGGCGCTTTTGTTAGCGGCCTTTACCAAATAAGACAACTTCGACGGTTTGCATTAAAATCAGCACGTCGAGCAAAAGAGACCAGTTTTTAGTGTAGTAAAGGTCGTATTTTTGTTTTTGAATGGCATCCTGATCTGACGCGCCGTAAGGGTATTTCAGTTGCGCCCAGCCGGTAATACCAGGTTTTACGCGGTGCCGGTCATCATACAACGGAATAAACTCTCTGAGCCTTTCCACAAACTCGGGGCGTTCCGGCCGTGGCCCAATGAAACTCATTTCACCCTTGAGCACGTTGAAAATTTGTGGCAACTCGTCCAGCCGGGTTTTACGAATAAAGTCACCCACGCGGGTGATCCGGTTGTCATTTTTTGTGGCCCAGCGGGCTTTGCCATCGCTCTCGGCATCAACACGCATGCTTCTGAATTTAATCACTTCAAAGGGCTCACCATTGAGCCCCACGCGGACCTGTTTATAAAACTTGGGGGATTTAAAGCCCTCTTCAATGCTGATAGCAATGGCTGTTGCCAGCATAAAAGGCCACGTAACCGAGAGCAGTAGAAGACTGGCGAAAAGATCAAAAGCACGTTTAAAAAAACCATAAACTGCGTGCGTTTTGAAGCCATCATCAAACAATAACCAGCCGGGTTGCAGGATTTCAACCTCAATTTTGCGCGCTTCCCGCTCAATGAACTTTTGAATATCCAACACGCTGACGCCGCTCATTTTACAGGACAATAACTCATCAATCGGTAGGCCACCACGCATGTCATCTGGGGCAATGACAACTTCTTGAACACCTCGATTGAAAATATATTGGTAAAGTTGATCACCCACGTTTAAACGCTTGTCTTCTTCAATCGCTGTTTCACTCTCATTGGCTGGAACATAACCTACGATTTCGAACCCGCGGCGATCTGACTTACGCCTCATATAGCGCTCCAGGCTTTTTGCCCGATCCCCAGCACCAAACACCAGTACTTTTCTTTTCAGCAGATCTTCATCAATCAGACTAAAAAATACCGGGTGCAAAGTACCGATCACGAAGAAGGAGATCATCGTCGAGAGTAATAAAACGCCTCGACCAGGGTTCAGTGAGGGAATGCTGTAAAAAATTAACATCAAGACCGCGCCACCGGCCAAGTAGCCCAGAATAATCCTGAGCAAAATACTGGAAGCTTCAACACGGCTGCGTGTTTGAAAGAGCCCCATCGAGATCAGGCAAATAACCATAACTACCGTGAAAACAAGGGCTGTGAGCCACAACTTAGCTGCTGGTATTTCAAATTCAGCGCCAGAGAAACGCACAAACGCAGCAAAATGTACAGAGCCGTAAAGTGTGGCAAATTCAAGTGCGCAGAGTAATAAAAAAGGCAGGCTGAAGTAGTGTTTTGAGAAACGAACTGTGACCATTTTTAATCCAATGTTGTGGCGACTCTATCCAGTAAAGTCGGCAGATCTATTTATAAACCAATGAAATATGAATAGAAAAATTTGTATACAAAGACTATCGTAAGGAACACAGACCCTACGCGAAGTAATTCGCAAACTCGTTCTCTGATTCACATGTCTCGGATTATTATCGGCACTGAGTCACATTGACTTCAGGTGGCAAGGTCAATTTCATGACAAGAGCGTCTTCACGCCCAGTTGTTGCGGGGTAATAATTCCGCCGGGTTCCGATATATTCAAACCCGAAGCTTTGATATAGCCGTTGTGCCGCGGCATTTGAGGCGCGGACTTCAAGGAGAATCAGGCTCACCCCAGAAGCTTGCGCCTGGAAGCACAGCGCTTTGAGCAGCTGCTTACCACACCCACTTTGCTGCGCATCAGGACGAACACAGATATTAAGAAGATGCAACTCCTCCACAGCCGGCATGGCGATTAGGTAACCGCAGACGGCGCTCAGCCGTTCGGCAACAAAGCAATGGTAATTCGAGCGGAGACAATCCCGGAGAATTCCCTCGCTCCAGGGATGGGAATGGCTGACCTGTTCGATTTGATAAACAGCAGGCAAATCAGTGCACTGCATTTTACGGACTTTTACGTTGTGACTATCCACAACGACCGGCTAAGCGTTGCATAACAGCCCACGCCTGGCGTTTTTCCATAGGATTTTCCAGTAAATACGCAGGGTGCCAACAGGTTAAACAAGGCACCCCCTCTAAAATAACATCATCTCCACACGCTACGCCCAGCTTCTCAAGATCACTGGGCCGTACGAAAATCACACCCGTTTTTTCAGGCGGAAGTGATGCCGGCGCAGGAGCTGCGCCAAGCGGAACAAAAGAGGCAATGCCATAACTGATGCCATCCAACAACTGACCAATACTCGATAGCATCGCCATCAGGAGTATCCGTTGTTTTCCCTGTAAAAAAGCCAAGGTTGTGGACTCGTCAGGCGCTTGAATTTCGTAGAGAATCAGTGGCCCTTGGGTATGCTCCTCAATCGTTTGACAGGATAGC
>DJFX01000055.1:50978-101332 GCA_002432635.1 Halothiobacillaceae bacterium UBA5861 | reverse complement strand
CTCCTGTTCAACTGCAGGCGGCAGCTCTGTATACTGCTCACGGGCAAGCCACAGAGGGATTTCCAGTAGAGCAAGATAATGCCGCCGAGTCGCTTCATCCAAGGCCGGATTTCCTGGTCTTAAACAGTACTGAGCTGTGGGTGAGGCCGGTCATTTCCCTGCAATAATTTGTTAAGCGCATTTACATAAGACTTCGCCGAGGCGACCAAAATATCCGTATCTGCCCCAAGTCCGTTGACGATACGCTGATCTTTGGCCAGCCGGGTTGTCACTTCACCTTGCGAATCTGTTCCGCTGGTAATGGCGTTGACTGAGTACAATTTTAAAGTGGCGCCGCTGTTGACCAGGCTTTCGATCGCTTTGAATGTCGCGTCCACCGGGCCATCCCCCCTAGCACGGGCATGTTGCGTTTCTCCGTCAATATTCAAACTCACGCTCGCCTCAGGAGAAACTCCCATTTCAGACATCACTTTTAAGCCTATAAGTTGAATGCGCTCGTCTTCGGACTCGTTACCGGCCGCCGTCATCAGTGCGATTAAGTCTTCATCGTAAATTTCGTGTTTTTTGTCCGCCAGCACTTTGAAGCGCTCAAATGTTTCATTCAGGTCTCCGGCGGAACTGAACTGGGCGCCTAGCGCTTCCAAGCGCTGCTTTAATGCGGCGCGACCGGAGTGCTTACCTAAAACCAGCTTATTGGTATCCCATCCCACATCTTGAGCACGCATAATTTCGTAAGTTTCCCGCGCCTTGATCACCCCATCCTGATGAATACCGGCTTCATGTGAGAAGGCATTCGCCCCTACAATCGCTTTGTTCGGCTGTACGGGAAATCCTGTGATGTTCGATACCAATTTAGAACAGGGGACAATTTGTGACGTATCAATGCGGGTATCCACATTGAAGTAATCTTGCCGCGTGCGCACGGCCATGACAATTTCCTCCAGCGAGGCATTGCCTGCACGTTCACCCAACCCGTTAATTGTGCATTCAACTTGCCTGGCTCCCACATGGATTGCAGCCAGTGAGTTCGCAACAGCCAAACCCAGGTCATTGTGACAGTGGATAGACACGACCGCTTTGTCGATGTTAGGCACGTTGTTCATCAAATAACGGATTTTTTCAGCAAACTGCTCGGGCACATTGTAGCCAACCGTGTCGGGAATATTCACGGTACGGGCACCGGCGCTGATCACAGCCTCAACCACACGGCACAAGTAATCAAGATTAGAGCGCCCAGCATCTTCGGGTGAAAATTCAACATTGTCCGTGTACTTGCGGGCATGTTTAACCGCGGCAACCGCTTGCTTGAGAACATCCTCTGGGTCCATTCGCAGTTTTTGCTCTAAATGGATATCTGAGGTTGCAACAAACGTATGGATACGCCCGGAATTCGCTGGTTTGATGGCCTGTCCGGCTGCATCAATGTCTTCATAGGCGACACGGGCAAGCGCACAAACGGTGCTATCCTTGATCCGCCCGGCAACGGCTTTCACTGCTTCAAAATCTCCAGGGCTCGCTATCGGAAAACCAGCCTCGATCACATCCACACGCATCTTCTCCAAAAGCGTCGCAATACGAAGCTTTTCTTCCAACGTCATTGAAGCGCCGGGGCTTTGCTCGCCATCCCGCATGGTCGTATCAAAAATAATGAGTTTTTCCGGTTTTTCCATCGATTCTCTTCCAACCTGTTTTATTCGTAATTAAGTCGCACCACTACTAAAAGTGCTGTGGCAAATCTTCTTACCTCGTCGGCTGAACCATTCGATCACGCTGTTTTTTTCAATGTATTTTAATCGCCTTATGATGCACTGCGCATAAGAAAGATAAAGGCCATCAGCACAAAAATTCAGTTTACACGACGCCGGAACCAGCGCCAAAGAAACCAGACCGGGCCAGATAAGGCATAAAGTACAAACCCGCCAAAGGCCACTTTAGGTGGGTCCAATGATACAAAAACAAAAATAAAAACAATCGCTAACAACATCAAAAAAGATATCCTCATGTAAGAGCCAATATCTTTAAAACTGTAATAGGTAAATTTGCTGACCATTAGCAACCCTGTCCCTACGGTTACGATCAAGGCAACGGGAATCAACTCACTACCACTGATTCCGGTATCAACCGCCATCCAAACTAGCGTCACAATGACGGCAGCGGCTGCCGGGCTAGCCAAACCCTGAAAAAAGCGTTTATCACTTTGGGCGATTCCAGTATTGAAACGCGCCAATCTTAAAGCCGCGCAGGCCACATACAAAAACGCAGCGGCCCACCCTAACTGAATAAACCCCTGATCTCGTAGCCCAGAAAGCGACCATTCATAGACAATAAGAGCAGGTGCAACCCCAAATGAGACCACATCAGCAAGGCTGTCGTACTCGGCCCCGAAATCAGATTGTGTATTGGTTAAACGGGCTATGCGCCCATCCAGGCCGTCCAGAATGATTGCTAAAATGACGCCAATCGCCGCATTCTGGTAGTGCCCTTCCATAGCGGAAATAATGGCAAAAAAACCTGCGAAAAGTGCGCTGGTTGTCAGTAGGTTGGGCAGGAGATAGATGGCGCGGCGTGGTTTCTTTTCGTCTGTATCAGAATCCATAAAGGTTACGCTGAGCCCCCAAGAGAGCGTGGGTGGCCATTAACGCCACCCAGCAGATTGATCGAATCAGTTTTTACTTTTATCAACAATACGCGATGCCGCGATCCAAGGCATCATGGCGCGCAGCTTTTCTCCCACCGCTTCAATGGGATGCTCACGTCCAATACGGCGCTTGGCTTTCAAGGTTGCGGCGCCCGCTTTATTTTCCAGAATAAATTCACGGGCGAACTCACCACGCTGAATTTCAGCCAGGATACGTTTCATTTCTGCTTTCGTTTCTTCATTAACCACTCGAGGGCCGCGCGTTAAATCACCATATTCAGCGGTATTAGAGATAGAGTAACGCATGTTGGCAATGCCGCCTTCATACATGAGGTCAACGATGAGCTTGAGTTCGTGCAGGCACTCGAAATACGCCATTTCAGGCGCATAACCTGCTTCCGTCAACGTTTCAAACCCTGCCTGTACCAAAGCTGTTACGCCACCACACAACACTGCTTGTTCACCAAACAAATCCGTCTCTGTTTCTTCACGGAAAGTGGTTTCAATGATTCCCGCACGGCCACCGCCATTCGCTACTGCGTAAGAAAGTGCAATTTCACGTGCTTGGCCGCTGGCATCTTGCGCGATGGCAATCAAGCTGGGGACACCACCACCCTGTGTGTAGGTTGAGCGCACTAAATGGCCAGGGCCTTTGGGAGCAATCATGATGACATCGAGGTCAGGACGTGCTTCGATGACTTCAAAATGAACATTAAAGCCATGGGCAAATGCCAGTACCGATCCCTTTTTGATATTCGGCTCAATTTGCTCTTCGTATAAAGCTGACTGATGTTCATCTGGCGCTAAGACCATGATGAGGTCCGCAGCCGCAACAGCCTCGGCGATAGGCTTCACTTCTAAACCTGCATTCTGTGCTTTGACCGCCGAAGAGGAACCTTCACGCAGCCCAACCACTACGCTGACACCTGAGTCTTTCAAGTTATTGGCATGCGCATGGCCTTGCGATCCATAACCAATAATGGCGACTTTTTTACTTTGAATGATAGACAGATCGGCGTCTTTATCGTAATAAACGTTCATTGTTTCTCCAACTAGACTTGATCCTCACAGTGAGGAATTAGAATTTTAGGCTTTTTTCACCGCGTGAAATGCCCGTTACACCTGAGCGGACAACTTCGAGAATGACACTTTCATCAACCGATTGGATAAAGGCATCCAGCTTACCGCTATCTCCCGTTAACTCAACAATGTAGCTGCTTTCAGTGACATCAATAATTTTTCCACGGAAAATATCGCTTAACCGTTTGATTTCTTCACGATAGTCACCTGTGGCCTTGAGCTTCACCATCATTAATTCGCGCTCGATGTGCGATGACTCTGTCAGGTCGGTTAAGCGGACAACATCGACGAGTTTGTTGAGCTGTTTGGTAATTTGTTCGATCACTTCATCGGAACCGGCAGTCACGACAGTCATGCGCGACAAAGTAGGGTCGTGAGTTGTCGCTACTGTTAAGGATTCTATGTTGTACCCGCGTGCGCTGAATAAGCCTGCCACGCGTGACAGCGCGCCTGATTCGTTTTCAAGGAGTATGGAAATGATATGACGACTCATGATATTGACTCCTGACCAGGTCTAACACGCATTTCATGATGGCCTTTGCCATTTTCAATCATCGGGTAGACATTTTCAGAAGGGTCAACCAGCAGGTCTAAAAAGACAAGGCGATCTTTCTGTGCAAAAGCTTCCTTCAAGGCGGGTTCCACATCGCTCAGCTTGTCAACTTTCATACCAATATGCCCATAACTCTCGGCTAGTTTGGAGAAGTTCGGCAAGGCATCAACATAGGAATGCGAGTAACGGCTGTTGTAGGAAAATTCCTGCCATTGCCTGACCATCCCCAGGTAGCCATTATTGAGGTTGATGATTTTTACGGGTGCATCGTATTGCAGACAGGTAGACAGTTCCTGCAAACACATTTGAATACTGCCCTCACCCGTCACACATGCAACATCTGCTTCTGGGAATGCTAGTTTGACGCCCATTGCAGCCGGTAATCCAAACCCCATCGTGCCTAAACCACCGGAGTTTATCCAACGGCGGGGTTTATCAAATTTGTAATACTGCGCCACGAACATCTGGTGCTGGCCAACATCGGAGGTGATATACGCGTCACCCTTTGTGACTTCCCACAGTTTTTCAATCACATACTGTGGCTTGATCAGGTCGCTGCTGCGGTCGTACTCCAGACTTTTTACAGAGCGCCACTTATCAATTTGAGACCACCATGAATCCAGCGCAAAGACTGCTGCCTCACCCCGGTTGTCGGTTTCACGCACCATTTCCAGCATATCTGTCAGTACTTTTTTGACATGCCCGACAATGGGTACATCTACGCGAACATTCTTGGAGATCGACGCCGGATCAATATCGATATGAATAATTTCGGCATGTGGACAAAACGAGCTGATTTCACCCGTGATGCGGTCATCAAACCGTGCCCCCACTGCAAACAATACATCGCAATGGTGCATTCCCATATTAGCCTCATAGGTTCCATGCATACCCAACATGCCAACAAATTGCTCATCAGTTGCCGGGTAAGCACCTAACCCCATCAATGTGCCTGTGACGGGATAGCCAAGTAGCCGTGCAAGCTCTGTTAACTCAGCAGAGGCCTCGCCCAGTACAACACCACCACCATAATAGATCATTGGGCGCTTTGCCTTGAGTAAAAGGTCCACTGCTTTGCGTATTTGTCCAGGGTGTCCGACCAAAGTTGGATTGTACGAACGCATTTCCACTTTTTTAGGGTAGATATAGGGCACTTTTATATTCGGGTCCGTCGCGTCCTTTGTGACATCAACGACAACCGGCCCCGGCCGCCCAGTTTGCGCGACATAAAATGCTTTTTTGACTGTCTCGGCCAGTTTGGTCACATCATTTACGAGGAAGTTATGCTTAACGACCGGACGTGTGACCCCAACACAGTCCACTTCCTGGAAGGCATCCGTACCAATCAATTTCGAGGAAACCTGGCCTGTGATGATCACCATCGGGATGGAGTCCATAAAGGCTGTCGCGATGCCTGTTACAGCATTTGTAGCACCCGGCCCCGAGGTGACAAGTACAACACCAGGTTTACCTGTAGCCCGTGCATATCCATCTGCAGCGTGCGTTGCTCCCTGTTCATGGCGCACCAAAATATGTTGAATATTGTCGTGCCGAAACAGCGCATCATAGATGTGTAAAACGGCACCACCGGGATAGCCAAAAATATATTCAACCCCCTCTTCTTCGAGGGCGTGGATAAGAATCTCTCCACCAGATAACTTCACGGACTTACCTCTGAGTTAACACTGTTTAACTGAACTAAAAAAATCACACCGAATAACTGAGCAATTCTACATGGTTTACATGCTTTCGTACACGGACGATAGCAATTTACTCCCGGCAATAGCGGGTCAGGATTTCTTTATCAGGAAATGATAGCTGCCGTCTCGCTCGTAGGACTCCAACATCGCATGTCCTGTCTGACGGGAAAACGCATCAAAGTCTCGAACTGATCCTGGGTCAGTGGCTATCACAAAAAGAACTTCTCCCGAGACTAACTGCGCGAGCGCCTTTTTTGCTTTTAATATGGGAAGCGGGCACTGTAACCCCTTCACATCAAGTGTGTGTTCATACTCAACCATGACACCTCCACATGACCCTTTATTTAATGACAACAGAACTTAAGAACGACAGGTGCTTACCGAGCTTTCACGGGCGTAACTTGCCAGCTGAAACTACGATCTGTAAAGTGAGTATCATTCTTTGCAATATCTTCTTATGTGAACAAGCAACGAGTCAAGCACACACGTAGAACGTTCGGCCCCCTACTAGCGCTGTCAGCGCTTGTATTTTCTACACTGGGCGTTGCTGATGTCAATCTCCCTAGCATCGGCGAACCTGTAGACCTAGTCATATCCCCTGCCGAAGAGAAGAAGCTGGGACAAGCGTTTATGGCTCAAGCCAGAAAAGAGCTTGATATTGTCTATGATGCTGAAACCAATTACTTTATAACAAGCTTGGGAAATCGCTTACTTAACGCCAGTAACCACGGCAGCGAAACATTCCACTTTTTCACAATTAACGACAGTCGAATTAACGCCTTTGCTGTTCCTGGAGGATATATCGGCATTAATACGGGCACCATTCTGTCGGCTCAAAACGAAAGTCAGCTCGCGGGTGTGATCGCACATGAAATTGCTCACGTGACTCAGCGGCACATCGCTCACCGCATTAAAGAAGCCAACAAGCAGAATCTACCTCTTGCCGCCGCCATCCTTATTGCTGTCCTCGGCGGTATTCAAAATTCAACAGCGACTCAAGCCGCCTTATCTGCAGGCATTGCTGCGAGCGCTCAAAATAGCATCAACTTCACGCGCAAAAACGAATACGAAGCAGACCGCATTGGTATTAACCTGTTGGCCCAGGCAGGCTACTCTCCCAACGGTATGGCTGAATTCTTTTCAATACTACAAACACAAAACAACCGTTATGGCAGAGAAAGTATCGAGTTTTTACGCACACATCCTCTAGAGCAAAATCGTATCGCAGAAGCTCAAAACAGAGCCGCACTTCTATCTTCCGGGAACCACGTTATTAATACCGTTGACTTCCAGCTGATTCAAGCTCGACTACAGTGGCTCCTGTCAAACGAGCGAGAAAGAGCGTTCCATTTACAAAGCATAAACGGAACTGGTCGTACGACTCCGACTCTATCAGATAGTTATCGCGCAGCGCTTACCGCGATACAAAGTGGAGAAAGCAAAGAGGCAAAGTTATTTATACAAGCACTCAAAACAACCTATCCTGAAAACCTTCTGATTCGTCTACTGGAGGCTGAAGGCGTTGCCCGGCTGGAAAACTTCCAACAAGGAGAAATTCTGTTCGAGGCATTGCTTAAAACTTATCCTGAATTCTCGCCCGCTATTTGGCGCTATGCAGAAGTTTTGATCGACGAGAAGAGCCCCGCTAAGGCCTACCAATACTTGGCAAGTTATACCCGATCATTTGATCAGGTTCCAGCGCAGTTTTTTCAATTACAAGCTAAAAGTGCTGGGTTAGCCAACAACAGAACAGCCAGCTTAGAATCCTTGGCCGATTATCATATTGCATTGAATCAGATTGAAGACGCGATCAACCAGCTGAAATACGCTTTGAAAACAACTCAACCGGGATCTGCTGATTATGAAAGAATCACAGCAAAGCTGGCCATTTTAAAAAATGGTCAGCTACCTTCCAAGCCTTAACGTCGCAGTCGTTACAGTTGTGGTCCTGCTGCTACAAGCGAGCGGCCTTCCTCGTTATCAGTATAGCGTGAGAAATTTTCGATAAAGCGACCGGCAAGATCTTTCGCTTTTACTTCCCACTCACCCGCATCTTGATATGTTGATCGAGGATCTAAAAGGTTTGCATCAACGCCAGGAAGACTGAGAGGAACAGCAAGATTAAAAACAGGAATCTGCTGGAAGTCTTGTTGCTCGATAGAATCATCCAGGATCGCATCGATAATTTTTCGGGTTGCGCTGAGGGAAATACGCTTTCCAGTACCGTTCCAGCCTGTATTCACCAGATAACCCGTTGCATTCGATGCAGCCATGCGTTTTTCTAAAATTTCACCGTATTTTGTGGGGTGCAAGGTTAAGAAAGCAGCGCCAAAACATGCCGAAAAGGTGGGAGTAGGCTCTGTTACTCCCCGCTCCGTTCCGGCCAACTTTGCCGTAAAGCCGGATAAAAAGTGGTATTTGACTTGCTCCGGGGTCAACTTTGAAACCGGTGGAAGCACACCAAAAGCATCAGCTGACAGAAAAATCACCTTGCTCGCATGCCCAGCTTTGGAAACAGGCTTTACAATGTTTTCAATATGATAAAGAGGGTATGAAACGCGCGTATTTTCTGTTTTTTCGTTACTGTTAAAGTCAACGACGCCACTTTCCCGGACTACAACATTTTCAAGCAGTGCGTCGCGCTTAATTGCATGATAAATATCCGGCTCTGATTCGGCACTTAAACCAATGGTTTTAGCGTAACAACCGCCTTCAAAATTAAAAATACCATCATCATCCCAGCCGTGTTCATCATCACCAATTAGCTGCCTTTTGGGATCAGTCGAAAGTGTAGTTTTTCCTGTGCCTGACAGGCCAAAGAAGATCGCAACATCGCCTTTTTCACAAACGTTCGCAGAACAATGCATAGATGCAATGCCCTTGAGCGGCAAAAAGTAGTTCATCATGGAGAACATGCCCTTTTTCATTTCGCCGCCATACCATGTCCCGCCAATTAACTGCATTTTTTCAGTCAGATTAAAGGCAACGAAGTTTTCAGAGTTCAAGCCTTGTTCCTTCCACTGCGGATTCGTTGTCTTAGCTCCGTTTAACACGACAAAATCCGGTTGGTAATCCTGCAATTCACTCTCTGTCGGGCGAATAAACATGTTTTTGACAAAGTGGGCTTGCCAGGCCACTTCTGTCACAAATCGAACCTTTAAACGCGTGTTCTCATTAGCGCCACAAAATGTATCAACAACAAAAAGTCTTTTACCCGAAAGCTGTTGCCCTACAAGCGATTTTAAGTGCTTCCATGTGCCTTCATTTAGGGGTTTATTGTCATTCTTACCCTGACCAGACCACCAAAGTGTTTCGCGTGTTACATCGTCTTCAACGATATATTTATCCTTTGGAGAGCGGCCTGTAAAAATCCCTGTATCAACCGCAACCGCACCAAGGTCCGTGACGACCCCTTTTTCATAGCCCTTTAAGCCTTCCGCCGTTTCTTCAGCAAAAAGTAAGTCATACGATGGGTTGTGGACAATCTCTTTGACATCCTCAATTCCATAAGCTGACAAGTTGATATTAATTGTCATGAAACTCTCTCCAAGAAAAGGCCTTTGGCAAAAGCACGTGCTGGTCACAAAAATAAGCTCAATATAATAACCTTTATTGAGAAGTAAATCAGCGCTATTTGGTGAAAATTACAAGGAAGTCACAACATAACTAAAAAAACAGCTGTGAAAGGGTAGGAAATAACGTACTCGGAAAAATGGCGCGATGGTGGGCCGTGAAGGATTCGAACCTTCGACCACCTGATTAAAAGTCAGATGCTCTACCGACTGAGCTAACGGCCCTGATCTAAAACGACAATGATAACGTAGAATGACCAGGAGTCAAAGAGACAATTGTAAATTTTATCTTAATCGTTGGGCTGGGGCCTTAGAGATCTCAAAGCAGATCAATGGCCCTCTTTCCCAATACGTTCAAGCCGCTTAGCTGCCAAGCGTGCAATTGGCGTATCCGGATATTCCGCAACCAAGTTGCTCAGAATAGATTTTGCTTCATTCCAGCGTTTGAGCTCGTAGTAGGCATAACCAATTTTTAGCTTCGCATCGGCTACTTTAGGGCTCTGCGGATGATCTTTGACCACTCGTTCAAAATCGGCGACAGCTTCTGGGTAAAGGCGCGAAACATACTTCGATTCCCCTAGCCAATAACGCGCATTATCGGAATAGTCACCCGATGGGTAGGCAACGAGAAAACTGCCAAATGACTCAATCGCTTTTGCGTAACGCCCCTCTTTAAGGAAATTAAAAGCCTTATTATACGCAGCCTTTTCCTGCGCACTGTCGGCTTGAGTTGGCACCGGAGCGGAAGGCCCTCCTGTTCCTGTTGAAGCGACCGCTTGTTCGGGCGCATTGACTTCTGCTGAGGAAGCATCTTGACCCAATGACGCCGAACCCGATCTATTTTCAAGCTCTCTTAACCGACGATCGCTATCAAGGTAAAGGTCTCTTTGCCGCTTTTTCATCATTTCAAGGGCATGGTTCTGGCTTTCAATCTCACCGCGAAGCTGGCTGACTTCCTCTTCTAGTGAAGTAATGCGCTGAATCAAGTCCACCAGTACTTTATTGTCTATGATCCGTTCGATCTTTTGAACGCGCTGCTCAAGATTTGAGCCCCTGCCTTCATTCTGATCCGCAAAGGCAGACCATGGAAAAATGATGGAGACGCTTGTTAGAGCTAACAGCAGATAGTGTGGAAACTTGATCATCGGTTCACCTGGTTATGGGTTAATTAGCATCGTAAACAAATTCAACACGCCGGTTTCGCGACCAAGCACTTTCATCATGACCATCCAAGGCGGGTAGCTCTTCACCAAAGCTTATCGTTGTAATCTGATCTTCACTAACGCCCTGAAGCAGTAACATCTGTCTCACAGAAAGAGCCCTGCGCTCACCCAAAGCAATATTGTACTCCCGAGATCCGCGTTCATCGGTATGTCCTTCCAGGCGAACTTTCACATCAGGGTAGGTGGCTAAATACTCACCATGGTTTTCGATAATTGTCATATATTCTGGCCTGATTTCACTCTTATCAAAGTCAAAATAAATAATTCTGTCTGCCAAAACACTTGTTTGGTCAAACAACGCCTCCCGGGTAAACCCTGTTGTACTCTCCGGCGGCGTAGATGACACAGGCGCAGGCGTTGGAGACTCCGGCTCAGCTTGTACAGGTGTTGGCGCAGTATCAACAGGCTGGTTATTCGCTGTACCACATGCTGAAAGAAAAAGAGGGATCAGCACCGCTAAAGTGACTAAAATACGTTGTTTCACATTTATTCTCCTTTGTGTTTTTTCTTTACCAGGAAGGCTTCCCAAACCACTTTTCATTCAAAGTATCGATGACCTTCTCTGTTCCAATGCTATTGAATATAAGGCGACCACGACGGTTCCCGGACATCACCTTCGGCAAAAGTAAATCGTTGCTGCACCCGGCCATCTGTTGAGACCGCACCCAAAACTCCCCGGCCGCGATATTGAGTCGCATACAAAATCATACTGCCATTCGGTGCGAAACTGGGTGACTCGTCCAATTGTCCATCAGTCAAAACTCGCAGCACTCCAGATGGGCGATCCAGGACCGCAATCTGGTATTTCCCTTGATTAAAATGGACCATTGCCAGTGTTTTTCCATCGGGTGATATTGCAGGGCTGGCATTATACCGGCCTTCAAATGTTAACCGTTTAGCCGCGCCTCCTGTCATGGCGATTTCGTAAATTTGTGGCGACCCACTACGGTCCGAGGTAAAAATAATCGACTGCCCATCAGCAGACCAGGCAGGCTCGGTATCAATTGCACGACTACGCGTCACTTGCCGGGTTCTTCCACTGGCAAGCTCCATCACATAAATATCTGGATTGCCTTTGTGTGAAAGCGTTAAAGCCAGCCACTTGCCGTCAGGAGACCAGGCAGGAGATCCATTAATCCCTTTTACAGAAGATATCTTACGTCGTACACCTGTCCCGATGACTTGCGTATAAATTGCCGCAACTTCTTTATTTTCGAAAGATACGTATGCAATACGTAAAGTGTCTGGCGACCAGGCAGGCGACATCAACGGCCGTGTAGATGAAAGAATTTCTGCCGGGGCATACCCGTCTGCATCCGAAAGTTCGAGCACATATTTTTTCCCGCCATTGGACGTTTTACGCGCCGTAATATAGGCAACCTGGGTATTAAATGCACCCCGTATACCAATCAACCTTTCATAAATCAGATCACTGATCTCATGTGCGACAACGCGCAGGGATTCACTCTTTACAGGGAAGCTGAAGCCAAGGAGCTGCTGCTCTTTATACACATCAAATAATTGAAACTGAATCACGTAAGTGCCTGGGCCAGTCAATTTCATGTGCCCAATGACCAAACTCTCAACACCCGTCACTTTCCAGTTTTGAAAGTTAACGGCTGCACCACTTTCAGGACGCGCGACCAAACGATCAAACGGAATCGGTGCAAAAGCACCACTGCGTGATAAATCGGCTGCCACAATTCCGGCGATATCTTCTGGGGGATCGCCTGGCCCTTCCCAGCCAAAGGGAACAATGGCGATAGGCAACGCCCCTTCTGTGCCCTGAGTAATTTCTATTTTTAGAACAGCATTGGCTGGAACGGCCACGAAAATAAGCAACAGGCCAAGTAGCGTATTTAGTAAACGTCGATCTCTTTTCATCTATTAACTATCCGCTGAAAATGTTATTTGTATTTGACGTTGAAACAGTTTAGGGTCAGGTGCCTGCGGTAAAGGATCCGACTTTCTCACCGCATTTTCAACAGAGCGCCGTAAACTTTCCCCGCCTCCCGTACAACTCTCCACGCTCACAGCAATGACGTCACCTGTTGGCAACTGGATCACAGAGACTTCACACTTTATACCGCTAGGTACGCCAGGTGGCTTAATCCAGTTACGTTGAATCTTTTGTTTGATGGCCGTTTCGTATTGGGCATTCAAACCCTCCAGGCGGCGGGCTTCCTGACGGCTCGTTTCACTCGCGCGTTTTTCTGCCAACTCCCTTACCCTTGCTTCTTCTCGAGCACGTTCTGCTTCCAGTTCGGCGATGCGCTGCCGCTCAGCAGCCTTTCGTGCTGCTTCTTCCTCCTTCTTGCGTTTTGCTTCGGCTTCTTGTTTGGCTTTTTCCGCAGCTAAACGCTTTTCTTCTTCCTGACGTTTTGCTTCAGCTTCTTGCTGTTCTCTTGCTCTTTTTTCAGCTTCTGCCTTTCGTTGTTTTTCGATCTCGGCCAGCCGAGCCGCTTCTTCTTCTCGCTTTTTCTCCAGTGCGGCGCGCTCCTGCTCGGCCTGCTTCAGGCGGGCTTCTTCTTTTTCCCTTTCGGCCTGTAGCTTACGTAAAGCTTCTTGCTCTTTCTTTTCTTTTGCCAAAGCTTCAGTTTTTTTCTTTTCCGCTAATGCTTTCAGCTTTTGGGCTTCCTCGTCAATTTTCTTTTCATCGACGACTACCGCTTTTATAGGCTCGGCTCCAGATTCAACGGATAAAGGCTTAGGGCGGCTATCTAAACTGATTATCAATACCGCAATGACAATCACATGGCCTAAAACCGATATCCCAATTGCCCATGGGTGTTTTTTCAACATTTCCCAGAGCATACGCTTATTGACCCGGCTCCGTCATCAAGCCAACCTGCTTGACGCCCGCTGTTTGCAGGATTGTCATACCTCGAATCACGGCGCCATAATCCACCCCTGTATCGCCTGCCACCAGCACGGGAGCGCCTGGCCTGTTTTTGAGGATGGCTGAGACTTTGATCATGACCGCTTCGGCAGAAAGCGACTGATCAGGATCATCGCCGATGTTCAAGAACAACAGTCCTTCTTTGTTGACCGTTAGAATGATCGGATCTTTCTGATCAGCATCCAGTGGCTTAGCGGCGGCATCAGGCAGGTCAATCTCCACACCTGTTTTCAACAGTGGCGCCGTAATCATAAAGATCACCAGTAAAACTAACATAACGTCAATGTAAGGGACGACGTTAATTTCCGACATAGGTGCTTTTCGTGACGCAGCCTGTTTACTCATGACACTTGGCTTTTCTTTTCCTTGCTGGCATAGATCTGACGCTGCAACAAGGTAGAAAACTCTTCGATAAAGTTATCGTAACTGCTCAATAGACGGTTGACCTGATTAGCAAACCGATTATAAGCAATCACGGCCGGAATAGCGGCAAAAAGCCCCATCGCCGTGGCAATGAGTGCCTCAGCGATGCCAGGCGCTACCATTGACAGTGTCGCTTGTTGAACATTTCCGAGCGCACGGAAAGAATTCATGATACCCCAGACGGTACCAAACAAGCCTACATACGGGCTGGTTGAGCCGACGGTAGCAAGAAAGGATAAATTGGCTTCGATCTCATCGGTTTCTCTGGCAAGGGTGGTCCTCATCGCCCGCTGAGCACCGCTAATGACCGATTCCGGATCACGCGTTTGCCGGTGCAAGCGTGCATATTCCGAGAGACCCGCTTCAAAAATGCGCTCCATTCCTTTGAGTTCATCGCGCCGCGGGTGTAGGTTTTTATAGATATCACCCACATCCCCTCCGGACCAGAAAACCTCTTCAAACCGGTCGGCTTCTTTTTTTGCCAGATTGAGTTGCCGCGACTTGCCGTAAATGACGGCCCAGGAAAGAATAGAGGCCAGAAAGAGCAAAGCCATGACCACCTGCACCAGCACACTGGCATTTGCAATCAAATGAATCAGTGAAAGATCAGCTGTCACGCTCAAACATCTCCAATAAAAAACGAGGAATCCTCATGGGTCGAAAAGTACCTGCATCCACACAGGCAATGGTGACATCAGCCGAACAAATCAACAGGCTTCCCCCCTTTTTTTCTGCTTTTTCAATACGCTGATGAAACAGGATACTGGCCTTTTTTTTCAATTTGACGGATGTTTGAACATTCAGTGCGTCGTTAAAGCGTGCAGCTTGGTGGAAATCAACCAGTGCTTGTCGAACCACAAAAATGCAGTTGCTCTCAGTCCGTAAAGTATCCTGCTCCACGCCTAAAAAACGCAAGTATTCCGTTCGACTGCGCTCCATGAATTTGAGGTAATTGGCATAATAAACAACGCCGGCAAAGTCGGTATCTTCATAATAAACCCGCACCGGCCAAGAAAAGACGCCTTCCGTATAACTGCCTTCATTCACTGCTTAAGTCCTAAACTCCTACACGAAAGTTCCACCACGCGGAACCCAATCACCGCTGCACTTTATTTGATCGATCTTATTTTAACCAGCTCTGCAAGAATTGAAATGGCAATTTCAGGTGGGGATTTACTACCAATCGGCAAGCCAACCGGACCTTTCAGCCGATTAATCGCAGCGGCTGGCATATCAAGCAAAGCTAACCTTTCCCGCCGTGCGGCATCCGTTTTTTTTGAACCAATGGCACCGACATAAAAAGCTGGCGACTCCAGCGCCGTCAATAAAGCCATGTCATCAAGCTTCAGATCATGGGTTAAAGCCAGAACGGCAAACCGAGCGTGGTTAACCCGCGCCACCACCACGTCATCCGGCATGCCAGAGTCAAGCTGAATCTGAGCCAAATCCCACGTGTTTCGATAAGATTCCCGCGGCTCACACACTGTCATTCGATAGCCTAGTGAGGGTGCAAAATCCGCCAGGTAGCGGGCAATATCCGTGGCGCCAATGACCATCAGCTCCCACAATGGCCCGTATATTTTTTTGACTAAGCCCTCTTCCAAAACGGTCGATTCGTTGAATGCCGACACGGCTTTGTTGAGTTTGACTTCACCTGTGACCAGATTCAACTCGCGCTCAAGACAATCTCGCTCAGTAATCGAACGCAGTATCGTTTGCAATTGAGCCGTATCATCCGGCCGCTCCCCCACGATGCGCAAAATACTATTACAGGGCAGCTGTAATCGGGCCGCCTGATCAGGGCTATCGCCAAACACACATTCGAAAACAGGTTGATCAGGGATATCGTGCTGGCGAACCATGGCCAGTAACTCCTCTTCAACACAACCACCTGAGACAGACCCGGCAATCTGGCCACTCTCCGGCTCGAGCGCCATATGGGCACCTACAGGTCGGGGTGAAGACCCCCATGTTTCAATCACTGTAAACAGATAAGGCCGCTTTCCATCACAAAGCCATTGATAGACTTGGGTTAATACGTCAAAGTCAGTCCCTAAGTTCATCTCAGTTGATCATGAGAAAAGAGAGGTTTGCTCTTCCTCCTCCGGTGGGTTACGTTCCTCGGGTTGAGGTAAACCCAGGCTTTGGTAAGTTCTGCCCGTTACTACCCGGCCACGGGGTGTACGCATCATAAACCCTTGCTGGATTAAATAAGGCTCGATCACATCTTCAATAGTACCCGCTTCTTCACCAATGGCGGCGGCGAGGTTTTCTACCCCCACAGGCCCCCCATCAAACTTTTCGATGATGGCTAACAAAAGCCGGTGATCCATATTGTCCAGCCCAAGCGAATCGACTTGCAGCATGTCCAGCGCTTCGCTGGCAACCGTTTTATTAATGGCGCCCTCTGCTCGCACTTGTGCATAGTCACGCACCCGCCTCAGCAATCGATTAGCAATGCGCGGCGTTCCTCGTGACCTTTGCGCCACTTCCATTGCACCTGCTTGATCGATCTGGACACCCAGAATCGCCGCAGAACGCACAACAATGGCGGCCAGGTCTTCGGCGTGGTAGAACTCAAGCCGCTGCACAATGCCAAAACGATCGCGCAAGGGCGATGTCAATAAGCCGGCCCGAGTCGTCGCGCCGATCAAGGTAAAAGGTGGCAGGTCTAATTTGATCGCACGCGCTGCCGGCCCTTCACCAATCATGATGTCCAGCTGACAGTCCTCCATAGCAGGATACAAAACTTCCTCAACCACAGCGCTGAGACGATGGATTTCATCTATAAACAAAACGTCGTTAGGCTCAACATTGGTCAGCAAGGCGGCCAGGTCGCCCGGGCGCTCAAGTACCGGACCAGAGGTATGGCGAATATGCACCCCCATTTCGTGGGCTACGATATTCGCCAGTGTTGTTTTACCCAAGCCGGGCGGGCCAAAGATGAGCAAGTGATCCAAAGGGTCATTGCGCTCACGTGCCGCGGCAATAAAAATTTCCATTTGCTCACGCGCACGTTTTTGGCCTCTGTAGTCAGACAGGCGATGTGGCCGTATGGCCTTTTCTTGAACCGATTCCACAGCGTCTGACTGCGGCGAAATTACTCTGTCCTGACTCACCCGGCTACCCTCAGAAGATTGGGTTATTTTGTAAGCTCGGCATAGCACTTCAAGTGATAATCCGTGCTGCCCAATGCGTTACAAAATAACGTAAGGTTACGAAAGTAGTGACCGACATTCAGCTCTTCGGTCATACCGACTCCACCATGGATTTGAACGGAATCCTGAGCAATCAGCCGTGCACACTTGCCAACATAGGCTTTTGCGCCAGAAACCGCTTTTTGGCGAGTGAGGGCATCATTGCTTGCCACATCAATCGACACCATGTAAACCATGGAACGCGCCTGCTCCAAAGCCATATACATGTCCACCAATCGGTGTTGGAGAACCTGAAATTTGCCGATGGGCACACCAAATTGCTCACGCGTTTTAACATAGTCCAACGTTGCCTGATAAGCGCTCTGCATCATGCCTACGGCGTGTGCGCACAGTGCTGCGGTTGTCAACTCAATGGCACGGCTGAGCGTTTCGTAACCATTCCCGGCTTCACCAATCAGGTCGCTGGCGCTCACCTGAACATTGGCAAAAGTAATATTGGCTGCCCGAGCGCCATCCATGGTGTTGTAACCGGCTAATGTAATACCCGGAGCATTCGCGTCAACCAAAAACAGGGATAGGCCGGAGGGGTCTGTCGCTTCACCCGCTGTTCGGGCAGAAACAATCAGCTTGTCTGCCGAGGGCGCATCAATAACCATGACCTTGTCACCATTAATGATGTAATTATCACCCTGTTTTTCTGCCTTCACGCTGACAGTGGCCGGTGCATAGGCCGGTTCTTTTTCTGTAAATGCAGTCGCTAAAAGCAAGTCACCTTCCATCAGGGGTGGCAAGAGTGCCTTCTTTTGCTCAGCACTGCCGCCCAAGTTAATGATGCTGCCACTCAAAACCACAGAACTGATGTAGGGCTCAAGCACCATACCGCTGCCAAAGGCTTCCATCACCAGCATGGTTTCTACCGGTCCACCGTCAAAACCACCAAACTCTTCCGGCAAGGCGACGCCTAACCAGCCAAGTTCAGCAAACGATTTCCAATTACTCCGACTGAATCGCTCTTCGGTCTCCAATAGTTTATTACGCGTATCAAAGTCGTAATCTTTTTCAATAAATTTTTCAACAGACTCTTTGATGAGGAGCTGCTCTTCTGAAAATGACAAATCCATGAATTTCTCCTCCTTAAAGCCCTAAGACCATTTTAGCCAGTACACCGTATTGAACTTCCGAACTGCCGCCATAAATGGTTGAAGCTCGCCCAAAGTTATACACTTGCGTCGCATAGCGAAAGTCTTCAGGCCCGACGGCTGTATCCGCATGCCAGGGATAGGCATAATGTCCGGCCATATCGACACGCAACTCGCTGATGGCCTGTTGTAACTCAGTACCTTTAATTTTGAGCATGGATGACTCGGCACCAGGAACCTGACCACTTTCGAGGCCAGACAACATGCGAAATTCGGTATATCTCAGCGCCATCAAGTCCAAATCAGAAGAGGCAATTTTCAGCTGCATTTGCAGATCGTCATCATACCCATGCTCACGCGCAATACGGCGAATGCGTTTGATATTGGCAGTGGACTCGGCAACACCGGAAATACTGCTGCGCTCGTGTGTTAAAAGAAATTTTGCAACGGTCCACCCTTGACCTTCCTCACCCACCAGATTGCGCTTTGGAACACGGACATTGTCAAAAAATACTTGATTCAGGTGGTGCGCACCGTCGATAGAGATGATCGGCCGGATATCGAGTCCGGGCGTATCCATATCCAACAGAATAAAACTAATGCCTTCCTGCTTTTTGCCTTCCGCGTTGGTCCTCACCAAACAAAACATACGGTTTGCATAATGGGCGTAGGTTGTCCAGATCTTGGATCCGTTCAGCACATAATCGTCGCCATCAGGCACGGCACTCAGCTTCAAGCTGGCCAGATCCGAGCCCGCACCCGGTTCTGAATACCCCTGACACCACCAGTCTTCAAAGCTCAAAATTTTGGGCAAGTACTGGTCCTTTTGCTCAGGTGTACCGAATTTCATGAGGGCGGGGCCGAGCATGGCAACCCCCATTGAAAACGGCATTGGAGCGCCTACTTCTGCTCGCACTTCATTGAAAATATAGAGTTGAGTCGTGCTCCAGCCCGGCCCACCGTATTTTTTGGGCCAGCTGGGCGCCAACCAACCCTTTTCCGAAAGTTTTTTAGCCCAGGCGACCATTTGATCAATGGAGACAGCGCCACCCAGATCAGCGCCCGACTCAGCCGCCGCTTTCAGGTCAGGGGTTAAATTGGCTTCAAACCAGTCTTTTACCTCCTGCCTGAATGCAAGGTCCTCTGGAGAATAATCAATATCCATTTTTGCTCCTCAGTTCAAAGTTTATAGTGATAAATTAAGTTGCCCGATGATTTAAACGTGTGAAACGGTTACTTTGCCTGCCACTTCACGCGCAATCACCATCTTCTGGATTTGTGCTGTACCGTCACCGATTTGTAGGCCCATGACATCGCGCATACGTTGCTGATGCGGGTAATCGTCTCCCCACCCTGCGTGGCCGTGCAATAAAACACACTGTATCAGGATATCGTGGGCTTTTTTGGGCGCCCACCACTTGCACATTGCGGCTTCTTTTGTGTGCGGCAGGCTTTGATCCCGGCGCCACAATGCTTCGTAACAAAGAAACCGTCCCATCGCCAGGTCTGTCTCGGCCTCTGCCAACGGAAAGCTCACCCCCTGAAATTTGGCGATAGGCCGACCAAAAGCCTCCCGCTCAGCTACGTAGGCCCAGGTTTCTTCCACCGATTGCATGGCCGCACCCAAACATTGCATCCCAATCAGGACTCGACTGTAATCAAAACCATGCATCACAATTTTAAAGCCCTGCCCAACATCACCCATGACATTTTTGGCAGGCACTTCCACCTGATCAAAAAAAATAGATCCCCGCCCAATCGATTTACCACCCACGTCGTTGAAGGCACTGGTTGAAATACCAGGCAAATCCATCGGGACCAAAAAGGCCGTGACGCCGTGGGCGCCATCATCGCTGGTGCGAGCAAATACAATCGTGACATCGGCCTGGGTTGCGAGCGAAATGGAAGTTTTCTCTCCATTTAAAAGATACTTATCGCCGCTTTTTCGCGCTTCCAGCTTTAAATTGACGGCATCGGACCCGGCATGCGGCTCTGTAAGCGCAATGGCCACAAGCGCATCGCCACTAATAATGCGTGGAACCCATTCATGAGCCAAATCTGCATGGGCATGATCACAGATCATCTGCCCATTCAGACCGGCCATAATTTGAATACTCGCCATATTGAAATCACCGCGCGAGATTTCTTCCATTATGACACCGCAAGTTTGGCAATCGGCACCCAATCCGCCGAACGCTTCCGGTAACTCAACACCTATCAAACCCAGTTCCCCCATCATTTTGATGGCAGAACGGGACATTTCCCCCTCTCGTTCACGTTGCTGATAAGCCGGCAGCAAATGCTCGACCGCAAAACGTTTGGCGGTATCCCGTATGGCGTTCTGCTCTTCAGTAAAACTAAAGTCCATGCTAGCTCCCATCACCAAAATATTAAAATTAGACTGGCATCAAGGATAAACCAGTCAACAGCGTCACGCTACTTGACTCTGGCACTCAGCCAGTTACCATATGGCCTCACACTAATCGCTTCACAAAACATGTTCACAGACAACGGCAACACTTACAATTCGGTTATATGGCGATGGCGACTGGGGTAACCCTTTTTTTTTGCTCAAGCGCCTATTCTATAACTTGATTTATGTAAGAGACTGCCATGTCACCCGAACAATTCGAAAACCTCGCCCGCCAGGGCTATAACCGTGTTGCACTGACCCGCTCCGTGCTTGCAGACCTTGATACCCCTTTGTCTGTATATCTCAAACTGGCCGCCACACCTTTCAGTTATCTATTCGAGTCTGTACAAGGTGGCGAACGATGGGGGCGCTACTCCATCATCGGCTTACCTTGCCAACGCATCTTAGAAGTTCGGGAAAATACCGTTACCGTCAAAGTGGATGGCGAAGTGACAGACACCCATGAGGTTGAAGATCCACTCAAATGGATTGAGGACTACCAAACACAATACCGGGTTTATAGCACCGAAGATCTCCCGCGTTTTGCCGGTGGACTCGTAGGTTACTTCGGTTACGACACCATCCGCTATATTGAACCGCGACTTGGCAAATGCGCCAAGCCAGATCCGATCGGTGCGCCGGATATTCTTTTAATGGTCTCCGATGAAGTGATCGTGTTTGATAACCTCAGCGGTATGTTACACATCATTTTACAGATTGACCCTGCAACAGAAGGAGCCTACACGCAGGGACAGACCCGCCTTGGTGAGATTGAATCCGCACTTAAACAACCGATCCCGTCTACAGAGAAAAAGCCGGTCGTCACCGCTATCACCGAGAAAGACTTCATTTCCCCTGAAAATGAGGCCTACTACAAAGCCGCTGTGGATAAAATCCGTCAATACATTATTGACGGCGATGTTATGCAGGTCGTTCCTTCTCAACGCATGTCCATTCATTTTGAATACGACCCGATCGACCTTTACCGCGCGCTGAGACATCTCAACCCCTCACCGTATTTGTACTTTGTCGACCTTGGAGACCACCAGATTGTTGGATCCTCGCCAGAAATTTTGGTCCGTCTGGAAGAAGGTATGGCAACGGTTCGCCCATTAGCAGGTACCCGCCGCCGGGGCAAAGATACCGCTGAAGACGTCGCGCTGGAAAAAGAGTTGCTCGCTGACGAAAAGGAAATTGCCGAGCATTTGATGCTGATTGATCTGGGCCGGAATGATGTCGGCCGCATTGCCCAAACAGGTTCCGTCAAAGTCACCGACCAAATGAGCATCGAACGCTACTCACAAGTGATGCATATTGTTTCCAACGTCACCGGTAAATTGAAACCCGGTCTGCAGGCGCTTGACGTATTGCGTGCAACCTTCCCGGCAGGCACACTCAGCGGCGCACCAAAAATTCGCGCCATGGAAATCATCGATGAACTTGAGCCCGTCAAACGCGGAATCTACTCCGGCGCGGTGGGATACCTTTCCTGGCAAGGCAATATGGATGTTGCCATTGCCATTCGAACGGCTGTGATTAAAAACAATACGTTATATATTCAAGCAGGCGGCGGGATCGTCTATGATTCGATCCCTGAAACAGAATGGCAGGAAACCCTGACCAAAGGGCGCGCCCTGTTCCGGGCCGCACAAATGGTTGCCAACGGCCTTCACCCACTGACTCAATAACGTATTGACGAGAAGGAAGTCACTATGCAGGCGTTTTGTCAGCGTATTGTCATCACACGCGCATTCGAGTATCTCATTGTTGCTCTGATTTTGATCAGTGCCGTTGTACTCGGTTTAGAAACATCACCCTCGATTATGGCGGAATATGGCGGGGTCTTAACGCTTATTAATCAGATCGTGCTTGCGGCGTTTGTTTTGGAAGCCGCCATTAAAATTTACGCTGTCACCCCCCACTTCGGACGCTACTTTGGTGTTGGCTGGAATCTATTTGATTTCACGATCATCGTCCTTGCACTGATTCCTGCAACGGGCGAGTTAGCGATGGTGGCCCGGCTGGCACGATTACTCCGGGTGTTAAGGCTGGTCTCAACAATTCCAGAATTACGCATCATTATCTCTACCCTGATCCGTTCGATCCCAAGTATGGGGCACATCGTCATTCTAATGGGCATTATCTTTTATGTGTATGCCGTTGCCGGCTACCACCTTTTTCACCAGCATGACCCCCGACACTGGGAAACACTGGGTTTATCGCTGTTAACACTGTTCCGCATCGTTACGCTAGAAGACTGGACAGATATTATGTATACGGGCATGGAATTAAACCCTTATGCATGGATTTACTTTGTCAGCTTCGTCGTACTCGGCACATTCGTCATCGTTAATTTATTCATCGCCGTGGTGCTGAATAATCTTGACCAGGCTAAGCAAGAGCAGTTGGAGGCCATTCAGACGGTCACCAAGGATGAAATCCTCAAGGACCTGAAAGCAACCCAACGCGCGCTGGCACAACTGCAGCAGCGGCTGGAAAAAGGAGAACGCCATGCTTTTGATGATTGATAACTACGATTCGTTTACTTACAACCTCGTGCAATACTTCGGCGAGCTTGGGCTCACGGTTGAAGTCCGTCGTAACGACAAAACCAGCATTAATGAAATCCAGATGCTAGCCCCAAAGTACCTGGTAATTTCACCCGGCCCCTGCACGCCTGATAAAGCAGGGATCTCCATGCAGTGCATTGAAACCTTTGCAGGGAAAATTCCCATTTTAGGCGTGTGTCTCGGGCACCAGAGTATCGGTCAGGTCTTTGGCGGGCGTATCGTACACGCCAATGACATCATGCACGGAAAATTGTCAAAAATTCACCATAAGAATACCGGTGTCTTTACCGGGCTTTCCAACCCATACACAGCGACACGCTACCATTCCCTCGTCATTGAAAAAGGTACCTTGCCGGCCTGTCTGGAGGTCACTGCATGGACAGAAAAAGATAATGGCGAGATCGACGAAATTATGGGCGTGCGCCATAAAACACTGAGTGTTGAAGGTGTTCAATTCCATCCGGAATCGATATTATCTGAACACGGGCACGATCTCTTACGTAATTTTATCAATCAGCATTCAGTGTAATTACCTGCGGGAACCAATCTATGGATATCAAAGAAGGCATTGCCGCGGTTATCGAACATCGTGATTTAAACCATGATGAGATGACCACCATCATGCAACAGATTATGACCGGCGGTGCGACGGATGCGCAGATAGGTGGCTTCCTGATCGGTTTACGCATGAAAGGTGAAACAGTCACCGAAGTCGCGGCCGCCGCCGCCGTCATGCGCGCACTTGCCAGCCATGTCACCGTTCATTCCGATCACCTTGTCGACACCTGTGGCACAGGTGGCGATGCCTCTGGCACCTTTAATATCTCAACAGCCAGTGCACTGGTTGCCGCAGCCGCCGGCGCACATGTCGCCAAACATGGTAACCGTTCTGTCTCCAGCCAATCGGGAAGTGCCGATGTTCTGGAAGCCGCCGGTGCCAATCTTGACTTAGATCCAGAGCAGGTCGCCACATGCATCGAACAAGTTGGTGTTGGTTTTTTATTCGCACCCAAACACCACAGCGCCATGAAATATGCGATTACTCCCCGGCGGGAGATGGGCGTCCGGACAATTTTTAATGTCTTGGGACCTCTCACGAACCCTGCCAGTGCGCCCAATCAGGTATTAGGCGTCTTCGATAAAGGCTGGGTAGAACCGCTGGCCCAGGTTTTAAAATCCCTGGGGAGCCAGCATGTCCTCGTCGTCAGCGCTGAAGATGGCTTGGATGAGATCAGTCTCAATGGTCCTACGCATGTAGCCGAACTTAAAAACGGTATGATTCAAACATTCACCATTACACCCGAAGATTTCGGCTTGACGCCTCGACCACTCACTGACATTCAGGTGAACAGTGCGGAGCAAAGCCTGGCCATGATACGTGCGGCGCTTGCCAATGAAACAACCGCCGCACGTGACATCATTGCCCTTAACGCCGGTGCCGCAATTTATACGGCCGGACTGGCAAGCACGCTACAGCAAGGTGTCGAAAGTGCACTCGCGGTACTGGCGGAAAAGTCAGCTTTGCAAACCTTCGACCAATTCATTCAATTGACTCAACGCTTTTCAGACCAATGACTCGCACCCCTGATATTCTCGAAAAAATACTGGCTCGCAAACATCAAGAAATACGTGAACGTTCAACCGTTTGTAGCCTGATGGAAATGCGCGAAAAAGTGGCAGACGCCCCAAATACCCGTGGTTTTATCCAAGCCTTGAATGCCCGTATTCAACACGGCGAACCGGCCATTATCGCCGAGATCAAAAAAGCGTCACCAAGCAAGGGGCTGATACGCGCACATTTCGATCCGGTTGAAATTGCCAACAGTTACGCTCAAGGGGGCGCTACCTGCCTTTCTGTGCTCACGGACCAGGATTTTTTTCAAGGCCATGACACATACCTGGAAAAAGCGCGTCGGGCTTGTCGCCTTCCTGTGCTCCGTAAAGACTTTATTATCGACCCTTATCAGGTGTATGAAACCCGGCATATCGGGGCCGACTGTATCTTGCTGATTGTTTCCGCGCTTGATACCGCACAACTGCATACCTTGTATGCTTTGGCGTTAGATTTGGGGCTGGATGTGTTAATCGAAGTCCATGATCAGCAGGAACTCAAGACAGCCCTTCAACTCAACCCGATGATGATCGGTATTAATAACCGTAATTTGCGCACATTCGAAACGCGCTTGCAAACGACCATCGATTTGAAAGGTGAAATCCCATCTTCCGTGCTCACTGTGACAGAAAGTGGTATTCACACACAAACAGATGTCCAGCTTATGCGAAGCAATGGCGTCCATGCTTTCCTCATCGGCGAAGCGTTTATGCGTGCCGAAAACCCAGGCGCTCAACTACAAGTACTTTTTACATAAAGATTCAGAAAACTTGTCTAAGACGCCTTTTTCTGCTGCGCCAATAATTCCATCTCCTCTGCCAGTTCAACCAAGCCGGCGTTGCCTTGAACCATCTCTGCAGCGTCCGGTTGAGTGGTTGGAACGGAATCACCTCGATGTTTATGAGCAAGCAACGACTTGCGCTTTGATTGCTCATAACCCTCTAACACAAGGACAAGCATAAGACTGATCGCTGCACCTGCCGCTAAGCCGAGTGCCACAATTAAAGATTTTCCCAGGCCCGCTGGTTGATCAGATTTCAAAGGCGGTGCGACAGACCGTGTATCCTGAATCCCTTCCAGGCGGTGCCCCAAAAGCCTGAAGTGTTCTTCTGCTTCCTGAATATGCTGCTCCAAGTCCAGCTTTTTCTGTGCCAGTTCCGCATCAATAAGGTTCACCTGGTGCGTGAAATGCTTGATTTTCTCATTCCGTACAATAGAAAGCTTATCCAGTTGGGCTTGAACTTCGCTGACTTCTTTCTGCTGGATTTTTTGTGCCTCCAGGCTTTGTTTATGTTTCAGCTGGGTTGCTTCGATTTTATCTTCCAGGGTGACCGTTAACTGCTGCTCTAAACTCATCAGTCTGTCCCGGTAATCCTGAATTTCCTTGCTGAGTAGCATCAACAACATAGCGCTTTGCTCATTAGACACATTCTGAATAGCCTGCTGCTCACGCTGAACTGCCGATTGTAAATGCACTCTCAGGTCGTCAATCTCCCGTTGCAGGAGCTTTTTATCTTCCATTAATCGATCAATTTGCGACACGTAAAACTTTGACTCGTTAACCTGCTGCTGAAGTGCGCTTTCTTTACGGCTTTTTTCATTCAACAATTTGATTTCCTGCACTTGAAACAGGTTTGTGTCTTCAAATTCTTTCAGCGCAAACGTCGCATCCAACTTCGATTGTTGTAGCCTTTTTTCTTCAACACCGATTTTCAACTCTTCTTTAAGCTTCTCAAGTGCAATTCTGGCCTGCTCATATTCCATACGAATCCGGTTTCTCGGAACATCCAGCTTACCCTGATGGTCCGCAATGAGCTTATCCGTAATGCGCTGATGCAATTCGAGGTAAGTTTTACCTAAACTTTCCTTGCCTTTGCTGCTCAAGGCAATCAGTTTGCTGCCTTTGCCAAACGCCACATCAATGATGTAATTGTGCTCATCATCCGGATACTCGGCCCGGTATTCTGCAATGGTTTGGGGAATATAAGCGACGTGAAGCTTTTCTTTGACCGTTTCGGGGGAGCCTATCCGGGTTGTTGCCTCACCATCGATCGAACCCAGTTCGATACCTGTGGTATAGAGATAACGATCCTCCCGCATGAGGGCTAGCGACAAGCTGATAATAAAAAAGAAAAGGATCGTCCCCAGAATAATTTTTTTTCGCTTTAAGGCTGCATTCAACAGCTCATAAAGTGAAATTTCATCCTCTGGACTAACAAACGAACGAGAATCCTGCAGGTAAAGTCGCGAGTTATGCCATTCATTCCCTGAATTTTCTGCGCTTTTCATGTATCCATACTCCTGATTCCGATCACTCGTGACCCATCAGTCACTCCTGATGCATTTCCTAAACCAAGTACCGTACGCTCGCCTTATGTTCAAACGTAGCTGACAAAAACACTGGTACCCAGATCACAGATTGGCCCACGTTAATTTAAGCGTAGTTTAAAAATATTCATTTTGTAGGCTGGGCTATATAATGGATCACTTTAATCATGCTTTGCCTGAACCGGTTATGACATCATCACAAAGAAAAATACTTGTTACCAGTGCTCTTCCCTATGCCAACGGCTCTATTCATTTAGGTCACCTCGTGGAATACCTACAAACAGATATCTGGGTACGTTTTCAGAAAACACGCGGCCATGACTGTACGTATGTCTGTGCAGACGATGCCCACGGCACACCCATCATGCTCAAAGCACAGGCGGAAAACACAACCCCGGAAGCGCTCATTGATGCGGTCTACAAGGAACACACCCGCGACTTTGCTCACTTCCACATTGTTTTTGATAACTACTATTCCACGCATTCAGAAGAAAATCGCCACTACAGCAATACCATTTACAACAATCTGAAATCAGCTGGGCACATCACCCAGCGCACTATCATGCAAGCTTACGATGAGTCTGCGGGCATGTTCCTGCCTGACCGTTTTATTAAAGGGACGTGTCCAAAGTGCAAAACAGATGATCAATATGGCGATTCCTGCGAGTCGTGTGGTGCTACCTATACCCCAGCTGATCTGATCAACCCCGTCTCGGCTATTTCGGGCGCGACGCCGGTCAAAAAAGCCTCTGAGCATTACTTTTTTAAACTGAACCATTTTGAAACACTCTTAAAAGAGTGGACGACAAGCGGCAAACTGCAGCCTGAAATATCCAATAAACTCCAAGAATGGTTTGATGCCGGATTACAGGATTGGGACATATCTCGCGATGCCCCTTACTGGGGATTCGAAATTCCCGATGCACCGGGTAAATACTTTTATGTTTGGCTCGATGCCCCCATTGGCTACATGGCCAGTTACCAAAACCTCTGCGATAAGACAGGGCAGGATTTTAACGACGTCTGGGGTAAGGACAGTCAAGCAGAGCTCTACCATTTTATTGGCAAAGACATTGCCTACTTCCACACCCTGTTCTGGCCCGCCATACTGCACGGAGCCGGATACCGCATGCCCACCGCAGTTTTTTGCCACGGCTTCCTCACCGTTGACGGTGCCAAAATGTCTAAATCACGTGGTACCTTTATCAAAGCACGCACATACCTGGACCACCTCGATCCGGAATACCTACGCTATTATTTCGCGGCCAAATTAAATAGTCATGTCGAGGACATCGACCTGAACCTGGACGACTTTGTCGCCCGCGTCAATTCGGATCTGGTCGGCAAAGCCATTAACATTGCCAGCCGCTGTGCCGGTTTCATCAGCAAGCGCTTTGACGGCATACTGAGCGATACGATTACAGAACCCGCACTTTTGGCCACGTTTACTGCGCAGTCTGAATCCATTGCTAACGACTATGACGCCCGTAATTACAGCAAAGCCATTCGCGATATTATGGCGCTGGCTGACAAAGCCAATCAGTACATCGCCGAAAAAGAGCCTTGGAAATTAATCAAACAGGAGGATCAGCAACAATCAGTACAGGATATTTGCACCACCGGTATTAATCTGTTTCGTATCCTCATGATCTACCTCAAACCAGTTTTACCGGTTCTGGCTGAAAAAACAGAATCTTTCCTCAATGTACCTCCTCTGTGCTGGGACGATGCCCAAACACCTTTGCTGGGACACCGCATTAACCCGTTCAAAGCGATGATGACTCGGATCGAACCGGAAAAAGTGGCCGCCATGGTTGATGCCTCAAAAGAAGATTTAGAAAAAGCTCAACAAACCATGAGCGCGGTCAGTGAACACCCAAACGAACCACTCGCGGATGAAATTACTTTTGAAGACTTCAGTAAAATCGATCTTCGTGTAGCAGAAATCATTGCGGCGGAACACGTAGAAGCAGCCAACAAGCTCCTCAAACTCACATTGAGTCTGGGCAATGATCGGCGCACAGTTTTCGCCGGGATCAAATCGGCCTATTCACCAGAAGACTTAGTCGGCCGCAAAACGGTGATGGTCGCCAACCTTAAGCCGCGAAAAATGCGCTTCGGCCTTTCTGAAGGGATGGTCTTGGCCGCAGGTCCTGGCGGTTCTGATTTATTTTTGCTGTCTCCGGATGACGGTGCTGAACCGGGAATGAAAGTCAAATAGAGATACGCCCCGCCCACTGACCACACGAGTGGGCGACCGAGGCAGGCAAAGGTACGCCGATACCACGCTTCTCAAAAGTAAACAGCAAACACACGGGCTTGACCTGTGACTCGCTCCAAGGTGTAGAGTACCACTAACGTACGAAGAGAGAGTCCATCATGCATGTTCAGGAAATGGCTCAGGCTGTCAATATTTCACCCGATACCGTCCGCTACTACACGCGGATTGGTCTTTTGCATCCGCGGAAAAACCCCAAAAACGGTTATAGAGAATACAATCTCACGGACCACAAACGCCTGAAATTCATCATCAACGCCCGACAGCTGGGTTTCTCGATCCAGGATATCGCCGCCATCCTGGAAGAGTCCGACCGCGGGCAAGCGCCCTGCTCTCAAGTGCGCAACCTGGTTGAAAAGCGCATGATAGAAATCAAACAGGAACTGGAAAATACCCAAACACTCTACAGCCGTATGAAAACGGCTTTGAAAACCTGGCAAAACATGCCAGACAAACAACCAGGGGATGCATCAATTTGCCCCCTCATCGAACATTGGAGCGAGTCCACAGCTCATGAGACGACCAAATAAAGCTCAGGCAAACAGCCCAAGCAGCCCCCATGCCGCAGCAGCAATCCAACGTATCGAACTTCAGGTCGAGGGTGCCCATTGCGGCAGCTGCGTCAATCGTATTGAAACAGCGCTGAAGCAAACACCGGGTGTGACAGATGCCAGTATGAATCTTGTTTTAAAGAGCGCCACAATCGAAGGTACAGCAACCGCCGCTGCCCTCCTCGATGCGATCCAGCAGGCAGGTTACACCGCTCACCTGACAGGGCAAAAAGACGAGACAACCGCCACGCACTCACCAGTGATTCTGCGGGTGGAAGGCGCCACCTGCGGCAGTTGTGTCAGCAAGATTGAATCGGCGCTTCAACACGTTCCCGGCGTCTCATCGGCTACGATGAACCTCGCCGAGCGTATCGTTTCCGTTGAAGGAACATCGGCCACAAGCGACTTGATTCACGCAATTGCAACAGCTGGATACCAAGCCGAAGCGATACACGATGCGTCGGATCACACACTGATCAGTGAAAGAGAAAAAGCCGATCAAATGGCATACAAACGATTGATGCGTGACATGGCGCTCTCCCTCAGCGTTGGTGTGCCCCTGATGCTTTACGGCCTGCTTGGCGGCGCTATGACGGTCAACACAGGCACCGAGCGTATCGCCTGGCTGTTGGTCGGGCTTGTCACTCTCGCAGTGATGTGGGTTGCGGGCAAACACTTTTACACCAGTGCCTGGAAGGCGTTTCTAAATCACCATGCCAATATGGATACCCTCATTGCACTGGGTACTGGCACAGCCTGGCTCTATTCCATGGCAATCATTTTGTTTCCAGCGGCCTTTCCAGACATGGCCCGCCACGTTTATTTTGAAGCAACGGCTATGATCATCGGCCTGATCAATCTGGGGCTCGCACTAGAAACCAAGGCACGCGGGCGCACTTCCGAGGCCATCAAGAAACTCATTGGCCTGCAAGTCAAAACAGCCCGCGTGATTCGCAACGGAAAAATTAGCGACATTCCCATCAGCCAGGTTCAAGTGGGTGATCGCATCCAAATACGTCCAGGTGAAAAAATCCCCGTTGACGGCTTCGTCATTGATGGCCACTCCAGTATTGACGAATCCATGCTGACCGGTGAGCCCATGCCGGTGAAAAAGCATATGGGTGATACCGTGGTTGGCGGCACAATGAACATCAACGGCGCGCTTATTTTTGAAGCACAACACATTGGCAAAGACACCGCACTTGCCCGGATCATCGAAATGGTCAAACGCGCTCAAAGCTCTAAACCGGCCATCGGACGGCTGGTTGACAAAATTGCCGGCTACTTTGTTCCCGGCATCATGATCATCGCCGTTATCAGTGCGCTCATCTGGCTCAATATCGGTCCGGAGCCCAGTATTGCCTTCGCGCTTGTCTCTGCGACGACGGTCTTGATCATCGCCTGTCCCTGCGCACTGGGCTTGGCAACACCTATGTCAATTATGGTCGGGGTGGGTAAAGCCGCAGAATACGGTGTACTCATCCGCAATGGCGATGCTTTGCAAAGCGCCTCTCGCCTCACGACTATGCTGCTGGACAAAACCGGCACGATCACCCAGGGCAAACCCCGGGTGACGGATATTTTGACTTTCGCCAACTACCGTGAAGCCGAAATTCTCCAGTTGGCCGCCAGCCTTGAGCAAGGCTCGGAGCACCCACTGGCTTTTGCCATCATGGAATCTGCCGCTGACACGGGGATTGCAACACAAACCGTCGATAGTTTTTCGGCGATCACCGGGCAAGGTGTTGCAGGCCATGTTGATGGGAAAGACCTGCTCTTTGGCAATCAACGTTTGATGGCTGAAAAAAATGTCAACATCCATGATTACGAAGACCGCGCCGAGTCGCTGGCACTGGACGCAAAAACCCCGATTTATTTGGCAGTTAATGGCCAGTTGGCCGCCATTCTGGCGGTCTCGGACCCTATCAAAGAAGATGCCATCAGCGCTATTAAACGACTGCAATCAGAAGGGCTCGAGGTTGTCATGTTGACGGGTGACAACAAAGCCACGGCCCAGGCTGTTGCGAACCAAGCCGGCATTACCCGCTTTTTTGCTGAATTGCGCCCTGAGGACAAAGCCACAACTGTTTCAAGCCTGCAGGCAAAAGGGGAAATTGTGGGCATGACCGGCGATGGCATTAATGACGCTCCCGCCCTCAGCCAGGCCGATGTGGGTTTTGCCATCGGAACAGGGACGGATATCGCCATTGAAAGCGCTGATATCACCCTGTTGCGAGGCTCCCTGCACGGCTTGGCGGATGCCATTGCCATTAGCCAGGCCACTGTCCGCAATATCCACCAAAACCTGTTTGGCGCCTTTATTTACAATATTGCAGGCGTCCCCATCGCTGCAGGCCTTCTGTACCCGCTCACGGGCATGCTCCTCAGCCCCGTCATCGCCGGCGCAGCGATGGCACTGTCATCCGTCACTGTCGTCAGTAATGCGAACAGGCTGCGCTTTTTTTCACCAAAATCGGCTCGTTAATCACTCCCATGAACATGCTACTGATTAATCTTTTTGGCATTATTCTTATTCTGCTTATTATCTGGTGGTTCTGGCTGTACAAGCCCTAGAAAGCCGCTGATTTAAAGAATGGCAGGTTTTTTGCTGAACTTTTCCTGAATGATGTTCGCACCGATGCGTCAATGAGGACTTTGGCTTGGCAATGGAAAAAAATCTCAGCAGGAAACTCACCCTGCTAAAACCCGCACAACAATCGTCATCGAATCCAGCGGATCTTTGTATTCTGGTGGTGGATGCCAATACCTCACGAGCCGAGTTACTCGCACAAATCTTAACTGAGTATGGTTATCAGCCTACGTATTGCCATGATCATGCTGATCTCGATAATGCTGTACATAACACCAATCCCAAAATGGTGATTGTGGGTGTGAATGTCATTGATGAATCTCTGCTAAAAAACATTGAAACAATCACACAGCAAAACCCACGCCCCGTGATCATTCTTGCTGAAAGACACGCGCCAGAGCTGCTCCAACAGGCGGTTCGCGCTGGTGTCAGCGCCCATATCGTGGGTGGATTTCAACCCCAGCAACTGCAACCGATTATTGATATTGCCCAAGCACAATTTACCGAATCCCGTGCGCTGTACACTGAGCTTGCAAAAACACAAAAGAAACTGGCCGAACGTAAACTCATTGAGCGGGCGAAAGGCATGCTCATGGCTAAAAAGTCCATCAATGAAGCTCAAGCCTATCAACACCTGCGTAAAATGGCGATGGATAAGGGTATGACCCTTGCGACCGCCTCTAAAAATACAATCGATATCCTGAACCTTCTGGAAGACTAGTTGATCCAATTTGGTGCAACGGCAGATTAGCCGCACCAAGCCCAACAAAAGTCGCCCTATAAAATTTAAGAAATTATCTAAAAACCCTGCCAAAACCACTGACTTTCAGCACTTCACCAAGTTGGCACAGTCCGTGCTGAAGATCATGTCATCCCTCTTTTGTCAATGTAGACAAAAGAAACATCAGGGTAGCAACGGCGTTACCCCGTTTAAAAAAGCAAAGGCGCTTACTTAACAGTCCGGCAGTGTTTTGTCTGGAGAAGTTAAGAGCGCTTTTTTTATTTTTAAAATTAAGGAGCTAAGAAAGTATGAAGTGGTTAAAACCGTTCAAGATAGCAGCCGCCATGACAATCTTCGGCGCAAGTCTGACCGCCCCCCTGAATGTACAGGCGGCCGAAGAAATTGGTTTCCCTGAAAAAGAAGAATTGAAATTTGGTTTCATCAAATTGACAGATATGGCACCGATTGCCATCGCATATGAAAATGGTTACTTCGAAGACGAAGGCCTCTATGTCACGATTGAAGCACAAGCTAACTGGAAAGTATTGCTGGATGGTGTCATCGACGGGCGTCTGGATGGCGCTCACATGCTGGCCGGCCAACCAATCGCTGCGACCATGGGTTTTGGCACGAAAGCCCACATCATCACACCGTTTTCCATGGACTTAAACGGGAATGGCATCACCGTATCCAACGAAATCTGGAAACAGATGAAACCGAATATTCCCAAGCAGGCGGATGGCAAACCTGTTCACCCGATCAAAGCCGACTACCTCAAACCGGTTGTAGACGCATTCAAAGCAGACGGTAAACCGTTCAATATGGGTATGGTATTCCCTGTGTCTACACACAACTATGAGCTGCGCTACTGGCTCGCCGCTGGTGGCATTCACCCAGGCTACTACGCACCTCACAAGGGCGACACTTCTGGCCAAATTAGCGCCGATGCTTTGCTCTCTGTCACGCCACCTCCGCAAATGCCCGCCACGCTGGAAGCAGGCACTATCTACGGCTATTGCGTCGGTGAACCCTGGAACCAGCAAGCTGTTTTCAAAGGGATTGGCGTACCGGTCATCACAGACTATGAAATCTGGAAAGATAACCCGGAAAAAGTCTTCGGTATTACGGCGGAATTTGCAGAAAAATACCCCAATACCACCATTCGTTTAACCCGTGCGTTGATCCGTGCCGCCAAATGGCTGGATGAAAATAACAATGCCAACCGTCCTGCTGCGGTGAAAATCCTGTCTCAATCTAACTATGTGGGCGCCGATTACGATGTCATCGCCAACAGCATGACAGGGACTTTTGAATATGAAAAAGGTGACAAGCGCGCAGTGCCCGACTTTAACGTCTTCTTCCGCTACAACGCGACCTACCCCTACTACTCCGACGCAATCTGGTATATGACGCAAATGCGCCGGTGGGGACAAATTTCCGAAGATCAAAGTGATCAGTGGTACTTTGACTTGGCGAAGAAAGTTTATCGTCCAGACATCTACACCAAGGCGGCAAAGTCTTTGATTGCTGAAGGCTTGGCCAAAGCCGATGAGTTCCCGGATTTTGCCAAGGAAGATGGCTTCAAAAAAACCCAAACCGAATTTATCGATGGCATTGCTTACGACGGTACAAAGCCCAATGAATACATCAATAAATTCAAAATTGGTCTGAAGAAAGGTGACCGGCTCTAAGCCGGCACCTGCCCTTAACGATTTATATTACTTTCAGCAGTATATTCAGGAGTTCCCATGTCAAATGCAGCTTCAATCACTGAAGGACGCGACATCAAACTCACCGCCACATCCATTCTGAATGCCGTATTTGAGCATGGCGTTAAAGTGGCGCTTGCGCCCTTGCTGGGCATTCTGGCCTTTCTGATGATTTGGTCATTAGCCGCGCAAAACATCAATACCTCATTGGGTCAGTTTCCTGGCCCCACGGACGTCTGGCAACAGTTTGGGTCGCTTTATAACGAACACAAGGCTGAGCGGGCTAAAGCCACGGCGTTTTATGAACGCCAGGAAAAACGCAACGCGGCCCGGGTGGCAAAAGACCCTACCTATGTTCCCAAAATCCGAGCGTATACCGGTAAGGAAACTTACTTTGACCAGATTGTCACCAGCCTGATTACCGTGATGAGCGGCTTTATTCTGGCGGCATTGGTCGCTATACCACTGGGTATCGCAGTGGGCCTTAACAGCGCGCTGCGTAGCGGATTTAATCCGATCATACAGATATTTAAACCCGTCTCTCCACTCGCCTGGTTACCGCTTGTCACCATGGTGGTCAGTGCGGTTTATGTCAGCAATGACCCTCTGGTCGCAAAATCATTTTTGAACTCCATGATCACGGTAACGCTCTGCTGCCTCTGGCCCATGTTGATCAATACCTCTGTGGGCGTCGCTTCTCTGGATAAAGATTTGGTGAACGTCAGCCGGGTACTCAGGTTACCGGCGCTCAAGCATGTACAAAAAATCGTTTTGCCTGCTTCTGTACCCATGATTTTCACCGGTATGCGACTTTCACTTGGCGTGGCCTGGATGGTGTTAATCGCAGCGGAAATGCTGTCCCAAAACCCAGGTTTAGGAAAGTTTGTATGGGACGAGTTCCAAAACGGGAGTTCAAACTCGCTGGCGCGCATCATGGCGGCGGTCATTACCATTGGCTTTATTGGATTCCTGCTTGACCGCGGGATGCTCGCGTTGCAGCGTTTTGCTTCCTGGGATAAAGACAGTGCTGCAGCCTAACCGATACCTTGCGTCACACTCACGTCACGAGCGGAGAATAATATGACACCCATTTTAGACATCAGCCATATTGATATGGTTTTTCCAACACCGAAAGGCCCCTTCACCGCCTTGAAAAATGTTGATTTGAAAATATCCAAAGGTGAATTTGTCTCTTTAATTGGCCACTCAGGCTGCGGTAAATCTACCGTCCTGAATATCGTTGCCGGACTTTATCAAGCCACAACCGGCGGTGTTGTTCTCCATGGAAAAGAAGTGAAAGAGCCTGGCCCGGAACGAGCAGTGGTGTTTCAAAATCACTCCCTGCTGCCTTGGTTAACGGCGTACCAAAACGTCGAACTGGCCGTAAAGCAGGTATTTGGCAAAACAAAAACCAAATCCGAAACGAAAGAGTGGATCGAACATAACCTAAAACTGGTGCACATGGACCACGCCATGCATAAACGGCCCGATGAGATTTCTGGCGGCATGAAACAGCGCGTAGGCATTGCACGGGCGCTGGCTATGCAGCCTGATATTTTATTAATGGATGAACCCTTCGGCGCACTGGATGCTCTGACTCGTGCACACATGCAAGACTCTTTGATGGAAATACAAAACGAGCTCAAAAATACAGTCATCATGATTACGCATGATGTTGATGAAGCCGTTTTACTCTCAGACAGAATCGTCATGATGACGAATGGCCCTGCAGCTACCATTGGCGAAATCCTGGAAATCAACCTTGAACGCCCTCGGGATCGCCTGGCACTTGCCGAGGACTCTGACTATACCCACCTTCGGTCGGAAGTTCTGCGATTTCTCTATGAAAAACAACGTAAAGTGGAGAATCTTGCTTCTGTAAAAAAGTCAAAGGCTAAAAAGCGCAACGATAAAAATCAACATCACGCCGCCTAAAAAATGAACGCTTAAAGAAAAGCATGCAGTGAACGCTAAAAGCATCGGGTTTTCCAAAAAAACCAAGCCGCTAAAATCCCCCCTTGAGGCCAGTTTTACACTGGCCTTTTCTTTATTCTCTAGGTACTGCAGAGCCTCATCTCTCCTGCAATCACCTAATTAGGGGATGAACTGAATCACAGTTACGATTAAAATTAATAAAAAAACAAACAATTGCAGAGCACAAATACTCAGCATGTCAATTACACACCTCACCACCACAATCGATAGCACCAGACAGCTCACCCTCCCGGCAAATCACCGCGTGTTTGCACAAGGACAAATGAGCCAACACTATATTTATGTCCAGTCAGGGAGCATCAAAGTTCTCCGGCACGCAGGGAACGGGCGCGAGTTTGTTTTATATCGCATTCACCCCAACGAAATGTGTGTACTGACAACGGCCTGCATGCTCGGCAATTTTGCTTACCCTGCAGATGCGGTGACTGAGACCGAAGCTAAAGTCCTGGTTTTTGGCCAGGAGGACTTTGAGAAGCTGACGACAAGCTCGGCTGAATTCCGTAACTTCATACTGGCAAACTTTGGTGCACGGCTCACAGACTTAATGAAGCAACTTGAGCACGTCACTCTTAAAAACATTGACCAGCGTTTAGCCGAATATTTGTTAAGAATGACTGACAAATCGGGCCAAATTAAAACGACCCATCAGTTTATTGCTACCGACATCGGCACAGCCCGGGAAGTTATCAGCCGCCACCTCAAAGCTATGGAAAAAAAAGGAACAATCAAACTTGGGCGAGGCACAATACAGATCATCAGCAAAAAATATTTACTCGATTTGATCTAAATCAATAAATCCACCCATATCAGTGACTTAGTCACTGAAAGTCCCCACCAGCTAAGCTAATGTAAACCTTCATACAGACCACTACCCGGAGGCATCCATGGTAAAAAATGAAGGCTCAACAGACCGTATTATTCGTGTCATCATAGGCTTGGCATTGCTCAGTTTGACAGTGATAGGCCCACAATCTCCGTGGGGGCTCATAGGCCTTATTCCCCTCATCACCGGGCTTGTGGGATTTTGCCCGCTTTACAAACTATTCGGGCTCAATACCTGTCCCATCAGCAAACGTTAAAACAGAGTGAGGGCGTTATCAATATGGGCGATAGCGCTCTCACCCTTCCACATATTTAGTTGATGCATACATTGGAATGAACCGGGCTTGACTAATGTGACCTCCCTCGTGCAGAGGATACCCGAAGCAGCCCTGCTACATGTTCTTTTAAAAACTCAATCATCACTCGGACTTTATGGGGAAGATAATCCCGGCTGGGATATACAAGCCAAGCGGCGGTATCAAAGTCTCTCGCTGTTGCCTCATATTCAGGAAAAAGATCAACAAGGTTGCCCTTGGCAATATCACTGCCGACCAGCCAGTCAGGTAATAAAGCGGGCCCATCACCACCTAAAACGACCGAGCGTAAACTGAGCATGGACGCTAACACGGTGCCACTTTGAATCTGGACTTTTTTTACTGAAGCGTCTTTGCCTGCCTGCCGCAATCGGAAAGACCACTCTGAACGAAAACCCGGTAAAGCATAAACCGTGCACCTGTGATGCTTCAGATCTTCTGGGTCTTTGGCCACTGGAAAACGCTTGAGATACTCTTTACTCGCGACAATGCGGTAAGTGGTTGAAAACAATTTGGAAACAATGACATTACCGGTAATGCCCCGGCCAAACCGAATTGCCAGATCAATATTGTCCGAAACCAAATCCAGGTTGGCGTCCGTAAACAAAAGCTCCAGCTTGAGGCTTGGATAGTTGTGACGAAACGTTGGTAAAAGCGGAACAATAATATGCTCACCGAATGAAATAGATGATGTCATTCGCAATGTCCCCACAGGCTCGGCATGCACCCGCCGGGCCTGCTCTTCGGCTTCGTCCAGCTTGTTCAAAATATCCTCAACACGCTGAAGGTAGATCTCCCCACTTTCCGTGAGTGTCATTGTTCGTGTGGTCCGCTGGAATAAGCGGAAACCCAAATGCTTTTCCAATTGAGCAATCGTGCGCGACACAGAAGAAGGATTCACTTCATGTGCTTCAGCAACAGCAGCAAAGCTCAGCTTACGAGCGGTATCAACAAATAAGCGTAGGGTATCAAGATTCATTCGTGCGCATCCCGCATGATTAATGTGATATTTAGATTATTTATCTTAGTTTTCTTCATAAGTAAAGTATCTCTTCCACTCACTGACCCCAAGGTCTTACTCATGAAAACGATCTTACGTATTGACAGCAGCGCTCGGCATGAAGGCTCCCATTCACGCACACTAGGTGATTACTTTGAAAAGCAATGGTTGTCCAAAAACCCAGATGCAAAGCTCCTATCACGCGATCTGGCATCACGCCCTATTGAGCACATTCAGCAGGATACGATAACAGGATTCTATACTCCTCCCGAACAACTCACAGATGGCTTAATTCGAGCCACAGCGCTGTCAGATGAGCTGATTAATGAACTACAGGCCGCTGATACATTATTAATAACCGTGCCACTTTATAACTTCTCGATTCCCTCTTCACTGAAAGCCTGGATCGACCAAGTCTCACGCATCGGACATACTTTTTCCTATGATGGCGAGCGCTTTCAAGGGCTCGTAAAAACAAAACGCGCTTATATCATTTGCGCCTACGGATCTTCTGGCTATTTACCGGGGAACACACTTGCTTCTGCGAACTTCTTACAACCCTATCTGCAATTCGTTCTGAATTTTCTGGGTATTCAAGCCGTTCACTTCTTTTCGTTGGAGGGTGCCTCGTCAGATGAAGCCACCATTGCAACCAATGTGGCCCACGTAAAATCGACGATAGACCAATCCGTCTCGGCATAATCAACGCCAAAAGGTATTTTATGCATAAAATCGCTTTTCTCGGTATGGGCGCCATGGGTGCCCGAATGGCAAAAAAATTGTCTGATGTCGGGCATTCCGTCACGGTATGGAATCGCTCTCCTGAACCCACAAAAGTGCTGGAACAAACCTCTGTGGTCATTGCTTCCCGCTTACGTGACGCCACCGAAAACGCAGCCTTTATTTTCTCGATGGTTCGAGATGATGAAGCTTCCCAGGCTATCTGGTTAGATGAGCAAAACGGTGTCCTGAGCACAATGTCCAAGGATACAATAGCGATTGAGTGCTCAACGCTTTCCATACCTTTTGTTCAAACGCTCAGTGCACAGTTCAAACAGGCCGACCGTAAATTGCTTACCGCCCCGGTTGCCGGCTCACGTCCACAAGCAGAAGCCGGCCAGCTGATTTTTATGATCGGTGGCGACATCAACATCGTTGATCATGCCTCACCTGTTATTGAACCAATGGCCGCAGCGATTCACCACGTAGGTGACCAGGTTGCTGGCGCAGCCACTAAGTTGATGGTTAATGCCCTTTTCGGCACTCAGCTGGGCGTAATGGCTGAACTGATCGGTTTTGCAAAACATGCCGGCATAAACATTGAAAAGGCATTACAAGCCATCAGTGCAACCCCCGTTTGCAGTCCTGCTGCAAAAGCGGCCGCAGACGCAATGGTTGCCGAAGCATGGTCACCCGCTTTTCCTATCGAACTGGTTGCAAAGGACTTCCACCTGCTGAATCACTCCAGTACGGCGGTGAGCGCCCATACACCGATTATCTCGGCCACAGGGAATGTTTACGTTGAGGGTGTTAAACAAGGATACGGTCACGACAATATCACCGGCATCGTACAACTGTATACTGAACAATCCCGCCAGAATAAATAGCAGACCACTCAAACAAACAGACCGGTCAAATCACCCCGTTTGGCCGGTCTGTTTCATGAGCCACACACCGCGACTCCCAAGCAGCCCCTTACTCCCCTGAAAAATATTGAGCGAGATCAACAGGAGCGCTAAAAACACTTTCAATACCCGCTGAACACCACCAAACTTGCAGCAACGTCGACCGGCTTTCAATCAATAAACGGCCTACATTGAAAAGCCAATCTCTTCGACATAAACAAGGAGGCGAGGGATGGATAATTTGCAACGCATCGTATTATTGATTGCTCTTTTTACAGGCTTGGCATTGCCCGTGAACGCTGCCAATGTTGAATATAAAAAGCACTTGGTCGTCACAAATCCAGTAAATGATGATCTTTACCTGGCTGGGCAAACCGTGGAGGTCGCCACAGAGATACAAGGCGATCTCGTCGTCGCAGGCCATACGGTTAGCATCAGCGAACACGTCAGCGGGGACATTATAGCTGCGGGAGAAACCGTCACTCTCAGGGGGTTTGTGGGGGATGATGCCCGCCTCGCAGGCAGAAATGTCACCCTGTCAGCGCGCACAGCTGGGCATCTTGTCGCAGCGGGCGACCATGTCATTTTGGCAACCGACGGAACAACCGGTAGCTCAGCGTGGCTCGCGGGCCGGATTATCAAAGTATTGGGGCATGTCGGCGGTGAACTCAAAGCCGCCGGTCAGGAAATCATCTTGAGTGGAACGATTGAAGGTGACGTCGACCTCACTGCGAAGGCAATACACATTCTCGACACTGCCCGTATCCATGGACGATTGAAATACCGCAGCGAAACCTCTTTGGATATCGCTGAAAACGCACAAATCATGGGGGCAATCGAGCGCTTAGAAATGCCGGAGATGGGTATGGATAGACCTGATAAGACGACCGGCATCCTGGTAGGACTGATATCCGCCGGTCTGTTCATACTTGGCCTGTTCATCATTGGTGCTGTTTACCTGCTTATTTTCCCGGTCTTTTCTGCAAACGCTGCCGAACTTGCCAGACAAAAGGTATGGGCATCGGTTGGACTGGGTTTTGCCTTGTTGGTTTGCGTACCCGTCGTTGCCGTAATATTAATGGTAACGGTTATCGGATTACTGCCTGCCGTCGTATTATTCGTCTTTTATGCGCTCGTATTGTTGTTTGGCTATATGGCAGGTCTGCGCTGGTTATGCGAGCTGATTGCAAGCCGAAAACCGGCAGCTCAACCGGGCTCTCGTGCGCGGTTGCTCGTCACGTTTTTCCTGGTTCTCCTAACCACATCTCTCATTCAACTGGTACCGCTACTGGGCTGGCTGGTGGGATTGTTTATCTGGCTCATTGGCATCGGCAGCCTGGTACTGTCTCTGCTTGGCCGCTACCGTGCACATGCACCGCTCCCGAACCCCGGGGCCTAGCGTGAAGCACAACTCGTCACTGAGAATGCAAACAGCGTACTGGGAGCATTCTCAAGCCCCGGAAAGCCGGGCTTTGATCGTTTGCCAGAGATTACGATAAGACTCGGCGGCTCTGATATTTGGCTTGAATAGAATCAAAGGTTTGCGCTCAAATCCCATACGCTCAACATCACTGGCGTAGGGAATATCTGCCTCTGCAAACTGAACACCTAACTTGGGCGGCATTTCGACAATCATCCGGTGCATAGTTTTGCGCCGGTCCACCATGGAGAAAAACGGGATTAGCTGCGTGCCTTTCAGCGCTTTTTTATCACGGTAGCGAATAATCTGTTCCAAAGTGCGCAATGACAGAATTGTTGGAATAGTGGGAATGATCAAAGCGTCACTGGCGTAAAAAACATTTTCCGACACCATGGAAAAACTAGGTGGACAATCCAAAAACACATAGTCATATTCATCCACAAGGGGTTTGAGGAGTTTTTTTAATCGAACTTTAGACTTTTTCATACTCTCCAGCATCACATCCAAATGTCGATAGGAAAAGTCAGCTGGAATGAGATCAATATTGTGATAATCCGTCCCCTTGATGTGCTGGCTCACTGACGAACGACCACTCAAAAGCCGCTTCATCCCTCCTTTGACTTTCGGTTTAATGCGGAAATAGAAACTCGCCGCACCTTGAGGGTCAAGGTCCCAAACTAAAACCCGCGCCCCTTCAAGTGCACAGAGGTGGGCCAAGTTCACTGTCGTCGTGGTTTTCCCTACGCCCCCTTTGATGTTGTAGCAGGCCAGTATTTTCATGCTGCACTCTCCCCCTCGGCTGAGTGAAAAAGTGCTTTGAATTCGGCCTGAAGCGCGGCTTCGGAAAACGCTTCAAACTGATTAAAAAAGGCCATGCGCTGCTGTTCCAAACGTGCATCGAACTGTTGAATCAGCAATGCTATGGCGTTCGCTGTTTCTGGAGTTAATTGCCTTTCTTCTTCCATTTGTGATTCAAATTGCTGCAGCGCATGCGCTTGAACCGAAAGGTCCTGAAAATCGCCCAAAACATCCTGAAGCTTTTTAAGCTGTTTCATCAACGGCTGTATGCGGGCAGACGGATAAAGCGTTTGGAAAAACTCCAACAGGTATCGTACTTTTTTACCACTGATTCTCAGCCGGTGGAGCTTTGTATCCGGGCACTCAGATGAAATGACTTGTCCTCGTTTGAGTAATTTTTTATAAGCTTGCCAGACATACTCGTCCGCCGTACGCTTAACAGTTTGCAATGCCACTGCTGAGGGGGGCTTTTTCATATCCTTTTTCTCAAGAAACTTTCGCCACGCACTCTTTAACTGTTGGTACCGGCCCGACTGCAACCGTCTTGCCAGCTTTTTTTGTTCTATTTTCTGGTGTCGGACAAGAAAGCTTTTTAGCGGTATGAGGTTTTCACCCTCCGTTACGGGTAAGGCCTGCTGATAGTCGTCAAACTTCAGCAGGTAGACATCTAAATCCCGCAGCGGCCCCGTTATCTTGCCAACCCAGGCAAAACCCGGCTCAAATTGGTTCAATACCTTTATTGGAAAAGCTTCAGGAATCTGGCTGAGCAGCGCTCGTGTCCGCCGAACAGAAACTCTAAGATCATGTAAAAATTCACTGTCGACTCTCTCGATCACGCCTGTTTCATTTTTTTCCATGTTTTCAAGACAATTCAAAAGGATATGTTTGAACGCCTGATCTGTTGGCATTTCCGGGTCCAAAGCCACCTGGAAAGTATTGCTGTAGCAGCTCAAGGCTTGACCCGCCGCTGACATAGCATGAAGAAACGGGTTATCTTGCGAGAGCCTCAAGCCATGCACCCTTTTTAGGTATCGCGTGACGGCTTTGAGTGGCTTCTCGTAACCTCTTACGGGGAGGACCCATAAGCGTTTATCCAGTGGAATAATCGAACCGTCGGGCCGCATTAACTGCGAGTACTCAATAATTAAGCGGAGTTGTGTTTTTTCATTCCCCCCCAAGTAATGCAGTATATGTTGCCGAACCGATACGGAGATCTGAGGCATTAAAGCCCGAATTTTGGTGATGGCCTGTATTTTCCGTCCAAGCGCGGAGGACTCAATCACCTCTGGCCAAATCACATCCTCACGGGCAGTACTTTGCAAACGTTCGCCGGTGTCGAAGTTGTGTAAAAAAATATCGTAAAAAGATTCACACGTGTCTTGCCAAAAAAGATAATTTTTTTTGTATAAGCGGCCATCAAACGTGTCTTTATAAAGACGGTGCAACCGTCGAGGTGACTGTTGCTCAAGTGGAAATGCCTGAATTAATGCATTTTCCAGGTGAAGGCAGGTTTCAGGGATTGTGTATTGCTGAATTTTAGCGATCATCAATTAATATAAGGTTCTTCTAACATACTACAAGTAAACAACGGCCTTTATCTCACGATTCCGGCAATGACTTTGGGCGGATAATCGAAATAAGCGCCCCATCCTTTTCATCCAGATCAGCCCACTTTTTCTGAACAAAAACGCGTGCCAACGTCGCTGTGGGCAACAATTTTCCATCTTCAGGCAAAGGTAGAGACGGCTGAACAAATGAACTCAAAAACATTTCAAGGCCGGGATTATGCCCCACTAACAAAACTCGTCTGGCCACTTCAGGGACTTCTCGGATCACCTCATAAAGCCTGGCTGTGGGTGCCTCATAAAGGCGGGCATCAGTCTCCAACACCTGTGCATGTAAACCTAGAACCTTACATACACGCTTTGCAGTAGAAACTGCACGCAAGGCTGGTGAGCAGATAACGCAATCCGGTACGAGCTGGTGACTTAACAGCCACTGTCCTATGCGCTTTGCGCTTCGCCGCCCACGTCTATTTAAGGGGCGGTCGAAGTCATCAGCCTGAGCCGTCCAATCGGATTTTCCATGCCGCAGGATCAGGAGTTCGCGAGTCAAAACGGGTACACATCAATCAGGTACATAATTTGGCCTTTGCGCTGCATATGACTAGGCATGCCGATTAAGTCAGTATCTTAACGAAAGAATCATCAATAAATAAATTCTACAGGAAAATTAACCACTTCCTGATAAAAGTAGGGCATTTCTTTATATACTACAGCCTTGTACCTCTTTTCAAAGCAAACGGCATGAATAAACACAATAAGCTCGTCGATATTCCTCTTGATAGAACACTGGCCGATAAAAAAGAATATAAGCGCCGATTGAAACACGCTCAACTGCAACTTTTACGCATTCAGCGGCATATCTATACCGAGCAAAAACGCGCTATTTTGTTATTTGAAGGCTGGGATGCCGCCGGTAAAGGTGGCTCCATCCGCCGCTTGGTTGAGCGGCTTGATCCTCGAGGCTATCGAGTTCACCCCATCGGTGCACCCGACCACGACGAACTGCAGCGACACTACCTGCACCGCTTTTGGGAAAAACTGCCTCCCCCGGGTACACTCGGTATTTTTGACCGCAGTTGGTATGGGCGAGTGCTGGTGGAGCGGGTCGAGGCACTGTGTCCGGCCAAACGCTGGCAACAGAGCTATGCCGAAATCAATGCCTTCGAAGCCATGCTCGCTGCGGACGGCGTTCCCATTGTCAAATTCTTTCTTCACATTTCCCAAGAAGAGCAACTCAAGCGCTTCAAAGAACGCGAGCAAGACCCCTTTAAAGCCTGGAAAATCACACCGGAGGATTGGCGAAACCGAGAACGCTGGGACGACTATGAATCGGCCACTGATGATATGTTTAAAAAAACGTCAACAAAAGCATGTCCCTGGACGGGTATCGCCAGCGAACACAAGTGGTACGGACGCGTATCGGTTATCGAACACACGGTCTCTGCCTTATCAAAAGCCTTTAAGCTCTCACTGGAACTCCCACCCGGTTGGCATTTCCAAGCGGACTGATTATGCTAGTCTGACTAAAAAATCCAAGCAATATGAAGAAAACCCTCTAGTCTTACAGTTAACGCATATTGGCAGGGCCGATGAGTACAATTTCATCCATTCCAAATGACGGTGCAGACACTCCGTTCCAGCGACTATGAACATACACCCCACGGACGTTCCTCCAGAAGGAATTGAAGAAAACTCACCCAGCTATTATGCCGCTGTTGACCTCGGCTCCAACAGTTTTCACATGATTCTTGCACGCCAGCTCAATGGGCAGCTGCAGATTGTTGATCGCCTGAGGGATATGGTGAGATTGCGCTCAGGGTTAATGAAAGATGGTTCAATTAACGAAGAAACCCAGGCGCGTGCATTAGCGGCGCTCACGCGTTTCGGAGACCGCCTCAGCAACGTGCCCGCAGAACACATTCGCGTTGTCGGTACCTATACCTTACGGCGTGCACGGAATTCAAACGAGCTCCTGCGCAATGCTGCAAAGGCCTTGGGCCACCCGGTCGAAATTATTTCCGGGCAAGAAGAAGCCCGTCTGATTTACCGCGGCGTTGCATTTACCCAGGGCGTCGCTAAAGAAAAAAGATTGGTGTTTGATATCGGAGGCGGCAGTACGGAACTGATCTTGGGAGAAGGCCCAACGCCAATACTGATGGAAAGCCTGTTTATGGGCTGTGTCAGTTATAGCACTGCGTTTTTTAAAGAAGGGCGGATTTCTCTCAAACAATGGCAACGGGCAGAAATAGCGGCTCGATTAGAACTTCAACCCGTTGAAAGCCAGTTCCGCCTAACGGGGTGGTCCGAAGCCATAGGGACCTCCGGATCAATCCGCTCCATTTCAAATGTATTGCTGGAGTCCGGTATTTCTGATGGCACCATTACGCCCGCAGGGCTAGCGCTGTTGAAAGAAAAATTATTGGTTTTTGATCACATCAACGACATCAACCTGCCTGGCTTAAGTAGCGACCGAAAGAGTGTCTTTGCGGGGGGGTTAGTCATTTTGACGGCTATTTTTGATAGTCTGGGCATTGATCGGCTGTCCCCTTGTGATGCAGCACTGCGGGAAGGTCTGTTAGATGAAATGGCAGGACCTGGCGGGCTAAAAAATGTTCGCGAACAAACTGTCAAGTCTTTACTTCGTCTCTACCATGCTGATGAGAACCAAGCAGCCCAGGTTGCTGATACCGCTGTCTACTTATTCGATCAAGTCGCGAAGGACTGGGAACTGAAAGACCCCGAATTACGCGAACTGCTGGCTTACAGCGCTCAATTGCATGAAGTTGGGCTGGCTGTTTCACACAGCGGTTATCATAAGCATGGCCACTACCTCCTGAGCCATGGCGACCTCGCCGGCTTCTCTAAGGAAAACCAGCATTTGGTTGCAACGTTGGTACGACTCCATAGACGGAAAATTTTGCCCGCTGAAATCGATAAAGTCGCCTCGGAATATGTTTTGAGTATACAGCCGCTCATCTTGCTGTTGCGTCTCGCGGTTCTGATCCACCGCAACCGTATGTATGAGCCCCACCCTGAAATGACATTAAGCGCGCATAAAAATAAACTGCACTTACAGTGCCCGCGCGATTGGTTTCAAGCCCACCCTTTGATGGATGCCGACTTAAGCCAGGAAACCCGTTATCTTAAATCCATTGGATTCAAACTCACATACAGTGAATGCTCTGATTAAGGTCTGACATGCTTTAAGACATGTCAGAAAGTTTCTCCAGTAACGCGCTTTGTCCCGAAAAAGGTTTTTCATTTTTAGGTTGGCAATGCACGTAGCTACCGTCACTTTGCAACAACCAGGACTGCGTGTTATCCGCCAAGTAGTTGTAAAAGCTTTCCTGAATAACCCGTTCTTTTAATGCTGGATTGAGTAAGGGAAAAGCAGTTTCAATACGCTTGTGCAGATTCCGTTCCATCAAATCAGCACTAGAGCAATAAACCTCTGGATTTCCTCCGTTTTCAAAGTAATACACTCGGGTGTGCTCAAGAAAGCGCCCTATGATCGCACGCACTCGAATATTTTCTGAAACGCCTGGAATACCGGGGCGTAGACAACAAATACCCCGAATAATCAAATCAATCTCGACACCGGCTTGTGATGCGGTGTAAAGCGCCCGGATAATTTCAGGATCGCTCAATCCATTGACTTTGATCATGACTCGAGCAGGCTTACCACTCTTTAGGTTCTGCACTTCTCTATTAATGCGCTCAATCACACCTTTACTGAGCGTAAAGGGCGACTGTAAAAGAGACTTTAACTTTGGAATACGACCAAGAGAAGTCAGCTGTAAAAAAACACTGGCAACATCATCTGAAATATCTGAGTGACTGGTCAGCAAGCCATAATCGGTATAAAGCCGCGCTGTTCTCGCGTGATAATTGCCCGTCCCCACGTGCACATAGTGACGTAATTCCTTCTGTTCCCGCCGAACAACCCAGGACATTTTAGCGTGTGTTTTATACCCCACTACGCCGTAAACAACATGCGCACCCGCTTCCTGCAACCGGTTAGCAAGGCTAATGTTGGCCTCTTCGTCAAAACGCGCTCTCAGTTCAATAACAACGGTGACTTCTTTACCATTCTGTGCGGCCTGTCTGAGTAGCTCAACAATGGCAGAGTCCGTGCCTGTCCGATACAGAGTTTGACGAATAGCCAGCACGTTCGGATCGGTGCTGGCTTGACGAATAAACTCAACCACAGGTGCAAATGATTGAAAAGGGTGATGCAACAATACATCTTGCTGCCGGATGACATCAAAAATATTGCCTCCATAAGCAGATGACCGAGATAGACCCGGAGTGAAAGGTGTGTAGGTTAAGTCAGGCCGTTCAACCAGCTCCAAAATATTCATGAGTCGGCTTAAGTTAACAGGCCCATCAACCGGATACATATCGTCTTCCTCAAGGTCGAAGCGTTCCAGCAGGTAATCAGAAATTTCATGCGGGCATTCGCTGGCAATTTCTAAACGCACTTCATCGCCATATCGCCTTGATACCAATTCTCCTTCAAGTGCTAAAAGCAAATCTTCAACTTCTTCTTCATCAACAAACAGATCGCCGTTGCGTGTTAAACGAAATTGATAACAGCCTGTGACTTTCATGCCTGGAAAAAGGTCACTGACGTGGGCCTGGATGACTGAACTCAAGAGTGTAAAAAAATCGGCATCTCTGGACCGGCCTGATGGCAGACGAATAATCCTCGGTAACGCGCGGGGCGCTTGCAAAATTGCCAGCGCGCTGTTGCGCCCAAAAACATCTTTCCCTTCCAGCGACAGGATAAAGTTAAGGCTTTTATTCAGAATTCTCGGGAAGGGGTGTGCCGGGTCAAGCACCATAGGACTTAAAAGAGGTAGCACATCTTCAGTAAAGTATTCCTTTACCCATTTGCTCTGTGAACGCGTCCAGTTAGCTCGTTCTAATAGATAAATATGCTCATCACGAAGCGCAGGTATCAGCTCTGCATTCAGTACCTGGTACTGTTGATTCACAAGCTTATGCGCTCTTAGGCTGATCAATCTCAAAGTTTCCACATGAGAAAGATGGTCAGCAGAGGTTTGAACCGAACCGAAGGCTTGTAACTCTTTCAGTCCAGCCACTCTGATCTCGAAGAACTCATCCAGGTTACTACTCGAAATGCAGAGGAACTTTAGCCGCTCTAGAAGGGGCGTTTTTGCATCGCGGGCTTGTTCCAGAACACGCTGGTTAAACTCAAGTAAGCTTAACTGGCGGTTTAAATAAAGCTCCGGTTTTTTTAAATCATCCGTTTTACTTTTCATCATAAAATCTGCATAACGCTGTAGAAAAATAATGCAAACTTCAGATTGTGACATACCATTATGTCATTTTTATTAAATGACATGAGTACCGATGAGTTCATCAGATATTAATGAACAGAATGTATTGAATAAATGGCACAAAACCAGCCTATTGGGTAATATCCTATCTCATGCCCAATACCGTGGATGTTAAAAATAAAAACCAAGCCCTCTAGCCAAAAATTTGACTTAGAAGCTAAAGGGCTCAGTCATTAAATTAATTTGTACCAGAATATGCGCAACCACTCCAAAAGTGGGAAACGCAGGTAAAACTGGATTTGATCTGATTTTATCTCGTTCGCTTTAAACGGCTTCAACGTTTTCAGCCTGGGGG
>DJFX01000055.1:38307-50785 GCA_002432635.1 Halothiobacillaceae bacterium UBA5861 | reverse complement strand
CGTTTTCAGCCTGGGGGCCTTTTTGACCCTGGCCTTCGGTAAAAGTCACTTGCTGGCCCTCTTGCAGGGTGCGGTAACCATCACCAACGATATTGCTAAAGTGCACAAAGAGGTCATTGCCCCCTTCTCGTGTAATAAAACCATAACCTTTACTTTCATTGAACCACTTCACGGTTCCAGTCAATTTGTCAGACATCGATTGAGTCAACTCTCGGTAGTTAAAAAAAGCCTGCAACATTGGCAGGGTGTATCAAGTATATGCAGCCAGAACGCTCAAAGTGAGAAATTAAGACTGACTTCTCAATTGAGTACATTTCCTCCCCATACGCTCAAAGAGTTTAAAGAGGTTATTCAGTGATAGCAACAAATTTTAAAAAATGTAGGAAAAATTCAATGACATGCGGCCTATCAATAGTTATCAGTGGCGCTTTTTTTTATATTTTTTTCTGGTTTTAACATCATTGTTTTTATTTGAAGAGGACATTTCCATTTCTATTTTTTCAATCTTAAGCGGCTGGTTGCGAACATAAACCCGCTTCAAATGATGAAAGACCTCTTTTGGCATTCCCTCAGGCAAATCTACTGTACTATGGTCAGGGCCAATATCGATTCGCCCAATGTACTGGCTTTCAATGCCTGCTTCATTAGCAATTGCACCAACGATATCGGAGGGCTTTACATGATTATTATGGCCTACAGCCAGTCGATAGGTTTCCATCACCAGTCCCGTCCGGCTATCTTCATGCTTGCCCGCCTTTCTTCCATTTTTTCTCTCAGGCGATGGTTTTTTTCTTGAATGGTCAGAAACAGCTTTTTTCTCCGGCTCCTGCAAAATGATCGGTCGATCTTTCTGGGCCAAATGAGCCAGCGCACAGGCCAGTGAGGCCGGGTCCGTATCATTTTCATCTGTAATTTCTTGAACCAACTGTCCCCAAAAAGCTTGTTCTTTGTCTTGCTCCAAGCTCTTTAACGCATCGGCAACAAGCTGTTTAAACTGGATAATACGCTTTGCGTTGACCTGCTCCCGGCTTGGCAAAGTGATAGGCTTGATCGCCTGACGTGTTGTTTTTTCAATCGCACGAAGCAAGCGTTTTTCCCTGGGTGCAACAAACAAAATAGCTTTGCCTGTGCGCCCTGCCCGGCCAGTCCGCCCAATACGGTGAACATATGCTTCTGTGTCATAAGGAATATCATAATTAATCACGTGGCTGATGCGTGCGACATCGATGCCACGTGCGGCAACATCAGTGGCTACAAGGATATCGACCTTGCCTTCCTTCAACTGGGTAATTGTCCGCTCTCTCAGTGCTTGAGTCATGTCGCCATTAATGGCCGATGCTGCATAGCCGCGAGCTTCTAGCTTTTCAGCCAGCTCAACGGTTTGCGTTTTGGTACGCACAAATAAAATGATGCCATCGAAATCTTCTACTTCGAGAATACGTGTTAACGCATCTAACTTATTGACGCCGCTGACCGTCCAGTAAACCTGCTCAATAGCGGCAATTGTGCTGGTTTTTGACGCTATTTTGACCTCTTTCGGCTCGTGCAGATATCGCTCTGCAATGTGATGGATGGGGCCAGGCATCGTGGCAGAAAATAAAGCCACCTGGCATTTATCCGGAGCCTGTTCAAGAATCCAGTCAACATCATCAATAAAACCCATTCGTAACATTTCGTCGGCTTCGTCCAGAACAACAGTCTGTAACCAGTCCAATTTTAAGGTTCCGCGCCGCATATGATCCATGACCCGTCCAGGCGTTCCCACAACAACATGGAGCCCTCGTCGCAACTGGCGCAACTGAGTGCTCATTCCCTGGCCACCGTAGATCGGTAATACGTGAAACCCTTTCATCTCGCTGGCGTAAGACTGGAATGCTTCAGCCACTTGAATAGCCAGTTCACGTGTAGGGACTAACACCAAGACTTGCGGATCCGTATGTTTGAGGTCCAAGCGTGAAAGCAGTGGCAATGCAAAAGCAGCCGTTTTTCCTGTGCCTGTTTGTGCCGTACCCAGTAGGTCGTGCCCTTCAAGCAGGTGGGGGATACTGGCAGCTTGGATCGGAGAAGGCTGTTCGTAACCGATACGCTGTAATGCACTGAGAACGGGCTCGGACAAGGCCAGCTCAGCAAAGCCTTTAGGAGAAACCTGGGACATCTTTAATGGACCTGACTCACGGACACACGCCCGTATTGAGTGAATGTGTTTTTAGGGGAAAGGGCGGAAATTATACACCGATTGATATTAAATGGAAGTACAAAAATTAGTAAACGCGGCTGAAGGGCCACTCACACACCGCCTTTATAAATGACCCATTTATCATGTACCTCAGGATTAACGCCCTTTAAACAGAGAACCCAAGATACCGCGGACTACACTGCGTGTCATTTCCCGCCCCATGGTACGGGCTACACTTTTACAGAGCGTTTCAAACACACCCTGCCGCGATGACGAACGCTGGCGACTACTGCGAGATGCCTGCCGACGTTGTGGCGTCACTGCGGGCTCATATTCCCGACTTTTGTCAGTATGAGCCTGCGCTTCAACCTCCTGGCTTGCCTGCTCAGCCCGCACTTTGAGTTTTTCATAGGCAGACTCCCGGTCAATACTTTCATCATACCGGGGGCCAAATTTACTACGAGCAAGAATCTGCTCACGCTCTGTCACTTCGGCTGGACCCAGTCTCGAACAGGGGGGACGGATCAAGGTACGATCAACCACGGTTGGAATGCCTTGACTATCCAGTGTGGAAACCAGTGCTTCCCCCACGCCTAACTCGCCAATCACCTGCTTAACATCCAGGTCCGGGTTCGCTCGGAATGTTGAGGCGGCCGCATTGACAGCTTTTTTATCACGTGGTGTGAAAGCACGTAGAGCGTGCTGAACCCGGTTTCCCAGTTGCCCCAGTATTTTGTCAGGAATATCAATGGGGTTTTGGGACACAAAGTAAACGCCCACGCCTTTTGAGCGAATTAAGCGGACCACTTGCTCTACTTTTTGCAGGAGTGCTTTCGGCGCATCATCAAACAATAAATGCGCTTCGTCAAAAAAGAAAACCAGCTTGGGTTTATCCGGGTCCCCCACTTCGGGCAATTCTTCAAATAATTCCGATAAAAGCCAAAGCAAAAACGTGGCGTATAGGCGAGGACGCTCCATGAGCTCGTCAGCAGCCAAAATATTTATGTGCCCCAGGCCATTGGTATCACACTGTAAAAGGTCGCCCAACTCTAACGCAGGCTCCCCAAAAAAGACATCACCGCCCTGTTGCTCCAACTGTAACAATCGCCGTTGAATAGCACCGACAGAAGCCTTGCTGACATTGCCATATAATGCGGTCAACGTTTTCGATTGCTCCGCTACAAATGTCATCAGTGACTGTAAGTCTTTCAAATCAAGTAACGCTAAGCCGTTATCATCAGCCAGCTTGAAAGCGATATTCAGCACACCTTCCTGAGTATCATTGAGTTCCAAAAGACGCGCCAGCAATAAGGGGCCCATGTCTGAAATCGTTGCGCGAAGCGGGTGCCCCTGTTTGCCATATACATCCCAAAAAACAGCGGGAAACCCAGCCATATCATAAGAATCCAGCTCAACCTGTGTTGCGCGTTTACTTAGAAAAGGTTTGGGGGTGCCAGGTTGAGATATACCCGACAAATCACCTTTCACGTCTGCCATAAAAACAGGGACACCGGCTTTGGAGAAACCTTCCGCCAAAATTTGCAAGGTAACCGTTTTACCTGTCCCGGTCGCACCGGCAATAAGGCCATGCCGATTAGCCCGTTTAAGAAGCAGATGTTGCTTTTTATCACCTTTGCCAATGTAGATCGCGTCGTTTTGCATTTGAGTGTGGCCAGATTTTTAATGGAATATTTGCAATTATATAACTGATTTATATAACAAATCATTCACTCGACGAAACTCCGGTAGAAACAGTTAACCTCGCACACGGGATAACGTTAGAATTCATCGCAACAAAAGGCCGCTCATATCACCCTTAATATGAGTTCAACCCTGTTCCAAACAAGGTGAAAAACAACATGGAAAAAATTGTAACGCCGCTGCGCTACATTCCCTACCGACGGGCTGATATTGTTGAAATGTGCCTGGCCGAAGGCCATCTTGATGACGCGCAGCATCCACTTTTTCGCCAATTTGCCAATAGCCTGGCAGCCATGGTTCACACTGAGCACCACACATTGTTGGAAGACTTAAAACGTGCTTACGATTACCTCAACCCGCAAAATGAACTGCGGGAAAGTCATTTACTGACAACGCCTGATCATGACTTCAAAACAACACTGCTTCAAGTGCTTGAAAAAGCAAACTTCGAACAACTGACCGAGCAGGACCTTCAAGCAGCACTCAAAGAAGCGTCTCTTTTTAAAGTCCGCCTGCACGTTGACTTCTCGCAGTTCAAAGAAGCCCTGGTCTTTGCACGCGGGCAAACGCAACGTACCGAGGAAGTGAGCTGGCTCTGGGGACGATTCCGAAAAAATATCACGTTCACACATTTCAAGCGGGTCGCACTCTACCTTCGTCTACCCGCGCAAGATAACCAGCCTGAGCATATCTGCCTTAAGCTTTTTCAAGATGTTCCCAAATCGGATATTGAAATGCTGTTTCCAGAAACCGAGGTCAAAATGCGAACCATCGATAAGCTGTTTATCGGTATACCAGCGGTGGTCAGCGGGGGAATTGTGTTGTCAACCAAAATGGGGACGACCCTGTTACTGCTCGGATCCTTATTCGGTTTTTGGTTAGGGCTGCATGCCGACCCTGTGACATTAAACAAAGCCTCTGTGCTTGCACTGCTTGCTGGTACCGGGGCATTGGGTGGCTATGTCTGGAAACAGGTCAAAAACTTCCGCACCCGGAAGTTGAAGTTTGTCCAAGCTTTGACTCGCAACCTTTACTTTAAAAATCTGGCTAACAATACCAGTGTTCTCTACCAACTGATCGACGATGCGGAAGAAGAAGAGTCCAAAGAAATCCTGTTGGCTTACTATTTCTTATTGATCTCTGAAGAAGCGTTAACCGCTCAGCAACTCGATACCCTTATCGAAAACTGGTTCGCTAAGCACTGGCACTACGAACTCGACTTTGAAATCAGTGATGCTCTGAACAAACTTGAGCGCTTCAATCTGGCAAGCGCTCAAGGGGGAAAGTGGCAAGCCGTTTCACTGGAAACAGTCATCCCAAATATCACCTAATGACAAACTGAGCACACAGCCGATGCTGAGCGAGGGGGCCTGCCTGCAAGGCAGATCCCAACATTACACACTGACCACAACTTTATGGCTTAAGCTTGCTTCAACCTGATAATTTTTTGATTTAACCGTATCAATAAAAACCCACTCGGCTTCTGCGGTTGAAGGTGTGAACGTGACAACCATATAGCCCCTTTCCCGCAGATTGGTATAATTTAAATCGTCCACCAAGGCCGGAAAGGCCGCCTCTTGCTGACGAGCCGCCGCAGCATCCGGGATCTGTAAGTAGTCTTCCAGCCCTGGGGAGGACACCGAAGCAACGGCAAACTCTGTACCGGCCGGACTGCCCTGGGCATCCGTCAACGTCCCAGACCATGCATTATGCGTATCACCCGCTAAAGTAATCAGGTTTTTACCCGCTCCCAAGGCAGCCCCCAATACCACCTCACGATCATAGGCATAGCCATCCCAGGCATCCAGGTTGTAAGGGATTTTAGGGCTTTGCAGGTAAGCCATTTGGATAGGATCGCGGATAATTGCAATTTGCTCATCGCTCATACCCGCAGCCTTAAGGTCTGCATCGGTATCCGGTACGCCTTGCCCCAGTAATGCCTGGTAGGTCAACGCAGCTGTCGCAATTACGCCGTATTCGGCCAGAGACAGTGTCGGGTTCAAGGGATCTGGTGTCAGTGTAATGGCCGGCAACAACATACGCGTCATCAAGACCTGTTGACCCAGCACCTGCCAGGTTGCACCGGATTGAGACAGCGATTGCACCAGCCAGTTTCGCTGCTCCGTACCTAAAATCGTGCGCTGATCACTGCTCACATCATCGGTGAATGCAGTGACATCCATCTCGCCCGTATTGGGGTTAATGTAATCAGCATATGCCAGGGGTTTATCCCGTCCAATCAAACGCGTATCGAGCATCCACAAATTCACCAGCTCACCGAATTCAAACTGACGATAAATTTTGCCCTCGGCATCGGGCTGGAGCGGCCTAAGTGGTAACCACTCGAAAAAAGCCTGGACAGCCGCCTGCTTGCGGGTCTCAAAATCACCCTCCGTTGTGCTGTCGTGATTCTCTGCGCCGTTGATATAAGCATCGTTGGCAATTTCATGATCATCCCACACGACGATGAACGGCACTTTGCCATGCAATGCTTGCAAGTCTTCGTCGGTCCGATACTGGGCGTAGCGAGTGCGGTAGTCTGCAAGCTGAATAATTTCCCCTTCCGGCATCACCTCACGGCCTAAGGCCGCAGCATCTTCACTGGCGTAAGCCGGCGAACCATTGTATTCGCGGGCATATTCGTAAAGGTAATCGCCCAGATGAAGGACAACGTCCAGATCGTTTCTTTTTGCAGCCTCGGCATAAACATTGAAATAACCCGCCGGATAGTTAGCGCAAGAAAACACACCCATTTTGACCTGGCTGACACGGCCGGTCGGCAGAGTTTTTGTCATTCCGACAGGTGAGACCACCTTGTTCGCCCCGGTACCGGCAGTAAATCGATAGTAGTAAACCGTTCCGGCCGTTAACTCCTGCACCTCAATTTTCACGGTGTAATCGCGATGAGCCCCAAAAGAGGCCTCATCCTGATTGACCAAGTTTGTAAAGGCTTCGTCTGTGGCCACCTCCCACATCACCTTGACATCACCGGCACCGCTGGGCGTCACACGCGTCCATATAATGACACTGTCAGACCAGGGATCACCGCTGGCCACCCCATGATCAAAACGAAAAATTTCCGGGTTGTCACCGGCTTCGTCATCGTCGCTACTGCAACCCTGTAGTCCAGAGGAAACAATAGCAACGCCGGTATAAGCACTGAGCTTGAGAAAATCGCGGCGGGTAAGCTTCACAGGCAGTCCTCATCTGTTCTCAAAAATTTGAGCGTAGCGCGCCAATATGACAGAAAAGATTCAATACGATGAACATGTGATGACAGCAGTATCATAATCAAGGCGCCACGTTTTCACCCGGTTAACGCCTGCACCGTCCAGCCCAAGCCTAAAAAACCGATCACACCGGATGCCAGCGGCAGCAAAACACGTCGGTAAATAATCAAATTCCGGATTAAAAATAACAGGGGTAGAACCACTCCCACCACAGCCAGTTGCGCCACCTCAATGCCCAAATTAAACCCAACTAACCCCCAAATACGCTGGCCCGAGGCTGCAATCAACTCGCCGAGCATGGTGGCAAAACCAAAGCCATGCACCAGGCCAAAGATCAGCGTGGCCATGAACCGCCATCGAACAGGAATCGGATACAACAGGCTGATGCCTGCAAGGATAACCGTTAAACCAATCAAGGGCTCGACAAGCGCTGACGGCGGTGTGATCCATCCGAGCGTCGCGATGACCAAAGTCAACGAATGCGCCAGCGTAAACGCGCTCACCAGGACCAAGCTGTCCTTTAAAGCGGGCTTCAATTGCGGAGATGCCTGCCAGGTACGGGCTTTTCGGAGCAGCACAGCCGGCAACAACAATGCGAGCAAAAAAGCCAGATGATCATAACCGGTGACCAGATGCCATATACCTTCCATAAAAAAGACTGAAAAGACCTGCCTGGGGGCAGATGCATGCGAAGTACCAAGCAGCAACTGGGTATCACGCTCGGTTATCACATCGTACTGGATATCTCCCTCTTGTCCTCTCAGGCTCACCAGCCCCCGATGCAAAGGGTTATCCGCAAGTAACAGCGTGTAATCAAGTCGTTCAAGCTGGCCACCAAAGCAATTCACCTGAAAAGGCAAGGCAACATACAAACCATCACCGTGTTGCGTCAAAGCGGGTGACTGCCATACCGTCACACAATCACGCTGACGGCCTTGCCATCGCACATACTGGTCCAGCCAGAGCGTTAACTGAGGCCACTCTTGTTGAAACGCATGCCAGTTAAGCTCTCGGTCATCACTCAATGTCCAGGATAAATCCAATGGTAAATCTGCAACCGCTAAATCTAAACGCCCTTCCCATTGATTTTGCTGCGCTTGCAGATAGATAAAGCTGTTACTGGCAGTATGGGCATAGGCGGCCCCAAAAGGCCATACCAGCAATAACAGCGCACAACGAAAAAGATGCCTCATGAGGAGTCTCCTGATTGACGGGGAAATGACTGCCGATAAACCTCAAGGCGTGAATCGCGAAGGGAATGCGCATCCACCCATTGAAACACACCTGCCACCACCGCCTGTTCTCCAGCTCGGGTTGCGGCCGCCAGCAATAAGCGTGCATCTTCCGGTGTTTTCTGCCCCGCCCAGTTTTGCTGCGCATAGCGAAGTGCCTTTTCGGGCTGATTTTCAATCCATAGCGCATACCGACTGAGCATGCTGGCATCCAAGGGGTCCTGTCGCCGCTCAGCTTCCACCATTTGCTGCTGCAAACCAGACTGATATTCGTAAGAGGCCTGGCCCAGCGCCTGGCTGGCCAGCCGGTGCCATAGCGCCAGCTGAGGTTGATCACGTCCATCAGCCGTCAATTGCTGTAGAGCCGTCCAACGGCCTTGGCGATGAAGGTATTCCGCCACCACCCGCCGCAGATACAGATTTTCAGCGTCCACGACAAGCGCTCGTGCATACCACTGGAGTGCGTCAGGCTGGCCTTGTTGATCGGCTAACTCCGCCAGAATACCGTATGCCCATTGCTGCTGAGCGGCAGGCAAGGCAGCCACCGCCCCCCGGCGCTTTTTCAAGCGCTGAAAAGCACCCTTCGCCTGCCCTTGACGGGACTCCGCCAACCCCAGGCAAAAGTCCAGCATAAGAGAGGCTGGTTGCGAAGCGGCCTCGCGGGAGCATACTTTAAGTGCATCCCCCGGCTTGCCTTGAGCCAGGTGTATCGAAGCCAGCAAGAGCCGGGCTTCGAGATCAGAATGTCCCTCATCGACCACCGCAGACAATAACGCAACCGCTTCATCAAACCGGTGCATGGCTTGAAGCACCCGCGCTTTAATCAACCGATGCGAGTGTTCGGGCGTATCTTTCAGCCCCGAAAGCGCACGCCCAAGCCACCTCGTATCACCACTGACTTGATAGGCAGACCAAGCCTCATACGCTTGGTCTCGTGCATCCACCGGTGGCAATCGCGGCATCGTGCGTAAGACAAACGTATCCTGGGGCACCCAGGTTTCCGGCATAGCCATGGGCGGGGTTGAAGCCGCTTTAGCAGCGGCTCCTCCCAAGAGGCAAAAACCGATCAGAAGGCTAAAAAAGCGCACTGAACACCTCTTCGTCTTCGCTCATGACAGCAGTAATATCACGGTTATTGATATCGACAGGATCCGCATTAGCATCCACTTCCAAAACTTCCAACACCAGCGTGTCAAACGTCTGTGTGGTCACGTCGTTCTGATCGTCGTTGTCCGATTCACAAGCAGTCAGACCCACGATCAACACAGCCACAAGAGCATGCCATTTAAGTAGGTGTTTCATCGGTTCGCTCCTCTACTCGCCTGCGCCAGGAAACGGTGTGTTCAGATAAGGAAAGCTTTGCTGAAACTCACCCGCACTGACTGTCGCACCGTCGGTAAACGGCGCGGTATTGTTGGGCGCGATATCACTGTCACTGATCAACGCCCCCATCACTACCCGCAGTGCCGCGTCGACAACATCATCACCAGGTCGCCGTCCATTTGGAAAACCGGCCAGATCACCGCCCAACACACCAAGATTGCTTTGCTCTTCTGCGGTCACGGGATCAATCGCGGTATTCAAACGCAGCATTTCAGAGGGAGTAACATTCGCCGGTTGATTGAGCCCTTCCACACCGGTCAGGAATACATCGACCAGATCATTGCGCGGGAAGCTCATCGGAGCTTTGGCACCGGCATCGGCAAATAAAATTTCCAACAACGCCGGTAATGTTGGGTTGGTGACATAGGTAAGAAATTGACCGTCGTTTTTAGGTTCACTGGCGTTGAACCGGTCCTTATCCTTAAGGCCAATCACTACTTCATTCACCAGGGGCATACCTAAACGCGACAGCTGGACGTAGGGCCCACCCTGCAACGCCGGCGGTTTGTTTCTGTCTCCACCCGGGAACCGGTTGAAAATAAGTGCTTGAGGCAAGCTGGCACTGGTCCAGGCACCGATCACAGCATCATCACCTTGCGTTAAACACTCAATAGGCACTTCCAACGCCAGTGTGGTCACGTTGGTGCCGGCAATGGTGTTGTCCGCACCATCTGGCGCACCCAGCGGATTCAGGTTCACCAAGTCAAAGATGGCGCCCAGGTTAACGGAAAAACCCTCAGCCCGCTGGCCAACAAACACGCGACCGGTATTGCAGCCGGGAATGTCGATATCCCGGATATGCTGATTGGCGTAGGTAACATATTCTGGAAGGGATTTGGTGCCAATATAGTCCAGCGGGCGGTCAAATGTTGTCTGCCCGGTGACGCCGTCAGCGACATCGGCTTTACTGCCACGCCTGCGATCACCCCGGATTAAGGTCAGCGAATAAGTCTGGCGTACATTAACGGCCCCCACATCACTGGCATTGGGACCAATTTGCCCAATGTTCTTAAGCGGCACAGCCACATTAACGCCGTTGACAGGAACAGAAAGGTCTTCTTGAACGGTGTCAAACTGGAAGCGGAAAGTCAGGTCTTCTCTGGCGTCGCCGTCATTGTCAATATGGATTTCATAACGCGCTTTCGTATCCAGATCAAAATAGTTCGGGCCACCATAAGGCGCCTGTAGCGGTTGGTAATTAGCAATCAAGGTGACATAACCTTCACGCCCTGGCTCATAACTGCGAAACATATAAAAATCGGTTCCGTCAACTTTTGGATGCTGGGTGATAAATGGCGCTTCCCGGTGGCTGGATGCCTGAACACCTAAGCCCGTCGCGGTGAGCAACACACTTGTGACCAAAACAGTCCGTTTTTTCATGTGGTACCTCCAAATCAGTGGTTGATAGAAAATTCCGCCATGTCATCAACATGGGGTGGTCACTCACACGTCAATGTTGCGAGCTTAATATCTATTCACACCAACTGGCTGTTTTGGATGCATTTCTTTAAAAATTATTTTTGACTGCATCCAAAGTGGTGATCACCGGTGTATTGATTAATAATGGAAACCCATGTGAGAGGAGAAAGGCTTATGCCGTATCTTTACTGTGAGCACACGCGATATGGCTACTGATTTAACCGATCTGATCGCCCGCGTAGCCATGCGGGATCAGGCGGCTTTTCAGATGCTGTACACGCAAACATCCGGGCGCTTGTTTTCCATTTGCCGGCAGATCCTGCATGACCACCACCTCGCGGAAGAAGCCCTTCAGGAAGCCTTTATACAAGTCTGGCATCATGCCGGTGAATACCACTGTGAACGGGGCTCACCCCTCACCTGGATGTCGGCCATTACCCGCTATCGCGCATTAAACATACTGCGATCACGCAACCCCCGGGAGCAGGTTGCTGACACAGTAGAAGCCGAAGAAGCAACTGCAGCCGATCCGCTCGATCATTTCATTAACGGTGTGCACGACCAAAAAGTCCACCACTGTTTCGAGGCACTCTCCCAAGAACAACGTAAATCGGTACTCCTGGCGTTTTACCATGGTTATTCACACCACGAAGTCGCAGCGCGATTACAATCACCGCTAGGGACCGTGAAAAGCTGGATACGCCGTGGTTTAAACAGCCTACGGAGGTGTTTAAGCTAATGAAAAATGTATCTCAAGAAGTACGCCAGGAACTCGCCGCACGCTATGTGCTTGGCATTATGCACGGCAAAGCCCGCCAGCGCTTCGAACGCTGGTTAATGGAATCTTTTGAACTCCGGCAGGAAACCTGGTTTTGGGAGCGCGAACTCAACAACCTGCCACCTCTGAGTGAAGACAGCCCGCCGCCTCAACGGGTTTGGAAGAAGATCCAACACCAGCTGAACGGGCGCCCATCCAGGGAGAAAACCTGGAAACGCACATCCCTCTTTGGTGGCGCACTGGCGGCCATTACAATTTTCACACTGGTCGCACTGCTTGTTTTGCCACAAGAGGAAATACGCATTCCGCATGAAATGATTGCTGTCATTCAAAACCAAACCGCCCAACCCTTATGGACAATCAAGTTTGACGAGCAAGGCGGCTATCTTGTACTGCGCCCGGAAAACATCAAAAAGCCCGCGGATAAGGACTATGAACTGTGGCTGTTAAAAGCAGGAACCCAACCGGTCTCAGCCGGCGTTTTGCCCGTCTCACAGGGAGAAGTACAGGTGCGCCTTTCGCCTTCGCAACTTCAGCAGTTAATGGCCAGCCAGCAAAT
>DJFX01000055.1:0-38126 GCA_002432635.1 Halothiobacillaceae bacterium UBA5861 | reverse complement strand
GGTTAATGGCCGGCCAGCAAATCGCTGTCAGCCTGGAACCGCCCGGTGGCTCACCAACAGGCCAGGTGACACGGTCGGTACTGTATCAATCGACTTTTGTGCGTTTGTGAGCCACATAAAGAGTCGCTGGAGCCGCCGCTTCGCATAGAATTTGCTCAACGCCTGCCTCCTATAGGGCGCTGGTCACACCCGTCCGGTGCCAGACTTTGATAACAGGCTCACGCGGCGGCCGAATTGCCGCATTAACGTACTCCAGCCACTTTAGAACACAAAGTAATAAAAAACCGGAAACCATCTACCGGAAAAGATAAACACGGTCTGATGAGGCGCTCTTTAATTTTTGAGGCTTACACCTCAAAATTCTCATGTGTTTTTTTTGAAAATACATAGTCAACTATCAACCTAGGAAAACCAAAATGACACACCTCAGAAATATGCTGCAGAAAGCTCAATGGCTCTCGATTGTCTTGGGGCTTTCGCTTGTATTCACTTTAAGCAGTTGCTCAAGTAGCGGTGGTGATGACGATGGTGGTAATAACAATAATCAGGGGAATACCTCTGAGGCCACCGTTTCAGACAACAACAAAAAAGATGTTTCCACTGCCTCAGCTGAAGGCGCCAAACAAGCGGTTACCGGGTCAACTTTGCCGACTGGAATCAGTGCAGAAAGCGAGCTCAACGAGGCTTTAAAAGACTTGGCAATTAACGTACTTGAGCAAGTTGAAAGCTTGAGTAACTTGCCTACGGGTTACAGTGGTACGCTCACAGGCGACTGCGGTGGCAGCGCCAACTACAATGCTGTCATTAACGGACAGCAGGTTAACCGGATCGAATACGACTTTAACCAGTATTGTTCATCAAGCTACACACTGGATGGCAATATGACCATCTACTACACCTATTCCGGCAACGATATCAGCAGCTACCGAATTGTGTACGACAATCTCACCTACTCCGGCCCGAGCTATAACGAAACCATCAATATGACCATCACTTGTAATGCATCGTACTCGTGCACTTACAGCTCAACAACCACCGGTTCCGATGGCCGGACTTACACGGTATCAGACTCCTCGGTGACCGGTAACAACAGCAGCGGTTACAACGTAAGCGCAACAGTGACCGACCCAGACCACGGCACAATCACCATCACCGCCACAAACATTACAATCTGTGACAATGGCAATATTGGCAGTGGTGAGATTGAAGTCACTGACAGCACGGGTGCCGTTGTCCTGTCGATCACCTTCCCGAACTGCTCCGAAATGGTGGTCACTTACGACGGCGTAGCCACAACTTATAATCAGTAACTGTTCCTCAGCAGAGAAAAAAGTGCGCCTGTTTCGGGCGCGCTTTTTTTGTGCCTCCAAGCTTGTGATACGATTTCGCAACGCTTGTGACAAACACAGCCCCGATCACATTACGAGGCGCAATGACAACCCCTAAAACAACACCCCCTCTGCGCTCACTCACCCTGCTTATCACCTGGGCATGCTTTTTTCTCCCTTCCGTAAAGGCTGGCGAAATTTCAATCACACCCACCCTCTATGCCTTTAACTATCGCGAGTTTGATGAACGCAAAACGGTACTCAATGAAGAAACCGGGTTCCTGAATGCGCTCTCTTTCAGCGTTGAGGCACCACTCGCCGGGCACTGGCGATCAGGATTCGGCCTCATGCTTGCCAAGGGCACCGTAGACTACGACGGTAGGACCCAAACGGGCCAGCCACATCATACCGAAACCGATGAAACCTTAAATGCCTGGCGCTATTCTCTGCGACACCACACACAACTAAAAAACCAATACACTCAAGTAGGACTGGATCTGGCTTACATGAATTGGACGCGGGACATTCAGCCCAAAAACAACATCCTGGGGCTTTTTGAAAACTACCGCTGGTGGGAGCTGGGCCTCGTCGCCGAAGCCGGTATGAATACCGCCTGGCAAGGCCAGTTATCGACCCATTTATCGATTTTCCGTGTATTCAACCCGGAAATGGAGGTTGACTTAACAGCCGTAGGTTATGGACAATCAACCCTGAATTTAGGGGAAAAAAATGGCGCCCGAATTGCCCTCAACTGGACAAAGCCCCTCTCGACGGACTGGCAATTTGGTGTAGCAACCTGGTTTAAAATATGGCGATTTGGCAGGAGTGACGATGTCAGGCTCTCAAACAACAGCCCTTTTGGCATTACCATCCACGAACCGGCCAGCACCAGCCGCCACGCAGGTCTTAACCTGACAGTCACCCGTACTTTTTCACCTTGAGTGCGCTGATAGGGCTACTATGGAGATACAAACATACTCTGCAGACAATGCCAGGGAAATAGCTGACTTGTTTCATCAATCTGTTCATTCAATTGCACCCTCGTTGTATTCATCAGAGCAAAAAGAAGCTTGGGCACCTAGCCCGGTCGATTATGAACGTTGGGCTGAGCGGTTGACTGTGACAAAGCCATTCATCGCTGTCATTGAAGGGCGTGTAGCGGGCTTTATAGAATTAGATGCTGATGGTCATATTGACTGCACTTATACTCACCCGAATTTTCAGGGAAGAGGGGTCGCATCCAGCCTACATGAATACTTAGTCGCTGAAGCAAGCGCTAAACATATCAAACGCTTATACCTTGAAGCGTCACTTGTTGCTAAATCGTTCTTTGAGCATCGGGGTTTCTCGATAGTTAAGAAAAACGAAGTGCAAAGAAACGGGGTGACCTTAATCAATTTCTCAATGGAAAAGTACCTAAGCCCGAACAATCAAAAGCAGCCGACCGCTCAGGCGTCGGATGATTAGAGCGTTATGTGCTTACACCATGACTCAACTATAGAGGACTAAGACATTGATATTACGAGAGGCCCTCTCCGCGGATCTTCCACGGCTACTCGAGCTAGAACAGTGTGTCATTGAGTTTGAGCGGCCTTTAAACTCATCTCTCAAATCAGGGAACACCTTTTATTATGATCTGCCCAATATGATTTCAGACGACCGTACTCATCTTATTGTCGTTGAAGACTGTGGAAATATTATTGGAACGGGCTATGCCCAAATTCGAAACTCAAAAGAATGTTTGGTACATGAAAAACACGCCTATATTGGTTTCATGTTTGTATCTCCGAACCACCGAGGTCAGGGATTCGCTCAAAAAATTCTGGATCAGCTTATTGAATGGAGTAAAGGTGAGGGTGTAAAAGATATTTATCTGGATGTATACGCTCAAAACGAATCGGCGATAAAGTCCTATCACAAGGCGGGATTCAAACCATGTTTGTTGGAAATGAAACTTTGCTTATAAAAGCCGCTGTAGTCGGACCAAAACACTTGCCGCTCTCACATTTTCCGGTGAGCTAGACGTTAAACGTACCACAGCCACTTCCACAAAAAGAAGACACTCATTCCCACCAGCAACGTCAAGAGTAATTGCCGGTAGTACCCGGCCACCAGAACCGTTGCTAACCCACCGGCCAGGTAGGGGCTGGTGGGATCTAAAAACCACTCACCTCCTGGCCGAAAGATCATGGGTACACAAATCGCCGTCAGCACAGCAACTGGCACATATTGCAAAGCATTCAGAATAGGTGCAGGCAGAGGCATTCGCCCCAAAATCACCAACACGGGATAACGAGACAAAAAAGTCACCAGCGCCATGCCTAAAACCAATATCCAGACATCGCTCATAGGTGCTCCTCCTTTTTGACCGGGACGGGGTAACAGTAACCGGCCCACACCCCTGCCACAATCCCGGAGCAGGTCGCAAGAATCAGTCCGAGCTGATGGGGCAGATCATAAAAGATGAGGGCAACCGCTCCAGAAACCATGCCGCAGAGCAACATGCCGGGAGTGACTAACATGGGTACGGCAATGCCCATAAACGTCGCCACCATGGCAAATTCAAGCCCCCACTCGCCCATTTGTTTGAGCTGGTTGCCTGCCAGTACGCCCAGCAAGGTACTGAGCTGCCAGCTCACATACATGAACGTCGCTGCTCCCAGATAGTACCAGTGCTTACACGCAGAGGTATCTGACGCTCGATAACGGGCAATTGTGACGGCATAGGCCTCATCCGTCAGCAAAAAACCAACCGGTAACAGCCAGCGTTGAGGTAAACGCTTGACGTAAGGTGCCAACGACGCTGCGTAAAGGGCATGCCGTACATTCAGAACGAAGGTTGTCAAAATAATCAACAGCACCCCCACGCCCTGGGTGACAAGCCCAATTGCGACAAACTGCGAGGCGCCACCAAAGACCAGAAGCGACATTGCCATAGCCATCCCTGGCGAAAGCCCTGCGCTGACAGCCAAAGCACCAAAGATGATGCCAAACGGCACTGCACCGACCACCATGGGAATCATGTCCCGCATCCCATGGCGAAATTCGCGCCAGACCAGTGCGCGCGTGACGTTTTCTGGTTTCGATGTCACTTGTTTACCGCGTAATCAGGCACCTGTCGGCAATTCGTTAAACGGCATATCCTTGTCAACGCGAACATCACCGGGCAGGCCCAGCACGCGCTCGGCAATGATGTTTCTGAGGATTTCATCCGTCCCACCGGCGATCCTCATCGCAGGCGACAGAATCCAGCTCTCCGGGAAAAATCCTTGCTGCGGCGAATGGTCAGGATCTGTCACAACACCTCCCATTTCCATCAGTTCCATCGCAAATGCCGCATAATCCTGGCTGCGCGACGCACTGACGCACTTGCCAATAGACGCTTCTGGCCCGGGTGTCTGCCCTTTACTGAGCGCGGTCATAGTGCGAAAACGCGTGTATTTGAGACCTTGTCCCTGAGCATACCAATCCGCTAGCTTGCCTCGTACATCGGCATTTTTGATCGCAGGGGAGCCGTCTTCCATGGTGAATGTTTTTATCATGGCAATAAATTCCACCATGTCTGCATCCAAGGTTCGACCGGCACTCAAGCGCTCATTCATGAGTGTTGTCAGCGACACTTTCCAGCCTTCGCCCACACCACCGAGACGCTGACTGTCTGGTACACGCACGTCGGTAAAAAACACTTCGTTGAAATTCCGTCCACCAGAAATCTGCTTAATGGGTTTCACTTCAACACCCGGTGATTTCATGTCCAGAAAGAAAAACGTCAACCCCTGATGCTTGGGTACGGCAGGGTCGGAACGCGTCACGATGATGCCGTAATCGGCATGATGCGCGCCAGAAGTCCAGATTTTTTGCCCATTCAAAATCCAGTCATCACCGTCTTTTTCCGCTCGCGTTCGAATACCGGCCAGATCTGAGCCCGCAACCGGTTCTGAAAATAATTGACACCAGACCTCCTCACCATACAGGGCCGGTTTCACATAACGTTGACGGTGCGCGTCTGTGCCGTGTTTGATGAGTGTTGGGATACACATGCCCAACCCAATATCAAAAAAACCACGGGGAACCACATATTTGGATTCTTCGTCCGCATAGATCACGTTTTGCATGGGGGTTCCACCCAAACCACCGAGTTCTGTCGGCCAGGTAATCGCCGCATAACCCGCTGCGGCTTTTTTTGCCTGCCACTGTTTGGCTTTGGCCAGCGCCTCCGCCTGATTTTGGCGGCTGCTGTAGGCACTGGCCACTTCCTGGTTCTGATCCGGCACGTTCGCTTTCAACCAGGCTTTGACTTCAGCCCGAAACTCGGCCTCTTGTGGGGTATCGTTAAAATCCATTGTTTTTTCCTCCTCAGGCCGCTGACGGCTGTTCCAGTTGATCGACAAGACGGTTTTTCCAGGTCAAGGCGCTGCCAAGGCTTAAAGCCAGCAGTTTTGCCCGGCGGTAGTACAAATGGCAATCGAACTCCCAGGTGTACCCCATGCCACCATGGGTTTGGATATTTTCCTTGGCGGCGAACTCGAAAGCCTGTGTCGCAGAAACACGCGCTGTCGCAGCGGCAAGTGGTAGTTCGCGGGCATTGGTTGATAGCGCCCAGGCACCGAAATAGGTGTTGGACCGCGCCAGTTCATTTTTGATGTAACAGTCTGCCAGCTTGTGTTTTATGGCTTGAAATGAGCCTATCTGGCGGCCAAACGCGTAACGGCCCAGTGCATAGTCTCGCGCCATTTGCAAAGCCGCATCGGCCCCACCAATCTGTTCAAAAGCCAGCAAAACCGCGGCTTTATTAAAGAGCTGGGTTAACAAGCCCCAACCTTTGCCGGGTGCCCCGAGACATTCAGCGGGAGTGTTGTTAAACGTCATGATCGCTTGTGGGCGTGTGGGGTCAACCGTTGTCAAAGGTTCCGTCTGAACGCTCGAATCTGCTACATCAACCAAGACTAAGCTCACCCCGCCCGTCTCGCCATCTTTGGCCACCACGATCGCTACATCCGCAAGAGGGCCGTCCAGTACCGGCATTTTTTTGCCCGTGAGCTGGCCACCTGAAAATTGGCACTGAAGATGACTTTCCACAGGCGCGCCCGCCCCTTCTGCCAGCGCCAGCACGCCAATGGCTTCACCGGATGACAGTTTGGGCAACCAGTGCGATTTCTGGGCCTCCGACCCTGCACTCAGCAGCGCTTCTGCCGCCAGATATACGGATGAAGAAAAGGGAATGGGCGCGAGTGAGCGACCCACTTCTTCCGCCAACACACAAAGTTCTAAATAGCCCAGGCCAGCCCCGCCGTATGCTTCGGGGATACACGTGCCCTGCCAACCCATTTGAGCCATTTCTTGCCAGACATGGCTGGCATACTCCATCTCACCCTCCAGCACTTGCCGAACAACCGTGCTGCTGCACTGGTCCTGCAAGAACTTTCTGGCTTGATCTTTAAGCATTTTTTGTTCATTCGAAAAATCAAAATTCACAGCTTTCCTCCTTAAATTAACAGTTTTATTTTGCCCAAAGGTTCTACCATAGGAAAGCCATAAAAACGAGTCCGGCTGACAAAGAAACGTCTGCGATCCTCTCGACATCAGCCAATCAGGGATCGGCCAGTGACTCGTCCATTGATTTGTATCAAGATTCTTAATCGGCCTGGCGGTATGGTTAAGCTATCCGTAAACGGGAGATAGGTCGATGCAAAAAACCTGGATTATCGCCGCTGAAAGCAGCCGTGCCCGAATATTCACCGTCAGCTCATCATCTTCGCCGCTGGAAGAGCTGGAAACGCTGGTCCATCCAGAAGGCCGCCTGCACGAGCGCGACATGGTCAGTGATTTGCCTGGCAGACATGCCGATAAAGGCGGCAGTAAAAGTGGTGGCCGCCATGCCTTTCAGGAGAAGATCGAACCGAAAGATCAGGAGCTGATCTACTTTGCCAAATGGCTGGCAGACCATCTAACAGATGCGCACAATAAAGGCGATTACAAACGCCTCATCATCGTCGCTGCGCCTGCCATGCTGGGCGCTTTACGACGGGAGTTGCCTGAGCGTATCAAGCAAAAAGTCATACTCGAAGTGGACAAAAATGTCGTCACCCAGTCTCCCGAGGCCATTCGCAAGCAGTTACCGACATTTCTTCCCTCCCTTGATTAAGGTCAGCAAACAGGAAGTGATCAATCTGTGATCTAAAGGCCTGGGAGATCAAAAAGCAATATTTCAGCCTGCCCGGGCGTAGAAAACGTCAACGTTCCCGGGCTTTCCAGCCCCAGACCATCGCCGGCCGCCAATGCTTGGCCGTCTAACGCCCCTTCTCCCAAGGCCATATGCACCCAGAGACAGCGCCCACGTTCCAAGGAGTAGGTTTGTGACTGCCCGGCCTGAAGCAGGCTCCGGTAAACTTTCACATCCTGATGGATCCGCAAGGCCCCGCTTGACTCGGCGGAAGAGGCCAATAATTGCCAGCTGCCATCGCTCAGAACGTCAAAACATTTTTGCTCGTAGGAAGGTGATAGGTTTCTCTCGGCTGGGTGAATCCAGATTTGTAAGAGATGGGTTGGGGTCTCGTCAGAAGGGTTAAATTCACTGTGTGAGATTCCTGTGCCTGCGCTCATCCGTTGCAACTCATGCCGCCGAATGACCGAGCCATGTCCCAAGCTGTCCTGGTGTGCAATCTCACCGGCAAGCATGTAGGTAATAATTTCCATATTCGCGTGGGGGTGCGTTGGAAAGCCAGCACCGGGGGCAATTTGATCATCATTGATCACTTTCAGACAGCCAAATCCTCGGCGTGCCGGGTTCTGATAATCACCAAATGAAAACGTATGGCGGGAATCCAACCAGTCTGTCTGTGTTCTGCCTCGATCAGGCGCCTTTATCAGCGGCATGGTGTCACCTCACTCAAACACTTGGATTTTAACGTCGCGCCGCACGTGATGCCGGCCGCCCCAAACACTGTTCCATCCAAGCTGCGACATGCGGAAATGCACGGAAGTCCACTTTAGACGCTTTTGCCCAGGCCATCACACTGGCGACATTCAGATCTGCCGCACTGAAATGCTCTCCCACCAGGTATGATTTACCCGTCAAAGCCTGGTCTAACACGGCCAGTGGGCGGGCCAGTTCCCTCTCTGTAGTATCCGCCAATTGCGGATCACGCTGATCTTCCGGATACGTCGCCCGATGACGCAGCAGGGTTAACAAACCTGGTTCCAGCTCGTTGACGACCCAGAAGCTCCACTGGACAACGCGAGCTTCATCTTCCAGGTTGTCTGGCATCATCCGACCGGGGTATTTACGTGCCAGGTATAGGTTAATCGCCATGGACTCAAACAAAGTCAGCTCTCCATCCTGGATGGCGGGAATACGTCCGTTCGGATTGATGCTTAAAAACTCGGCAGACCCTGTTCCCTGATCGCCAATTTCTACCGGAATGTGTTCGTACTCAATCCCCAGCTCTTCTACCATCCAAAGTACTCGGAATGTACGACTTTTGGACATGCCAAAAATTTTCAGTGGACTCATTTTTATACCTCCAAATAGCCTCTGTCTGCTGATTGTTAATGACCATTTTGTGGTTAGTTGCCTGGCTTCATTCTTAAGTTTTCACAGAATCCGTGCCAGCACATGCCTGTGCTATAGTCACACATCCGGCCTTTTTTCGACACCCTGACGGCTTAACATCCGGCCATCAAAAATAGAGTGTAGCTGCTATGTATCTGAGTGACCATGACATCCGCGATATGCCCAAACAGTACCGCACCAATTTTGTGAATAGCCTCAGTGGGTTCAAAAGTGCTAACCTCATTGGCACACAAAGCCAGAGTGGTTGCAATAATCTCGCGCTCTTTAGCTCTGCGGTGCATTTAGGTGCCAATCCAGCACTGATGGGCATCATATCCCGGCCTGATAGCGTCACTCGAGACACACTCACAAACATCCGTGAAACGGGCTATTTCTCGCTCAATCACGTCCACAAAGGCATGATTGAAGCCGCTCACCAGTGCGCTGCCCGATACCCCAGCGATGTCTCTGAATTTGATGCCGTGGGCCTAACACCACAAACCAGCCAGCACCACCCTGCCCCTTATGTCAAAGAAAGCCATTTGAGTATGGGCCTTAAGTCGCGTGAGATTATGACGATTGCAATCAACAATTGTTACCTCATTATTGGCGAAATTATCGAGGTAAAAATCGAAAACGAAGCCATTCAAAAAGATGGCACAATTGCGCTTGACGTGATCCAAACTGTGGCTATTTCAGGGCTGGACCATTACCACACGACTCAGCTCATCCATCAATACAGCTACGCTAAGCCAGATCGCCCGCTAAGCATCAAAAAATAAGCACACGTAAAAAATCGATAACTAATGACAGATCAAAATCAAAAAATTCTCCTGGGTATCAGCAGCTGTTTGCTTGGCGAACAGGTGCGCTTTGATGGCGGACACAAAAACAACGCCTACATTAACCAAACACTGGGGGAATATTTTCGTTTCAAACCGTTTTGTCCCGAAGTGGCTATTGGCCTGGGTATTCCGCGGGAGCCCATCAAGCTGGTGAAACAGAGTGATACGGTACAGGCCATCGGTGTTAAAAATGCAGCCCTCAATGTCTCACAACAACTGATTGAATGTGCTAACGAACAACGTCATTGGCAAGACGACATTTTTGGGTACATTTTCAAAAAAGACTCCCCAAGCTGTGGTATGGAGCGGGTAAAAATTTATATTCCTGACGCCAACAGGCCACCCGAACGAAATGGTACAGGCTTATATGCCGCTCAAGTAATGCAAAACTTTCCCCACTTGCCCATTGAGGAAGAAGGCCGGTTGGGGGACCCCAAACTGCGGGAAAACTTTATCAGCCATGTTTTTATTTACTGGCGTTGGAAAAGTCAGTTAATGGCCGCGTTATCCCAGGCTGCGCTTACGGATTTTCACGCGCAGCACAAATTGATTTTTATGAGCCGCGATCAGGATAAAACCCGGGATTTGGGACGCCTGCTCTCACAAACCAGCGACATGACGCTCCCCGAACTGGCCAAAGTCTACCTGACCCGGATGACGGAACTGCTCAGAATTGTGCCTAGCCGCAAAAACCACGTAAATGTGCTGCAACACATCCAAGGCTATCTGAAAAAACAATTGGACCGTGATGACAAGGCCGAGCTTAAAGAAGTGATCGAGCAGTATCGATTAGGTGTACTGCCCCTTATCGTGCCAATCACCCTGCTCCGACACCACTTCCGCAAGTACCCGAATGACTATATTCTGCGTTCGGTGTATATGACACCGCATCCCAAAGCGCTGATGCTACTTAACCACCTCTAAAAACCGGGGCAGTCGCAATGAAAATCAGGCCGCCTAATCCTTCAGCTGGATTGTTTTTTCTTGCGAACTCAGGCCATGCACCTTGTCGTGCGCACGAATGGTGATTTGCTTGACGTGCTCCGGGATTGAAAGGCTCAACCCGCGAGTGAAGGGTTGTTCGTCCACATGAGGATGATGAAGGATACGCTGCCCAATTATCGTGCCCTGTTCATCCAGTACATCCCAACGATCTGCGTAGTGCGCCCAACCGGTATCAGCATGTTTCAGTGTGACATCAATGTAGTAGCGGCCCGAACCGGCAGGCTTGGCAACCACGTGCAGTATATTCACTTCCCCGGCCCATAAACCTGTGGCTCCCAAAAGCAGCCAGGTGGCCACAACATACCGTATTTGCTGTTTTAGCATCGCAACGTTCCTCTCAGGATCAGGTGCTGTTCTTGACCACCTCAACAAGTTTATTTTGTCTATCAAAATACAATATGAAGTGCCCATGCACCCCGTTATGGTCAACAAATTTGCGCAAAACCTCGGCGGGAAACTGCACAATTTCTCCCGTATCGGCTCTCACCCGAACAACACTCGCGGAACCCTGATAGTAACGCAGGTATTCATCACGAGCTAAGTTCAACTGGAAATGCAGGGCTCTGTTACCATCTGTGCTCATTGAAATGCGGTTGGCCTGTGTTTTCTATCGGAAGGTCCTGTAAAATCAAGCATATCGCGTTTTTTTAAGTTTGCCACTTTTGTCTCAGACCTCAACTGAGCTTGGCAGTTACGAGTCCGTTTGAGTTCATGGAAAAATTTCTTCTGGTTGCCGCCGGCATCGGACTGTTTTTACTGGGTATGTCGTTGATGACCGAGGGTCTACGAGCCGTTTCCGGCACCTGGCTGCCCAAACTGCTCGCGCGCTTCACACGCAGCCCAGTTTCAGGGGCCATCAGTGGTGCACTTTCCACCGCAGCCCTGCAGTCCTCCAGTGCCACAATCTTAGTCGCCATTGGCTTTGTCAGTGCGGGCTTACTATCGTTTGGGCATGCGCTGGGCATTTTGTTTGGAGCCAATATCGGCACCACCATCACGGGATGGCTGGTGGTTCTGATCGGCTTTAAACTCAAACTGGCTGACCTTTTGATGCCACTCATACCACTTGGTGCACTATTACAAATTTTTGGCAAAACCAAGCGCCTATTAGCGCTGGCAAAAATTCTTGCTGGGTTTGGTATCCTTTTCCTTGGCTTTTCGATGATCCAACAGGGAATGACTGATTTCCGGGAGATTTTAACCCCGGCCATCTTCCCATCTGACACGCTTTCCGGCCGCTTTTTGCTGCTGCTCCTGGGGATCGCCATGACGCTCGTGACGCAATCTTCCAGTGTTGGCGTTGCCACAGCCCTGGCGGCATTGGCAGTCGACAGCATCAGTTTTGCTCAGGCCGCCGCGCTGGTCGTAGGAATGGATATCGGCACAACCGCCACCGCCTTATTCGGCGCAATTGGCAGCAACCTGCAAGCTCGAAGGACCGCGATTTCCCATGTCATTTACAACTTAATGACGGGAACATTTGCTTTTCTACTGCTAAAAACGTACGAAAATGTTTGGTTTGGTGCATTTAAAACCGGCTTTTGGTCAGCACCGGAAATTGCACTCGTGGCATTCCATACACTCTTTAACTTACTGGGTGTGTTATTGGTGCTGCCTTGGACACATCAGTTTGCCCGCCTGATCGAATACATACTGCCGGAGCGAAAGGATCAGCGCACCGCGCGGCTTGATCCCTCCCTTCTGAAAAACCCGGACACCGCGCTGCTCGTCAGCGCAACCACGCTGGCCGAACTGGCCGTGCAACTGATGACAACCTTCAAACAAGTGGCCACCGGTGGCACAGCGGTGTACACCCTGCAAGCCTTTAATGACATTCAGCAAACGCTATCGTCGTTACGCCAGTATGCCGGATCGATCAAAACCGATCACGCGACTGAAAAAACCCAACGAGCTCACCTGGCATTGATGCACGCACTCGAGCATTTCAGCCGCCTGGCCAACCGAATTGAGCACATGGATGACATCACTGTTTTTGACAAACGCCCCACATTGCGGCAGGCACTTGAGGAAACGATCGAACACTTCGCTCAAGTCGCCGCCGCCATGCAAAGTCCCGACATTGTCACCTCAACCGAGGCTGTGCAGACTTTCTGGCAAACGCTCAACCGCCAGACAGAAACCTATCGCAACACCGTCCTGGCGGAGATGTCTAATGGGGCATTGAGGGTTGAGACCGGGTATGAAATATTACATGCTCAACGCTGGTTGCGACGAGTCTCCTACCATCTTTGGCGGCTGGCCTACCACTTCCAGGTAGCGGAAAAAGTCGTGGACCCCTTCCTCAAGAAGCCGCCAGCGTTGAAGCCAACTGACCCAACTGCTTGAGTGCCGCCTCCACACGGGTACTCCACTGCACAGCACTGTTTAAACGAATAAAATGCTCGTATTTTTGCCGGGCAGAAAAGATCTGCCCCGGGGCAATACTGATCCGCGCTTCCAACGCCAGACGGTACAACTCCAACGCATTGACTTGAATAGGCAACTCCACCCAAATAACAAAGCCCCCTTTGGGTTGGGAAACGCGTGTGCCCGTCGGGAAGTAATGTGTGATTAAATCCAGCATCCGGTGCACCTGACGCTGGTATTGGGAACGAACTCTGCGTAAAAACCGATCGTGATTGGCGTGTTGCAAGTAATGCGCTAACGCCCGTTGGGATAAGGTTGGCGCCGAAAGGTTGTTGACGTATTTCAAAAATTCTATCTTTTCCCGGTACTGGTGGGAAAAAACCCACCCTACCCGCAAACCCGGTGCAACCGTTTTGGAAAAAGAACTGCAGTAGAGCACCTGATCTTGGGTATCAAACGCTTTAAAGGCAACAGGCCGATCACCGGAAAAACCCAGATCGCCGTAGATATCATCTTCAATCAGTGGCACCTGGTATCGCTCCAGCAAATCAACCAATGCCGCTTTGCGCCCATCGCTCATGCAATAACCCAGCGGATTGGAAAAGTTCGACACCGCCACACAGGCCTTGATTTGCCATTGCTCGAGAGCCATTTCAAGCGCACCCAGATTCAGCCCTTCAACCGGATCGGTCGGGATTTCCAGTGCCTTCATGCCCAGGTAGTTAATCGCTTGCAACAAACCATAAAAAGTGGGGGACTCCACAGCGACAACGTCGCCAGGTGCGCCGACTGCTTGCAAGGCGAGAATGATTGCTTCCTGACAACCGGCAGTGATCACAACATCATCCGGCCTGGCTTCGCACCCTGCCATGACCAGCCGTTTGGCAATTTGCCGCCTCAACTCTATATGGCCAGGCGGAAATTCATAGTAACTGCTGTGCTCCTTTTGCCGCCGTGAAACATGGGCCACCGATCGGCCAATGGCGTCAGTCGGCAAAAAACACTCATCTGGCACGGCTGTGCTGAGCTGCAAAATATCGACATGATGACTGGCTTTGACAAGGTTCAACGCCAGCTGCTGGCTAGTGACGGGTTGGGGGATCAAGTCTGGCTGAGATGCCGTCGGCAGCGTGATGTGCGCCAGTGTCACCGGCTTAACGTAAAAACCGGACCGCGATTGTGCTTCGATCAGCCCTTCAGCTTCCAAAAGCGCCAAAGCGCTTAATACCGTCGAGATGCTCACACCCAGGCCAGTCTTGAGTTTACGGATTCCCGGCAACCGCTCACCGGGTGGATAAACCCCTCGGGCAATTTGACCACGCAGCTGGCTGGCAATCTGCTCGTACAATTTTTCAGTCATCGGTACACATGCATTAACTATCGCCGGTACAGTCGATATTCTGAGCGAAACTGTACCTATAAAAATACAAAAAACCTAACCCTGTACTCAATTTTATAGCCTATTACTATTACAACAACAAATCAACGACTTTACGGAGCCATAATGAGCACGACACGATACTGGATGAATGGTCAGCAGATAAATGAAGCCGATGCCGTCATTCCTGTCACAGATCATGGCCTGCTCTACGGTGATGGTGTGTTTGAGGGCATTCGCTTTTATCAGCGCCAGCCTTTCTATCTGGAAGCGCATCTGGAGCGTTTGTGGGACTCGGCGCAGAGTATTCGGCTGAATATTCCGAACAGCAAGGCACAGTTATCCGAGGTGATTGGCACACTGGTTAAACAATTCCCTGATCCGGAAGGTTATATCCGTATCCTGGTCACCCGAGGACCAGGCCCTCTCGGCATTGACCCCAGCGAATGCGGTCTTCCCAATGTCATCCTGATTGTTGATCAACTGAACATGTTGGATGAAACAACCCGTCAATCAGGGATTCGCGCCATCATCGCCTCCACCCGGCGTATTCCCTCAGATAGCCTGGATTCACGAATTAAAAGCCTCAACTACCTCAACCAGATTCTGGCCCGGATGGAGGCACAACATGCCGGTGTGGATGAAGCCATTTTGCTCAATCATGCGGGTTACATCAGCGAGGCTTCGGTCGAAAACCTGTTCATCGTGAAACAGGGAATGTTGCTAACCCCACCGGCCACCGACGGAGCACTGGATGGGATCACTCGCCGTGTCGTCATGCAACTGGCCAGTAATCGCACGATTCCCGTGTATGAAAAATCACTCACGCCCTACGATTTATACACAGCGGATGAGTGCTTCTTGACCGGTACCGGCGCTGAATTAATACCCGTTCGCGAAGTCGATGGGCGGCCCATCAGTGAACCCGGGCCTGTTTTTCATACCTTGCTGGGCGCCTTTTTAGAGGAAACAAAACTCCAACAGCGGATAACCAGTAGAATATGATCACCTACAAGGCCATTCTCGGCAGTGCATCGATTGCACTGACCCTGCTGGCCTTTATTCCCTACATTCGGGCGATTCATAAGGGGCAGGTTGTACCGCATCTGTTTTCCTGGATAATCTGGGGCACCACGACGCTGACCGTTTTCTTCGCCCAGCACCACGATCACGGCGGTGCCGGAGCCTGGCCAACTGGAGTCTCGGGCCTGATCACCCTCTATATCGCCTATCTGGCCTATAGGAAGCGTTCTCGCCACACCATCTCGTCAGCTGACAAGTGGTTTTTAGCGCTGGCCCTGTCAACATGGCCGCTTTGGTATATGACATCCGATCCCATATGGGCAGTGGTTATTCTGACAGCTGTGGATCTGCTCGGGTTTGGCCCGACACTGCGCAAGGCCTATCTCGTCCCCTTCGAAGAAAGCCTGACATTCTTTGCACTCTTTATTGCCCGCAATGTGCTGGCCCTGTTCGCGCTGACCCATTACTCCGTGACCACCGTGCTGTTTCCACTGGCGGTGACCCTGGCCTGCCTGATCCTGAGCATCACTGTCCTCTACCGCCGACACCACATCACGCCTTGAGTTACCTTCATAGATGCAAACGCGATAAAATCGTTGTGAAAATAACGCACAGGTGTGAAACAACATGACTGACGTGGACAACAACGATCCCGAATTACTCCGCCACAAGATTAACAGCGAAACGGCACAAATTCCCTGGAAGGAGCTGCAACGCTATTTTGCCGGTGGGAAAACACGAGTTATTCATCCACAGCTGGACCTCGTCGAAGTGGCATTTCAGCTGAGCCAGGACAATGCCCGGCAAGTTGAAGACTGGGTTGAGCGGGGGATGATCCAACCTGTGAGCAATGATCAAGCCCGACAATGGTACGAAGCGGATGAGCACCTCTGGGCCTGCGTGGTCGCACCCTGGGTATTGATCCAGGCCGGAAGACCCACTCAACCCGCAAAAACCCAGCATTAAATCGCATCCCTGCGAAAGAACGGCTCCCAAACTGGTTACTTAGGCCACTTTATCCATTTGTGTCAGATTTTGATTCACGGCGCTGAGTACAGCGTTCAAGCTTGCAGAGAGAATGTCTTCGCTCATCGCCACGCCACAATAACGCTGATCCTGGCACTTGGCCTGCACATACGCCACCGCCGTGGCCTCGGCGCCACCGGACAACGCATGCTCGCTGTATTCAAGGACATCAATGTCAACTCCCAAATGGCTGCCCAGCGCATTGATGAAAGCATTGATCGCACCATTGCCTTGGCCAGAGATGCGTACGTCCCCCGCATGATTGCCTAATACAGCCGATAACGTATCTTCTGTGGTGCGCTCCAATTGGTAGCTTTTCAAATGATAGGGGTTCTGCCGGTCGATATATTGCTCATTAAAAAGACCCCAGATTTGCCGAGAACTGATTTCCGTTGCATGCGTTTCTGTCCATCCCTGAACGACGCGGCTGAAGTCGATCTGTAACCAGCGGGGCAATTCCAGCCCGTACTCGTTCTCAACCACATAGGCGACTCCGCCCTTACCCGACTGACTATTGATGCGAATCACCTCCTGATAACTTCGCCCAAGATCCCGTGGGTCAATCGGCAGGTAGGCAATTTCCCAAGTATCACCTTCCGTGTATTTATCCAGACACTTTTTGATAGCGTCCTGATGGCTGCCTGAAAACGCGGTATAAACTAACTCGCCGGCATAGGGGTGGCGCGGATGTACGGGCAGATTGGTACACTCTTTTACACACTTGACGATACGGTCCATGTCTGAAAAATCGAGGGTTGGGTCAATCCCCTGGCTGTACAGATTCATGGCCATCGTCACAATGTCCATATTGCCGGTCCGTTCACCATTCCCCAGAACGGTGCCTTCGATGCGATCCGCACCGGCTAATACGGCCAGCTCAGCTGCGGCAACGGCACAGCCGCGGTCGTTATGGGTATGAATACTTAAAAGAATCGCGTCGCGGCGGTTGATATGATCCAGAAACCATTCGATCCGGTCTGCGTAGATATTAGGTGTGGTCATCTCCACTGTAGCCGGCAGATTAATAATCATTGGATTAGACGGCGTTGGTTCAAAAACGTCGATTACGGCATTACAGATTGCCACTGCGTAGTCAATTTCTGTACCGGTGAAGCTCTCAGGAGAGTACTCAACCATCCAATCTGTTTCCGGGTGCTCGGCTATCTTTTGTTTGACCAGCCGAGCCGCCTGCACCGCAATGTCGGTGATACCGGCTTTATCCAGCTCAAAAACTTTTTCGCGCTGAACAATCGATGTCGAGTTGTAAAAATGCAGAATGGCTTTTTTAGCCCCCTTTAAGGACTCAAACGTACGCTCGATCAGCTCCGGTCGCGCTTGGGTGAGTACTTGAATAGCAACGTCGTCTGGCACTCGGTCTTCTTCGATCAATTGGCGGACAAAATCATAATCCGGCTGGGAAGCCGAGGGAAACCCCACCTCAATCTCTTTAAACCCAACATCCACCAACATATTGAACATTTGTTCTTTTTGCACGGTTGTCATCGGTTCGATCAACGCCTGGTTGCCATCACGAAGATCAACACTGCACCATACCGGTGCTTTTTGTATGATGTTGTCCGGCCACCGTCTCTTTTTCATTTCAATGGCCGGTTCCGTTGGATACTTGCGGTAGTTGTAATCTGTCATTGATTTTACCCCACTGCATGCCGCAGTTAATTGGTTTGCCTGTTTCAAAAAGTATGAACACCAGTATAGTGTTTTGCGGCTAACAAATATTTCAAATTACCCCTTATAAAGTTTATTTTTTGAAATATTCATTCACTTATAAGTCTTTTTTTGATAAAAAATATCAAAAATATAATTAATGAAGAATTTATGATGAAATTGGATCGAACCGATAAGCGTATTTTGCAAGCATTGCAAACCAATGCCAGAATGAGCAATCAGGAGCTTGCCGAGCAGGTAGGCCTATCCCCCTCACCCTGTTTGCGCCGCGTACGACAGTTGGAAGAGGCCGGCGTGATTGAGCGCTACGTTACTCTGCTGAACCGTTCAAAACTCGGCCTCAAACTGATGGCTTTAGTGTCTATCAGTATGGATCGCCATACCCCCGAGCGCTTCAACCACTTTGAATCCATTATCCAGAGTTACTCAGAAGTGCTCGAATGCAATCTCATTACCGGACAAGATGCTGATTACATACTGAAAATAATCGTGCCAGACATGGAGTTTTACCAAGAATTTCTCCTCGGTAAGCTCACGCGCATCGAGGGGGTAACCGGTGTTCACACCAGTTTTGTTCTACGCAATATTGTGACGAAAACCGCCGTACCGCTCGACCATCTCAGCTCCTGAAGGCGGCTGCACACAGCTGACTTTCAATTTAACACTTGCGATTACAAACCAATTCTTTATCCTGCTGCCATTGTTGTTAAGCCGGCGCCTTTCACACACGGGTATGGCAAAGTTACCCAAAAGACAGACACACTTGCTTAACCGCCCAGTACAGAATGACTAAAACTTATGGGGATCTTTAATGAACCGATACTCTAAAATCCTAATCGCCAACCGCGGTGAGATCGCTGTTCGTGTCATTCGAACAGCCAAAGCCCTTGGCTACCGCACCGTTGCTGTTTTTAGCGAAGCCGATGCTGAAGCACTTCATGTCCAACTCGCTGACCAGGCTGTCTGTGTAGGGCCTGCACCTGTTGGGGAATCTTACCTGCAAATTGATAACATTCTTGAGGCCGCTGAAAAGTCCGGGGCCGATGCTGTCCATCCCGGTTATGGTTTTTTATCTGAAAACACCATGTTCGCTCAACGCTGCGCCGAAAAAAACATCACCTTCATTGGCCCATCTGCCGAAGCTATCGAACTGATGGGCAACAAGCGTTTGGCCAAAATTCGTATGCTGGAAGCGAACGTCCCATGCATTCCGGGTTACGAGGGGAGTGACCAGTCAGACGCTACGCTGATCAGCGAAATCCAGAAAATAGGCCTACCTGTAATGGTTAAAGCCGCAGCCGGCGGCGGTGGTCGAGGCATGCGCCTGGTCACGGACGAAAACGACATCGAAAACGCCATTCAGTCCGCCCGTTCTGAGGCTCTGAATGCTTTCGGCAGCGACGAACTGATCCTGGAAAAAGCCGTTATGCAACCCCGGCACGTCGAAATCCAAGTATTTGGCGACGAACACGGCAATCACATTCATTTAGGTGAACGCGATTGTTCCATTCAACGGCGCCACCAAAAAGTTGTCGAGGAAAGCCCCTCACCTGCTGTCACACCCACTATTCGCGATGCCATGGGCCAAGCCGCCGTAGAAGCGGCAAAAGCCATTCATTACACAGGTGCGGGCACGGTCGAGTTCCTGCTCGACCAGGAAGGCCACTTTTATTTTCTAGAAATGAATACGCGGCTACAGGTGGAACATCCGGTCACCGAAGAGGTGACCGGCATTGACCTTGTAGAATGGCAGCTCCGTGTTGCCCAGGGCGAAGCCCTGCCCCTCACTCAAGACGACATCCGCTTCACCGGGCATGCTATCGAGGTCCGGCTCTATGCTGAAGATCCCTACAACCAGTTCTTGCCACAAACAGGCACTGTGCTCCAATGGCACATACCCACTCAACCCGGGCTTCGTGTTGATCACTGCGTGCAAACCGGACAACAAATCAGTCCTTTTTATGACCCCATGATCGCCAAAGTGATCGTCCATGGGCCCGATCGCGAAACGGCACGGAGAAAACTGATCGTTGCACTGGAAGATATGGTGCTACACGGTGTACAAACCAATAAGGACTTCCTGGTCGATATTGTTGCACACCCCAATTTTGCCAAAGGCGAAGCAACCACCGCATTTATCGGGGAGTACTACCCGGCCGAGGAACTGCAGGCACCTTCTCCCGAGAGTAAAATGCTGGCTCTGGCTGCACTGGCTTTCTACTACCGAGATATCCGTACGTTTCACAGTCATCAACCTGCTGATGCCGCCGGTTGGATTAATGCAGCCACAGATCCCATTAATCTACTGCTGCAACACGGCGAAGCACCTTATCCGGTCACGATCCGCGTTCATAGGGCACACCACTTTACCGTACATGCTGACGGGCAAACCCACGAAATTATTATGAACAGTGCCGATCAAAACGCGCTGACATTCGTACTCGACAACGTGCTCGAGACTGCTCGTTATCTGATTAACGACAGCCAGTCACTGTATCTGGACTACAGCGGCAGGAGTATTCACCTCGTCGATCAGACCCTGGCGCCCGAAAAGCCTCGGGATGATGCGCTGGACGGCATTATCAGAGCACCGATGGACGGACGCATTCTGTCTGTTAACTGCGCCGCTGGCCGTACAGTCGACAAAGGACAGATCCTCTTCATTCTTGAGGCCATGAAAATGGAACACCAAATTAAATCCAGTGTTGACGGCACCTTATCCGAGCTGTCTGTCAGCGAAGGCGAGCAGGTTACCATCCGACAAGTCTTAGCCGATATCGCCGTTACCGAAACAACAGAAGCGGAGGAAGCATAAATGGGCGCAATCAATAGTCAAATTGATGTCAGGTCTGACACCTTTCAACAAAATCGTGAGGGCATGCTGGCCAAGCTTCAGGAAATCGCTGAGATTCAGGAAAAAATGGTCCAACGCGCCGAAAAAGTACGCTGGCAATTTGAAGAGCGCGGCCAGTTGATGCCGCGGGAACGGCTCAATCTGATCCTGGACAAAGGTGCGCCATTCATCGAATTAATGGCGTTGGCTGGCTATCAGATGCACGATGATAAAGATGGCACCACCTGTGGTGGCTCCTACATCGGTGGCATTGGTTTTGTATCGGGTATCCGCTGTGTGGTGCTGTGCAGTAACAGTGCTATTAAAGGGGGCGCGATGTCACCCTCTGCACTGGAAAAAACACTGCGCGCCCAACAAATTGCCCGCGAAAATAAATTACCCATGCTGTGCATGGTGGAAAGCGCAGGGGCCAACCTGGAACATGCGACGGATATTTTCACCTTCGGTGGCCGAACATTCCGCAACCAGGCACAGATGTCAGCCATGGGTTTACCTCAGGTGACCATCATTCACGGTTCTTGTACTGCTGGGGGCGCTTATCTGCCCGGCCTTTCTGATTATGTTGTGCTGGTTCGGGGGCGCGCTAAAATGTTTCTTGCCGGCCCTCCCCTGCTGAAAGCGGCAACCGGTGAGGTTGCCACAGATGAGGAGCTAGGCGGTGCAGACATGCATGTCACCACGCCAGGCACATCCGAATACATCGGCGAAAATGATCGTGATGCCATTCGAATTTGCCGGGAGCTGATGGCCACACTTCCCTGGAACGAGCAGCTCCCAGTGACCCTCAAGCCAGAATACGACGAGCCTTTGTATTCTGTAGACGAGTTGGCCGGGGTTGTGCCCATGGATTACCGCCAACCTTACGATTGCAGAGAGATTATCGCGCGCATTGCTGACGGCTCGGTGTTCTTTGAATTTAAAGAATTTTATGACTCGCAAACCATCTGTGGCCATAGCCGAATTGGTGGACGGCCCATCGGCATCATCGGCAATAACGGCCCGATCAACTACAAAGGCGCCACGAAAGCAGCTCAATTTATCCAACTGTGCTGCCAGAGCAACACCCCATTGCTTTATCTGCAAAATACAACAGGCTTTATGGTCGGCAAAGACTCCGAGCAAAACGGCATCATCAAACACGGTTCCAAGATGATCCAGGCGGTGTCTAATGCCTCTGTTCCCCAAATCACGATATTGGTTGGCGGTGGTTTTGGCGCCGGTAACTATGGTATGTGCGGCCGGGCATACGACCCGCGCTTGTTGTTTGCTTGGCCCAGTTCACGGGTTGCAGTCATGGGTGGAGAGCAAGCTGCAATGGTACTGGACATTGTTGCCCGCGAAAAAGCTGGGCGCTTGGGTCAAGGCGTTGATGAAGAAAAGTTACAGAAACTCTCGGCTTACACGATCGACCGGATGACCCGCGAGTCGGAGCCTTTGTATGGCACCGCACGGTTGTGGGATGACGGGCTTATTGACCCCAGAGACACACGTAAAATCTTGATTCAGGCACTGGAGATGTTTTACGAAGCGGGTATTCGCCCACTCAAACCAAACAGCTATGGGGTTGCCCGTTTTTAAGCCCCTCCATTTACCCGGCATTGGTCGATAAGGTCAGTGCCGGGTTCGATTACCGTCATGTCCAGTCGCATCCGCGTTGAATATTTGAGCCACATCAATGGCATCAAACGTGTAACAGGCATTGCAGAACTCGCAGGTGACAGCAATTGCACCTTCTTCCGATAAGATTTGATTGGCTTCCTCGGCGCCGAATGAGCGCACCAGTTGACGTGTTCTTTCGCTCGAACAATGACACTCAAAATGCACCTCTTGCGGTTCATACAGCGACACCCCCTCTTCGTGATAAAGCCGCCATAACAGTTGCTCAGCGTCCAGGTTAATCAACTCATGCGCCGTCACCGTATCGGACAATATTTTGACGCGATTGAGTGAGTCATCGTCTTCCGGTGCGCCTGGCATTTTCTGAATCATTAAACCTGCCGCACACGTCATGTCACTGTGCAGCCAAAAGTAACTGGGCAACTGCTCAGATTGTAGAAAGAAGGTTTCCAAGGCTTCACTCAGGCTGGAGCCGCGTAAATCCACGATGCCTTGGTAGCGCTCTTGCCCACCACTTGTGTTAACAGAAATTAACAATTGTGCGTCCGCCCCAAAAACTTCGTGCAGACTCGAAACCGCATCTGGAATGGCGCTGCGCCATTTAGCGGTGCAACGAACACCCCGGTTCGAGTTAACTTGAGCCACCAGCAAATGCAGCGGTCCTGTGCCCCGGATTTGTAAGGTAATCTTTCCGTCGAATTTTATCGTTGCCGATAACAGGGCCGTTGCCGTGAGTGCCTGTCCCAGGTATTGACAGACGGCCTTAGGGTAATCGGCTCTATTTAATACCGTGCGCCAGGTTGTATTTAATCGAACCCACTCACCTCGAAGGTGATTACCGATCAAAAATCGGCGCAATACGTCACGCTCTTTACTCATCATCTATGCCAGCATTTTTTCATACACATCAGCAGGTTTCAGGTCGTAGGGCTAAAACCCGCTTTATTCAATCTCTTCTATACTCTAGAAAGCTAAAAACTGACCGGATGTTTACGTGAAAAAGATCTTGGCCGAACAAATTGATCTGTTAATGGCCCACTTATTAACCGGTATTATTAGCAGTACAGTCAATGCCATTGTACTTGCTCTTATCCTACAAGCGTATATCGGAACAGGCGAACCTTTTTACTGGGCCGCCGCAGTTCTGACCGCCAATGTACTCCGGCTTGAAACCCTCAGGCAATACAGAAAATCAAGGTTTACGGAAAACCCTCCCGAGTATTGGGCCAGAATCAGTTTTTACGCAACCACTGCTGTCGGCATTTCCTGGGGACTGAGTGGCCTCATGCTTTTTATGCTGGAAAATGAGCCCTTCGTACAAATGCTCATTTTATTGGCTATCGCAGGCATGGGTGGCGGAGCCATGGTACTGCTCTCTGCGCTTAAATGGGTTTATCTGGCATACGTCATCCCGCTATCCATACCGGCACTTGCCTGGACCCTGATCCAGGAAAACACGCAAATACAGCTATTAGCCGTTTTTATACTGGCCTATATGTATGTGCTCTATAACGCTTCAACCAATATCCGAACTGCCCTGCTGAACTCTCTTCAAGACCGCCATGAAAAAAATGCTTTAACCAAACAATTGATGGCGGCAAATCAAGCCAAAAGTGAGTTTTTGGCGAACATCAGTCACGAGATCCGAACGCCAATGAACACCATTGTTGGCATGAGCTACCTCGCCATGCAAAAAACAGCGAATCAGACACTGAGAGCTGATCTGGAAAAAATTCAGGTCTCCGCCAATATTTTGCTGGATATGATTAACGATACCTTAGAGCTTTCAGCCAATGAGGTTGGCAAACTCAAACTACAGACAGCACCATTCCTTTTAAGTAGCGTGATTGATACCGCGCAAACGCTTACCATCATTGAAGCAGAAAAAAAGGACTTAACCCTTACATTTTCTGCCGAACAGGATATTCCAGAAATCAAAGGTGATGCCCTTCGTTTAACGCAAGTCATCGTCAATTTGCTGCAAAACGCAATCAAATTCACCCCCCGTTACGGAAAAATTGCCCTCAATGTTACGCTAAAGCGCGCTTGTCAAAAAAGTGTCGAACTCCGCTTTCAAGTCACGGATTCCGGTGCCGGTATGGACCCACAACAACTGGAAAGAATTTTTGAACCCTTTACCCAGGTAGACGGTACCAACCAGAGACAATATGGCGGCATGGGTCTTGGCCTTGCAATCAGTCAAACACTGGTTAACCTGATGGGAAGCAAAATCACAGTATCCAGCCGCCCAAATCAAGGCAGCACCTTTGAGTTCGATCTTCCCTTCGACCGCGTCGTTGAAGATATTACCCCCTCAACATCAATCGCTACAGACAGAAAGCTCCGTGTTCTCATTGCAGAAGACAATACCTTTAACCGAGCATTTTTAGCCGAGCTATTAACCTCATCCGGGCTCCAGGTTTTTACGGCAGAAAATGGCCTGGCTGCAATAAAAATCGTTTTTCAACAACAGATTGATATCGTGTTAATGGATATCCAAATGCCGGGCATGGATGGCCTGGAAGCGACGCGCCAAATTCGTGAAGACGGCCGAGCGAAAGATTTACCCATCATTGCAATCACCGCACAAACACAAGATAAACATATTCATCAATACCTCAGTGCGGGTATGAACGACTATTTGGAAAAACCCGTCAATATCGTAGAAATTCAACAAAAACTGTTTAAATGGACAGGTGTTCAGGCTCAAGTATCCACACGACAACGGCTGATTGCAGAAGTACCGGATCAAAATGGAGCAGTCGAGAGTTTACCCCTCATCAGTTACCCCCATGGTTTAAAGCACGCGAGTGGGGACCCCATCAAATATCAAACCTGGGCAAAGCACTTCATCAAAATACACCAGAAAAATCTGGAAAAGGTTACCAAAGCCTTCCAAAAGAACAACTATGACACCGTCACACACATTACCCATCAATTAAAAGGTGGAGCGGGCTACGTGGGTGCGTTACTCCTCCAGCAAAAAGCGGACAAGCTCGAAAAATGCCTTGCCACGCCCGATGCTGAGCGTTGTAAAGTTGTTTTTGATGAGTTCTCCACAGTTTTTCAAAAAACTCTGGATAAACTTAAGACTGCAGACAAGATAACCGAGTAAATAACTCGGGCTATTCGTATTAAAGCTACAACCAGCCAATACTATCGCCGCTTGGCAATTTAATAGAGGCACAGGGTATGAGCCTGACAACATGCAAGGACAGAATATTAATCATCGATGATGATGTTTTCACATCATCCCTGGTCTCCGACTTATTAGCCTACGATTATCACGTGAGCGTTTCCAACAGCGCTAAGTCCGGGCTGAAAGAAGCCCAGAGTGATTCCCCCCCAGACCTTATCCTGTTAGATATTGAAATGCCCGAGGTTGATGGCTATCAGACTTGCCAACAACTAAAAGCAAGCTCCCAGACCAATCCGATTCCGGTCATCTTTCTTACCGTTAAAAATGATGTGATCGATGAAGCCTATGGCCTCGAATTAGGTGCGGTGGATTACATCCACAAACCGATCAGTGCCCCCATTCTTAAGGCTAGAATCAAATCACACCTGCTATTAAAAAAGACTCAACGGGCCTTGGAAGAAAAAAATGCCAGACTGAGAGAGCGTGTCATTCGTCGAACACAAGAAATCTCGCGCACACAAGATGCTGCCATTCTTGCGCTAACATCACTGGCAGAAACCCGTCACGAAGAAACAGGCAACCATATTGTTCGCACTCAGGAATATGTCAAATGCCTGGCGATTGAGCTCCGCTCCTATCCGAAATACCGCACACTACTCACCTCAGACACAATCGAAGCGCTGTATAAATCCGCTCCCCTGCACGACATTGGCAAAGTGGGCGTCCCAGACCGGGTTTTGATGAAGCCTGGCAAGCTTACGCCGGATGAGTACGAAGAGATCAAAAAACATACCACTTATGGCATGCGTGCACTCAAACACGCCGAAACAATGCTAGGCACTAATTCTTTTCTGCGCACCGCACGGGATATTGCCTATACCCACCACGAAAAATGGGACGGGACAGGTTATCCTCGCGGTTTAAAAGGAGAACAAATCCCTTTATCAGGAAGGCTGATGGCCATTGCCGACTGTTACGATGCAATCCGTTGCAAACGGGTCTATAAAGAAGCGTGTTCACATCAGGACGCCTATGACTTTATTGTCGGTTACAGCGGCAGCCACTTTGACCCCACAGTGGTCAAGGCCTTTCAACAAAAAGCCGAAGAGTTCCAAGCGATTGCTGAACGCTTTGGTCTTGGCGCCCAGGCAAGGACACCGAGGCGCCACGCCGCCCATGCAGGCGTCTAAACAAACGCCTGACACCCTGAACCCTTTAAAAATTACTTTCTTTTCGGTGCATAAATATCGGTCACCGAGCCCTCAGCCACCTCTGCCGCAAAGTTAATGGTTTCCGACAAGGTGGGGTGGGGGTGAATCGTCAAAGCTAAATCTTCTGTGTCGGCCCCCATTTCAATCGCCAAAGCAGCCTCTGCAATTAACTCACCCGCCTGACTCCCAACAATGCCGACACCCAAAATAACCCGAGTTTCAGGGTCATATAGCACTTTAGTCAGACCGTCTTTGCGACCCATACTCAACGAACGACCACTTGCGGCCCAAGGAAAAGAAGCCTTCTCATAGGCCACACCTTCTCCCTTGGCTTGAGTCTCCGTTAGCCCTGCCCATGCGATTTCCGGCTGGGTATAAGCCACAGAAGGAATCACCCTCGCATCAAAAAAAGCTTTGTGACCAGCAATAACTTCTGCCGCGACTTTCGCCTCATGAGTTGCTTTATGAGCCAGCATAGGCTGACCCACGATGTCGCCGACCGCAAAAATGTGTGGAACATTCGTTCGCTGCTGCCGATCAACCGGGATAAAGCCTTGCTCATCAACATGGACCCCACCAGCTTCCGCACCCATGGAAAGCCCATTAGGCCGGCGGCCAACAGCCAGTAACACTCGATCAAACGTATCATGCTCTGGCGTTTTATCCCCCTCAAACCAAACTTTCAACCCATGCTCTTCTGGCTCAATGCGAGTGACTTTTGATTGCAGGAAAATATTTTCATACTGCGTGCTGATGCGCTGCTGCAAAGGCTTGACCAAGTCAGGATCACACCCCGGGATTAAAGAGTTGGCAAGTTCTACCACCGTCACTGAAGTGCCCAAAGCACTGTAAACATTCGCCATCTCCAAACCAATGATGCCTCCTCCAATCACTAACATCCGTTTTGGTATGTCCTGCAATGCCAACGCGCCGGTCGAATCGATCAGCCGCGGATCATCATAGGGGAACCCCGGGATTTGTGTGTTGTGTGACCCTGCCGCAATAATGGCCTGCTCAAAGTGGATAACGGTTGACTCTTCCCCTTGCTCAACCAAGACACTATTGGCGGAGCTCAATGTTGCCCGCCCCTGGATCACGCGAACCTTTCGTTTTTTAGCCAGAGCGGCCAGACCGCCGGTCAACTGGCCCACAACTTTTTCCTTATGCTGGCGCAGCTTAGCCAAGTCGATCTCGGGCGTATTAAACGCGACGCCACTGTCGGCCAGTTCAGCGGCCTCTTCTATCGAATGAGCCACGTGCAAAAGGGCCTTGGAAGGAATACAACCCACATTCAGACATACGCCACCCAACTGATCATATCGCTCGACCAATACCACTTCTTTACCCAAGTCTGCTGCGCGAAAAGCGGCTGTATAACCACCGGGGCCTCCACCAATTACCAGCACCTCAACACGCTCATTTTGCGCGGTATCACCATCACCGTCAGAGCTTGATGCCGTTGAAGACACAGGGGACGATGTCGACGCAGGTGTTGCCTCAGATGCTTTCTCTGTCGTGCCCGAGACTGTTTCCACGTCCAGTGATAAAATGGCTGTGCCCTCTGAAACTTTATCCCCGACTTTTACAAAAATGTCATCCACCACACCGGCTTCCGGGGCCGGGATTTCCATACTGGCTTTGTCACTTTCCAGGGTGATTAAAGAATCTTCTGCTTCGACACGATCCCCTTTGGCAACCAGTACTTCGATCACTTCAACATCGGTTGCGTCGCCGATATTAGGCACTGAAACAGTAACTTTCTGGCTCATACTTTTACTCCAAGCCGATTAGGAATTAAACGTTTTAAATAAGGACCCGAGCCCATTAATCATCGAGCAAGGCGCGCCTCACATCTGCCAGTATTTGGCACAAATGCACCATAAACCGGGCCGCTTCAGCACCATCAATCACTCGGTGGTCATAAGAGAGATCCAGGGGCAACATCAAGCGGGGAGCAAATTCCGAGCCGTTCCAGACGGGCTGCATTTTTGAGCGGGTTACCCCTAAAATAGCAACCTCAGGCGCATTAACCAGAGGCGTGAAGGCTGTGCCACCGATTCCGCCCAGGCTGGATATACTGATTGAACCACCTTGCATATCCGCAGGCTTCAACTTTTTGTTACGTGCCCGCTGGCTAATATCAGCCATCTCTTCTGCAAGCGCATAAATACTTTTTTGATCCACATCGCGAATGACGGGAACAACCAGACCGTCTGGTGTATCAACGGCAATGCCAATATGAATGTATTTTTTCAGAAACAGGCCATCGCCTTCAGGTGTTAAAGAAGCATTAAATCTGGGGTACGCCTTTAATGTTGATGCTAATGCCTTGGCGATGAAGGCAAGCAGGGTAATGCGCAGCCCACGCACTTCGGCCTCTTGTTTGAGGGACTTTCTAAAGGCCTCTGTCTCGGTGATATCCGCTTCATCATGGTGTGTTACAAGGGGAATATTTAACCAGGCACGGTGCAAATTGCTGGCCGTCAGCTTTTTAATCCGACTGAGTTCAATTCGTTCAACAGGCCCAAACTGACTGAAATCAATCGCAGGAATCGGCGGGATGCCTGCCCCCCCTGCAGCCGGTGTTCCTTTACCTTGGCCACCCGCAACACCGACACCAGAAAGCGCTTGTTTCACAAAAGCCTGTACATCCTCTTTCAGGATCCGTCCTTTCGGACCAGACCCTGTGATCAGCGAAACATCTGCACCCAACTCGCGGGCAAATCGACGAACAGACGGGCTCGCATGTGCCTTTTTGAATCCAGCTTCATTGATATGTGCAGTGGGTGACGAACGGGGAGGCGCCGGAGTGCTGTGCATCGGCTCCGCCTCAGCGGCAGAATTTTCCACCTCTTCAGGCTGGCTTTCAGAAGGTGCTGTCGGCGAGGATTCCGACTTAATGGTTTCTTGCGGCTTGGACTCGCCGGCATCAGGCTCAGCCTGGCTTGGTAACGCCTCGGATTCCAACCGGAGGATGATGTTACCTTCAGACACTTTATCACCCAGCTTAACCACGATTTCGCGCACTCGACCACTGACAGGTGAAGGGATTTCCATGGTCGCCTTATCACTTTCAAGCGTAATCAGCGAGGCTTCTAATTCAACCACGTCACCCTCAGCGACCAGTATTTCGATGACTTCAACATCGCTCGCATCACCAATATCCGGCACATGTACATCAATCAGTTCCGACATCTTAATTACTCCCTGATGAACTCGTGTCACACAGTGACCGGATTGGGTTTATTGGCGGATACCCGGTACTTTTTGATCGCCTCGGCGACGACTTTCGTCTCAAGCTGCCCCTCTTCCACCAGCGCTGAAAGCGCGCAAATGGCAATGTAGTAGCGGTTAACTTCAAAAAACTCCCGTAACTTTTCGCGCGTATCGCTACGCCCAAAACCGTCCGTCCCTAACACGCAATAGGGACGCTTGACGTATGCCCTGATCTGATCGGCGTAGTTGCGCATGTAATCAGTCGCAGCAACGGCCGGGCCTTCCCGCCCATCAAGACACTGCTCAACGTAACTGACTCTGGATTTGCGATTGGGATGCAGCATATTCCAGCGCTCACAATCAATTCCATCGCGGCGCAACTCGTTAAAGCTGGTCACACTCCAGATGTCCGCGGCGACGCCAAAGTCCTCAGCAAGCAGCTCGGATGCAGCAATGACTTCACGCAGTATGGTCCCGCTGCCAAGCAGCTGCACCCGGAGGCCTGATTTTGCATCGGCTGCTGTTTCTTTGAGCAGATACATTCCCTGAATGATGCCTTTTTCAACACCTTTGGGCATTTCTGGCTGCAGGTAGTTTTCATTCATTGCCGTGATGTAGTAGAAAACACTTTCCTGATCTTTGAACATGCGCTGCATGCCATTTTGAATGATCACGGCCATTTCGTAGCCATAGGTCGGATCGTAAGCGATGCAATTGGGAACGGTAGAAGCCAGTACAAGACTGTGTCCGTCCTGATGCTGCAAACCCTCACCCGCCAGTGTTGTCCTGCCTGCCGTGCCACCGATTAAAAAACCTCTGGCTTGCATATCGCCAGCAGCCCAGATCAAATCGCCAATACGCTGGAAACCAAACATGGAATAAAAAATAAAGAAGGGAATCATGTTGACCCCATGTGTGCTGTAGGCGGTAGCCGCCGCCAGCCAGGAGGAAAATGCCCCCGCTTCGGTGATGCCTTCTTCCAGGATTTGCCCGGTTTTATCCTCTTTGTAGTACATCACCTGGTCTTTATCCTGCGGCTCATACAACTGGCCAACAGACGAATAGATACCCAACTGACGAAACATGCCGTCCATTCCGAAAGTTCGGGCTTCATCCGGCACGATAGGCACAATATTTTTGCCAATTTTTTTGTCCCGAACCAAGGCCGTCAAAATGCGTACAAACGCCATGGTTGTGCTCATTTCCCGATCGCCTGAGCCTTCCGTGACTGCCTTAAAGTCACCAAGTGCCGGAACTTCCAGCGGCGCAGCAAAACGGGTTCTTTGAGGCAAATAGCCACCTAAGGCTTCACGCCGCGCTTTGAGGTATTTATGCTCAGGGCTGTTTTCGTCCAAACGCACATATTCGGCATGTTGGACTTGCTCATCGCTGAGAGGAATATGGAAGCGATCTCGCATGACCATAAGGGAGCTTGTATCCATTTTTTTCTTTTGGTGGGTTGCGTTCTGGCCTTCACCCGCTTCACCCATGCCATAACCTTTAACCGTTTTAGCCAGAATCACCGTGGGCTGGCCTGAATGATTCACCGCCGCGTGATAGGCCGCATACACTTTGTGTGGATCATGACCGCCTCGGTTTAAGCGCCAAATATCCTGATCACTTAAGGTTGAAACCATATCCAGCAGTTCAGGATATTTACCGAAAAAGTGCTCGCGGGTATACGACCCACCTTTGGCCTTGAAATTCTGGTATTCGCCATCAACCGCTTCTTCCATGCGTTTTTGCAGTAGGCCCTGGTGGTCTTTTGCCAGCAACGGATCCCAGTAAGACCCCCAGATGACTTTGATCACGTTCCAGCCTGCCCCGCGGAAGAGCGCTTCCAGCTCCTGAATAATTTTGCCGTTACCGCGCACAGGGCCATCCAGGCGCTGCAAATTACAATTAATGACAAAAACAAGGTTATCCAGCTTTTCTCTACCCGCCAATGAAATAGCGCCCAGTGATTCTGGCTCATCCGTTTCGCCATCACCCAGAAACGCCCAGACTTTCCGGTTCCCCAGTTTGCTGATTTTGCGATCGTCCAAATACTTCATAAACCGGGCCTGATAAATTGCCATAATCGGGCCAAGCCCCATGGAAACCGTCGGGAACTGCCAAAAGTCACCCATCAGCCAAGGATGAGGGTAGGAGGGTAAACCGCCACCATCCACCTCACGCCGAAACCGATCCAACTGAGCTTCACTCAACCGCCCTTCCAGAAAAGCCCGGGCGTAAATTCCGGGTGCTGAATGCCCCTGAATGTAGAGCAGATCACCGCCGTGGTCTGGTGTCGGTGCATGAAAAAAGTGGTTAAAACCCACATCGTATAAAGTGGCTGATGACGCAAATGATGCAATATGCCCACCCAGTCCAGAGTCGTCTTTGTTTGCCCGAACAACCATGGCTGTTGCATTCCAGCGTATCAGCGAGCGGATTCGGCCTTCCAGCGCCTGGTCACCGGGGCTGCGGGCCTCCTGGCCTACAGGAATCGTATTAATGTAGGCCGTATTAGCGCTATAGGGGAGATTAGCCCCTGATCGACGAGACTTATCAATTAACTTTTCCAGCAAATAGTGCGCGCGTTCTACACCTTCTTCGGCAATAACCGCCTCCAGTGCATCCAGCCACTCTTGCGTTTCCTGGGGATCAATATCCTGCATTTTATCCATGGGGGTTCTCTATTAAACAGTGGGCTTGTTTTAATCGGCTTGCCTACATTCTAGCCTGTGGCCAAGCCACTGCAATGGTTATTTCAAGCCTTTCAATTACTTAAGCAATTCTCTTGCCATATGAAATAGCGTGCTGAAAACACGCGCCGACGTTCAGACTATAACCAAGACCTTAATCCCGGTAAAATTACGCATGAATTAAGAAACGTAACTTTATGAGAGATCAAATATGTCCTCGGTAAAAAAAGTTGTACTGGCCTACTCCGGTGGCCTGGATACCTCCGTCATCGCCAAGTGGTTGCAGGATACCTACCATTGTGAAGTCGTAACATTCACAGCCGATATCGGCCAGGGCGAGGAGTTAGAGCCCGCCCGAGAAAAAGCAAAAGCCATGGGCATTAAAGAAATATACATCGACGACTTGCGGGAAGAGTTTGTGCGCGACTTCGTCTTCCCCATGTTCCGCGCTAATGCACTCTACGAAGGGGAGTACCTCCTGGGGACCTCCATCGCACGCCCCCTGATCGCCAAACGCCTGGTTGAAATTGCTCAGGAAACCGGAGCAGACGCGATTTCCCACGGTGCCACCGGCAAGGGGAATGACCAAGTGCGCTTTGAACTCGGCGCCTATGCACTGATGCCCGATGTCCGCGTTATTGCCCCTTGGCGGGAGTGGGATTTAAATTCAAGGGAAAAATTGCTCAATTATGCTGAGCAGCATGGCATCCAGATTGAACGTCGCCAAGGTAAAAAATCACCCTACTCCATGGACGCCAATCTCTTGCACATTTCCTATGAGGGTGGTGAACTTGAGGACCCTTGGTGTGAACCAGAAGAAAGCATGTGGCTGTGGACAACATCGCCTGAATCTGCACCAAACAAGCCCACTTATCTCGAACTGACCTACAGCCAAGGCGATATCATCGCCATTAACGGCAACCCGCTTAGCCCGGCGCAAGTGCTTGCAGAACTCAACCGCATTGGTGGCGAAAACGGTATTGGCCGCACTGATATCGTCGAAAACCGCTATGTCGGCATGAAAGCCAGAGGCTGTTATGAAACCCCGGGCGGCACCATTATGTTGCGTGCACACCGAGCCATCGAATCCATCACGCTGGACCGGGAAGTCGCCCACATGAAAGATGAACTGATGCCCCGCTACGCCGAAATGATTTACAACGGCTATTGGTGGAGCCCGGAGCGGCAAATGCTGCAAACAATGATTGACGCCTCGCAAGCGAACGTCAACGGCCAGGTCCGGCTCAAACTCTACAAAGGCAATGTGTCGGTTGTTGGACGCCAATCCAACCAAAGCCTCTATGATGAGAGCACCGCGACATTTGAGGATGACCAGGGGACTTACAACCAGGCCGATGCCGAGGGCTTCATCAAACTGAATGCTTTAAGAATGCGTATCGCAAAACGTAAATCAAAGTAAGTTTAGCGCCCGGATTCGACAGCAAGCATCCACTCCGAATGACCCGGGCGTCTCACAGGTAATGGGTAGCCTGATCCAATCTGACATGACAATCACAGCCGCCTACCCGGCAACACACCACTCAGGACCGAGCAGGCTAGGTCGCTGGGGCATAGCAGTTGACGCAGGTATATAACCGGCATTTAATAAGTACCTGTTCTCCAGCTTCCCGGGGTACCGGATGAAAAAGATCAAACTCATTGAGCACCCACTGGCACAGCACTCACTCAGCATTTTGCGCAACAAGCAAACAAGAACGGAGGCATTTCAGCGCCACACCGCCATCGTTTCCCAAATTATGATCATGGAAGCGACCCGCGATCTGCTGGTTCAGGAAATCGATATTGAAACACCGCTCACACCGACAACCGGACACCAGATCCTGGACTCACTGGTATTCGTGCCCGTGCTTCGCGCGGGTATTTCCATGCTGGTTCCCGCACGCAGCTTTTTGCCCTGGGCTCCGGTTGGCTTTATCGGGCTGGAGCGAGATGAATCCACGGCCAGCGCACATGAGTATTACCAGAAATTTCCGGACGACCTGCGCGACAAGCACGTTTTGATCCTTGACCCCATGCTGGCGACGGGCGGTTCTCTGGTTGACACCATTGCCGCATTGAAAAAGAAATCAGCCCAGGTCATCAGCGTCGTTTGCATTGTCGCCGCGCCTGAAGGCATTGAATTTATTCAACACAAATATCCAAACGTACAGATTTATACCGCAGCCATTGACTCACACCTGAACGAAAAAAAATACATTGTGCCAGGCCTTGGAGACTTTGGAGACCGCTACTTCGGAACCTAAACCCTAATCAACCACCGGAGCAATACCGCTAAGGAAAACCTGCCATGACGCTACTGACTGCCTTCACCCTCGCTGCCGCCGTTCTGGCCCTGGCCGCCACACCTGGCCCCGGCGTCTTTGCGGTGGTGGCGCGTGCGCTCTCATCAGGCCTTCATGCCGCCATTTTGATGATCGCCGGTATTGTGCTCGGGGACCTTATTTTCCTGCTTCTGGCCATCTACGGGCTGGCAGGCATTGCCGATCACATGTATCTCCTGTTCCTGGTCATAAAATATTGTGGTGCCGCTTATCTTATCTACCTGGGCATACAACTCTGGCAGCAAAAGCCCCAAACGGTTCCAGCCGACATGACCACAGCAACTACCAGTTACCGTAGCTTTTCCAGCGGATTACTCATTACCTTAGGGAACCCGAAAGTGATCCTATTTTACCTGGGCTTTTTACCGGCTTTCGTGAATTTACAAACACTGACCCAGGCCGATGTACTCATGACAGCCTGTGTCGTCACGCTTGTTCTGGGCACCACACTCTTTGCCTATGCACTCGTCGCCAGCCGAGCCCGGCACTGGTTTTACCGTTCTGCAGCCCAACAAGTGCTCCAAAAAACCGCCGGTGGCATCCTGATCAGCACCGGCACACTGCTGGCCACTAAAACCGGGGGGCCGTCCTAGCACCGACTGCCTTCAACAACGGGAGGAAACCAACATGACTCACGACTCTATGGCCGAACGTTATCTCGCAGAAACACACCGCGTAGAAAACATTCCCCCACTGCTCGAACACTACAACCTTTACACACAAGATCCGGCTTTAATGGAAGCCGTCACCCGCGAAGGCGGAGCCTGGGCAAATGAAACACTCACGCAATTTGGCGCCCTCACCGGCTCACGCGAGCGCATCTACTGGGGCGAACAGGCCAACCGGTACCCGCCCCGGTTTACCAGCCATAACCGCTACGGTGAGCGGATCGATGAAATCGAATTTCACCCGGCCTATCACCAACTCATGAAAACCGCCAAAGAAAACGGTTTACATGCCTTGCCGTGGACCCAGCCTGGGCCAGGCGCACACGTCGTCAGAGCCGCACTCTACTACCAGCAGGCGCAGATCGAAGCCGGACATGGCTGCCCCATCACCATGACGTTTGCCTGTGTTCCCACACTCAAAAAACAAGCAGACATTGCCCAAGCCTGGCTGCCCAAAATTCTGAGCCCGGAATACGACCCCTCAAACCAACCAGACAAGCAAAAGCAAGGCCTCACACTCGGCATGGCCATGACAGAAAAACAAGGCGGCAGCGATGTCAGGACAAACAGCACCCAAGCCTACGCCATCGGCACAGGTGGCCCTGGCCAGGCCTACGAACTCGTTGGGCACAAATACTTCGTCTCGGCACCCATGAGCGACGGCTTTCTCACCCTGGCAAAAACAGATCAAGGCATCAGCTGCTTTTTAGTCCCACGCTGGCGGCCCGACGGCAGTAAAAATGCCATGCACATCAACCAACTCAAAGACAAAATGGGTAATGTCTCCAACGCTTCCTGCGAAACAGAGCTCAGAGGGGCTCTGGCCTGGATGATCGGAGAAGAAGGCCGGGGCATTGCCAACATCCTTGAAATGGTCGCACTGACCCGGTTTGACTGCATGATTGGCTCATCCGCAGGCATGCGCCAGGCCGTTAGCCAGGCGGTACACCACGCCGCTCATCGTGTGGCATTTGGCAACAAACTGACTCAACAACCCCTCATGCAAAACGTACTCGCCGACCTGGCCCTTGAAGCCGAGGCGGCCACAGCGCTGACATTTCGTCTGGCCCGCGCATTGGACCAAGCCCCCACCAACGAAGCCGAAGCCCTGCTCAACCGGCTGGCCACACCCATTGGCAAATTCTGGATTTGCAAACGTACGCCTGAGCACGCTTATGAAGCCATGGAATGCATTGGTGGTAGCGGCGCGATGGAAACCACACGGATGCCACGCCTTTACCGAGAAGCGCCAATCAACGCCATTTGGGAAGGCAGCGGCAATGTCCAATGCCTGGACGTTCTGCGGGCGATTGAAAAAAGTCCAGACGCCCTGGACGCCTTCTTTAGCGAAGTCAAACTCACTCAAGGGCAACACCCCGCGCTCGATGCCACCATCCGAACCGTGGAAAAGCGGCTCTTAAAACCCAAAGAACTGGAATATCATGCGCGCGAACTCGTAAAAAAAATGGCCCTCGCCCTGCAAGGTTCACTGCTCATTCGCGCCGGGCAGGCCGCAGTCAGTGACGCCTTCTGTGCCGCCCGGCTTGCCCCAGACAACACCCACATTTACGGCGTACTCCCCAAGGGTATTGACTGCCAGGCCCTGATTGCCAGAGCCCGACCACAAATAGACTTATAACGCGCGCGGGCCGTTCCGGGTCAACCAACTGTCTAGCTGATTGGCGAAACACTGCCGGTCAGCCTGGCTCAGTGCCGCAGGCCCACCGGTTTCCACACCACTGGCGCGAAGCGTTTCCATAAAGTCCCGCATACTCAACCGGGCGCGAATCGTATCCGTTGAGTACAACTCCCCCCGGGGGCTCAAAGCATGGCCACCTTTCTCTAAAACATCCGCGGCTAAAGGGATATCGGCCGTAATGACCAGGTCGCCCGCTTGCATCCGCTCGACAATCGCCTCATCTGCCACATCAAACCCAGGCGGAACCTGTAACATGGTAATGTGTTGAGCGCGAGGCACACGGATCGCCTGATTCGCCACCAGCGTTAAAGCAACGCCCGTACGTGTGGCCGCCCTGAATAAAACCTCCCGGATCACCACCGGGCACGCGTCGGCATCAACCCAAATCTTAACCGCAACACCCGTCACACCCACTCCTTACACCACAAAAGCAAAGATTATCGCACCCTGTATGTGCCGTTTTACAGTATTTTGCAAAGACAA
>DJFX01000039.1:3711-3914 GCA_002432635.1 Halothiobacillaceae bacterium UBA5861 | reverse complement strand
TTTTTCCGGTGAGCTAGGCGTTATGCATTAAAGGAAAATCTGTGACTCAAACTAAAAACCTGCATAAAGTTAAAACGGTAGCGGAGTTTGATGGTGGGTATTGGTATGCTTTAGAACTAAAGGAGTTCGCCAGAGACATTGGCGTACCAAATAGTAGTAAGCTACGAAAGGATCAATTAGAAGAAATAATAAAAAATTATATT
>DJFX01000039.1:1053-3448 GCA_002432635.1 Halothiobacillaceae bacterium UBA5861 | reverse complement strand
AAATCGAGTATCTCAAAGAAAGAGATGATTGATAAGCTCAATTTAAATGAAAAGATTCAACACTATGTCAGCAACAAGAAGACTAAGTCATTTATCATGACCGAAGCATTAAAACTATGTCCTAACCTGCCCAAAAAATCTGGTGTATGGTATTGGACTAATCGTTGGCGTGAAGAGCAGCTTGAGAAAAAGCAAAAAATCACATATCTGGAATTAATACAATACTTTGTTAAGTTGAGCACCCAAGATGGCAGGCTTCCACAAATCCCGTCTGCACGTTTTAACAATTTCATCACTGATTTTCTTGCCGCCAATGAAGGTACCAGGGAGGAAGCAAAAATCGCTTGGGAACAGTTAAAATCTTTAGATATTCCAAAAACCTATGTTGCATGGAAAAACCATAATGCATAACAAACATAGTCAATACGCTTCCTATCGTCGGCTGTTGAGCTTACTGCTCTCCCGTCCTTGATAGGCCCGCTCACGCTCCGCCGAGCAAGAGCATTCGAGCCGACGTTATCACTCAGGAAGGAAGTATGTACATACCCAAAGCATTTAATGTCACGAGCCAAGAGGAAGCTATTACATTCATAGAGAGCAATAGCTTTGGTGACTTAGTCACATATAACAATGGTGAGCTATGCAGCAACAAAGTCCCATTCTTTTTTGATAGAGAAACAAATACATTATGTGGGCATTTTGGCAAAAGCAATCCGCAATTAATTGATATTCAGGAGTCTCAAAAAGCCCTCGCTATATTTTCTGGCGCTCATTCGTATATATCGCCACAATGGTATGTTAGCAAGGACATGGTCCCTACTTGGAACTTTCAAACGGTGCAAGTAAAGGGCTCAATAAACACCGTAGACGAAGAGCGGTTAATTGATATTTTAAAAAAACTGAGTGCATTCCATGAGTCTCAGTTTGCCACTCAATGGTCTATGGACGAGGTTAATCAAGGTAAATTAGATCTACTCTCTAAAATGATAACGGGGTTTCAAATAGAGGTTTCTGATATTAAATTTAAAGAAAAGATGAGCCAAAATCGTGGAAGCGAAGATCAAAAAAACATTATGGAATGTCTTAAGTTACATGGTGGGCATTCAGAGCAACAAGTTTCAGAAATCATGCGTAAAAACATTGAGTTATAATAAAAACATTAAAACGATGCGCAAAGAAATACGTGCGTCTTATATAAAACGTTAACCGCCAAAAGTGAATGCTCGAATATTACGAAAAACGCCGCTCTGAATATGAGGCTATCTACAACAAGCCTGAGCGACAGGGTTGTTTAGCTCAGTTAGAACAAAAACTGTGCTCATTGGTTGCTGGTAAGCATGTGCTTGAGGTTGCTTGCGGTACGGGGTACTGGACGCGCCGCATGGCTACCTTTACGGCAAGTCTCTATGCTTCAGACGCCTCTGAGAATCTTGCGGTAGCCGCTAGGGAAAGTTGCGAGGATGTGGATGTCCAAGCAGGCGTAGTGGATGCGTTTTCAATTCCGCGAAGCCCAGAGTTTAACTGTTTGGTGGCGGGTTTTTTCTTCTCGCACGTTCTGGTTCAAGAGCGCTCCCGTTTCTTGGCTGGTGTGTCGGCGGCTTTGTGCCCTAGTTCTCGTATCGTTCTTTTTGACAATCGGTTTGTACCCGGGAGTAGTACACCAATTTCTCGGAAAGCCGAGTCGGGGGATACGTATCAGAACAGGTCGCTTGTCGATGGTAGCTCTTTTGAAGTTCTTAAAAACTTTCCGAGTACAGATCAGGTGGCGTCCTTGTTAGGCGAACTATGTCGTCACGTTTCAACCTATGAAAATGAATATTTCTGGTTGGTGTCAGGGGAAACGCTTAGGTAATCACGTGCGTCTGGTGCCGTTGGGAGTGTCCGGCGGCTAGCAACACGTGGAGGTGACGTTAGCGGTCCATAGAGTCGGAGATTCGCTTAAGAACAGACAGTGTCATCTCAAGTTCTGCCTTGGTGGTACCCATTGAGCATTTCATTGCCCATCCCGATTGCTTTTCATCCAGCTTTAAAAATACCGTCTCCCCAAGTTCCGAGAGGCTGATCAGTCTTGCGCGCTTATGGTCTGGATTGTCCTGGAAAAACAGAAGTTGATCCTCTCGCATGGCATCAACAAGTCGTTGTACTGCTTGTCGTGTCAGCCCCATGCTTCTGGCTATTTGCGGCACGGTTTGAGGCTCACCAGCCAGGGAAAGAGCACCCAAAATTTTCCATCGGGCACTCGTAATGCCATATTCCGCACCCATATGATCACCTTCACTTACAAGGAGCCCTCCCAGCTTGAATACTTCAAGAACAATTTCGGTAAATACCGGCCCTTTCTGGGGGTCGTTCATATGCAATCCTTCCGATAATTTGACAACATGTTGACAACTAC
>DJFX01000039.1:0-846 GCA_002432635.1 Halothiobacillaceae bacterium UBA5861 | reverse complement strand
CAACTACCCGTGCCGGAGGAAACCATGACACCCATACTCCACCGACTTGCAGCATCCGTCGCCACCTTGTGCATTGCCTCGTTTTTCTCAGCAACCATTTTCGTCGAACTTTTCGGTACGGAAGAATCCATCGCAACCCTGAAAAGCCTCATTGTATGGCCAGGCTTGTTTATTCTTGTTCCTTCCATTGCATTAACTGGCGGGAGTGGTTTCGCCTTAGCAAAATCTAGAAGCGGGAAGCTCGCACTACAAAAGAAGAAGAGGATGCCGTTTATTGGTGCCAATGGGATATTGGTGCTTATTCCATGCGCAGTAGTTCTTGATCGTTGGGCATCCGCTGGCACTTTTGATACTGGTTTCTACGTGGTACAAGGTGTCGAATTGCTTGCTGGTGCCATCAATCTCATCTTGATGGGAATGAATATGAGGGATGGTCTTAGAATGAGTGGTAGATTTAGACCGTCTGCGTGAACAAACCGCTAACAAGTCGGTCAACCGTATGCTAAAGGCGAGGCGCTTTTGGTTGACTCCGCGGGCGCTCCGATGCCGGTTACCATCAGCGATAAGGCAGAGGAAAGGTAAGTGGTATTGGACGTGGAAATTCTTGATGTTATACCCCATCAAGAGAAACAATTTGAGTGTGCATTTGATAATGCTCGTAACATTATCGCGAGTATTCCGGGTTATGCTTCACATCAACTGCAAAAATAAATCGAAAAAGAGGGGCACTACCTTTTTCTAGCCAATTGGGGAACTCTGGAAGGTCGTACCGCCGGCTTCAGACAGTCTAAACAATACGGGCAGTGGCGTGCATTACTTCATCATTTTTACGATCCGTTTCCCGAG
>DJFX01000022.1:28690-35899 GCA_002432635.1 Halothiobacillaceae bacterium UBA5861 | reverse complement strand
TTTTCTGAGTTGGCAAAGCGGAGTGCATTTTCAAGTGCCCGCCATGCGGCTCGCCTGCCTGCCTGGTCGCCATCAAAACAAAAAATAATTTCTGGTGCATTGCGGAATAAACGCTCGATATGGTCTCGGGTGGTTGCGGTTCCAAGAGTCGCAACTACATGATCAATACTGTGATCAGCCAGGGCCGCAACATCCATGTAGCCTTCTACCACAATCAACTGTTCGAGTTTTTTTGTATATTTTCTGGCCTCAAACAGACCATACAGTTCTTTGCCTTTAGAGAAGAGCGGCGTTTCGGGTGAATTCAGGTACTTAGGTTCGCCTTGGCCTAATACTCGCCCACCAAACGCGATGGTTCTGCCCCGTTGATCACGGATAGGGAACATGATCCTATCGCGGAAACGGTCGTAAATGCGCCCTGAGTCGTGACGGATAGCAAGACCGGCTTCTAATAAAGCTTTTTCAGTTGCACCGGTTACGTGTTTTTCCAGGCGTTGCCAGCCATCCGGGCTGTAGCCAAGGCCGTAACGCTCAATAGTGTCGGCGTTTAACCCCCTGTGTTTGAGGTATTCTTGAGCATGAGGATGCTTATGAAGCTGTTCGCGGTAGTAGTTCTCGGTGTCAGATAAAAGAGCGTATAGCGCATCATAGCGATTCAATGATGTGCTGGATGCGGTCTGAGGTACTGCCAGGCCCACAGTATCTGCTAGCGATTCAATGGCATCGGGAAAGGGGAGGTTCTCATAGTCCATGAGAAAACTGATTGCTGAACCACTGGCGCCGCAGCCGAAGCAATAATAAAACTGCTTTGACGGGTTCACACTGAAGGATGGCGTTTTTTCGTGATGAAAAGGACAGCATGCCATGTAATTGCTGCCTTTCTTTTTAAGCGGCACACGGGCATTGATGACATCAACGATATTGATGCGTGAGAGTAGGTTGTCGATGAATGTCTGTGGAATCTGTCCCACGAAACACCTTGTCAGAAGCGCCGCAGAGGTCGAAGTGTGTTCTGCGGCGACATATTTTACTTAAGCTGCCTTTGACAGTGTGGATAGCAATGTTGTCAATTCAGCCGATTTGGGCGCAACCAACCAAAAGTCGTTCAGGTAAGTCTCAAAATTGGCTAGAATTTTTCGACCCCATACGCTTTGGGTTTCGTTGACAAACTGCTGGATTTGTTGGTGCAGAATATCCCGGTAAGCGGCTGTTTCAGGCGTATTGACACGATGTAGGGTGATGAGTTCGTGGTTGCACCGCTGCGTAAATGCGTGTTCACTGTCCAGGACAAAAGCCACGCCGCCGGTCATGCCCGCGCCAAAGTTAACACCGGTACCCCCCAAAATGGTGATGATGCCACCGGTCATATATTCACAGCCATGGGCACCGACACCTTCAACGACTGCATTAGCGCCGGAGTTTCGTACACCGAAGCGTTCACCCGCTGTGCCTGCCGCAAAGAGTGATCCGCCCGTTGCACCGTACAGGCAAGTATTGCCAATAATGGTGTTCTCTTGGCTTTCGAAAGTCGCGGTGGCAGGGGGGTGTATCACAATTTTGCCTCCTGCCATGCCTTTGCCGACATAGTCATTGGCGTCACCTTCCAGATAAAGCTCCAGTCCGGCGGAATTCCATACACCCAGGCTTTGTCCCGCAGTCCCTTTAAGGTTCAGCCTGAGTGGTGAGGCAGGCATGCCCTGGTCGCCGTAATGGCGTGCAATTTCTCCTGATATTTTAGCGCCAATCGAGCGGTCCGTATTGCGAACGTCAAATGAAAAGGTGCCGCCTTTACCCTTTTTGATCGCTTCCTGGCAGGTATTCAGCATATGCGTCGCGGTAATGGCTTTGTCATGCGGTGGATTGCAGGGCTCGGTGCAAAACTGTGGTTTTTCTGCGGGCACTCCGGCATCAGAAAGAATTTGGCTAAGGTCAAGACGTTGTTGTTTTACCGTTTCACCCGCTTGATGCGTTAGCAGGTCGGTGCGGCCGATAAGTTCTTCCATCGAACGCACGCCCAAAGAAGCCATGAGCTCGCGAGTGTCGCGTGCGATAAAGCGGATGTAGTGAATCACTTTTTCAACATTGCCATGGAAATGTTGCATTCTAAGCACTTGGTTTTGTGTCGCCACACCCGTTGCACAGTTATTTAAATGACAAATGCGTAAAAACTTACAACCCATCGCAATCATGGGGCCTGTGCCAAAGGCAAAACTTTCGGCGCCAAGTATGGCGGCTTTGACGACATCCAGCCCTGTTTTTAAGCCGCCATCTGTTTGTAGTCTGACCTTGCTGCGTAAGTCGTTGGCGCGCAAGGTTTGATGCGTTTCTGAAAGTCCCAGCTCCCAGGGTGAGCCTGCATATTTCACACTGGAAATAGGGGATGCTGCGGTACCACCATCGTAGCCAGAGATAGTAATCAGGTCGGCATAAGCTTTTGCGACACCGGCCGCAATCGTACCCACCCCGGGTTTGGCAACGAGTTTGACTGAGACCAGTGCATCCGGGTTGATTTCTTTAAGGTCGAAAATCAGCTGCGCAAGATCTTCAATTGAGTAGATGTCGTGATGTGGTGGGGGTGAGATCAGTGTAACACCGGGTGATGAGTGTCTGAGCTTGGCGATTAGGCTGTCGACTTTGTGCCCAGGTAATTGCCCGCCTTCGCCGGGTTTGGCGCCCTGAGCAATTTTGATTTGCAGCACTTCTGCATTGGTTAAATAGTGTGGAGTCACACCAAACCGGCCGGAAGCGACCTGCTTGATTTTGGACATTTTCAAGGTGCCGTAGCGTGACTTATCTTCGCCGCCTTCACCAGAGTTTGAGCGTGCGCCTAAGCGGTTCATGGCTTCGGCCAGTGTCTCATGGGCTTCTGGAGAGAGCGCTCCCAACGACATGCCGGCAGAGTCGAAGCGTTTGATGATTGCCTCTTCCGGTTCGACCTCTTCCACCGGGATTGGGTGTGAGGTTTTCAGGTCGAAAAGGTCTCGGATGACAGAGATAGGCCGGTTATTTACGCAGTCTGCGTAATGCCTGTAATCGGAATAATCGCCGGTCAGTACTGCACGGTGCAGCGTTGTGACAACGTCCGGGTTGTAGGTGTGGTATTCCCCGCCGTATATGTATTTCAGCAAGCCACCCTGGAATTGCTTCTTTCGAGGGTTCCAGGCTTTTTTGGCAAGCTGTTTCAAATCACTTTCGATTTCAGCATAACCGATACCCTGGATACGGCTGACAGTCCCGGTAAAGCAGGTTGTGACGATTTCGTCGTGCATTCCTACGATTTCAAAAAGCTGTGCGCCGCGGTAACTGGATATTGTAGAGATACCCATTTTGGAAATAATCTTCTTTAGACCTTTGTTGATACCTTTGAGATAGTGGTTGATGAGGGTATCAGGGGTCTGGTCAGAAATTGTGCCCTGAGCTGACATTGAGGCAATGCATTGGCACGCAAGATAAGGGAAAATTGCGGTCGCACCATAGCCGATTAAGACGGCAAAGTGGTGTGAATCTCTGGCGCTGCCGGTTTCAATAACCAGATTGGCATCACACCGGAGCCCTTCATTAATCAAGCGGTGGTGAACAGCGCCGGTTGCCAGAATCGCTGGGATCGGCAATGTATCCTGGTGGATATTTCGATCACTGAGGATCAGGATGATGGCCCCTTGCTGAACGGCGGCCACGGCTTGATCACAAAGGTGTTCAACAGCTGCTTCAAGGTTGGTCGCTTGCGGATTGAACTGCAAGTCAATGACTTGGTGCGCATAAGCCGGGTCGTTGATTGTCTTCAACATATGGAAGTCAACCGGAGAGAGCACTGGTGATTCTGCTTTGATGCGCTTGGCATGCTCTGCTGTGGGCTCAAACAGGTTTTTTTCTCGGCCGAAAAGTGTTTCCAGCGACATCACGATCTCTTCGCGGAGAGGGTCGATAGGCGGATTGGTCACTTGTGCAAACTGTTGACGGAAATTGTCAAAGAGAGACCGGGGCAGCTTCGAAAAAACAGGGTAGGGAGCGTCATCCCCCATGGAACCGGTCGCCTCCGCTGCATCTTCAGCCAGCACCCGGATGATGTCTTCGCGCTCCTCGTAAGAGACATCAAAAAGTTTTTCGTAAATGCGCAGTTGGTTGGTGTCCGGTGTCTCGAAAGCACGGTCAGAATACGCAACGTTAGCTGAAACTTTTGATAGCCTGACCGTGTTTTTCTCGAGCCAATCTTTATAAGGTTGTTTGGATTTCAGGAGATCGTTGATCACTTGATCTGTCAGAATTTCACCTTCTTGTGTGTCAACGGCCAGGATTTCTCCCGGTTTGAGTCGGCCTTTGGCTACAACATCGGCTGGGTCATAATCATAAACACCAATTTCGGAGGCAATTGTAATATGGCGGTCTCGGGTCAAGACATAACGAGAAGGTCGGAGTCCGTTACGATCAAGGCAGCAAGCTGCGTAGCGGCCATCCGTGGTGACAATGCCCGCCGGCCCGTCCCATGGTTCCATGTGCATGGAGTTGTATTCCAGGAATGCTCTTAAATCTTCATCCATCTCTTCCATTTGTTGCCAAGCTGGTGGTAAGAGCGTGCGCAGGGCTTTAAAAAGGTCCATTCCACCCATCATGAGCACTTCAAGCATGTTATCCAGCGAGTTGGAGTCGGAGCCTGTTTGGGAAACAAGTGGGTGTATTTTTGAAAGCTCGGGCAAGAGCTTGCTCGAAAATTTGGAGGCGCGGGCCCGCGACCAGTTACGGTTTCCTTGAATGGTGTTGATTTCGCCATTGTGCGCCAAGTGCCTGAAAGGTTGTGCTAATCGCCACTCAGGCAGCGTGTTGGTTGAGAACCGTTGATGATAAACCGCTATGCTTGATTCCAGCCTGCTGTCGCTCAAGTCTGTGTAAAAAACAGGCAGATCAGCAGGCATCACCAGGCCTTTGTAGAGGATGATGTCGGCTGAGAGTGATGGGATATAAAGCTGATTATCCTCGGGTGTGCAGGCGATTTCAGTCAGACGCCGGGTCATAAACAGACGGCGTGCAAATTCATCATTATCCATACCATCAGGTGCGTTGACAAAAACCTGCTCGATGATGGGCAAAGAGGCTTTGGCGTGCGCTCCGCAGGCGCTGGGATCGACGGGAACGGTTCGCCAGCCAGCAAATTCGAGTTTGTTTGCAAGCAGCTGTGCTTCCAGTGTGTCTCGGGTTTTTTGTGCGAGTTGCTGATCCCGGTTAAGAAAGATCATTCCCACAGCAAACTGTGCACTCAGATGGATGCCGTTTTCGGTAGCGATTTCGCGCATGAAGGCTTTGGGCATCGCGAGCAATAGCCCACACCCATCGCCTGACTTCCCGTCTGCGGCAATAGCGCCGCGATGCGTCATGCGGCTTAAGGAAGTGATGGCGGTGTCAACCAACCAGTGGCTAGGGGTTCCATCAATGTTGGCGATAACACCGAATCCGCAGTTATCCTTTTCAAACGAAGGCCGGTAAAGTCCATAGTTGGCTGCTTTTTCAAGGCTGTTTTGTTTCATATAAAAGGCACTCTTGGCAAGACTAGGTGCGATGCAGGGGATGTTGCGACGCTACCAAAAGATTAAAGTGTGAAGGCCATCATATCAATAGCCGGCCGACCATTATACTCAACTTAATTAGTCATCCAAAATATTATCCACTTTCATTGTAGTTGTTCTTTTGTGCTGCATGGTCCCGCTTGGTTGTAAGTCGTTTTAAAAACAGCAGGTTACTTGGTTAAGTCGACTTTTTTTGAAAAGCTTTTACTTATTCATAAGTTTATATTAATATTCTTATATATAAGCTATCGTCACATCGATGAATAAAAAGCTTGATACAAGCGGGAGGTGAGTGATGTCACACATATTGATTATCGGTGCGGGTATAGGGGGTGTTACAGCGGCCTATGAACTTCGAGACAAGTTGGGGCGTGAGGCGCATCAGATCACGGTGGTTGACGAAAAAACATCGTTTGATTTCACGCCGTCAAACCCCTGGATTGGTGTAGGTTGGCGAGCACGCAAGCAAACGTCGATTGATATTGGTCCTCAATTTCAGAAAAAGGATATTGATTTCATACCCAGCCGGGTTGTCAGTATTGATGCCAAAAATAACGCGGTTACGTTAGAAAACAGCACATCCCTGAATTATGACTATCTGGTGATTACCACAGGGCCAAAGCTGGCGTTTGATGAGGTGCCAGGCACAGGGCCGGAAACCGGCTTTACCCAATCGGTTTGTACGCTGAGTCATGCTGAAACGTCCTTTGCAGACTTCCAAAAACTGGCAGAGGACCCTGGCCCCGTGATCGTAGGTGCTGTGGCAGGAGCGAGCTGTTTCGGGCCAGCGTATGAATATCTTTTTATCCTCGAAACTGAGTTGAGAAAGCGCAAAATACGCAACAAAGTACCCATGACGTTTGTGACCAGTGAGCCCTATATTGGCCACTTGGGCTTGGGTGGCGTGGGGGACTCCAAGAGCATGCTGCAGTCTGAGCTGCGGAGCAAACATGTTAAATGGATTACAAATGCGAAAACAACGCGTGTCGAAGCCGGTATGATGTATGTTGATGAATGTGATCAGGCGGGCGAGGTGATTCAGCAGCATGAGCTACCGTTCAAGCACGCAATGATGCTACCGGCCTTTAAGGGGGTTGATCCTGTTGCAGAGGTTCAAGGTCTCTGTAATCCACGTGGATTTGTCATCATCGACGACTATCAGCGCAATCCTACTTACAAAAATATCTATTCAGCAGGCGTTTGTGTGGCTATTCCACCGGTTGAAGCGACGCCTGTTGCCACCGGCACACCCAAAACGGGGTATATGATCGAGTCCATGGTATCCGCATTAGTGCGCAATATTACCGCCGAAATTAACGGCGAGGAGCCAACGGCCCAAGGTAGCTGGAATGCTATCTGCCTTGCGGACATGGGGGATACGGGCATCGCATTTGTCGCCATTCCCCAAATTCCTCCCCGCAACGTAACCTGGTTTAAAAAAGGCAAGTGGGTGCATTTGGCCAAAGTAGCTTACGAAAAATACTTTTTACGGAAAGTCAAAAAAGGATCTACCGAGCCGGTTTATGAAAAGTACATCCTCAAGTTGATGGGCATTAACCGCCTGGAGCCTTAGTTTTGGAGGAATACCGTCTTATGAAAAGAAACTACCCGTTTGTCCTGGCCAGCGTACTGCTGGTCTGTAGCGGTTTTT
>DJFX01000022.1:7362-28463 GCA_002432635.1 Halothiobacillaceae bacterium UBA5861 | reverse complement strand
GTGTCAGCAGCGTTGCCGACGAGTCAGGTTGAGTACCAAACCATAGCGGATGAAATCCGTCTGGATGGGGTGGTCGAAGCTGTAAAACAGTCCACAGCATCGGCGCAAACGACGGGACAGGTGATTGAAATTAACTACGATGTGCACGACTTTGTTGAACGTGATGCGGTGATTTTACGGTTAACAGATAAAAAGCAGCGAGCGGCTCGAGACGAGGCGGCCGCAAGTTTAAAAGAAGCCGAAACACGCTTGCAGGAAGCGCAAAGAGAGCTGGTGCGTATTCAAGGTATTTTTGCCAGAAAGCTGACCTCTCAAGCGCAGATGGATGCTGCTTCGGCAGCATTCTCAGCCGCTAAAGCACGCGTTGAAGCAAGCCGTGCGAACCTTGTGCAGGCACAGGAGCAGCTGGATTTTACAACGATCGAAGCGCCTTGGTCGGGTATTTTATTAGAGCGACATATTGAAGTGGGCGAGGCGGTTAGTGTCGGACAGCCACTGATGACAGGCCTGTCTTTGGAAGAGTTGCGGGTAGATGTCAGCGTGCCTCAGCGTTTTTTCAGCGCCTTTCGCCAAAGCGATGCGGTGACCGTCGATTTGGATTCGGGCGAAAAAATCCAGCCTGAAAGCAAGGTGTTTTTTCCACAGGCCATTGCCCGTAGCGCCAGTTTTCGTGTGCGATTGAATTTACCGGCCGGTATTGATGACTTATTCCCTGGTATGTTTGTCAAAGTGACATTTGCTGGAGAGAGTAAACCCCGTTTGGTGGTTGACTCCGCTGCCATCCTGCAGCGCAGTGAGCTTACTGCCGTTTATGTGCAGACAGACAGCGGGCCTCGACTGAGGCAGGTCAAAGTCGGCCGAGAGTATGGCAATAAAACCGAAGTGATCGCCGGTCTTCAGTCGGGCGAAACAGTGATTCTCAACCCTGTGGCAGCGGGTATCCTGCTGAAGAATCCGCCGGCTAGCGAGCGCGAAGTTCATGAATAATCCTTCACTTGGCATTGCGGGTCGAGTCGCGAAGGCGTTTTTGCAATCAGAGCTCACGCCTCTTTTTGCACTGGTGGGTTTGTTATTGGGTGTTTTTGCCGTACTGGTGACGCCCCGCGAAGAAGAGCCGCAAATTAATGTGACTTTTGCCAATGTCTTCATCGCATTTCCTGGCGCGACAGCCAAAGAAGTCGAGACACTGATCGCCTTGCCTGCCGAGCAGGTGTTGTCGGAAATTCCAGGTGTTGAGCATACCTATTCCGTGTCAAGCCCGGGGATGGCTGTACTGACAGTACAATACCAGGTGGGTGAAGACTCTACGCAAGCGGTTGTTAATCTCTTTTCCAAATTGGAATCGCATGCCGATTGGTTGCCGCCCGGTTTAGGGGTCGCCCCGCCGATTGTGCGCCCAATGGGGATTGACGATGTGCCCATTGTCAGTATTACTTTGTGGACGGACAATATTGATAAGGGCGCGTTTGAACTTTCACAGGTTGCACATTCGCTGGAAGCCGAGCTCAAACGCGTCAAAGGCACCCGTGATGTGTACTCGATTGGTTCTCCCGAGCAGGTGGTATCCGTTCTGCTCGATCCACAACGCCTTGCGGGATATGACATTGCACTGGCAGATGTCCGTCTGGCGCTACAGAGCGCCAACGTATCCCAGCCAGCCGGTAGCCTGGTTGGCGATGGTGTGGAAGTGAAGGTGCGTGCGGGGAGTTTTTTGACGGATGAGGCTGGGCTTGGTCAGCTCGTCGTAGGCGTACACGAAGGTGCGCCTGTCTATCTGGCGGATGTTGCGAATATCCATCGAGGGCCGGATCAAGCAAGTCAGACCGTTTGGTTTGCTCATGGACCTGCGTCAGAAAGTGGCGCTACGCCGGGTATCAAGCACCCGGCCGTCACGTTGGCCGTGTCCAAAAAGCCGGGGGAGAATGCGGTCGTCATCGCCGCCCGTTTGATGGATGTTCTGCAGACCATGGAAGGGGTGCTGATCCCGGAAGGTGTTCACGTGACGGTGACTCGTAACTACGGCGAAACGGCGAATGACAAAGCCCAAACGCTGATTATGAAGCTGGTGTTCGCGACAATCGTCGTTATTGCACTCGTCTTTTTTACACTGGGCTTCCGCGAGGCGTTTATCGTGGGTTCAGCCGTGGTGGTTACCTTGGCGACAACGCTGTTTGCCTCATGGGCCTGGGGGTTTACGTTAAACCGGGTGTCCCTGTTTGCGCTGATTTTTTCCATTGGTATTTTGGTCGATGACGCCATTGTCGTCGTCGAAAATATTCACCGCCATTTACAAATGGGTGCCAAGAATCTGCGAGAAGCCATCCCCAAAGCGGTGGATGAGGTCGGTGGCCCCACCATTCTGGCTACCTTTACCGTCGTTGCGGCGTTGTTGCCCATGGCTTTTGTGACCGGTTTGATGGGGCCTTACATGGGGCCGATCCCCATTAATGCCAGCATGGGTATGGCGATTTCACTGGCCGTCGCTTTTGTTATCACACCGTGGATGTGTTACCGGTTTCTGGGCTCAAAGGCGCATCACGCTGAATCGGCAGAGTCGGTAAAGAGCCCGCTGATGCGTTTTTTCAATCGCTTGATGAGCCCTTTTTTACGTGGGCGGCAGGGTCGTGTTCCACGTTATTTGCTCTTTTTGTCTATGTTTATCCTCATCATTGCCTCTGTTGCTTTGCCGGTTATGAAGCTGGTTGTTCTCAAAATGTTGCCTCTGGATAACAAATCTGAGTTTCAGGTGGTTGTTGATATGCCAGAAGGTACACCTGTGGAACAAACCACACGGGTCTTGGATGAACTGGGCTTGTACCTTGCGAGTGAAGTGCCTGAAGTCACGCATTACCAGATCTACGCCGGTACGGCGGCCCCCATTAATTTTAATGGCTTGGTGCGTCAATATTATCTGCGTGAAGGGGCCGTGGTGGGCGATTTGCAGGTGAACCTGGTGAGTAAAAGTGACCGCAAGCGTAAAAGTCATGACATTGCACTCTCAGTACGTGAGCCCCTGCAAGCCATTGGCAGAAAGTATCAGGCCAATGTCAAAATTGTAGAGGTGCCGCCAGGCCCGCCTGTGATGGCACCATTGGTCGCAGAGGTGTATGGGCCCAGTTATGAAGGGCAGTTACGGGTCGCGAAAAAAGTACGGGCGGTGATGGAAAGTACCTCGGCGATTGTGGATGTGGATGACAGCATTGAAGCGGATGCGCCACAAGTTACCGTACAGGTTGACCGTCAGAAAGCGGCGCGACTGGGTGTTGATCAGCGCACCATCGTTGCAGCAGTGAGTACTGTCCTGGGGGGCGAGGATGTTCACTACATTCACACCAGTGATGTTAAATACGCGGTCCCGGTTCGTTTACAGTTTGATGTGGCTGACAAAACCAACTTAAATGCACTGTTAACGCTGAAGGTACAGTCTCGTGCAGGGGGACTTGTGCCAATTTCGGAACTCGTTTCGATAGAACAGGGGGTGATTGAAAAGAGCATCTACCACAAAGACTTGCTACCGGTCGTTTTTGTTACGGCGGATGCCGTTGGTGAATTGGACTCACCGCTTTATGGCTTGTTTGATGTCTTTTTCAAACTACAGGAGCGGGGAGGAGAAGCAGAAAGCGTATCTGCACAGCACCTGATCGCACAGCCGGATAGTACTTATGACTACAGTATTAAATGGGACGGCGAATGGCAGATTACGTATGAAACATTCCGGGATATGGGGATTGCCTATGCCGCAGGCATGGTCTTGATCTATCTGTTGGTTGTGGCCCAATTCAGATCCTATATTGTTCCTTTGATTATCATGTCCCCAATACCGTTGACCGTGATCGGGATTATGCCCGGCCACGCCCTGCTGGGGGCACAATTTACGGCCACCTCCATGATCGGCATGATTGCTTTGGCTGGAATCATTGTTCGGAATTCGATTTTACTGGTTGACTTTATTGAAGATTTATACGCTTCAGGCCTGTCGTTTGAAGCGGCTGTTATTCAGGCCACGGCGGCCCGCACCAAACCGATTGTGCTCACGGCACTGGCTGCTGTTTTGGGGGCTGTTTTCATTTTGGATGACCCCATGTTCAGCGGCATGGCGGTCTCGCTGATCTTTGGTATTTTGGTGTCAACCGCGTTGACTTTGCTGATTACGCCTGTGCTTTACTACGCCACTATGCGGCGGCGCCGAGAGCGAGAAGCCGCTTAACCATAAAAAGCCCGCAGGAAACCGCGGGCTTCTAGTTCCTTATTAAAGAGACCTATTTGACGTAGTCGTACTGACCGTCTTTCCACTGGTAGAACACGTAGCCAGGGGCGGTGACATCCCCTTTTTTATCAAACCCAACTTCACCCAGAACCGTTTTGAACTGCATGGAGTTCATCTTGGCCAGAACTTTGTCCAGGTCGGTTGAACCAGCAGCCTCTGCAGCTTGTGCAAATACTTGCACCGCACCATAGGTGTAAAGCACATAGCCTTCTGGTTCGATGTTGTTATCGCGGAATTTTTTCACCAAGGGCGCTGCGTCCGGATTTTTACGGGGATCGGGGCTGAAGGTCATCAGCGTGCCTTCACCGGCTGCGCCTGTAATAGACCAGTATTCGTCGGTGACCAGTGCGTCTCCAGATACAAGCACAGTCTTCATACCCTGCTCACGCATCTGGCGGACGATGAGGCCCGCTTCTGTGTGATAGCCGCCCACATATAAAACGTCGATTGCGTTTTTCTTCAGCTTGGAAACCAGTGCTGAATAGTCTTTTTCACCGGCTGTATAGGCCTCATACAACTTTTCACTTTTCCCGGTTGCTTTTAATGCTTTACGGGTTTCATCAGCGAGACCTTTCCCGTAAGCGGTTTTGTCGTGGATGATGGCGATATTTTTGTCGCCATATACAGATGCCAGGTATTCACCGGCAACTTGCCCTTGTTGGTCATCACGGCCACACACGCGGAAAACGTTGTCACCGCCTTCATCTGTTAATTTTGGGTTGGTGGAGGCCGGTGAAATTTGCAGAATGCCTTCCTCTTCGTAGACCGAGGAAGCGGGAATGGAAGAGCCTGAGCAAAAATGCCCGGCCATGAATACCACACCTTTGTTGACCATCTGATTGGCCACGGCGACAGCCTGCTTAGGGTCACAGGCATCGTCACCAATTTCCAGGACCAGCTTTTGTCCCAGTACGCCACCCGCCGCATTGATGTCGGCTACGGCTTGCTCTGCACCGGCTTTCATTTGTGCGCCGAAACTGGCGTATTGCCCTGTCATTGGGCCGGCGGTTGCGATAACGATATCGGCGTGGCTGGCTGATGCGCCGAGCATACCCAGCGCGAGTACACCTGCTGAAAGTGCTTTTATGCGTCTCATTCTTGTTTTCCCTTTAGTGGTTTGTGGAAAAGAGTTGGGGTGTTGTTTTGGCACTTTAAGAAGTAAATCAAGTGCTTGACGTTAATCTATCACGGCTACTACAAGGTGCAAACCCGTTAATCTATCGTGGGCTTCATTTTGTCAGCTTTTTCCATGAAATCAGACCATCGCGCGCGTACAGCCAGGGATACTGGGTAATCATTTGTTGGACGCGTTTCAATCGGAAGGCGATAAAACTCAGTGTAATCAAGACAAGGCTATCAATCAGAAAACCCTGCAGCGAGAGCAGTGCTTCCTGAAACAAGGCATATTTTATAAAGCGGTCCGCACTGCCCAGGAGCAGTCCGTAGAGAACAATTTGCCACGGGGGGCGCCAGGTCGAAGCGATGGCTATCCCGGTCATGATTGCCGCGCCGCCTGCCAATAGGAGTGTGATGATAATAAATGTGAGCATTTAGCGCCCTCCTTCCAGGTAGGCGGCACGGATTTCCGGGCGTTCAAGAAGTTCATTGCCAGGGCCTGACATGGCGATCTTGCCGTTAACCAGGACGTATCCCCGGTGCGCCAGCTTGAGGGCGTGGTAGGCATTTTGTTCAACAAGCATGACAGTGACATGATCGGTTTGGTTGATTTCGGCGATCACTTCAAAGATTTGTTTCACAATTAACGGTGCCAGGCCGAGAGAGGGCTCATCTAACAGTAAGAGTCGGGGACGGCTCATCATCGCCCGGCCAATAGCGAGCATTTGTTGTTCGCCACCTGAAAGGGTACCTGCCCGCTGGTTCTGGCGTTCTTTAAGGATGGGGAACAGTTCCGTTACACGGGCATAGTCCTGGTCAAAGTATTCAGGGTCACAGCTCATTGCCCCCATTTGGATGTTTTCGAAAACAGTCATGCCCGGGAAAATACGGCGCCCTTCGGGAGATTGTGCAATGCCTTTGGTGACAATCTCATGTGTGGGCATTCGTGTAATGTCTTTGCCTTCAAAAGTGATGTGGCCGCGCGCGGCTTGAGGTGTACCACAGACGGTCATCAAGAGGGTTGTTTTACCGGCGCCATTGGCGCCAATCAGGGTTACGATTTCACCGTGATTGACTTCAACGTCAATGCCCTTTAAGGCTTCGATATTGCCGTAGTAAGTATGCACTCCGCTGATACTGAGCATAGTGGCTGGTGGGTTTGGCATGTTACTCATGCTTCTTCACCCAGGTATGCGGCGATGACGGCCGGGTCTTCTTTGATAGCCTCTGGCGTACCATCGGCGATTTTACTGCCATGATCCAGTACGATGATGTGATCGGAGATTTTCATCACGACACTCATGTCATGCTCAATAAGGATAATGCCAATGCGATGCTCGTTTTTGATATAGGAAATCAGCTGGTTTAGTTCGGCAGACTCTTTTGGATTTAAGCCGGCCGCTGGCTCATCCAGACAGAGGAGGACGGGCTTTGTGCACATGGCCCGCGCAATTTCCAGGCGACGTTGTGCACCGTAGGGCAAATTGCCAGCGTCAACATCGGCATGATCGGTCAACTCAACTTTATCGAGCCAGTAACGGGCCAGGTCGACGGCCTGCTTTTGTGCTTTTTGGTAACCCGGGAGCCCCAAAAGGCCGCCAATGGTCATCCATGATGCTCTCATTAAGCGGTTGTGTTGCGCAACAATCAGGTTTTCCAGTACAGACATATTCGGAAACAAACGAATATTTTGGAAGGTGCGTGCCACACTGGCGTGTTTGTTAATGTGAAAGCCTTCCATTCTTTCCAGTAAGTAACGGCGTGTTCCTGTATTCAACGTCAAGCGCCCGACAGTGGGAGTGTAAAAGCCGGTTAAGCAGTTGAACACGGTTGTCTTTCCTGCCCCGTTTGGGCCAATCAGGGCTGTAATTTCGGCATTTTGTACCGTGAAAGAAACATCATCAATGGCGACCAGGCCGCCAAACCGCATTGTGAGGTGTTCTACTGTTAAAAGCGGGATAGAGGCATTTGTCTTCATGTGTTCGACTTATGAGACTCCGGCGTGTGACTCGGGGCATGCAAACGCAGAGTAGGATCTCTGTGAGCCAGCAGTCCCCGCGGTTTCCATACCATGACCGCGACCATGAGCCCTCCGAAGGTAATCATCCGGAATTCTTCCAGCCCACGAAAGAGCTCGGTACCGCCAATGAGAAGGATCGAGGCAATGACCACTCCCAGCTGGCTTCCCATGCCCCCAAGCACCACGATCGCGAGAATCACAGCAGATTCGATAAAGGTGAAACTTTCCGGGCTGATGAAGCCTTGGCGAGTGGCAAAAAAGGAGCCGGCAAACCCGGCAAAGCCGGCGCCAATAGCAAAAGCGCTCAGCTTGGTATTGGTTGGGTTTATGCCCAGCGAGCGGCAGGCGGTTTCATCTTCACGGAGTGCTTCCCAGGCACGGCCTAGGGGTAATTTTCGCATGCGCAGTGTAAAAAAGTTCGTGATCAAAGCGAGCGCCAGGATTAAAAAGTAGAGAAAGATAATCCGGTGCATGGAGGAGTAGTCCAGGCCGAAAAAAGTATGGAATGTCTCGCTATCTTCAGGAACTCGCCGTGAAAAGGGGAGGCCAAAAAAACTGGGACGGGGAATGCTGGACAGCCCATCAGGTCCCCCCGTAAAGGTATACCAGTTGATCAAGACTACGCGGATGATTTCTCCAAAACCGAGCGTGACGATGGCGAGGTAGTCACCTCTCAGGCGCAGTACGGGAAAACCAAGGATAATGCCGAAGGTGGCGGCAAAAATTCCGGCAAGCGGGAGGCAAATCCAAAATGAAAAGTCAAAATAATAGGCGAGTAGGGCATAGGAGTAAGCGCCGACTGCGTAGAATGCGACATAGCCGAGGTCCAACAGCCCTGCCAGGCCGACAACAATGTTGAGCCCCCAGCCGAGCATGATGTATGTGAGTACCAAGGTTGCTACATCGATGATGTAGCGGCTGCTAAACGGCAAAAATGGGAGGGCTATGGCAAAAATGATTAGAAGTGGAGCCACAACCTTGCTGATTTTGCGCACAAACTCGGCAAACCGGTTTTGTTCGGAGTCTTGAGTGCCTGAAGGAGTGTGCGGTGGCTGTCGGGTTTCGCGATAGATTGCCAGAACAAGCCGGCCGATAAAAACCGAGACCACAGCGAAAACGACCCAGGACCACCGGGTTTGCACGCCCAAACCTCCTTGCTGGTCAACTGTTCGGAGACCAAACATAACAATGGACAACCCCAGAGCAATGAGTGCCGCAACCCCCGATTCTTTAAATAAGGCAAGCCAGTTGAGTGGTGGTCGTGTTGCTTTCGCCATATTTAGACTTTCTCGATTTCTGGTTTTCCTAGTAGGCCGGTTGGTCTGAAGATCAGCACCAGGACCAGAATGGAAAAAGCCGCGACATCTTTATATTCAATACTGAAGTAGGCCGACCAGAAGGTTTCGATCAATCCGATCAATAAGCCACCCAGCATTGCGCCTGGCAGAGACCCGATGCCGCCGAGCACCGCAGCAGTAAACGCTTTAATGCCGGCATGGAATCCAATGTAGAAATCGATCACACCGTAATAAAGTACGAAGAGCACACTGGCAACGGCGGCTAAGGCGGCCCCCATTACAAAGGTGAGTGAAATAGTGCGGTCAACGTTGATTCCCAGGAGGGATGCCATCAGCTGGTCTTGCTCGCAGGCACGTTGTGAGCGACCGAGTGATGTGCTGGAAATGATGTAGGCAAAAATGCTCATTAAAAGAAAAGTAGCGAGCACAATGATTATTTGCAGGTAACTGATTGTGACAACAAACGTATCACTTTGGATTAAAGTAATACCGCCTTCAACAATGGGTTGTATCGGTTTGACGCGCGCGCCTTGCAACAGCTGGACATAATTTTGCAGGAAAATAGACATGCCGATCGCAGATATTAATGGTGCCAGGCGGAATGATTTCCTGAGGGGGCGGTAGGCCAGCCGCTCAACAGTCCAGCCATAGACAGATGTGAGGATCATGGTAACGATCAACACAAGCAGAATGGCAAAGGGTATCCAGGTGATGCCGATCAGGCCGAGCACCAAGAACATGATTAATGAAATAAACGCGCCAATCATGAACACATCACCATGGGCAAAATTAATCATGCCGATAATGCCGTAAACCATGGTGTAACCGATTGCGATAAGGCCGTAAATTGAACCGAGAGTGACGCCGTTGATGAGCTGCTGAATGAAATATTCCATAAACGCAAATTATTGTTGTTTGTGCTGCCAGTAATGAAAAGACAAATTGCGTGTCACTGATACATACCTATGCTTGTTCATTGGTATTGAATACAACAGAAATTGATTGGTTCGGTTCTAGTTTATATGAATTAATGAACAAGACTCTACCGGTTTTTGTCAAGGCACTTTTGCTTAGGCTCGTTTACGGCTGCCGGTCTTGCCATGAGGGAGGTGTTTATTGGCGGGGATCGCGTGAAAAACCGTTGAGATAGTCAGGCTATCTCAACGGGTGTTGATTGTTTAGTGAGCAAGCTTTTTGGCGATTTCTGCCACATGCTGTCCTTGAAACTGGGCTATTTTAAGTTCATTTTCTGAGGGTTGGCGGCTGCCGTCTCCGCCAGCGAGCGTGCTTGCACCGTAAGGTGTACCACCGCTTATTTCATCCATATTGGATAACTCTGCGCAAGAAAAAGGTACACCCACAATCACCATACCGTGATGCAATAAGGTGGTATGAAAAGATGTGAGCGTTGTTTCCTGCCCGCCGTGCTGCACCCCTGTGGAGGTGAATACACTGCCGACTTTCCCGATGAGTTTGCCATTCGCCCAAAGCCCGCCGGTCTGGTCGAGAAAGTTACGCATTTGTGCGCTCATGTTTCCAAAGCGAGTGGGGGTGCCAAAAATTATAGCGTCGTAATTGGCTAATTCATCAACGGTCGCGACAGGCGCGTCTTGTTCCAGCTTTATCCCCGCTTGCTTGGCGACTTCATCGGGGACTAATTCGGGTACACGCTTGATATCCACTTCAACGCCTGCAACACGGCGTGCACCCGTTGCAACGGCGTTTGCCATAGACTCAATGTGTCCGTAAGAGCTGTAATACAGTACGAGAACTTTTGACATCTTTTGTTTCCTTCATTGGTTGATAGATATAAAAGAGGGATATCGGCATAAGATATGTCTTTGATGGATGTGTAATCTCCAGAACTTTGCCGATATCGGTGGTCTATTTTTGTTAGTTTCTGATGTATTCTATAATTCAAGTTTTAAAATAAAAGTAGGTACTAAAAAGTAACCATGAAAAAAAAGACACAATGCCCGATGGATGCGCTTTTGAGAGTCATCAGTGGTCAGTGGACCACCTACCTGTTGTGGACGCTCGGTCAGGAGCAAACCACTCGTTTTGGTGAGTTGAAACGGAGGATTCCAGGCATTTCTTCCCGGATACTGACGGAACGCTTACGCAAACTGGAGTCTGCCCAGTTTGTTTACCGAGTTCATGAGCCAACGATTCCACCTAAAGTCAGTTATGGTTTAACCGAGCGCGGAATTGCTTTGCGTGGTTATTTACAAGGTTTGGAAAAATTAGCGATTGAGTGGGATCTGTGTTCGCTCAGTGAAGAAGACGATGCCGTGACAGCGTCGCAAGCCGTCAACTAAATCATTGAGTCAAGTCAATATGTAAGAAGCGGCTATTGGTTAGCCTGTACACGTAAAATGTGTCAATGGAGGGTACCGAAGTGCGTTTTCAACAAGTTAAAGATGTGATTCACTACACCAGTCAGCTTCATGAAAAGTTAGCGGCTTATTATCAATGCCTGTCTGATCAGTCTGATCAACAACGCATGAAAATGCTTTTAAACTACTTAAGTCGGCATGAAAAACATCTCAGTGATGTTTTTGAGCGTTACTCGTCCGATGTTGAAACGTCTGTGCGTGAAACGTGGCTGCAATTTGTTCCCAGTGAGAAACTGGTAGAAGCGCTGGAGTGTGGTCCAATTGACACAGATATGTCTGTTGATGATGTGATCGAACAAGTGATTGCCTACGATGATGCACTAATTGACCTTTACAACGAAGTTATTAATGAGACGAGTGCGCCGGATGTTAAGGAAGTTTTTCAAAATGTGTTGGCAATGGAAAGCCAGCAAATGCGCCAGACGGTGCGCAATGCACTCATGATGAATGAAATTTAGCGAGCTTACCTAAACCTAGAGAGCTGAGTGCAGCTTCATGCTAGAAGGTATCAAGTAAATGCTCGGATCGTTTCATTTGCCCGTGATTTTTTTGAGTCACGTACCAAAGTAAAAATTAATCTTTTGCTTATTTAGCATTAAAAAAACTTTTATTGGATATAAAGAATTCACTTCGAAATTCAAGGCTTAGTTGTCAATATTTTGTCAAGCTAAATGTGATCGTTATCAAACTGTCATTTTCTTGTCAGGCGAGATAGATTTTGCACATAGCGCAAATATTAAAATTTTATGACAGCAATCCGGTTTAACTGATTGAATTTAATGACAGCAATGAGAGTTAGTTTTTTGTCACTTCGTTTCGGTGTAATTTCTTGCTTATTTAAAAATGTGAACTGCTTCTAAAAAAGGCGTTTGTTGCGTCAAAAGTCTGCCGTTTTTTCGGTTATTCACAACGGATAATATTTTGCTTGCTAAGCAAAGTTTTTTGGTATATGAAGTTTTTGTTAAATGCGTACTTAACTTAACCTATTGAAAAATATGGATTTTTTTCCATTGTTTACTTTTTAGTCATTTTGTTCGAAAGCCTCATTTTTCTTGGCTTCCGGCAATTGGTGAGCATGTTATTCACATAGTTATCCACAGAAATTGTGGATAAACAAATCCGGTGTTTTTGACGCAAATAAGCGACTCGTCAAGAGCTTTGTGACCGTGAATCGGGTGTGATTTTTGCCGGTGTATCGTCGCTGCTTTATTTCGTGAATAATAGTGCGATGTCAATTCTCAAAGTCGCCGTACCTTCACCGCTGTCGCGTACATTTGATTATCTTCCACCGCTTGGTCAGCCTGAAAACGCTTTACTGCCGGGCTCTCGCCTGTCCGTCCCGTTCGGCCGGGGGCGAAAAGTAGGTATCCTCTTGGGGGTTGAAAGTCACTCGGATCTGCCGCTTTCACGCTTACGCCGGGCTGATGCCATATTGGACCCAGAGCCGACGCTCCCTTCCGACCTGATGCACCTGGCGCGCTGGGCGAGTCGTTATTATCACCATCCCATCGGGGAGGTGATGTCTGCATGTTTACCCACTGCCTTGCGCCGGTTACATGACACAATGACCGGGGTACGCCCGAGTGCCCAAGCGAGATATTATCAAATCACCGAAGCCGGGCATGCTGTTAACTGCGAGCTGTTAAAACGGGCACCGCTACAGCGTAAGCTCTTCAATACACTCAAGGCGTCTAAAGCCGGATGCTCCGGGGAGCAACTCGCCGCATTGGGTACAAGTTGGCGCACAGCAGTGCGGGCCTTGATTGATCGGGGGCTTGTGGTGGAGCACGTCGTATCAACGGTAGCGCCCAGGGAGGTTGGTGCGCAAGTACATGGACGAGATTCACAGCCTGTGCTGCATGACGAGCAGCATACGGCGGCTGAAACACTGAAAAGGGCGCTTGGGTGTTTCAGTGTCACCTTGCTTGAAGGGGTGACCGGAAGCGGCAAAACAGAAGTTTATCTCCGACTGGTCCAAGCCTGCCTGGAACAGGCACAGCAAGTATTGATCCTGGTGCCGGAAATCGGTCTGACGCCCCAATTGATCGAACGCTTCCGAAAACGCTTCACATGTCGCATTGAATTACTGCATTCCGGAACCACAGATCGCGAACGGCTGCGTGTCTGGCAAGAGGCTAAAGCAGGGCAGATACAAATCGTCATTGGAACACGGTCAGCGGTTTTTACACCCTTCAAGTCCCTGGGTAGCATTATTGTGGATGAAGAGCATGACTTGTCGTTCAAGCAACAAGATGGATTTCGTTACCATGCACGTGATTTAGCGGTCATACGTGGGCGTGAAAGACAGTGCCCCGTCCTCCTGGGGTCGGCAACACCGTCACTGGAAAGTTTGGCCAATGTCGCCTCTGGGCGTTACCGGCACTTGTCGCTTTTGCAGCGAGCAGGTGGCGCTCAACCGCCTCAAATAGGTTTGCTGGATGTCCGACGACGGGCGATGCACGAAGGCCTATCCGAAGGCTTGCTGGAGCTCATTGCAGAACATCTGCAACAAAAAGGGCAGATTCTCTTATTCCTGAATAGAAGAGGTTTTGCGCCTGTGTTGATGTGTCATGACTGTGGCTGGAGTGCAGACTGCCCGCGTTGTGATGCACACATGACATTGCATTTAAAGAGTCATCGTTTAAGGTGCCACCATTGCGGCAGTGAACGCGCCGTGCCTGTTTCGTGCCCAGAGTGTGCATTGGAGAACATGGTGTTGGTTGGACAAGGTACTGAGCGCATTGAAGCGGCCATTGCTGCTCGATTCCCAAGTGCCCGGGTCATTCGAATTGACCGTGACAATACGCGCCGCAAGGGGCAGTTGGAATCACTTTTAGCGCAGGCAACCGCAGGTGAGGCCGATATTCTGATCGGCACACAGATGCTGGCCAAAGGGCACCACTTTCCCCGAGTCACTCTGGTGGGTATTCTGGATGTGGATCGAGGGCTATTCAGTGCTGATTTTCGTGCGACCGAACACGTTGCACAATTGGTTGTGCAGGTGAGTGGGCGCGCTGGGCGAGAAGGCCGGCAAGGCCGCGTGGTGATCCAGACTCACCAGCCAGACAACCCTCTGTTACAGGTGTTGGTTCAACAAGGCTATCCAGCGTTTGCCCGGGACGCACTGGAAGAGCGCAAAGTGGCTGAGCTAGCACCTTTTAACCATCTGGCGTTATTGCGCGCCGAAGCAACCGATAGCAAGCAACCGCGAAATTATCTACAGGCCGTGCGGGCCATGATCCAGCAAATGGCTATGGAGGATGTGTGGGCCTTAGGACCAGCTGTTGCGCCGATGGAACGGATTGCCGGGCGATACCGCTGGCAGCTGCTCATTCAGTCGCCTCAGCGCAAACACCTTCATCGGCTGCTGGATGAATTGAGGCCTGCTTTGGAAACCTTGCCCGCGAGCCGAAAAGTGCGTTGGTCGCTCGATGTTGACCCGGTGACCTTGTTATAACAGCCAGTGTAATTTCCCACACATGCTTCTCGAAGGACGTCCAAGGCGCTAAACTGGGTAACTTTTATTTTGCGTAATTACAAACCGGGACTGTCGTGAAAGCACACTTAGAGGCACTCTTTACCCAAGCGGTTCAGCGCTTGATCCAAGAAAATATTTTACCAGCTGATATCCAACCCAGGATTCAGATTTCCAACTCCAAGGATCCAAGTCATGGTGACTTTGCGACAAACCTGGCGTTGATGCTGGCGAAACCCGCAGGACAATCGCCCAAAGTGCTGGCCGAAAAGCTGATCAATGCTTTGCCTCAATCAGACCGTGTCCTCCGTATGGAGATCGCGGGACCGGGCTTTATCAATATTTTTCAACAGGATGATCAGTTGGGCCGGGTGCTGGTGGATATTCTTAACCAGGGTGAGTTGTTTGGCTGTAGTCAAACAGGGCAGGGGAAGCGGGTTCAGGTTGAGTTTGTCTCTGCCAATCCCACCGGCCCACTCCATGTTGGACATGGTCGCGGAGCGGCCTACGGGGCAACATTGGCCAACCTGCTTGACGCCGCTGGGTATGATGTACAACGTGAGTACTATGTCAACGATGCAGGTCGTCAGATGGACATCCTGGCCGCGAGCGTCTGGTTGCGCTACCTGGAGCAGCAGGGTGTCGAAATGGACTTTCCTTCTAACGGTTATCGAGGACATTATGTTTACGATATCGCCGCCACACTCGAACAGGTATGTGACAGCCAACCACTGATCCACAATGCTGATGCGGTCTTTTCTGACATACCGGCGGACGCCCCCGAGGGCGATAAAGAAGCGCATATTGATGCCTTGATCGCCCGGGCCAAACATTTACTGGGCGAGGACGTGTACCGGAGTGTGCATGATCATGCGCTGAATGCGGTGATTAAGGGCATTCAGTCTGATTTGGGCGCTTTTCGGGTGCATTTCGATACATGGTTTTCTGAACGCAGTTTGATGGACACAGGGGCGGTTGCAAAAGCGATTCAGACCCTCACCGAAGGTGGGTATACCTATACCGAATCGGGTGCCTTGTGGTTTAAATCTTCTGCGTTTGGTGATGAAAAAGACCGGGTGATTGTCCGGGATAACGGGCAAACAACCTATTTCGCCTCTGACATTGCCTATATTCTTAACAAGATTGACCGGGGGTTCGAAAAAATCATCTACGTTTGGGGGGCTGATCACCATGGTTATATTCCCCGTATGAAAGCTGCGGCACAAGCGCTAGGTGTTGATCCTGATCGCTTGAATATTCTGCTGGTCCAGTTCGCTAACTTGTTTCGTGGCGGGGAGCCTGTACAAATGTCCACGCGTTCTGGCCAGTTCGTGACCTTGAAAGCCCTATGTGACGAGGTAGGCGAAGACGCAGCCCGTTTCTTTTATGTCATGCGGCGATGTGAACAACACCTTGATTTTGATTTGGATTTGGCAAAATCTCAAACAAATGAAAACCCGGTATACTATGTTCAGTACGCACATGCACGAATTTGTAGCATCTGGCGGCAACTGGATGAAAAGTCATATGTTTATGATCAGCAGGCGGGTATGCACCATCTGGAAATCTTAGCGAGCCCCCAGGAAAAAGATTTGATCAAGATCCTTGCGCGTTTCCCTGAAGTGGTGGCCAGGGCGGCAGAAAATGAAGAGCCTCATGTGTTGACGCACTATCTGCGCGAGGTCAGCCAAGCTTTTCATGCCGACTATAATGCACATCAGTTTATTGTGGAAGATAACGCCCTGCGCAATGCGCGCTTATGTTTGGCGCAAGCGACGCGGCAAGTTTTGCTCAATGGGCTTAAGCTCTTGGATGTTTCAGCGCCAGAAAAAATGTAACTGTAATGGAGTAAAGCAACGGCATGAATTTTCTGGGTGGAAAAGTAATGTTTCTCGCTGGGTTGGCAATCGGTGCGGCCAGCAGTGCAGGCTACATTTACAATGATCCGTTTGCGATTCTGCAGGAATCGGGTTACTTCAAAAACATCAACCTCGCCAAGCTGAAAACGGCCAATAGCCCGATTGATGAGGCGCGAGCTGAGGGTGATTCACGCAATCGTGAGTTGGATTCTGTTGAGCAGGGGCTGGGCCACACACGGTTTGAGTTTTACAGCATTTTGCCGGAACTTGAAGTTGTTGTAGAAAAACCGGTGTTCAATGAACCCGCGTCAGATATTGGTACGATGGCGCCGCCACAGCAATCCGCCAAGGCACAAGCAACGCAGCTCCCTGATTCACAACCAACCCAGACCAGCACGACGCCAGGGCCGTCGATTGCCAGTGGAGCACGTGCGGATAATGACCTGACCGAGCAGCCTGTGCGACGTCTGCAACCAGGTGAGGTGTTTTTCCTCCAGGCAGGCTCCTTCGCCAAGCCAGCGGATGCGGAGCGGCGGAAAGTCGATTTACTGCTGATGGGCCTGTCAGCCAATATTTATGCCGTAAACGTAGGAGGTGTGCGCCGCTATCGGGTACATATCGGCCCGTTTACGGACCCCGATCAAATGGACGATGCCCGTGGCCGATTGCGGGCCAATGGCGTCAAGTTCATCACACTAAAAGCACGTTAAAGCGTAGCTCAGCGTGTTTCATTAAGCACATAGATGTAAACAGTCCGAGGCTCTCCTTTCGTTGTCCGAGCCTGTGTTACGACGCGTTCATATTCTTCACCTTCAAAATGATCCAGCCTTTGCCAGTGTTGCCTGAGTGCGGCAGATGTAAAGATAAGGCCGTTAATCAACGTACCTGATGGTTCCAGTTTGATCACCGGGTAAGCAACAATGGGCGGCGTGCCAGGCGGGTACAAAGTGCCATGGACATAGCCTGGTTCCCAGTGTCCTGCCAGGGGCTTTAACAGATCTTCATTAGGTTGGCCTGGGGCGAGGGTGCCGTAGATAAAAAGTGCGTCGATCATCAATTGTTCACGAGGTTAGCGAATGGATGTGTAGCCGCCCGGTACACCGTTCGGTGAAAGTACGATCTGCCACACTTGATTTCTCCGTGCCCGGAACGAACCAGCACAGATCAACAGATAATACTTCCACATGCGATAAAATTGATTATCGTAGGTGCCTTTGAGTTCCTGCCAATGGGCATCAAAATTTTTAAACCAGCTGATCAGAGTCTTATCGTAATCTGCGCCAAAGTTGTGCCAGTCTTCGATGATGAAATGGTGCTCGATTCGAGTAGCAATATCTTTGGCGGATGGCAGCATAGAGTTTGGGAAAATATAGCGGCTGATCCATGGGTCTGATCCTTTGACAGAACGATTGTTAGCAATGGTGTGGAGCAGGAACAATCCGTCTTCCCGAAGTAAACGCCGCACATGATGAAAGTAAGTGGCGTAATTTTTATAGCCCACATGTTCGAACATACCCAGGGAGTAAATTCGGTCAAATGAGCCTGTCAGGCTACGGTAATCCATTAAATGAATTTCCACGGGTAACCCTTTACAGTGGGCCTGAGCATATTCGGCCTGTTCCTTGGAGATTGTTACGCCCACAACATTCACGTGATAATTTTCGGCCATAAAGCGGGCTGCACCGCCCCAACCACAGCCAATATCCAGTACACGCATACCTGGTGTTAAGTTGAGTTTTTTACAGACCAAGTCGAGTTTGGCCTCCTGGGCTTGATCCAGGTTCGTGGCATTTTTCCAGTAGCCGCAGCTATACATCATGCGCTTGTCGAGCATTTTTTCGTAAAGTGTATTACCAATGTCATAGTGTTGCTGGCCCACAACAAGTGAGCGCCGCGGTGTTTGTAAATTAAGCAGGCGGGATTTAATGACATCAAATACATCAATACGGGACTTAATCAGTTGATCAAACCGGTGGCGCAGAGCGTGTGCAATCAGCTCATCCAGGGCTTGGCAATCCCACCAGCCATCCATATAGGCTTCTCCAAGGCCCAGTGAGCCTTTGGAGAGCAGGCGGTTGAATAAACGTTCATCGTGGATGGTGATATCTCGGGGACGGCCGCCGCCTATCTCAATGTCAATTGAAGTGAGCGCATTTTCAATTTTCCCCCGAAAACCTGATAGAGACATACATCCTCCAGCTGGCTCTGTGTTATCTGGTCAGTGACTAATTGTTTTTTATCATAAATTTCCCTGCAAGTGGAATGATTCGCTGGGAGTTGGGTGGTGAGTTGGAGAGCGTTTGAAGGAAGAAAATGAACCTATCCACTCGCGAGCAGTTGTTGGTAAACCGCCAGGTCATCCTTAGAAAAGCAGCAAAAAAGGATCTCGTCAAAACCAGGGTGCTCATCTACGACCGTGCGTACAGTGTCGATGGCAATATGCGCGGCATGGGCAAACGGGAATCCATAAATGCCTGTGCTGATGTTGGGAAAAGCGACTGTCATAAGTTGGTTGTCTGCTGCGATTTCAAGCGAACGCCGGTAACAGGATGCCAGTTGCAAGGGTTCGTTTTGTTTTCCGCCGCGCCATATCGGGCCCACTGTGTGGATGACATAGCGGGCTGGGAGCCGATAGCCAAGGGTTAGTTTTGCATCGCCTGTTTGGCAACCACCGAGTGTTTTACAGGCGTCTAAAAGCGCCGGTCCCGCAGCGCGGTGAATGGCTCCATCCACACCCCCACCGCCAAGGAGGGACGTGTTGGCTGCATTGACAATGGCATCAACAGACAGGGTGGTGATATCCGCTTGCAGTGCTTTGAGCTGGGTCGGCATATTTTTCGTTGTATGACAATGCGTTAGTTGTTGACACCAAGTGGGTATGGTTTATGTGCTGATTTTTGTAAGGCATTTTGCCGGTAAGTTCTTGGTGTTTGTCCAAAAAAATGCCGGAACCGCCGGCTGAAATGACTCGGGCATGAGAACCCTAAACTATAACAGACACTGGTCACCCGCTCACCTTGCTCAAGTTGCTTGGCGGCCGCTTTTAAGCGTAGTTGTTGATGAAGTTCATTGGGCGAGCAACCGACTTTTTTTTTGAATTCGTTATACAGCCTGCTGCGGCTCATACAGGCGAGCTTAACCAGTTTGTCCACATCCAGTGGCGTTGAGAGATTTTGCTGAATGTAGTTAAGCACGGTGGTGAGGCCGTTCGTATCCGGTGCGTCCTGACTGTAGCGAACCAAACATTCCCGGTCTTGATGACGAAGCATGCGAATGACTAATTCTGTCACACCCAGGTCGATCAGTATGTCCCGGTCTGGATGGTTTTCCGTGAAGAGTAAAAACAACCTTTGGAGAAGTTGTTGGGTTGCCGAGGTATGGTGTGTGTGAATGATGGGGGGTGGGTGTTGCCAGCTTTGGGTTTCTTCAACAGGCTCTCGTTCATTCATGCGTGCGTAGATGCCATCGATCTTTTCTTGACTGATTTCGATCGCAAGACAGGTTGTCGGGTTTTCGAAACTGGCATCAGGGAAGTCAATCTCAATATGCTTGTCAGGCGCTATGACAAATGACTCATGAGGTAAGAAAGTATGGCTTTCTGAGTGGTATTCGTGGTGGATAATTTTGCGCCCTGTCACCATGCCGCAATAAAGCAGTTGGTCGGTATCCAGGCTGAAGCGAGAAGTGGATGAATAGGTGTCGTAAATACTTAGTTCTGAATCAGGCCCTGCAAAACAAACACGGTTGTCGATCAGTGTTTTCGGTTTTCTTAATGCATTCATTTGGGCCGGGTGCATAGCGAGTACCTTTGTGTCTCGTCATTTTTTGATGAGTATTCGAGCTAAAGCGGATCTTATAGCATGACTATGGCCTGGAAAAAACAATTTATATGATTGCGTTAAATAATGCTAGTGCGAGAGATTGACGCCGACTTTATTAAAGTGACAACGCATTGTTTTATTGGATGCTGAGTCAAGTAATGTGGAATTTCAGTCAAGTTTTCCTTTTCAATCGTGGGTAAGGTTGGCAGACGTCATACGATATCAGTGAGGAGGAAAGTTATGATTTTTGCAAATCCAGGCAGTCAAGAGGCACTCGTTTCATTCGAACCGCGGTATGAAAATTATATTGGCGGTGAATGGGTTCCACCGGTGGATGGTGCGTATTTTACAAACTATACGCCAGTGACGGGGGAATCCATTTGTGAAATTCCCCGGTCCAACGCCAAGGATATTGATAAAGCCTTGGATGCCGCACACAAGGCCAGAGCCGCATGGGGCAAAACACCCGCAACTGAACGTGCGGGTATTCTCCTTAAAATGGCCGACCGCATTGAGCAAAATCTTGAAATGCTGGCCGTTGCTGAAACATGGGAAAATGGTAAACCCATCCGTGAAACGCTGGCCGCAGATATCCCGCTGGTGGTTGATCATTTTCGCTATTTTGCCGGTGCGCTGCGTGCGCAGGAAGGTTCAATTAGCGAAATTGACGAGACCACTGTAGCGTATCATTTCCATGAACCTTTGGGTGTTGTGGGGCAGATTATTCCATGGAATTTCCCCATCCTCATGGCGGCCTGGAAACTCGCGCCCGCGATTGCTGCGGGCAATTGTGTTGTGCTCAAGCCTGCTGAGCAGACACCCGTTTCCATCCTGAAATTTATGGAAGTG
>DJFX01000022.1:0-7181 GCA_002432635.1 Halothiobacillaceae bacterium UBA5861 | reverse complement strand
GTCCTGAAATTTATGGAAGTGATAGGTGACCTGTTGCCCCCGGGCGTTGTCAATATTGTTAATGGTTTTGGCGCAGAGGCCGGGCAAGCACTGGCCGCGAGCTCTCGCATCGCGAAGATTGCATTTACCGGGTCTACACCGACCGGCGCACACATTCTCAAATGCGCTGCTGAAAATATTATTCCCTCCACAGTGGAACTGGGCGGTAAATCACCCAATATTTATTTTGATGACGTGTTATCGCAGGAAGATGATTACGTCAGTAAATGTATTGAAGGCGCGGTGTTGGCCTTCCTTAACCAGGGTGAAGTCTGCACATGTCCATCACGACTCCTGGTACAAGAGAATATTTACGATGATTTTGTCGCAAAAGTTGTTGAGCGAACTAAAAAGATTCAACGTGGGAACCCACTGGACCTCAACACCATGGTTGGTGCACAGGCCTCCAAAGAGCAGTTTGACAAAATCCTGGGCTATCTGGATATCGGCAAGCAGGAGGGAGCCGAAGTACTCCTGGGTGGAGGTATAGAAAATGTGGGTGAATCACTCAGTCAAGGCTATTACATTCAGCCTACCTTGCTTAAAGGCACGAACGATATGCGGGTGTTTCAGGAAGAAATATTTGGCCCCGTTGTTTCTGTAACAACCTTTAAAGATGAAGCAGACGCACTGGCCATCGCCAATGATACGGAGTACGGCTTGGGGGCAGGGGTTTGGACGCGTGACATGAACCGGGCCTATAGAATGGGGCGTGAGATCCAGGCCGGCCGTGTTTGGACGAATTGTTACCACCACTACCCAACGCATGCCGCTTTTGGTGGTTACAAAAAGTCAGGGTTTGGGCGAGAAGGGCATAAAAAAGCCCTCGAGCATTATCAGCAGACCAAAAACCTGCTTGTGAGCTACGGTGTTAACCCCATGGGTTTTTTCTAGCACATACACTCGCGTCACAAGGCAGAACCCATAACGATACCGGTTCTGCCTTGTTCTACTGATTCGGCAAGTGATCTCTAAAATAACCCTTCTTTCTTATTCAAGCCTCCTGTTTTCAGCATTCGCCTAAACGGCTATGCTTGCCGTTTTCAATGAAAGAGAAAAAGCGGGTGGGAAAGCGTACGTCTCCAAATCGGCAAAATGCGGGCAAATGGCACTTCTGGATTGATCGTGGAGGCACTTTCACCGATGTCGTTGCCGTCACACCGGCAGGAGAAACACGTACACATAAACTGTTGTCTGAAAATCCAGGTCACTACGATGATGCGGCCATTCAGGGGATTCGTGAACTCATGGACGTTCAATCTCATGAAGCGATCCCCACAAACCAGATTGCCAGCGTCAAAATGGGTACAACAGTGGCCACCAACGCCTTGCTGGAGCGGAAGGGCGAGCCGACCTTGCTGGCGGTGACAGCAGGCTTTCGGGATGCACTGCGTATCGGCTACCAAACACGACCTGATTTATTTGCACTGGATATTGTCCTGCCGGAGATGTTGTACCAGGCGGTGATCGAAGTGCCCGAACGCCTTGGCGCCCGGGGCAATCTGTTACAACCGTTGGATGAGCAGGCTACACACCGGCTGCTCAGCGATCACTACCAGCAGGGGGTACGCGCTTTGGCCATTGTTTTGATGCACGGTTACCGGTATCCGGTGCATGAGCAGCGGGTAGCGGAAATTGCGCGCGATATTGGTTTTGAACAAATCTCGGTCAGCCGCGAGGTATCCCCTCTGATGTCCCTGGTTAGCCGGGGAGATACCACAGTGGTTGATGCTTATTTATCCCCCGTATTACACCGGTATATTGATCAGGTCGAGCGCCAGCTCACCGGATTAAAGGCCTCCGGCGGGCAGTTAACATTCATGCAATCGAATGGTGGCTTAATTGATGCGAGCCACTTTCATGGGAAAGATGCCATCCTTTCGGGGCCTGCCGGTGGGGTGGTCGGAATGGTCCAAACTGCCTCAAGGGCCGGTTTTGACCAGTTGATCGGGTTTGATATGGGCGGCACTTCGACCGACGTCAGCCACTACGGTGGCGATGGTTACGAGCGCGCTTTTGAAACCGAGGTTGCCGGTGTACGTTTGCGCGCACCCATCATGCAAATTCATACCGTTGCCGCAGGGGGTGGCTCGGTCTTGAGCTTCGATGGTGAACGCTTCCGTGTCGGGCCGGAGTCAGCCGGGGCCCATCCGGGGCCGGCCTGTTATCGCAACGGTGGGCCATTAACGGTCACGGACTGTAACGTTATGCTGGGAAAACTACAGGCCGACTTTTTCCCAAAAATCTTTGGCACGCATGGCCAGCAGAGCTTGGATGTCGCCCTGGTGAAAGACAAATTTACCCACTTGGCCCGTGAGGTCACAGACGCAACCGGGCAGGTCCATACAGAAGAACAAGTCGCTGCCGGCTTTTTGGCCGTGGCTGTTGAGAATATGGCTAATGCCATTAAAAAAATTTCAGTTCAGCGTGGCTATGACATCAGCACGTATACCCTGGTGAGTTTTGGTGGCGCAGGTGGGCAGCATGCCTGCCTGGTGGCTGATGCACTGGGGATGAAGCGAGTGTTTTTTCACCCGCATGCCGGGGTGCTGTCTGCGTATGGTATTGGGCTGGCGGATACCCGTTTGTTTTTCGAAGCACCCATTGAAGCAGAGTTGACAGATGCAAACTTGTCAGAGGTACAGAACACGCTGGAAACGTTAGGTGAAAAAGGCCGTTCCGAAATGCATGCACAAGGGTTTTCCGAATCGGATAGGGAAAGTTTCGCCAGCCTGCATTTGCGGTACCAGGGTTCAGATACCACATTGCTCGTACCGTTTTCAGACCGGGCCGCTATGCAAGAAACGTTTGAACAGGCACATCGGCAACAGTTCGGGTTTATTTCATCAGATAAGCCGCTCATCATCGAAACGGCTCAGGTTGAATGGGTGGGGTACAGTGATCACCGTCATCAGCCCATCGGCCAGACCCGGAGTCCAGCCCGAAAGTTGGCGCTGCAAGCCGCTACTGAACGAACGGTATACTGTGATGGGCAGTGGCAAAATACCCACTTTTATCGCCGTGAGGCACTGCAACCAGGGGACCGGATTCAAGGGCCGGCGGTCATTATTGAAACAACCGGCACGCTGGTGGTAGAGCCCGGGTGGTGTGCCGAGTTCAACTCGGATCAGAGCCTTGTTTTTGAACGCTATCAGGCGCGCCCATTGCACATTGATGTAGGCACGGCTGTTGACCCTGTGCTGCTTGAGGTCTTTAACAATCGGTTCATGAATATTGCCGAACAAATGGGATTTGTCCTGCAAAAGACTGCGGTTTCCGTGAATATTAAAGAGCGCTTGGACTTTTCTTGTGCGGTTTTTGATCGTTCAGGCGAGTTGGTTGCCAATGCACCTCATATGCCGGTGCATCTGGGTTCCATGAGCGAGTCCATCCACGCCGTCATTCGCGATCACGGTGAGCGTATGCAGCCAGGAGATGTGTACGTACTCAACTCGCCGTATAACGGTGGTACGCACTTACCCGATATTACCGTTGTCAAACCCGCGTTTGATAAAGCTGGTCATCAGGTTTTGTTTTACGTTGCTTCGCGAGGACACCATGCTGACATTGGTGGCACAGCACCCGGCTCTGCGCCGGCGGATTCCACGACAGTTGAGCAGGAAGGTATTCTCATTGATAACATCAAGTTGGTTTCGCGCGGGCACTTTTTAGAAGACGAAATCAGCGCCGTTTTGACAGCAGGACCCTACCCAGTGCGCAATCTGGCGTACAACATTGCGGACCTCAAAGCCCAGGTCGCGGCCTGCGAAATGGGCGCGCGTGAGCTGGTGAGTGTGGTCGATTATTATTCACTGCCCGTGGTGCAGGCGTATATGCAGCATGTGCAGGATAACGCGGAAGCCAGTGTGAGACGGGTGATTGACTCATTGAGCGATGGCTCCTTTTCCTGCGAAATGGACGATGGCAGCCGTATTTGTGTCAGCATCCGTGCGGATCATCGTCAACGCAGCGCCACTTTGGATTTTTCTGGCACCAGCCCTCAGCATGCTGGAAACTACAATGCACCCGCAGCGGTTTGTTATGCGGCGGTGCTCTACGTTTTTCGCTGCCTGGTGCGTGATGACATTCCCTTGAATGCCGGTTGCCTGAAGCCGCTGACTATCATAATTCCCCCCAATACGCTGATTAATCCCACCTATCCCGCGGCCGTCTTTGCGGGCAATGTTGAAACCTCACAAATCATTGTGGATACACTATTCGGTGCGCTCGGTAGCGTTGCCGCTTCTCAGGGGACGATGAACAATTTTCTCTGGGGAAATGACGACTTTCAATACTATGAGACCATCGCTGGCGGTGCTGGTGCAACCTCCAGGCGTGATGGATGCAGTGCTGTACAGACCCATATGACGAACTCGCGATTGACCGACCCTGAGGTTTTGGAATGGCGTTTTCCCGTTGTGCTGGAAAACTTCGGGTTGCGTGCGGGCTCGGGTGGGCAAGGTGAGCACCGTGGCGGGAATGGAGTGGTCAGGCAGGTTCGATTTAATACCCCAGTAACCGCCAATATTATTTCTGGCCGGCGGCGTGTAGTGCCCCATGGGCTGGAGGGTGGGCAGCCTGGAAAGCCTGGGCGTAACACGGTGATCCGTGCCTCGGGTGAAAAATTATGCTTGCCCCCTAATGCTCAGGTGGCGCTCCAGGCGGGAGACGTCATTCTCATCGAAACGCCCGGCGGAGGGGGATATGGTGAGCCCTTCAGTGACTCGCTCAATACCTTTTAGCCGGCATACTACAAGAACAGGTCGTCTGTTTTTGCCGCCATGATGAAATCATTTTTATGCAAGCCATGAATTTTATGTGTCCACCACTGGACGGTGACCTTCCCCCACTCCAGGATAATAAGCGGGTGGTGCCCTTCTGCTTCAGCCAGTTGTCCCACTTCGTTGGTAAACCGTAGGGCGCTGGCAAAGTCTTCAAACTCAAACGTCCGTTTGAGGTGTTGAATACCCTTTGCTTCAGCGAGTTGCCACTTTGGCAGATCGGGCATCCACTGAGCCACTTCTTCTTTAGTCGCCAAGGGTGCGCCAACACGGCATGCTTCACAATGTTGTGTGGTGAGTTTGCTCATTGATCTATCCCGCTCAGTTGTGAGAAAAGTACATTTTACAATGAGTCTGATCATAATGGAGGGAAGATAATGTCACGTTTTTTTGAGGACTATATTGTTGGGGAGAGCATTACATCACCGGCTCGGACAATCACTGAGGCGGATATTTCAATCATATTAGGTATCACTCGGTATATGGAGCCACTGATGATTGATGAAGAGTTTGCCCGTCAGTCGCATTTTGGCACCCGCATTGCGCCGGGTCGCCTGGCCGTTTTATTTATGGGGGGCATGGCGGGCAACACAGGCATTTTTGGTCTGGACAATCTGATTGGTTTGGTTGGTCTCGATAACATCCAGTTCAAATCACCGCTGAAAGCGGGTGATACGATTCGTACTGAGGTGAAGATCACAGGTAAAAAGGAAACTTCCAAACCGGACAGAGGGGTCGTTTTTCACTCCGAGACATGCTTGAATCAGCATGACCAAGTGGTGGCGACGCTGGATAGTGCGCATTTGATCAAAACGCGAGCCGGTATGGGTGCGATCTCAGTGTGACGCGAGCTTAAAAACCGCCGTGTACGGGCGTCCATCCACCACCTGTGTGCGACAAGAGGGCGACAGGTAGAACAGGTATGCGTCTGTATCATTTGACGACAGAAATAATATGCACAGCGTTCTCGAATTGGACGGTGCCATCAGGCCACATCTAGTGCCGTTTGGACTGTTTTCAGCTCGTGCTCAATCGCTTGCAGCATGTGAGGAGCACAGGGTTGAAACAGCGCCGGAACAAAGAAATTTTCATAGACTGTTGCCGCATCTGCGGTAATTTGGCCGTGTTCGTTATGAGTCTTGTCGTTCATTTTCTGCCTCCAGTGGGGTTTGAGTGCATGATGGCGTTTGAAGCTGGGAGTCACCATTGGCAGAATGGTCAAAAACGAGGCATTTTTGCCAGGTGGCCTGCGAGGGATGGCGGGAGACCCAAAAATATTTTATGTCAGTTTGGTGGTCGTGCCAGAGGTTGATGGCTCTGCGCTGCTGGGTTTGCACGGCGCACTTCAGCTTCTTGACACGTTGGCCGCTTGCCTGTGCGCTTTCATGTCCAGACGGTGTTGCCCGACTCCGTTGCAAACCATCGCCTTTCAGGAAAATATCGACCATGGTGATCGGTTGATTGCTTCGACACAGGATTGGCTGAAAGCGAACAGCCATGAACCTGACGCGATCGAAAAGGCTGTAACCCTCTCAGGCTTGGCTGCACGTACATTTTACCGCCGGTTTTCTCAGGCCACCGATCTCTCCCCTATTCACTATGTACAGCATCTTAGGGTCGAAAAGGCAAAACAGGCGCTGGAGCTCGGCACGGCAACGGTTGAGCAGATCAGCTGGCAGGTGGGGTATGAGGATCCAGCATCGTTTAGACGGTTATTCAAGCGCCTAACCGGTATGACGCCGAGTGCTTACCGACGAAAGTTTAAGATTAGCCAGTAATCTTGAGCGTCGGGTTTGATTAGGGTTTTCTGGGTCCCAGGAAGAACCAGAAGATCAATCCTAGCAGGGGAAGTAAGAGAATTACGACTGTCCAAAGTACTTTGGTCCCGGTCGATGCACGGCTTTCGATTGTCTTGATAATGGCCCAGATATCAAGAATGAGCAGTACCAGACTGAAAAAGCCTGTGATTTCAATACTCATCTTCTCACGTCCTATCAATGATGGAAGTGATGGATATTGTGCCTGATCTTTGTAGACCAGGCACCTGTTTGTTTAATTGAGCATTTGTGAAGGTAACCAGGTAATAATTTCTGGAAAGGCAATGAACAAAGCTACGGTGGCGACATCTGCGATAAAGAAAGGGAAGATGCCGCGGAAAACATCCGACAGGGGTATATCCGGCCTGACCCCGTTGACGACGTAACAGTTCAGACCGATGGGCGGGGTAATCAGGCAGACCTCTACCATTTTCACAACAATAATGCCGAACCAGATGGGATCGTACCCAAGGGCAATCACCGCAGGGTAGACTACAGGCAAGGTAAGCAAAAGCATCCCGATGGCGGCCATGAACATACCCAG
>DJFX01000002.1 GCA_002432635.1 Halothiobacillaceae bacterium UBA5861 | reverse complement strand
GTAATAAAAGGCAGCTATTTGATACGCTTTGCTAAGCAAACTTGACTCTGTTTTCCAGCGTGTACCGATTGACACGTTACCTAGCGACACGATTAAAATAAAATTTTATATAAAAAAGTATGCCATATCTTCCCATACAGTAAAATTATCTTAGTGGGGGCTGTCTAGCTCTATTATTGAGAAGGCAGGATGCTGAGTTGTTGATACAATCCCATAATATCGCCTGATAACCAGCACTCTACGATTTTGGAGTCTTTAATCTTAAATATAGCGATGCCTCCTGTAGTCATTTTCTTTTCAGTGGGTATGTGGTCGAATTGACTTGAAAGTCGAATCGCAACGGTATTATCTTCGGCGATTATATCTTCAATTTTTACTTTAAGGTGGCTTGTTTCTTTTTCTATCTTTTTCCAATAGCTTTCTAGATCTGCTCTTTGACGTAAATCAGGCATGTTTGGTGCGTGAATTATAAACTCATCAGAAAAGTACGTTGAAACGTTACTGTCAATCCTTTTGTTCCATAGTTCATCAACCATTTTATAAACGAGGGATTTGTTTGTTTTTAAAGGTGCAGAAGTAGTGGTAGCTGTTTTCAGCAATGGCTGCCCCCACTCAAACTCGACAGAGCTTGATCTGGTGAGGGCAGGTACAGGGCTATCCGGATCTGATTCAATGGCATCTAATTGTTGTAAGATACCTACTTGGTCAAAAAATTCCCATTCTTCTACAATTTTATTATCTTCAATGTGGGTGAAGAGCATTCCAGTAATTATCAATAAATTTCCGGTGGCTGGAATATTAAAGAAGCTGTCTACATGTTTTCCTCTGACTGTGAAACGGCTTACGACCTTGTTGTTTTCAGAGAAAATATCGTGAACTTCTATATGGTAGCCAGCAAGCGCACTATTTGCGTATGTAACTTGTTGCTTTAAGGTTTCAAGGCCTTTGAAAGGAGCAACTGGGTGATGCACAACATATTTTTCAGAAAAAATTTTTTCAACTAGATCAGGGTTGTTTTGATTAAATACTTTTTCATAAGCATCGCTCATGATTTTTTTATTCTGATCTAATTTTTTTTCTATAGAGTCTGTGGAGTCTTTATTATCTTGACTAAAGCAAGCGCTTGAAATGATTAAAATTGAAAATACTAGTAATAACCTGGTCGGGTTTTTAGATAGGATCATAATGCCTTCTCCAATTATCTTCTTATCAGTTTGCCAAGATGTTAAATTAGAGTATTTTCTAGTTACAGGGTAATCCTATTTTTCTTGGTAATCAATTAAACATTTTTAGGGGGAATTGAAATTCCTTTTCTTAATGTAAGATGTTTAATGCAATTTGAAATTGGGGTTGGTAATTTTTTTGTTCAATCGTATTCTAATACAGTTAGCCAAAATGGGTTTTTACTGCCGTTTTGCTGTACAACTTTCCGCTGTATGTAGACCCAAGGTAGCGTTGTGTCTGCCAATAAACACTAACAAGTGTATGGAATAGCTTGCTTAAGCTGCCGGGAAGCCGTCCCGACAGCCACCCGTTAAAATACTAGGTTGAGGCCCCGTCTTTCATGACGTCGGCCACCGCGGTGTAGGTTTTCACCCAAGCGGCTTCGAGTTCATCTGTAAACTCGTCGCCGAGCCCTTGGTTCAGCGTCCAGATCAGGCATTCCGCGACCTTGTCATAGTCTTCATCTTTCACACCATAATCCACATGGCGTTTTCCTAAGTCCTTCACAGCGCCCAGTAAAGGTTCAAGGTTATCCAGTCCGTTGACGGCAGTACCGATCATGGCCATCAGTTTACGGCCTTGTTCTTTCATGTCACTTTTGAAAAGGGGTTTGACTTCTGGGTATACCTCAAATAACCGGCCGTAAAAAAGTTCAGCGGCTTGATCTGAGATGGGAACCACCTTGGCCCAACTTGCTTTTACCATTTTGATTTCTTCGGGGGTCATGTTTTGCTCCAGTGCTAGTGTTTTGCATTTAAGGTGTGTTTTGCAACATTCACCATGTAATCAACCGCGGATTTGACTTCGTTGTCAGTCAGCTGATCATTGCCACCACGTGGTGGCATCATGGTGTCGTCAGGGCCAAAAAAGCCCTCCAGTGCGTGTGTGTAAAGAACGTTGATGTCTTTTTTTACCCGCATCTCCCAGGCGCTGGCATCGGTTGGAACCGGGGCTCCGGCAACGCCATAGCCGTGGCAGGTCATGCAGTTTTCCACCCAAATCGTCCGTCCTTTTTGGAGGTGAGGGTCATCAAATTCGGGAAAATCCTCTGCAGCCAGGGAAAGCGGGAGGCTGAGGGTGAATGCTGTCCAGATTGCGATTGCAGCCTGATGAGCGTGCATTTTTGGCTCCCTCGTTAACTGTCAAGTGGTATCCGGATCACGACACCGCCCATCACGTCACCGATTTTGAAATCCCGGCGAGGCGAGTCTTTGTGTTTGTTGTGGCATGTAACACAAACAGGCGCAACGGCGATGTCCGGGTAAACGGCGGTAAAGTAGTTGGTGCCGCCCAGTGTTTCTTCGGTGTAGTAGTTTTTACCCTTATTTTCCGCGATGTATTTGAGACCTGCTTTTTCGGCTTCTGTTTTGGGGGCATTTTGTTTGTTGACGGGCCAAATCGATTGCAATGAGTAACTGAAGTTGACGTCGTCAAGTTTTTCCGCGCGTTCAGAGACGAGTTCAGAGCCAAAACGGAACATTTGAGCGGGCAGCACGAGTGCTTTGTCATCTTCAAAATGCTCACTGGCTTTGATGACTTTTTCCTTGGCCGCTAATCGGTTCACAATTTTGCGTGTGTAGACGGTCCGGTCAGAATCCATTACCAGGTGAAGGGCATCGGCCATAGCGCGAGGGGAGATCAGCTTTTGCTCTCCTTTCGTGCTTTCGGCGACAACTAACGAGCTTGTTGCCAATAGACCGGTCACTCCAGCTGCGATGAATAGAGGACTTTTTTTCATGGTTACTCTCCTTTTGGGGTTGGGGAAGACGTCATTTGAATAATTCACCACCGGTTTCTTCAAGGCTCTTTTTGTGGACTTCTTTGGCCATGTCCATGCTTTGGATGTGTTTGGAGGGTCGGCCTGTAAAGTTTCGTTCGATCAAGTTGGTATCCGCGAGGGCATCAATGCTAAAACCCAGGCCATGGCAGTGAAGGCAGGCCGGGCGAATCATTTTTTCATTCGGGTTGAGTGTGGCATTCTGGTTATGTTGAACGAGTATTCGGCTGACCCAGTCGTTAACGTCGTGGTTAATGCGGGGCATATGGCAGCTGGCACAACTGACCCCTTGAGTGTCGGGGATTTCACCGGCCAGTGACTTTTCCCAAAGTGTAAAGTGCAGGCTCTGTTGATAGGCCAGGCTGTGGTTATCCGCATGACAGCCAAGACAGGCGTCAACCGCTGCGGTTACCACCGAGTAGTCATGAGCACTGTGGCAGCTGTTGCACGTCAGCTCTTTGTGCTGAGCATCCGGCTGCATGGGTAGTTTTGCATTGGCAGGGGTCATGGGGGGCAAGCCAACTTTTTGCCGCATTCCGTGGAGTCCGCTCAGGAACGTATCGTTTTCTGCGGCGTGGCAACTTGCGCATTGTTCGCGGTTAACGTTCATTTGCCATGGGCTGTCGGCTTCTTTTTGATGGCAGGCGCTGCAGTTGACACCTGAGCGGGCATGTCCACTGGCAAGCCATTGAGCGAGCGCATCTTCGGTAAGGTGTTCAGGAGGCGCATCGGCATCTTGTGCAGTCAATGCTTGGACCGGGAAGCGATCAGCTGGATAGTCGATGAGCTGGTCCAAAATACTGGCGAACTCCTTTTTCGGCAGTTGCATGCGGTCGTTCAACTCGCGGTCTTCCAGATGTTTGATGAGAAAATCCGTGTAAAGTGCGCGGTTATTGTGGAAGTTATGGCAGCCGGCACTGTTGCAAGTCTCGAACCCTAAATTGGCGTGTGTGGGGCGCTCTTCCGCAATGTCTTCATGGCAGTACACGCAGAAGTCCACAGGTTGGGTGTACCCACCTTTTTGTGTGATGCCCGGGCGGTGTTCCTGATGACAAGTAATACATTCCAGCACGTTGATATTTTCGATGAGATTGGCATTGCGCGGGTCTGTGAATTTGCGTTTTGGGTGTGAATCCATGGGCTTTTTTCGTTGGTCTCCGTGGCAGTCGATACAGGCGTCCTGGAGCAACTCTGATCCGCCCATTGGGCTGGTGTGGCAAACATCACACGCCATTTCAATTTGATGATGGCCATGAGTTAACGGGCCTGGCATAAAGAAAGTTTTGTCTTGAGCCTTGAACAGAATAAAGGCGAGTAACGCTAGCGCGAGTAAGGTGAGGCCGATCCACACCCCCCACATGTGTTTCTGTGACAACATCAAAAATAGTAGCCCTTAAGGATATGAAAGATGAGCAGTGCAGGAATGGGCCAAAGGAGAAACAGGTGGGTTCCTAGTGACAGGTTGCGCCAACGTTTTCCTGTTGAGGTATTCAGTTTGTGTTCAAATCCAATCACACCACCAAGCACAGCACCACTGAGCAACATGCCGATAAAACAGAGCACAAGAACCAGATTCAGACCACTGCCGAGCCGCAAACCGGTATGGGCGACTAAAGCGGTGACTGCCAGCGTTCCGATGAGCACGTGAATGAGCCGCCAGGCATCAAAAGCTCCCCAGCGAAATGACGCAATGCGTTTGCGCAATGCCAGCACAGAGAGGAGTACGCCCAGGCCGAGTAAGGTGAAGCCGCTGGTTTGTTTGAGCCAGCCTTCCCGCCAGAGTAAATCCCAACGTACAGGCTCCTGTACCGTTGTGTTGTATGGAATGGAGAGGGGTAATAAAAACAGTAAAGAAAATACACTTATGATGACGGAGAGGCCCCCCAATGCGCGCCAGTGCGTTACGGCGTCCTGACGAGCACTGGTTAACTCAGCCAAATGAGGCTTGCAGCTACCGCAAACCGAACCGGCACCCGTAGCGGCCGTGATTTGAGCGGGTGTTTGACAGCCATTGGCTATGGCATTTTGAATGCTTCCAAGGGTTACGCCCGCACAGTTACAGATCGTGGCGCTTTTCGGCCAGGTGCTGACGTCGTCTGCTGTGTTATCACGCCAGATACTCCCATAACGGCGGAAGTGCCAAATTTGCCAGGGGAGTAAGCGCCTTTGCTTGCTGATGGCTTCCTGCAGGCGGGGAATATCTTCCCAGGGGCCAATGGCAATCACGCCCACCAGCCGGCCTGTTTGAAAAATTAGTTTGCGGTAGATGGATTGTGTTTCGTCGGTATAGCTGGCATGTGCAGGGCCAAATTCGCGTTCTTGAACATCACCCATACTAAACACGGGGCAGCCAACGACTTTCAAGCGAGTGGCTGAAGTGCTGCCGTGGTAGAAGGCGACATTTCCCGCTAAATGGCTGGCAGCAATGGAGGCCTGTTCCAGCCCGGGAGCAACAAGGCCGTAGACTTTTCCTTCGTGTTCGGCACACTCGCCAATGGCGTAAATGGATTCATCGGAAGTTTGTAGGGAGTGGTTCACTTTAATGCCGCGTCCAACGGCGAGCCCTGCTGCTTGAGCCAGCTCAATATTGGGCGCAATACCTGTGGCGAATACGACGGTATCGCAAGTGATGGTTTTTCCAGACCGAAGCACGGCGCTTTCTACAAAGGAGGTGCCAACCAGCTGTTGCACCCCTTCCCCTGATAGCAAGGTAATGTTTTCTTGCTCGATGGAGGATGAAAGTACATCAGCCGCATTTTCGTCGAGCTGGTTGAACATAATGTGGCGGTTGTGCTCAATGACCGTAACATGGGTATTAAAGCGGCTCATGGCCTTGGCGGTTTCGAGGCCGAGTAAACCGCCACCAATCACGAGTGTATGCCGGCTTTTGGTGGTTCTGGCGAGCAGCCGTTGGGTATCGTTTAAGTCCCGAAAGGTAAAAACACCGGGTAAGGCATTTCCTGGAATGTTGGGTACGTAGGCGCGTGAGCCGGTCGCCAGTATTAGTTTATGGTAGTGAAAATACTCACCAGTCTGTGTCTGGATGGTTTTTGACGTTGGGTCTATCGCAATGACGGGGGTATTGTAATGCGTGGTGATATGAGAGGCGCTCGGAATGCTGGTGCTGGTATCGATCTCTTCTTCTGTGATGTCGCCTGCAAGAAGCGATGAAAGTTTTACCCGGTTGTAAGGGGTCCAGGGTTCATTCCCGAAAAGTTTGATCGGGTAGCCGCTGTACTGACGGTCTAATTCCTGGACAGCACGTAGACCTGCCGGCCCTGTGCCGATGACGATAACAGGGTGGAGTTCCTTTTCTTCTGCAAAGAGTGTGTTGGCTATGGGGGGCGTTAGCTGACTCATTAGCATCTTTGGCGCTGTTTATTTTCATATAGGCACTAAGCAAAAGGTGAACCACCTAAGGTTTTTTGGTCTAACTTTTTGATTTTAAATTGATTAATTTTTTTTCTTGGGTCGGTGTCGTTACGCTCTGCCAGTTTTGTGCACGTTGTATGCGCGTAGATGCGCTATTTTGTAGCAACGTTGTGATCATGCAAGAGGAGCTTTTGGTCCGGGAGAAGCGTACTTAATGTTTCAGTTTGTTGTGTTGAGTAGGTGGGAAGTGAGCTCAAGAGCAAGTGGACGAGATCAAGAGGTGTTTATTGATTTTTGTGTTTCGGAACAACTTTGCCAGCCTTGGCAAGTACTTGTGGCAACAGTCGTAAACCGTTGTTCAGGCACCTGCCGGCTGGCTCTCAAAAATAGTAACGTTTAATTGGTTTCGTTCTCCTCACAGCCTTCAAGTCCATTCTCTGCCACGCAGATCATGTCAGCTCTGTCGTCGGCATCAATATCGCCTATGGCTGGGATATCAAGATCAGTCAAGCTGTGATCAAATACCGGTGAGCAGGCAGATACGCTGCCAACCAGATCGACTCCATTGAAAAAGAGATAATCCTGCTCGAAAAGGGCATCCCAGCACTCAATGACATCATTGCTCGTGGATAAGTCACCGCCACTTAAGTTGGCCTCTGTACGCCCTTTGCCATCGTTAAAGAAGGCTAAATGAACCCGCATAGTTTCGTCTTCACTGATATTTGAGGTGTCTTTATTGTCAAAGCAGGCACCGTCACTGTCACAGAGGTCTGCGGTGATCACCCAGTCCATAAAGCCTACTGAATTTCCTGGGCTTCCCAGCTCACTGCCGTCGGTGTCGACGAACCGGCCATAGAAGACTTCGTTGTTAGCGGGTGGTTGCCCTTCTTCGAAGACCACATTTCTGAATACCGAGTAGTTGATCAGGTATTCGCCATCGCCTGCTTCTTCATCATATTTGTAAAAGGAGATAAATCGACCTTGTTCGTGGCCAATATCCGGTGAGGGGTTGTAAGCGTTTTCAAAGGCGTTATTGGCTTCAAAGTCCCAGAGTGTCACACCCGCTCCGTGGTTTTCATCTTCTGTATCTGGCGTGGCAGCACCCCAAATAACCACAGCCGACTTCTCAAGATCGCCATCGGCTGCCATGCGAGCCAGTGCATAGCTGTATTGAAATTCAGGATCACTGCCGTCATCTTCCTGGTCGTTTTCCTGAATGTAAACCAGAACCTTTCCGTAACCGTCCTCATTATCCCAAG
>DJFX01000051.1 GCA_002432635.1 Halothiobacillaceae bacterium UBA5861 | reverse complement strand
AAAATATCTCGGTGACGATCGATTGCTTAATACCCACAGCCGCTCTAAGCGCCAGTTTTGGGCAAGGTTTGTCCGTGAGTGCCGCGCCGAAGGTGTTGACGTTTTCCTGGGCAGAAACGGGGGCCGACTATTATAAATTGCTGAAAAATCCGGATGGGGCTTCCGGTTTTACGCAGCTCGGCGATCACATCCGCAACACCCGTGCAGATGAGGCCATTGCCGTCCATTGGCATAACTGGGTTCAGGCCAGCTACGTGCTTGAATCGTGTGATGCGCAGGACAACTGCTTCAGTTCTTTACCAGTCGGCACCGGCGTCGCGATGCAGAATGCCATTGGCTATTTTAAAGCCTCCCGCACAGCGGCTGGCGCGGGCGCGCCCGGCTATCAGTTGGGTACAAGTGTGGCCTTGTCGGCCGATGGTCAAACCCTGGCGGTGGGTGCGCCGGTTGAAAGCGCCAATACCGGTGCGGTGTATGTTTTTTCACTCCAGGCCGGTATGTGGGCCGAGGAAGCCCGCCTGACCGCAACAAACCCGCTGGATGTCACCGGGTTTGGTCAACACGTTGCACTGTCTGAAGACGGCAATACGCTGGCCGTTGGTGCACCAAACGATCACACGCAAGGCTTCAAGGCCGGCTCTGTGTCTGTTTTCACGCGGACTGAGGGCCACTGGAGCCCGGCAACACCGATCACCGCTTTGTCAACTGAGGCGGGCGATCAGTTTGGTAGCAGTATCGCCTTATCGGCGGATGGCCATACGCTGGCCGTCGGTGCCAGCGCGGAAGACTCGGCCGCTGGCGGCCTCCAAGGCGATCAAAACAATAACGGCGCTCCGGATGCCGGTGCGGCATATGTCTTTACCCGAAGTGGCAACAGTTGGAGCCAACAGGTGTACTTGAAAGCGTCTCATGCTGAAGCAGGCGACCAGTTTGGGACGCAAGTAGCCTTGTCGGGCGATGGCCAAACGCTGGCGGTGAGCGCTCCGTTTGAATCATCCAGCGCTTGGGGTGTCGGCGGGAATCCGGTTGACAACAGCGCCAGCGAATCCGGTGCGGTTTACGTTTTCACCGAAAACAGTGGCCGCTGGGAACAGCAGGCTTACCTTAAAGCCTCCAATACTGATGCCGGGGATCAGTTTGGCACCAGCCTGAGCTTGTCTTCCAATGGCGATACGCTGGCCGTGAGCGCACAGTATGAGGCCTCGAATGCCGTGGGTATTGATGGCGATGAGGCGGACAACAGTACCCCAGGCGCAGGCGCCGTGTATGTCTTTGGCCGGAGCGCAAGCACTTGGAGCCAAGACGCGTATCTCAAAGCGGCCAACACGGAAGGGGAAGACTTCTTTGGCATCAGCACTTCGCTGACGGCAGACGGCAACCACCTTGCGGTGGGTGCCTATCATGAAAGCAGCGATGCGACCGGCGCCAATGGTGATCTTTCGAGCAATCTCGCCAGTGATGCGGGTGCGGTTTATGTCTTCACACGGGCTACAAACGGCTGGAGCCAGAAAACCTATTTGAAAGCCTCCAACACAGGCAGCAATGATGCTTTCGGCCAGGCTGTAAGCTTTTCGGCCGATGGCGGTACGCTGGCTGTTGGGGCCCCGGGGGAGAGCTCTAATGCCACGGGCATTCAGGGTGACCAAACCAACGACAGCACCCCAGGTGCCGGAGCGGTGTACCTTTATTAAACAGCACACCTGATACGAGCCTCTCAATGAAGAGCTTCGGCTTTGTTGAGAGCCTCGACTGGTAACCGTTTGCCGCTCGCCAAAAGCCTACTGCACCAATACCTGCCTTTAGATTGCAACAAAACAGCCGCACACATGACCGCGAGTACTCAAAAAATTTCATTTTTAAGACTCGATAAGTGAGGCGCTCACCTGTCATCGTTCGAGCAATATTGCTTATCTGTTTCGCTTTTCCCGTAAAATAGATTCCTACAACGGCTCAACCTACCGGTTCTATGGAGATGAAAGATTGAATTCAATACCGCTTAACGAAATGGTCGATGATAAAAAAGAGTGGTTGGAATCACTCGATTACATCCGCAAAACATTTGGCGATGAGGGCGTGAGAGAAATGCTCCGGGCATTGCAGGATCACGCACTGGGCTTGAATATCGCGCTGAACGAGGCGACGTTGAATACGCCTTACATCAATACCATTCCTCCGAGTGAACAGCCTCAATATCCGGGGAATATCGAACTGGAAAAACGTATAGAAAACCTGATCCGCTGGAACGCCATGGCGATGGTTTTGCAGGCTCAGGATCAAGGAGTTGGGGTCGGCGGGCATATTGCGACTTATGCCTCGGCAGCCACAATGCTGGAAGTGGGCTTTCACCACTTTTTTCGCGCTTCCTCACCCGAGTACGATGGCGACACGGTGATCCCACAACCCCATGCAGCACCGGGGATCTACGCCCGGGCTTTTCTGGAGGGCCGGTTGAGCGAGCAGCATTTGCATCACTACCGCCGTGAACTTGCGGAAGGTGGCGGCCTACCCTCCTACCCTCATCCACGCTCAATGCCCGATTTTTGGCAAATGTCGAATGCCTCTATGGGCCTGTCCACACCCGCGGCCATTTACCAGGCCCGGTTTGCCAAGTACCTGGAAAACCGTGGGTTAACCACCTCTCATGGCGGGAAAATCTGGTGCTTTATTGGCGATGGTGAAACAGACGAACCTGAAGTCATGGGTACCATTAACATCGCTGCGCGAGAAAAGCTGGATAATCTTATTCTGGTGGTCAATTGCAACCTGCAACGGCTGGATGGCCCGGTGCGTGGTAACGGCAAGATTATTCAGGAGCTTGAACGCTCTTTCCGTGGCGCGGATTGGAACGTGATCAAAGTGATCTGGGGCACGGGCTGGGATGCGCTGTTAAGCCAGGACCATGAAGGCGTGTTGCGCAAACGGATGGACGAGTGCCTGGATGGCGACTACCAGCGCTTTTCAATCCTCCCCGGCAATGTTCAGCGCGAACACTGGGTTGAGGACAACCCCATTTTGAAAAAAATGATGAATTCACTCAGTGACGACGAAGTTAAAAATATTAAGCGGGGCGGTCAGGACCCTAAAAAGGTTTATGCCGCGTTTCAACGCGCGGCAGAAACGCGCGGGAAACCCACAGTTATCCTGATTAAAACGGTCAAGGGGGATGGCTTGGGCGAAGCAGCACAGGGTCGCAACACCGCACATCAAATCAAAAATTTCAAACCGGAAGACCGAATTCAGCTGGCCAAGAATTACAACATTCCTATCAGTGACGAAGCCGCGGTACGCGCAGAGTTTTACCAACCCCCTGAAGGCAGCGAGGAGATCTCCTACCTGAAACAGCACCGTGAGCAGCTGGACGGCTATTTACCGGCACGCCAGGTCAAGTGTGCTCCCCTGGCGCCCCCAGAACTCGATCTCTTCAAGGATATTCTCGAAGGCAGCGGGCAGCGAGAGATTTCCTCGACCATGGTGATGGTGCGCATTCTGACCAAACTGCTCAAAGACAAACGCGTGGGGCAGTATGTTGTCCCCATTGTGCCGGATGAAGCCAGAACCTTCGGTATGGACGGGCTCTTTAAAGTGGCGGGCATTTATTCACCGGAAGGGCAAAATTACACCCCGGTGGATGCCGGCTCTCTCTTGCCGTATCGCGAAGCCAAAGATGGCCAGATCCTGCAAGAAGGCATTTGTGAAACCGGCGCTATGGCCTCATTCATGGCCGCAGGCAACGCTTATGCAACACACGGGTTGCCGATGATCCCCTTTTATATCTTCTACTCCATGTTTGGTTTCCAGCGGGTTGGTGACATGGTTTGGAGCTGCGGCGATATGATCTGCCGGGGTTTTCTGCTGGGGGGCACCGCTGGCCGCACAACGCTGAACGGCGAAGGCTTACAGCATCAGGACGGGCACTCCCACCTGCTTGCCAACACCTTCCCCAATATGCTCAGTTATGACCCGGCCTTTGGCTACGAGCTGGCCATCATTGTTCAGGATGGCATACGCCGGATGTACTTTGAGCAGGAAGACATTTTCTACTACCTGACTGTCTACAACGAAAATTACTCCATGCCTGCCCTGCCAAAAGACAACCATATCCTGGAAGGCATTCTCAAAGGCGGTTACTGCTATCGCCGATCTGACAGCGCACAGGGTGAAGTCGTGAACCTCCTCTCCAGTGGCGCCATCATGCAGCAAGCACTTCAGGCGGCTGAAACACTGGAAGCTCTCGGCTACCGCGTCCACGTTTGGAGCATGACCAGCTTTAATGAACTCGCACGCGATGCACAAGACTGCGAACGCTGGAACCGGCTGCACCCGACTGAACCGGCCAGACAGCCCTACGTCAAACAACTGTTTAGCCAGGAAGAGGGAGTGTTTATCGCGGTCACAGATTATATGAAAGCACTGCCAAACAGTATTGCCCGCTGGATGCCTTCCCATTACGAAACCCTCGGGACGGACGGCTACGGACTGAGCGAGTCCCGTCAAAGCTTGCGCGATTACTTCGAAGTCAGTGCCCAGTGCATTGTCCAGACCGCTGTATCCATACTTTTTCGCGCCGGTCACATAGACAAAAAACAGTTGGACAAGCACTGGCCTGGCCACGAGTAACCCTATCAAAAAATAAACAGAACCCACCGTAGAGACATGCTTGATGAGTCATGAAATTCGTGAATTAACCATACCCGCTTTAGGCGAAGGCGCCGCCACTGGCCGGGGTATTGTCATTGCTGCCCCCTTCTCAGCAGGCGATACTGTGCAGGCAGGCGACACCCTACTGGAAGTCGAAACCGACAAAGTCACCCTGGATATTCCGGCTGAAGAAGATGGGACGCTGGAGTCCATGTTGCTCAGCGTGGGTGATGAGGTTCAAACCGGACAAGTGTTCGCCACACTATCGGTGGCCACTGCAACCAGCCATCCGCAAACAAACGAACCCGGGCAAACACAAGCCTCCCAATCACCGCCAAGCGATGCCTCTACCCCGGCAGTCAAACCAGCGGCGCCCGATTCCACTTTAGCCGCGCCAGAGCCAGAACACACCCTCGCGCCCGCCAACCCCAGCACCCGCCGATTGGCACGTGAGCTGGGGATCAACCTTGCCAGGATCACAGGTACGGGAAAACACGGCCGCATCACTAAAGACGACGTTAAGCGGTACGCAAAACAATACATACAAGCAACTGCCCAAACACCGGGCGCCAAACCCGTTGACCGCCCTTTGCCAGACTTCAGCGCCTTTGGCCCAACCCACCGCGAGCCGCTGAGCAATATTGCCACCGCCACCTGCAACAATATGACTCATGCCTGGACGCGCATCCCGCACGCCTGGTTGCAGGAAACCATGGACATCACGGACCTGGAAAACTGGCGCCAGCAGAATAAAGAAAAAGTCCGCCAGCTGGGTGGTTCACTGACGCTGACAGTGCTACTCGCAAAAGCTGTGGCCACCGCCTTGCAAAGCTTCCCGAAGCTCAACAGCAGCTACGACGAACAAACAAACGAAATTGTTTACAAAGATTATATCGACATGGGAATTGCCGTGGATACTGAGCGGGGGCTGGTCGTGCCTACGTTGAGGCAGGTGAATCAAAAAGGCCTGATCGTGCTTTCCAGCGAATTAAGCCAGCTCTCGGAAAAAGCGCGCACAAATAAGTTAAGCCCACAGGATTTGCAAGGTGCGGGCATGACCATTTCCAACCTTGGCGGCATGGGGCTGAGCGCTATTTTCCCGATTGTTAACTGGCCACAGGTTGCCATCATTGGCTTGGGCGCCAGCGAAGTTGAGCCGCGTTTTCACCAGGGCGAGTGTGTCCCGCGCCGACGGTTAACCGTGACACTCGGTTTCGATCACCGCATCATCAACGGCGCTGACGGAGCACGATTTTTAGTCCACCTGAAAACACTGATCGAAGACGTGCGCTTAATGCTGTTGTAAGTACGCCTCGGAAACCTCACGCTCATGAGCCGCTCTGCCGTTGTTTTTACCGCCCCACTGGAAACACGGTGAGTGTACAAACAGCACGTGGCTTGATCAGGTTAAACGGTACTTACCAGCTGCTCGATCAGACCCCCTAATGGCCGGGATACACAAAAAAGACCAATCCAGCGCAGAATAAACGCCTGGCTTGAGTAAACCGCCGAATGTAACCCGCATGTGTACTCACCCTTCCACGGTGCCTGATTCAAATTTTTGTGACTTTGAATGCAGTACTGCGGTCTGCCAGCATTCACTTTAAAAACCGAAGCGCAATTTCAATCAGGACAGTACGTCTGCCATCTGGCACGATGGTTGTGCACCCATGAAACAAAGGCCGGCATGAACTCGCACTTCACACGTCTGTATGGCGAACGGATATCACGCGTTTGCGAATACATTCACCAACACCTTGATGATGCGTTAACGCTTGAAGAGCTCAGCACTGTTGCGGCTTTCTCAAAGTTCCATTTTCACCGGGTATTCAACTCGTACACCGGCACCAGCGCCACCCGGTTTATTCAACTGGCCCGACTGAAACGCGCCTCGTTTCGCCTGGCTTTCGAACAGGAAAAGCGCATCATTGATATTGCACTGGAAGCCGGTTTTGAAAGCCCAGAGGCTTTCTCCCGTGCGTTTAAAAGAATATTTGACCAGTCACCTTCTCAATTCAGAACCCATCCTGCATGGCCCGAATGGCATACGCGGTTCCAGTTTAAGAATCCAACTTATGGAGTCAATCAAATGAATGTTAACGTTGTGAATTTTGAAACAACGCCAGTGGCCCTGATTGAACACCTTGGCCCACCGGAAAACGTGTATGAAACCGCTGCAAAATTCATTACCTGGCGGAAAATAACCGGTTTGTCGCCCGTCCAAACCAGCCAGACATTCGGCATTCCCTACAGTGATCCCAAGCACACCGCACCTGAAGAGTTCCGCTGGGATGTCTGTGGCTCCATGGATGGCGATGTTCCACCAAACAATTACGGTGTGAAGTCGGGTACGATTCCGGGTGGCCGATGCGCCGTGCTCCGCCACAAAGGCCGTCACGAGAACCTGGAAAACAGCATCCTCTACCTCTATCACAATTGGTTACCGAAGAGCGGTGAAAAAGTGCGGGATTACCCCTGCTTTTTCCACTACCTCAATTTTATTCATGACGCCGATGAATGCGATCTCCTGACCGATATTTACCTTCCCCTGGAGTGAATACTTCACCGAATCGGCTGGCCTAACGCCAGACTAATAAGGAATAGGTGTACGAATCAACACCTTGCCTGGGGAGGACCCTGCCAACCGTAAAATCAGAAACGCACGTAGAAATAGAAGCGAGGAAAAAGGCTTGGTGCCGAGGAGAGGACTTGAACCTCCACGGGGTTGCCCCCACTAGCACCTGAAGCTAGCGTGTCTACCAATTTCACCACCTCGGCATTGCGATGGGAAACATCAAGCCGCTAAATGTACCGGGATGCCCAGTTTATGTCAATGAAAAGTCTGTATCTGCCGTTTGGGGTCACGGTCCTCTTGTGCTGGTCACTTAAGTTGCTTGAGAAAGTCTCGCTCTAACGCCTTTAATGCGTGCAGTTCCTGATCCGTGAAACCGGCCTTTTTCCGGGCTTGTTGGTTAAAAGGCCCACGCACATGGCCCATGGCATAGTGGTGGAGCAGTTCGCGAAAAGTCTGCAGAGGCTCACACGCACGCGCCTCGCAACAGTATTGAAACCAGCGGTTTCCAATCGCGACATGGGTAATTTCATCACGGAGGATAACTTCCAGTATTTCAACTCCGCGCGTATCGCCGACTGAGCGAAGCTTTTGGATGATGCCTGGAGTCACATCAAGCCCACGGGCTTCCAGTACGCGTGGTACCAGGGCCATCCGGGCCATCACATCACCGGCTGTTTTGACGGCCATATCCCACAGCCCATTGTGTGCGGGAAAGTCGCCGTATTGGACGCCCAGGCGATGAAGGTGCTCGTTGAGCAGGGTGAAATGAAAGGCTTCTTCGGCCGCAACTTTGAGCCAGTCGCGGTAGAAGTCCTCGGGCATATCGGCAAAACGATACACCGCATCCAGCCCAAGGTTAATGGCATTAAATTCGATGTGCGCCAAGGCATGATAAAGCGCTGCTCGCCCTTCTGTTGAGCCAACGCCCCGCCGTGGAACTTTTTTAGGGCTGATCATCTGAGGCTTATCTGGGCGCCCGGGAATGATAACGGCCCGGGCAGGAGTTTGCTCACATTGCCAGGCGTTTGCCTCTCGGGCACGCTGCTCCAATTTCAGGACAGCCGCAGCTTTTTCTTCCGGCTGTTTCATCATCAAGCATTGATAGGCCTGTTGTTGGATATGCACGTGCGGGTATGCCTATGATTTAAATAATTGTTGGTAGACACGGCGGCTTTGCAGCGGTTTTCCGCCAAGGTGAAACTGCAGGACTGAGCGCATCAAGCGACGGCTTTCCTGCTGCTGTTTTTCGTTCGCCAGTGGAAGCCCTGCCGACAGTGCAAGCAGGGTTTCGCCTGATGTAGGAATGTGTTGTATACCCGGTATCGGGGTGGTCATCGGCCCGGTTTCCACGTGATAGTAGTACTGTTGGTGGGGGTCGATTGGTTCGCCATTCCCATCCACTTCCAATTGTAAACCATAGCCAAGGATATCAAGCATTTGGACTTCAAACCGGCGCAACGTGGGTTCCTCTTGATCAGGCTGATCGAGTGTACTCAATGCTTCCAGATAGCATTGGTAAAGTTCAGGACTGGCATCGTGCCGGTGAGTCAGGCGTACGATCAGCTCGTTGAGGTAGAAGCCGCAAAACAATGCCTTACCCTGTAAATGCGGTGAGGATGCCGCATTCATTTCGACATGCGTTAAGGTCGGTAATTCCCCTCGCCCCGCCCAGGAAAGCTTGAGAGGTAAAAAGGGTTGAAGCAAATATTGGAAGCCTTTTTTGCTACTGCGCACACCCTTCGCCACCAGGGCCACTCGCCCGTAATCCTGGGTATAGCATTCAATAATACGGCTGCTGTCTTTGAAGTCTCTTTGGTGGATGACGTAGCCAGGCTGTAGAGAGACTCTCTGCATAACGGCGCTTATCGAGTATCAGTGTACCCGAGGCTGCGCAGCGTACGCTCATCATCGGCCCAGCCAGATTTAATTTTGACCCAAAGTTGCAGATAAACCTTGTTGCCAAAGAGCTTTTCCATGCTGACGCGTGACCGCTTGCCGATTTCTTTCAGACGCTCACCCCCTTTCCCGATGATGATGCCTTTTTGACTTTTTTTCTCGACCCAGATAACGGCAGAGATGTGGTCAACACCTCCGCTGTGCTCAAACTGTTCAATTTCAACACTGAGCGCATAGGGCAACTCTTTTGACAAAAATCGGGTGAGCTGTTCGCGCACCAGTTCGGCGGCCAGAAAACGGCTGCTGCGATCGGTAATCTGGTCTTCCGCAAAGAAGTGATCTCCCGGTGGTAATGCCTCGGTGATCAGCGCCTCAAGACGCGCAACATTTTGCCCCTTACGCGCCGATATCGGGATCACTTCCTGAATATTCTCGCTGTCCGGCAGATTCGCCAGGTAAGGTAACAGTTCCTGCTTTTCGTTGAGCCGGTCAATTTTATTGACGGTGAGGAAGACGGGAGTTTTCAGATTTTTGACCCGGTCAAAAACAAGTTGGTCTTCATCGGTCCAGTCAGAGGCCTGAACAATCATGACAATGGCATCTGCATCCTGAATCGCCGCTTGAGCTGTTTTGTTCAGTACCCGGTTTAAGGCTCGTTTACCCCCCATGTGGATACCCGGGGTATCTATAAAAATGCATTGCACATCGTCTTGTGTGTGAATCCCAAGAATGGAGTGCCGCGTCGTTTGTGGTTTATGCGCGGTAATACTGAGCTTTTGCCCAAGCAAATAATTCATCAACGTGGACTTACCCACATTTGGCCGACCAACAATGGCAATGTACCCACAGCGCTTCATTTCACACCCAATGATTTAATCATGGCTAACGCCGCAGCTTGCTCTGCTTTGCGTCGACTTTTTGATTGGCCATCTGTTTTTTTGACATTGTCTGTATAAACGCGGCACTCAACTGTGAAAGTCTGGTCATGCGCTTTTCCTTTCGATGAGACCAAATCATATTCCGGCAGGGGTAATTGCCGGCTTTGCAGGTACTCCTGTAAACGGGTTTTAGGGTCTTTGAGCGTCTGGGGGTCGGGCAAGTTTTCAAGCCGCTCCTGGTAAAGTCGCAAGACCAAATCCCGGCAGGCTTCAAACCCCCCATCCAGGTAGGCAGCTCCGAAAACGGCTTCGACTGCATCAGCCAAAATAGAACTACGTTGAAACCCACCTGTCTTAAGCTCGCCACTGCCCATTGTTAAATACTCACCCAGTTCTAAAGATCGTCCAATTTCGGCCAGGGTTTCTTCACGCACCAAGGTGGCCCTTAACCGGCTGAGTTCACCTTCATTCAAGGACGGTTCCCGGCGGAACAGTTCAGCGCCAATGATGAAATTCAATACGCCGTCACCCAAAAACTCCAGACGTTCATTGTTGCATGCCGCAGCACTGCGATGGGTGAGCGCTTCTTCAAGGTGTTTGGGCTGTTGGAACTGATAGCCTAATCGCTGACTTAAACGGATTATCTGTTGATTCAAATTTGAGAACCAATTTTTTCATCAAAACTGACAATGAGGTCAACATTGCCAACTACCGGTTTACGCACTTCGTATTGTACATGGAAAATCAACCCCCGCTCTTTGTCTTTAATCACTTTGATGATCTGATCGGGGTCTAAATCCCATAAGCTATTGGTTTTAAACCGTTTGTGCAACTGTAAGCGTATTTCCCGTTTGGATATATTCTGGTTACTTGAATCACGCTGCAAGTCGTTGATAATATCTTTGACAGCCATGTGATCTATATATACGGGCAATACACGGATACCTGTTGTGATAATAGCCGCAGCAAATGCAATCACAACGATCCATGCAATTAACCCCAGCCCAGCTTGCCGATTCATGCGCTTCACTCCCGTGCTTTGTAAGGTCTTTCCTTGAGTATTATAGATCGGCCAATTGTTTTAATGGATAAACTGCCCGATTCTACGCCAATTGAACTGGCTGTCGGACCAATCCCAATTAAGCCAGATCATCACGGCTTTGCCTACCAGCAACTCCTCAGGCACAAATCCCCAAAAACGGCTGTCATTGCTGTTATCCCGATTATCGCCCATCATGAAATAGTGCCCTTCCGGCACAACAAAACTCCCTTCTGAGGCGCCCCGGTTAGCAGAGATCAAAATATGGTATTCAACTGAAAGCAAATCTTCTTTTAATTCCAGCGTATTAGGATCTGCCCGATCCGCGCCCGGCGGAATGTAAAGACCAATCTTTTCGACCGGGATGAGTTCGCCATTGATCCATAAGCGTTTACCGCTATAGCTAATCCGGTCTCCGGGCAAACCAACCACGCGTTTAATGTAATCAATCTCGGGCTGTCTGGGGTATTTGAACACCGCCACATCACCCCGCTCAGGCTGTCCAACATCAATCACCTTAGTGTTGATCACAGGCAGCCGGATGCCGTAGGAAAACTTATTGACCAGAATAAAGTCACCGACCAGCAGTGTTGGCATCATCGAGCCTGATGGAATGCGAAAAGGCTCAAATAAGAATGATCGTAAAATCAAGACAATCAGCAAAACAGGGAAAAAAGAACGGGCATATTCGACGATAACAGGCTCACCATGCTTTTTGTCTGCTTTAGTCATCGGTTGCGGGGTGGCACCCGAATCGGCAAGCCGCTTGGGGGCAAATACTAAGGCGTCAACCGCCCAGATCAAACCGGTGGCAAAGGTTCCAATTACAAGTAACAGCGCGAGGTCAAAAGCCATTTTTTATTCCTAGTGATCTACTTTTAAAACCGCGAGAAAGGCCTCTTGCGGAATTTCTACTTTACCGACCTGTTTCATCCGGCGCTTTCCAGCCTTTTGTTTTTCCAAGAGTTTTTTCTTACGGGTGATGTCACCACCGTAACATTTGGCGGTAACATTTTTACGCAGTGCTTTCACTGTACTGCGTGCAATGATGTGCGAGCCGATGGCCGCTTGGACTGCAACATCAAACATTTGTCTGGGGATAATTTCCCGCATTTTTTCAGCCAGTTCCCGTCCCCGACCCTCACTTCGATCACGGTGAACAATAATAGATAAAGCGTCTACCCGTTCAGAGTTAATCAGTATATCGACTTTCACGAGATTGGCTGTCTGGAAACGAATAAACTCATAATCAAAAGACGCATACCCGCGGCTAACGGATTTGAGGCGGTCAAAAAAATCCAGTACGACTTCACTCATTGGCATTTCATACACAATACTGACTTGATGCCCCATGTATTGAATTTGTTTTTGTACACCCCGCTTTTCAACACAAAGCTTGATCACCTCACCCACATAATCTTTGGGCACCAGGATGTTGGCGCGGATGATCGGCTCCCGTACTTCCTTAAGCAGGTTCGTGCCCGGCAGGTCGGAGGGATTATGAATGTAGGTGACCTCGCCGGCATTATCTTCGATTTCGTAGATCACGGTAGGAGCCGTGGTGATCAAATCCAAGTCATATTCCCGTTCCAATCGCTCTTGAATAATCTCCATATGCAACATGCCCAAGAAGCCACAACGAAAACCGAATCCCAGAGCTGTCGATGTTTCAGGTTCATAGTGCAAAGAAGCATCATTCAAACGCAGCTTTCCTAAAGCCTCGCGAAGGTCTTCATAGTCATCAGAACTGACTGGGAAGAGGCCGGCAAAAACCCGAGGTTGAACTTCCTGGAACCCCGACAAGGGTTCACTGGCCGGATGTTTGTCCAGCGTGATGGTGTCACCAACGCGAGCGGAATCAATCTCTTTAATACCGGCAATCACATAGCCCACTTCACCGGTTTCCAACACCGCCTGTTCACAGCGCTTTGGCGTAAAGACTCCAACGTTGTCAACCTGAAAGGATTTGCCCGTCGACATGATTCGGATTTTATCGCCCTTTTTTATGGCCCCATCAACGACGCGAACCAAGGAGATCACCCCAACAAAGTTATCAAACCAAGAATCGATAATCAGCGCTTTGGTCGGCCCATCTGCCTGCCCTGTCGGGGACGGAATCGTTTTAACCAGTTTTTCCAAAAGCTCTTTAACGCCTTGGCCTGTCTTTGCACTCACCTGCAAAGCATCCATTGCATCAATGCCGATCACTTCTTCAATTTCTTCAATGACGCGTTCAGGGTCCGCAGCGGGCAGATCAATTTTGTTCAATACCGGCAAAACTTCCAGATCTTGATCAATCGCGGTATAACAGTTGGCAACACTCTGGGCCTCAACACCTTGCGAAGCATCCACTACCAGAAGAGCCCCTTCGCAGGCCGCCAGCGACCGTGACACTTCATATGAAAAGTCAACGTGGCCAGGCGTATCAATCATATTTAACTGGTAGACTTCACCGTCATCTGCTTGGTAGCGTAGCGACACGCTCTGCGCCTTGATCGTGATCCCACGTTCCCGCTCAAGATCCATCGAATCCAGGACCTGGCTCTCCATTTCCCGTTCTGTCAAACCGCCACAAATCTGTATGAAGCGATCAGCCAGCGTTGATTTACCATGATCGATATGCGCGATGATTGAAAAGTTTCGAATATTGTTTTGCATTATTTAAGAGAGACCCAAGGCTTCCTGTAACTTCGCGTAATCGAGATGATATTGACTCACCACCTGCCCATTCAGCATTAAAAGCGGAATAGCAGCATTCAAGGCTTTACTGAGTGAGCGACTGGCATCAATATCAACAACATGCACCTCAAATCGATGTTGTCCCGCAAGGCTCTGTAAAGCAAAGAGCATATCATCGCACAGATGACAACCATCGCGCGAAAAAAGTATTAATTCTGACATGAAAAAATCGTTAGCGTTTTAAGAGCAAAAAGTGCTACTGCAATCGAAGAGACAGATCTTGCAGCAGGTCATTTATTTTAAACCAGTTGTGATCAGTATAGGATTTTTTAGACAGTACCGACGGGGATATATTTCCTCAAAGTCACTGCCTGGAATTCAGGTCTCCGGCTCATGTGCTGGCCCAGCCCACGAACAATGGCAAGTCCCATCACAAAACCCGCCACTGCACCGATAACAGCCAATAAATCCGAGCGTGATTGAGGCCCACCGAGACTTTCAGCCAGAATAGCGCCCAACACCATCAAAACAAGCGGTGTGATGTAAACCAGCATGGAGCTTTTCACCATCACCGCATCGGGTACTGCCACGATCACATGATCACCAACCTCAGCACCGATGGTATTTCTAACCTGCAAGGTCATAGTGCGTACCCGGCTCCCGGCGATTCGAGAGACGACCTCAACACCGCATCCGGCTTTAGCGCTGCAGGTGCCACAGGCAGACTGGCGTACGACTTCCACAGTGATAAAATCGCCTTCGGCAGATACAACTTTCGCTTCTTCTTCCAGCATGGTTAGCCTTTGACTTTGAGCGCATTCACAACGTGCTTAATGGTAGCCATGGGGACCTCGCCGACGGCTGTCACCTGCAGATGCCCCTTAACCATACCATAAGCATTGACCGCGCCCATGGTTGATTCGCCTTGCAAGGCCGATTGTTTAGCCAGCTCAAGATTCGGATCAACATAAACGGACACGGTTGCCAAGCCATCTGACAGAATTAAATGATCAACCATCTCAGCTTCTTTGTACATAGGTTTAAGCTGCATCGAAATGAGCTCAAATCCCGCTGGCAATGTCGCGAACTTCCAGTCCGGTTGCCGACTCGAGTCTTTGGCGGCTTCTTCTTCGCTGTAAACCCAACGGTAGTCACTGCCCAGCGCTTCCTGAGTAAATTGTTCGATCTGGAGCCCTTCAACCTGTTCCATACGTGTAAAAATCACCTGCTCCAGCGCTTTTCCTTTTACGTTCACGAGATCTGACCTCAGGAGCAGATAACTCGTTTCATCAACCCAGATGTTATAACCGTAGCGAAGCGCATCCTTGGGTTTCACTTCGATTTGTTGAGCGACTCGATTTGCAATGCGATCTTTTTTCGCGGTTAAAAATTCGTAAAAGTCATCCAGCTTTTTCAATGTCTCCGAGGAAAAAACCGGGAAAGGCGTCCGCTTGCGGGAACGGCTCACTACAGCCGATTTACTGTCTGGCCAAACACAAATAACATTTGTGTAGTCCCGTATGATTTCTCTCGGAACGCCGTTCAACGACACAAGTCGTTCGATTTCCCCTTGTTCATCATAGGTATGAGACAGGTTCATCATTTCCATTTCGCCGTCGTGAAAATAAACAAATGTCCCCTCGTAATCTGTTGTTTGCATTGAGATGGACATCTTTTCTAACCAGGCTTTCGCAGACAAAGGCTGTGCATCTGCCCGCACCCCGTAGGAGAGAAACACCAAACTAAGCAAGAAGAGCGTTCTAATCACCATTATCAACGCTCACCATCGTAGGCAACCAGTTTTGAGTAAGCCAATAACCCTTGAATATTACTGGCTGTGGCTGATTCAATGTGGTCTGAAAGATACATGTTTAACCGCTTTTCGACATCCATGTCCCGTTTTCCAGGCTGACTTGACCAATAAGTCCCCAGCGCGGAAGCCAACTGAGTGGATGCAGAGTCGGGGCCTGAGCCTTCGTTTCGGACAGGTTCAGAGGCAATCGGCAGAGGGCCCGTTTGGCTCCCAGTTTGTTGACCCCAGTCGACACCCAAAACGGCAATCGCGGCCACACTCGCAGCGAGAGCGAAGCCCGCAAACGGTTTCTGCCACGCTGGCCGAGACGGGGGTTCAGCACCCGCCGGTGAGACAAGCAGAGCCGGCTCATCATCAATCGCCGAGGCGACGCGACTCGCAAAGTCAGACGGTAAATGGTCTACATAATCCGGCGACATGGCTTCGCGAGTGAAATGGAGCGATGTCCATTGGTCACGCAGTGTGTCACTCTTCAAGAGATCTCCGATGAGTTCATCACGCACATCGTCGGGTAGTTCGCCATCAATCAATGCTGAAATAGCTTCAAGTTTTTCATTTTGCATAATATTCATACCTCTTCAGAACGACCGAGCAAGGGTTTCAACGCACGGTCAATCGCTTCTCGTGCACGAAAGATTCGCGACCTGACTGTACCAACCGGGCATTCCATAGCCTCGGCAATTTCTTCATAAGACATGCCTTCAAATTCCCTCAAGCTAATCGCCACTCTTAAATCATCCGGTAATTCCTTAATCGTTTCATGAACAGTTTGCTTTATTTCCTCTGTTAGCAATACGCGTTCAGGGCTAGCATACTCTCGCAGGCCATCTGCCCCATCAAACTGCTCGGCCTCTTGGGCATCCACACCGTTTTCATCGCCCCGGCGAGCTTGAGACGCTAAGTAATTCTTCGCTGTGTTAATCGCTATGCGATATAACCAAGTATAGAACGCGCTCTCGCCTCTAAAGTTTGCCAACCCCCTGTAGGCTTTAATAAACGCTTCCTGGGAAACATCCTGGACCTCACTGGTATCGCGCACATAACGAGCCACCAGGTGTGCAATCTTATGCTGGTACTTCCTTACCAGCAGATCAAAGGCCCGTTTATCGCCTCTTTGCACACGCTTAACCAACGCCAGGTCAATATCCTTGTCGCTCATTAGAACGTAACCTGTCGCCGGATTGCACTATTAAAGAAGACCAAAAACATTCAAATTAGTTCCTTTTAATTGTTGAATCAGAGAAGCCTTAATTTTATCGTTTTATGTGATATACACCCCAAAGCTGTGACAAAATACCGTGACATATTAATTTCACATAGGAATGTATGGCTCAAGAATACCACTACGACGTCTTGATCGTCGGCTCTGGCGCAGCGGGATTAACGCTCGCTTTAAACCTGCCTAATACTACCCGGATTGCTGTACTGTCAAAAGTGGAAATATGGGAAGGGAGTACGTTTTATGCGCAAGGGGGCATCTCCGCAGCGCTCGACAAGAAAGACAGTTTTGACTCTCACATCCAAGACACATTAATTGCAGGCGCCGGTCTGTGCCATGAGGACGCCGTACGCTTTGTGGTTGAACGAGGCCCGGAATGCATTCATTGGCTTGAAGAAATGGGCGTTTCCTTCACTCAAGTGACCAATAAAAAAGGTAAGACGCTCCCCCACTTAACCCGTGAAGGCGGCCACTCACACCGCCGTGTGATCCATGCCGACGATGCAACGGGGAAGGAAGTACAAAGCTCATTATTAACAAGGGTCAGAAACAGCAAGAATATCGACACTTATGAGCACCACAATGCCATTGACCTGATCACCCTCGCGAAGCTGGGGCACAAAAGCAACCGCTGCATTGGCGCCTATGTACTCGATACCCAAAAGCACACGGTAGACACTTACCTTGCACCCTCTGTCGTCCTTGCAACCGGCGGTGCCAGCAAAGTCTATCTGTATACCAGTAATCCAGACAGTTCCTCGGGCGATGGTATCGCAATGGCTTGGCGAGCAGGCTGCCGTGTCGCCAACATGGAATTTATGCAGTTCCACCCCACTGTGCTTTATCATCCCGAAGCACGCTCTGCCCTGATTTCCGAAGCGGTGAGGGGTGAAGGTGGACACCTGCTACTGCCCAGTGGCGAACGGTTTATGCACCGGTTCGACAAAAGGGAAGAGCTGGCCCCGCGAGACATTGTTGCCCGTGCCATTGACCACGAGATGAAACGCCTGGGCGCAAAAAGCCTTTATCTGGATATTAGCCACAAATCAGCCGACTTCATTACCAGCCACTTCCCAAATATCTATGCAACCTGCCTGGAATATGGGCACGATATGACCAAGGAGCCGATTCCCATCGTACCCGCAGCTCATTACACCTGTGGCGGCGTTGTCACCGACCATCGTGGCGCAACAGATCTGCCTGGCCTATACGCCATTGGTGAAACGTCTATGACGGGTCTGCACGGCGCTAACCGGATGGCCAGTAACTCATTATTGGAGTGTCTTGTATTTGCAAAGTCAGCTGCCGTCGATATCATCAAGCGTCAATCAGAACCACAATCTGAAACGGGCTTCCAAGTGCCGCAATGGGATGAAAGCCAGGTCATAGATTCAGATGAAGAAGTTGTCGTAACACACAACTGGGATGAGCTCCGCCGGTTCATGTGGGATTATGTCGGTATCGTGCGCACCAACAAACGGCTGGCGCGTGCAAAGCACCGTGTTGATTTGCTGACGCAAGAAATCAATGAGTATTACCAAAACTTCCGCATCACCTCAGATCTGCTCGAGTTACGTAATCTGGTCGTTGTGGCAAACTTAATCATCCGCTCTGCCCAAACCCGACACGAAAGCCGAGGCTTGCATTACACACTGGATTACCCGGACACCTTGCCGTTTGCATCCGATACAATACTCACACCCACTCAACTGGAATCACAAACAGCAGGCAGCTGGCAACCCATTCCCAACTGAGACACTCGTTATGACCCTCCCGTTATTATTGGAACCCGCACAACTCGAACAGGCCTTACCAAACACTGGCGTCCTTCTCATCGACATGTGTGGGCAGGAAAGTTATGCCACTGCTCATATTCCAGGCGCCGTATCACTGAATTACGCCGATATCGTGGCCTCTCAGCCTCCTGTTAACGGTTTGCTGCCGTCAGCCGAAGATTTTAGTCGAGTACTTGCTTCCGTTGGCTATACCGGCAAACAACACATTGTCGCTTACGACAGAGAAGGCGGAGGACATGCCTGCCGGCTGCTGTGGACACTGGAAGCATTTGGCATCAACCAATTTTCACTATTGGATGGTGGTCTGATCAGCTGGGCATCAGAGAGAAAAACACTGGAACAACACATCAATATCGCCAAACCCAGCACCTACCAGGCTCAATACAGCGGCAGCAATGTTGCCGATGCGGATTACATACTCTCTCATCTTCATAGCGACGGCATTGCGCTGCTGGACGCGCGAACTGAAGCAGAGTTTTCCGGCAATGACAAACGCTCTGTTCGAGGCGGCCACATTCCTGGCGCTCAGTTGTTAGACTGGAAAATGTGCATGGATGAAACCCGTGCCTACCGGCTGAAACCCGCCGAGACACTCAAAGCAATGCTGAATGAGCGCGGTATCACGCCGGATAAGCAGGTTATTGCTTATTGCCAGTCTCATCACCGCTCATCGCTGAGTTGTATTATGCTGAAAATACTCGGTTACCCAAACGTTCGGGGATATCCCGGCGCATGGTCCGACTGGGGCAATCGAATGGATACCCCTGTAGAAAATTAGTGAGTGCTTGGCTGTACACATACCTCTGCTCAATACGTAGCACCCTGAATTTGTAATCTAACCACGGTATGCACAAGGTTTTCGCTAAAAATTTTGACTGGCTTTCATTAATAATCGCGCAACAGCCAGCAGTACAAAAATCTATTTATGTTACTCTCAAGGATCCAAATGGGAAACATGATTACCACTCAACTCGACACCATAATAAAAAGGAGCAACTCATAATGCGTACCCTGGTACTTACTCTCGCGCTATTGCTAGGAGCCTGTTCTTCAGCCCCGGCCCTCAAGGACGACAGAGGTCAAAGCCTCATCGGCGCATCACAAGTTTATACCCTGACAAATTTGCATGCAGACCCCCAACGTAAACGCCTGTTTGCCGTCAATTATCAACAGTCTGACTTGATCCCCCTCTGCACTGAAGTCAAACTTCTGGACTTATCCGCCAAGCGGCTCCAGTTTACATCCACCCACAATAATGTCACCTATGACTATTTCTATCATAAAAAAGCTGCGGCTGAACCGTTTGACGCACACCTCAAACGTTACTTTGGGACATCTTGCAACAAAGCAGAAGTCAAAGCACTCAGCAAAGCAGACCAAGAGGGGATAAGCACAGGAAAAGTCAAAGAAGGCATGACCAAGAAAGGTGTCATCCTGGCTGCGGGTTACCCACCATCCCATGTAACACCGAGCACGGATGCAAACGAATGGACTTATTGGAAAAGCCGTTACGACCGGCTCATTGTCAGATTTAACGATGCCGGGATCGTCGATAGTATTCAAGACTGAATAACTGCCATTACATCGTTTTTTTCTCATCGCAGCCTCTTCACGATACAACAGAGGCTGCCACTGACCTTATAAACACAAACAAGTTCAACACATTCCATGCTTTTTAGGTTACCGATATATGTCAGATTGTATTTTTTACCAGGACGGTGATTACTTCGTCCCAACCCGCTATGCCGAAGGCCCTTGGGCTCCACAATGGCAACATGGCAGCCCGCCAGCAGCTTTGCTGTGCTACGGTGTGGAACAACACCGCAGTCACGATATGCACCTGGCGCGACTAACCATCGATTTGTTCCGGGCCGTTCCGATGACGCCACTGAAACTGGAAACGGACGTTATCCGGGATGGTAAGCGCATTAAAGCCGTCGCAGCTGTGCTGTTCGATGAACAAGGCACTGAAATCTGCCGGGCATCCAGTTTATTTTTCGGGAAGACACCGCTGGATGAGGTTCCTGAGCGGTTTGCGCCCGCTCATTGCGACATTCCCTACCCCGGTAGTTTTGAGCCACTACCCTTTGTGAACACACACAGCACCCAGGTCATGGCCGGACTGAATGGCATTATGGAAATGCAGCGGGTAGAAGGTGTGATGGGCTCGGGATCGGGCACCTGTTGGACACGGCTGCCAATCAACGTCATTTCAGGCGTTGAGAATACTCCTAACTTGAGAGCGGCCATTGCCTCTGACTACGGCAATGGAATCGGTCAGGTTCATGTCGACCAATATACCGGCTTCATCAATGCCGATATTAATCTATACCTTCACAGAGAACCCGTTGGAGAGTGGGTGTGTGTGGAGGCAAAAGGTATTGCTGAGGCCACAGGCGTCGGCCTCGTTGAGTCACGCCTGTATGATCAATTGGGTGCATTTGGGAAAGTCGTTCAAACAACAATGGCAAACCAACGGCGGCCGAAACCTTAGAATGAAGGTTAGCCCTCGACATGCCGCATCGTAGCTCAATGCAAGCAGTCGAGGGCTTGAATCAGAAGTGACTAACGCTTAAATTTATTCAGTGAGCCACTGTGCATGACTCGACCATTTAAAGGCCGCCCGATAATTTCCTCAGCCAGACGCGCTGCGTCAACTAACTTGTCCAGATCAATACCGGTCTCGATCCCCATTTCCTGAGCAATAAAGACCATATCCTCCGTACAGACGTTACCGGCTGCATTAAAATCGCCATGCCCAGCAAACGGACACCCACCTAAGCCAGCTACCGAACCTTCAAACAGGTCAACACCCATTTCCATCGCGGCAACAAAGTTGGCAATGCCCGCCCCGCGTGTGTCGTGAATATGCATCCCAATGCGTGCATCAGGCACCATCTCCCGCACGGCTCCAATACGACGCTTCACTTCCAGAGGATTAGCCCAGCCTACGGTATCCGCCAGAATGATGTTGGGTAGTGATAAGTCCCGCTCTGCAAAGGTGTCGAGGATCCACTGAACATTGTCTGTCACCGCTTTAATGGGAACATGACCTTCAAAGTTACAGCCAAACGCTGTGACGATGTAAGCTGTCTCAACACCCAGACCCTTCGCTTGATAAGCATCCAGCCAGCCTTTTTGTCGTTCACGCATTTCAGCAGAGGTACAGTTATTGTTACGCTGGCTGAACTCATCAGTCGTGTAAAAAAGAAGCTTGGGGTCTAAACTAATGCCCGGCGTATCGTAAGCCTGCTGGAATCCTTTTTCATTCAACCATAACAGTGTGTAACGAACGTCTTCTTTGCGCTTGATGATTTTAAACAAATCCCCGGAATCGGCCATCGTTGGAACAGCCCTTGGGCTGACGTAAGAGCCGACCTGGATTTTTTTCACGCCGGCTTCAGCAATCGCTTCAACCAGAGCGGCGCGCTGCTCGATGGGGTAGTGTTTTTTTTCAATCTGAAAGCCCTCGCGAGGGCCTTCTTCATGAAGTTCAACAAATTTAGGTAAATCTGACATGCCAGCCTCCTTAATAGGAACGCGGTAGACCCATGACATACTGAGCAATGTAACTCAGAATAATTTCCCGGTTGAGTGGTGCTGTACGCATCAAACGGACCACGGGGAAAATATCAAAAATACCGTATTCTTTGGTAAAGCCATTGCCCCCATGCGCTTGAACAGCGGCGTCAACGGCGTGAATAGCCGCTTCCGCAGCCGCGTATTTTGCCATGTTGGCGGCAGCCCCTTCGTCGGGGTCTTTATTATCAAAGCACCATGCCGCTTTCCGTGCCATCAAGCTGGCCAGTTCTATTTCTGTCTTGGCCATGGCCAGGGGATGCTGTACGCCTTGGTAGGCGCCGATGGGGCCATTAAAAACTTTACGTTCAGAGGCATAAGCCACCGCTTTATCTAACGCATACCGCCCCAGTCCCGTGCACATGGTTGCAACGATGATGCGTTCAGGGTTGAGGCTGTCAAACAGGAGTTCAAAGCCTTTCCCTACTTCACCAATGACGTTTTCTGGACCTAATTCAACGTCATCAAAAAACAAGGTCCATTGAGTATCCGGCATGCTCACACTCACGGGGATGAGGTGCTTGTCTACGCCTTTCGCTTTCATATCTACAACAAATAATGTGAAGCCGTCTGTTTTGCGCTCGACTTGGTCATGTGGTGTGGTACGAGCAACCACGAGTGCATAATCCGCGACATCGGCCCCCGAGATGAATGTTTTTGTTCCGTTGAGAACAAATTTGTCACCTTTGGGTTTAGCCACTGTGCTGATTTTCATGGTGTTAGTACCAGCATTGGGCTCAGTAATGGCAAAACAGAAAATTTTGTCACCTTTACAGGCATCAGGCAGATAAAACTGCTTTTGCTCTTCGGTGCCGTGTGCAGAAATATGAGAGAGGGACATGGTCGGCCCCACCACCAGCATGAGCAGTGGAATGCCTTCATTGGCCATCCCTTCCATCAGCAAAGCCATCTCGAACATGCCTTGACCAGCTCCGCCGTAATTTTCATCAACCATCATGCCCAGGAAGCCGTCCTGGCCAACCTGGCGCCAAAGATCCAGCGTGAACTCTTTTCGTTCAGCGTGCTCCATCCAATATTTACGGTCATATTTTTGTGATACGTTTTTACCGTATTCATAAATCATTTGCTGCTCATCGGTCAGCTCAAAGTTCATGTTTATCTCCAGTTCAATTCTATTTGTTCTTAACAAACGGGCCAGGCGACCTGTTCAGCGCAAGTAGCCTGGCTGTTGATTTCTATACCTTTGAGAAATACAACTCGTTAGTAAGAGCGAGGCAGCCCCATGACATGCTCACCGATGTAGCTCAGGATGATCTCCCGGTTAATCGGAGCAGTACGTGTCAACCGCACAATCGGGTAAAGATCAAAAATGCCATATTCTTTTGTAAACCCGTTACCGCCATGGGCTTGTACAGCGGCATCAACGGCATGAATACCGGCTTCTGCCGCAGCATATTTAGCCATGTTGGACGCTTCACCCGCCGGCAGCCCCTGGTCAAATTGCCACGCGGCTTTACGCGCCATCAAACTGGCGAGTTCAATTTCTGTTTTAGCCATGGCCAAGGGGTGTTGAACACCTTGATACGAGCCGATCGGTGCATCGAAAACCGTTCTTTCGCTTGCATACTCAACCGCTCTCTCAAGCGCGTAGCGACCAATACCTGCTGTCATGCCGGCAGCGATGATGCGCTCTGGGTTCAAGCTGTCGAATAAAATTTCAAACCCACGGCCTTCTTCACCCAGTACATCTTCTGGCCCAAGATCCACTTCATCAAAGAACAACGTCCATTGCATTTCCGGCAAACAGATAGCGATGTCAATGGGGTGTTTTTCAATCCCTTTCTTTTTCAAGTCAACGAGGAATAATGTAAAGCCATCCGTTTTATTTTTGACCTGATCGTAAGGCGTTGTACGTGCAACGACCAGCACATAGTCAGAAACATCGACACCCGTAATGAATGTTTTGGTTCCGCTGAGGGAAAAACGACCATCCGGTTTTTTCTTGGCAACAGTCGTTGCCTTAATGGTGTTTGTACCGGCATTGGGCTCAGTAATGGCAAAACAGTAGATACGCTTACCCGCACATCCATCAGGCAGGAATTCTTTCTTCTGCTCCTCACTACCATGAGACGCAAGCGCGGATAAGGTCATAGTCGGACCCACAACCATCATCAACAGAGGGATACCTTCATTGGCCATGCCTTCCATGAGCAAGAGTTGTTCTGTCATGCCAAGGCCCGCACCACCATGCTCTTCAGGTACCATCATGCCCAGAAAGCCGTCTTCACCAACCTGTTGCCACATCTCCAAGGTAAACTCACGCTTCTCGGCTTTTTCACGCCAGTAATCCCGTGTCCACGTTTTCGAGAGGTTTTTCCCATACTCGTAGATCATTTGCTGTTCTTGCGTAAGCTCAAAGTTCATGATGCTCTCCTGAATAAATTAAGAAAAAGTTAATAGGAACGCGGTAAGCCCATTACATGTTCGCCTATGTAGCTGAGTACAACTTCACGATTAATGGGCGCTGTCCGACTCAAGCGGACAAGTGGATAGAGGTCGAAAATACCGTATTCTTTAGTAAACCCGTTACCTCCATGTGTTTGTATAGCGGCATCAACCGCCTTGATGGCTGCCTCAGCCGCCGCATATTTGGCCATATTGGATTCCCCCCCGCAGTCAATGCCTTGATCAAACATCCAGGCAGCCTTACGCATCATCAGGCTTGCCAGTTCAATTTCTGTTTTGGCAATGGCCAAAGGGTGCTGAACCCCTTGATACGCGCCAATCGGCGCATCAAAAATTTTGCGTTCATTGGCATACTCGACGGCTTTATCAAGCGCATAACGACCAAATCCGGTATTCATACCTGCAATCAATATACGTTCAGGGTTCAGGCTATCAAACAGCAATTGAAACCCTTTGTCTACTTCACCCAGAACATGCTCGGGGCCTAGTTTTACATTGTCAAAATACACCATGTACTGTTTTTCTGGAGCAGTAATACTTATTTCAATCGGTGTCATCTGAATACCCGCTGATTTCATATCCAGCAGGAACAAGGTGAAGCCCTCTGTTTTTCTTGTGACCTGATCCAAAGGCGTCGTGCGTGCGACCAGCAGCGCGTGATCAGCAATATCCGCCCCGGTGATGAACATTTTGGACCCATTGAGTAGAAAGCCATCACCATCGCGCTTGGCAAATGTTTTTATCCGCATACTGTTAGTGCCTGCGTCTGGCTCGGTGATCATAAATGCAGAACGCGTTTTACCGGCGCAGGCATCCGGCAAATAAAAAGCCCGCTGCTCAGGCGTGCCATGTTTGGCAATGGGCGTAATGAACATGGCCGGCCCGGCTAACAGCATGAGGGTTGCAATACCGGCATTGGCCATGCCTTCCATTAATAACGCAAGCTCAAATATCCCTAGACCGGCGCCTCCGTATTTTTCCTCGACCATTAAGCCAAGAAAGCCGTCCTGCCCCATCTGCAACCACATTTCATCCAAATACTTGCCTTCTTTGGCCTGCTCAAGCCAATAGGTTCGATCGTATGTTTGAGCCAGCTTTGCACCGTACTCATAGATCATTGTTTGTTCTTCAGTGAGTTGAAAATCCATCCCGATATCCTCTTGATTTTTTATCTCATTTTATATCTATCAATGAATCTTTACACCACACGGCATCGCCATCGTGAACAAACGGCAAATAGTACGAAGGCCAGTGATCACTTTTGCACTGACCTTGTACTTACGATACGGACCGCTTTGCCAAGCGATTAATAGGAGCGCGGCAAGCCAAGCACGTAGGATGCGATATAACTCAAAATTACCTCCCGATTCAGCGGCGCTGTACGGAGCAATCTCACCAGTGGATAAAGATCAAAAATGCCATACTCTTTAGTAAAGCCATTGCCACCGTGCGCCTGTACGGCCGCATCAACCGCGTTGATCGCCGCTTCTGCAGAGGCATATTTAGCCATATTCGAGGCATCACCGGCTGGTAACCCATTGTCAAATGCCCACGCTGCTTTTCGCGTCATCAACGCAGCCAGCTCAATCTCTGTTTTCGCAATTGCCAAGGGGTGTTGAACACCTTGGTATGAGCCGATCGGTGCATCAAAAACCGTACGCTCACTGGCATAGGCAACAGCTTTATCCAACGCAAAACGGCCGACACCGTTACACATAGACGCCAAAATAATCCGTTCAGGGTTAAGGCTATCGAACAGTATGCCAAATCCTTTATCAACCTCGCCGATGACGTCTTCCGGCCCCACATCAACCTCATCAAAAAAGAGTGTCCATTGAATTTCGGGAATGGGGATACTCATATCGATGGGGTGCTTTTCAATACCCTTCTTTTTCAGGTCAACGATGAACAGCGTGAACCCATCCGTTTTTTTCTGGACTTGGTCAAAAGGTGTGGTACGCGCAACCACCAGCGCGTAATCCGCCACCTCCGCCCCGGTGATAAAAGTCTTTGTACCACTGAGCTTGAAGCGATCACCGTCCGGTTTAGCAACCGTTGTGATTTTCATTGTGTTACTGCCGGCGTTCGGCTCGGTGATTGCAAAACAAAATTGTTTGGTGCCTGCACAACAATCCGGCAGGTACTTTTGTTTTTGCTCCTCGGTACCGTGTGAAGAAATATGAGCCATCGACATGGTCGGGCCGACAACCAGCATTAATAGCGGGATACCTTCATTGGCCATGCCCTCCATGAGCAGCGCCATTTCCATCATGCCTAAGCCGGCGCCTCCATATTTTTCATCCACCATCAGGCCCAGAAAACCATCAGCCCCGACCTGCTCCCACATTTCACGTGTAAACTCACGTTTTTCAGCTTTTTCCATCCAGTATTTGCGGTCGTATGTTTCAGCAAGCTTACTGCCATACTCGTAAATCATTTGCTGTTCTTGGGTGAGTTCAAAATTCATGCATACCTCGTTTTATCATTCAAAATTATGATGATCTGCGTCGTTTTAAGAAAATTTGGGCTGTCTTTTTTCTTCAAAAGCAGCCAGTCCTTCGCTCACGTCATCCGACAACAAATGATCAATTGCTAAACTTAATTCAAAGTCCAAGCTTTCATTCCAGTCTTTGTCGACCCCTTGCCTCGCCAGCTGCTTCATCATCGCAATACCGCCTGGACTCCGCGTTGCGATCTTCTCGCAGTACGCCAACGCATCACTTCGTAAATCAGTTTCGTCAACCACATAATTGACTAAGCCGTATTCACGCGCTTCCTCGGCACTGAGCCATTTTGCCGTAAAGAGTAAATCCAGTGCACGACGAACACCCACGATCCGTGGCAGCCGCTGGCTGCCCCCCCAGCCGGGCACCAAGCCAAACTGAGCATGCTGATCCCCGAGCTGAGCCGTTTTAGCGGCAAAGACCACATCGCCCGAGAGCACCAACTCCAGCCCACCGGCCAACGCAAGGCCTTGCACCGCCATCACAACAGGCAAGCGGCTGGCTTCAAGACGTTTGGAAACATCCATGCCGTATTGAATCGCTGCATTGAGCGCGGCCTTATCACCCCGCAAGCCCTTGATTTCTTTTAAGTCGGCCCCTGTACAAAAGTGCTTGCCGGCTCCACAAATTAACAGCGCCTTTACGGCATCCTCACTTTCGCTGGAGGCAAGTGCCTTATCAATGCCTTGCCACACCGCTTGCGAAAGGGAGTTAAATGCTTCGGGCCTGTTGATCTCAACAATGGCGGTTGAACCTTCAACGGTATAATTCACCACAGACATACATTTACCCTATTCTAATTAATTGGATGAGACTGTTTAGTACTGTACAGCGACTCTGCCCACTTTTTCCCGCGCAATCACTAATTTCATAATCTGTGCGGTACCATCACCAATCTGTAAACCCATCACATCTCGCATCCGCTGCTGGATCGGCAGATCCGTACTCCAACCATAGTGACCGTGCGTCAACAAGCAATCGTGGATCACTTCAACAGACTTACGCGGCGCAAACCACTTGCACATGGCCGCCTCCGACGTGTGCGGCATATCCTTATCCCGCAAATCCAACGTGTTATAGCACAGCAAACGCGCACTCTCGATGATCGTTTCTCCCTCGGCGAGCGGGAAGGAAACCCCCTGATACTGAGCAATCGGCCGCCCCATGGCTTCTCGTTCTGTGGTGTACTGCCAGGCCTCATCCAGCGAAGCTTGCGCAGCGCCCACACACTGCAAGCCAATCAAAGCACGGCTAAAATCGAAACCTTCCATCACTTGAACAAAGCCACGGCCTTCTTCACCCAGCCGATACTCTTCACCCAGCTCTACATTATCGAAAAAGATCGACCCGCGACCAATAATCTTGGAGCCTAAATCGTTAAAACGGGTTGTCGCCACACCGGGAAGATCCAGCGGGACAAAGAAGGCAGAAATTCCCCGAGCACCGTCCTCAACAGCCCCTGTACGGGCAAACAAGACAACGCCTTCAGCCTGATCGGCAAAGGTAATGGACGTTTTTTCACCATTGAGGATGTACTTATCACCCTTTTTATCCGCCCGTAAAATCAGGTTACCGGCGTCAGATCCGCCTCGCGGCTCTGTCAGCCCCAGTGCAATCAGCTTTTCGCCCGACAACAACTGTGGAACCCACTCATGCGCAATATCCGCTGAGGCATGGTTCACCATAATCTGCCCCATCAACGAACCCAACAAACACATATAACTCATATTGAAATCGCTGTAGGCAATTGTTTCCGTAATCAAACCCGAGGTGACACACGTTTGCCCCAAGCCACCGAACTCTTCGGGAATATCCACACCAATCAAACCCAAATCACCCATCGCCCTCGTCAGGCTGCGATCAATCTGGCCTTCAACATCTCTCTCCTGATACCCCGGCGCCAACTGCTCCTTCGCGAAACGCTCTGCCGTTTCTTTAAATGCTTTTTGCTCATCTGTCCAATATATAGCCACGGATACCTCACTCTAAATCAATCGTAAAACCATCTAAAAAACTAGCCACAACTTACAACTATCATACCGCTAAATCAACCTTACGTTAGTTAGATTATTTACCATTCGTAAACCCTTAAAATAAGACCCAAAACGCAACCATGAATCCTTCTTTTTGTATCTGGTAGACTGTGCCAAAAAACAACTGGTACCGAGGAAGAAAGCATGACGCTTATTCGCAACATTCCACTGCTCATCATCCCGCTGATCATCTACAACATCATGATGCTCATCAGCGACATCAACACACAACTCATCCCCCCCATATTCAGCCTCAACTTACCGTCATCAGGCACTTGGGCCATTTCTGGGGGAGACCTGTTCATCATCATCGGCTTATTACTACTGGGCATAGAAGTCTTTAAAGCCACGCGATCGGGGTCAACCTCCATCATCGACCACTCCGTTTCAACCCTTGTCTTTATTATCTACCTGATCGAATTTATCTCCGTGAGCGACTGCGCCAACTCCATATTCTTCATACTAACCCTGATGACCGTGATAGACGTAATCGCAGGATTTTCCATTTCAATACTCAGCGCACACCGGGATATCACCGTTGCACACTAAGCGAGAGCAACAACCCCAAACCCGCTGCGGGCTCCCATAAAACGCCATTCCATCCACTCCCGGCCCGAAGGCCGGGAAATACTCGTGCAGAGAATGGCTAGCGCATCAACGCCATTGACTTTATCGGCCCTGCAAAACCATTGGCATCAAAAAGCCAACTCTCGACCCACAGAATAACGTCCACGAGCCCTCACCCGCAGACAAAATAAATTACTTGACCCAACACACACCAAAACCCTCGGAACACTTATACAATCGTTTTTGGCGAATAAGTGACGCAGTGGTTGGTACAGGCATCTCGCCTTACCAAACTCACCTATTGAAAGCGCCCGTTTTTACACTGTAAATATGACAATACAGGGACAACATGTCCGCATATATCGAGATAATAA
>DJFX01000017.1:1865-39500 GCA_002432635.1 Halothiobacillaceae bacterium UBA5861 | reverse complement strand
GTAAACAAGGGTAGTTGCAACTTTTGAGTTTTCGAAGGCAGGATACACCTCATCAGCCAATGTTTCGCCCGCATTCGCGGAAGTTGCTTGATCAGGTTGCTGAGGTGATGCGTTATCACCATTACAGTAAGCGTTCTGAGGAGTCTTATGTTCGGTGGATCAGGCAGTTTATTTTATTCAATGATAAGCGGCATCCATCGGAGATGGGTAAGCCGGAGATTGAGCGGTTTTTGAGCTATCTTGCAGCTGAGCGCAATGTTGCGGCAGCCACGCAGGCGCAGGCGTTAAATGCGATTGTGTTTCTCTATAAAAAGGTATTGGATTTACCGGTTGCTGATGATCTGGCACCGGTTCGAACGAAAAAACCGGTACGTTTACCGGTTGTTTTGTCTACAGATGAAATTTCTCGGCTGTTGTCTTGTTTGTCGGGCACTAATTTGTTGATGGCGAGTTTGATGTATGGCGCTGGTCTTCGGCTCATGGAGTTGGTGCGGCTCCGTGTGAAAGATATCGATTTTGCCAATGGTTATATTGTGGTGCGGGATGCTAAGGGAGGGAATGACCGAACCACGCTTTTGAGCGAATCAGTTGTTGATGATTTAAAGGCTCACTTGGTCAAGGTGAGGGCCTTTTATGATCAGGATAAAGCGGAAGGGTATGCCAATGTATATATGCCAAATGCCTTAGCAAAAAAATACCCGAATGCACCGGGGTCCTGGGATTGGCAGTATGCGTTTCCTGCCAGTAGGTTATCAAAAGATCCGCGTGGTGATGTAATCCGCAGGCACCATGTTAATGAATCGAGTTTTCAGAAGGCGATTCGTCGTGCAAAGGTGCGATCTGGTATCGCTAAGCCGACGTCTCCACACACATTGCGACATTCTTTTGCAACGCATTTATTGGAGGCGGGGGTGAATATTCGTGTTGTGCAAAAGTTATTGGGCCATAAGGACGTGAAGACGACGGAAATATACACGCATGTTTTACAGCAGCAGCTGAACAGGGTTGTAAGCCCGCTGGATCGTTTGAATTGGCCAGCTGATAAGAATCCGATCGCGTTCCGCGAAAAGTGGAACGGGGTGTAGGTTCGTCTAAGTGCTGATTTTGGGTGTTTAAAACTTGGAAAAGTCCGGTGTGCGCCTTTCCAGAAATGCAGAGAGCGCTTCTTTCGCCTCCAGCGATTTTTGTTGTGTAGTAAAAACACGTAATTCGTCGGCGATCACGTTGGCGATGTCCCCCCGGTTCTTTTTAATCAATGCTTTGGTGTTTTGTACCGATTGAGGCGGTTTGGCGGCCAGTTTGTGGGCAATGGCCAGTGCTTCTTGTTCGAGTGATGCGGCAGGGAAAATACGGTTGATTAACCCAATGCTAAGCGCTGTGTTCGCATCGAAGGGTTCGGCCAGGAGTAACATTTCCGAGGCTTTTGCGTAGCCAGCGAGTTGGGGCAAAAGGGCACTGGAGGCTGCTTCTGGCACCAGGCCCAGGTCTGTAAAGGGTAGGTGAAAACGGACATTGTCTGCAGCGTACACCAGATCACAGTGTAAGAGCATGGTTGTGCCAACACCTATGGCCAGCCCATCGACCGCAGCGATTACGGGCTTGGTTATGCCGTCCAGTGCGCGAATAAATTGAGAGAATGGCCGGTTTTCCCCATCAGGGTGATCGCCTGCGGGTTGGTTGAGCAAGTCGCCGATGTCGTTCCCGGCGGTAAAGCAGCCTTTTGTTCCAGTCACGAGCACGACACGGGTGTTTGAGTTTTCCCCGGCAGCATTTAAACCGTCCGCAAGGCCAAGGTACATGTCACCGGTGAGGGCGTTTTTTTTGTCCGGGCGATTGAGTCGGAGTATTTGAACATGCCCGTCTTGTGTGGTGATCACTTGTTGTGCCATCCGTTTCCTCTTTGTGTGTGCTTAGGCTTGTGTATTGAATAACCGTTTTTCTGTTTTGTTGTCTGTCTTTATACAAAAGTTGGTGGATGAGTGAAAGGTTGTTGCAGCCGTCTTTGTCGAATTGTGAATCAAGACGGCTGCTTGTGATGCAGAAGTGTTAAACGCCAGTCGGAGCGTGGAAGGTGCCAAAACTGGCTTTGAGTGTGTCGCAAATCTCACCCACGGTTGCATATTCGCGAACGGCTTCGATTAAAGGTTCCATCAGGTTGCCTTCGCCATCAGCGGCAGTTTTGAGTGCGGCCAGCGCCGCTTGGGTTTTGGCTTCGTTCCGGTGTTCTTTGACCTTTTTGATGCTGTTGGCCTGGTAGTCGTAGGTTTCTTCAGAGTAGGGGTGCATCATGGTTTCGTATTCTGCGCGGGATTTATCATCACGGGCAAAGTTGGCGCCGACCATGACTTCTTTTCCGCTTTTGATGCGTTCTTCCCACAGGTACGCTTCCTGGGCGATTTTCCGTTGTAGGCGGCCGTCTTCAATCCATTTGACGGCGCCACCTGTTTCAACGATGTCATTCACGACCACGTCGAGTTCGTCCAATATACTTTGGGTGAGGTTTTCGACGAAGTAAGAGCCGGCGAGGGGATCAACCACTTTGGTGACACCGGACTCGTAGGCAACGGTCATTTGTACGTCCAGCGCGTTTTGAATCGCATCTTCTGTGGGAATTTCATACGCTTCGTCGTAGCAGGGTAGTTGCATGGACTGGCAACCGCCAAGTACGTTCGATAAGCAGTACAGGGCAATCCGGCCGATATTGGCCATTGGGCGTTCGAAGGTCATGGAGTCGGTGTCGCCACCCATGTGGATACGCAATTGCTGTGTTTTAGGGTTTTGACTGTTGTAGCGTTCTTTGGCCGTTTTAGCCCAAAAGGTCCGCATGGCGCGCAGACGGCAAATGCTTTCAAAAAAATCACGGTTAGAGCAGCTTAGCCATGAAAACTGGTGTGCAAACTGGTCGATGCTATAGCCGCGTTTGACGACTTCATCGCAGTAGGCGATGGCGTTGGCAAATTTGTAAGCGTCGCACTGCACCATGGTTGCGCCCGCGCTTTTCATGTGTGCCCCGGCAATGCTGATGGGGTTAAATTTTGGCGCTTTGGTGATGGAATACTCGATGATGTCGCCAACTAAACGCATGGACTCTTTGGGCGGGAATAGATAGCACCCACGGGCCACAAATTCTTTGAGGATGTCGTTTTGTACCGTGCCGCGGATTTTTTCCGGTGGAACGTTCTGCTTTTCTGCCGTGACGAGGTACATCGCAAGGATGATGGCCGCTGTGCCGTTGATGGTGAAAGAGGTGCTGACTTTATCCAAGGGGATGCCGTCGAACAGTTCTTCCATATCTGCCAGGGAGTCAATTGCAACGCCGACGCGGCCCACTTCATGCTTGCCGAGTGGGTCTGTGCTGTCCATGCCCATTTGAGTGGGTAAATCCAGGGCAACGCTCAGGCCCATTTGTCCGGCTGCCATCAGGTCTTTAAACCACTTATTGGAATCTTTACCGGTACCAAAACCCGCATATTGGCGGCGTGTCCAAAGGCGGTCCCGGTACATGCCTTCGTGGATACCCCGTGTAAAAGGGTAGTCCCCCGGGCGGTTCTGGCCAATAGAAGGGTCGACATCATCGGCGGTATAGAAGGGCTTTAGCGGAATGCCGGAATAGCTGAGATCGTTTTCGTTTGTATCGTTAAAGTCCTGGCGTCCTTTCCAACCGGCTTCGACTTTTATTTTTCCTGCTATTTCTTCCTTCGTGACTGACATGATAAGTGCCTCGCTCGTTAGATGGTTTCCTCAAGGAGGGGCTGTTATGCGGCTCCCTCCTTATATGTTTCTTCCCCTGTTGTCCACCTGCCGTATTGTGAGCCCGGTAGACCGATTTTTAGTGTATTTAGGAGGCGTGGGTTTCAGCGCCCTTTGAACTGGGGTTTTCGTTTTTCAAGAAAGGCGTGTTTGCCTTCCAGAAAATCTTCGCTTTCAAAGATTTGTTTACGAATAGCCAGTACTTCTTCCTGCTGTTCTGCGGGCAGGCTTTCCTGTTGGCTGTGCAGAGTGAGCATGCGCTTAATGCCCTGGACAGATAAAGGTGCGTTGCCCACGATTTCTCGGGCCATGTGATAGACAATTTCTTCTTGTTCTTCCGGGTCAACCACTCGGTTCAGCAGGCCCATTTCGTAGCATTTGTCTGCGGGGTAAATGCGGCCTGTTAAAAACATTTCTTTGGTGTTGGCCAATCCTACCAGGCTGATAAAACGACCCAGGCCTTCATAACTGTAGACCACACCCAGTTTGGCGGGCGGCATGCCAAAGCGGCCTGAGCTATTAGCGATACGGATGTCACAGTTGACGATCAGGTCACACGCGGCACCCATGGCGTAGCCATTGAGATAGGCAATCGTGGGGATTTTGCTGTTCCGGATGTAGCCGTATGTTTGTTCGATGACACTGACTTCAGAGCCAGGTGTGCTGTTGCCGAGCGTACTGATATCAAATCCTGAGGAAAATGCCTCGTCTCCCACACCGCGAAGGACAGCAATACGGACCTCGGGCGGTGGGTTTTTAAAAAACGCTTCCAGAGCCTGCAGGATATTTAGTGACAGCGAGTTTTTCTTTCCTGGGCGATTAATGCTCAAGGTGGCAATTTGGTCCTTGATCTCAACCAGAAGTTCTTTGTTGTCGGTCATTTAAATTACACCTTTTTCTTTAAGTTCGGCGATCTTTTCTTCGGAATAACCCAGCTGATCGCGGTAAATTTCGATATTGCTGGCCCCCATTTTTTGACCAGCGTACCGCACTTTTCCAGGCGTGCGAGACATACCAAACAGTACATTTTGCATTTTAACAGGGCCCAGTTCGTCATCTTCAACGGTAACGATGTCGCCACGAGCCTGGTAGTGTGGGTCTGAAAAAATATCTTCCACACTGAGCACTGGGCCGGATGCGACTTCGTTCGCTTCCATGATTTCCAAGGCTTCCTGGAGTGTTTTGGTGTCTGCCCAGCTTTGCATGATGTCGTCAATCTCATCCACACGGGCAACGCGCCCTTCTGAGGTTTGTAAGTCGTTTTGGGTGAGTAGATCCTCACGTCCAATCGATTTGCAGATGCGTTCGAACATGCTCGGAGAGCTACAGGCCACCACCAGCCATTTGTTGTCTTTGGTTTTATAAAGGTTTCGGGGGGCTGCGTTCGGTACCCGGTTGCCCATGCGTTCAGTGACGTAATGCAATTGATCATACCAGGTCACATGTGGCCCCACGAAGGTGTAAGGCCCCTGGTAGATTGTCAGGTCCAGCTCCTGTCCTTCCTGACTGATGGTATCGCGTTCGTAGAGTGCCGTCATTACGGCATAGGCACCGATGATCGCGGCGACCTGATCGGAGTACCCGTAAGGGGCCAGCAGCGGTTGCTTTTCCGGGTGGCCTTGCTGGTAGGCCAGCCCACTAAAGGCATCAGCCACTGTCGCAAATCCGGGTTTTTTGCTGTAGGGGCCTGTTTGGCCGTAGGCCGATAGCCGGGCCATCACAATACGTGGGTTAATGGCTTTGATGGCCTCGTAGCCAAGCCCGAAACGTTCCATCACGCCTGGGCGAAAGCTTTCAGTCAAAACATCCGCGTCTTTTAACAGGTCCGTGAGGATTTCCTTGCTTTCCTCGGTGTGCAGATCCAGAGTGATGGTTTTTTTGTTACGCGCCATCACCTTGAAATACAAGGGGACACCGTCCTTCATGTGAGGGTAGGTGCGTAGCATGTCACCTTTTTCAGGGTGTTCAATTTTGATGACTTCGGCGCCGTAATCTGAAAGGAAGGTGCCAATGCCAGGGCCAGCCAAGCCATTTGCCAGTTCGATGACTTTGATGTTTTTCAGCGGGAGGTGGGCCATGGTCTAGCCTCCATCATTAAAGTGGTGCGAGTGTGTGTTCAGGCAGCGACAAGATCATTGAATGTGCCAATGATGTCATCGTAAGAAGAGCCGCCGGCAAAAATTGCGGCAACGCCCATGGTATCCAATTGGCTAAAGTCGCGCTCGGGGATGTTGCCGCCCACAATGACTTTCATATGGTCGGCGCCGGCTTCTTTCAGTGCGTTAATCACTTCCTGGGTGAGCCCGATGTGAGCACCAGACAGGTAGCTGAGCCCAACTATATCCACATCTTCCTGGACAGCCGCGCGGGCGACCATTTCGGCTGTTTGATGCAGGCCGGTATAAATCACTTCCATGCCGGCGTCACGCAGTACATTGACAAGCACTTTGGCACCTTTGTCGTGCCCGTCCAAGCCTGGTTTGGCAATAAGTACACGAATTTTACGTTGCATTTTTTCCATCCTGATTCATAGTTTTTTAGACTGATTTTGCATGTAATCGAGTGTCAAGGGAAGCAGCTTGCCAATCACGGCATGACTGGCGTCGTCACCGGCTACCACGCGATTGACGAGTGTATGGATGTCGTCACTCTCCTCACATGCTTGCTCCAGGGTTTCCCTCATCAGGTACTGCAGTTGGCTGAGTAAGTCTTCTCGCCGCCTTTGTTTTCTGCGGTGTTCGAGTTCACCGGAGGCCTGGATAAATTCGCGGTGTCTGTTAATTCGCGCCAGCATTTCACCCACGCCTTCGCCAGAAATACCCTGGGTGGCCACGACCGGTACTTCCCAAACTTCGTCCCCGGCTGATTCTCGCTTGGTGATGTTACCGCTGGTGGTGTATTTGAGGTGCAAAATACTCTTAAGTGCGGAAACAATTTGTGGCGCACCGTCCCGGTCTGCCTTGTTTACAACAAAGAGGTCTGCGATTTCCATGAGCCCGGCCTTGAGCATTTGAATCGCGTCTCCGCCTTCAGGGACCAGCACAACGGCGACGGTATCAACTGTTTGCATAACGTCTAGTTCGGTTTGGCCGACGCCGACGGTTTCGACCAGAATAAAGTCTTTGCCGGAGGCGTCCAAAATTTTGATGGCGTCTTTGGCCGCTCGAGCGAGCCCACCATGGCTGCCGCGAGACGCCATGCTGCGGATAAAGACGCCTGGATCAAGGTAGTGGTCCTCCATGCGGACGCGATCACCGAGAACAGCGCCGCCGGTGAACGGGCTTGAAGGGTCAATGGCAATGATGCCGACGGTGTAACCCTGCTGGCGTAATTGTTGGGTAAGTTGATTAGTCAGGCTGCTTTTCCCGGCGCCCGGCGGTCCAGTGATACCGATGGTGTATGCATTGCCTAACTGTGGTTGGATGTTCTGCATGACGTCTGAGAGCTGTGGGTCATTTCTTTCGGCCAGCGAGATAAGCCGGGCGAGGGCTGCTTCCTTGCCCGCCCGCATATTGTCAATCAGTTCGATAATATTCATTTTGTTTTTTTGGTTCTACCTTTTAAAAAAGACAATAGCACCAAAATGGATCCATGGGTATAAGAGATTTTGATCAGACGCCCGTTGGTGCTCGATAGTGCCCGAAGCACTGTTTGAGTGTATGACAGATTTCGCCGATGGTCGCGTAGCTGCGTACGGCTTCTGTGATGGGCTCCATCAAATTAGTACCCTTGTGTGCGCAACTTTCGAGCGCACTCAGGGCTTGCTCGAGTTTGGCGGGATCCCTGTCTTGTTTGATGCGTGCGATACGGGCGGTTTGTTGCTCAAGTGTTTTGTCCTGGTAGGGGTGCATCATGGTTTCGTATTCAGAGCGAGGCTTGTCGTCGCGGGCGAAATTGGCGGCGACCATCACTTCCTCACCGGTTTTCAGCCGTTTTTCCCATTGGTAGGCTTCTTCAGCAATTTTGCGTTGCAAGCGGCCTTCCTCGATCCAGCGTACCATACCGCCGGTATTGACGATATCGTTGACAATACGGGTGAACTCAGTGTGTACATCGGCGGTGAGTTTTTCCACATAATACGAGCCCGCCAGAGGGTCGACAACTTTGGAAACACCGGATTCGAACGCCACAATCATTTGCACGTCCAAGGCATTTTGAATGGCCTCTTCTGTTGGGATTTCATATGCTTCGTCGTAGCAGGGGAGCTGGATTGACTGGGCGCCCCCCAATACGGCGGAGAGGCAGGTCAAGGCGATACGGCCAATGTTGGCGTAAGGCCGTTCGAATGTCATGGAATCTGTGTCTCCACCGGAATGAATTCGGTATTTTTGTACTTTGTCGCGTTGGCTTCCATAGCGGTTGTGTGCCAGTTCTGCCCAATAGCGGCGGGCGGCGCGCAGCCGGGCGATGCTCTCAAAAAAGTCCCGATTGACACACTGTAAAAAGGACAATTGCTGGCCAAAGTCATCCAGCTGGTAGCCGCGCCGTGTGACCTCTTCAATGTAAGCGATGGTGTTGGCGAACATGTACGCGTCTGCTTGTATCAGCGTTGCACCGGCACTTTTCATATGAGCCTGAGAAATGCTGATGGTGTTGAACTTTGGTGCTTTGGTGATGCCGTATTCGATGATGTCGCCCGCGAGCCTCAGTGAAGGCGTGGGGGGGAACAGGTAAGTGCCACGGGCAACAAACTCTTTGAGAATGTCGTTTTGGACGGTGCCACGGATTTGTTCAGGTGGGACACCTTGTTTTTCTGCCGTGACTAAATACATGGCCATGATGATGGCTGCGGTCCCGTTGACAGTGAAGGAGGTGCTAACTTTCTCCAGTGGGATGCCTTCGAATAAGGCTTCCATGTCTGCCAGGGAATCAATAGCAACCCCAACACGGCCGACTTCGTGCTTACCCAGTGGGTCTGTGCTGTCAAGCCCCATTTGTGTGGGCAGATCGAGTGCGACACTTAAGCCTGTTTGACCTTTTGAAAGTAGGTCTTTGAACCATTGGTTAGTGTCTTCGCCGGTGCCAAAACCAATATATTGACGCCGGGTCCAGGGGCGGTCGCGATACATTCCTTCATGAATGCCTCGGGTGTAGGGATAAGCCCCTGGCGGTGGCGGAGGAGGTAAAAACTGGGTGTCCTCTGCACGGTAAAAAGGCTGTAGGGAAATGCCCGAGTAGCTGAGATTTTTTTCAGGTTCGTGTTCGAAGCGTAAACGCCCTAACCAGTCCGCTTCCCGTTTGATTTTTTTGTGCTTTTCTGCGTCATGGGTTGGCATAGCGATTCCTCCCAAAGATTTATTGTCGCGGTCTGTTTTCTTTAAGTTTCAGGAATGGATTCCTCATGGCTTTTTACAGATAACGTCTTAGTTTTGCACACTACTATGGCAACCTAACACCTGAACGGGTGGAAGTGAAGCCATTCGTCAGTGGTCAACCAAAATTCACTAATTGTTGAATATTCAATAGGTTTACTCAGTTTTTTCGGGTTTATGCCGCCTCGATGTTTTCGAGGGTGAGCATCGCGCCAGTCGAATGGCAAAGAATTTCAAGGTATATTAACGCTGCTTTAAATTTTTAGTTCACAAAATTAAATCAACAATGGAGGCTTTCATGAGCGAAGATCTGGTTTTATATGAAGTCGAAAACTATGTTGCGACAATCACCCTCAACCGCCCACACCGGCGTAATGCACTGGCAGTTGAGTCGTTTGAGCGCTTAAATGCAATTTTTAAGGAGATTGACCAAGATCCTGATGTTCGAGTTGCCATTATCACAGGCAGTGATTGTGGAACTTTTTGTGCGGGCATGGACTTGAAGCAAGCGGCTGAAATTCGTGAAAAAGAGGGTGTCGATGTGCTGACTAAGATTGGCGACCCAGCTTTTGGCAGTATGCGGGACATTAAAACCCCGCTGATTGCAGCGATTAATGGCCATGCACCGGCCGGTGGTATGATGCTGTCATTAAACTGTGATCTCCGTGTTGCGGTTGAATCTGCGACATTGGCCATTACTGAAGTCCACCGGGGACGTGGTTCTCCTTGGGCTATGCCTTTGTTCTGGCAAATGCCTCAGTCACTGGTTGAGGAGTTGACCTTGGTGGGGGATCCCATGCCTATCAAGCGTTTTTATGACGTTGGTTTTATTAACTATCTGGAGCCCACGGTTGAAAAAATGATGGAACGGGCACGGGCACTTGCCAACCGCATCGCCAGTGCGGCGCCTCTCTCTGTTGAAGCGGCTAAACTCAGTGCAATGGCGGCGATGGATCTGACGACTGGCCATGCGCTCAAAGAAGCCAGCCGCATTCACGAAAAAGCCTACCAAAGTGAAGATGCAATTGAAGGGCCTAAAGCATTCGCTGAAAAGCGGGCGCCTGTTTGGAAGGGGCGTTAAGCCCAGTACTATCAAGAGGTGGGCCGCTTGCGCCCACCTTGCCAACGTTAATTCAACAAAAAGAGTGTGGCCATACCTAAAAATGCAACAACGCCCGTGACATCGGTGATTGTTGTGAGCAGCACTCCTCCTGCAATCGCAGGATCAACACCCAGTTTGCGTAGGATAAAAGGGATAATCACGCCTACCAGAGCCGCAGCGAGCAAATTGATGATTAAGGCGGCGCCAATAATAATCCCGATCTGATAGTCGCCAAACCACCAGAAGACAATGCCGGCGACAACCAGCGCCCAGAGAATTCCATTAAATAAACCCACAAGTAATTCTTTGCTCAGAAGCCAGCGCGTGTTGGCGATGCCCACTTGCCCAGTTGCCTGCCCCCGAATGACCAGTGTGAGTGTCTGGCTACCGGCAATGCCACCCATGCTGGGGACAATCGACATCAGAATGGCTAAGGCGACGATTTTTTCCAGCGCAGCTTCAAAGTGGCCAATTACCCAGGATGCAAGAAATGCGGTCATCAAATTCAAGCCGAGCCAAATGGCTCTTTTCCGTGCACTGCGAACCGGGCTGGAGAAGATGTCATCTTCTTGGCTCAGGCCCGCCATATTCATGACGGATTGTTCGCCTTCTTCACGGATAATATCGACAATATCATCCACTGTGATACGGCCTAACAGCATGCCTTGGTCATCAACGACAGGCGCGGAAATCAGGTCATGATCTTCAAATAAACGGGCAACTTCACTGGCTTTTGTTTCTGCGGGTATGGCTTCAAAATCAGCAATCATGACATCAACGACCTGCAAGTCAGGGTCGTGCGTGAGCAATTTATTCAGTGGGAGTACTCCACGGTAACGCCCAAACCGGTTGACCACGTATAGGCTGTCGAAGTGATCAGGCAGCTCGCCCTTGAGGCGCAGGTATCTCAAGACAACATCTAACTCAACGTCTGCGCGTACGGTGACGGTGTTGGTATCCATCAAGCCGCCGGCACAGTCTTCTGGGTATTGCAGAACGGATTCCAACCGTACTCTGTTTTGTTGGTCCATGCCATTGAGCGTGCGTTCTGTCAGTCGTTCCGGCAGAGACTGGATGAAGTCGGCCATGTCATCCAGATCGAGAGACTCGGTTGCTGCAATGATTTCGCTCAGGTCCATGGTACGGACCAGTGATGCCCTTACTTCATCCCCGAGGCGGGTGAGTACATCGCCTTCAATTTTTGGGTCAACCATATCCCAGAGTAAAAGCCTTTGCTCCATGGGAACGGATTCCAGCAAACTCGCAATTTCAGACGGGTGCAAGGCCTTCATCATCCGCCGTGCGTGCGCGATGGTCCCGCTGGACAGCAGTTGAGATACAGCTGCGAGGCGGTTTTCCGTCACACTTCTTGTTGCGAATTCAGGCATGCAGCACTCCGGCTTGGTGTGGTTGATCCCGCTAATATTATCAGCCTTTTTGAGGGCTGATAATGACGTATTGGTTACTCGGAGAGGTTGTTCAAGGAATTTATAAGCACAGTTCGTGCCGTTGAACTGCCTTCTTCCAGAATGGCTTGGGTGAGGAACTCGAGATCCTCAAGCGAAGTATCAAGAATGACCTTTTTGATTTCCAGGGAAGCGCGTGGTGGTGTGCTGAAAGCACGTAAACCGAGACCTAACAACAGCCGTGTGTAACGAGGGTTGCCCGCCATTTCTCCGCACATGGATACAGGGATGTTGTATTTTTTCCCTGTATCAATGGTCCGCTTTATTAAGGTCAAAACCGCTGGTGAAAGTGGGTCAAACAGGTAATCGACGGTATCGTCTGTGCGGTCTACTGCGAGTGTATACTGAATCAGATCGTTGGTGCCGATGGAGAGAAAGTCAAGATGGGCGGCGAGGTGTTGTACCGTTAATGCTGCCGAAGGTACCTCGATCATGCCACCCAGTCGGACATCCTCTTTGAAGGCGATGTTTTCACCTTTTAGTTCGGATTTTACTGATTCAATAAGGTTTTTTAGTTCGTGCACTTCACTGACATGGGTGATCATTGGAAGGAGTATTTGCACAGGGCCATGGCACGCTGCCCGTAAAATTGCCCGCAGTTGGGGAATGATCAGCCGAGGGTTGTGAAGGCAGTAGCGGATGCCGCGTAGTCCAAGCGCCGGGTTGTGGTGTGCGATTAAGTCTGGAGCAAGGTGTTTATTGAGTTTGTCAGCGCCGAGATCAACGGTTCTGATGGTCAAAGGAGCGCCTGCGAGTTTACGAATAAGCTGGCGGTAAACTGTATAGTGCGTCTCTTCGTCTGGTACATCTTCGCGGTTGAGATAAAGGAATTCCGTTCGATAGAGTCCAACGCCACTGAGTCCGGTTTGGTGCATTGCGTCAATATCGTTTTCAGAGTCGATATTGGCTTGCAGGTTAATGGGCTCGCCGCAGGCTGTAATGCAGGGCGTTTCGATCAGTAATTTGAGTTTGCGCCGCTTGCTGAGGAATCGGCGTTGTTTCTTTAGAAAATGACCGGTTTCCTGACGGGTTGCTTGCCCGAGGGTCAAGCCGAGCTCGCCGTCTATGATGAGACGCTCTCCGTCAGCAACGTAACGTCTGGCCTGGTGCACTCCCACAATGGCAGGAATACCCAGGCTTCGCGCCAGAATAGCCGTATGCGATAGCTGACCGCCTGACTCGGTAACGAATCCCGCAATACCCATGTGCTGTAAAAGTACGGTATCCGCAGGTGAAAGGTCGTCTGCGATGATAATATCACCCTGCCAGTGGTCAATTTCAGGTGGTGTTTGAATCAGTGGGTTATTGTTTTTTGTCAGAGTGCGAAGGATCAGCTGGGCGATGTGATTGATGTCATCCACGCGTGTTTTCAAATAGTCATCTTCCATGGACTCAAAGACACGAATGATCGAGTCCAGCTGTTGGCGTAATGCCCATTCGGCGTTGCATGCTTGTTCACGGATAATCCGCACAGGTGCTTCGCTGAACATGGCATCTTCCAGCATGAGCAAGTGTGTTGCGATAAATTCACCGACTTCAGTCGGTGCGGTTTCTGGAATGCTATCCCCAATGGATTGCAGCTGGTGCTTGGCGTCGCGAATCGCTCTTTGATACCGTTGAACTTCAGCGTTGACTTTGTGGGCAGGGAGCTCCTCTTTGACCACTTCAATGTCGTCGCGGTGCAAGATGTGCGCTTTGCCTAAGGCGATGCCTTTGGAAACCCCAATACCGTTGAGCTGTATGCCCACTGTGGCTTAGTCCGGCTCATCAAAGCGGTTGTTGATCAAAGCGACAAGGGCGTCTTTGGCCTGCTGCTCGTCTTCGCCCTCGATATAAAAGTTCAAGACACTGCCTTGACTGGCGGCGAGCATCATCACGCCCATAATGCTTTTAGCATCCACACGCTGATTACCTTTTTCAAGCTCTATCTTGCTTTGATAATTTCCGCACAGCTTAACCAGTTTGGCGGCTGCACGTGCGTGTAACCCTAATTTATTGATAATTTCAATGTGTTCTGAAATCATGGTGAGAACGTTATAACTCTCTATGAAGTAAGGAAACTTCTTTCATTCGAGTGTGGAAATAGGCGTACAGTTTTTCGCTCAGGTAGACGGATCGATGTTGGCCGCCTGTACATCCGATACAAACGGTCAGGTAGGCTCTGTTTTCCCGTTGGAAGGCGGGTATCCACTGGTCCAAAAAGTCTCGAATGGAATGGAACATGTCTTGTACTTCGGTATGGGCGTCGAGAAAGTCTATCACCTCTTTGTCCCTTCCAGTAAGACTACGTAAAGTAATATCCCAGTGTGGGTTAGGCAAACAGCGTACGTCAAACAGGAAGTCGGCATCGCCGGGTGCGCCATGTTTAAAGCCAAATGATTGAAACTGGAGGCTTAAACCGGCACTTGTTTTTGCGATTGAGGCTTTGATCCGTTGACGCAGCTGGTGCAACGTCATTTGCGTAGTATCAATGGTTAACGTCGCGTTAGCAGCAATTTCAGTTAATAGCTTGCGCTCGTCTTCAATAGCTTTAATCAGTGGTTTGCCAGCGCCTGAGAGGGGGTGTCGGCGCCGTGTTTCACTGAATCGTTGAACTAGGCGTTGTGTATCTGTGTGCAGAAAAACAACTTCAACGGCTATCCCTGTCTTTTCTATTTTTTTTCGGATATTGGAAAAGTCTTTCAGGCTGCTGGTTTCGCTGCGTGCATCCAGACTGATGGCGATGTGTTCATATAGATTGACGTAGGTGTCCCGAATGCGCTCCAGTAATTCCGGGATCAATCCGGCTGGTAAATTATCAATACAGTAAAATCCCTCATCCTCAAGGGTATGAAGCGCGACGCTTTTCCCCGAGCCGGATAAGCCGCTGACAATGGTTAGTTTCATAAGGGCAGACCATGGCTATGGTTAAGCTAAAACAGTTTAGCGAAATTTAGCTAAAGAAGAAGAGTACAAGTTCAATGAACATCAAGCACAGTGTGTATCATATGCTACTTCACAAATATGAACTGTGAAATTTTTCTCTTCATTAGTAGTAGGGCGAGTTAACCAAAACGACCGGTGATGTAGTCCTCTGTTAACTGATGTTTGGGGTTTGTAAAGACCTGATCAGTCTGCCCGACTTCGATGAGGTAGCCCAAGTGAAAGTAGGCTGTTCTTTGAGAAACACGGGCGGCTTGTTGCATGGAATGAGTGACGATAGCAATCGTAAAGTTTTGGCGCAGCTCGTCAATTAAGTCCTCGATATGTGCTGTGGCAATTGGGTCCAGTGCTGAGCAGGGTTCGTCCATCAGGATGACATCAGGGCTGACGGCAATAGCACGGGCAATGCATAAACGCTGTTGCTGACCACCCGAAAGGCCTGTCCCAGGCTGATCCAAACGGTCTTTCACTTCAGTCCATAGGCCTGCGCGTTTCAAGCTGGATTCAACCACTTCGTCAAGTTCGACTTTATTTTTCGTTAATCCATGGATACGTGGTCCATAAGCAATATTGTCGTAAATGGACTTGGGAAAGGGGTTTGGTTTTTGAAAGACCATCCCAACGCGAGCTCTTAGCAGTACAACATCCATACTTTTATTGTAGATGTCGTCGTTATTCATGTGGATGTTGCCCTCCACGCGGCAACTGTCAACCGTATCATTCATGCGGTTGAGACAGCGAAGGAAAGTGGATTTTCCGCAGCCAGAAGGGCCAATCATCGCGATCACTTCATTCGCTCCAATATCCAGGGAGACATCATGAATCGCTTGTTTTTCTCCGTAAAAAACATTCACGTTTCGACACGTCATGCGCGGGTCTTTTGAAAACGGTTCGCCGACTGTATCGCGAGCATCACGATGGGTGATGGCTTTGCTTTCCACCTCTGCGGGGTTGTCTATTTCTGAATTGTCCATTGCACCTATTACGTCTGTTTGGCCTTGCGTGATGATTGTATCAACCATGTGAGCCCCTAATTTTCGCAGTAATTAATTTCGCTGAGCAAGTGTTTGAATGTATTCGTTTACCGTCTGTATCAATTACACCCACTTTGATGATGGTCAGTTCTGATTAAATCCTGTTCACTTCTCTTCATTCCATTACCATCGTCGTTCAAAGCGTTTGCGCAATAAAACACCGGTGATGTTCATTAATGCCAAAAAACCGAGTAACACCATGATGGCCGCAGAGGTCCGCTCTACAAAGGCCCGCTCTGGGCTGTCTGCCCAAAGAAAGACTTGCACGGGCAACGCCGTCGAGGGATCTGTAATCCCCCCCGGTATGTCAACCACAAAAGCAACCATGCCAATGACTAACAGTGGTGCGGTTTCTCCCAATGCCTGCGCCATGCCGATGATTGTGCCGGTTAACATGCCCGGCATAGCCAAGGGTAGAACATGATGGGTGACGACTTGCATTTTAGATGCGCCAACACCGAGTGCTGCCTCCCTGATGGAATAGGGCACTGACTTTAAAGCGGCCCGGCTGGCGATAATAATCGTTGGTAATGTCATCAGTGTCAGGACTAGCCCACCGACAAGTGGTGCGGATCGCGGTAGTCCCAGGAAGTTGATAAAAATGGCTAAGCCCAGTAATCCAAAGACAATCGACGGTACTGCCGCGAGATTATTGATGTTAACTTCGATAAAGTCTGTGAATCGGTTTTGGGGGGCAAACTCCTCCAGGTAGATGGCTGCGGCAATCCCGATAGGAAAGGATAACGCCAGTGTTACCAATAGCGTGTAAAAAGACCCGGCAGCGGCACCTAATATACCAGCCATTTCTGGGTCCCGAGAATCACCCGAAGTAAAAAAAGTCGTGTTAAAGCGTTTTTCGATACGGCCATCAGCCATGAGTTGATCAACCCATTGAATCTGGTTGTCTTTCAAGCGGCGGTCTTCCTCTGGAATGTCGCGGCTGATATGACCTTTGATCAGCATGTCTATCTCATCATCAGCCAGCACCCACACGGACTGCTTTTTGCCGATGAGCTCAGGATGGGCGAGCACCTTTTTTCTGAGGGTGTGTGAGGCACCGTTGCTCACGATTGAGTAGAGCTTGCGTTTATCCTGACGGCCGGAAACGTTAGGGAAAGCATCGCGCAGACTTTGTTTGATAATGCCGCTGTAGTCACCATGGATGAGAGTATTTTGATCCATTTGACCCTCTGGCGTGATTAAGGCCGGGTCAAAATAAATGTCCAGTTTGACATATGTCTGTTGGAAGGCGGTATAACCCTTGGAAATGATGTCGCCAAAGAGAACACACAAAAACAGCAGTGAGATCAAAATAGCGCCTATGCCGTAGTATTGAAAGCGCTTCTCTCTTGCGTAGCGTTTTTTTAAACTCGCTCGAACGCGATCTTCAACTGAAGGTGTACTGTTGTTATTCATATTGCTCCCGGTATTTCCGCACAACGTGCAAGGCAATCACATTCAGAAAAAGGGTGGTGACAAAAAGCATCAGCCCCAGTGCAAATGCGGCAAGTGTTTTGGCGCTGTCGAATTCCTGGTCACCCACTAAAAGCGTCACAATTTGCACAGTGACCGTGGTGACCGCTTCCAGAGGATTGGCGGTTAAATTAGCCGCCAGGCCCGCTGCCATCACAACAATCATCGTCTCTCCGATTGCGCGTGATGCGGCCAGTAAAACACCGCCCACGATCCCTGGCAGTGCGGCCGGGATGATAACCCGGCGGATCGTTTCTGATTGTGTGGCCCCGAGGCCATAAGACCCATCACGCATGGCTTGAGGAACCGCGTTGATGACGTCATCCGAAAGAGATGACACAAACGGAATGATCATAACCCCCATTACCAGGCCTGTGACCAAGGCGCTTTCTGAGGAAATCTCCAGTCCCCAGCTGGTACCGAACTCCCGAAACAAGGGGGCTACGGTTAATGCGGCAAAAAAACCGTAAACGACGGTGGGTATCCCCGCCAGGACTTCCAACAGGGGTTTGACGACAGCCCGCACTTTACTGTTGGCATATTCAGAGAGATAGATCGCCGCCATCAAACCGATTGGAACGGCAACCAGCAGTGCAATAAAAGAGATCAGCATGGTGCCGGTAAATAAGGGAATGGCGCCGAACGATCCGGAGGAGCCAACCTGATCGGCACGGATGGCGGTTTGTGGGCTCCAGTTTAATCCAAAGAGAAAGTCGATCGGGGGGATCATCTGAAAGAAGCGGATCGCTTCGAACAGAACAGACAAAACGATTCCGATCGTGGTGAAAATCGCGATCGTAGAGCAGGCGATGAGTAAGTATTTCAGTATGTTCTCGACGGCGTTGCGAGCACGTTGAGAGGGGCTGATTTTTTTGAGTGATATAGACAACCCGATAATGGCAACCAGCAGCACCAATACGGCCAGCGCTGCCCGGCTGGTGTTATATAAACTTTTGTAATGAGAGACAGCGGCTTCAATATCGCTGTTTACTTTGCCACTGACAATGCTGCCATTGGCGGTGTTCTTGATATCGTTAATGACCAGAGACAACTGGGAGTCTGGGAGGGTTCGGATTTGCTCGGGTAAATCTTGTACAACCAGCTGAGTCACGATTTGACCTTCCATCGCCAGCCAGGAAGAAAAAACGAGAAGAGAGGGCAGCAAACACCAGAGGACTGTGTAAAAACCGTAATAACCCGGCCGTGAGTGAAGGTCTTTCACTTCCCCGCCGGAGACGGAAACAGCCCGCTTGCGGCCAAAGTAATAAGCCAGACTGCTCAGCAAAAGTAAAACAAAAAGTAGAGTGGTAAGCTGCATAGAGTTTAACCGTCTGTCCACAAAATGAAGGGAAGCTTAAAGCTTCCCTTCACAAAATAGTAGTTCAATGTAACGATACGATTACATGGAGAGACTATTTAACGATTTAACGTCATCTGCAAACTGTTGACGCTCTTCAGTTGGCATGGGAATCAGGCCTCTGTCCGAGAGGTAGCCTTCTTCGCCCCAAGCTTGCTCGCTAGTGAATTCAGCCAGGAACTCTTCGATCCCGGGGATAGATCCTATGTGCGCTTTTTTGGCATAGAAATAAAGAGGCCGTGAAACCGGGTAAGAACCATCGGCGATAGCGTCGAAAGTGGGTTCTACACCGTCCACTTTGGACCCCTGAACCTTGTCAGAGTTTTGATCCAGGAAGCTGAAGCCGAAAATACCCAGCGCAGAAGGATTGGCTTCCAGTTTTTGTACGATCAGGTTGTCATTCTCACCGGCTTCAACATAGGCACCGTCTTCACGCAGTGTGTGGCAAACACCCTTGTAGGCTTTTGAGTCTTCTTTTTTCATCGCTTTGATGAAATCAAACTTTTTGCAGCCGCCTTCCATCGCAAGTTCAACGAAGGCATCGCGTGTTCCAGACGTGGGGGGCGGGCCAAGAACTTCAATTTTGATTGCAGGCAAGTTTCCATTTACATCTTTCCAGGTTTTATAGGGGTTGGAAACGAGCTTGTCACCGCCCTTCGGGTCGGGTATCTCCTTCGCTAATGCCAGGAAGATATCCTTACGGGTCAGGCTCAGCTGGTCAGCCTTTTTGGAGTTGGCAACCACAATACCATCGTAACCAATTTTGACTTCGATAATGTCTTTGACGCCATTGGCCTGGCATTGATCATATTCAGACTTTTTGATGCGGCGTGAGGCGTTAGTAATGTCTGGGTGTTCAACACCAACGCCGGCACAAAACAGTTTCAAGCCACCACCGGATCCGGTGGATTCAACGATTGGCGTCTTAAAGCTCGTTTTTTCGCCAAACTGTTGAGCAACAACTGTTGAGAAAGGATAGACAGTTGACGAGCCAACAATGCTGATTTGGTCTCGTGAAGCTGCCTGGGCACTGGTTGCTACCATTACTGCGGAAAATGCAGCAATTGCGATAGATTTTCTGTTCACTTAAATAACTCCTAATAATTTTAACAAAAGTGAAAAATTAACGTCCACAGTTTGGTTTATTCAGCAGTTTTAAACCATACACTTATCTGCTTAAGCGCGAGAGTAGAGGGTAATTGTTACAGTTTTGTTTCAAAGCGGATTGAATTTTATGGTGGGTTGGTAAGCTAGGGCTTTTCTTGAAATTTTAGGCTGTTCATCGTAAGAGCATAAAGCCCGGGATATGGAAAGTCAGGCGTTGACTACAGTTAGCCTGCCTAAAAAAGAAGGCTGAACTGAGTTCCCAGTGCCCTCATAATTTCCAGGACATTGGTCATTACATCTTCGTTGCCTGTGAGCGATCCGTAACTGACCCAACAGAGTGTGCCACTGAGTGTATAATTAACTAACTTGAAAATCGGCTTCATAGCGAACATCAATCAATACATGTTGTCTATTAAGTTTCGACTAATGAACAAGAGTCTTGAATGCCATGAGCTCGTGTATTCGCGCAATTTCGTTTGATCTGGATGATACGCTGTGGGAACTCGCGCCCGTGATCTACCGTGCTGAGGCGGTACTCCACCACTGGTTGAACGAACACCACCCGGAATTCGCAGCACACTATCCAGAAAATCAACTGCGCCAGTTGAGGATCGAAATGATTAAAAAGGAACCTCACTGGATGGGGGATGTCAGTGAGATGAGGAAGGAAGCACTACGCCGAGCTGCTGAAAATGTTGGGTACCCCACGCTCTTTATTGAAGAAGCCTTTCGGGTTTTCCTCGAGGCAAGGAACCAGGTAGCGTTCTATGATGATGCGCTGCCAGTATTGGACCAACTGGTGAAGAACGGCCGCTACAAATTAGCGGCTCTGACCAACGGTAATGCCAATCTGGAGCAGGTTGGCCTGGATCACCTGTTTCATCTGGAAGTGAGCGCAACTTTTGATATGCCGATGAAGCCGAACCCTGATATGTTCCATTACACCTGTGAAGTGTTTGAAATTGCTCCGTTGCAACTTCTGCATGTCGGTGACAGCCCAAAAAGCGATGTGCTGGGTGCACAGCGTGCGGGAGTGAAGACGGTTTGGTTGAACCGTCGGGAAGAGGAATGGCCAGATGATTTGGCGCCCCCGGATTTTGAGTTGACCTCACTCAATGGGTTACTGGATATTTTGGCCGAGGCCGATGGAATCTAAGATGTACCTGAATGACGGGGAATACCCGCTGGCTTATTGCCATCATACTGGCCGGTCGCCCGGTATTCTTTTTTTGGGGGGATTCCGCTCGGACATGACCGGTATAAAGGCTATGGCTTTGGACCGGTACTGCCGCGACAAAGGTATTGGCTTCACCCGTTTTGATTACATGGGGCACGGCCAATCGAGCGGTGATTTTTCCGATGGGCGGGTTGGATTGTGGCTGGATAATGCCTGCCAGATTTTAGCGCATGTTGCCACAGGGCCTCAGCTCCTGGTTGGTTCCAGTATGGGAGGGTGGTTATCTTTGCTATTGGCTCGTCAGTATCCGGAGAAAATCGTGGGACTGATTGGTGTGGCGGCCGCGCCGGATTTTACTGAGCAGCTTATCTGGCATGCATTGAGTAAAACGCAGCAGGCGCAAGTGGAACAGCAAGGCTTTTTTGAGCGACAATCTGAATATGAGGAAACGCCGCACAAGATCTCGATGGACTTTATTATCGAGGCGCGCCAGCACCTCTTGCTGGATGCCTCAATACCCTGCCACTTCCCAGTTCACTTACTGCACGGGCAAAAGGATGTGTCAGTGCCCTGGTCCGTCGCATTGCGTTTGCTGGAGCACATTGAAGGCCATGACGCTCGCTTGACTCTAGTCAAGGGAGGGGATCACCGCTTGTCAGCTCCGGGTGATATTCAACTGATTTTGGAAACTGTCGAGGCGATGTATCAAAAAATAACAGAAGGTCATGACGGCTGATAATGGCCGAGGGAGAGAGTCTCATGCAAAAGTACACGTATGATGTTGCTATCGTCGGTGGCGGCATGGTGGGGTCGGCCCTTGCCTGTGCGCTTGCCGAGAGTGACCTGAAAGTCGCTCTGGTCGAACCACATGCCCCGCCTGTGTTTGATCCTGAAGCACCGTGTGGCTTACGGGTGTCAGCAATCAGCTATGCTTCGGAGAACATCCTCAAGGCGCTCGGGGCATGGGAGGGCATCATCAGCCGGCGTGCATGTCCCTATCGCCGTATGCTTGTATGGGAAAAAGACCAGGCCATTGAGACGAACTTCAATAGTGCGTCATTGGGTTTGCCACATTTAGGCCACATCGTCGAAAATGCCATTGTTCAGCTTGCACTTCATGAAAGCATGTCAACGCTTGATCAAGTGACAATGTATTGCCCTGCTGAGAGCGAGACAGTCGACCTCATGGCGCAAAAAATTACACTCAATACTGGTGAGTCGTTCTCCGCGAAATTGATTGTGGCGGCAGATGGCGCACACTCCAGGTTAAGGGAAATGGCCGGTATTCCCCTCACCCAAAGAACGTATAATCAGCATGCGCTGGTTGCGACCGTTGAAACAGTATTACCCCAGCAGGATATTACCTGGCAGTGTTACGCGCCGACAGGCCCTCAGGCGTTTTTGCCACTCTCCGGTCATCAGGGGTCACTTGTTTGGTATGCGTCGCCTGCGCAGGTCCAAACATATCATCAAATACCGGAGTCAAAGCTCATGGATGAAATCCAGAGGGCTTTCCCTGAACGTCTGGGAGAGATCACAGGTATTTCCTCTAAAGGCCACTTCCCTTTGATCCGTCGGCATGCCCAGACATATGTTCGCCCGGGCTTCGTGCTCTTGGGCGATGCTGCACATACGATTCATCCTCAAATAGGCCAGGGCGTCAATATGGGGTTTCTTGATATGGCTGCTTTGGCAGAAACCATTCTTCAGGCCCATGCCCAGGGTGAAGACTTTTCACGTGCACGCGTACTCAAGCGATTTGAGCGCTGGCGCCGGTGGGATAATACGTTGACAATTGGGATCACCGACCAGCTGTATTCTATCTTTAGATCCCAATCCAGATTGGCTCAACATATACGAAATACGGGTTTCGCACTGGCGGATCGCACGCCGCCACTGAACAAACTATTAGCTTCTTTTGCTGTGGGGAAAATGCCACATTTACCTCGCGTAACCCGTAAGTTATAGAAGCATCTGCATCACAGTGGGCATTAGAGCCTATTCAGCAATAAACGAGTTTCTCGTTAAAGTCACTTTTTCTTTAGCCGATGACCTATATTAATTTGAGTATTTACTGTCAGCGTGCTCATTAGGGTGTCAATCATAGCGTTTTTGACTTGACACAATATAAATAAGCGTAAGGGTTAAACGAATGAGAGTGTTACTGGTAGAAGATAACTCAATCAATCAAGAAGTTGCGCTTGAAATGTTTGAAGCTTACAACAGTGTTGTGGTGATTGCTTGCAATGGGGAAGAAGCGCTTGAGCGGTATGAGAATGACCATTTTGACCTCATTCTAATGGATATACAAATGCCGAAGATGGGAGGCATTGAAGCCACGCTCGAAATTAGAAAAAAAGAGTGTCAACACCGTGGGTGCGAAATGGCTACGCCTATTTATGCGGTTTCGGCGAATATCACTGGCAGCATAAAGAAAAGATGCTTGGAAGCCGGCATGAACGGTTTTTTGAGTAAACCCTTCTCCATCGGAGAGTTGGATCAATTAATTGCAGAGGTAGAAGGAAAAACGACAACACAGGATTTTGACTGTTCCAAGTTACCGGAAAGTGCGCGCGAAGAGGCTGTAGATGGACTGATCGACACGCTTGCCCTGGATAACATTCGTTCCTTGCAGCGACCGGGGGCTCCCGATATCTTGCAGAAACTTGTGAGTCTCTATACCAGTACCGCGCCGGATCAGTTGAGTAAATTGAGCACCGGTCTGGAAACACATAATGCAAAAATGGTCGAAGAACAAGCGCACTCATTGAAGTCTAGCAGTGCAAACTTAGGCGCCAACAAACTTGCGGCTCTGTTTAAAGAGCTGGAACGTATGGGCCGAGAGCAAACACTCGATGGTGCGGAGGCCGTATTTTCTGATGTCCAATCCCTCTATCCGCTGGTTTGCCAGCAGTTGTGCGCCAAAGCGAAAAATGGGCAACGTGCCTAAAAGCCAATAAGCTCGTGTGAAAACCGATGACTGAAAACACGAATATTTTAGTGGTTGATGATGATGTGGCGATGCGTTTCATGGTCTCTGAAGCGTTGGATCAGGCAGGATATCAGGTTCATGAAGCGGGAAATGGAATAGAAGCCCTGGACGCGCTCCATCGACTTAATTATGACATCATTCTGCTTGACGTCATGATGCCTCAAATGGACGGCTACGAATTTTGTCAGCACCTGCAAAGCATGGAAGATAAGCGCCATATCCCTGTGCTTATGATGACAGGCCTCGATGACTTGACTGCGATTCACCGTGCATTTGAAGTGGGTGCGACCGACTTCATTTCCAAGCCGCTCAATTACACCATGCTTGGCTACCGTGTGCGCTATATGTTACGGACGAAAGCCACCGCCGATTTGCTTAGAAAAAATGAATTGTTGCTGACGCGTGCGCAGAGCCTTGCACAGTTAGGGCATTGGGAGTGGCAGGTCGGTAGTGACGACGTTTCCTGTTCTGCCGAGACAATTCGGATTTTTGGTCTGGAAAATAAAACCTCGCGCCCATCTGGTCTCAACCCCGTGATAAAGCTTGATGCATCCAAAAGCTTATCGGATGTAGTGCAACAAGGAATAGAAAAGCACGAAGCGTTCCAGCATGAAGAGCGTTATACCCCTCCCAATGGACAAGACAAAGTACTGCGGTATGACATCCAGGTCAGTACTGATGTGGACAATCAGGTCACGCGTTTAATGGGTACGGTACAGGACATTACAGACATACGGAATACCGAGGATGAAGTACGCTATCTAGCGTATTACGATCCCGTGACAGGCCTGCCTAACCGACGATTTTTACTCCAGTATTTGCAATTCAACATTGATGCGGCCCGGCGACAACATCATAAGCTTTCCCTGCTGTTTTTGGATTTGGATAACTTTAAGCGTATTAACGATACGATGGGTCACGATGTGGGTGACTTACTGCTGCAGGGTGTTTCAAAAAGGCTTTGTCAGTGTGTGCGATCAGGTGATGTTGTTGCTTATGAACTTGGATATGTGGGTGGAGGAAAAGGACGTTATGTTGTTGAAAAAGAAGATGAAAATGCTGTCGTTCGCCTAGGGGGGGATGAGTTTGTGGTTGTTTTAAACAGCTATAAACAAGTGGAAGATGCCGCGGTTGTTGCGGAGCGGATTATTGCCCGTCTTTCCGAACCCTTTATATTGAATAACAAGCAAGTGGTCGTGACAACCAGTATTGGCATCAGCTCGTTCCCGGCAGATAGCCTGGATGTCTCAGCCATGTTGCAAAATGCGGATACTGCCATGTATCACGCAAAGGAGCAGGGGAAAAACCGCTACCAGTTTTTTAACAATGATATTCAAGAGCGCGCGATCCGGCGTATGTCGATTGAAACAGACTTACGCAAAGCCCTTGAGCTTGGAGACCAAATGTTCTTGTGCTATCAGCCCAAAATGAGACTTAAACAGCATGGCGTAGTCGGTGTCGAAGCACTGGTGCGCTGGAATCACCCGGTAAAAGGCGTTATCCCTCCACTGGAATTTATTGAATTGGCGGAAGAGAGTGGTTTGATTGTGCCATTGGGTGAGTGGGTTTTTTATCATGCCTGTCAGCAAGCTAAAGCCTGGGAAAGTCAGGGGCTGAAAGATTTGGTCATGTCGGTGAATGTTTCGGCAAGACAGTTTAAAAGCCCGGACTTGCACGACTCAATATGCCGGATCCTTGACGAAACAGAACTTAGCCCAAAATTGCTTGAACTGGAATTGACGGAAAGTCTGTTGATGGAAAATGTTGAGGAAAGCATCAAGACAATGCAAAAATTGAAAGATTTAGGGCTGTCAATATCAATTGATGACTTTGGCACCGGTTATTCGTCACTTGATTACATCACGAAATTTCCAATCGATACCTTGAAAATTGATAAGTCATTTGTGTCCGATATGGAAGAGAATCCAGCGCACGACAGTATCGTGAAGGCAACCATCGCGTTGGCGCATGCTCTTAAGTTAAAATTTGTTGCGGAAGGTATTGAGACAAAAGGCCAACTCGACCGTTTGGTTGAATTAGGCTGTGATGAGGCACAAGGTTACTTTTTTAGTGAGCCTTTACCGGCCGATCGGTTCCTTCAGTGGGCGTGTAATTATCAGTGCGAAGCAAAGACGGGTAAAGTCATCGTGTCCAAGAGCTCGTGAGTCACACCTCCAAGGATCATTTCTTTCCATCGAGAATGGCCATAAGCGCCAATGACCAGCAGGTCGGCGCCAATTTCCCCCGCATGAGTCAGTAGTAAGGTAGCTGTGCGAGTATTTCCCTCGCTGCTGATGATGTGTGCCTCAGCGGTCACGTCATGACGAGCAAGGTGAAGGGCGATATCCGTTCCGGTGATAATTTTTTCGGGTTGGCGCTGCTTAGATTTCTCAATGCTTACGATTTCGACTTTATTGGCCACCTGCAAGATAGGAATGGCATCATTGATGGCTCGAATGGCTTCACGGCTACCGTTCCAGCCAATTAAGACTTGTTTGCCGATACTGGCGCATTGTCCCGAGTGAGGAATGATCAGAACAGGCCTTCCCACGTCTAGTAGAATGTTATCTGGCGAGTGAATTTGAGCTTGGGCATCGCTGTCCTGGCGGTTTTGCTGCCCGATAACAATTAGGTCAACATAGCGGGCATGCTGTAAAAGTGTTTCTTCGTAAGTGCCTTCCTCACAGCGCCATTCGCATGAAACAGAGCTATTTGTTGTTAGTTTTGAAAAAAGCGCCTCGCCTTGTTGGGAGTCTCGTTTAGCCGCATTGTGCAGTGTTTGGATCGTCTCCAATGGAATTTCGACGGCAACATAGCCGGGCATGGTTAATGGAGGAATGGTGTAAAGGCCAATGAGGTGAGCGCCATGTTGTTCCGCTAATTGAAGTGCGGTTTTCAGCCGGTTTTCACAGCTTACGCTATTGTCAATATGCACGAGAATATCTTTTAGCGCCATGCTTCTACCCTCTGGTTTTTCTACGCGTAATGAGCACTATAAAGCGAATGGATGCAAAGGAAAAGTCCCTTATTTCGGGAGGTCTTTGCTGTGGTGGAGTAGATCCAAACCCTCACCTAATATTAATCGGTGACCAGGTTTTAGACGACTGCTGAGGTAACGTTTACTCAAGGAAACTGCGTCGTACAAAGCGTAACCCAGTGCCAGGTGTGCTGCAATAGCAGAAGAGAGAGTGCATCCAGTTCCATGGGGGCTTGAGTGGCCCTCTTTTTTAATGGAAAGGAAATGATGTTCTTGGCCGGTATCCAGGATGTCCAATGCGTCTTCGCCCGACAAATGGCCACCTTTGAGTAAACAGGCTTTTGCACCGAGTGCGCAAATTTTTCGCGCGACTTCGGGCATCATTTTCCGGTTGATAGGGGGAGGGTGCGCAATGAGTGCACAGGCTTCATCAAGATTGGGAGTCACCAAGTCCGTGAGTGGCACCAGCTTCTCCCGCAAGGCAGCCAGTGCTGGTAGTGAGAGTAGCCTTTTTCCACTACTGGCGATGATAACGGGATCGAGCACAATGTTCGGTAGTTTATGCTGCTTGAGCGCATCGATCACCGCATTCACACTGGCTTCATCGCCGAGAGCACCGATTTTGACGGCGGCGATTTCAAAGTCTGAACAAAGCGTATCGATCTGTGCTTGGATTATTTCTGCAGGGAGTTGATGCACAGCGGTTATGCCCTGCGTGTTTTGCGCTGTGATGGTGGTGATCGCAGAGATGCCATAGGCACCCAAGGCTGAGAATGTTTTTAAGTCTGCCTGGATGCCCGCGCCAGCACTGCTGTCTGAGCCTGCGATTGTCAGTACGACAGGAGGAGTTTGCATTTTTAAGACGATTTAACCGTTTTGGACGTCGGTGAGAGGGAATTATACGGCTAAATGTGTTGCAAAGTCGGGCCGACTGTTACCTTTAAGGGTGATTTTTGAATGAACCTTTTCGGCATTCATAGTAAGAGACAATATTACAATTACGGTTGAGTTTTTGTAAAAGTAATAGTAACTAATCCTCATAGTGGGTTAGTATTTCACTGATCAGTCAATAAGACAGATAACTTTGATTCCTTCCGGTAACCCATAAGAGAAGGAGCAAAATCACGGCTCGCTGAATACAGCAGACCGTTTAGGAATGAGGAGGAAAGCGTGAAAATGTTTATACGTGTGCTGAATGGCGCATCCAATCTTTGTATGTTTCTTGGGGGTGTTGGGGTTTTTACAATGATGGTGCTCGTTGTGAGTGATGTCATTGGTAAATACGTGTTTAATCACCCGATTCCCGGTGTTTTGGAGATCGTAGCCTTTTACTTTATGACAATGGTTGCATTTTTACCCTTAGCCATTGTGCAGAAAGAAAAAGGGCATATCGTGATCGAGCTTTTCACGCAAAAACTTTCCCCCCGCGGTGCCGCCTTACTCAATGTGCCCGTGACACTGTTCGGATTGTTTTACATGGGACTCTACATTTGGGGCAGCATTAAACAAGCGATCCGAATGACGAGCGTTAATCAAACAGCTGATATTTTCAATCTGGATTTATTGATTTGGCCAACACGCTGGATTTTGCCCGTGAGTTTACTGCTCATGATGATCTGGATGGTGTGTCAAATGCTGATCAATCTGTCGGAAAATGCAACGCTCAAAAAACAGATCGAAGCGCCTTGATTACCAGGCAAAACATTAAATTAATAAATAAAAACACATAAATAACAAAAGGCTGCGTACGTAAATAAGCAGTGATTGGAGGGGGATTATGACACCACTTGCGATTGGTTTTACAGGTATTGGCGTTCTACTGGTGTTAATGGCATTGCGTGTACCTGTTGGGATCGCTTTGGGCGGCGTATCGATCATTGGTATATGGGTACTTCGGGGGAGCAACGCCATGGTGGGCTCGCTTGCTGTGTTGCCCTATGATTTTGTGGCACATTGGTCTTTATCAGCGGTACCCATGTTTTTGTTGATGGGCGCCATTGTCTATCACACTGGTATGACCGCTAAGCTGTTTAATGTCGCCAGGCTGTGGTTAAGTTTTTTACCAGGTGGTCTAGCGGTTGCAACTAACCTGGCGAGTGCGGGCTTTGCCGCTGCGTCCGGATCAAGTATGGCAACGTCTGCAGCGATGGGACGGCTTGCCATTCCAGAAATGCTCAAATACAAGTATGAAAAAGGCATGGCAACGGCTGTGGTGGCTGCAAGTGGCACCTTGGGTTCATTGATTCCCCCCAGCATCTTGATGGTCATTTACGGGATCTTTACAGAGCAGCCAATCGGCAAGCTATTGATTGCTGGTATTTTGCCGGGTCTGTTGACCGCGCTGGTTTACACTCTGTTGATCGTTACGCGCTGTATGCTGAACCCATCCCTGGCGCCACGTTACGACAGCAGCCAAATTACCTGGAATGACCGTTTTAGTTCTCTGCTGACGATTTGGCCAATCCCGATTCTCGTGTTTGGCGTGATCGCCAGCATTTATATGGGGATTGCCACGCCGACAGAGGCTGGGGCAATTGGGGCGGCTTTGGCTCTAGTTATTGCGTTATTACAGGGGCAGCTGACCTGGCCGGTCCTTAGAGATAGCATTAAAGAAACACTGCATAGCACGGCGTCCATTTTTTTCGTCGCGGTAGGTGCGATCTTGCTCACCCGCTTTTTACTCTTGGCGGGTATTCCCCGTTACCTTGCCGGCTTAATGGGTGATTGGGCCCTCGATCCTTTATGGCTGGTCATTGGGTCGTCATTAATGTTTGTGGTTTTGGGCATGTTCTTGGATGCCATCGGTTTAATGTTGCTGGCCCTGCCTATCCTCTTACCCATGTATGAAGAGTTAGGTCTCAATCTGATCTGGATGGGTGTCTTGGTCATTAAATATTTAGAAATCGGGATGATAACGCCACCTGTTGGCCTGAATGCTTACGTTGTGAAAGGTGTCGTTGGCGATACGGTTGCCTTACCGACTATTTTTAAGGGTTTGGTTTGGTTCATGGTGGCTGAAGCGTTCATTGTAGGGCTGCTTATCGCCTTTCCAGAAATCAGTTTGTACCTGCCCAGTTTGATGGAGTAATTGATCTAACAGTAATACGAGGAAAAATATAAAAATAAACACCTAAGGGGGAGTGAAATGATGATTAAAATGAAAATCGCATGGCTTTACAGCACCGCATTCGTACTCTTTGTTCTCAATAGTAGCTTGTTTGCCGCCAATCAGATTGAGTATGGCAGCCCTCTGCCGCCGAGTCATTCAACAACGATTTACGGCGTCAAACCCTGGTTAGAGGAAATAGAAAAGGCAACGGGAGGTGAAATTAAAGGGGTATTCCACCCGGCAGGCGCTATTGCCAGTGGGAAAGCTTCCTTATCTGCACTCCAGGATGGTCTGATGGATGGCGGCTTTGTGGCCAATATCTATATTCCCGATCAGTTACCCGTCAGCATGGTGATCACCAATCTTGCATTTTTGAGCAAAAATCCTTTGGTAACCGCGGGGGCCATGAATGAAGTGATGATGGTTGACTGTGCCGAGTGTCAAGAAGAAAACAAAAAAAACGGGATCATCTTCCTTGGGTCCTACGCGACGCCCTCCTACAACTTGATGTGTAAAAAAGCAGTGAAAGATCTGGATGATCTGAAAGGCTTAAAGATGCGTGCCGCAGGCTCAACGAATGCACGTTGGGCTAAAGCGATGGGTGGCGTGGCGGTGACCATGGCGAACTCACACGCTTATGAAGCCCTTGAGCGCGGACAATTGGATTGTGTGATCGGCTCCAAAGCCTGGTTGAAAACGCTCTCCTTGTGGGACCTGGTAGAAACAACTGTTGTTTCGCCCATGGGTGCTTTTATGGGCGGACCCATGTTTGCATTCAGTCATGACACCTGGTCTGAATTCACTCCCGATCAAAAAGAAATCATTATCAAACTATCATCAAAATATTTGGCAAGAACCATCATCGGTTACGCAAACGATGAAAAGGAAGTGGTGAAAGTGGCGGAATCAAAAGGGGTTAATATGGTCATGCCCGGTCCGAAACTCGTAGCGCTTACCGATGAACATAGGAAGGGGGAACTGACGGAATCTGTTGAACTGGCCAAGAAAAAGGGTGTTAAAAACCCTCAGGAAATCGCAGATCTGTTTGTTCAAAAATTAAAGAAATGGGAGGACATTGTTAACACGACAGGTGAAGACCCTGAAAAGTATGCACAGGCCTTATGGAATGAGGTGTTTAGCAAAGTCAAACCTTAGTTGGTCGACGCAAAAATTACCTTTGGAGTGTGTGGTGAAAGCGACAGAGAGCGTTTCATACATGTAATAGAAGAAAACTGTTTGGAGGATTTTAAAAAATGAAAAAACAATTAACCTTGAAAAGAGCTTTGTGCTTTTTGACCTCGGCTCTTTTTATTGGCATGGCCCCGGCGGCTTTTTCTGCTAATGAAGTGGCTTATGGTTCATTTTTGCCACCACTGCATTCCGTTAATAAATACGGTTTGGAGCCCTGGCTGAAAGACATTGAAAAAGAAACTAATGGTGAAATCAAAACGATTCTGCACAGCAGTGGTTCGATAGCCAGCGGCAAAGCCACATTAAGTGCAGTGAGAGACGGCCTGTTGGACGCGGGTTTTATTGCCAACATCTATATCCCAGATCAAATGCCGGTAAGTATGGTGACCACGAATCTGGCTTTCTTGAGCAAGAACCCTTTGGTTACTGTTGGGGCAATTAATGAGACCACATTAGTGGGTTGCAAAGAATGCGATGAAGAATACCAACAGTTAGGCATCAAACAGCTTGGTTCTTATGTGACGCCGTCTTATAACTTGATGTGTAAAAAGGAAATAAAGGATCTTGATGATATTAAGGGCCTGAAAATGCGTGCCGCTGGTGCACTTTATACCCGCTGGGCCAAAATTATGGGCGGTGTGCCTGTCACCATGTCCAATGCGAACGCTTATGAAGCGCTCGAACGCGGCCAACTGGATTGTGTGATTGGTTCAACGGCCTGGCTTAAAACACTGTCACTGTGGGATTTAATCAAATATGACATTGACGCGCCCATGGGGTCTTTTATGGGCGGGCCACTATTTGCCTTCAGTGCGGAAAAGTGGGATTCATTTACGAAAGAGCAACAACAAATCATTATAAAGCTCGCAAATAAATACGTGGTTAGTACTGTGATGGGCTATATCAAAGACTCCGAAGAAGTGGCTGAAGCCGCTAAGGCAAAAGGCGTTAACATTGTGCCACCAGGGCCGAAACTGGCTGCTTTGATTGAAGAGCATGCGAAAGGTGAGTTGGATAATGCAGTTGCGATTGCCCAGAAAAAGGAAGTTAAAAATGCACGAGCGATTGCTGAACGATTTGTGGCTAACCTGAAAAAATGGGAAGGGATTGTGGCTGAAACTGGTAACGACCAAGAAAAATTTACCCAAGCACTTTGGGAGCATGTTTACAGCAAAGTGAAATAAAAAGCTGAAAATACCAGTACTTGAGTATTGGTGTTTTCAATCATTTTTAATGGAGGAGTATTTAAAATGTATAAAGGGTTAAAATTAGGGCTTGTTTGCCTGGTTGCAGCGATGGGTTTGTGGCAGCCCGCCAGTGCAGAGACCAAAGTCACCTATGGTTCTTTTGTAGGTCTGTCCCATACTGCGAATAAATATGGCATGCAGCCGTTTATTGCGAATGTTGAAAAAGCGACGGGCGGAAGCATGAAGATTGAACTGCACCCTGGTGGGGCAATTGCCAGTGGTAAGGCAACCGCTTCGGCCATCCGCGACGGTTTAATGGACGGCGGTCTGGTTGTTGCTCTGTATACTCCCAGCGTGTTTCCTGTTAACACACTCATGTCCGACATGGGGTTCCACAGCGTGGATCCGGTTGTTTCGACCGCTGCGGTTACAGAAGCTACTTTGCTGCACTGCCCTCAGTGTCTTGAAGAATGGCGCAAAAATGGGATCGAATATTTTGGCGCCTATACCACACCTTCTTATAAGCTTATGTGTAAAGATGCCGTCGATAATCTGAGCGATATTAAGGGTCGAAAAATGCGCTCTGCTGGCAGTGTATTTGGCAACTGGGCCAAAACCATGGAGGGAATTCCCGTAAGTATGCCGAATGCTGAGGCTTATGAAGCGCTTGAGAGAGGCCAACTTGACTGTATTATCGGGTCAAGCGCCTGGCTGAAGACATTGTCGCTTTGGGATATGGTGAAATACGTGGTTGAAGAACCGATGGGCGCTTACATGGGTGGTGCTATCATCGATTTTAATACTGATGTTTGGGCAGGGTTTTCTCCAAAAGAAAAAGAAGTAATTCTGCGTGAGACCCCGGCTGCATTGATTCGGATCGCGTTTGGCTACGTGAAAGATGAAGATGAAGTCGCAAAATTAGCGAAAGAAAAGGGCGTGAATTTTGTGCCGTCCAACCCGGAATTATCTGCGTTAAAAAGCCAATTTACGGAAGAGCTTAATGTCAGCCAGGCCGAAGTGGCCAAGAAACGGGGTGTGAAAGACCCAGAAGCCGTGATTGACGCGATTCTAAAAAGCCTTGAAAAGTGGGAAAAAATTGTCGCTGAGGTCGGTTATGACCAGGACAAACTGGCGGATAGACTTTACACTGAAGTCTTCAGCAAAATTAAGTATTAAGGCTTAAAGCCTGTTTCTGATTCAGTACCAGGCATAACAAAGTGGAGATCTGTATTCGTAGATCTCCATTTTTTTGGATACGCTTAAATGCCTTAATGTTTTATTGGATCAACCATTAAAACTTCGTTTTATTTCTGCTGATTTCCTTGAAATTAACGTTTAACGTGGCAAAATGACCTCCTTTAAGAGAAGCCTGCCAGTGAGAAATGTCCCATGAGTGTCCAGTCTGCTGCCCCTAAAGGTGCAATTACCCTCTCTAAACTGAAAAAAATGAAACAAGATAAGCAAAAAATCACCAGCTTGACAGCCTATGATGCAAGCTTTGCGGCAGTCATTGACGAAGCGGGTGTTGATTTTGTGCTTGTTGGGGACTCTTTAGGAATGGTTGTGCAAGGTTTGAAGACGACATTGCCTGTCACCATGGATGAGATGATTTACCATTCACAGATTGTTTCAAGAGGCTTGAATCGAGCGCTTCTGATGGTTGATATGCCTTTTATGAGCTATGCAACGCCGGAGCAGGCATTGATCAATGCCGCTCGGTTGATGAAAGAGGGTGGCGCAAAGATTATCAAACTTGAGTGGGGAGCGCTGGAAGTCGAAATGGTGCGAAGATTAAGCGAATGCGGTATCCCCGTTTGTGCACACCTGGGTTTAACCCCACAGACAGTCCATAAACTGGGCGGCTACCGTGTTCAAGGTCGCGACAACCCGACGGCAGAAAAAATGCGCAGGGATGCAAAAATACTGGAAGAAGCTGGCGCTGACATGATTCTACTGGAGTGTGTGCCTGCGCTATTGGCGAAGGAAATCACAGAGTTGGTTCAGATTCCGGTCATTGGTATTGGTGCTGGGGCTGATGTGGATGGTCAAATTTTAGTGTTATACGACATACTGGGTATCAGTAAAGGTAAAAGGCCACTTTTTTCTAAAGATTACATGACGGGTGCCGAATCCATTCTGGCTGCTATTCAGACGTATGACGAACAGGTTCGGGCAGGTACTTTTCCTGCGGCTGAGCATACTTTTTCCTAATTGGTCCAGTTTCTAGAGTGAAAAGAATATGCGAGTTGTGACACAGGTTTCCGACTTAAGAAGTATATTGAACGCTTGGCGGCGGGCAGATGATGAGGTTTCTTTTGTGCCTACCATGGGTAATATTCATGAAGGTCATTTGTCACTGATTGAAGAGGCAAGAAAACGCTCTGACCGCATTGTTTCCAGTATTTTTGTTAATCCCATGCAATTTGATCGCCCTACCGACTATGGGCGTTATCCACGTACCTTTGAAGAAGACAAACGCCAGCTGCAAGATGCTGGTGTGGACTTGTTATTCAACCCACCCGCTGAAGTTATATATCCACGGGGATTTGAAAACAGTACCTATGTCGATGTGCCAGGGATTACGGATATTCTGTGTGGAGCTCACAGACCGGGACACTTTAGAGGCGTTGCCACCATTGTTTGCAAGTTATTCAACCTGGTACAACCAAAGCTTGCAGTCTTTGGCGAAAAAGATTATCAGCAGCTGCTTGTTGTGCGGCGGATGGTTGAAGATTTAAATATCCCGGTAGAGATTGTCGGTGCACCGACTGCGCGTGAGCGGAATGGTTTAGCAATGAGTTCGCGCAACAACTATCTCTCCGATAATGAGCGGCAGCAAGCCGCATTAATTTTTCAACTCATGTCTGAAACGGCCGAGCAAGTTATTGCTGGAAGCCGTGACTATAAAGTTCTGGAAGACAAAGCCAAGCAGGCGTTGGCTGATGATGGGTTTGAGCCCGATTATTTTGCAATTCTTACTTTAGAAGGGCTACGAGCTCCTTCTGAGGTGAGCCAGCCTGAGGAATTGGTGGTTTTAGTAGCGGCACACCTGGGGCAAGCGAGGCTCATCGATAATCTTCCTATCCATCAATACACGGCCTTGGCTCAATCCAAAGCCAGTCACGCAAGCTAGTTCGTTATGACGATGAAAGGGGCGAGGGTAGCTCATCTCCTCCAAAAAAGACGAGTTTAAATCGTATTCAGCTGGTTCAGTACGCGCAGCAAGGCGAGCGTGTAACGTTTGCTTAGCGAGCGGTAAGCAGCAATCTTTTTGTGCGTTTGTATAAGTGTTTTAGCAATAAGCAATAAAATAGCTGCGTTGACCGGTTGATATAGGTTACAGTCAGTACCTAAGAAAGTTCTATAGGTGAACACACACTACCAGCGCTTATCACTCCAGGCGCACGGTGATTGGAGAAGCATAGGTTGATCAAGCTTGCCCCAGTTGTGCAATCCTTGAACTTTTGGGCTATGGCTGTGTGAGAAGGGGTTCCTTTTCTTACCGAGATCAACAAACATAAATTTTGCTGGACGAATGATGTCGACGCTTACAGAATCCCCTGCCTGGCAAGCGCTTGTGTCTCACAAGCAAGCAATCCACTCACTCGACTTACGCGCTGAATTTCGATCGGACCCTGATCGGGCAGAGCGATTCTCCATAGAAGCTGTGGGTATTTTTCTTGACTACTCCAAAAACCTGATCACCAAGGAAACCCTCCTACACTTGATGACGCTTGCTGAACAACAACAGCTGGAAGTGTGGCGCCAGCGAATGTTCCAAGGGGAGGTGATTAACACGACGGAGCATCGAGCCGTTTTGCATACGGCTCTGCGTAACTGTTCCGATCAGCCGGTTTATCATGCTGGCCAGGATGTGATGCCAGACGTGCGAGGAGTGCTTGCACGCATGAAGTCATTTTGTCACACCGTGCACTCCCACGAATGGCGGGGCTATACCGGTCAGCCAATAGATACCATTGTAAGTATTGGCATTGGGGGTTCATATCTGGGGCCTAAAATGGCCTACTCTGCGCTGAAATCTTTTGCGGTACCGGGTATCTGCACGTATTTTGTCTCGAATGTGGATGCTAACGACCTTCAGGATGTTCTACAAAATTGCAATCCGGAAACAACCTTGTTTGTAATTGCTTCCAAAACATTTACCACACAAGAAACCATGCTGAATGCGGATGCAGCAAAAGCGTGGTTTCTGGCCTGCAGCCGTGACCCAAAACATCTGGCTAAGCATTTTGTCGCGGTCTCGGCCAATCGCGAGGGTGCAGCGGCTTATGGCATTGATGAAGCTTGTGTTTTTGAATTTTGGGACTGGGTTGGGGGCCGCTATTCACTGTGGTCAGCGATCGGTTTGCCACTTGCCCTATCGATCGGCGTGCCACATTTTGAACAGTTGTTGGAGGGTGCTTATGCAATGGATCAGCATTTTATGAGCACGCCATTGGCACAGAACATGCCGGTGATTATGGCTTTGTTGGGTGTGTGGTATCACAATTTTTGCGGCGCAAGCTCGCATGTGGTTTTGCCCTATAACCAGCATTTGCAGTTTTTGCCGGAATATCTTCAGCAACAGGATATGGAAAGTAATGGTAAATCGATTGATCGCGATGGTCACACTGTGGACTACACAACAGGCCCGGTTATCTGGGGATCACTGGGGTCGAATGCACAACATGCGTATTATCAACTGATTCACCAGGGGACCCAACTGATACCCTCGGACCTTATTCTAGCAATACCATCGGAGAGCGAGCATTCAGAACAACAAGTGGCGTTGGCCGCTAACTTCATTGCCCAGTCTGAGGCGTTGATGCGTGGGAAAAATATCGATGAAGTCAGACGTGAAATGGAGCCCGATGTTGATGAAGCACTCGTACCGCATAAAGTCTTTGCCGGAAATCGTCCGTCGAATACCTTATTACTGGATACACTCAACCCCAAAACATTGGGTGCACTGATTGCACTGTATGAACATAAAGTTTTTGTCCAGGGAGTCATCTGGAATATCAATTCATTTGATCAGTGGGGTGTGGAGCTGGGTAAACAGCTGGGAAAAACAATTTTAAAAACCTTAACTGACACATCCAATGGCCAAGGCCACTCCCATGACAGCTCGACAAAAGCACTCATCCAGCGGCTGATTAATCGGAAATAGAACCGCCACTCCCCACTGAAACTTCAATTTGGACAGTTTTAACACATTTGGTTTAAAATCTTCCGTTTATGCTCGTTGGCTAAAGGTAGAACAAATCATTATTTTGACGAGCCAGTCTGCCACAGTGAAAGAGGCCTCAAGCAAAGCCGTTTTCTACCGGCATCACACTAATTTGGAGAAGCTGAACCCATGATCCCGTCCACCAGTAAACGATTTCCAGAAATCCGCGAGTCTGTTCAAAAGTTATGTCAGGATTTTCCCGGTGAATACTGGCGTGAAAAGGATCGTGCCCGCCAATACCCTACGGAG
>DJFX01000017.1:1430-1619 GCA_002432635.1 Halothiobacillaceae bacterium UBA5861 | reverse complement strand
CTACCCTACGGAGTTTGTACAAGCCCTTAATGATGCGGGTTATCTTGGAGCGGTTATTCCCGAAGAGTATGGCGGCAGTGGGTTACCTCTAGGTGCGGCAAGTGCGGTCTTGGAAGAGGTTCAGGCCTCGGGCTGTAATGGCTCTGCCAGTCATGCACAAATGTACATCATGGGTACGATTTTGAGGCA
>DJFX01000017.1:966-1124 GCA_002432635.1 Halothiobacillaceae bacterium UBA5861 | reverse complement strand
GGCAGCGAAGAGCAAAAACGCAAGTGGTTGCCGGGCATCGCCAGTGGTGATTTACGTCTGCAGGCTTTTGGTGTCACTGAGCCTACAAGCGGTACAGACACACTCAGCTTACGTACCACTGCTGTGCGTAAAGGTGATCACTACATTGTCAATGGGCA
>DJFX01000017.1:464-745 GCA_002432635.1 Halothiobacillaceae bacterium UBA5861 | reverse complement strand
GATCACTACATTGTCAATGGGCAAAAAGTCTGGACATCTCGCGCGGAACACTCCGACCTTATGCTGTTGCTGGCCCGAACCACACCGAAAGAAGACGTCAAAAAGCGAACAGACGGGTTGTCTGTTTTTGTAGTCGACATGCGCGAGGTATTAGGTCAGGGGCTGACTATCAAACCCATCCCGACAATGATTAACCACTCAACAACAGAAATCTTCTTCGACAATATGAAAGTCCCAGCCGAGAACCTGATTGGCCTGGAGGGCAAGGGCTTCAAATATAT
>DJFX01000017.1:0-242 GCA_002432635.1 Halothiobacillaceae bacterium UBA5861 | reverse complement strand
GAGGGCAAGGGCTTCAAATATATTTTGGATAGTATGAACCCCGAACGTATTCTCATTGCTTCTGAGTGCATCGGGGATGGTCGTTATTTTATCGATAAAGCGACCGAATACTCCAAGGAACGCGTTTTATTTAACCGGCCGATTGGGCAGAATCAAGGCGTTCAATTTCCAATTGCCCGCGCCTATACCGCGATTCAGGCCGCGAGTTTGATGGTTGAGCGCGCATTGGAACTTTATGAAGC
>DJFX01000037.1:4550-5004 GCA_002432635.1 Halothiobacillaceae bacterium UBA5861 | reverse complement strand
AGCCTTCACCGAAGATGGTTTTTTTAAAACCGGTGATCTGGGTTACACGCGCGACGATGGCAGCTGGGTTTTCTTGAGCCGGCTTGGCGATGCGATCCGTCTCAGCGGGTTTCTCGTGAGCCCCGCCGAAATTGAAGGCTACATCGAAACACACCCGGCTGTCAGTGAAGCCCAGGTCGTCGGCGTTCAACAAGCACGTAAAATATGGCTCTGCGCGTTTATCATTCCGGCGGATGCAAACAAGCTGGACAATCAATTGCTACGCCAATACTGCGAGAAAGGCATGGCGAAGTACAAAGTACCCCAACATTTTGAACCGATTGACGCTTTTCCTGTCACATTAAGTGCCAATGGCAACAAAATACAACGGGCAAAGCTGCGGGACATGGCAGAGTCCATCATGCGTCGCAGTCTGGCACCCGCGACCTGATATACTTAAACCTTGTGAATTTAA
>DJFX01000037.1:0-4355 GCA_002432635.1 Halothiobacillaceae bacterium UBA5861 | reverse complement strand
TGTGAATTTAATACGGTATCTATCACCACGATGAAACTGCTTTACGATTTCTTTCCCATCTTGCTTTTTTTTATCGCCTACAAACTGGAAGGCATTTTTGTGGCCACCGCTGTCGCCATTGCAGCCTCCTTCGTACAAGTCAGCCTTTTCTGGTACCGCCACCGCCGGTTTGAAAACATGCACCTGGTATCCTTGGCTCTCATCACGATTCTGGGCGGCTTGACCCTGTTACTCCAGGAGAAAAGTTTCATCATGTGGAAGCCCACATTAATTAACTGGGCCTTTGGAGCCGTCTTCCTGGGTAGCCATTTCATCGGCAAACAACCGTTGATACAGCGCATGATCGGCGGACAAATTTCGCTCACGGATACCATATGGCGCCGCTTAAGCTATATGTGGGTTGGCTTTTTTCTTTTCAGTGGCGCGCTCAATATTTACTTTGCCAGTGACTACCTGCGTGCTGAGGCGGCATTGGTTAATGCCTCACCGGCTGTCACCAGTGAACAGCTGGAAACATTAAACTGTGAAGCTGACTTCAATCCCACTACGATTGGTTTATGTGAAACGGCACGTGACAAAGAAGAGTTTTGGGTAAATTTCAAATTATTCGGGCTGTTGGGCTTAACCATCCTTTTCGTCATTGTGCAAACCATCTACTTGGCCCGGCACATCCAGGAACCCAAAACCAACGCACCTTAGGAAGAACACTTTATGCTCTACGCCATCATCAGCGAAGATATTGAAAACAGCCTGGAGAAGCGGCTCAGCGCCCGCCCAAAACACCTCGAGCGACTGGAAGCATTGAAAAGTGAAAATCGCCTTTTCGTTGCAGGTCCTCACCCGGCCATTGACAGCCTCGACCCGGGTGAGAGCGGATTTACAGGCAGCCTGGTGATCGCCGAATTTCCATCCTTGGAAGCCGCTGAAGAATGGGCAAGCAAAGACCCGTACATCACCGCTGGCGTTTACGCCAAAACCATTGTAAAACCATTTAAAAAAGTCCTGCCTTAACGGCGGATCAAAACACTGGCCGCAACACATAACATATGACTACAACTCAAAGCGGCCACAACCCCGATGGAAGGAAGCTCATGGAAATTAATTCAACATAAACCGATCGCAGAAAATCTCTCTCAACCATATTTCTGATTGACTCAGAAACAATTGCTTAGACAACATGGGAGGCGGTTTGATGAGACCCTTTTTAACACTGCATAACCCAGCTGCGGCTCAAAAGTATTACCAGGATAAACTCTGGTTTGATGAAACCTTTTATGATTTAGCGACCAAGCACGCAACTGCCAGGCCCCATGCGCTGGCGTTACAGGACGGCTTTACAAAACTGACATGGCAAGATGTCATCCACCATGCTGATGCACTCGCACGAGACTTAATCGACCAAGGGCTTTGTGGTGGCGACAGAGTCTCCGTCTGGATGTCTGATTGCATTACCCCGGTGATTGCTCTGCTCGCATGCTCCAGAGAAGGTTTTGTCTGCAACCCTTCCCTCCATAAAACCCATACCTGGGCAGAAATCATTGAGCGCTTGAACCGTTTAAACACCAAAGCATTCATCACTCAACCGGGCTGGGGCGCTGACCCGGATGAGATCAGCATTGACAATCTGTATGAGCAGGCGCCATCGCTAAAAGTGATCTATGAGCCAGACACGCTCCCTAAACCGGTGAAAAAACCCGACCACCCGCCGAGCAAAACACCGGATCATGTCACTTACCTGGCCTTTACTTCGGGCACCACCGGGGAACCAAAGGGCGTTATGCACTCAGCGAACACGTTGCTTTCCAGCGTGCGTAAGCTTGTTGAGACCTGGGGGTTTGATACACAAACGCGGATTCTGACGCTCAGCCCGTTGTCTCACCACATTGCCTGGGTAGCCGCATCCGAGTGGCTGGTTTGTGGCGGCGTCTTTATCACCAACCACCCTCCACCAGATGTGCATGCGCTCGACTGGATTGTACAAACAGGCGCGACCTATGTGCTCGGCGTCCCAACACATGCCATGGATATTCTCGCAGAACAAGCCCGTCGAAACCTGCCCAGACTGGGTAACGTTTCAGTGTTTTATCTAGCCGGATCACCGATCCCGCCCAGTGTGGCAGAAGCATTCATCAAACAGGGAATTACCCCTCAAAATGTTTACGGTATGACAGAAAACTCATCTCACCAGTACACTTTCCCGGATGACTCCTTCGAGATCATAGTCGGCACCTGTGGCCGGGGTGGCCCGGCTTACGATGTGTGTATACTGGACCCTGACAACCCCAGCCGATACCTCAAGACCGGTGAAACCGGGCACATTGCCGGGCGAGGTGCCGCACTGATGCTTGGTTATTTTGATAACCAATCAGCTAGCGAAAGCAGCTTTAATCAGGATGGCTGGTTTATGTCCGGAGACCTTGGTTCACTGGATGAAGCGGGCAACCTGACGATCAAAGGCCGAATCAAAGACCTGATTATCCGAGGCGGTCACAATATTCACCCCGCCCCCATTGAAGCCGTCGCACTCAGGCATCCGGCGGTTGAAAAAGCGGCGGTTTTCCCTGTACCAGACGACCGCCTCGGTGAAAAAATCTGCATCGCCATTATCGGCAGAATAACCATCAATGACTTGCTGGAACATCTTCGTCGAGAAGGTTTGTCTAAATATGATATGCCGGAATACTTCGCGCGGGTGGAAGCCTTTCCGCTCACGGCCAGCGGGAAAGTGTTAAAACGAACGTTGATCGATCAGCATCGGCGTGGTGAGTTGGCAGTGGCCCCCATAAAACGACAAACGTCAGGCTTGCCCAGCTGACCCAGCCGCGCATCTGTTTCCGAGTGCGCGCTAGTGGCTCACAAGCGGGCGTGTGGCTTTCCAAAACCGGGCCGACCAGTAACGGTCATCCAGATCGGAGATCATCACACCCCGACGTGTTGAGGCATGCAAGAACCGTTGCTGATCGATGACTATCCCGACATGCCGTAACCGCCGACCTGTTCGAAAAAAGACCAAATCCCCTGGAGCCAAGGCACTTCGATTGACCTTGGGACCCACTTTTGACTGTGCCTGCGTCGTACGAGGCAACATCACGCCAAACAGATCACTGTAGGCCAAATAAACAAAGCCTGAACAATCAACCCCTTGACGGCTCATACCACCCAGTTGATACGGTACGCCCCGCCACACCTGATAATGCTCGAGCAAACGCAATGAAATAGCCTCGTGGGTTGAGTGTTCGCGTTGAGCCTGCGCTTTCTCTGGTTGAGAACCACAACCGGAAAGCAGTAAAAATATCGCCCCGAATACCAAAACAGGCATGGCTGGCATGGTCATTTTCAGGCCGATACGCCTGACTCAAACCAGCCGACTGAGCGCATAGTGGGTACACTGGAGGCAAACAAACGCCATAATGCCGGCGATTAGGTCATCCAACATGATCCCAACGCCACCTCCGACATGCTCATCAAGCCAGCGGATTGGCCAGGGTTTCACGATGTCAAAAAAACGGAACAACAAAAACCCGGCCACAACCCATTGCCAACCAGCCGGCGCGGCAATCATGGTCACCCAAAAGCCTACAAATTCATCCCAAACAATGGCGCCATGATCGTGAACACCCAACGCATCGGCTGTTGCACCACAGATCACGATGCCCACCAGAGCGGCAGCCAATACGAAGCTGAGATAAAACCAAAGCGGCAGCGATTGCAATGCAAGATAGGGCGCAATTGCCGCTACCGTACCCATCGTGCCCGGCATCCACGGCGAAAGGCCTGACCCAAACCCCAATCCCAAGAAGTTCACAGGCGGGGAAAACAAATTGTCGACTCCTGGCTTGATAAGCCCTCCTCAGGCTGATGCATCAACCCGCTGAATTGAAATGTGTGTACCCTGACCGTGCTAGTGTATGAATTTCACTGCGACCTTGTGGAGCATACGTTTTTATACGCAATCCCGGTTCATCCGTCATCCTGCCTATGGACCAGCAGGTGGAAAACAACCAATGATCCGGCGACAATTGCCCGAGCTTCTCCTCGGGTACGGTAAAGCACAGCTCATAATCATCACCTGCAAAGAGCGCGTACTCCAGTGCTTGCTGGCGGTCGCCCTGCAGGCAGTACATGCTCGGAAGTGGAATTTTCTCGGCATCAATCACTGCACCTACCTGGCTGCGCTCAAGAATATGTCTAAGATCCCCTGCCAAGCCATCCGACAAGTCAATGCACGCGCTGGCAATTCCCCGGAGTTGCTCGCCAACCGCCAACCTGGGCTCTGGTCGATTAAGATGCGCAATCGCACGCGTATGATCAAGCCTCTGATGTTCAGGAGGCAGTCTTTGCGTGACTGCGGCTAG
>DJFX01000054.1:60682-64867 GCA_002432635.1 Halothiobacillaceae bacterium UBA5861 | reverse complement strand
GCAGAAAGGCATATTGGCCCAACACCTTTGTACTAACCGAAAAGCAAGTAAAAGAATGTTTTACCGGATACGAGGTCATTTCCTTTACCGAGCACAAAACGTCTGGTGTAGCGTTGGATGGCACACGACATAACTGGCACATATATGCCGTCGTGGCTCAAAAAGCACTCGACGGCGCCATTTGAGAAGCCCGAACCACAGAACAACCCCCGGTCGAACCCAGCCCACTCATCACCACCGTGCATAAAAAACCGGTACGGGACCACAGCCCAGCACCGGTTTTTTTTATTCAGAGCGTTTGCGCTGACTAAAACTTACGCTGTTTGATGACATCCTCGTCCATATGCGCCTGGCGGACGTATTGGGCCAGCAAGTGCATGAGTGACTGGTGCACATCTTCGATGACGCCGTAATTGTTGGCGTCCACATGCAGGCTGACGTCAGCCATTTTGGCTGAACGGCCACCGGTAAAGCCGGACATGGCGATCACGGGAATTCCCACATCTTTCGCCACTTCGATGGCGCGGATGATGTTCGGCGAGTCCCCGGATGAGCTGATGGTCATCAGCGCGTCACCGGGTCTGGCCAGCGACCGAAGTTGATAGGCAAACACTTCGTCGTAGGAAATATCGTTACCTATCGCGGTGATCATCTCCACAGTCGTGCTCAAAGAGACAATACGCGGCGTGAGGTCGGTGTCGGTTTGGACCAATTTGCAGTGGTCACACACCAAATGATTGGCGATGGCGGCCGAACCCCCATTGCCACAGGAATACACTTGCCCACCGACGGAATATACCTTGGTCAGAATATCAGCAGCTTGCTGCAATTTTTCGCCGTCAACCGTTTCGGATGCTTTGGTGACTTCGTTGAAATACGCGGTGGCGTACTCGCTGATGTGGCTGAATTTGTTATCGGGAAAACTCATTGAATCGTCCTCAACTTTCTTCGAGTGCTTTGCGAATCGCGCCAACTTCCTGCTTGGCCATGGCCATGAGGAATCGGTCGTCACTTTGAACCGATGTGAGTTGGAAACCCTGCTTGATCATATTCACCGCAACCTCAGTGGAGTTGGTGTGAATGCCCGCAGGAATGCCGTGACGCTTACAGGTTTCGAGAATGGTTTTGCGCGCCTCAACCACTTCGGGGTCATTTTGACCTTTGCGTGGTTCAGAACCGAGCGCCATCGCCAAGTCAGACGGACCCACGTAAATGGCACCAATGCCGGGCACTTGCAGAATCTCGTCGAGATTGGCAATCGCTTCACGCGTTTCGATTTGCGGGATGACCAGCGTCTCATCATTGGCGTAATTATGATAATCGCCGCCACCATGGGTCGCGCCACCGGCGTAATATTTGGCGCGAATCGGACCGAAGCTGCGAAAACCCATGGGCGGATATTTACACGCAGCAACGAGCTTTTCCGCCTCTTCGACGGTATTGATCATCGGGCAGATAATGCCGTAGGAACCGGCATCCAGCGCTTTCATGATAAAGCCGGGATCATTCCACGGCACCCGTGTGAACGGAATCACCGAGGTGGTAGAAATCGCCTGCAACATGGTTGTTGCGGTTTGGTAGTCGACCAAGCCGTGTTGCATGTCGATGGTGATCGAATCGAACCCTTGATGGGCCATGATTTCTGCAGAGAACGAACTGGGAATGGAACACCAGCCATTCAGTACCGCACCACCGCTTTGCCAGATTTCCTTGACCGTGTTTTTTCTCATCAGCAGTTGCTCCAGTGTGTAAAGGTGATTGGGTGAGTTAAATTGTCGTTTGTGATCATTTTGGATTAAGCCACGCGTAAAACGTCGACCGGGTTTTGCGCCAGTTCAAACAACAAACGCAGCGGCAATTCGTGATAGTCGCCCGGCTGTCGCGCCTGTTGATAGACCTCGTGCTTGTCGTCGCCGGAATACAGCAAAAATAGGTGCCGGGCGGCACAAATCAACGGCGCAGTGAGGCTCATACGCGCCACTCGCTGGGGTGTTTCGGGCACGGCGGCACAGCACCCTTGGCGCACGTCCAGTGCCGCATCGCCGGGAAACAGCGAGGCAAAATGCCCGTCTGGCCCCATACCCAAATACGCCGCGTCGATCTGTGCCAGCTTGGCCAGGCGCGCTTCACAGGCAGGCTGGCCCTCCATCGGAGACGCCTCACCGCCGTACAAGGGAACAAAGGCCGCCTTCGCCGCAGGGCCTTGTAACAGATAGTCACGTACCAGCTTTTCGTTGCTGTCCACGTGCGTCGGGGGTACCCAGCGCTCGTCGATCAGCGTCACCGTGACGCGAGCCCAATCCAAGGGCTCATCGCGCAAGCGCGTGAACACATGTGCCGGTGTGCGCCCACCTGACACGGCCAATACCGCGCTTCCTCGCGCATCAATGGCTGCGCGCAGAATCGTGGCCAAATCAGCCGCAAGCATTGTCGCCGCGGCTTCAATATCAGCAAATTGGCGTTCGTTCACCGTCATGCGGTTACTTCGGGAATGGCGTTTTCGTCCAATCCACGAATGGCTGACCGCCCCATCGCCAGCACCGCTTCTTCGGAACTTCCACCGATGTGGGGTGTGGCGAGAAAATTCGGCAGCTGCATCAAGCTGTAATCCTCGGGCGGTTCGGTGGCAAAGACATCAAAGCCCGCGCCAGCAAGGCGCCCGTCGATGAGCATCGCTTTGAGTGCAACTTCATCCACCAGGCCGCCCCGGGCCGCGTTAATCAATAACGCATCCGGTTTCATCAGCGCCAAACGTTCCGCCGACAATAAGTTGCGCGTACTGTTGTCCAACGGGACGTGGAGCGTGACGATATCAGACCGGCTCAGCAACTCTTCCAAACCCACAGGCTCTACCTGATGGGCGGCATAAAACTCAGGAAAATCAAGAAGATCGTGTGCCAGTACCGTGCAGCCGAAGGCTCTCAAAATCGGTGTGAGGTCTTTACCAATGTGGCCACAGCCGATGATGCCAACGGTACGTTCGGACAATTGGCGCCCGATACAGTTTTGCCACACACTGTCGCGGATTTCGAGATTGGACTTGGGCACGTGGCGCAGCAATGAGATGGCAAAGGTAATCACCAGCTCGGTCACCGATCGGCGATTGCCCCCGCCGGTCCACCCCAGCCGCACGCCGTGACGGGCCAGCGCGGCCTTGTCGATCATATCCGTGCCGACGCCGTACTTGCCGATGGCCTCCAGCTCCGGCACACCAGCCAGAAAGGCCTCATCGATGGTTTCCAGTGCGGTAATGAGTTTTTTTCGGCCCTGGGCAAAATCGATTAACGCCTGACCGCTGAGTGACGCGCCCTCGTCGTTGAAACGGACATTGGAATAGCGTTCGAGTAGCTCCGCACGCAGAATCGGGTGGCGGCTGAACGAGCGAGAGGTCACGGCGATGGGGGTACTGTCTGCCATGTTGCGTTACCCGTTTTGTGCTTGGATTTCGGGCGGCGCGGTGAAGCTGTCATCCGCATCGTAAATGCCGAAGACCAATTTCATCACTTCGTAAGCATCGCGCGAGGTGCCATTTTGTACCGGTTTACCAGAGCGAATGCAGTCAACAAACTCGGCCATCTCCATATCCCACGATGGGTCGGTGTTACAAAACGTGGCGTTTTCGTGCGGATTGCCAATGGCGTAACCCGTGTGTTTGCGTGCGTGAATAATCCATTCATCGCGATAACTGCGCGTCGATGAGGGCATCCCATCGACCATGACATAGCCGTCTTCCATGTAGATTTCGAGGCAGAATTTGTGCTTCCACTGAGTGAAGGAGCTGTGCAACATTGCGATGCGCCCGGCGTCGTCTCGCAACAGGGCAAAGGCGTTGTCTTCCTGCGGCACATCCCAAAAGGCCGTGGTGCACATGCTTTTGATTTCGGTAAAGTCACCACAGAAATGGCGAAACAAATCCAGCATGTGGATGCCCTGATCAAACAAAATGCCACCGCCGGCGAGCTGAGGGCTATTGCGCCACTCGTTGGGATTGCCAGAACCCTGCGCTTTTCCGTAGACACCGCGCATCCACAGAATGTTGCCATACTCGCCACTGTCGACGATTTTTTTCGCTTCCAGAATCCCGTAGTGGTAACGGTGGTTAAAACCCACTTTCAGCGCCAATCCGGGGTTGCGCTGTTCAGCCGCCATGATCCGTTCGATATCCGCCATATTGCGGCCCGGTGG
>DJFX01000054.1:15814-60394 GCA_002432635.1 Halothiobacillaceae bacterium UBA5861 | reverse complement strand
GGGATAAAGCGATTCGGCGTACACACCACGACCGCATCGACATCGGCATTAATCACCGACTGATAATCGGGCACAATCTCCATATCTTCGTAACCGCCGGCCGGTGGGTTCGGATCGGTGCCGCAGACCAAAACGGCATCATCATGCTCACGAATGGTCTTGGCGCGAATGCCGCCCATCTTGCCCAGACCAACAATGCCCATTTTAAGTGGTTCGCTCATGTTTACTTACCTCCTGGCTGTCGCAGTCTATCCATAGATGTCTGCTGTACTTTATAGAATAGAATATAAAATCCATCACACGCAGAACTGTATTGAGGTGTTCCGTGCTTGGGGCTAAAAAACATGCAGTCTAAGGCTTCACCTCGGTAGAATATTGACCTGGATCAGGGTTCAACAAAGAGAAATGTGTACTTGAGATTTCCATCACAAGTTCTCGCAAGCAATTGATTTTTTTGAGCGCGAATAGGCCTTCAGCTGCAGTAAAACTGCTGCCCAACAACAGGCCACAAAACAATCCCAGCCTGCTCACTGTCAACAATTATGGGCTAGTGAACAATATCAATCGCACCGCCATCTACGCGGATGTTTTGCCCGTTAATAAAGCCTGCGCGAACACTACTAAGAAAGCAGACTAAATCCGCCACCTCTTCGCGGGTTGCAATTCGGCCGACAGGATTGGGAAAACGCTCAGCGACAATGTGTGCTTCTATTTCATACCAACTCTCGCCCCAGCCTTTGCGCTTTGCCTTGGCCCGAAACCCGGCTTCAACTTCGGGTGTGCGGATAAACCCGGGCGAAACTGTGTTAACGGTAATCCCGGTACCGGCAAGTTCTTTAGCCAGGCTGACCGTTACATTTGCAAGCGCTCCTTTGGCAGCATAATAATGTGGCCGCTGTGCATTCGGTTGCGTGGAACCAATGGTCCCCAATTGAATAATCCGCCCCCCACCCGCATCGATCATGGCATCTTTAAGCAACCCCACCATGCGCACCGCCGATAAGACATTCACCTGATACATCGATAACCAGTCGTGAGTACTTGCAGATGTCCAACTGCCGTTTTCTGCCATACCATAGTTATTAATGAGAATATCTACCCGGCCTGAAACCGCTAACGCCTGCTTCGCCGCAATTTCTGATCCGGCTTCATTACGAATATCCCCCCAAACGGCATACTCTACTTTGGAGCCCTCAGCCACGTGATCGGCCGAACCTTCATCCAAACCGTGTGCAATCACCGTAGCTCCCTCGCTGGCGAGCCGCTCTGCAATAACCTGCCCTGTGCCCCGGTGGCTCCCTGTAACTAAAGCAACTTTACCACTCAACCCAAGGTCCATATCCCCTCCTTAAATATTGTTTTTATTGGCGTACAGCCTTTTGTTCTATGCGTTCCTTTAGCCGTACAGATTTATTTATAAAGGGAGCGCTGCGATTTGTACAGAGAAAATACACTGATGAATCAAGGACTTCGATCAAGTTGAACATTTGGCGCGATATTGGGAAAGTCATCTGCCCGAAATGACACATCTATGTCATCGCACCCTATTCCCGCTCCGCCTTGTTGTGAGAGGCATCACCAGAAAATTACCGTGCCCTTTAACGATTTGATATGCTTGAGTTAAGACGAAAACAACAACAAAATATCATAAGGTGGAGGCCCCAGCATGCGAGAGTACCACTCTGTCTTTAGGCCAGATATGCTTAAAGATCAGGTCATTATCATCACTGGAGGCGGCAGTGGCATTGGCCGCTGTTGTGCACACGAAGTGGCATCACTGGGCGCCAAACCTGTATTGGTGGGGCGCAAAGAAGAAAAACTTAAAAAAGTAGCCGCTGAACTTGCAGCAGATGGCTTTACCTCAAGCTGGCACAGCTGTGATATCCGCAATGGCGAACAGGTTGCCGAAACTGTGAAGCAAATTGTCGCTGAAGAAAAACGTATTGACGCGCTTGTTAACAGTGCTGGCGGGCAGTTTCCCAGCCCGCTAAAAGACATCTCAGACAAAGGTTGGGATGCGGTCATCCGCAACAATCTCTACGGTACTTTTTTTATGTCGCGTGAAGTCTATAACCAGTGGATGTGTGACCACGGCGGCGCCATTATCAATGTGATTGCTGCCTACTGGTTTGGCATGCCCAAGATGGGCCACACAGGCGCAGCGCGTGCCGGCGTGGCAAACTTTACCCAAACCGCTTCGCTCGAATGGGCGCATTCCGGCGTCCGCCTCAACGCGATTGCTCCCGGCCCCGTGGCCTCCAGTGGCCTGGATACCTATCCAGATGCGTTTAAAGCAAGGATGAAAAAACGTTACCGGGATGTGCCGCTAAAACGCTTTGCAACCGAGTCCGAAATTTCTGCCGCCATCGTTTTCCTGCTTTGCCCGGCAGCCAGCTACATCACTGGACAAATTATTGGGGTGGATGGGGGTTTACCATTGGAAAAATCCATGTGGCCCGTGCCCGACCATCGCAACTCCGTCGCTTACGAAGGCTTTCACCTGGATGGCGTCCCTGAATTTTTACGTGAAGCCTATATTGGCTCAGACGAAGATCTGGCCGACCTGAAAAAACAATCCGAGGAAAACCCATCATGATACTGACAGAAGAGCACCGCGCACTCCAGGAAACAACCATCAAATTCATCGACCGGGAAATTCGTCCCAACTTGGATGACTGGGAAGCTGAAGGTATTTTCCCTGCGCATGAACTGTTCAAAAAACTGGGTGATGCAGGCCTCCTCGGGATTAACAAGCCGGAAAAATACGGCGGACTGGGGCTGGACTATTCTTATGAAGTCGCCTTTGCTGAAGCGCTGGGACATATCCCAGCCGTGGGTGTTTCCACTCCGATCGGCGTACAAACGAATATGTGCACCCCGGCACTGGCTAAGCACGGCAGTGATGAGCTCTGCCAGGAATACCTTGTCCCTTCGATTCGGGGCGAGCTGGTCGGCTGCATTGGCGTCTCGGAACTGAGCGCCGGATCAGACGTTGCCAGCATGAAAACTTTTGCCAAAAAAGATGGCGACGATTACGTTATCAATGGCAGCAAAATGTGGATTACCAACGCAACTCAGGCTGACTGGATGTGCATGCTTTGCAACACGGACACCGAAAACGGTCCGCACAAAAACAAATCCCTGATTATTGTGCCCCTCAAGCAAAAAGGTGTCTCCTTCTCCAAACGGCTGGACAAAATGGTGCTGCGCTCATCGGATACAGCCCAAGTGTTCTTCGACAACGTTCGTGTACCGCAACGCAATCTCATTGGTGAAGAAAACCGTGGCTTTATCTATCAAATGAAACAGTTCCAGGAAGAGCGGCTCTTTTTGTGCGCACGCACCTGCCTGAACCTTGAGGAAGTCATCGAGGCGACCATTGAGTACACCAAGGACCGGATCGTCTTCGGGAAACCCATCTTGCACAACCAGGTCGTGCATTACAAGCTGGCGGAGCTCAAGTGCAAAATTGAAGCCCTGCGTTCACTCACCTACCGCGCAGCTGAAGAATACGTTTCCGGACAGGATGTCAGCAACCTGACTTCGATGGGTAAATACCTCGCAGGCCAACTCGCAAAAGAAGTGCCGAGTGAGTGCTTGCAATATTGGGGTGGTCAGGGTGTTCTTAATGACAATATTATCTCACGTTACTACCGGGATCTTCGCCAAACGGCTATTGGCGGAGGGGCGAGCGAGATCATGCTACAAATTGTTAGTCGCTCCATGGGCATTCACCCGTAAATACCGACCAACAATCCGGAGAAAAATCATGGCTTTTAGCCCTTTTAATCTCAGCGGGAAAACCGTGCTCATCACAGGTGGAAACGGTGGCATTGGACTGGGCATGGCAAACGCCCTCGCAGCTGCCGGTGCGAACATTGTCATTTGGGGAACCAATCTGGAAAAAAATAAACAAGCAGCATCCGCCTTGGCGCCACACAGTGTAAAAACGTTGACGCAAGTTGTTGACGTCAGCCAGGAAAATGCGGTTATTGCCGCACAAGCAGAGGCCATTTCCGAAATGGGGCGGCTGGATGCCGTCTTTGCCAATGCTGGAATCTACCTCCCCGCCCCCTCATTCCTGGAGATGAGTGCCAACCAGTTTCAAAAAGTGCTCGATATTAACCTGAAGGGGGCATTTTTCACCTTGCGAGAAGCGGCTCGGCACATGGTTGAGCGGGCTAAAAAGGGAGACCCAGGCGGCTCCCTCATTGTCACAGCCAGTGTTGCAGCCATTGACGGAGCGGCTAACAACGAAGCCTACGCAGCTTCCAAAGGCGGTGTGGTTTCGATGATGCGTGGTCTGGCTGTTGAATTTGCCCGCTACCGTATTCGCGCCAATGCGATCCTGCCGGGCTGGATATCCACCGACATGACGCACGAAGCACAAGCATCGCCCGCCTTCACGGACAAGGTGATACCACGCGTGCCTGCCCGCCGCTGGGGTGAACCGGATGATTTTGGCGGTATAGCAGTTTACCTGGCCAGTGACGCCTCAGCCTTTCACACAGGTGATACACTGGTCATTGATGGTGGGTACACCATTTATTAAAGGTCAAGCGGCGGCTAACAATCAGCAATAACTTCCTGTATGGGAGCGGGCAAGGCCCACACCTGTGTTATTCGTTGTTCGGATCCGCCAATACCTTCTCCCGCGCCTGCTCGTACACTTGATAGGGTTGAGAAAGAGGCTCCGTACAGTCTTCATAACTTGTTTGGAACGATTTTAAACATTCACGTCTGTTTTCAACCTGCATATGTCTATAAGTACTCGAATCACTGGCCAAGCAACCCCCTATGACCAGCACGCTGCATACCATCCATAACTTTTTCAATCTTGATGCCTCATGACGCGCTGACAGAATCTGTAACTGGCTTAACACTTACGCTGTCGTATGCACAAGCTTAACGCTGCACCAGGACTACACGCCTGTTTTTAGCACGCCCTCCGTCTTCACTGTTGCTTGCAACCGGAGCCAAAGGTCCCACACCGTAGCCTTCCAACTGTGCTTCGGCAATGCCGTATTCACTGACCAGCCGGGTCACAACTGCTTGGGCCCGGCCTTCTGACAAGCTCATGTTATAGGCCAGGCTGCCTTGCATATCAGTATGTCCGATCACGTAAAGCTTAAGCTCAGGGCGTTGCTTGAGTAACTTGGCTACTTCATCAAGCGCTGGCTTGGAAGTCGGCTTGAGCACGGTCTTATCCGTGTCGAAATAAATGCCTTCCACCACAACAAAGCCTTGTCTGTCCAAGCTTTCTGTCAGTGCGGTGAGATTTAAAGCCACTTTCCCTGTTTCCATTTTTTTCATTTCAACCACATGCACATCCGTGCTTTGCTCACCCACAGCCAGTACCAGATAAGCTGTTTGCTCTTCCAAGTCCAGCCTGGCGAACAGGTACCGCCCCGCTTTGTTCCCAATGGCATGAATATCAAACTGTTGCCGCAAATGTGCGCCCACATATCCGTCAACACATTCCAGATTGGCTTGATTACATTCGTAAAGTACCGTAACACCCTCTTTTTCAAGCGCTCTTTGATAATTACGATAAAGCTCTAACAGTGAACGCTCTGGCGGATTTTTATACAATATTTTGGTGACTTTGCCTTCCAGCATTTGCGTATTGTATTTTTTGTTTTGCTTGTCCCAACCTTGGAATACGCGGTATTCGTCATACTGTTTAACCGCTTTGCTGTAAATACTGGAACCGGCATAAGCGGTTACCAGCGGGTGATCTGTCTTCACCGTTTTTGCCGCTGACACTGGCGCGACGAACAGTAACCCAAACGATAAAACAATCACGATTGAATAGTAGTTGGCCATATCAGGCTCCTCTTTTGATACATGTTGATCGATAACAAGCCTTTAAATCAGCAATACAAATGCCTGAGTCCTGCGCCCCCTAAATTAAGCATTGGGCAGGGTTCCAACATCTCGGAACCCTCCTCAACCATCTTAGCCCGGCAAAGAGCGGCGCTTGTCTGCGCATGGCTAAACATTAACCCAAGGGTTATTCGTAGATATACCGCCAAGGCTTGGCGGGCTGCTCGGCCGTTTCATCCAAGGTCCACTGTGGCAGCGCAATACCTTGGTCAACCTCTGTAAAAACCATCCGTACGCGCGAACCAATGCCCACTTGTTTCACAACCTCAGGCACCGCTAACCGGCCTTGCGGATCAGTCAGGTTACCCATCACGCGCAGCGCATCGCCAAGCCTGGGCTGGTCTTTTTGGGTATCCAGCTCAACCAGAAGGACCAGGTAAGGCAAAAACGGTTTAAAGGCAGGCTGGATGGCGTGATGGACTTCCTCATAGGAACATACGGTGCCCTGACCTTCTACCGGGTGCCATTCCGAGCCTAAATGTGCACAGAAGGGGCAGGCGGTTGTGGGCGGATAGCGCAGTTGCTGGCAGGCCGTACAGGCCTGCAAGTGGAACTGGTGGTTAGCGCAGTGTTTAAAGTAAGCCAGATTCTCCTGATCCAGGTCTTCAATGGCAATGGGCATATCCAGATAGTGCGTATTGATCGACATGATGTTCTCCTCAACCTTTTGTCATCACCATGGCTGACCCGGTGCCCGGGGTTGCCCAGCCTAGATTTGCTGTGAGTTCAACACCGGGTTGTTGACGGCAGCCGCCTTCCCGGTAGTCATGGGTATGCTGGCGCTTACCATCGGGTCCGATGGGGCAGCTGTCGTCAACATCCCCACGCAGTTGCCGCACGTTTTCGATCACCATGCTGATGCCATGTGTGTAACCTTCGCACAGATGCCCTCCGCTGGTATTGTTGGGGCGCTTGCCACCCAGCCGGGTGGTGCCATTACTGACGTACTCTCCCCCTTCACCTTTTTGACAAAAACCATAGTCTTCGAATTGCAGCAGGCTGGTGAAGGTAAAAGCATCGTAAGAGCCTGTCACATCAATGTCTTCCGGCTGACAGTCCGCATTTTTCCAAAGAATATCCTTAGCATAGTGCCCCGCCACCTGAGACAAGGAACCGTGCTGGTAGTACATATCAGAACGGGGTTTAGAGCACCGACCAACAACGGCCTGAATCAAGGCCGGGCGTTGCTTAAGATCATAGGCTCGCTCTTTGCGGGTCACAATGATGGCTGTGCCGTTGTCCGTTTCCAGGCAACAGTCCAGTAAGTGCAACGGCTTCACAATCATGCGGCTGTTAAGCACGTCTTTAACGCTCACGCGCTTTTTCATAATCGCTTTGGGATTATTAGAGGCATGCTCACTGTGCACGACTTTGACCATAGCGACCTGTTCCGGAGTCGTGCCATACTGGTACATGTGGTGCATGAAGGAGAGGCTAAACATTTGCGCCGGACTTTGCCAGCCGTAGGCCCGGGCATGCAGCTGGTCACCTGTCAGCGGTTCAGCCGCACGTTTTCCTGTGCCGCCAAAGCGCATACCGGAGTAGCCGTTCATGGACCGGAAGATGGCGATGGTATTACACATCCCTGCTTCAATGACGCCGGTAGCGATGCCGATCAGGGCTTCGATACTCGACCCCCCGCCCCAGACATCCATGAAATAGTTCAGCCGTAATCCAAGGTCTCCGGCGACAAATGTCGATAGGGTCGAATCCATCTGTGAATAGGACATCATGCCGTCAACTTCGCCCGGCTGAAGCCCGGCATCATCCATTGCCCGCTTGATGGCTTCGGTTGCCATAGACCGGGTTGTCCGCCCAGCCCCGCGAATGTATGCGGTCTCACCCACACCGACGATGGCATACTTGCCACGCAAGTGATTCGTTGTCTCCATTATTTCCTCCTGAGTCGTTGTTATTTTTGTGTGAAGGCCAAGCACACAAGCCTCCTTAAGAGTTATATTTTTCGTCCGCTTTCACGCCAATAAGGTTCACGGAGTTTGCGTTTAAATATTTTCCCGGAATCCTCTCGGGGAAGTTTATCTTTAAATTCAATGTGTTTGGGAACTTTGTAGCCTGCCAGATGCGCCCGCAAAAACTGCCGTACAGTATCTTCATCAAGCAGTACACCTTTCTCCGGCTCGATGACCGCGCACAAGGACTCGCCATATTCCGCGTCAGGAATACCGAACACTGCACAATCCTGCAAGCCCGGTAACCGCTGCAATTCAGCTTCAATTTCAGCGGGGTAGATGTTGACGCCACCCGATATCACCATATCTTTACGACGATCGCTGATGTACAGATAACCCTCCTCATCCCAATAGCCCATATCGCCCGCGCTGATCATCCCGTCCACTTCAATATTGCGGCGCTTTTCGGGGTCGCCCTGATACACAAAATCAGCCAGACCATGATTACGTGTGTATATTTCACCCACATCACCCGGCGCCACATCCTCACCCTGCTCATCCAAGAACCGAATATCGACGCCAGGAAGAATTTTTCCCACAGTACCGGGATGAGAAAGCCATTCCTCGCTGGTGCAAAAGGAAATGCCTCCTGTTTCCGTGGCGCCGTAGTATTCATGGATGATTGGTCCCCACCAATCGATCATTTGTTGCTTCACATGAGGTGGACACGGTGCCGCTGCGTGCACCACAAACTTAAGTGAGCTCAGGTCATAACTCTGGCGCTGGGCTATGGGTAACTTCAACAGGCGGATGAACATAACCGGGACCATGAACAAGTGAGTCACGCGTTCCCGTTCAATCACCTGAAGCAGTGTTTCAGCATCAAACCTGGGCAGTAGCACCACGGTGCCCCCGGTTCGCACACAACGGGCGCCAAAGTTATTGGGTGCAGAGTGGTACATGGGACCACACATGACCGTGGTTAAATGATCTTCCAAGCCATACATAATCTTGTTTAAGGCCAAAGCCCGTGCTGCTTCCTGCTGGGTCGGCCTGTTACGCCGTACACCTTTGGGGTGGCCGGTTGTGCCCGAGGTATAAATCATGCTGCCGGGTGCTTGGGAGTCGTCAGCCTCAAGAGGTTCAAACTGGGACAACCACGCCTCCCACGTGTCCAGCCAGCGATTGGATTTTGGCGGCAGTTCGCACTGGTCAGGCAAAAGTGAATAAGCCTCACGGATTTCATCTGGAGTTTCCACTAACAACACGGGGACTCCGGGCGGCACCTCTGCTTCAATGAGTGCAAACAGGTCCCCGTGAGCAACGATCAATTTGGCACAACTGTCCCGAAAGATATACCCCGCCTCTTCCCGATTAAAGTGCCAGTTCACCGGCACCGGGTAAGCACCGACCATCCCCGCTGCAAGGCTCACTTCAAAAAACGCAAAGTCGTTGCGCATAAATAATGCCACGGAATCACCTTCCCTGATTCCCTGTGCTTTTAAACCTTGCGCGCCTCGAGCCGCATTTTCATTTAATTGATCCGTCGAAATCTCGCGTTTTCCGCTGACTACACGCCCCACGTTCTCCTCCGTTTTATTTCATCGTTTCTTTATAATGGACTTGGTTTTGTACCATTTGTGAAAGACATGAGCAACGAACAGGAGCGTGAGATGGCCTATAAAAATATTAACTTTGAAATTGAAGGGCGTATCGCACGCCTGACAATGACGCGGGATGATCGAAGGAATACCATTACAGAGCCCGATGTTGTGGCAGAATTTATTGACGTATTCAAGCGCCTGCAGACAGCGCGGGAAGCCAGTGTGCTAATCATCACAGGCGAAGGGAAAGCTTTTTGTGCCGGTGGCAATATCAAAGACCTGAAAACATCCGACGAGCAAGAGGCTCCTTTGCAACACCGCTACACCTATGTAGACGGTATTCAGCACATTACCCAAGGCCTGAATACCCTGGATATCCCGACGATTGCAGCCGTCAATGGCCCCGCCTACGGGGGCGGCCTGGATATGACGCTCTTCTGCGACATAGCCATCGCCTCCACCAACGCCCGTTTTTGCGAGCAATTTGTTAATCTGGGCCTGATACCTGGTGATGGCGGCGCGTGGATTATGCCTCGTAAAATCAACTGGCAGGCCGCCACGGATATTCTCCTCACCGGCCGAACTTTTGATGCTGAGGAAGCCCTGCGCCTCGGTGTGGTTTATGATGTCGTCGAACCGGAGGCGCTCTTGCCCCGGGCCGAAGCACTGGCCCAGCAGATCGCATCCCGCCCACCAAATGCGGTCCGGTTTATTAAAATGCTGATGCGTCAGGGCACAACGCAACCGCTCGCCGACCACCTTGAGCATTGTGCTTCAGCCCAAGCGGTCTTACAAAGTACAGAGGACCACCGCCTGGCGCTGGACGCTATTCTGGCCAAACAGGCCAGCCCGGCATTCAAAGGTCGGTAAACGACGGCCAAAATAAACCTGCGATCCCCCAACCCAAAAGGAACCTTTTCATGAGCCAAATCAATTTGTCAGCACAATTAGTCCGTAAGATCGAAAGCATCATCAAAGAGCACGACGAGGGCGTGGAAGATCCGGGCATTGTTGCCCAGTACTTGGCTGCAGTGACAGGCTTTTTACTGGGAGAAGTGGATTTACCCAAATCGAGAAAAGCCGAGCTGCTGGAGCAATTGAAGCAATTTAGCCAATACGTGTGTGATGACGTCGAAGGCAAAAAAGCTACCCAAATCGCTGAGAGCGAACAGGCCATGGGCGTCTGGAAGCCAGGTAGTTAAGCTGTCTGTAACCTGTGCCGACGCCACGCACCGCTGTGATTAAAACTATCTTGGAGAGCGTTGCACAATGTCATCAGACAACTCTTACGTGTGCTGGTTTAGCACGATCACAATGCAAGATCTTCCGCTGGTTGGGGGTAAAAACGCGTCACTCGGGGAAATGTACAGCCAGCTGAATCAGCACGATATTTTGGTGCCCAATGGTTTCGCACTGACAACCCGTGCTTATGCGCAACTCATCAAGGAGAATGACCTCGAAACAAAGCTCGCAGAAATCCTCAGCGACCTTGTCCCGGAAAATCCGGATGACCTGCTCAGGCGGGCCGAACAGTGCCAAAATATGCTCTACCAGGCAACCTTGCCCGAATCCGTCCACACCGAGCTGATGGCGGCCTTTGAGCAACTCACCCAGGAATATGGCCAGGAGCTGACCGTTGCTGTCAGAAGCTCTGCAACAGCCGAAGACCTGCCTCATGCCAGCTTTGCGGGCCAACACGAATCCTTTTTGAATGTGGATGGGGCGTCACTCAAAGACGCCTGCATGCGCTGCTATGCCAGCCTGTATACCCCACGCGCCATCCGCTACCGGATTCAGAATCAGATTGACCACAGCCAGGTCGCGCTCTCGATCGGTGTGATGAAAATGGTGCGCTCAGACCTGGCGGCCAGCGGCGTGACCTTTACCCTGGATACAGATTCGGGACACCGAGGCGTCGTCTACACCACTGCAACCTGTGGTTTAGGCGAAAGCCTGGTGAAGGGGAATATTGACCCCGATGAGTTTTATGTCCACAAAGATCGGTTGAATACCGGCTACCGCGCCGTGATGAAACGTCACCTGGGCGCAAAACAATCCAAACTGATTTTTGCCGGGAACCAGGTCGAAGAAAAAGTCTGTTCCGATACGGAACGCCAAACCTTCTCCATTACGGACGATGAGGCCATTCAGCTTGCTGACATTGCGCTGCGCATTGAATCACACTACAGTCAGCTCGCCGGATCCTCTCAACCTATGGATATCGAATGGGCAAAAGACGGACTTGATGAGCGTTTATACATTGTTCAAGCCCGCCCAGAAACCATCGCCTCCAAACGCGCCCAAAATAGATTTGAGCGTTATGCGCTGAAAACCAAAGCCCAGCCTCTGCTCAAGGGTAAAGCGGTTGGTCACCAGATTGCCACTGGCAACGTCCGGTTGATCAAAGACGATAACGACCTGCTGCACTTCACGCCCGGAGAAATACTGGTGGCAGAAACCACCTCGCCCGATTGGGGGGCGGTCATGAAAGAAGCCGCCGGTATCGTCACTGACCGTGGTGGACGCACATGCCATGCAGCCATCGTCGCACGAGAACTGGGTATTCCTGCTGTGGTCGGGACCGATGTGGCCACCCAGCAGCTAAAAACCGGGGACGTCATTACCGTCGCCTGTGGCAAGGGTGAAACCGGGGAAATTTATCAAGGCGAACAAGCCTTTGAAAAAACCGTCACTCAACTTAACGAAATACAACGCCCAAAAACCAAAATCATGGTCAACCTGGGCAACCCTGATCTGGCTCTGAAAACCTCTCAAATGCCGAATGATGGCGTGGGACTGGCGCGCATGGAGTTTATCATCAACAACCATGTGCAACTGCACCCCATGGCCGCCTGTCACCCTGAGCGCCTGGACAAGTCTGTACAACAACAAATTAAAAACCTGACCGCCCGCTATCCCTCACCGGTTGAGTATTTTGTGTCCACACTGGCCGAAGGTATTGGCAGCATTGCCGGTGCGTTTTACCCCAAACCCGTCATCATCCGTTTATCAGACTTTAAAACCAATGAGTACGCACAACTGCTGGGTGGTGCCGTCTTCGAACCCGAAGAAAGCAATCCGATGATCGGCTTTCGGGGCGCAGCACGTTATACCCACCCCATGTATGCCGAGGGTTTTGCACTGGAATGCAAAGCCATTGAATGGGTAAGAAGCGTCATGGGCTTTACCAATCTGAGCGTCATGGTCCCCTTTTGCCGCCGTGTAGAAGAAGGCCAGCGTACAATCGCCGCCATGGCCGAGCAGGGTTTGAAACGAGATGACTCACTGAAAATATATTTAATGTGCGAGATACCGAATAACGTGGTTCAGGTTGACGCATTTGCCCAGGACTTTGATGGCTTCTCAATCGGTTCCAACGATTTAACTCAGCTGACCTTGGGGGTAGATCGCGACTCGGAGATTGTCGCCTTCGATTTTGATGAGCGTGATCCCGGTGTGCTGGCCATGTTAGAAATGGCTGTAAAAGGAGCTCAACGTAACCAGCGCTATTGTGGGATTTGCGGTCAAGCGCCTTCTGACTACCCGGAAATCGCGGAATTTCTTGTCAAACTGGGCATTGACTCAATGAGCCTCACACCCGATGCGCTGATTCCAGTGAGCGTGCGGGTTGCCGAACTGGAAAACGAGCTTCACGCACACTGAGCTGAGCTGGCTCAGCCGGGCAAATCTTTGGACTCCAAATAGGCAATACAGCCGCTCAAGCTGAGCAGTTTTGGATAATCGGACTCTGGAATATCGATTTTGAGTGTTTCATGCAGCCCGATCACAAAATTCAGGAAGTCCATGGAGTCGAAGTCAAATTGATCACGAAAAGCGGTATTCGTCGCAATGTCTTCGTCCTCCAGTTCGGGGGCAATGGAATACAGTTCAGATAAAACCACGGATTTAATCTGGTCACGGTTCATAACAACTCCGGTTGTTGCAGATATTGGCTGACGTGATTAAGAAACAGAGCGCCACGATGCCCATCACTGGCGCGGTGATCGGCCGCAAGGGAAACGTTCATGAGTTTACGCGGTACCACAGCGCCATCGACACACCACGGCCGCTCAATAACGGAACCAAAACTGACAATAGCAACCTGCGGTGGGTGAATGATGGAGTACATCATTTCCACACCTTGCTCACCCAAGCTGGAAACGGTGACACTTGCTTCGGTAAACTCCGCCCGGCTCACCCGGCCTGCGCGCGCTCTATTAACCAAATCCCGGAACTCCGCCATCAAAGTGTCTAACGTTTTGCCTTGCACATCGTGCAAAGCGGGTGCGATCAGCCCCCCTTGCCGCAGGGAAATGGCCATACCGACATTCACCTGATCGCTGGATTCAAATTGCCCATCCACCCAGTACCCATTAAGTTCGGGCACTTCGACCAGCGCCAGCGCCACGGCTTTGATTAAAAGCACCGCATAAACCCGCCGCGCTTGCACCGGGAGGCTGGCATTTTTTTCTGCCAACCAATCGAGTGTATCGGTCATATCCACGGTCGTAGCCAGATAATAATGAGGGATTTCCTGCTTGGAACGGCTCATGGCTGACGCAATCGCTTGACGCATCGCATCCGGCTTTGCATTGCCTGCTGCCTGCTCAACATCCGCCGTTGTAATTGCCCCTTGCGCACCGGTGCCTTTAACATTGGCCAGATCAACACTCAGGGCCTTGGCCCGTTTTTTAGCCGCCGGGGAAATACGTTGAGTGCTTTTTTCTGCTGTGGGTGTGGGTACAGCGTTTTGATCGGCCTGAGTCGGTTCGGGCACAGGTTTTGGCTGTTCTTTTTCAACCGGATCAGCCGGTGGTTTAGATGACTTTTGATCCGCGCCATTAAAAATCGCCAAGACGGCACCGACACTCACTTTTTCACCCACTGGCACGAGGATTTGCTGCAAAATACCCTCTTCAAATACCTCGATGTCAATGATCCCTTTATCGGTTTCAACAGCCGCCACAATGTCGCCTCGCTTCACGGCATCACCCGGTTTCACCCGCCACTCAACCACTGTCGCCGCTTCCATATCCGCGCCCAACGAAGGCATGAGGAACTCAGTCATTGCGATCTCCAAAACATTTTTTCACGGTGTTGATAATCGTTTCCGTTTGCGGCAGTGCCGCCTGCTCCATGTGTTTAGCATAAGGAATGGGCACTTCCTCGGAGCACACGCGCGCCAAGGGCGCATCCAGATCATAAAACGCTTGCTCGCTGATGCGTGCCATTACCTCGGCGGCCAGGCTGCCACTACGCCAGCCTTCGTCCACAACGACAGCGCGCTGGGTCCGGCGGACGGAATCCAGCAGCGTCGCCTCATCCAAGGGCCTGAGGCTTCGCAAGTCAATCACTTCTGCATGAATACCCTGTTCCGCTAACGCGGCAGCGGCATCAAGCGTTTTGTAGAGCGAACCGCCATAGGTAATGAGTGTGACGTCCTCTCCCTTGCGGCGAACCACCGCCCGGTCGATATCAACCGCACCGGCATCCGCCGCAATCTGGCCCGGCCGGTTGTACAGTCCTGCATGCTCGAAAATGAGCACCGGATCAGGGTCTTCCAGCGCGGTTGCCAGCATGCCACGTGCATCTTCCAGTGTTGCCGGTGCGACCACCCGAATGCCCGGAATATGCGCGTAAAGCACTTCCAGGCTATGCGAGTGCTGCGCGGCCAGCTGTAAACCGGCTCCAGTCGCCATCCGAATGACGAGGGGAATATTAAATTGCCCACCGGACATGTGTTGAATGGTCGCAGCATTGTTCACGATCTGGTCCATACACAGCAAGCTGAAGTTGATGGACATGACTTCAACAATCGGCCGCATGCCTCCAAGCGCTGCACCGATGCCCGCACCAACAAAGACAGACTCTGACAAAGGTGTATCGCGGACGCGCTCAGGCCCAAATTCTTCGTACAAACCTTTACTGACTGCGTAGCAACCTCCGTAGCGGCCAACGTCTTCGCCCATGAGGAAGACACGGGGGTCTTCTAACATTGCCTCGCGGATGGCCGCACGGATGGCTTCCCGGTACGTGGTTTCACCCGTACCGCTCTCACGCTGGTTACTCATGATGCCCCCTCTCGGAATAGACATAACGTTGTAGATCTTCAACCGCTTCCCACTGGCCGGCCTCGGCGTATTCCACCGCAGCGGTGATTTCGTCCTGTACCTTGGCTTCAATACGGCTAATATCCGTATCGCTGATCAGGCCATCGGCCAACAGTTTCTGGCTGAACAATTTGATGGGGTCCTTCTCCTTCCAGGCTTGTACCTCTGCCTTTTCCCGGTACAGTTCCGGATCAAACATGGAGTGGGGACGGAAACGGTATGTTGTAAATTCGAGAAAGTAGGGGCCTTCTCCATTCCGAATGGCATCACACGCACGCTGGGCGGCCTGTTCCACCGCGATGACATCCATACCATCCACAACTTCTGATTTCAGGCCATAGCTCTGTGCTTTGAGGTGAATATCTGTTTCCGATTCTGACCGCTCCAGTGCCGTACCCATGGCATAGCGATTGTTTTCGCACAGGAAAAGTACCGGCAATTTCCACAAGGTTGCCAAATTTATGGACTCGTGGAACTCGCCTTCAGCGGCAGCGCCTTCACCAAAAAAGCAGGCATTGACGTTGGCTCGCTCTTGCATCTTATCCGCCAGTGCAAGCCCTACCGAAAGAGGAATACCTCCGGCAACAATGGCGCTGCCACCAAAAAAGCGTGTGGCGGCATCGAACAAATGCATGGACCCTCCCCGCCCCCGGCAGCAGCCTTCAAGCTTGCCATACATCTCGGCCATGACGCTGCCCATAGATAAGCCACGAGCCAGTGCATGGCCATGCTCCCGGTATGTTGCGGCCACCGAATCTTCTGGCCGTAGTGCCTGCATCACGCCAACCGCAATGGCTTCTTCACCAATGTAGAGGTGTAAAAAGCCGCGGATTTTCATGGCGCTGTACAGTTCGGCGCATTTTTCTTCAAACCGCCGAATACGGACCATACCCTGGAGCAGTTCCAACGCATGGGCTTGGCTAATGGGGGTCACGGTTGTCATTCATCTGTCTCCAAGGTGGATGTATCCCCTTCGGGTAGACCCAGTTCTCGCGCTTTAAGTAACCGGCGCATGATTTTTCCGGAGCGGGTCTTCGGCAGGTTCTTTCTGAATTCAATCTCACGCGGGGCTACAGCAGCCCCCAGCTTTTTACGCGCATGGCCCAAGATTTGTTTTTTGAGGCTATCCTCAGCCTTAAACCCGGCATTGAGTACGATAAAAGCTTTGACGATTTCACCCGCGATGGCGTCTGGAATCCCGATCACACCGGCTTCAGCAACCGCGGGATGTTCAATCAAGGCACTTTCTACCTCAAAGGGCCCAATGAGGTGGCCGGATGATTTGATCAGATCATCCGCCCGGCCAATAAACCAGAAGTACCCTTCTTCATCACAAGAGACCAGGTCATCCGATAAATACCAGCCGTCAACAAAACATTTCTGATAGCGTGCTTCTTCACCCAAATAGCCACGGAACATGGATGGCCAACCTGTTTTTAGGGCCAGCTCACCGGGGGTATTGGGCGTTTCGATCATCTTAATGCCGCCGCCTTTCAGGCGCTCGACCACCGCCGCCTCAATACCTGGCAGCGGCCGTCCCATGGAGCCCGGTTTGATATCCATGGCTGCGTAATTGGAAATCATGATGCCGCCTGTTTCAGACTGCCACCAGTTGTCGTGAAAAGGTAACCCAAATGCCGATTCGCTCCATACAACTGCCTCCGGATTGAGCGGCTCACCCACACTCGCCATAAAGCGCAGGCTGCTGGTATCGTACCGGGAGATCACTTCCTCCCCGGCTTTCATCATCATGCGTACTGCCGTGGGCGCGGTGTACCAGACGCTGACACGCTGATCCTGAATGATGCTGTACCAGCGCTCCGCATCAAATTCCGCATAATCAATAATCATGGTGGCACCAATGGTCAGCGGCGCGATGATGCCATACGACGTACCAGTGACCCAGCCCGGGTCTGCCGTACACCAGAAAACATCCTCAGGGTGAAGATCAAGCGCCAACCGGGCCGTCATGTGGTGCATCATAACCGCTTTGTGGACGTGAACCGCACCTTTGGGCTTGCCGGTGGTGCCGCTGGTAAAGTGCAGCAGTGCCATGTCTTCCGGGTCGGTTGGTGGGATCTCAAATGTGTCCGGCGCGGCATGGATCAGTTCATCAAAGTCGTGAGTACCTGCCACAAGGTCCGCGCTTTCATCTTCACGGATGAGAATGACATGCTGCAAACTGGGCAACTTGTCACGCCAGGGTTGGACTTTCCGCTGATATAGCGTTGTGGTTGTCACCAGTACTTTCGCCGTGCCGATATCCATACGCATCTGAATGGGTTCTGGTCCAAAAGCAGAAAACAGTGGCGAAAAAACACTGCCATTTTTTAAAGTACCCAACGCCGTGATATAGAGTTCCGGCACCCGGGGGGCCAGAACAAAGACCCGGTCACTTTTACCAATACCCAGAGACTGCAAGGCATTGGCAAACTGGTTCGTCCGCTTTTTTAATTCGGCATAGCTGTAGTCATGCGTATGGCCTTGCTTATCCAGCCAGCGTATGGCCGTATGATTGCCCCGAGGGGTGTTTGCATGCCGGTCAACGGCTTCATAAGCAATATTTAACCCCTTACCGTCGGGGAGGCCATTCAAAGACGCACGAACGTGATCCCAAGAAAAATTGGCCCGGTACTCATCGTAATGACGTAAATTGGGAACAACGGCCGACGCTGTTTTCTTGCTGATTCGGTGGTACGACATATGCCTCTCCTGCCGTTTTTAGACAACAAACAAGCTGTTTAAAATGTATTTTTCTCATTAAAAAGTATGCCGAAAAACAAACGGTTAAAGTTGACATATATCAACAGGAGAGGCACTGATGGTCATTTTTATACCCACGCACTTCGCCAAAAAAGCCTGTGGCCGACAACAAATTTTCTTGACAGAGGAAAGCACAGCATGGAGAATTTCGGGTTCGATTTTTTGGCTATGTAGCTCAGTTGGTTAGAGCACAGCATTCATAATGCTGGGGTCCCTGGTTCAAGTCCAGGCATAGCCACCATTTCAACGACAGTCACCATCATTCGGGCCTGCTAACCTGATCACCGATCCGCGCATTCAAATTGTTTAACAGGTCATCCGCCAGTGCACGAACGGCGGGTGATTGCCCACGGCGAGCTGGCGTTACCAGGCTCAATTGTGCTTTCCCGGCTACCCACTCCGGCAGGATCCGCACCAGCGACCCTTCATGGAGTTCATCCCTGCAGGCATAAGCGGGCATGCTCACGATACCCAGCCCCTTTGCTGCCGCTTGTTTCAACGTGGTCATGTCATCGCTGCAAAGTTGCGGATTAAAGGGTATGGCGGTTTTTAACCCGTCCCTATTCTCCAGGCTCCAGTGTCCGGTTACAGGCTGCCAGCCCACCTTCAGACTTTGTCTTTTGAGCAAATCATCGGGCGACTCCGGCGTGCCGGTTCGAGCCAGGTACTCTGGGCTCGCGAACAGGTGCCAGGACACGTTAGCCAGGCGCCGCTGAATAATACTCGAATCAGGCAGCGCTTCCATATGGGCTCTTATGGCGATATCGATTCCGGAAGAGACCAGATCGACCGATTGGTTAGTCACCTGCTGAACCAGCTCTACCCCAGGGTGCTTCACCAGAAATTCACACACCAGCTCCTTGATCGCAAACTGGGCCACACCTACCGAGCAACTCATGGTAACGCGCCCGCTTAATGATGCCTTGCGACTTTGAATCGCCGCCTCGGCGGCTTCCATTTCATCGATCAGCGCCCGGGCATGCTGGTAAAACACCCGGCCGGTTTCGGTCACTTTAAACTGGCGGGAGGTTCTTTGTATTAGGCGGGTATCGAGTCTTTCCTCCAGTTGCGATACATGTCGGCTCAAGCGTGACTTGGGCATATTGAGCGCTCTGGCGGCGGGAGAAAAGCCCCGCTTTTCCACCACGTGGACAAAATAGAAGTAGTCATTCAGGTCGATCATAGACATTGGGTTCGCCGCATTTTACTTGTTAATTGTTCCAATTGTAGAACGATAGTTTCACTTTTTGAATCTACAAGACTCTATCGTTCCATTGCTAAGATCTAAGCCGTGATGACGAAACCACCTGACAAGGAGATCAAGCAATGACCTCAGCAACTTTTTCTGCAAAGAATCCGGCATTTGATCGCGCGACCACCGCATCCATTACTGCCCCACAGGGTGGCAACCCACTTGAGATCGGCGCCGGTTTTACCGCAAACGCTTTTCGCGAGCGGGATTTCGCAGGCGCGATGGATCCGCTGGTAATGGTCGACCACTTCCGCATGAGTGAACCGACCTTTGGTGCACACCCCCACGCTGGCCTCTCTGCGGTGACCGTACTTTTTGAAGACAGCGAAGGTGCATTTCACAATCGGGATTCACTTGGCAACGATTTCGACTTGATGCCCGGCGACCTTTACTGGTTAAAGGCCGGCTCCGGTGCTGTTCACGATGAGGCGCCCAGGCCCGGCGCAAGCATTCACGGCCTGCAGGTATTTGTGAATCTACCCGCGCGGATGAAACAGGATGCGCCTGAATCACTGCGTGTGAAAGCGCAGGAGATGCCCGTTCTGGAAACCGATGGCCACCGCGTTCGCGTCGTACTCGGCGATAGCCACGGCATTACGGGCCAGGTATCACCTGCGCAGCCCATGACCATTCTCGACGGTAAAATTGCGGCCGGCTCCACCTTTGCCCACGAGTTGCAGGTTGACGAGAACGGCTGGGTATATGCCATAGAAGGGGAGATCGAACTCATGGTTGCTGATGAGAAAGTAAGACTGCAAGCAGGTGAATCGATCGCTATCGAAGCAATCCCCGGTCTCGCCACCCACACAATTGAGTTGATGAATGTTGCCGATTCAGGCGCCCACTTTGCGCTCTTTGCCGCCGTGCCCGTTAAGGAATCCTTCGTTCAGAAGGGCCCCTTCGTGATGAACAACCTGGCTGAAATAGCACAGGTCGAAGCGGACTATGCGGCCGGCAAACTCGGCCGGATCGAATAACCACCCCAAAATTGAATAACGCACTTTACAGGAGAAGAACATGAAAGTTTTAGCATTCGCAGCAAGCAGTAGCCGGAAATCGATCAACAAGGATTTAATTCGCTATGCCTCGACATTGCTGCCCGACAGCGATGTCGAAATGATCGATATCAATGACTATGAAATGCCCATCTACAACAGCGATCTTGAGGAAGCCCATGGCATACCCGAAGCAGCGTTCCGCTTTCTCGATAAAATAGCGGAAGCAGATGCACTGCTGATCTCCTACGCGGAACACAACGGCAACTACACCGTGGCCTACAAAAACCTGTTTGATTGGGCGTCACGGAAAACCCAGCAAGTCTACCAGGGCAAGCCGATTATCATGTTGTCGACATCACCGGGGGCGGGCGGCGCGAAAAGCGTGTTATCCCTTGCCGTTGAATCCGCACACTTTTTTGCGGGCAGGGTAATCGCCTCTTTGTCTATCCCAGAGTTCTTCAAGCACTTTGACCGGGACGAGGGTGTGCTCACAAACCGGGATATGGTTGCACAGTTGGAAGAAACACTGTCACTGCTGCAACCGGTCTGAATGACAGCCAAACAGGAAATGACCAAAAATGATTCCGCGCAGGTTCCAGTTTCAGACGTTTTCTTTTTTGATGTCGCTGTTGATGTCGGGCGTGATCTCTCTGGCCATGCTATCGCTCGAGTTAGCGGCTGTCATGGATGTGATAACGCAATGGCCCAGGGCCTGGGGAATGTCCATGTTGATCGCGTTCCCGGTCAGCATGGTGACCGTGCCGATTACGCAAAAACTGGTATCGATAATCGTAGCCAGTGAATAGCGCAGGGTTGCTGCGTTGGCCTTTGGGGCTGCTACAGCTTACTGTCAAACAGATAAGATGTATTTTTACATAAAGCAACCAACATTAGCATTAAGGGCACTTCAATTAAAACGCCCACAACTGTTGCTAGCGCTGCCCCAGAGGATAGGCCAAATAGAATTACGGCTGTAGCAATGGCTACCTCAAAGTGGTTAGACGCTCCAATCAATGATACGGGTGCGGCATCCTGATATGAAAGCTTAAACCACCTTGAAAATACAAAATACCCTAGCGAAAAGATAGCCACTGTTTGTATTAATAATGGAATGGCTATCCATAAAATGGTTAACGGATTTGAAACAATGACCTCGCCTTTAAAAGAAAACAGCAGGATCAAGGTAATTAATAATGCAGAGATACTCACGGGTGTTAGCCAGTACAAGAACCGTTCATTAAACCAATCCATGCCCTTATGTTTAATGATTAATTTTCTTGAGAAATACCCCGCAACCAGGGGTAGCGCAACATAAACGGAGACCGAAAGAACCATTGTTTCCCAGGGTACGGGCATAGAGTTTACATTTAGCAGCAGCCCGCCCAATGGACCATAAAGAAAAAGCATCATGAGTGAATTGATGGCAACCATCACTAATGTTAAGCCATCGTTTCCCTTAGATAAGTGCCCCCACATTAAAACCATTGCTGTGCATGGGGCAATACCCAGTAAAATTGTTCCGGCGATATAACTTCGCCACAATTCAACCTCTTCACCGTTTGCCAGTACCTCTGTGCCGGGTAACAAATCTCTGAATAGATATCCCAGAAATAAGTAAGATATGGCAAGCATGCTGAATGGTTTAATGCCCCAGTTTATAAATAAAGTCAGCATAACGGGCTTAGGCGTCTTTGCTGATTTAAGCACCTGTGCAAAGTCTATTTTCACCATAATGGGGTACATCATGAAGAACAAACATACAGCGATGGGGACGGATACCTGATAAATAGAAAAATCATTAAGGGTTGTCGCCACACCTGGCGCAGCTTTACCCAGGAATATTCCTCCACCGATGCACAGCACGACCCACAGGCTCAAATAGCGCTCAAAAACCGACAACTTCTTTTCAGGTATATCCGTCATTTCTGCTTCCGATAACATTTCTCGCGGGCCTAACAACCCACGTCAGAGGCCAAAAACGCTCCGGCTGCATCCCCTTGTTATGTGGCAGTGGGGATGATCGAAGTATTCGCATAGATTGGGTTCCAAACTGTTAAATTCGCGCTGTAAAACCTGCGGCTTCTATTCCAGCAATCGCGCAAGCTTCATCAATATCAGGACGATCTCCAGAAACCCCGATAGCCCCAATAGTTTCCTCTCCATCCATAATGAACACCCCTCCAGGAGAGGGCACCAGTCGGCCGCCAGCTAAATGCATGAAAGAATGAAATGCTGGGTTCATGTTTGGCAACTCTTCGAATGCACTCCGCATGCTGCGAGTACTAGCTCCCATTCCCAAGTTGCTCCAGGCTTTTCCCTGTGCAATATCTGGCCGAAGCAAAGCGCACCCATCTTCGGTTTGAAGGACAATGACTACGCCCCTAATATCTAGTACGGCAATACAAATTGGCGCGGCGTCGATTGATCGCGCATATTTCCTTGCCTCAAATACAATCTGATTTGCAATTTCAAGAGTCAGTACTGCCATTAGATTCATCTCCGTTCACATTTTTGCGTTGATCTTGAAAGCCACATAACATCGGCTCGAACGCTCTTGATAGGCCGAGCGTGAGCGGGCGGCCGATCTAAGGACAGGAGAATAGTAGCTCAACAGCCGACGATAGGGCGGACCGGTGAGTGTTAGCGAATGGTTTGGCCTATCGCTCCGCATCAGTGGCTGAGGCAAGCGTTAGTTTGCCGAAGTCCATCTGCATGCGATTATTAGGCGATATCCTACTATTCATATCTGGCGGAAGATCGGATTAGTATTTCGCATAACGCAACATTTATGTAGTAGTTATCACGCCCGATTTTTTGTTTGTTTAGTACTCCTTTTTCAACTAGCTCTTCGAGATATTTTGTCGCGGTCATCCGGGTTACCCCTACGTCTTCCATTAAATATGCAATCTTTGTGTAGGGATGACGGAACAGGTTGTTCAACAAGTCCTGGCTGTAGATTTTGGGAGCTTCCGTTCGAATCTTGCGTTTGGCTGACATCATCAAAACTTTTATTTCCTGTACTAGGTCAATGGTTTCCTTTGCTGTGCTCTCGACGCCATCAAGAATATAAATTACCCACTCGTCCCAAGCTCCGGTATCTCTGACGAGCTGCAATAATCTGTAGTATTCGTTTTTGTTACTAGTGATGTGCCGGCTTAGATACAAAATCGGGATATCTAGTAATTTGTGCATTACAAGATAGAGGATATTTAATATGCGGCCCACTCGGCCATTTCCGTCGTAGAAGGGATGAATGCTCTCAAATTGATGGTGCATTAGCGCCATTCTAATCAGAGGGTCCAGGCCGTTATCTGTAGGCGCATTGATATATTTAACTAACTCCCCCATGAGTTCCACGATATCTTCAGGATTCTGTGGGGGCTCGTAGACTACCTCACCCGTATCCGAGTTTTTCAATGCAGTGCCCGGAAGCCGCCTAAGGCCAACATTATTGCGTTTTATAACCGCCTGGATTTCGAGAATGTCGTTTAATCGAAGCAAGCCAGTTTTTCGGACTTTACTAAAACCAAGTTTTGTTGCCGCACTGTAGTCACGAACCTCTTTTGCCGCAGGCGTTCCCCTGAGATCTCCCGCACTGGCTTTAAAAAGTTCGTCGTGTGTCGTGACTATGTTTTCAACTTCTGAGCTATCTTTTGCTTCCTGAAGGGTAAGAGTATCTATCAAGATTCCCTCGTTCGGAATGGAACGAGCCAATCCTTTTAGCTCTGCGAGATACCGATGGGCCTGTGCGAGTTTTTTTAGTACTGCGACAGATTCGAAGTCGTTGTTTGGCGGGAAACTATATACATCCATGGATACATTATGCACATTTCTCACCATATGCATAGAAATCCGAATTATTTATACATGTTCGACTGATCTTGCATAAAGATTAGAATTCTCTTAGCAAGTTATAGATACGGATAGAAATACATATCGCCTACCGCGTCAATCAGACGACGCGTTAGCGGTCGGCTGCATTGATTTGTTAGCCAATTTTTGGCTCAAGTTCACATCGCCTACCTCTACATGACTAGACAATGACATCAACCATTCTACTGTTGAAGAAATATCAGATATCGGGATAGGTTGTTGATCTTCTAAAAAGCCATTCTCTATGTCTGATAACACCTCTTCAGTTGCAACGTTCCCTGGATTGATAACAGTGAAACCTATACCTTCACTCTTCAATGCCTCACGTAACCCTTGGATTGCTCCACGTAGCGCAAACTTACTAGCAGAGTAAGCCACCTGATCAGATGCCAAATGCTCCACACCAGACATGGCCCCAAAATAAATAGCTCTAGGATTATTCGACATCGCTAAGTTCGCAATCAGTCGTTTAGTAATTTCTATCGGAGCTACTACATTAATTGACATTATGTTTCTTGTTTCTTCATCTTTTGTGGCTTGGAAAGAAAAATCTGGCATAAACCCTTTTTCCTCCCAAATACCAGCAGAAAATATAAGTATATCAATGCACCGATCGCCAATTATATTGGAAACTTTTTCAATGCCCTCTGAGGTAGAGATATCTCCTTTTATCCATTCGCAATTATCAGTTGGACTGCGTGATACACCACACACGTTGTGACCGAGGCTCATCAGTCGGTCAACCAACGCTAAGCCAATGCCACGACTGGATCCGATGACGACGATATTTTTCATATGAATTTGCTATCTCATAGTTCTATATTGGTGGGCTAACGGCGAAGCTCACCGACGGCAGGGGAGCGGAACATGTGATAAATTGAGCGAAGCGAGGTAGATGTTTGTGGAGCGTAATTGGTTCCCGTGCATCACATTGTTAGCTGACACACCATATTTTAGATAATTGTAAACCACTACGTTTCGCCACTTTTATTGATTAATCTAAGGTACAGATAAATATTCTACTTGATATTCACCACACTCAAACTCATCCGGGGCCTCCCACATACTGCTTGCCATATCGAAAAAATGATCTGGAACCACCATAGCAAATGTAGCTCCTTTCTCTATATTTCGACGATGCACCCGTTGGCGTCGTATCTCAACAGGTGCATCAAGCACATAAACTAAGGGTTCAAACCCATCACTTTGCACTCGATGATAAAAGTCCATTCGGGGTTGGCGCTGAACCAAACCCAGCTCAAGTATGACATTGGTGCCTGTTGCCAACACTCTCAAGCTATGACTCCAAATGACATCGATCAATCTGTCTTTTCGCTGTAGATACCAAGCAATAGGATCGCTTGCGGGGCGATCAGGACTAAAGAGCTTTACGAACCATTCATCGAGCGCAATGTGCACTCCATTCATTTGTTGGGCGAGTATTGCTGAGTACGTTGACTTCCCCGCACCAACCGGCCCCTCAATTAAGTGAACAACAGACATATTTTATAGATACCTTCTTCAACAAAATTGAGCCGCTAACGTCGGCTTGAACGACTTGTTATACCGTTACTCGTAATGAGTCCACATGCGCAAGACTTTTACAATCTTTTCTTGCTCGATAACATGATACACAAGCCGATACTGGATGTTGATACGCCGGGAATAGGCGCCTGCAAGATCACCCACCAACTTTTCATAGGGTGGTGGGGTTTGGTAAGGATTACTGCTGACTATCTCCAGTAATTCTTGCGCTTTGTTTTTAAGCCCAGGCGATGCCAATTTCTTTGCATCTTTCTGAGCTTGATTGGTATATCGCAATTCCCACATCACCAATCCAGATCCTTGCTGCATTCCGCTGTGTCAGTTGCCATCCCTTCCATAATGGACTCACGCATTCCTGGCATTGAAACCAGATAAAGAGTCTCATTGATAGCATTCCAATCCTCCTCTGACAGGAGTACCGCATTGGATCTTTTTCCTTTAATTACAATAGGTTGATGCGTCTCAGAAGCCTCATCAATCAAACTATATAACTTAGCTCTAGCTTCGGTTGCATTAAGCATTGTCATAAACACTTCCAAAAGCCAAAACGTACGCAGTGTCAATTGAGGCTAATTTGGTATAACGTCAGCTCGAACGCTCTTGACAGGCGGAGCGTGAGCGGGGCCTAGCAAGAGCGGGAGAGCAGTAAGCTCAACAGCCGACGATAGGGCGGACCGGTGAGTGCTAGCGAACGGTCCGCCCTATCAGTGTTATTAAGCGGAACTCAATGTCCCTTTATTATCTTGATATATACGGACATGTTGTCTCTGTATTGTGATATTAGCAAGTAATAGATGGATCATGAAGCCCCCGACTCACCAATAATCAGGTGCTTACTTCTCTGCTTTTGATCCCAGGCTCTCTACACGCGAGGTGTTGTTTCAAGAACCGACGATGCCGCCATCCTTACGGGTGATGACGATGGTTGCATCGCGGGGGATGGTTTTTCCATCCGGCTGTGCGGGAAAGTTGGTTTTGGCGGGGTCGCCATTGCCTGGGTGTTGTGTGTTGATGAAGAGGGTCCGCCGGTCTGGCGTGGTTGTTATGCCGGTAATTTCATCGCCGGTGACGCCGGTAAACAAGCGGCGTAATTCGCCCGTTGTTGTGTCGGCCACGAGCAGTTGGTTATTGAGCCCGTCTTTTTGTCCGCCGTCTGTTTGTATGAATAGGCGCCCATCCGGGTCTGCCCAAATGCCATCCGGGTCACTGAAGGTGTTTTCAGTCCCGTGGGTATCCTGGGCGATGAGGAAGATCTCCCAGGTGAATTGTGTGCCCAGGCGGTTGTCGCTGTCGCGCCATTTTATGATGTGGCCATCCGCATTGGGTGCAAGTGGGTTGGCGGCATTTGCGTCTTTCCGCTTACTGTTGTTGGTTAACGTGCAGTAGACGTCTCCATTGGGCGCCACCGTTGTCCATTCCGGGCGGTCCATGGGCGTTGCACCCAAGCGGTCTGCGGCCAGGCGCGCATAGGTCAAGACTTCTGCCTGGTCGTTAAAGTGCTGTGCAAGCACTGGGTTTTTAATGGTGAGTTCCAGCCACTCGCCACTGCCATCGTCATTAAATTTGGCGACATACAGGCGGCCTTCGTCCAGGGGGCTCTTGCCGGCTTTGGCCATTTGTTGCCAGTCGTCTGCAGAGACGTATTTGTAGATGTAGTCAAAGCGTTGGTCATCACCCATGTAGGCTACTACGTGGCCGCTGCGCGCTACAACGAGGGCCACGCCTTCGTGTTTGATACGGCCCAGTGCTGTCCGCTTGACCGGTGCGCTTTTCGGATCGTTGGGGTCAATTTCTACAATCCAGCCAAAGCGGTTTTCTTCGTTGAAGTGGGCTGCATTGGACAAGTCAAAACGCGGATCAAACTTTTCCCACCCGTATTTAAAGCCCTTGTCAGAAAACCCATAACGCGCTTGTGCCGAAGTTGCTTTCCACTCTCCGGTGGCTCCGAAGTAGCCATTAAAGTTTTCTTCACAGGTGAGGTAGGTGCCCCAAGGGGTTTGGCCATTCGCGCAGTTGTTGACGGTACCTGCCGGTGGATTGCCTGCTGGTGTTTTTAACAAGGGGTGCCCGGCCACTGGCCCACTGAAGGTGACCGGTGTATTTACGTGTATGCGCCGGTTTTTGTCACTTTTAACCCGCTGCCAGGCTTCCTCTTCTTTTTTGATTTCAATAATGGAAACGCCGTGAGCATATTGCGACGTGAGCACGTCTCCCTTGGATTCTGGATCTGCCTTACCTAAAACATGGGTGTTTCTGCCAAATTCATGGTTAATCGCCAGTAAGCCATGGCTATTTGCTTCGCTTTCAGAAGCACCCTGGATTGGGAAAAAGGTCATCCCATCATGGCCAATGCCCACTTGCTGCTGCTGATTAGCCGCAGTCGGTGGCCAGCTAAACGTGGGACCATCCGGCTGGATGGGCTCTCCCCAAGGGAGAAGTGCTTGCCACTGGTAGTCTTCAGAAATAGCCGGCCAGGGGCCGCTGCCATCCGCAACGGCGACCGGTTTAAAGTTCATCAACTTGTTTTTGAGTGGCTTTGATGAATCTGTTGCGGCTTGCGCGGCGGCAGACGCCAAAATACCCGGCGCGAAAAATGATGATGCGGCAAGCGCAAGGCTACCCGACAAAATTTTGCGACGCGATACACGTGTTTCCAGTATTTTGGAGAAAGGAGGGTTACCGGACTGGTTGACGATCTCATTATCTACGCTCATGGCTGACATCCTGTAGCTAAATTATATTGACCGCACTCTAGCGGTTAAATGTGTAACGAATGTTTCAAGAAAGCAGGCGTATCTTATCCATAAATCAGCCTGATATGCCGTAACCCACACCACAAACGTTCTAATATATTGCCCTTGAGCTTCTCTACAGGCGGCTCATAGGGCAAATAAGCGGCCGAATATTGACAGCCAATCAATTTTCAAACATAATTTGCCGCTTGTTGGCCAATCAGCCGACGCCTTAACAGCGTCCCCATCGTCTAGAGGCCTAGGACACCGCCCTTTCACGGCGGTAACAGGGGTTCGAATCCCCTTGGGGACGCCATCCAATATTTTCATATCTTTTCCCGGGAACTTTACGGTGTTTGCTTCTTTGCAGGCCATAAGCGCCATGCAAAGTAAACCGTCAGGTTGATTAATGCCGCCGCAGCAACCATTAAAATAAACGCGTTTCTGAAGTAGACCCTGGGCATTAAATACCAGCTGACATCCGCTCGTGATGTTTTCCAATATTCATTAGTAAACAGTACGGCATGGAAAATGTGTTTCCAAAAATAGCCAAAGACGGGCAAGATCGCCAGCAGCCCTAATATAATGAATACATTCCACAAAGCGACACGGCCAAACCACTCTGGCCGCTTTTTCAACACCAGTCCGCAAACGGTGAGTGCGACCAATGCGAGCAGTGCAACGCTGTCGTAAATCCTGCGTACATCAGCCATATGTAAGCGTTCTGTTAAGCTCCAGCGCCCTTCCAGCTCTGCCAAGTGCAGAAAGTAGCGCGGCAGCTGTTCAGCGTGTGCCATCAGTTCCGCTTTGCCAAACCGCTCACAACGAGTGTGGAACTGGCAATTAAAGTCATACCACTCCGTGGTGAGGACCAGGAACCCTAGCGGCAATGTAAAGCTCACGAAGAAGAGTGCAAACGCTGCCGCTGCTTGACCCAGCCAGCGCATTAGTCCTGTCCGGATACCGGATCAGCGAAGGCTTTTAGTTGTTCCTCTGTCGCGGGCTTTTGGTAACGGTCTTTCCACTCGCTGTAAGGCATGCCGTAAACTGTTTCGCGTGCCTGGGCATCACTCAGCTCAACTCCTCTTGCCTCTGCGCTGGCCAAGTACCACTTAGATAAACAATTACGGCAAAATCCAGACAAGTTCATTAAGTCAATATTTTGAACATCGTTTCGCGACTGCAAATGGTCAATGAGTTTACGAAAGGTCTCTGCTTCAATTTCAATTCGGGTTTTTTGGTCCATCGTCTTAAGTTCCGGCGTTTTAATCAGGCGTATATTAACTGTATCATACGCATCCTGCCTATTAAGGGCTTGGTGAGGTAGCCGGTGACGTGGGTCGCAGGCCCTAAGCCGTTAGGAATGCATCTGATCTGACTATGAACAAAATACAACCAGACGGGCCGGTAAAGCCGCTACTTTATTATGCACGCACGGTTGCCGCGTTGATCGTGCTCGCGGCTTTTGCCGCCTACGGCTTGGCATTCTATGTCTGGCAGCAAGATCAACCCCTTGGCGCAATCGTTATTGCAACAATGGGCTATTTGTTTTTCCGCTCCTTACGCAAAATCACGTTTAACTTAACCTGGCAAAAGTTCAATACCCAGCCGGCTCAGCGGCAGGTTCTTGAGCGCTTAGGCGAGCACCATTTACTGAAAAAAGAAGAGACCGTTTTACAATTTTTAAACCAACATCAGGACAAGGAAAAAGACGATGAGTGACTGCCCCTGCCAATCCGGTAATGCATACAGTGAGTGCTGCGAACCGTTCATTACCGGTCAGCGCCAGGCAGAAACCGCCGAACAACTCATGCGCGCACGTTATACGGCCCATGTTAAAGCGGATATGGACTTTGTTCTGGCGACACACCACCCGGAAACCCGCGGTGAGTTTAATCAGGCAGCAGCACAACGCTGGGCGGAAGACTCGGAGTGGCTGGGGCTTTCCATAGTAGGTATCCAAAATGGCACGCCCCAGGACGACTCGGGACAAATCGAATTCATTGCTTCTTACCGGGATCGCGCCGGCCAACGGCATAAACACCACGAACTCAGTTTATTTGAACGCCTTGATGGGACATGGTTTTTTCGTGATGGAGAGCCCGCCAAAGTGAAACAGGTCCGCCGAGAAAATGAGAAAGTGGGCCGAAACGACCCATGCCCTTGTGGTAGCAGCAAAAAGTTTAAAAAATGCTGTGGCCTCAACTAATCTCTGCAAACATACAAAACTGAACAATAGGCCAGCCTTTCCTTAAGCATGCGCATTATTGCTGACGAAAATATCCCCTACGCTGAGAGGCTGTTCAGTCATTTTGGCGACGTGCAAAAGCTCCCTGGGCGGAAACTGAAACCCAGCGATGTGGTTGATGCGGACATTCTGCTTGTCCGCTCAGTGACGCAAGTTAACACCGCGCTGCTGGAAAAATCCCGCGTGCAATTCGTTGGCAGCGCCACCATCGGGACGGACCATATTGACCTCAACTACCTCTCTGAGCGAGGCATCGGCTTCTCCAATGCGCCAGGGTGTAATGCCCTGGCTGCCTCGGAATATACCTTGGCTGCAGCCTTGGCGTTAGCCGAACGCCAGGATATTGATTTGGCGGGGAAAACAGCTGCAATTATTGGCTGCGGCCATGTGGGTACAAACGTTTACAAGAAGCTCCAAGCACTGGATATGCGGTGCATCATTAATGATCCACCACGCCAAGCGACCGAAAAAACAGCCCACTTTGTCACGCTTGATGAGGCGCTTAAAGCCGACTTAATTACGCTGCACGTGCCATTAACACGGTCTGGCCCAACGCCCAGCTGGCACCTCTTGGACCAGGCCGCCATTGATAAGATCAAGCCTGGCACCATCGTTATTAACGCTGCCCGCGGAGGCGTCATTGACAACGCGGCACTGAGCAAGGCCTTGCTCAGGAAAAGGCTGCACGTTGCATTGGACGTGTGGGAGCATGAGCCCCAAATCAATCTAAAGCTGCTTGAGCAAGTGGATATCTGCACACCGCACATTGCAGGATATAGCTTGGAAGGCCGCGTGAGGGGGACACAAATGGTCTATGAAGCCGCTTGCCGTTATTTTAAGCAAGCGCCCCGTATCAACATACTCAACGAGTTAAAGCAGCCGGATCAACCCACTATTACAATCAAAATTCCTCACCCGACGATACAACCACTCAAGGATGCCGTCAGATATGCTTACGATATCAGGGTTGATGATGAAAAGATGCGCCAGGCCGCAGGAACAAGCGCCTGTTTTTTTGATCAACTACGGAGGGACTACCCTCTGCGACGGGAGTTTAGCCAATACACAGTCGCCAGTGGTCAATTGACGTTGAAAACTCAAAAAGCGCTGGCCTTACTCGGCTTCAATCTCCACACAGGGCTTTCTGAAAAAACAAAAGTGAGGCCACAGAGTTAAGCGACGATCAATGCGTCTCTTTCTCTGTTTTGTTGAAGAGTGAGACAAATAATAAGATAACGGCACCCACACTGATGGCAGAATCTGCGATATTAAAGGTTGGCCAGTAATAGTCGGCGTAATACCACTGGATAAAGTCGGTGACCCGGCCCTGCGCTACCCGGTCAATCAAGTTGCCAACAGCTCCTCCCAGTATGAGTGAAAGTGCGGCGGCTAACCCCTTTTCCTTACGGTCAAGCCGGTAAATCCAGATGACAATAATCAAGCTCACAATCAGGCTGAGCCCAGCCAGAAACCACCGCTGCCAACCGCCAGCCTGGCTCAAAAAGCTAAAGGCAGCGCCTTCGTTATACATTAAGTTCCAATTGAACGAGGGCATTACAGGCACAGCTTGGTAAGCGAGTAAGTACGACTCGGCTAACCATTTGCTACATTGATCCACACCCACAATCAAAACAGCGATCAGATAACTGACGTAATGTCTCATCGGAATGTTGTTGATCAGGCAAAGCGCCTGACTTCACCCTCACCGGCAACGTTTTCCACACAGCGGCCGCAAAGCTCTGGATGTTCAGCGTAGGTACCGACATCCTCCCGAATGTGCCAGCAGCGCGTACATTTTGCATGGGTCGCCGGTCTGCTCAGTAACCACAACGCGCCATCTTTGAGTTCCGACGGCTCTGCATTTTCTGGCTTTTCGCTCAGCGGCTTGAGATCTGCGCTGGATGTGATGAGAAAAAACCGCAATTCGTCGCCCAGTGTGAGCAGGAGTTCATACAGCTCGTCTTCGCAATACAATGTCACCTCAGCATCTAGGGACGAGCCAATCGAACCACTTGCCCGCAGCTTTTCAAGACTCTGGGCCACCGCCGTACGCACGGCAATCGCCGTCTGCCATTGATCAAACGTTAAAGGGTCACGAGCGTCCAACGAAAACAAACCCGCATACCAGGTTTCCAGAAAGATGGATTCACTGTGTTTGCCCGGGATGAATTGCCAAATTTCTTCTGCGGTAAAACTGATAATGGGCGACAGCCAGCGCGCCATGGCTTCGATGATGTGGTACATCGCTGTTTGAGCGGAGCGTCTTGCCAAACTGTCCTTTTGCGTGGTGTATTGCCGGTCCTTGATAATATCGAGGTAGTGACCACCCAGTTCAACTGCGCAAAAGTGGTGTACTCTCTGATAAACATGGTGGAAGTTGTAATCTTCGTATGCTTGGTTAATTTCGCTCTGAACACGCAGCGTGAGGTCAACAGCCCAGCGGTCCAGAGATAACATATCTTCAGGCTTTACCAGGTGCTGGGCCGGGTCAAAACCATTTAAGTTGGCAAGCAAAAAGCGGGCAGTGTTGCGCAAGCGCCGGTAGGTGTCGGATGTTCGCTTAAGAATTTCGTCGGATACCGCCATTTCCCCACGATAATCCGTAGAGGCAACCCAAAGGCGGATAATATCAGCACCTAATTTTTTGATCACATCCTGGGGCTCGATACCGTTACCCAAAGATTTTGACATTTTTCGGCCTTTTTCATCGACCGTAAACCCATGGGTTAAAACCTGTTTGTAGGGTGCACATCCATTGATCGCGACGCTGGTCAGCAGTGATGAATGAAACCATCCCCGGTGTTGGTCGGACCCTTCAAGGTACATATCCGCTTGAAAGTTTGCATCCTCCCGCCGCCGTAAAACCGATTCATGGGTTGTGCCCGAGTCAAACCAGACATCCAGGATGTCCTGGCTCTTTTCGTACTCATCAACGTCTTCACCCAGCAAGGCCTCAGGTTTTAAGTCCCACCAGGCCTGAATACCCTTGGCCTCTACTTCCATAGCAACCTTTTGCATCAGCTGGGCGGTCTCCGGATGCAGGTCACCTGTCCGCTTATGGGTGAAAAAGCACAATGGCACACCCCAGTTTCTCTGCCGGGAGATACACCAGTCCGGCCGGTTGGCAATCATCGAGGTGATCCGCGCCTCGCCCCACTCTGGGATCCAGCGAACTTTTTTAATTTCCTCCAAGGTGTTTTCACGCAAATCACACTGATCCATGCTGATAAACCACTGTTGCGTAGCCCGGAAAATAATGGGGGTTTTCGAGCGCCAACAATGGGGGTAGCTATGGGTAATACGCTCCTCTTTAATCAACCGGTTGTGTTCATTGAGCGCCGTTAATATGGCGTCATCCACTTTATAAACATGCTGGCCCGCAAATCGCTCGATGTGCTCCTCAAAAACACCGCTGCTACCCACGGCATAAAATGGCTCCAATCCATAGCGAGAGCCCGTAATAAAATCATCAACGCCGTGGTCAGGTGCGGTATGGACCGCTCCGGTACCGGCTTCTGTTGTGACATGTTCACCTAAAACAACGGGGACTTCTCTGGCGTAGAAGGGATGCTTCAATTTTACGTTTTCGAGCGCCGATCCTTTGCAGTGACCAACCACGCGGTAGTTTGCACAACCGTAACGCTGCATGATGCCCTCCAGCATTTCAGCTGAGAGCAGGAGCCTTTCCGGCCCGCACCCCAGATCACATGCAACCAGCACGTAGTCAAGCTCCGGATGCAGTGCAACAGCCTGGTTAGCCGGTAATGTCCAAGGCGTGGTTGTCCAGATGACAACCTCAATCGGCCCACTCGACTCACCGTCCAACGCGATCCTTGATAAAAAGTCGGATTCATCAGCCACCGCAAAGCGAACATCAATCGCCAGCGAGACTTTGTCCGCATATTCAACTTCAGCCTCGGCCAGTGCTGTTCGCGCGCCAACACTCCAGTAAACAGGCTTGACTCCTTTGTGGAGGTGCCCTTTATCCACTATTTTGGCTAATGCGCGGATGATATCGGCTTCTGTCTGGAAGTTCATGGTCAGATAGGGTTTGTCCCAACTACCAAAAACACCCAGGCGAATAAACTCCTCCCGCTGCCCTTCAACCTGCGACATGGCGTATTCCCGACAACGCTGCCGAAACGTTGCTTCATCAACTTTATCGCCCGGGCGACCCAGTTTGGTTTCGAGCTTCCATTCGATCGGTAAACCATGACAGTCCCAACCCGGAATATAAGGTGCGTCAAACCCCATGAACTGACGGCTTTTGACGATGATATCCTTAAGCACTTTATTGACAGCATGACCCAGGTGAATCGGGCCATTGGCATAGGGGGGGCCATCGTGCAATACGAACCGGGGACGGCCTGCCGAGTGCTTACGGATCTTTTCATAAATGCCGTTGTCTGCCCATGTTTTGAGAATATCAGGTTCGCGTTTGGCCAGGTTGCCACGCATGGGAAAGTCGGTATCAGGAAGGTTTAAAGTATCTTTGTAGTTACTCACTGATTTTCTGCCGGTCATGGGAAGTCGAAAAGACCCATTACTTTACATCAAAATACACATGAAATGTGCTTTTATCTGTGCTTAATTCCTGTTTGTTTCAGGGCGATGAAAACCAAATGCAGCCGCTTGAGCCGGTTTATCACCCAGCATGATCTTGGCCAGTAACTCAGCCGCAGCAGGAGCCATGACAATGCCATTCCTAAAGTGCCCTGTATTGAAGTAAAGGTTTTCCACATGAGGATGCACACAAATATAAGGAATACTGTCATCACTACCGGGACGCAGCCCACACCAGTGGTTGATAACCCGCCGACCCGCCAACTCAGGAAACAGATTCAACGCGAAATCATGCAGTTCGTTCCGAGCTTCAGGGGTGGTTCTCTCTTCAAACCCCACATTTTCTGTGGTGCTACCCACCAGTATCGAGCCACTTTTGCGAGGGATCAGGTACTTGTTTTCTTTCAAAATCATTGTGCTTATGAAATCTTCGGGGGCATCCAAATGGATGATCTGGCCTCGAACCGGATAGATAGGAGGCATTTCCGGAAGGTCTGCAAGCGGCAGACCGCTCCAAGCTCCCGAGGCAATGACCACTCGTTCACCCAGGCATTTGTTCCCGCCTAGATCAACGCCAACAGCCCGATTTCCATCCCGGATCAAACCAGTCACTTTGTGGGACTCCACCAGCGCCACTCCACGCTGTCTCAAGTAACTGTGCAGCGCTTTAATTAAGCGAGGTGTGCGAATTGTGGCAACCTGCTTCATCCATGCTGCTGTTCCATCAAAGGACATACTCGGTATCTGCTTATTGACCCATTCCTTAGGGCATACCTCCAAAGCTGTACCTGTGCGATCAGCCCAAGCAACCAACGACTTGTTTTCAGGAATATCCAAAGTCAGCAAGCCACATGGAAACCATTCCGGATCAACACCTGTTGCTGAAGCGAGCTCTGCTGATAATGCGGGGTATTGATGCGCTCCACTGGAAGCGAGTTGAACCACTTCATCCGGGTATCGCCAAGGGTACATAGGTGACAAAATGCCGCCTGCAGCCCATGAAGCTGAACCGCCCAACCTGCGCTGTTCAATCACCGTAATATCCAACCCTCGCTGATTTAAAGTATAAGCGGTTGTTAACCCAACGAGGCCGCCGCCCACAATGACACAATCAGCCATGGTGATTAGTTGTGACGAATTGCGTAAAAATTAGACAACTTTAACAATAAACTACTGATAGACTTGATCACAGTAAGGATTTACAAAGGATTTATACAAGCGGGCCACAGTTTAAGTTTGAGCAAGGATAATTATACTACACAATTGTGATGGACCTCGTCTTAAGTAGGCAGGGTGGGCGTTTAGCTGAATTACCTTTCTCTTCCTTTTTTTGTATTCCACTTGTACAAGAAGGTTGCATAACAATTTGTGGTTAAACAAACATCTCTAAACAAGCGCTGTATCAAAGAACTGATTGCATTGGGTTATCGCTGGATGCCTCCTGGTGAAAACCGTGCGGCCCGTAGCGACCACAAAAATGCTTTGCTGAAGCATGAAGTCATTCATGCGGTTCAAAGTATTAATCGCGTCAGTCAAGTCACCGCCTTGGCCGTCTATCGCCGACTGGTCTCCATACGAAACAATGAAGACTGGATCACATTACTCCGTGGTGGACTGACATTCATCGACAAAGAAAAAAACCGCCGTCAGCTCATTCGGCTTGTCGACTTTAAAAAACCGTCGAATAACCGCTTCCTTATTACTAATGAGCTGCACATTGCCTCCCCTCACCCACAAACTGTTGATATTGCCGTGTATATCAACGGCATACCACTTGTTGTTATTGAAACAGAGCAACCCGGGACACTTGAACCGATCCAACGGCTTCATAGCCACTATCATGATATCCCGAGGCTGTTTTTTAGCAATTTATTCAGTATCTCCGTTTCGGAAAATATTGTTCGCTATGGTGTACCGGGAGAAGCATTGGAAGCCTGGGGCATTTGGCGCGATCCTTGGCCCAAGAGCAGCAATAATTTCAACAATACCCTAGCGCAGCAACTCTTCAGTTTGTTATCGCATGATCGTATTGTAGATATTTTACGCCACTTTATTTTTTTTGAAGCAAACGGTCCTCAAAAACTCAAACGCATTTGTCGCTACCCACAGTACCGAATGGCCAATACACTCGCTCCCCGGCTACTGGAAGGCTCTCTGGATCGCGTTATCGTAGAGCAAGCTCAAGGGTCTGGCCGCTCAATTGGCATGATTTTTCTTGCTTTAAAAATGAAGATGTGGCCCCGTGATACACAAACGGAATTATCTACAAACAATATTCTGGTGTTAACCAGCCGGCGCAAGTTCCAGGCTCGTTTTGAGCAAGCCTTCAGCTCATTAAAGCTTCCCCAGCCTCACCGGGCACATAACCGGTTTTCCTTGCTGAACTATTTAAATGATGAAACGCCCGGCAAAATCATCATTGCTGACAATGCACTGTTTAATGACTCGCTCGACATTAAAGAAAGTAGCCAAAAAAACTGGTTCATCTTTATTGATGAGCTTCAGGTTCAAAGTACTCGCCAGTCGGTTGAAAATGTCATCCAGACATTACCTGAGGCCCGTATTGTGGGCTTTTCCAGCACTTGGGTCGACGAAAAAGATTATACCGAGGGAGGCCTCAACAGCTTCAGTCGGCAAAATTTAATCCAAGTTTATGGCGCAAAACAGGCCATTGAGGACGGGGTTACCATTCCCCTTCACTACTTACAGCGACAACAAGACTGGTTTGTCGACGGGAAAGTGCCGGAAGCGCTCTTTGGGAAATGGTTTCAACGCGAGCCTCGGGTTGTCCGGGATGCTACCCAGCAAAAAGGCATTCAGCCTATCGAGTTAGCGAAATGTCCGAGGCGGATAAAAATCATCGCAAAAGACATCTGGAGTCACTACCAGGAATATCTCATGCCCAATGGGCTAAAAGCGCAGTTGATTGTTGCTGACAGCGAGTCAGCTGTCTTGTACAAGCGCGCCATTGAGTCGGAAGCGAGGACAACCTTACGCAAACAAGGCTTCCCCTCACGCATGGCGGCAGCAAGAGCCAGCATCAGTAGCGCCTGCGTGTATGGTTCCCAAGAGAGCGACCGCATACCGTCAGAAAACGCCTATGTCGAAACGATTCGGCAGGACCTGTTAAAGCTTGCAACAGATATCCACTCTGAGCAAAAGCTTTTCCGACGATTATGCGATCGCCAAGATCCTCTGGGCATTTTGATAACAAGTGGAACACGTTTTCAGGATATGGATACCCCCCTCATTAACGTGGTTTACCTTGATGCCCCACTCAGCAGTTACAATTTATTACGCGCCATCGGAAGAACAAACCGGGTTTATGAGCACTACAAACCCTATGGACTACTGATTGATTACTATGGCGTGACACAGCGTGCCGACAGGGGGCTGGGTGCTTTTGCAAACCTGCCGGAGTGCAAAGCTATTGAGAGAACCGTTCCACGACGACAAAAGCTGCAAGAAACCTATGAGAATCTTTTGCCCTGGCTAAAACAATTTGACCGGACTGGACTGAATCAAGCTGAAATAGGAACCGCTTTTGATGGTGCTTTGGATCAGCTTGACCTTGAAAGCCAGTGGCAACCGCTTGTGCATGCCACCAAACAGTTTGTATCCGCTTACGAGGCACTCATCCCCGATCCTACTGTTGTGCCTTACTCCGGCGACCTCAAGTGGCTGTTATGTTTCTTAACTTATGGCGAAAAAAAGCGGAATGAAAATGAAGTCATCAATTTTCTGCGAGATTGCTCACCACGCACCTACCAACTACTGGCTCGCTATGTGGAAATTGTCGACATTGAAAAGCTTTGCCCCATTCCACGTGAACGGGAACTGAAACAACTCCCCTCCGGACTCAAAGCAAAAGCCAGCTCATCTTAAATCTAGAACCAGAATCTACTGTTCATAAAGTACGCTGGGTAGCCACGTTGCAAAAGAAGGCACATACCAAAGTACCACCAGCATAAAAATTTGTATGACAACAAAAGGCACAACGCCCTTATAAATCTGTAAAGTGCTGACACTCGGTGGCGCAACCCCCCTCAAGTAAAACAGAGAAAAACCAAACGGGGGTGTTAAAAACGATGTTTGTAAATTAACCGACATCATGACACCCAGCCAAACAGGGCTCATGGCAATACCCGGCGAGATTTCCATTGTCAGCAAAATAGGGGCAACGATAGGGACAACGATAAAAACAATTTCCAGATAATCCAGAATAAAACCCAGTAAAAACATGACGATCATGACAACTAACAGGACGGATAAAGTCCCTCCGGGAATATTCTGTAAAAACTCTTCGATGATTTCATCCCCTCCCAACCCACGAAAAACGAGGGAAAACATTGAGGCACCGATGAGAATCGTAAACACCATCGTGGAAACGCTCAGCGTGGCGTTCATGATATCGGCCAGTGTCGACCGGCCCGAGTCTTCGGACTGGTGCTGGTAAACCCGGGCCACGGCAACAGCAACCCCTATAATCAACCCAATAGCCACCAGCAACGCGGCGGCAATCGCCACCCATTCCGTGACGGCAACACTTTCCCTCTGCATACGTAGATCAAATAAAGCCGTAAAGACCAACAAGATCAGCATACAAATGGCACCCAATAGAATTGGCATTCCTTTAGCCCGGTTGATTCGGTAACCCGCCAACATCAGTGCCCCGACCGCGCCAACTGCTGAGGCTTCTGTTGGAGAAGCCAACCCGCCCAGAATGGAACCCAGTACCACAATGATTAAAATGATGGGGGCAAACAGTGTGCTCATCATGCTTTTAATTGACCGGCCCAACACTTCACCGCTTTCACCCTCCTCACTCTTGGGTATAGCAGGCGATGCGTCTGGCCGGATAAACGCAATAATAATCTGATAAAGAATATACAAAATCACTAACACCAGCCCTGGAATGAGCGCTCCGGCAAACAAATCATTCACCGATACGGTATCGGGCGAAAAGTTACCCATATCAAACTGCGCTTTTTGATAGGCCGTCGATAGCTGATCCCCTAATAAGACCAACACAATTGAGGGCGGAATCACTTGCCCCAATGTGCCCGATGCGCAAATTGTCCCGCACGCCAAAGAGGGGTCATAGCCCCGCCTCAGCATTGTCGGTAATGAAATCAATCCCATGGTGACCACGGTTGCGCCCACAATACCTGTCGATGCTGCCAGAAGCGCACCCACAATACACACAGAGTAGCCCAGCCCTCCCCGTAAATTGCCAAATAAACGGCCCATGTCCTCCAGCAGGTCTTCGGCAATTTTCGAGCGTTCGAGCACGACCCCCATGAAAACGAAAAGCGGCACGGCAATCAACACTTCATTCCGCATGACGGCAAAAATCCGTTGCGGAAAAGCCGAAAGTAATGACAGGTCAAACAAACCCAGAAAGTTAGCCAGGAAAGCGAAGAGTAAAGAAGTCCCTGCCAAGGTAAATGCAACGGGGTACCCGAACATCAACATGACGCAGATAACCAGAAACATGACCCCACAGAGCAATTCAGGAGTGATCAATCCCACGCTAATGGCCTCCTGTCTCAGCACTTTCCACCATCAGGCTGTGCCCAAACAGCTTTCTTGCGGATCGGATAACAACGGAAATCGCTTGCAATAAAACCAGGCCTGCAAAAAGTAAAATGACGGTTTTGAAAAGATAGATATAAGGAAGGCCGCTACCTTCGGTTGATGTTTCCATTACGGCCCAAGAATTGGCTACATAGCCCCAAGCGAACCACCAGGTCGTCAAACATAACGGCATTAGGAAAAAAAGAGAGCCCAGCAGATCAACCCAGGCTCTTTTTTTAACGGACATATTGCTATAAAAAATATCAACGCGCACATGTTCATCTAAAAATAACGCATATGCAGCACCCGCCATAAATAAAACACCATGCATGTACCAGATAGATTCTTGCATTTGAATGGAGCCATAGGCAAAAACATACCGCATGACGACGACGACAAACTGCATAACCGCCATAAAAATGGCCAGCCACGCGACCAAACGCCCCACAACCACGCAGATCACATCAATCAGAAAAGACAATTTGCCGAAAAACAGCTCACCGGCCTGTGCTCCATGTTGAGCAGGCCTTGTAACCACAGTTGCATAATGCTCCCTAGCCCATTGGGATAATACACGGGGCTCACTACGCAAGAGATAATAAAACGGCAGGAGGAAAAGTAAGCACACTGAGAGGAGAACTACTGAGAAAACAAAGATTGAGAAAAACCACGGAAGCGACTGCAAAGACGCCCATAGCGCTATCGGGCTAAGATTCATATGTCATCCCCAGTTATTATTTGTAACGTTGACCAAGGGCCAAAGCCATAGCCCCATTTTATCGCGGCGCTCACATTGGCGGCTTCAAGGACAGGGCCCAGCAGCTAATACACTAGACCCTGACCAACACCGTGGGGTGACTAAAATGTAACGAGTGCGCGCTTATTCGCGTAGTTTTGATCCGATAACTTTGTCCAACCTACAGCTTCTTGGCGGAACTTAATGAAACTCTCGTAGACTTTCTTGGCCATAGCATCTTTTTTACCGGCGTCAGATAAAACGTCTTTGGACGCTTCACCGATGGCTGCAAAAATTTCGTCCGAAAACTCACCCAACTTAACACCGTGCTTATTGATTAGCGTATCAAGCGCGGCACTGTTTTTCGCATTGTATTCAGCAAAGTTGGAGTAGTTCGTTGCGTAAGCACAGGCCCTAAAAAGTTGTTGATCGGCTTTGGGTAAACTATCCCAGAACTTCTTGTTGATCCCCAGAGAGAGTGTTGCACCTGGCTCATGAAAACCGGGCGAATAATAGTGCTTGGCCACTTTGTAAAAACCAAATGCCAGATCATTCCAAGGGCCAACCCACTCTGTCGCATCAATCGTACCGGCCTGCAATGCGGGCATAATTTCAGAACCCGCCAACGTCAGCGCTGTAGCACCAATGGCTTTCAATACATCACCGCCTAAACCGGGCATACGCATTTTCAAGCCTTTCATATCATCCAGCGTATTCACTTCTTTTTTGAACCAGCCGCCCATTTGTGAGCCTGTGTTCCCACACGGCAAGGATTTAATACCAAAATCAGCATTCGCTTCATCCCAGAGTTTTTCACCACCGCCATGCAGCAACCAGGCATCCATTTCATTTGCCGTGAAGCCAAAAGGAACCGCAGTGAAAAATGCCAGGGAAATTGATTTCCCCTTGTAGTAATACTCCGCCGAGTGGTATAGATCCGCGGTACCTTCCTGCACCGCGTCGTGACACTTCAGTGGATGAACCAACTCACCCCCAGCATAAAGCTTGACTTGATAACGCCCGCCCGAAGCTGCCTCTAACAACTCACCAAACTCACGCGCACCGGTCCCCAAGCCTGGAAAATTCTTTGGCCAAGACGTGACCATTTTCAACACTTTTGGTGCAGCGTGTGCAGATTTAATTGCCGGAGCAGATAACGTTCCCCCAGCCAGTGCTCCCAGCCCTACTTTGGTTACAAAATCGCGTCTTTTCATATTATTTTCTCCCCTGGATTTTACTCAAATCTCGTTATGTGATCGGAGCCATATAGAAAAATAACTCGCGCCTAAGCTGAACTTATTGTTTTCATTGCATATAGCCGCGCTAATCCTAGCACGAGGCCTCGTCAATTAAAAAAGGAATATTTATAAAGAAGTGACAGTTATTGGAGTTCGGATAATGCCCAATATATAATGAGAGGTTGTTTTTTTATCAACTAACGGAACTTTTCGCTTATGGCCAGAATAGGCATTTATTACGGCACCGATACCGGGATGACCGAAGATGTTGCCAAGCAAATCCAGAAAAAGCTCAAAAAGCTTCTAGGAGATAAAGCCGAGCTTAATGACGTTTGCGACACCGACTTGTCAGATGTTTCTGACTTCGATCTCCTCCTAATGGGCATCCCCACATGGTACTACGGTGAATTACAGACCGACTGGGAGAAGCGCTGGGAAGAGCTAGGGTCCGTTGATTTCAGTGGAAAAATTGTCGCGCTTTTTGGCCTCGGAGATCAGGAAGACTACGCTGAATATTATCTCGATGCCATGGGCGATCTACACGACGTCGTGGTCGCCAACGGCGGCACGATTATTGGCTATTGGCCGAATGAAGGTTATGACTTTGAAGAATCCAAAGCGCTCACAGAAGATAGAAGCTTTTTCGTTGGCTTAGCACTGGATGAAGACCGTCAACCCGAACTCACCGAAGAGCGCATTGACCAGTGGCTTGAACAGATTCTCGAAGAGTGGGAAGAAGTCCGTTCCTAAACTGTTCATTACGCGCTTAGAAAGCCCCGCTAACCGGACAATATGGGCAGTCACTCCCGGCGCTGTTTCCACCCGGCTATAAAAGTTCTTAAGCGACTTCAACAGGACACGCCCACAGACAACAGCGCTCTAGACCCAGAGAAATGCCATGCTTTGTTACGTCTACAAAGGATCGAAAAGAGAGGGTTTGTACATTTACCTCGCGACGCAAGATACAAGCAACTTGCCGGAAACACTATTGAACAGCTTGGGGTCGCTCACATTGGCCCTGCAATTTGAGCTGACAGCTGACAAAAAACTCCATAAGGAAGACGCAGCCAAGGTCATTGAGAGTATCCAGACCCAAGGCTATCACGTACAAGTGCCAGACACGGTTGAGAGTTTACTTGCTCGCCACAAAGTTAAAACATCAAAGTCAGAATAATGACCGAATACTGGGTCGTCTTATCCGTCGGAAAAACTGTCTGCCTCTTAGTACCGAAAATCTGAACTGATTGACAGATTAAAACTAGAGGGCTGTCGGTTGAATCTCTACAGAGGATTTGACTGAATTGGCAATAAAGCAGCCTGTATGGGCCTTGGCAATCATCTCCTGAAATAGCTCTTCGGTGGGTTTACTGTCTTTCTCAAAGACAACCACTGGACTCAGCTCAATGCGTGAAACCCATGTCTTCCCTTCTTCATTTTGCCCCATTTCACCTGTTGCCCTATCTTTGTATTCATTGACAACACACTTTTTTAGCGCGGCAATGGCCAGAAAGGTCAGCATAAAACAGCTGGACAAAGCACCGACCA
>DJFX01000054.1:11273-15749 GCA_002432635.1 Halothiobacillaceae bacterium UBA5861 | reverse complement strand
CGATTCCATGTCAGGGTCACCGCATGTTGTCCGGTTTTTTCTTCGCTCATGAGTCTCTCCTGTAAATACTATTGAATAAAGACTCTATCGCAAGTGAGGGGGAAAATATTGACCTTTATCAGCCAAATTAAATTTATAGCAATCGACCTCTTCAAGAGCGAACCGGAATCCAGCACAGGTTACTGGGCCGGTTCCGGTTCATAATAGACAACTTTAGAGGTGCGAAAGTACCGATTCAGCCGAGCTCACGTCCAAGCCACGGCCCGGCTCAACCAAGACTTTGGTCGCAATACCATCATCTATAATCATGGCAAAGCGCTGGGCGCGCAGCCCCATACCCATTGCCGTGCCATCCAGCTCTAAGCCCAGTGACTTGGCAAAATCTCCATTACCATCGGCCGCCATGATCAGCTCGTCTGCATTCTGATCTTTGCCCCAAGCATCCATGACAAACACATCATTGACAGCCATGCAGATGATTGAGTCAACACCTTTAGCCTTAATTTCATCTGCTTTGACGACAAAACCGGGCAAATGTGCCGCCGAACAGGTTGGGGTAAAGGCACCGGGTACTGAAAACAAAACCACTTTCTTGCCTGAAAAAAGTGTTTCTGTCGATGTCGGTTGAGGCCCTTTTTCACCCATAATGGTCAACGTACCAGCCGGGACTTTTTCACCATCTTGAATACTCATCACTCACTCCTTACTTTATTTGTATTAGATAAACACGGTTGCTCGCTTAAATAACACCTTGGTTATGCCGTAATCCAGGGCCAAAGGGCATCAGGGCCATGATCAATAACAGTTTTGCCCAGCAAAGTCGCCCACTCACTTTCGATGCCATACTCTTCTCGCCACGCCCAAATTCTGCGAGTGCAGTGGTGAAGGGGATGCTCATAGGTAAAGCCAATTGCACCATGGACCTGATGACTGATTCTCGTTGCTTTGCCAGCAGCCTCTCCTACCCGGGCTTTTGCTGCAGCAATACGCAAACCTGCTTCTTCAGCCCCTGCAGACTCGACTTCCCCGATTGCGGCATCGACAATGACCTGCGCGGCAGCACTTTCGCCTGCGAGTATCGCCAGCTCCTGCTGAATCGCCTGAAACTTTGCGATTGGCCTGCCAAACTGAACGCGCTCAGTTGCGTACTGAACGGACTGGTGCAGGACTTTTTCAATACTACCCACCATCCCTGTAACGCGTGTTAAAGCCCCCAAATTATTCAACGCCTGATCACTTGACGCGGCGGGGATAATAGCATCTTTGGCTAAACTCACATCACTGATTGTAATATCGTCAGCCGGTTCGCCGGACATGCTGTTTGCTTCCGTCACTTGTATTCCACTGCGGGGAATGAGTACCAGACAGGGCTTACCGTCACAGTCAACCCGCGCGACCACATGCGCGGCATGACGCGCCCAAGGCACCGCAATTGCTTGGCCTGAAAGTACCCAGCTATCACCCGTCAACTCCGCAGTCAGTTGATTGTTGCTGCCAACGGGAATAAATGTCATCGGGCCAAGAGGTACTTTTTGCTTGGCTTGCGCCAGAGCGTAGCTCGCCAACAAAGTATCGGCCAACGGCACCGGCGCCGCAAAATAACCGGCCAGGCGGATAATGGCAAAAGCATCCGTTAAGCTGGCCCCGGCACCACCCAGCTGCTCGGGCACACACGCCAGTGTTAAGCCAGAGTCTTCAAGGGTTTCCCAGAGGTCTTTTGCCCACTCCCCTTTTTCACTCGCATTAATCACCTCAACGGTGGATAAATCAGATAATAATTTTGTCGCTGATTCGACAAGTATTTGGTCTGCTAAAATCATCGTAATCCCAGCCCCCGCGCAATCATACCTCGTAATATCTCATTGGTTCCCCCGCGTAGTGTAAAACCCGGTGAATGGAGCAGAGCTTTCATCAACTGTGACTCAAACCGTGTTGGCTCAGCAAAACTACCCCGCTCGTGGACAAGCAAGCGTAGAGCTTCTGTCAACTCACTCTCATACCGGGTTCCCACGTCCTTAACCAGTGCGGCTTCGGTATCGACCCGTTCACCTTGCGCCAACATACCCATGACTCTCAGGGACATGTTATAAAGGGCGGTATATCGGGCAGTGAGGTTACCAACCATTTCCTGGATTCGCGGTTCGCGGGTGCCTTTTACGACTTTTAAGAACTCCAGAAACAAGGGAAATGTGCTCAAGAAACGTTCAGGACCACTGCGCTCAAACGCCAGCTCGCTGACCACCTGCGCCCAGCCTCCACCAATTTCACCGACAACCATATTGTCTGGCACAAATGCATTCTCAAACACCACTTCATTGAAATGGTGTACACCCGTAATCAGGTGAATGGGGCGGATGGTCACTCCCTCCTGATCGGTTTCGATCATCAGCTGGCTAATACCCGCATGACGGTTGCTATCATCTTTAGGCGACGTTCTACAAAGAACTACCATGGCATGTGCGTGATGCGCACCACTGCTCCATATTTTGCTGCCGTTCAACAACCAGCCGCCTTCCGTTTGCGTTGCACGGGTACGCACATTGGCCAAATCCGAACCTGCGTCGGATTCACTGAGACCAAGTGCAAAAAAACACTCACCCCGCGCCATCGCAGGGAGATATTTTTGCTTTTGGTACTCCGTGCCATGCGTTTCCAACATGGGACCTGTCTGCCGGTCACCAGCCCAGTGCACGCCTACCGGGGCTCCAGCAGCCAAAAGCTCTTTGGAAACAACAAACCGATCCAGCAAACTGCGTTCGTGTCCCCCGTATTTTTTAGACCAGGACATGCCCAGCCAGCCGCGTTCCCCCAGCTTGCGACTGAATTCGGGTGAGATGCCCGATAACCAGCTGTCGACAGTCGGCTGAAAAGTCCCCGCCGCAATTTCTTCTTTTACAAATGCTCTGACCTCATCCCGCAAATGCAATGCCGACTCCGGCAATTCTGATGGCGGAAATCGAAGCGCTATCGATGCCATATTATCCTCACTTTATGATTTATCCGGCGACCAGTATATGGTTCTACCATTTATCTTTAAAGCACTCTTTGCACATAGCGGGGTATAATCTCGGTAGCAGGACCATACTGTTGCTCATGGAAAAGGGACTGCACCTCGGAAGGTTCCAAATTCAATTCAACCGTGTGCGCTCCAGAGTGCCGGGCAATTCTTACAAAGTCTGCCGCTGGATAAACTGTGCCCGATGTTCCGATCGAAATGAACAAGTCACAACGGTGGAGCGCAAGCTGGATGCGTTCCATCTCAAAAGGCATCTCACCAAAAAAAACGACATGCGGCCGTAATCGGCCTGGTTCACTGCAACATGCACAGGCATGCTCGTGAGTGATTTCTCCTTCGACTTCAAAGACCTGGCCGGATGCCATACACCGGTATTTTGACAATTCACCGTGCATGTGAATCACATTGTCGTTGCCGGCCCGTTCATGAAGGTTATCGATATTTTGTGTTACGAGCAGAAAGTTTCCGTCAAATTCGCGTTCAAGTTGCGCCAGTGCCTCATGCGCCGCGTTCGGTTGAATCGTGGGATTGAGAAGATCGTTGCGACGATCATTATAGAAGCTTAACACTTTGACAGGATCCCTTTGTAAAGCTTCCGCTGTGGCGTATTCTTCAATATCGAAGTTTTCCCATAAGCCACCTTTATCTCGGAATGTGGCAATTCCTGACTCTGCCGAAACACCAGCTCCTGTCAAAACCACAACAGAGCGATATTTTGTTCCACTCATGTTTCGGCATCCTGCTTAGCAGCCCACTCATCGGGTGTGTAAGCTTTAATGGTCAATGCATGAATAGCACCATTACTGATGTGCTCATTAAGTACCGCATAAACCATTTTGTGACGTTTAATAGTGGACTGGCCTGAAAAGGCTTCAGCAATGACTAACGCTTCAAACTTACTGCCATCACCGGTTATTGTGGCTTTTGATCCGTCTATTTCCTTCTCAACCTGATCACTGAAATAGTCCATTCGCATTGAGGCCTTCCTATTTAAGTTAAGATTATTTTGCTTGTTCAAGTATAACGGCTAATCTCTGGAGACTGCCTAAAAAATGCTCATCGATAAGCCGGCTGCCATTGTCATCCCCATTTCCTTGCACTGCACAAGCGCTTCGTCGGTCACTTCGCCTTTGCAAATAATGGGGTCAATCACTTGCTTTAAAGGATAGCCTTTTGCAATGCGCTGGATATTGAAAACCGCACCGGAGCCATCGTTACCACAACTCACAAAAATGGCGTATGGCTTGCCGTTTACCTTATCTTGCGCGGGATAGTAGGTGCGGTCCAAAAAATCTTTTACAGCTCCTGACATATAACCAAAATTTTCAGGTGTGCCGATTAATAGACCATTGCACCAGAGCAAGTCTTCAAGGCCGGCATCAAACGCGCGTAAAAATCGTATATCAACGTCATCCATTTCACGGGCACCGGCAAGCACGGCATGGGCCATTCTCTCTGTG
>DJFX01000054.1:0-11097 GCA_002432635.1 Halothiobacillaceae bacterium UBA5861 | reverse complement strand
GGCATGGGCCATTCTCTCTGTGTTACCCGTTTGTGAGTGGAAAATAATCAGAAGTTTCCCGCTCATGACACTCTGCACCTTCATCTCATATTGCTTGGAATGTTATCTTAGAACACCGTATTAATTACTGTATCCTACCTGGCACTAAAGAAACAAAATTGACTGAGTGACTCGTAAACCGGATGGGTGAAATATGAAAACTGAACTCACAGAACGGCTCGGCATTGAGCACCCCATTATTCTGCCAGGCATGACGTACATCTCCACACCTGAACTTGTTGCAGCTGTCTCTAATGCGGGAGGATTGGGCCTGCTGGCAACGGGCCGGCGCAGTACCGCCGAAACCCGGGCAATGATTCACCGAGTACGAGAGTTGACAGACAAACCCTTTGGGGTCGGGCTTCCGCTGATTCTGCCCGGCGCCAAAGAGAATGCCAGGGTAGCCTTAGAAGAAAAAGTCCCTGTCATCAATTACTCGCTGGGCAAAGGGGACTGGATCACCGAGGAAGCGCACCGCTATGGCGCTCAGGTCATCGCCACCGTCGTAACTGAAAAACATGCTCTGGCCGCTTGCCGTTATGGTGCTGACGCCATTCAAGCCACAGGGCACGAAGCGGCCGCGCATGGTGGCGCGGTCACCTCCCTCGTGCTTGTGCCAAGAATTGCAGACCTGGTCGATATCCCCGTCATTGCAACAGGCGGATTTGTCGATGGCAGAGGACTGGCCGCCGCACTCTCTCTGGGCGCACAAGGGATCGCTATGGGCTCACGCCTGGCGATATCTCAAGAAAGCCCGGTACACCTTCGGACGAAAGGCGTCGTACTTCAGAAAACCATTCACGATACGCTCTATACGGATCAATACGATGGCATGGACTGCCGAGTTATGAGTACACCTGCAACAGAAAAAATCTTCAGCCAAAATGCGAACATTTTGACTGCCTTCAGCAAATCGCTCACCCTTGCCAAACAAATGAATATTTCCTGGCTAAAGATGGTCACCAGTACACTTTTACGAGGGCCTAAAACAACTATGCAACTGGCTATGATGGCCAACGCCAGTGAAACAAGCCGGCTTGCAATTGAAGAAGGCGATCTGGACAATGGTGTTCAACTGATTGGCCAAGGCTTGGGGCTCATTGAAGACTTACCTACCGCAAGCGAAATCATTGAACGGGTCGTCAGCCAAGCTGAATCGGTTTTTCAGCAACACAGCTCTTAAAAATAACGTACGTTTAGCTCTCGAATAAAATTGTGTTTTGAGGAAGTTATGGAAAAGCAAAAAATCGCCATTCTGGGCGGAACAGGCGCATTGGGAACGGGTTTGGCTTTACGATGGATAAAAGCTGGTTACTCCGTCATCATCGGTTCAAGAGACTCACAAAAAGCAACCGCTGCTGCCAACCACCTACAGGAAAAATGGGGTGTGAAAGCGGCTCAGGCAACTGATAACGTTTCGGCGGCCGAAGCAGGCGATATCGTCGTGTTGACGGTACCTTTTGCTCACCAACGCAGTACGTTAAACAGTGTCCAAACACAACTCAAAGGCAAGATACTGATCGACGTGACTGTCGCGCTGGCACCTCCCAAAGTCGCACGGGTACAGTTGCCGCCTGAGGGCAGCGCCGGCATCATCGCACAAAACCTACTCGGCGAAGAGGTCAACGTTGTGTCTGCATTTCAGAACGTGCCCGCTGACGCGCTGCAGTCCGAACAGTCTTCGATTGACTGTGACGTTCTGGTAACCGGCAATAATGTCGAGGCACGAGAGGTTGTTATACAACTCGCGGCAAAAGCCGGCATGCGCGCCTTTCATGCAGGCCCCATTGATAACTCCGTTGCTACGGAAGCATTGACATCGCTGCTGATCAGCATCAACAAACGTTATAAAGCACATAGTGGTATCCGCATCACAGGCATTCCTACATAAGCCCACGGTGGAGTTTTCATCCCTTACCCTCAAGGCTCTGCCCAATATCCCTCTCATCTCCCCCGGAGATCACCTGGGAATAATCATCCTCGAGGCAATCAATAACACGCACTTAAGCCTGACGAATGGGGATATTCTCGTCATTGCACAAAAAGTGGTATCTAAGGCAGAGGGGCGTTATAAACGACTGGCTGATGTGGCCCCCTCACCTCGTGCCCTAGCCACCGCTAAAATAGTTGAGAAGGATCCCAGGCTTGTCGAACTGATTCTGCAAGAATCTGTAGAAGTTGTCCGACAGGCGCCGGGCGTGCTCATTGTGGAAAGCCGACTTGGAATCGTGCACGCTAACGCGGGAATAGACCAATCGAATATTGAAAGCAGTGATGAGCAGGTTTTACTCCTGCCAGAGGCCCCTGATAAAAGCGCTGCCGCAATTCAGCAGTTTTTGTCAGATCATTTAAACATTGAGCTGGGGGTCGTCATCAGCGACAGTAGCGGTCGGGCCTGGCGTAATGGAACAACAGGTATTGCCATTGGCGTTGCAGGCGTCCCTTCAGTCGTGGACAAAAGAGGACAAAACGACCTTTTTGGACGTCCTTTACAAACGACAGAAATCGGCTTTGCTGATGAAGTCGCAAGCGCCGCTTCCCTCTTGATGGGACAGGCTGATGAAGCCTGCCCGGTTGTACTCATAACGGGTTTCGCGCCGTTTCACGATGACTCACCGGCCAAGTCTTTGCTGCGCGCGCGCGACAAGGACCTGTTTCGCTAAGCTTAGAGAGATTCTCCAGCGCTGTAGGATGGCAACTCAACCACGTACGTATCAACCGACTCCCCACCACCCCAATCACTGGCAAATAAAACTCGCGTTGCCGTAGGACTGATAACAACATGAGGTTCAGCCCAGTATTTCCGTGGTCCTTCCCGCCCCATCGAGCGGTGGTGCCCGATACGGCAGACTTCTTCCTCCCCCGGGTTTGCATTCACTAGAAGGAGTTCGTTATCGAGCAGCCTGTCTCCCTTTCCCTTACCCACCATACTGACCGCCACCCAACCGGGTCGCTTTAAAGCAAGGGCTGACATGTGTGTCCCGGTCGGAGGATAGGGATAGCCTGTACGTGGCCCGACAAGCACTTTGTATTTACCTGTCTGCAAATCGTGCATGACCACGCTCCCTACAGCATCATTTTGACCTCGATCAAATGTGACGTGAAAAAGCTTCTGCTCCCCATTTTTCAACTGACCGATTGAGGCATGTTCACCGTGCTTGTTCAAGCCTAAATGAACAACTTTGTTTAAGTTAAAGTCGTAAACCACTCCCCGGTGCAAAAACAGCTTACCATTCGGACTTGGCGCCGGCGCAGGTGCGCGCTTTTCCACTTTAGTGCGATTACCTATCGTTTGATCACTCAGGCGAAATGTAAAGTACTGACGGTCCTTTTCTGGCGCAGAAAAACCAAAGTAATCGGAATCCCACGAAGAGTACATCGGGTCACCACCAAATCCGAACTTATACCCCCCAATACCTTCTTCTGTAAAATCTTTAATCACAGAATACTGGTCTGTTTTGACATTATAGTGAGTTAAACGGTTAATTAATTGGCTGCCTTTTTTCCTGGACTCGGGGTAGAACAAAATATCCGGATTTGTAGCGTGCCAATAAACATGCTCCAGATCAGATGGCCGAATTTTAAGTTTTTTTATGAACTGGTAACTTTTTCCATCCAGCAATAAGTGCCCCTTCTTACGTTGCCAGATAATCAGCAGGCTTTCATCGGCATTCCATGCCGGTACAGTTGAATACATGGGCTTGATAACGGCCGCACTACCCGAGGCTGTTTTTTCAACATCTGAAATCCGACGGATGGTTGTGCCAAACTGAGGGTCTGTAAACGCCTCTAAATAACCTGGTTTGGGAATTGCCTGACGTGGACGATGACTCTTGTCTGTTACCAGTCCCTGGCATAGTTCAGCAAAAGCGACGGCAGGCACAATGCTGCATAAGCTGATGATAACAAATCTAAAAAAGATAGGCATATCGGACCATCCTAGTATGAATTCATCACTCTTAAATCACGAATAAGGAATGGTACCGCTGTGCTTTTAAAAAGGCACGTGAGCATGATGTATATCTTGTACTTTGTGCACAAAAATTCGTGTTCGCCGCTGCAAACGGAAGTCGATTATTGTGCCTCACACAAGACGAACGCAATATTTGCTGCAGAGGTGCCTACATTCCATGTTGGCTCTTCAACATTCAAAACATGAGCAGTTGTGGCAACTACCTCGTTATTATCGTTGTAGTACGCACACTCTACCCACGATTGGAGCCTGATGTTACCCGGCATTCTTAACGTCACTTGTGCTTCCCAGTTAATACGCGTTGGCTCAACCTTCACAATCACGGCGCGATTAATGCTATTCAGCCCGGTGACTTCTGCGCTCCAAACTGAGCTTACGGCAAATATTGAAAAGAAAAAGATCAAGCCCCAACTTTTCATAACGATCCCCTGATAATGTGATGGCTCCACAACTTTGGCAAAATCAACCGAATCACTAAAATTTCAGCAAATTATTCGTGATTATTAAAAGCCAAAAGAACCTTTATATAAAATATTTTTCTACTTAATTCAGCGTGACTGAAACCAAAAATCACGTCTTTTTGGGTATATTTTTTTACTGACCAGCAACCAAAGCTACCATATAAAGTCTAGACAGAAATTTGAATTCGATCACTATTGAAGAAAAACCGTCCAGCACTCAACAACACAAAAGCTGAGCCTAACAACAGCTAATTACAATAATTTTAAGTGAGATAAGAATTAGCGCATATAAAAACAGACAAGGCCTTAATCAAGGAAAAATAATAAGGCTCTAGGGATATTGAGATGCTTTACTGACTGTAACTCAGCCGAAGCTTCTGAACACTTTATTCGCCCCAAGGAGACCGTTCTGACTCATGAGAAGTGCGAATGCAATTAGGCAGAAGGATCAAACCAAAACTCAATTTCATCGGTTTCTTGTTCAAAGAAAGCCGCATGTGCTTGGCCTGCTGGGACATGGTACCACTCCCCAACTGCATATTTCGTCACCTTCTTGTCCACCGTTAACACTAACTCACCGCGAGTAATAACACCGTAGTTATCCGTTTCGTGGATGTGTGCTGGAATTGAAGTACCGGCAGGATAAGATGCAAAAAGGACCTTGCTTCCCTCGGCCTTTAACTCGTAAGCATCAAAGCGCCCATCATATAAGGCCAGCTCTTTGATGCGTTTAGGATATTTTCCAGCCATAGCCTTTCCGTCAAGTTGGGGAACTTATGGCACCTGTCTCTACTGAGTATTACAACCCTTTAAGAAGATACAAGATCAAGATAGCCGTACTTTCAAATGAGCGTTAACGAGCCAACGTAAAAGCGAAGCTGTAATTTTCAGACGTTAAACAGAAAAAGAAGAGCCACAACCGCATGTCGTGGTGGCGTTCGGATTACGAATCACAAACTGAGAGCCCTCAAGGCCTTCTGTATAATCGATTTCTGCACCATTTAAATACTGAAAGCTCATGGGGTCAATCAAAAGCTTAACGCCTGCGTTCTCGACCTCAGTATCACCATCATTGATGGCTTCATCAAATGTAAAACCATACTGAAAGCCAGAGCAGCCACCACCCGAGATAAAAACCCGCAACATCAAATTGGGGTTTTCTTCCTCTTCCAGTAGTGCCTTTACTTTATTTGCCGCATTATCGGTAAAAATTAAAGGCGCTGGAAACTCATCATGTTGTGTTTCGGTATTCATTACATATTCTCATGTGCAGTTTGCATAGTGCTACTGTATCACCGTCACAAAAGGCAGGCAATCATGAAGCTGGCTTAGCGGAAATACTCGTTTCTGCTTTTGTTTTTTTGTCTTTGTCATGCTCCAGGCGTGGGCTCTGCAAAGGCTTTTTATGCACCATATTGCCATTAATTTCAGCACCAACCGACATCTCCATCAGGTTGTAGTACACATTGCCATTCACACGCGCTTTCTGATGCAGCTCGATCCGCTCAGATACATGGACGTCACCGTTTACTGTGCCGTTTAAAATTAAATAAGGAACATGTACATCGCCAGAAACCTGACCTTGCTCACTGATAATCACAACGCCTTGGGCACCTTCTGCTGCGAGCAAATTACCTTCAATACTGCCGTCCAGATGGAGCCCGCTGACAAAACTGATATCACCTTTGATTTCTGTCCCATGCCCGATGAGTGTTTGTATCTTCCCTACTTTGCCTTTTTTGGAATTACCCCACATGGCTACTCACCTCTTGAAAAAAGTTCAGTCCATTTGAATGTTTTTCTCACACCTTTGAGACGCTTCCCTTCAGGTGTAATAATGACTGTCAAGTAGTCTGGATCAAAGCCCTTTACAAATCTGAGACTACCATCGAAACTCTGAAAATATTTAAACCTAAAGTTAATATTTTCCTCTTTATTCAATGAAAGGTCTGACAACGCGTAAGTCACTTCTTGGCTTTTATACTGCCCTGCAACGCGGATATCCGCCTTACCTTTCGCTAAACGCCCATTTTGATTACGTTGTGTAAGCGTGAGCTTGTACTGAAAGACCTGGCTATCCGTATCATCTTGCACCAGAACCAAACTCTGAATATTAAGCTGGCGCTCCATTTTCTCCGGCGCCACCAAACTCCTGTAGAAGGCAAGCTCCTCCTTCAAACCTAATATTTCTTTCTGTTTTCCAGCTAATGCTTTTTTTACAACGTTGTGTGCTTCTCGGTCTATCGTACTTGCATGCTCAAGTTGTACATTTTCCTTAAGAAGGGCCTTGTTTTCTTCTTTCAGCCGGTCAACTTCAGCCTCCAGACCCAATAGAGTGGCACTGGCCCTTTTTTCATCGTAATGACTTATAGTCTGCCCGTACTCAAAAGCAAGCCAGCAGGCAGCTGTCAACAAGACCAACTTAACCGATAGCGTACCTAAACGTTTGACAGACCCTCGTTTTTCAAGTGTGTACATGCAGGCTTAGGGAATAAATGGCACGCTGACTAATCCGTCTTGCTCGGGCTGGTCAAACATTAAATTCATATTCTGAATCGCTTGACCTGCTGCGCCTTTAACAAGATTGTCAATGACAGACAATATGACAATATGTCTCGCGCCCTTCGTGTAGTGCACAGCGATACGGCACATATTAGCACCTTTAACACTGCGAGTATCAGGGTGTGAACCCTCGGGCAACACGTCAACAAAAGCCTCTCCCGCATAGCGGGATTCATACACTTCCTGCAGATCAACATCAGCCTTCAGTTCTGCATAGAGCGTCGCATGAATGCCCCGAATCATAGGGGTGAGGTGCGGGGTAAATGTCACATTCACACGATCAGACGAAATCGCATTTAATCCCTGCTCAATTTCTGGTATGTGGCGGTGGCCGGTAACCGCATACGCTTTGAAACTCTCAGAAACTTCACAAAGCAAATTTGCAACATTGGCCTGCCGCCCCGCGCCACTAACACCGGATTTAGCATCTGCAATCAATCGGCTTGAATCAACGAGCTGTTTTTCAATCAGGGGCAAAAAACCAAGCTGTATCGCGGTAGGATAGCAGCCTGGGCAGGCGACAAGCTGCGCATGCTTTATCGCTGTTCGATTCACTTCCGGCAGACCGTAAACAGCTTCACCCAGCAATTCTGGGCAGGCATGCTCCATGCCGTACCATTGTTTCCAGACGGCAGGGTCTTTGAGACGAAAATCAGCGGCCAAATCAATCACCCGAGTCCCTGACTTCAAAAGCTCAGGAACCATCGACATTGCCACACCGTTAGGTGTTGAAAAAAACACCACATCACAGCCCGCTAATACCTCGACTTTAGGCTCTGTAAATACCAGATCATTAAAATTGCGTAAGCCAGGAAAAAGCTCATCGACACGCGTACCGGCATTACCTCGTGAGGTAATCACATCCAAGGACGCGCCTGGATGAACAGCCAATAATCGTAAAAGCTCTAAACCTGTATAGCCGGTCCCACCGACAACACCTACTGATAACATCAATTTCTCCGTGAAAAACCACTGACTTGCTGAGCATTAAGTTTAACGAGAGCCTGGATCAGGTTAAAGTAGCAGTGTTTAAATACTCACTAACTTGAATACTCAAACTGGCACAAAGTAATCGCTTATGCTCTGGATTAAAGCGTTCCACATTATCTCCATGGTGACTTGGTTCGCCGGACTGTTCTACCTGCCTCGCCTTTACGTTTATCACAGCATGACTCAAGATCAACCGGGAATTGACCGGTTTAAACTAATGGAGCGAAAACTATTCTGGGGTATTACCACACCCGGCGGCCTGATGACATGGATATTCGGCTTATGGCTGCTTGGGTATTATCCAGCCAACGCCCTATGGACAATACCTTGGCTGCAAGCCAAACTTGTATTGGTCATTTTGCTGACGGGTTACCATGTGTGGTGCGGCAAACTATTGCTCGATTTTAAGCACAATCGCAACAAGCACGGTGAAACCTGGTATCGCTGGTTCAATGAAGTACCCGTCTTTTTTCTCATTACAATTATCCTACTGGTCGAACTCCAACCTACGTGGGGAAGTACCTAACAGAATCATCAAACTGTACGCCGCGCCAAATAAAGCCCCACCGCCATCAACCCCAGGCCAGCCAGCCGCTTTAAGGTCACGGGTGAGTGAACAGCGCCAAAAAGCGCCCAGTGATCAATCGTGGTGGCCGCTATCATCTGCCCCAGCAGTACAAAAAAGACTGCGTTTCCAACACCGATATGAGGCGCAGCCCAAGTAATGGAAAGTGCGTAAAAGGCAACGAACACTCCCCCTATGAAGGTATAAGCGGGCGCTGCGGATAATGATTTCGGTGGTAACCCTGTATAGGCTAAAACCCCGAGCGCACAAGAAAGAGCAACGATGAAAAGGATGACTGTGGCAGCCACTGGGCTGCCAATCTGACCTCCCAGGTTGGCATTCATGGCCGCCATGATCGGAATCCCGATTCCTGCCGCCAATGCCAGCGCAAAAAATGAAAGGTGAGACGTCATAATAACTCCTTCAAAGCTGCCGACGCCGAGTCACGCTTTCACCCCCAATACCCCAGTTATCCGTCGGCACTTCCTCGATCGTGATAATGGTTGTCTCAGGGTTTTTATCAAGCTCATCACGTAAAAGTTCGGTAACTTTACGTATCAATGTTGCTTTCTTTTCTTTTGTTAAGCCCTCTGGGGTTAGTTTTATGTGTACATAAGGCATATATTTCCTCACTTACTGATTAAAAACGGCATTTTGATAAGCCTCTAGGAGACGGAGATCTTCTACTGAGCCATGGTGAAGAAGCGTACCTTCATGCAAAACGAAGGTGCGAGAAGTTCGTATTTTGAGCTTCAGCTTGATGTGATCGTGGGTTAGCGCCCATGCTCCTTACCAACGCCTGGGAAACCCCTCCCCTTAATAGACCGTGTAGTCCCGGTATTCTACATAGACGTGTGTGGGGCCGTTGAATAGGCTTTCATAAACTGGGTAGATTCAGCCCACCCCCGTTTCAAACCACCCAGCGGATTAAGCGTTGATGCCTCTAATGTCTACAACCTATTACTCACCATGACATCCAAATTCCGGCCATTAAAACGCTTTGTAAAAATGAACAAGCGCTGAGCATATGCCATCCTTCGGGTCAACAGGCCCACCACCCGTGACCACCATTTGATTCGATCATTCATTTTACAGCCCCTAATGTTGCATATACAACTATTGTTACAAAAAATTTTTAGAGTGACTGAGCCATCTGCCGACTCATCGCAACGAAAGACTTGACATTATCTTCACCCAAGGCAGCGCAAATCCCGGCATATAACTCATCGCCCAAGGCTTCCAGCTCCCCTTTCATTCCCATCGCTCCTGGCTGCGGAAAAATGGCCTTTTGCCGCGCATTACCACTAACCACGCTTCGCTTCACAAAGCCCTTTTTTTCCAATGCTTTGAGAAAGCGGGTAATTGTTGACTTCTCCAAACGTAATTCATCAGCAAGTTCCTGTTGTGATAAACCAGGCCGTTCCAGAACAACCCGCAATAAATACCCTTGAGACGGTGTGAGACCAAATCGAGCAAACGCCTGCTCCCACCGGTTGTTGAGCTTTCTCGCTAATGCGTTGGTATTGAAATAAAGGCAGCGCTCAAACATTGCAGACGAGCTTTCTCTTGTTAAGTAACTTAGCCTGATTCTATCATAAACAGTTGCATATACAACTTTCTTAGCACAAACTCCCTTGTGTGCACATGACCACGTTTATCTATTACCTTTTAGTAATAATTGCACGGTATTCAGAACACTAGAGACTCGAACAGGTCAGAATGTAAAACTCACACTGTCAGGGATTCGTCATGCTCATTCGTTATCAAAAAGCCTCAGGTGCTCTTGCATCGGAAATCACTCCGGAATCGATTTACAAAAAACGCCGGGCTTTAATTCAAGCGTCTGCTGCCCTGACAGGTATTACAGCCTTCCCTGCAAGTGCAGCAATTCTCGGCGATAAGGGGCAACTCAACGTTAAACCCGGCCCTTACACGACGAGTGAAACCCAAACACCCTACGAAGATGCTACAAGCTACAATAACTTCTATGAGTTTGGGACAGGAAAACGAGATCCCGCCAGTTATGCACAAGGCTTCCAAACAGACCCATGGTTTGTAAATGTATCCGGGGAAGCAGACATAACCGGGCGATTCGCGCTGGAGGATATTCTCAAACCACATGCACTTGAAGAGCGCATTTATCGGTTGCGCTGTGTTGAAGCATGGTCCATGGTCATCCCTTGGGTAGGCTTTTCCCTCGGTGACTTGTTAAAACGATTTCGCCCTCATTCCAAAGCAAAATATGTGGCGTTCGAAACACTGCATGACCCCAAACAAATGCCTGGTCAACGCTCGCCTGTTCTAGAATGGCCTTATGTCGAAGGTTTGCGGATAGATGAAGCGATGCACCCGCTCTCGATCCTAGCGGTTGGCATGTACGGGAAAGTACTCCCCAACCAAAATGGTGCCCCCCTCAGGCTTGTTGTCCCGTGGAAATACGGGTTCAAGAGCATCAAGTCGATCGTCGCGATCCGTTTCACCGAACGCCAGCCGGCCACCACCTGGCA
>DJFX01000030.1:115854-116284 GCA_002432635.1 Halothiobacillaceae bacterium UBA5861 | reverse complement strand
TATGTGTTTTAGGAAAAACTAATGATTGAATTCGTATCCAACAAAAACATTGATGAGGCATTGCCTTTAATCAGGAAATACCAAGAGTTTTATAAAGTAGCGGATATATCAGATTCAAAAAATAAAGAGTTCTTTTCGCAGTTTGGCGAAACCAATTCATCTGGCTGTCAATTTATATTTCGCAACAACTCAAAGGCTGTCGGTTTTGCTACCGTATTTTTCACATATTCGTCCACTCTTGCGGTTAAAGTTGCCGTATTAAATGACTTATATACTTTGCCAGAAATGAGAGGTAAAGGTATTGGTAAGCAACTCGTCGAGCATTGCAGGGATTTTGCAAAATCAAACGGTGCATCAAGGCTGCAATGGGTAACGGCTCCAGATAATGAGCAAGCACAAAAACTTTATGATTCACTAAATACGGGTACGG
>DJFX01000030.1:77086-115592 GCA_002432635.1 Halothiobacillaceae bacterium UBA5861 | reverse complement strand
TCCCTACTTTTATACGTACAACACATAACAAAAACATCAAGTTCGCCAGCAAAAATACGCTGGCTGGGACGCGGAAAAAGACCCGCGCCCCTTATGTAAACGTTGGGCGACAGGTCAGCAATGTTAGATTCGGTGAGGCCTAAAACTTAGAAACAATCTCAGCACTAGGGGAGAAGATGGCGCGGAGAAGCAGCGGACTAAGAACCGCAGTAAAAATTGTCAAAGCAATCGACAAAGCTCAGAAGCAGGCGGCTAGACAAGCCGAGCAAGATCGTAAGCGCCGACAACGAGAATCACTGGCTCGTGAGCGGGAGCTTGAAAGAGAACTGAAGGCCGCTGAGCGTGCGTCTATTGCTGAGCAGAAAGCACTTCGCAAGGCCGCGAAAGAGCACGAAAAGAATTTATATGAGATTCGTGTTCAGGAAAGAACTGCCCTCAGGGCCGATTTCGTCCGGTCGGAGATAAATTGATATGGAACTTCAGCCCAAGTATCTCGCGGCCGCTGTCGCTATCTACATCCTGAGTGTCCTCATCGCTTATTTCTTCGCACGCTTCCGTGCGAACAAGCAAGTTAGCGAATTTCGAACACTTTCGGATGCAATTGATACTAGACGCAGGGAAGTTACAGAAGCTGAAACACAACTTCAGGTAGCAACTAATAAACATCAGCAAATTGACGCCGAAACAAAAGATCTACAGGCGTTGCGAAGTCGCGAGCAGGAGTTATCAGATTCTGTGCGTTCGCAGATGCAGAAGGTGGCCTCAATCAACAAGGTGATACAGCAGCTTGAAACGAAGCGCGGTAGCCAGGAATCGTTACTACATGAACTCATGACCAAATTGGACCTGTATACGCAGATCGAAGGATTCGTCGATCATGGGCACTTCGAAATGCCTGAATACTTGTACGAAACGTCAGAGCGATTCGCCGAGGAAATAAAATTGGTTCGGGAAAACCAACGTCGCATGATTTCTGACAAATCGGCTGTCCACTTCCCAGCAACGACTACCGTTTCGGATGATCCTTCGACGAACAAGAAAATCTTAGGTGGTCAGTCAAAACTCATGCTGACTGCATTCAACATTGAATGCGATAAGTTGATTGGCCGAGTCAAGCCGAGCACCTTCCCCGCAACTTTGGAAAGAATCGAGAAGTTAGCGAATTCACTTGAAAAGTCGGCGGGATCGTTTGCGTGTGGCTTCGACATCGATTACGTAAAGCTTAAGTTCGAAGAGTGCCGCCTTCAATTTCAATACACACTGAAGAAGCAGGAAGAGGCCGAGGAGCAGCGTGCTATTCGGGAGCAAATTCGCGAAGAACAACGTGCCATCAAAGAGTACGAGCGTGCAGTCGCGGATGCAGAAAAAGAAGAGAAGATGTACCGAGACCTTCTAGATAAGGCGCGACAGGAACTTGAGTCCATTACGGATGAAGAACGAGCGGCAGCCGAAGCGCGAATTGCCGCACTTGAACAACAACTTGCCGAAGCTGAAGCAAAGGAACAGCGTGCTAAGAGCATGGCCGAGCAAACACGTAAAGGACACGTCTATGTAATAAGCAACCTCGGCTCATTCGGAAAAGATGTGTACAAAATCGGCCTCACTCGTCGTCTCGACCCCATGGATCGAGTAAAAGAGTTAGGAGATGCCAGCGTTCCGTTTTCATTTGATGTCCACGCAATGATCTACGTTGATGATGCTCCTTCCCTTGAGGCAGCGTTGCACAGGGAGTTCAATGATGAACGCGTGAATCTGGTGAATCAGAGGAAAGAGTTCTTTAGGGTTAATTTGAGTCAAGTAAAGAACGCTGTCGCAAAGATCGCGGGTTTGGAGGCCGAGTTCAAAACTACCATTGCTGCCGAGGAGTACTACGAGTCTCAACGGCTAAGAGGGGGCGCAACAAATGTTGCTTAGTTGTGGCGGCGTGCAGCTGTCGCCCAACAAATCGCTGCAGCTGACGTTTGACTCGCCGCTCGGTTTGGCTACGCCAAGCCCTCCCGTCGAATCAAGCGCAGCTGAGCTCAAGCGTTAAGCTTTCACAAAGAAGAATGGAATGAGCTGGAAAGAATACGAAATATACATAACACGTCATCTTCAAAGACTATTTCCAGAGACGGACATTCAGCATGATGTGTGTCGTGAAGGGCTTATTTCTAAAACAAAACGACAAATCGATGTTTTAATTGAAGACAGAGTGGCCGGTTTCGATCTTAAAATTATTGTGGATTGTAAGTACTTCAACAAGAAGGTCGACGTTAAGGGTGTTGAATCATTCTTGAGCTTTCTTCAGGACTTAAAAGCAAGTAAAGGAATACTGATTACAAATAATGGCTATTCTGAGGCTGCGTACAACCGAGCAACCTATGACACCCAAGATATTGAGTTAAGAATTATTGATTTTGGTGACCTTGAGAACTTTCAAGGGTTTCTGGCTATCCCCTATTCGAAGTCAGAGTGCGCAATAGTTTCCGCACCACCTGGTTGGATTGTCGATGCTTCCGGTGGAAACGGATATGTAGCTTCATTCTATCCAGCCGGACTATCACAAGATGAGGCATTTCATACCTCTTCATTTGTGTATTTGGTCTTTAGCCATAAAGATAAGGATTGGCCAGATTTACTAGATCTTCTTACAAAGCAAAATGACGGAGCTCGAAAACACTACAAGAATCCGAAAATTGAGTACTTGGATACAGTACAACGAGAGGATTGTTCTATAACTTTGAGAGTTATAGATGCTGTCGAGATGGGCGACACTATTGAATACTCAATATTCTTAGATTACCCAAATGTGATTCTATATATGACGCTACTAACGAAGCGAGTTGAAGAGAAAAACTCTCTTAGAAAGCTAGAGTGGATCGCTGAAAAACTTATAAAGGGAAACGTTATTTTTGATCAAAGTAAGCGGCCAATCAATGTGCAGCTATAAGCTTAACAAGCACAAGCAGGGGACCAAACTACGCTCCGCCTATCAAGAGCGTTCGGGCGTCCCCAAGGTGTGCCTCAGGCACTTGGTGCCGTCGCTGAACGGGGCCGTTAATTATATCGCGCACTACTCGGGCAGCTAAAAAGCTGTCGTTCGCTTTCAGTTTGGTGAACATTTTTCAAGCTCAAGCAAGGGGATCTTGTTTTCTCTTGGATACGTCTGTTGAAAAGAGCTTCATGAACAGCTTTAATGCACGATTAGCTCTTAAGTTAACTTCCGATTCGGTCAATTTTTGTAGGGAACCAGTCGCCCGACGAATTTGAGTATCACCAATTAACAAGCCGAAATACACGTCCGTGACATTGTCTGAAGTTTTGAAGTTCAGAATGCCTTCCTTACGGGCCTCAGCAAAGAGTTTCTGGAGTAAAGGGGCCACCGTGTCACGGCCTAGCCGAGCTAATGACTGACCCAATACGCCTGTATCGTTTACATCAGCCGCCGCTGCACGATTAAGAATTATGGCCTTATCGCTGGTTACCAGTTGCAGTAGTAATGGTCCTACTCGATCCATAGTCGTTTGGAAATTTGATCCTGCAGCCAATGCAGCTTCGAGTGCGGCTGTCACCTCACTGGCATTTTCCTGTATTAGTGTGCTGAACAAAGTCTGCTTGTTTCCGTACCAGGCGTAAAGAGTTTCATTGGAGGCCCTGGCTTTTTTTGCAATAGCGAGCATCGAAGTAGCCTTATAGCCTTTCTCTGCGAGAAGCTCATAGGCCGCAGCACGGATTTGCTGACGACGTTGGTCCTGTTTGTCTTGTTGCACTGAGGCCTCACTAAATTGTTGATGATAGGCGTACACTGTTGTACGATTTAAACGCCTGTACAATAGTGTACGGTAAATAACAGGAGAGGGTCCAATGTCAATCCGTAATCGAGTACCCCAGGCATCACTTGGCGTTTTGATCGTTCTGCAGTTAACTATGCTGGGTGCGCTGTTTACTCAAACTGCACCCCATCCCCCGCTGGCTGTGGCTCCATTTGCGTTGGGCCCATTTCTTGGGGCGGCAGTGTCACTTGCCGTGGCAGCATTAATGCTAGGAGGCCCAGTCCACGTGACAGGGGTAGCGGTGTCAGTTGTTGCGGCGATTTTTGCTTTAGTATCGTACGGCCCACACAAGTGGTTTGATCAAGCGATTGGACAAATTTGGCCCGCAGTATTACTCGGTCAGATAGCAGCTGTTATTTTGGTGGTTCATGCTGTCATTTGGCTCTACCGCGAATCTCGCAAGTGGCACATGTGAGATGTATGGCGGTGATGAGCAACATATTGCTGTTGTTGTGAAAGCCAGCAATCGCATTCGAGAAAATTTTGCCCCGTGCGCGGAACATGGCGGACGCCAAAACCCGCACCCACAACTTAATCCGCGGATACGAACGTTATCGGCTTAAATAGATTGCATTCCGGTGCCGGCGGTTAAAAAACCTATGATTTGAAATGGCGCGCCCGGAGAGATTCGAACTCCCGACCAACTGGTTCGAAGCCAGTTACTCTATCCAGCTGAGCTACGGGCGCTTTGATTGGGTCTTTTGTTTATTTTGAGCTGGCCCGCCCGAGAGGATTCGAACCTCTGACCTCCGCCTCCGGAGGGCGGCGCTCTATCCAGCTGAGCCACGGGCGGTCACTGGACAGGCCATCATACTCTTGTCTTGTCTTAGCGTCCAATTCTACAGGGTGTTACCGATTAAGTCCCAGGCTTTATTCATTGGCTTTAGATTTCATGGTAGATTTTGGCCCCTGTTTTGACAAATTCAATGGCCTTTTCTTCCATGCCTTTTGTGAGGGCGTCTGCTTCGGATACGCCTTGCTTTTGCGCATAGGCGCGTACGTCCTGGGTGATTTTCATGGAGCAGAAGTGAGGCCCGCACATGGAGCAAAAATGCGCCACTTTGGCGGAGTCTTTTGGCAGGGTTTCGTCGTGATAGGCGCGGGCTTTTTCCGGATCTAGACCGAGGTTGAACTGGTCTTCCCAGCGGAATTCAAACCGGGCTTTTGAGAGGGCATTATCCCGCAGTTGTGCTCCGGGGTGGCCTTTGGCCAGATCCGCAGCGTGTGCGGCGATTTTGTAGGTAATGATGCCTTCCCTCACGTCTTCTTTGTTCGGCAGGCCTAAGTGTTCTTTGGGGGTGACGTAGCACAACATGGCTGTGCCGTACCAGCCAATGTTGGTGGCTCCAATACCGGAGGTGATGTGGTCATAGCCGGGCGCAATGTCGGTAACCAATGGCCCCAGTGTGTAAAAGGGGGCTTCGAAGCATGCTTCGAGTTCTTTATCAATATTGTCTTTCACTTTGTGCAGTGGGACGTGCCCGGGGCCTTCGATCATGACTTGGACATCGTGCTCCCAGGCAATTTTGGTGAGTTCGCCGAGGGTGATGAGTTCTGCAAATTGTGCCTGGTCGTTAGCATCGGCAATGGAGCCTGGCCGCAAGCCGTCTCCCAATGAGAAGCTGACGTCGTAAGCTTTCATGATTTCGCAGATGTCTTCAAAGTGGGTGTAGAGGAAGTTTTCCTTGTGGTGTGCAAGGCACCACTTTGCCATGATGGAACCGCCTCTGGATACAATGCCTGTGAGCCGGTTGGCGGTCATCGGCACATAGGCCAGGCGCACTCCGGCGTGGATGGTGAAGTAATCCACACCCTGCTCGGCTTGCTCGATTAAGGTATCGCGGAAGATTTCCCAGGACAGGTTTTCGGCTTTGCCGTTGACTTTTTCCAGCGCCTGGTAAATGGGTACGGTGCCGATTGGCATGGGTGCGTTGCGGATAATCCATTCGCGGGTTTCGTGAATGTGGCGCCCGGTAGAGAGGTCCATTAAGGTGTCTCCACCCCAACGAGCCGACCAGGCCATTTTTTCAACTTCTTCGGCAATGGAAGAGGTCACTGAGGAGTTACCGATATTGGTATTGATTTTGACTCTGAAGTTTCGGCCGATGATCATCGGCTCCAACTCGGGGTGGTTGATGTTGGCCGGAATAATGGCCCGCCCGGCGGCCACTTCCTGGCGAACGAATTCGGGTGTGATGGTTTCTGGAATATTCGCGCCCATGGGGTTTCCTGGGTGCTGAATCAACAGCTTTTGATAGCGGGAGTCTTTGCGCAAGGCTTGCAGGCGCAGGTCCTCGCGGAGGGCAACATATTCCATTTCCGGGGTGATAATGCCTTGGCGGGCGTAGTGCATTTGCGTCACAGTTTTGCCGGCCGTGGCTTTGCGGGGGATTCGGATGTGCTCGAAGCGAAGATGGGCCAGGGAAGGGTCACTCTGGCGCGCCTGTCCGTACTCTGAGCTGGGGCCGTCCAGCAGTTGTGTGTCTTCCCGTTCCTTAATCCAGGCGGTGCGGATAGCGGGAATACCTTTGGTCAGGTCAATGCTCACATTGGGGTCAGTGAAAGGCCCTGAGACATCATAAACCGGGATGGGGGGGTTCTCTTCGGTTCCCAGATGGCTTTGGGTGTTTGACTGGTAAATCTCACGCATGCCAACCCGGATATCTGGACGAGATCCTTCAACCCATATTTTTTTAGAGTTTCTATAAGGTTGTGTGACTTCTGAAGACAGTATTTGTGTTTGTTTGACAAATGTTTCAGGGAGAGCCTTTTCGGTTGGTGTCTGTGATTGGCCCATAGGAAATCCTCACTGCATATAGGGTGTGTATTACGATTGTACTGATAATGCGGGCTGTATGTCAGTACTCGATGGTTTTAAGAGAAATTTTGAGAAAACAAGTAAGCGGGAGGCTTAACAAAACGGTGGATCACACTCGTGTGCCATTATCTGACTTTTTAAGTTAATGCGTATTATCAAAAAACTATAGTGAACGGGCGCTTAATGCAAGCTTTCTGGGATATAAGAACATTTTGATAAATTGTAAGGCGCAAGAAAGTGAATTCTTAGTAGAATGAACAGGGGTGAGGAATTGCTTTGTTATCCTTGGTGGCTTTCTTGAAACAAGGCATCAGAGTTAAAAACGATAGCTTACTATCAATCTATATATTATTATTTGCTGATATTCCCCAACAAACTCACGACCCAGGCTGGATAAAAATACGATGAAAAATATGCTTAAGCCCATCTTTACAAGCCTTATCTACTGCTCAGCTGCTCTGACGTTTCCGGCTTTTGGTGAAGATTTAATCGATATCTACAAGCAAGCGCTCACCAATGATCCAACATATCAGGCGGCGCGCTATGATCATATGGCGGTTTTGGAGCTCCGCCCGCAGGCAAAGGCGACTTTGCGCCCTCAGGTTGATCTGTCGGCCAATGCGGCCTGGAATGAAATAGAAAACGACACGATGAGTGTGTTTGATAGCCAAGGCTATTCCTTAACCTTGGTACAGGCGCTCTACAACCAGCCTGCTTTTGCCGCAGTGAATCAGGTTGACTTAGCCATAGCCCAATCGGAGGCGGCTCTGGAAAGTGCACTAAATAGCTTGATGCTGCGCGCGTCAGAAGCCTACTTCAATATTATTTCTGCCCACGATGAGCTTGAATTTGCCGTGTCGGAGCTGAACGCTATTGAGCGCCAACTGGAACAGGCGGAAAAGCGTTTTGAGGTGGGTTTAAGCGCGGTGACGGATGTGAAAGAAGCGCAAGCGCGCTATGACCTGGCCGTTGCCCAGAAAATTGCAGCCACGAATCGGCTGGCGCAAGCGGAAGAAGCTTTAAAAACACTCACAAATCAAGACTACCAAAAGTTAAGCCCTCTCAAAGAGGATATGAGCTTTTTACCGCCCAACCCTGAGGATATTAATTATTGGGTCGCATTGGCTGAAAAAAACAACCGCCGGTACCTTTCTGCCCAGTACGCGACACAGTCAGCAGAGGAAGAAATCAAACTGCAAAAGGGCTTTCACTACCCGACACTCAGCCTGGTTGGTAGCCACAGCGATACTCAAAGTGATAATCCATTGGTTGAGAGCCGTAGAACAGCGCTGATGCTTCAACTCGATGTGGAGTTGTATTCCGGTGGTTCAACCTCCTCAAAAGTACGCGAAGCAGAGGCCAAGTTGATGGCCGCGCAGCGCAATCAGGAATTACAGCGGCGCTTGGTACTGCAACAAACACGCAATGCCTATTTAGGCGTGATTGCGGATATCAGCCGGGTTAAAGCATTAAAACAGGCGCTTATTTCCACACAGGCTGGAGCGGATGCAACCCAGGCAGGGTTTGATGTGGGTACGCGGACTGCTGTTGAAGTGCTGGTCGCACTGCGTGAAACGTTCCGTGCGCAAGCGGACTATTCCAAAGCACGTTATGCCTACATTCTTAACTCATTACGATTGAAAGAGGGGGCGGGTTCATTGACAGCGGCCGATCTTGAAGAAATCAACACCTGGCTTCAATAGCCAACCGGACAAAAACAGATATGCACTTGTGCCATGCTGCCCAATCAGTGCTTGTTGTGGTTGATGTTCAGACCGGCTTGCTCCCTGCAATGACAGCTGCCGCTGGTGATCAGTTGGTTCAAAATAGCATCAAACTGCTTAAAGTGGCGGACTTGCTGGATATTCCCACACTGGTCACAGAACAATATCCCCAAGGTCTTGGGCACACCGTGGCAGAGCTGCAAGCGCATTATCCTGAGCCTTCCCGAGTTGTGGAAAAGCGCACTTTTTCAGCCCTTCAGTGCGAGTCATTCAAAGACTTGTTTGACTACACGGGGCGAAGGCAGGCCGTCATCTGCGGCATGGAAGCTCATGTTTGTGTGTTACAGACCGTGATGGGTTTTTTGGACATGGGCATACAGCCGTTTGTGGTGAGTGATGCTCTTTGCTCCCGGCTTGAGCGCCACAAGCAAAATGCCCTTGAACGCATGGCCGCTGCCGGAGGTGTTATCAGCAATGTGGAGTCCACTTTGTTTGAGTGGGTGGCGGATTCACGTCACCCAAAGTTCCGGCAAATACTCGCCGACGTTATCCGTTAATTAACCGGAGATTGAATGGACACACAGCTACGGCTCAGTGAATACCTGGCTCCCCGGTACTGGCCAACCTGGCTATTGCTGGGCATTTTACGCGCATTAGCCTTTTTACCCTTCAGTGCGCAAATGCGCATTGGCAGAGCCTTGGGCACACTGCTTTATCATTTGGTACCTGTGCGGCGACATGTGGCCGCAGTTAATATCCGCTTGTGCTTTCCTGAGCTTAACTCCTCAGAGCAGAAAAAGTTGCTGCGAGAGCATTACCAATCGCTGGGGATGAGTGTGATGGAAACAGCCTCACTCTGGTTTACCCCCGTTGAAAAATTGCTGAACCGGGTAACGTTCATAGGGCTGGAACATGTAAAAAAAGCCCAGGAAACAGGGCAAGGTGTGCTGGTTGTTCAGGCGCATTTTACGACCATGGAGTTTCTGGGCAACTTGCTGGCCACACAGTTGCCGATTGCAGCAACGTATGATGAACCCAATAATGCCTTTTACCGGGCGCTGCTGAATAATCGACGGGGTCGCTTTGTGGATGACATTATCAGCCACCGAGATGTACGAAAAATCGTAAAACGCTTATTATCGGGAAAGGTCACACAATATTCACCGGATCAGGCGGCGCATAAAAGCCGGGCTGTGGTGGTTGATTATTTTGGCCGGTCAACGTTGACCACAACAGCGACTTCACGTTTAGCGCGTGCGGGTGAAGCCCTGGTTATCCCTTACGCACCACGGCGTAACAAAGATAATCTCACCTACGAGGTTGAGTTTTATCCGCCACTTGATCACTTTCCAACAGAAGACCTAAAAGCCGATACCCAGCGCATTAACCACATTTTTGAAGAGCATATTCGCCAAGTTCCTGAGCAATACCTGTGGGTGCACAAGCGATTCAAAAAGAGCGTTGAGAACGCCACTAACCCTTACTGATGATGGTTAAGGCCTTACTCGCCAAATGGCGTTACCGTGTGACGCTCATGGCGCTTTTCCCTATGATTGTGGGTTATACCTTGTGGCGCGCTTTCAAGGGCGGTGGGAGAACATATGCGCTTCAACGCTTTGCGCTGGGTATACAGTCGCCTGTCCGGCCGCTGTGGTTTCACTGTGCTTCAGTTGGAGAAGTGAATGCCGTGTTGCCCTTACTCAAATCGCTGCAAAAGCAACACCCGGCACAAACAGTTTTGGTGACGACGAATACGCCAACGGGGCGTGATACCGTTATAAAGCAGGCCCCTTCAAACGCACAGCACTGCTATTTGCCGCTGGATTACAGGTTTACCGTACGCCGGTTTTTAAAGCGAACACAGCCATCGGCATTGATTGTCGTCGAGACAGAACTTTGGCCGCATCTTTTTCTGAGCTGCTTTTCAAAGCAGATCCCGGTTGTCATCATTAATGGCCGGCTCAGTCAGCGGACGTTGGCCGCCCAAAACTGGCTGAAGCAGCTGTATCGCCTTTCCCTGCAGGAAGTCACCGCCGTTCTTGCGCGGTCCGAGGAAGATGGGCAGCATTTTATGACTTTGGGTGCGCCAGCTGAGCGAGTCAAAATGCTGGGCAACATCAAATTTTCTGGCCAGCCACCGGCGTCGGAGAAAAAACCGGCCCGACTTATCGAGCAGCCGTATGTGTTGGTGGCGTCAACCCATCAGGATGAAGAGCTGCAGTTTGCCCAGTGCTGGAAAAAGTATCAAAACAAGAAGTCTTGCCAAAAACGGTTACTTGTTGTGGTGCCCAGGCATCCGGAGCGTGGCCCCGTAATTCGTAGTCAGCTTGCTGCAACCGGTATCACCGTGCAATGTCGGAGTGAGAGCCAGGTCGTTAACGCGGATACAAGGCTTTACATTGCGGATACTTTGGGCGAGCTGAAAACGCTGATGCAGCATGCGGATCTTGTCGTCATGGGTGGTTCATTTATTCCGCACGGTGGGCAGAATTTATTGGAGCCTGCGACTTTCGGTAAAGCGATAATCGTTGGGCCATTTATGGAAAACTTTGCCGAGGAAACCGCCAGTTTGCTGGCGCACGAGGCTATTTTACAAGTCCATAGTGTTGAAGAAGCATGTGGACAGATTGAAGCATTACTGAGCCATCCACAAACCGGTCAACAACTGGGTATGGCTGCTCAACGCTTCATGAAAGCGCGTCGCCACATTGCTCAGCAGTATTTGGATGAATTGACGCAGCGGCTCTCAGGTGTGGGCGTAACCTTCAAGTAATGCCGTCCAGGGCGGGGGCGGATTTTTACGCGATGAGGCAGGCCAAACTTTCTGCAATGAGCGGTGTAGACGGGACAAATTCTGCTGTTTCCAGTAACGGCCCTTGCGAAGGGTGCCGCGGTCAAAATCAATCAGGAAAACGCGGTCAGCTTCGTCGATGAGAATATTGTTGGCATTTAAATCGGCGTGAAAAATCTGGTGATCATGGAACCGGCGAATCGTAGCGCCTACTTTGTGCCACAGTGGCCGGGGTAAGGAGTCTGCTATTAAGCGTTCAGCCAGGGTTTGTGTACCCGGCAGATGCAGGGTGATTAAATCCGCTTGATACATCAGCCCGGAATGCCTCACATGCGCTGCAAATGGCTGAGGGCAAGGCAACTGCCACGCAGACGCTGTGGCGAGCAGATGCCATTCGCGCCAGGCGCGGGTGTTTTGCAAGCCGCTCCAGAGGTACTGGTCTTTATTGACTTTGGCGGGCAAGCCCCCTCGCCGGTAGTGGCGCAGTACATAATTTTGATCTTGCCAGTGAAAGGCCCATGCTGAACCGCGGCCCTGCATATTCGTGCTGACCAGGCAATTGTGTTCAGATAAAAACGCGGGTGAAAAAAGCGACGGAGTAAAAGTCTCTTGGTGGTTTTCGTCAAAAATAAAGTAGTCTGCGCCCTCATGACGCTCACATACGTTGATCAAAAGCCGGCTGGGCTCCCCGCAGTTAAAATAGGCTGATAGAATACCGGATCATGTCTCACCCGCCTAGCAAAGCCCCTCATTCTATTTGCCTGTTGCGCCTTTCCGCGCTGGGCGATGTCATGCACATGGTGCCGATTGTGCGCACCCTGCAAGCAACGTGGCCCGACTGCCAGATAACCTGGGTGATTGGCAAACTGGAAGCCGAGCTGGTCAAAAATCTGGAGGGTGTTCGGCTGGTTGTGTTCGATAAATCCCAAGGTTGGAGGGCCTATCTTGACCTGAGGCGAGCACTTAAAGGTGAGCATTTTGATCTTTTGCTGCATATGCAGGCTGCACTGCGCGCCAGCCTAGTGAGCCTGATGATCCGCTCTGATCTTCGCTTAGGGTTTGACCGGGCAAGGGGCAAAGATCTGCAATGGCTGTTTACCAATAAACAGATCCCGGCACATCCGGGTCAGCATGTCTTGGATAGTTTTTTTTCTTTTTTGGAGTCGTTGGGGATTCAAGACAGACAGCTCCGATGGGATCTTCCAATTGATCCAGCGGCTCAAATGTATGCGAAAAATCAGCTGAGGGATCAACGCACATTGATAATCAACCCGGCGGCCAGCTTTGCTTATCGCAACTGGTTTGCCGATCGTTATGCTGCGGTGGCGGATTACGCCTTTACCCGGTATGGGCTGAAAACGGTCTTAACCGGTGGCGCTGCAGAGATCGAAAAACAACTCGGTCGGGACATTGAAGCCGCTACGAGTTGCCCGGTCACGAACCTGATTGGGTCAACCTCCTTGCAGGAGTTGCTGGCGCTGATTTCTCAGGCCGATCTTGTGATTGCTCCGGATACAGGGCCTGCTCATATGGCGACAGCGGTGGGCACGCCGGTTATTGGGCTTTACGCAGCAACCAACCCACTGCGTGCAGCCCCTTATTTGAATCAACGAGATGTTGCCGGCGCCTATGAAACGGCAGTTCTTAATGCCTATGGCAAGCCTTCTGATCAGCTACCATGGGGAACGCGCGTGCGCGATCAGCAAGCGATGAAACTGGTCACGGTGGACCAGGTTAAGCAGCAGTTGGATGGCATAATGATTCGGTTAAGCTAATGGCTTCAGGTCCAGTGAGTTAATAAAGTCTCTCCACACCGCCTCTTTTCAAAGCGCTCGCTCGCTTGATGGGCATAGCAGCAAGCGCTTTCGTTTGCAATCGCAGCATTGTAAAGTATGCCTGTAAGAATTCACCAAAGGATAGGTCGCCATACCTTGGATACATGCACCCCAAAATTTGATCGGGGCTCACTCTGGGATCGATTAACACATGTCAGCGCGCAGGCCGAAAACCAGCGTGTACTTCATCACATAGCCACGGAAACAGTGTTGGTTGAGGATCAGGATATTCAATATGTGGTGCGTGTTTTGCGGCATTTGCGCAAAAAGATCGAAGCGGGTATTGAGCAGCGCAAAAAGACCGAAGCAAGTGGACAGTACCACAATCCTTTTCTACCTTACGAAGAGGCCTTGTACGTTGCCGATGTGACCGATTCACATTTGGTCATTCTGAATAAATTCCCCGTCCTTGATCATCATACCCTGCTGATTACGCGGGCATTCGAAGAGCAGCAATCGTTACTGACCGAAGCAGATTTTACGGCCCTGTGGGCGTGCATGGCGGAGTATGATGCGCTGGCTTTTTACAATGGAGGCCGCGAAGCGGGTTCCAGTCAACGCCATAAACATCTGCAAATGATCCCTTTACCGTTACATCCGGATGGCCCCCCTCTACCCATTGAGCCGGCCTTAAAGCGTGCCCACTTCAGGGGTAAGATCGGTGTTGTGCCGGATTTCCCTTTTGTGCACGCTGTCGCCAGGGTCAACCCCGATTGGCTGGATCAGCCTGAAAAATCTGGCCCGTTGTGCAATCACATTTATCAGGAAATGTTACTCCAGGTAGGAATGGGCTACACGGGCGGAGTTGCCGTGCCCCCGTACAATTTCATTGCCACGCGAGAATGGATGCTGCTGTTACCCCGGTCGGTTAGTAATTACAAGCAAATCTATATCAACTCTCTCGGCTTTGCGGGCGCTTTATTGGTCAAAGACGAAGAACACCTTGACCAGTTGTGCAAAACCAGGCCCAGTAATGTTTTGCAGCGTGTATCGATTCCTGCCAACAATCAATGACAGCGGCGCTTGCTCTGCACAACGTTCGCAAGCATTTTGATGATGTTGAGGTCCTTAAAGGTATTTCTTTGACCGCGCACCGAGGTGATGTCATTTCATTGATTGGGTCTAGTGGTTCAGGGAAATCAACGTTACTGCGTTGTATGAACTTGTTAGAAATTCCCGACGCGGGGGATATTGATTTAAGTGGTGAGCGCATTAATCTACGGCAAAGCCGGGGCGGTAAGCGGGTACCTGCTAATCAAAAACAGATTGACCGTGCGCGTGCGCGGATTGGTATGGTCTTCCAAAGTTTTAATTTATGGGACCATATGACATTACTGGAAAACGTCATGGAAGCACCGGTGCATGTGTTGAAACAAACGAAGCGTGATGCGCGCGAGAAGGCACAGGCATTGCTGGCGAAAGTGGGTTTACCGGATGCAGCGCATCGCTACCCGGCCCAACTGTCAGGCGGGCAACAGCAACGGGTAGCGATCGCACGGGCGCTTGCTATCGAACCGGAGATTTTATTATTTGACGAGCCGACTTCTGCACTGGACCCCGAATTAGCCAGTAGCGTGTTGCTTGTTATTCAGGAGTTGGCTGAAGAAGGAAGAACTATGCTATTGGCCACCCATGAAATGGGTTTTGCCAAAGAGGTTTCGTCTGAAGTTGTTTTTCTGCATCAGGGAAAAATCGAGGAGCAAGGTGCACCGGAGCAGGTTTTTGATAACCCTGTTTCTAAACGTTGCCATGCATTTTTACAGGCCTCTCGATAATAAACTTTTAACCACCCCCATAGGAGAGTCAAGTGAAAACCACCATAAATGCCGTATTGCTCATAACAGGCCTTTTTATATTCAGCGTCAGTGCCGCTGAGATGAAAACCTTGCGTTTAGGAACAGAGGGTGCTTATGCGCCGTTCAACTCCGTTAACAAGGAGGGTGAACTCGTTGGATTTGATATAGAAATCGGAAAGGCGCTATGCACTGAAATGAAGGTTAAATGTGAATGGGTGACCTCCGATTGGGATGGTTTAATCCCTGCCTTGCTGGCAAAGAAGTTCGATGCAATTGTTGCGTCCATGTCGATCACAGAGGAGCGTAAGCAAAAAATAGCGTTCACGAGTAAATATTACACCACGCCTGGCCGTTTTGTGCGTATGAAAGGTGATGCGGTTGAGGCGAGTAAAGAGAGCCTGAAGGGTAAAGTCATCGGGGTTCAGGGTGGGACAATCTCCGAAAACTTCGTCCGAGGTGAGTTTGGTGAAGTCGTGGATATTAAAGTTTATGGCACGCAGGATGAAGCCAACCTGGATTTTATGGCCGGGCGAGTGGATGTCATTTTTGCTGACTCTGTAGTGCTCGTTGACTTTTTGAAGTCCAAAAGTGGTCAGCAAGCAGAACTCTTTGGGCCGAGTTTTACCGAGGCAAAGTATTTTGGAGAGGGGATCGGCATTGGTTTACGCAAAAATGACCAAGCGCTCCTGGAGGCTTTTAATCAAGCCATTGACGCAATTCGTGCAAACGGAACCTACCAAAAGATCAATGCAAAATACTTTGACTTCGACCTTTTCGGCGAATGACATGTAAACACTGGGAGACGGCCTCCCGAGCGTTGATAGTCATTTATGTTTGATTTGCAGGGTTATGGTCCCTCGCTCTTAGCTGGGGCCTCCATGACCATTGCCGTTGGTTTAAGTGCGATGGTCATGGCCTGTATTCTTGGCTTGGTAGGCGCTTGGGCCAAGCTTTCAGCGTCGTATACCGCGAGAGCTACTGCAGCTGTGTATACAACGGTGATTCGGGGAACTCCCGAATTGATTTTACTGTTACTGCTTTATTACGGTGTGCCCACACTGGTACAAGATCTGGCGAGTTTGGCTGGCTACGAAATCATTTTGAACTTTAACCCCTTTTTAGCCGGGGCAGTGACCTTGGGGTTAATTTACGGAGCCTTTGCAACCGAAGTCTTCCGAGGTGCCTTTGAAGCCATACCGCGAGGACAGACAGAAGCCGCTCAGGCACTCGGAATGAGCCGTTTCAGAGTCGCGGTTCACATCACGTTACCTCAAGCAATGCGCATTGCACTACCGGGTTTGGGTAATGTTTGGATGATCTTGATTAAGGCAACGGCCCTGGTTTCCATCATCCAGCTGGATGAGGTGATGCGAAAAGCAAAAATTGCCGCCGGCGCGACACATCAACCCTTCACTTTCTATTTATTGGCTTCTTTTATTTTTCTAGGCATCACACTGATTTCCAGTCTGGTGCAAAGGCAACTGGAAAAGAAAGCCCATCGTGGTGTGGGGCAAGCTTAGGTCATGAATTTCACCACCATGCTGGAATATTTGCCGCAGATGTTGGATGGAGCCTGGCTGTCTCTTCAGATTACCGGTTTAAGTCTTTTTTTAGGTTTTTTGTTGGCCATCCCTGTCAGCTTGATGCGATTGTCGCATTTGGCTGCTTTAAGGTTGCCGGCACAGTTGTATATGTTTTATTTCAGAGGAACGCCGCTATTAGTGCAGCTATTCCTGATTTATTATGGGAGCGGGCAGTTCCGACACGAGCTTGAGCAAATTGGATTGTGGGCATTTTTCCGCGATGCGTGGTTTTGTGCCGTATTCGCGTTAACGTTAAACGCTTGTGCGTATACAGCCGAAATTTTTCGTGGTGCGATTTTAGCGGTACCCAAAAGTGATATCCAGGCCGGAAAGGCATTTGGTATGTCGGGGTTGTTACTGTTCCGCCGGATCATCTTTCCAAAAGCTCTTCGAATTGCGCTGCCCTCTTATGGGAATGAAGTGATTTTTTTGTTACAGGCGAGTTCTTTGGTCAGCATTATTACGCTCATGGACTTAACGGGTGTTGCAAGCCGCTTGGTTGCAAAAACGTTTGCTGTTTACGAGATTTACATTCTAACGGCAGCCATTTATATCGCTATAACGTATATGCTTGTAGTCATATTTAAACTTTTTGAACGTATACTTAATAAGCATTTGCGAACTGATTCTTAAAACGCTAACGCTAGGCTTGAGAGGGCCCTCAGGTCATTCTATTATTTTTTTTAATAAAAAGAATAAAATTTAAAAGGAGCTTGTCAGGGACTACTTAATTATCAGCACCAGGACCCATTTATGAATGAAAAAACGGAAGCAACAACAGCCACTTTTTTGCAGACTCTCCGTGAGCTCAGCGAATCACGTAAAACAGGTACAGCGATGGGTTCCACGAATGAGAATCGTTTTTTTAGGTTACGCATGCAGGAAGGCCTCATTACACATTTTGTCTATGGACGAGAATATGGTGTAGATGCCGCGGAGCGATTTACTTTTTCTAAAACAGTCCATTTTTCATTTTCTGATGATTTGGATATTCCCTTTCCTTCGAAATCAGGAGTGAGTACTTACGATCGTCTGGAACTAATCGAAGTTCTTCACTTAAGCCTGCCCAGCTCGGATCAAGCTCAAGACGCGCCGAAAAAAGTGGAAAAGGCCGTCACCTATCGCGGTCAAAAAAAGCAGGTTCAGTCTGCTAATGCGGCGGAGCCCAAAGCAGACAAAACCCATGTTTACCGAGGCCAAGGGGGTCGTGGGAAAAGCATTAACACTGTGGACCTGGTTGAACGGATTCGCCGTAAAAAGCGACAATTGCTGGGTGAATAGTATTTCTTATGGTTTAGTGACTTCCTAGGGTTGCTTGTCTTGGTCTGCTTCAAACCGCCCGGATAGCCAGCGACCAATATCAGCAATTTCTTCTGGACACACTTCGTGGCCCATGTCGTATTCGTGCCACTCAAGTGGGTTAGTGAGGCGCTCAAGCGTCTCTTTTGAACGATAAGCGTGGCGAATATTAATCATTTCGTCATGACGACCATGGGCGAGGAAAATCGGCGCCTGTTTGTTGGCGGGGTGAGCTGTTGATTCCACACGCTCGGGAGCCGGCAAATAAGTAGAAATCGCCAATATACCAAGCAGCGTTTCCGGGTAGCGGAGCGCGGTATACAAGGTGACGGCTCCTCCTTGGGAAAAGCCGGCTAAGATAATCCGGTTCGTGGGAATGCCGCGTTCGTTTTCTCGTTGAATCAGCTGGTGTACATGGTCTTGTGCGGGAGAGAAAACCGCATCGTCCGTGCTTCGGTTTTCCAGGTCCAGTGAGTCGATATCGTACCAGGCCCGCATGGGAAAGCCGTTATTAATGGTAATCGGCCTAACTGGCGCATGAGGGAATATGAAGCGTACACCGGCTGTATGTAAACCCAGGTGAGGGACAATCGGGGTGAAGTCGTGGCCATCGGCACCCAGACCGTGTAACCAAATGACGGAAAAATCTATGTTTTCCTGAGTTTCGAGTTCGACACATTCCAATTGAACATTGCTCACAAATGGGACTCCTTAGTTTGATGCGATGCTTGGCAGATGATTTGTCCTATGACGATATGCGCATTTGAACGCATTCGGCGCTATACTGTCACGCTTTATTTTTGGACTCGTGGCATGCGCAAACGGCACTTCCGTCTTCCTACCGCTATTCTGTATAGCCTGTTCCTGCTTTTAATCGCAGGTTGTGGGCAGAAGGGGGACTTATATTTCCCTCCCCAAAATAAACAGGTCCAAGACAACCCAGCCGTGAAGAAAAATAAATCAACCCCCCCAGAAGGTGTTAAAGAATGAGTGTTTTTGAGTATCGTCACAATACACTTTATACGGAAGGTGTGGCGTGTGACGCATTGGTCGAACAGTTTGGTAGCCCCTTGTTTGTTTACTCTCGGCAGGCGATTGAAACGGCTTGGAGAAAGTTTGACCAAGCCTTAAATGATCGGCCACACCTGGTCTGTTACGCAGTTAAAGCGAACTCAAACCTGGCGGTACTGAATGTGCTGGCATCACTCGGGTCGGGTTTTGATATCGTCTCTGTCGGTGAGTTAGAGCGGGTGCTTAAAGCGGGTGGAGAGCCGAACAAAGTCGTCTTTTCCGGTTTAGGCAAACGTGCTGATGAAATCCGCCGTGCACTTGAAGTGGGTATCCGCTGTTTTAATGTGGAGTCTATGGCAGAGTTGGACCGAATCAATGATGTTGCCCGTGAATCGGGCAAAGTGGCAGCCATCTCGATTCGTGTTAACCCGGATGTCAATCCAAAAACACACCCTTACATCTCAACAGGGCTAAAAGAAAACAAATTTGGCATTGCGTTTGAAACAGCGCACGAAGCCTACCGGAGAGCCGCCTCACTGCCTCACTTGAAGATTACCGGCATTGATTGCCATATCGGTTCGCAGTTGACCGATATCGCACCCTATATTGATGCGCTTAAGCGCTTATTGGTGCTTGTTGATCAATTGGAAGAAGATGGCATCTCCTTGCAGCATATTGACCTGGGTGGTGGGCAAGGCATTCGGTATAAAGAGGAAACCCCGATCAACTTAACCGAGTGGGCAGCGCAGGTATTTGCTGTATTAGAAGATCGAGACGTGGAGCTTATTGTGGAGCCCGGCCGGTCCATTGTTGGCAATGCGGGTATCTTGCTGACGCGAGTGGAATTACTCAAATATTCTCCGCACAAAAATTTCGCAGTGGTTGATGCGGCAATGAATGACCTTATCCGGCCCTCACTGTACACCGCGTGGCAAGGCATTGATCCTGTGCATCGGCGCGAAGGCCAGGCAGTGAGCTATGATGTGGTGGGCCCTGTTTGTGAGTCAGGCGACTTTTTAGGTAAAGACCGCGACTTGGTTTTGACGGCGGGTGATATCCTGGCTGTCCGTTCAGCAGGTGCTTATGGGTTTGTGATGGCATCGAACTACAACTCGAGACCACGGGCTGCGGAGGTGTTGGTTGATGGGGTTAAAGCACACCTCGTCAGGCGCCGGGAAACGATTGAGGAGTTAATGGCGCAAGAGTGCCTGATTGATTAAATCAGGGGCAAGGCAACGCCCGCTCAATGGCTCAGGTATCATAGTTTATCAAGCTCGGTCATTTGTGTTTCAATCCAGGACTGAGTCAGCGCGTTGATTTCATGAATACTTCGCTCTGTTGTATCAATGGGCAGTCCAACTCGAACAGTGATTGTGCCCGGCAGTTTGATATAACTGTGCTTGGGCCAATATTGGCCTGCATTATGGGCAATGGGAACAACCGGCAAGTTTAATGATTTTGCAAGAATGGCCCCGCCTTTTTTGTATTCATGGGTTGAGCCAGGAGAAGTACGGGTGCCTTCCGGGAAAATAGTGATGTGGAGTTGGTTTTCAACACACTTTTTCCCTTGCGCCAATATATGATTTAACGCTTTTTTGCCGGTGCTGCGGTCAATTGAGATAAAGTGCAGCGGGGCAATCGCCCAGCCGAAAATGGGAAGCCAGGTGAGTTCCCGCTTCAATACATAAACTGTTGGCGCAAATTCCAGAAAAATGGAAAAAGTTTCCCAGGTTGACTGATGTTTTGCGAGAATCACACAAGGTGTCTCGGGTAGATGCTCGCGGCCTTCGACACGGTAACCTAAACCGCATGTCCACTTTAACCAGGTTAAGACCGACTTGTTCCATTGCCTGGCAATTTGAAAACGGCGCTTGAGTGGAAAAAGTAAGGTGAACCACATGGGAACTAAAAAAAGACAGATCAGTAGCGTTGCGCCTAGCCAAAAAGCAGTTGACCCAATGAATTGTTGCAGGTAGCGCCAAGGCCCTAACCGGCTATACATGGCTGCCTATCCAGGCACTCGCAAATTCAGCGAGATCTTTATAAACCGGTATGTTTTCATCATGCAGGCTTTTGGGTAAACCTTTGTCCAGCGTATGTTGGCCTTTTCCAGTTCGAACAAGCACGGGTGACGCTTGTGCGGCCATTGCCGCTTGTAAATCGCGCACGGCATCGCCCACGCAGGGTACATTTTTAAGCGAGTGGTTCAAGCGTTGCGCTATTTCAAGCAACATTCCTGGCTTGGGTTTACGACAACGGCATGTTGATTTAGGGCCATGTGGACAGTAAAAAACGGCATCAATAAACCCACCAACATGGGCAAGTGCATCATGCATTTTTGCGTGGATGGCATGGAGCATTTCAATATCGAAATAGCCGCGTGCAATGCCGGATTGATTGGTTGCAACAACAACGTGGTAGCCTGCGCGATTCAATTGTGCGATCGCCTCCAGACTGCCTTCAATAGGATGCCATTCATCCGGAGACTTGATAAAGTCAGCAGAGTCTTGGTTAATGACGCCGTCTCTGTCCAGAATAACCAGCTTCATATCGCTACTCAGCCGGTAACAATGACAAATCGGCCACGGTTGAAAATAAGTCCCTCAAGCGAGTTAACAAGGCAATTCGATTGCTTTTCAGCTGCTTATCTTCAGCCATCACCATGACAGAATCAAAAAAATGATCCACGGGGTGTTTGAGCTGTGCAAGGATTTGCAAGCCTTCTGTATAGCGTCCTTCCTGGAAGCAGGGTTGCGCAGTGGCGCTGAAGGTCTCGATTTGTTCGTAAAGTGTTTTTTCTGCGGGCTCGATTAAGTTGTCGGGATTCACCGGATGAACCTGTTCGCCTTCAACTTTTTTTAGAATATTGCTGATGCGCTTGTTGGCGGCAGCGAGGCTTTCTGCTTCAGGTAGCTCCGAAAAGTGCTTCACGGCTTTGATGCGTTCGTCAAAATCCAATGGGTTCGTCACGCCCAGTGCATGAACCGCCTCGAATAACTGGGGCCTATAACCCTGTTCATTGTAGTAACCCCGCAACCTCTCCATCATGAAGTCCAATACGTCATTGACAGCGTCCGGACTATTTAATTTGGTTGAGAGTCCGTCGGCAGCCAATTGAAGCATTGCGGCCAAGTCAACAGACAGCCTTTTTTCAATCAGTATGCGTAGAACACCCAGTGCAGACCGGCGAAGGCCATACGGGTCACTGTTACCACTGGGCTTTTGACCAATAGCAAATATTCCCACCAGCGTGTCAATTTTATCGGCCAGAGCCAAGGCTTGCCCGCATGCGCTCGTGGGGAGTTGATCACCTGCGAAGCGGGGCATGTATTGTTCATCCAGCGCTTTGGCAACTTCGGAGTCTTCGCCTTCCAATGTGGCATAGTATTTACCCATTGTGCCTTGTAGAGATGCAAACTCTCCGACCATTTCGGTTACTAAATCGCATTTACTGAGTTGAGCGGCTCTTTCTGCTTTGTCCTGATCGCCGTGCAGATAACCGGCAAGTGCCGAGGACAGCAACGCGATGCGCTGGACTTTCTCATAAACAGTGCCCAGCTTGTTTTGGAAAATAACCCGTTTAAGGGCGCTTTGGCGGGACAAGAGCGGTTGCTTTTGGTCCTGTTCCCAAAAGAATGCGGCGTCGGCCAATCTGGGGCGAACCACACGTTCGTTGCCTTTTCGCACAACATCAGGGTCCTGACTTTCTATGTTTGAAATGGTAATGAAGTGAGGCATCAACGTCTGGTTTTGATCGACGAGTGGGAAGTACTTCTGATGGTCCTGCATCGTTGTAATCAAGGCTTCTGCAGGAATATCCAGAAACTCAGGCTCAAATCCGCCCGTTATGGCGACTGGCCACTCGACCAAGGCGGTGACTTCGTCAAGCAGGTCATCATTCAGAATGGGTTGGGCATTCAGCCGATCAGCTTCGCTTTGGACCATGGTTTCGATGAGGGTTTTGCGCTGTTCGAAGTCGGCGATGACATAACCGCTTTCACGTAACAGGGGTTCATAGCGATCAGCGTGATCAAGTGGCAGTGGATCGGGAGCATGAAAGCGATGGCCAAAGGTAAAGTGGCTGGCTTCTAAGCCCAGAATAGTCAGCGCAACAGGATCGTTCCCAAATACGATGGTAACCCAGTGAACAGGCCGGACAAATTCATGGTCACTATCGCCCCAGCGCATGCGCTTAGGGATTGGCAAGTCGGCTAATGCTTTTTCAATAATGGGTTTCAGGCAGTCTGTTGTGGGACGGCCCTCTTCTGTGCGGGTATGGACCAGCCATTCGCCTTTGTCGGTTTTAAGGCGGCCGAGTTGGTCGACTTCAACACCGCAGGAGCGGGCAAAGCCGGTTGCCGCCTTGCTAGGATTCCCTTCGTTGTCGTAGGCCGCTTGAATGGATGGCCCGCGTTGTGTGACTGGCTGATCAGTTTGTTGAAGAGGCACATCATCCAAGAGCACGGCGAGGCGCCTGGGCGCAGCAAAGTATTTGTATGAGGTGGGTTCAAGCCGTGCTTTTTTGAGCCCGTTGTCAATGCCTTCTGCTAAAGCTTCGGCCAGCGATTTTAGCGCCTTTGGCGGCAGTTCTTCGGTGCCAATTTCGATAAGCAAGCTGCGTTTTTCCATTAGCGGGTTCCTTCTTTGTGGCTTGCTTTGAGCAGAGGAAAAGCCATTTTCTCCCGGCTTTGATAGTAAGCTGTGGCAGCATTTTTGGCCTGTTCCCGGATGCGCAGGATATAGCCCTGCCGTTCAGTGACTGAAATGGCATGCCGGGCGTCAAGCAGGTTGAAAGTGTGCGAGGCTTTGAGGACTTGTTCGTAGGCCGGTATGGCCAGTTCCAGTTCGGCCAATCGAGAGGCTTCTTGTTCGGCCGTATTGAATTGTTGAAAGAGTGATTCAACATGTGCATGCTCATAATTGTAAGCAGACTGTTCCCGTTCGTTTTGCAGGTAAAGGTCACCATAGCGAATCTCGCCATGCTCACCCCGCGACCAGACCAGGTCATAAACACTCTCTACGGATTGTATATACATGGCCAGCCGTTCAATTCCGTAGGTGATCTCGCCGGTGACGGGTTTGCAATTAAAGCCTCCCGCCTGTTGAAAGTAGGTGAACTGTGTGACCTCCATGCCATTGAGCCAGACTTCCCAGCCCAGTCCCCAGGCGCCGAGTGTTGGTGATTCCCAGTTATCTTCAACGAAACGGATGTCGTGAACCAGCGGATCAAAGCCGAGCAGAGAGAGTGAGTCGAGGTAAAGGTCCTGGATGTTTAACGGAGAAGGTTTTAGCGCAACCTGGTACTGGTAGTAGCGTTGCAACCGGTTTGGGTTTTCTCCATAGCGGCCGTCCGTTGGGCGCCGGGACGCTTGTACGTAAGCGGCGCGCCAGGGTTCGGGGCCAATCGCTCTGAGAAATGTCGCAGGATGAAATGTTCCGGCGCCGACTTCCATATCGTAAGGCTGTTGGATGACACAGCCTTTGTCTGCCCAATAGCTGTTTAAGGCAGCGATCATGCCCTGAAATGTCGAAACATCATGCTGTAATTGGCCCACCGGTTTTAGTTCTCCAGTTCAAGTCTGTCTAAAAGTTTTCCAGTATAGCGAGCTAATTGAGTGGGTGCACTATCCGGGCTGAACGGTCTTAAGGTTTTTCATCTGCGGCAGATACAAAGATAAAGCACGAGCAAGAGAATGTGCTGCATGTTGATCCTCAACTTTAGTAGAGGTCGCGTTAGCAAAATAATAAGAGGTATTAGGCGCTTACATATGAAAGTATCTGATTTTAATATGAAAACCGTGGAGCGATGGACAGATACGATTAGAGAAGCACAGGATGTGAACCGGGATAACCTTGATGAAACAACAGAGAGCTATTTGGTCTTTATGATGATGCGTTTTGATCATCTGCTGAGGGATGGGTGCTGGTTGCGTGAGGCGGCAGCCCGCTTGGCGTCTCCCGACCAGGCAGGGTATTCAGGCACGCAAATGCGCGATGTCGGTGACTATTGTTTGCTCATCTGTAGCTTTGTTCCAGTGACGGAGTATGTTCAAGTGTCAAAGGCCCATGACTATGTCGAGCTAGGACGTGGTGCTTACTGGCAATTAGCGACCTCGAATACTGGGCCTGTCAAAAAGCTGTTCACGGGTTTGTGTGATAATTTTTGCCAGCATGTGCGTTTATTGCAGACCGTTCAGGCGAATGAAGGTTTGGGACGGCTGTCTCCGTTGGAGAGCCATGCCTGGTGGCAAAAAACGGGCAGTTCCCAAGCGTATCAGCAAGTGCGTGCCTATACGACTGGGGAGCCCATTTTCCCCCCGGATCATCAAAACAAGAGCCCTCATCACTAACATCACAAATAAAAATATATTGCCTTTCTGCGCTGTCCGCGTCCTTGGTATCGTTCAGCGCAATTCCTGTTAAAATGGCCATCTGTATTGCCTGAGCCCAGGCATGTGATTGTCGTTTATCCAATATTGATAGAGTGGAATGAAAAAACAACCCAAAGCAGTTTCTTTGATTTCTGGCGGTCTGGACTCCATGCTGGCAACCAAGCTGATTCTTGATCAAGGGGTGCATGTAGAAGGCATCAATTTCTTTACGGGCTTTTGTGTTGAAGGGCATACCCACGCCATTCGGCAAAAAGACAAAGACAAAAAGAAACGAAACAACGCGTTGTGGGTGGCGGAACAGCTGGGAATAAAACTACATATCATTGATGTAGTTGAACCATATAAAGAGGTACTTATTAATCCCAAGCATGGTTACGGGGCTCATTTAAACCCCTGCCTTGACTGCAAAGTATTTATGGTACGCCAAGCCTATGAGTGGATCCATAAGCATGACTTTGACTTTATCATTACGGGTGAAGTGGTCGGCCAACGGCCAATGTCACAGCGCAAGCAAATCATGCCTGTTGTAGCCAGAGAGTCCGGTGCAGAAACGTTGCTTGTCAGGCCCTTGTCGGCCAAGAATCTTCCCGTGACAAAACCTGAAGCAGAAGGTTGGATTGATCGAGAAAAGCTTCACGGAATTTCGGGCCGCACCCGTAAACCCCAAATAGCCCTCGCGCAACAATACGGTATTGATGATTTTGCTCAACCGGCCGGAGGCTGCTGTTTTTTGACCGATCGCAGCTATTCGAAAAAACTCGGTGACCTTTGGGGGCATCGGGGACACAAAGATTATGAGCTTGATGACATCATGTTATTAAAAGTGGGTAGGCACTTGCGTCCAAAAGCTAACTTCAAAATGATCATCGGACGGGAAGAAGGTGAAAATAACTTCATGGAAGGTTACAAACGTGAGTTCACACATATGAAGACGGTGAGCCATGCTGGGCCGCTGGCATTAGTAGACGGCACATTGGAAGCCGGTGATGCCCAGCTGGCCGCCCGTATCTTGGCTCGTTTTAGTCAAGGTAAGGAAGAAAAACGAGTTGATGTTGTTTTGCACCACAAAGACACGGCAGCTGAAGGTAAAGTCATTTCTGTTGAGCCGATGAGGGAACAGGATGTCAGCAAAGACTGGTATGTTTAGGGTGCGCAATGAAAGAGATTGATGCGCGCAGACTTCTCTGTCCCATGCCAGTTATTCGATTGCAAGAGGCAGCCTGTCAAATGCCACCGGGTGAGGAAATTAAAATGATTTGTACTGACCCGGGTGTGATGAGCGATATTCCTGCATGGTGTAAAGTTCATGGTCACAGGGTTGTACAGGCGGAAGAAACCCATGGCGAGTATCACCTCGTCGTCCGGCTACAATAGAGCCCTATTTTTGTGCGTTTGAATTTGATGCGCACCCAAGTAGTGCGCTCTGGATTTGAATGCTTGCGTGATACCTTTTCTTTTCAATGTGTTATGAGGTGTCCATAGGTGGCACATTAAGTGCTTTGAGGTTCAAGAGCCGTTTGTATATAGCTTGAATTGGGGCGGGATATCCTGTATCTAACATAAGCCGTTAGCTTGGCTGACTCATTGTAGAGAGTCACGAGCTCCCTGCAAACACAAAAACCATGTATTTTTAATTAAGGAGGCTGTATGTCTGCGAGTGACGTGATAAAGCAACTCAGAGATGAAGACGTCAAATTTGTTGATTTTCGATTTACGGATACCAAGGGAAAGGAGCAGCACGTCACTGTTCCGGCTTCGGAAGTGAGTGAAAGTACTTTTGAAGATGGAAAAATGTTTGACGGCTCATCCATTGCTGGGTGGAAAGGCATTAATGCCTCAGACATGATCTTGATGCCTCAGGCAGAAACAGCGGTTATGGATCCCTTTTTTGATGATATAACGATGAATATTCGCTGCGATGTTATCGAGCCAGATACCATGCAAGGGTATGAGCGTGACCCTCGAAGCATTGCGAAACGTGCTGAAGCCTACATGGCATCTTCCGGTATTGCAGATACAGCCTACTTTGGTCCAGAACCCGAGTTCTTTGTTTTTGACGATGTGCGCTGGGGCGATGAAATGAGCGGCAGCTTTTTCAAAGTTGACTCGGATGAAGCCGCCTGGAATGCAGCAAAAATCTTTGAAACCAGTAATGTTGGCCACCGTCCAAGGGTTAAAGGCGGTTATTTTCCTGTTCCGCCAGTAGATTCGCTCCAAGATGTGCGTTCGGCGATGGTGACTGTCATGGCTGAAATGGGCTTGGTACCCGAGGTGCATCACCATGAAGTGGGTACCGCAGGTCAGTGTGAGATTGGCGTACGTTTTAACACCTTGGTACAAAAAGCCGACGAAGTTCAAATTTTGAAGTACGTGGTGCACAACGTCGCTCACTCCTACGGGAAAACAGCGACGTTTATGCCTAAGCCTTTAGTTGGTGATAATGGTAATGGTATGCATGTTCATCAGTCTCTTTCAAAAGGTGGCGAGAACCTGTTTTCCGGTGACTTGTATGGTGGTTTATCACAAACAGCGCTGTACTACATTGGTGGTATTATCAAGCATGCAAAAGCTATTAATGCATTCAGCAATGCGTCAACCAACTCTTATAAGCGCTTAGTTCCTGGCTTTGAAGCACCTGTGATGCTTGCGTATTCGGCACGTAACCGGTCAGCCTCTGTGCGGATTCCTTATGAGTCGAACCCTAAAGGGCGCCGTATCGAAGTACGCTTCCCTGATCCAACGGGCAACCCTTATTTTACTTTTACAGCCTTGTTGATGGCGGGTCTTGACGGGATTAAAAATAAAATTGATCCAGGCGAAGCCATGGATAAAGATCTTTACGACCTGCCACCTGAAGAAGAAGCTCAAATTCCACAGGTGGCATTTTCTTTCGATCAGGCGTTGGAAGCACTTGATAGTGATCGAGAATTCCTGAAAGCAGGTAATGTTTTCAGTGACGACACCATCGATGCTTACATTGGCCTGAAGATGGAAGAAGTAACGCGCTTGCGTATGGCCACGCATCCTGTTGAGTACGATATGTACTACAGTGTTTAATATTCAATAAACACGCAATAGCAAGGCAAATTGGAGCGCCTCTTAAGTCTTTAAGGGGCGCTTTTTTTGTGTTGCCTTGCGCTTGCTGCATCTTTTGTTACTCTTACAAGATGCGCTTTCTTTTACTGACCATCTTTTTAACACTGCCCTCTTTGTCTAACGCGGATATTTTCCGGGAGAAAAATGCTGATGGAGGTGTTTCTTTTACGGATATTCCACAGAGCGACAGTGCTGAAAAAGTTCAACAAGCTCCCTTGAATACAATGGATAGCAAGGCGGTTGTTGGTGATAGAAAAACAACAAAAGAAAACAGGGACAAGTCGCTTGGAAAAAGTATTGGACTCAAGCTGATAGAGCCGCTCCATGATCAAGTGATATGGGATAATACGGGGCGTGTTAATGTTGTTTTAGAGGTCGTGTCAGGGGAAGTGTTGCCACCTAACTCTTCAGTACACATCTATCTTGATCAGCAGCTTGTGTATCAAGGGGTGAAGAGATCTGTAGTACTGGAAAACATTGCTCGTGGCACGCACACACTCGTTGTTAAATTCCTGGTGGGTTCACCGGCGGGTAAAGGTAAGCATGTATCCGAAACCCCCGAGATTACTTTCCACGTTAAGCGCCACAGCGCCATTCCGGCGCACGAGAGTCTACGTTACCCGGTCGCTGATTAACGCCGGCTTGTTTTTGATGCACTAATGTAGTGCTTTGATTGGGTTTAGATAGCCTCATTATTTTTTAAGCATGTTGGGTGTATTTTTTCTTTAAAATAATAGTCTTATTTTACAGTAACTTAACATTAATTTTTCTTTTTTTGAGGCAATTATTAATGTTGGTTTATTTTTTGCACATGAAAATACATGAAGCAATACAAAGCGTCAAAATCGTGCATTGAAGGAAAAATACTCGACAATATTGCAACTTCTATTGTTGTTGTTGATGATGCCTTTCTTATTCAAGAGCTCAATGCCGCCGCAGAAATTTTATTCTCAACCAGCATAAAGAAAGTGCAGCGCACTTGCTTTTTTGACTTGGTGAATCTCTCGGGCATTGTGATCGAGCAGATACAAAAGTCACTGGAGTTAGATCGTCCCTACACGAGTCGGGAAACCATCTTATCAGTGGTAGGTAAACAAACACATACTGTTGATATCAGTGTTACGCCACTGGTTGCAGACAGTCAAAACCGGTATCTGATCATTGAATTGACCGAGGTGGACAGGCACATACGTATTGCGCGTGAAGAAGCATTGCTTCGTCAGCAGACTACAACCAGCAATATTATTCGCGGCCTTGCACATGAAATCAAAAATCCCTTAGGCGGCTTGCGGGGTGCGGCACAATTACTGGAACGAGAGCTTCCAAGCGATGAGCTGAAGGAATACACCCGTATCATTATTGGTGAGGCAGATCGATTACAAAGCCTGATCAATCGAATGACTGGGCCTGTGAGCCGGCCGAATCTTGCAATGGTCAACATCCATGAAATTCTGCAATATGTGCGACAACTGTTGATGGCCGAAGACAGTGGCCATGTTGAATTCAAAACCGATTATGACCCCAGTATCCCTTTAATTTACGTTGACCGTGACTGGATGGTCCAAGCCATATTGAATATTGCGGGTAATGCACTTCAAGCGGTCAATGGTGAAGGTACAATTTCTTTTGTGACCCGCATTATGCGTAATTTTACGATCGGCTCGGAAATATACCGGCTCGTTTTGCGCATACAAGTCATTGATGATGGTCCGGGTATTAGTCAAGAAATGCTTGGCACGGTCTTTTACCCGATGATTACAGGGAAGGAAGGCGGGACAGGGCTAGGTCTTTCTATTGCGCAGACTTTAATCAGTCAGCAGAAGGGCTTGATTGAATGTACCAGTGAACCGGGCAGGACGGTTTTTACAGTATTAATACCAATTAGGAACGGTGATGATGAGTGAAAATGTATGGGTGATTGACGACGATCAATCAATAAGGTGGGTGCTGGAAAGAGCCTACCAGCAGGAAGGGATGCAGGTAAAAAGTTTTTCGTCAGCTGACTCTGCGCTCAGGGCGTTGCACAATACAAAAGTACATCCAGATGCCATTGTCAGTGATATACGCATGCCGGGATTGGATGGTCTGGATTTCCTAAAACAAATACACCAAGGCTTTCCGGATACGCCGGTGATCATCATGACGGCACACTCTGACCTGGACAGTGCAGTGGCAGCCTATGAAGGAGGGGCATTTGAGTACCTGCCGAAACCTTTTGACGTGGATGAGGCCATTGACCTGACCAAACGAGCCTGTCATGCCAGCAAAGAGTCCAGTGGTGCTCAGAGTGATATAAGCCAAGTCGGTGAAGATTACGACATCATCGGCAATGCCCCTGCGATGCAGGAGGTTTTCCGTGCGATTGGTCGCCTCTCACGATCTAATATCACCGTGATGATTAATGGTGAGTCAGGTACAGGCAAGGAGCTGATTGCCCGTGCATTGCACCGCCATAGCCCCCGAGCAGACGCTCCTTTTATCGCGCTGAATATGGCAGCAATTCCACACGAATTAATGGAATCTGAGCTTTTCGGGCATGAAAAGGGTGCTTTTACCGGGGCGCATACTCAACGCCAAGGGCGTTTCGAGCAAGCCGATACAGGAACTCTGTTTTTAGATGAAATTGGCGACATGCCCTCGGAGCTGCAAACGCGGTTATTACGGGTGCTGGCTGATGGGCAATTCTATCGAGTGGGTGGCCATGTCCCTATCAAAGTTGATGTACGTATCATTGCTGCCACGCATCAGAATTTAGAACAATTGGTTACAGAAAGACGGTTTCGGGAAGACTTGTTTCATCGTTTGAATGTCATACGTGTACATGTGCCTTCTCTTCGAGAGCGTCGGGAAGACATACCCGTTTTGTTGAGGCATTTTCTGACAACTGCGGCTTCTGAGTTGCAGGTTACACCCAAGAAAACCACAAAATCTGTTGAAGAGTACCTCCAGCGCCTGAACTGGCCCGGCAACGTTCGCCAGTTACAAAATGTGGCGCGGTGGCTTACGGTGATGGCAAGCGGTAATGAAATTCTCATGGAAGACCTCCCCGAAGATCTAAAAAATACGACGGAGGAACCGGAAGGTAATCATTGGGAAAATGAGTTACAACGCTGGGTTGATAGTGCTTTACACCGGGGCGAAAAAGACCTGCTTTCTCAAATTGTTCCGACATTCGAGAAAATACTGATTGAAAGTGCGTTGAGGAAGACCGGTAACCGGCGTCAGGACGCGGCAAAGTTGTTGGGTTGGGGCAGAAATACGCTTACGCGCAAGATCAAAGAATTGGATATTGACTGAAATACTCAAAACCAAAGTGGCGAGTAGATTCTGGACTATTTAATATGCTCGAGGATGCCCTCAAGTTCGTCCAGGTTACTGTATTTCACTTCCAACTTTCCTCCGCCTGTCCGTTTATGAGTAATTGCAACAGGGGCACCCAAGGTTTCAGCAAGGCGCTGTTCCAGTGAGGCAATATCTGGGTCACGTCGTGGCTTGTCTTCTTCCTCCCGAGACCTTGAGCGCTGGTCTGTTAGTTGTTTATTAACCAAAGTTTCGGCTGCTCTGACCGTCATCCCTTTAGCTGCTATGGCTTTGGCCGCGGTGACTTGGTCACTGCCTTTCAGTGCCAGCAAGGCGCGGGCATGCCCCATCTCCAATTCTCCGTGGTCGAGCATTTTTTTGACGTCAGGCTGTAGTTCAAGTAGACGTAACAGGTTGCTGACAGCGGCTCGTGAGCGTCCGATGAGTTCTGCGATTTGTTGGTGTGTCAGATCGAAATGTGCTTGTAGGCGTGAAAGTGCATTAGCTTCTTCCAGTGCAGTCAAATCTTCTCGTTGGATGTTCTCCACCAGTGAGATGGCGGCAGCAGAGCGTTCATCCAGTTTACGAACAACAGCAGGAATTTCATGGAGCCCGGCAATCTGTGCTGCCCGCCAGCGCCGCTCCCCGGCAACAATTTCAAAACCTTGATCAGACTCCCGTACAACAATCGGCTGGACAACCCCTTGCTTGGCAATGGAGTCCGCAAGTTCTTGTAATGCTTCAGCATCAAATTTAATCCGTGGCTGGTGTTTGCCGCGATGCACTCTATCAATCGCAAGATTTTTGAGCCCTTCTGTAGAAGCGGAGCCACTGACGACCTCTGCAACAATCTCGTCGCCACCAAGCAGTGCACCTAAGCCGCGGCCTAAGCCTCGCTGTTTTGCCATATCGTCTCTCTAAGTTGTTTCTTCTCTTTGTCGTCGGTCATTCCGGCGAAGCAGCTCACCCGCCAGCGCGAGATAAGCTTTTGCCCCTTTTGAATAGGGGTCATAATACATGATCGGTTTGCCAAAACCAGGCGCTTCGGCAAGTCGAACATTTCTTGGTACCACTGTTCTGTAAAGTTTTTCACCAAAGTGTTCAACCAATTGGGCCGAAACATCCTGGCTGAGACGGTTTCTTGGGTCATACATTGTTCTGAGTACGCCCTCAATAACCAGCGCTTTGTTGATTGTGCTTTGAATATCACGAATAGTTCTTATGAGTGCGGACAGCCCTTCCAGTGCATAGTATTCGCATTGCATGGGGATAATCACACCATGGGCAGCGACCAGTGCATTCAGTGTGAGTACATTTAAGGCCGGTGGGCAGTCGATTAAAATGAAGTCGTACTGATCTAAAATGGGACGTAAGGACTCAAGCAAGCGGCGTTCGCGGCGAGATTCACCCAGCAATTTGACTTCAGCGGCTGTCAGGTCACCATGCCCGGGTAAGAGATCATAACCGGCTTCACCCGTTGACAGGATAACGTCTGATGCTGTGGCCTGCTGTGTGAGCCACTCAAACCCAGAGTACTGGAGTGAGTTTTTGTCAATACCGCTGCCCATGGTGGCATTGCCTTGCGGATCTAAATCGATCAGCAGCACTTTTTTACGTGTTGCGGCGAGTGAAGCGCTTAAGTTGATGGAGGTAGTGGTTTTTCCCACTCCCCCTTTTTGGTTGGTTACTGCCAGTACTCTACCCATGCCGAGAATGCTCTTTTATCCTGTGTTTAGTGTAAGCCTGTTTGGATCTCGATTGCATGCCTTTCGCCAATTTGAGCAGGTACCTTGAGCGAGTGGCTGGTGCACGTGAATTCGGTATTCAATGCGTTCATCTCTGCTTCAGGCGGGTTACCTTTCATTGCCAACCACCGGCCATCTTTTTCACGCAAGTGTTGTGTGCTCGTCACAAAATCGGCTAATGATGCGTAAGCCCGTGAGACTATTAAATCATAGGGGCGCGGTGGTTGAAATTTTTCAACCCTCGAACAGACGACCTGCACGTTAGTGAGCGACAATTTTCCTACAATATGCGTAACAAAACGCGTCTTTTTTTGGTTGCTATCCAGCAGGGTGAAGTGAGCAGCCGGTAATGCCAACGCGAGAGGGATGCCAGGCAGCCCTGCGCCGGTACCGACATCCAGAACGTATCGGCTGCTTTTTACCAGCTCGGCGATCGAAAGACTGTCCAGTATATGCTTGTAGATCATGTCGCCCGGATTACGGATGGCCGTCAGATTATAAACTTTATTCCAGCGTATGAGCTCTTCAATAAATAGCAGCAGGCGACCTGTTGGTGCCTGCAGCGTCGATAGTCCCATCGCCTCTAAGCCGGAGGTGAGAATGGACTGAAGTTCACCGGGATTTTTGATCATTAAGCCCGACGTTTTTGGGAAAGTCGCCCTGACTTTTTCAGATAAACAAGCAAGAGGGATACAGCCGCTGGTGTAATCCCGGGTATGCGCGAGGCTTGCCCGATGGTTTCTGGCCGGAATTCCGTCAGTTTTTGCTTGACTTCACTGGATAAACCAGTGACGCAGGTGTAGTCAATATCAATAGGAAGGCTGGTTTCCTGGTGTTTATTTTGTCGGGCAATTTCATCACTTTGCCTGGCCACGTAACCTGCGTATTTGGCTTGTATTTCTACTTGTTCATGGACGGTTGAATCTCCGTCCAGTTCAAGACCTATAGCAGATAATAAAGGTGTTAAGGTGACTTCTGGCCGACGCAGTAAGTCACTGGCCCGATATTCGCGTGTCAGGTGCTGAGAAAAGTGTTGTTGGTAAGCTGTGCTTTCAGCTGTGCCGGGTCTGATCCACGTATCTTTCAGGCGCTGCTTTGCACGTTCAATCTGCTCCTGTTTTTGACAAAAAAACTGCCAGCGTTCATCGTCAACAAGTCCTAATCGGCGCCCGGTTTCAGTGAGCCGGAGATCGGCATTGTCTTCTCTTAAGAGTAAACGATACTCTGCCCGGCTTGTGAACATGCGGTAGGGTTCCTGGGTGCCCCGAGTAATGAGGTCGTCAACCAGTACACCCATGTAGGCTTCATCGCGACGAGGCGACCAGGGCGCTTCATCTCGAACCCGGAGCGCGGCATTTAAACCGGCCAATAAACCTTGTGCCCCGGCTTCTTCGTAACCGGTTGTGCCATTGATCTGGCCAGCGAAAAATAAGTTTTTCAGGCTCTTTGTCTCCAGGGATGCCTTTAGACCCCTAGGGTCAAAGTAATCATATTCGATGGCGTATCCAGGGCGGGTAATCTGTGCATTTTCAAAGCCTTTTATCGAGCGCACAAACGCGTATTGCACGTCAAAAGGTAGGCTGGTTGAGATGCCATTAGGGTAAATTTCATGAGTGTTTAAGCCTTCCGGCTCAATGAAGATTTGGTGAGAGGATTTGTCTGCAAATCGCACGATTTTATCTTCGATAGAGGGGCAGTACCGGGGGCCAACACCTTCGATCACGCCTGAATACATGGGTGAACGAGATAGTCCGCCACGAATAATTTCGTGGGTTTCTTCTGTGGTGTGAGTAATGGAGCAGTTGACCTGCTGTGGATGGTCGGTCACCGAACCCATGAAGGAAAAGACAGGGCGTGGCGTATCACCCGGTTGTATTTCCAGCTCCGCATAGTTAATGCTGCGCCCGTCAATCCGGGGGGGTGTTCCTGTTTTTAAACGATCCACATTGAGCGGTAATTCGCGCAGCCGTTCAGCAAGTGTCGTCGATGGAGGATCCCCTGCCCGCCCGCCGCTGTGATTGGATTCGCCGACATGAATACGTCCATTTAAAAAGGTCCCAGCTGTCAGTACGACGGATTTGGTTTGGATTTTGAGCCCCATTTGAGTAATAACACCAACGACTTGTTCGCCTTCAAGCATCAGGTCGTCGGCGGCTTGTTGAAAGATACTCAAGTGTGGCTGGTTTTCCAAGAAGTACCGAATGGCTTGCTTGTAGAGTTGCCGGTCTGCCTGGGCGCGAGTTGCGCGAACAGCGGGTCCTTTACTGGCATTGAGGCGGCGCAGGTGTATGCCTGCCTGGTCGGCTGCCCGTGCCATCACACCACCCAGCGCATCAATTTCTTTAACCAAGTGCCCTTTGCCAATTCCCCCGATAGCGGGGTTGCAGCTCATCTGACCCAGTGTCTCGATACTATGCGTGAGCAAAAGTGTTTCAGCGCCCATGCGGGCTGAGGCCAGTGCGGCTTCCGTTCCCGCGTGCCCTCCACCGATTACAATGACATCGTATTTTATTGGATAATTCATAGCGGCTATTGTCTCATAAACTTTTTTTACATGTCAGGATCAGGCTGTTTTTGCAGGCATGGGTAACCTGTTTGCCCTTTAGACATAACAATTTCTTAATGTTGATATCCAGCGATTCGGCCATACGTTAATAAAGAGTTATTGCTGAACCGAATGGTTTTGCTCAAGATTGCTTAAGGGTGCGTCACTTAATGCCTTATATTTTACTTTGCTTTATTTTAGTGCCGATTATCGAAATTTATGTACTTGTCTCTGTCGGCACAAAAATCGGTGCGTTAAATACTATTTTGGCCGTTATTGTAACGGCTGTGATTGGTACGGTATTACTCCGTCAGCAAGGAGTACAAACGCTTGCAAAGGTTCAACGCTCTATGCAGCAGGGTATTCCTCCGGCTGTTGAGTTACTGGAGGCTGCCTTGTTGCTTGTTGGCGGGGTGTTGTTACTGACCCCAGGATTTATTACAGATCTACTCGGGTTTTCTTTTCTGATTCCTCAAAGTCGGCACTTTTTAGCAACGCGGGTGTTAAAAAATGTCGTACTGACAGCGCGTTCTGGCCGAAGTCATTCGGCGCGAGGCCCTCAAGGTAAAACAGGGGGTAATATTATTGAGGGTGAATATCGACAAGAAGATGAGTCCTCTCAAGACAAAGACTAAAGAAAACTGATCAAGTGGTCTTGATTTTCGTATTCAAGCCCCTATCATTAGCACTCACTTAAGGAGAGTGCTAATTAAGCCTCCGAAAGAATAAATTCAAGTGTTGATAAACCCTAATTTTCTACAGGAGAATACCTCAATGAAAATTCGTCCTTTACATGATCGCTTGGTAGTAAAGCGTATGGAAGAAGAGCGAACGACTGCTGGCGGGATTGTCATCCCTGACTCTGCAACTGAAAAACCGAGCCGTGGCGAAGTGGTTGCTGTTGGTAATGGGAAAGTGACAGAAAGCGGCGATGTACGTCCACTCGACGTGAAGGTTGGAGACCTCGTGCTGTTCGGCAAATATGCCGGCACTGAAGTCAAAATTAGTGACGAAGAGCTGCTCGTCATGCGCGAAGACGACATCATGGGCGTCATTGAATAAGCGCTATTGTTAAAACCATACAATCTCCTGGTTTTTAGAAATTCGAATTTAGAGGACAAAAACTAATGAGTGCTAAAGAAGTAAAATTTTCAGATGATGCTCGTTCGCATCTGCTTAATGGTGTCAACATTCTTGCCGACGCGGTGAAAGTGACGTTGGGACCCAAAGGACGTAACGTTGTATTAGACAAAGCATTTGGTGCGCCGGCTGTAACAAAAGATGGTGTTTCCGTTGCGAAAGAGATCGAACTGAAAGATAAGTTCGAAAACATGGGCGCGCAAATGGTTAAGGAAGTTGCGTCTCAAACGAATGATGTCGCTGGTGACGGCACCACAACAGCTACCGTACTTGCGCAATCTATCGTACGCGAAGGCCTGAAATCAGTCGCTGCGGGCATGAACCCAATGGACCTTAAGCGTGGCATTGATAAGGCGATCGAAGCGGCTGTTGTTGAGCTGAAAGGACTGTCTCAACCCTGTAGCGATAGCAAATCTATTGCTCAGGTTGGCACAATCTCAGCCAACAGTGACAGTGCCATCGGTGACATTATTGCTGAAGCAATGGATAAAGTTGGTAAAGAAGGGGTTATTACCGTCGAAGAAGGTCAGTCTTTAAGCAATGAGCTGGACGTCGTTGAAGGTATGCAGTTTGACCGTGGCTACCTATCGCCTTACTTCATTAACAATCAAGAAAAAATGACTGTTGAGCTGGAAAACCCTTATGTTCTTCTCAACGATAAGAAAATCTCCAATATTCGCGACCTGCTCCCCACGTTGGAAGCGGTAGCAAAAGCCAGCCGTCCTTTGTTAGTGATTGCCGAAGATATTGAAGGCGAAGCGCTGGCCACATTGGTTGTGAACACCATTCGCGGCATCGTTAAGGTTTGTGCTGTTAAAGCGCCTGGGTTTGGTGATCGCCGTAAAGCCATGTTGCAGGACATCGCTATTTTGACAGGTGGCCAAGTGATCTCAGAAGAAGTTGGTCTGTCCCTGGAAAAAGTGACATTGGACGACTTAGGCAGCGCCAAGCGCATTACCGTTGATAAAGAAAACACGGTAATCATTGATGGCGCGGGTGAAAAAGCTGAGATTGACGCACGCGTTGAACAGATTCGCTCTCAAATTGAAACCTCCACGTCTGACTACGACAAAGAGAAACTGCAAGAGCGAGTTGCTAAGCTGGCCGGTGGCGTTGCGGTTATTAAAGTCGGTGCTGCGACTGAAGTTGAAATGAAAGAGAAGAAAGACCGCGTTGACGATGCGCTTCATGCCACACGCGCAGCGGTTGAAGAAGGTATTGTTCCCGGTGGTGGTGTTGCGTTGATTCGTGCTTGCGATGCGATTGCTAAGCTGAAAGGCGATAATCACGACCAGGATATCGGTATCAAAATCGCACGCCGGGCGATGGAAGAGCCACTTCGCGTTATTTCAAGTAACGCGGGTGATGAAGCATCGGTCGTTTTGTCTAAAGTCCGCGAAGGCACCGGCAACTATGGCTACAATGCAGCAACCTCTGAGTATGTTGACCTGGTTGACGCGGGTATTTTGGATCCAACCAAAGTGACTCGTTCTGCATTACAAAATGCAGCATCCATCGCTGGATTGATGATTACAACAGAAGCGATGGTTTCTGAAATTCCTGATGATGGTAAAGGTGGTCCTGCTATGCCTGATATGGGCGGCATGGGCGGCATG
>DJFX01000030.1:57508-76924 GCA_002432635.1 Halothiobacillaceae bacterium UBA5861 | reverse complement strand
ATGGGCGGCATGGGCGGCATGATGTAAGCCGTTCTTGATGCCTGTAAAAAGCCCGGCTTTCAACTGCCGGGCTTTTTTTCGTCTATCTGAACGTACCGATAAATTGATACACTCGCCAACGGTCAAATAGATTTGGGTTGTATTACTATGTATTCGACAGCAAGCATGCGCTTAGCCAAAATAATGCGTGAAGGAGTAGAGCATAGCTTGCAAGAAACTCAGATTGGGTTGGAAAAAGAAAGCTTACGTGTCTCGCCCGATGGCCATATTGCACAAACCGATCATCCACGCTCGCTTGGGTCAGCACTGACTCACCCCAATATTACAACAGACTACTCAGAAGCGTTGCTAGAGTTCGTGACGCCACCATTTGCCTCCGTAAATAGCGCACTGAAGTACCTGAATGAGCTGCAGACATTTGTTTATCAGCAACTGGAGAATGAGTTTCTTTGGGCGACAAGCATGCCTTGTGTCATTGGAGGGGAGCAGAGTATCCGCATTGCAGAGTATGGCTCATCTAATATTGGCCGCATGAAGAATGTGTACCGTCGGGGACTTGGCCATCGGTATGGTAAAACCATGCAGGTCATTGCCGGCGTACATTTCAATTACTCCTACCCGGATTCTTTTTGGGCGCATTATCGAGAAGCCTTGGAAAGCCAAACCGCCTTAGCTGACTTTAAAAATCAGCACTATTTCGCCTTAACGCGGAACTTACTCCGTTTTAGTTGGCTCATTCCCTATCTTTTTGGCGCCTCCCCCGCAGTATGTAAATCCTTTTTTGGGGGAAAGGAAACCAACTTAAAAGAGTATGATCAACATACTTATTATGAACCGTATGCGACATCTCTTAGAGTGGCAGACATTGGTTACCAAAATAACTTAGAGGAAGATGCCGGTCTTTACGTTGATTACAGCAGCCTGGAAACCTATGTCTCGACGTTGAAGTATGGCATAGAGACACCCCATTCTGTGTATGAGGCAATTGGTGTAAAAAAAGACGGTCAGTGGCAGCAATTGAACGCGAATATATTGCAGATTGAAAATGAGTATTACAGTGCTGTTCGTCCCAAGCCCCTTTTGAACGGTAACCAAAAACCAACAAGCGCACTGAGAGAGCGAGGCACTCAATATATTGAACTTCGACTGCTTGATGTTAATGCGTTTGATCCGCTCGGTATTAATGAGACCCAATTATATTTTTTGGAGGGGTTTATACTTTTTTGCTTACTGCACGAAAGTCCCCCGATCCAGCGAGATGAATACAAAGCGTTAAAATATAATCAAAACCTTGCTGCACGTAGTGGACGAGATCCGGATACATACCTGTGGCGTCAGGGCCAGAAAATAAAATTGAGGGATTGGGCTTATGAGCTTTGTCAGGCAATGGAAGGCTTTTTTGAACTACTAGATACGGTAGATGCTAGCAACAACTATACGCAAGCACTTAAAACGCAGACAGAAGCGGTTCTGGACGCGAATCTTACGCCTTCAGCGCGTATGCTGGCCTGTATGAAAGAGAGTGGTGAAGGTTTTTATGAATTCGCTTTACGCATGTCTCAAAAGCACCAACGTTACTTTCAGGTGCAAGCGCTCTCTGATCTACATCGACAACAATTGGTGGACCAGGTGCAATATTCGCTCGAAAAACAGCAAGCAATTGAGACAGCTGATAAAATGAGCTTCGAACAGTTTTTGGATAACTATTTCAAACAACCTTGAACAAACTTCATGTTTTCAGGTGTATGGATAAATTACTATACCGTTAAAATAAAACAAAGTTCGTATAAGGAGTTTACGGCCTTAGATTACTATGCATGATAAAATGGTTTTTTTTCACTATTACAAAATACTTGGCGTTAAGCCTGGCTCAACACCTGAAGAAATCCGTGCTGCCTTCCGTAAAAAAGCAAAGCTTTGGCATCCGGACAGGCTGCCGGAAGGCTCTCCTGCTCAGTCCTCAGAGCGTTTCAAAGATGCGAACAAAGCTTTTCAGGAAATTGATAAATACTATAAGCGTTTTGGGGAAATGCCTTTAACGTCTTTTGATAGCCCTGCGTCTGTAAAACGACAAACAGCAGATTATTCATCCTCTCCTGTTGACCCTTCTCCTCCTGTTAGGCCGAGCCAAACTTATCATCACCGCTCAGCGGCTAAAAAAAATAAAAGCATTCCGGAATCCAAACCCAATAAACGTAGCAAGCTGTTGTTGGCAATTGTTTTGAGTGTTATGGCTTACATGGTGTATACATTCTTTATCACCAGTGACTCTGTGTCAGAAGAGGGTAGTGGGATGAGTGCAACAGAGAGTACCGAAATTGTTCGCACACCTCCCCCTTTTACGTTTGACTCGACCATGGGCGAAGTACTGGACGCACAAGGCAAACCAGATCGGGTTGAAAATAATGTATGGTTTTACGGTAAATCCAAAGTGGCGTTCAATAAGCTTGGGCGAGTGAAGTTTTGGCTTGAGCGTGGAACGCCGTTAAATTATTACCACCGAGCCAGTGTTGTAGATTCGTATAAATTGGGTTCTATTGTCGTGGGTTCATCGGAAGAAGAGGTAATTCGTCTTCAGGGGCCTCCGATGCACATTACAGATGAAGGGATATGGATCTATGGTTCATCGCGTATTTTATTCAGAAACGGTCATGTGATTGCTTGGGAAAACTCCACATTTAACCCTCTGAACGTTAAGGAATAGTGCGAACAGTTCTAATCAAAAAAATAATCGAGGCCAGTGTTGTTTTTGTTTTGCAGCTGCCTTGCGAGTTTGGCGGAAAACTCTTTGTAAAATTGGAGCTGGACTTCGTCAGGAATGGACTCGAAGAGCTCATTGTCAACCCGGTAAACGGTGACATCATTTAGCGCTTCCACAGACTCGGGACTTTCACTGGGGTGGATAAAGCCTGCTTCCCCAAAACTATCGCCTAGGGAGAGTACCTCTACAAAGGCGCCGGCGCGGCGGATGCACACTTCTCCCATAGCGATAATATACAGGTTTTCATTCAGGTGCCCTTCCTGCAGGATCGTTTCACCACATTGATAGGTGATGGTTGGGCTGTGTTGCGTTAGTTGTGTGATATCTGTTTCATTCAAGTAACGAAAGTGATCAATCTCGGCCGAGCTTTCTTTGGCTTTTTGGGGATTATTCTGTTGCTTTATTTTATAAAGCGCTTTTTTTAATTCTGCTGAAAACTGCGCCGCTGAACGATATCGTGCCTCTGGGTCTTTCTGCAGTGCTTTGGAAATTATCGCGGATACAAAGTCAGGAATATCAGGGCTGATCTGCTGCAGTGAGGGGACCGGGTCTTTGACAATTTTCTGGAACAGTTCTTTGATTGATTCGCCTTTAAACAGCTGCTTTCCGGTCAACATTTCAAATAATACAGTGGCCAGCGAGTATAAATCGCTGGTAATACCAATCTGCACCCCTAAAATCTGTTCAGGCGACATGTAATTGGGTGTTCCGAGTGAAGGCCCTTTTTTGCGAAAGTTTTGTTTTTGTGTGCTGACGGCTATCCCGAAATCTAACAATTTAACGTTGTGATCTGGGGTAATCATAATGTTAGACGGCTTGATATCTCGGTGTATGATCTGCTGCTGGTGGGAATACTCGAGCGCAGAGCAACAGTCGATAATAATTTGCAGTGCCTCATGAATGGGCAATAGCACTCCGCCTTTACAGTGTTTTTTGAGCGAATGTCCCTCGATGAACTCCATGACAAGATAGTTCAGGTTGCCTTGTTCACCTGCGTCATAAACGTCAACGATATTATCGTGTTTTAGTTTTGATGCTGCTCGCGCTTCAGTCAGAAACGCTCGTTGCATTGCCAAGAGCTTTTTACCGTCTTTCACCTTTGAATGATCTTCAGAGGGAGAGATTTTAATGGCAACCTCGCGAGCGATGACCGGGTCGTACCCCTTGTGCACAACGCCACAGGTCCCTCTGCCGAGACATTCGAGTAATTCATATTTACCGAGCTTGTCTGGCACATTGATATTCATCGGCTTGGTTTGCCGGAAACTGTCAATTTTTTGGACTTCTTTCATGCGTTTTCAATTGTTTAGCGCAAAGCCAAATTATCGCAACAAGCCAAATTCGCTTACTGTGATGTTAGCCAGATAATCGTTGAGAGAGTAGGCCTCTTAAACCGCCAAAGCCACCGTTAGACATTATGACAACGACATCCCCAGTTCGTACTTCCTGAATAATATGCGATACGATCAACTCCACCGAGTTATAAGTTATAGCGGAAGGTCCCAGCCGATCTGTAATACTGTCAAATGACGTGGATGATGTGGGCGGTTGATACAGGACGACGTTATCAGCGGGTTTGAGGGCGGAGACGAGTTCATCATCATGAATACCCATTTGCATGGTGTTTGATCTCAGCTCAATGACAGCAACTACCCGGCCTGAGGTTTGCTGCTTGAGCCCCTCCAGTGTGCTGGCAACAGCTGTTGGATGATGGGCAAAATCATCGTAGAAGGTTACACCATCTTGTTGGGCAAATACTTCCAGACGGCGCTTTACGCCCTTAAAAGTCGACAGTGCTGTGATGGCCTCAGAACAGGGGACACCTGCATGGCGCGCAGCCGCGACAGCAGCCGTCATGTTCAACAGGTTATGTTTACCAAACAACGGGCTTTTGATGGGCCACTTTTCTCCCGAGGGTGTGTGCAGGACCATGCTGTCACCGGGCCGGTTGGGTTCGTCGCATAACCAGTCGCTTTGAGCCCAAGTGGCCTTATGACGCTGCGAGAAGAATTCCGTTTCCGTCCAGCAACCCATATCCATAACCGTTTTGAGAGACATTTCTGATGCGTTGACCAGGATTTTCCCTTCACCAGGCACTGTCCTGATCAGGTGGTGAAACTGCCGCTCGATTGCGGCAAGGTCTGGAAAGATATCCGCGTGATCATATTCCAAGTTATTCAAAACCAGTGTGCGCGGTTGGTAGTGTACAAATTTGGAGCGCTTGTCGAAAAAAGCGGTGTCGTATTCATCAGCTTCTACCACAAAAAACGGGGAGGTCCCCATGCGGGCTGAAACCCCAAAATTAGAAGGCACACCGCCAATTAAAAAGCCGGGAGAGAGCCCCGCCGATTCCAGAATCCAGGCAAGTAGGCTGGATGTGGTGGTTTTCCCATGAGTGCCGGCGACCGCAAGTACCCAGCGCGAGGATAAAACCTGTTCGCGCAACCATTGCGGGCCTGAGAGATAAGGAATGTTCCGGTTGAGTATGTACTCGACCGCTTCGTTGCCACGTGAAAGCGCATTGCCAATGATGACAATATCAGGCATTGGGTCAAATTGTTCAACCGAGTAGCTTTGATGCAGGGTGATACCTTGTTCGGAAAGTTGGGTACTCATGGGGGGGTAGACATTCAGATCGGCACCAGTGACATGGTGGCCCTGCTCTTTCGCCAGCAAAGCAATCCCACCCATAAAGGTTCCGCAAATACCCAGAATATGTATGTGCACTAGGTCCCTCCCTGAGGAGGAAAAACAGCATTGATGATTGCAATGCCAATAAATAGATTTAGAAGTGCGACCCCGATACCACCAGGCCACCCAAAATTAAGCGCATGGCGGAAGATATGCCCTCCCACCGCTATGCTCCAAACATAGAAGGTGTAGATGGTTAAGCCCAAAAGCGTGGCGGACGTGGCGCCAAGTTCTGCCCCCGAAGATAACGTTAAAACTGGCCAAAAGCACAGATTCAAAACGGCACTTACGCCACATAATGCAGAAAAAGTCTGGCGGAATCGCGCTTTGTGATCTCGTAACGATAGCACGATGTAAGTAAATGCAGCCAAATAAGCCGTATCCAGCACGCCGCGAGCCAGTGCCTCTCCAACAGAAAAGTAGGATAAAGATGCGATGACATAGGTGAGCAACATGCCCAACAACGACAAGAGCAGAACAAACGGGTGTCCTGGGACATCCTGAGGTCCTGATTGTAAAAATGCCACACGAATATAAAGTTTGACCAAATAACCCATGAATAGACATGCCTGAAGAAACTCTCGGTGGCATAATAGCTGAATTCAAAGCCCTGATGGACCGATTGTGGAAATTACACTGATAAAACCAGACGACTGGCACCTACACTTGCGTGATGGGGCAGTGCTTCGTGACATTGTTCCTTTCACAACAGCGCGATTTGCACGGGCTATTGTGATGCCTAATTTACAACCCCCTGTGACAAAGGTAAGTGCTGCAGTTGAGTACCGTCAGCGGATTTTGGAGGCAGTGCCTGCCGGTGACCGCTTTGAACCTTTAATGACATTGTATTTGACAGAGTCAACACCGCTTAGTGAGGTTGAAGCGGCAGCGGCGTCAGGAATCATCAAAGCGTTTAAGCTCTACCCCGCCGGGGCCACAACCAATTCGAATGCCGGGGTTAAAGAGATCAAACGGGTTTATTCCTTGCTTGAGAAAATGCAGGAGACCGGGCTTTTACTGCTGATCCATGGTGAAGTGGTAGATTCCGATATTGATATTTTTGACCGGGAAAAAATCTTTATTGATCGCACCTTGTCAGCATTGGTCAATGACTTTCCTGAGCTCAAGATTGTATTTGAGCATATCACCACGCGTGATGCTGCCCACTTTGTGCGGGATGGCTCAGAGAAACTAGCCGCTACGCTCACACCACAACATTTAATGTACAACCGCAACAGCCTTTTGGTCGGCGGGATTAAGCCGCATTACTATTGTTTACCCGTGCTCAAGCGGGAGGCGCACCGGGCGGCGCTGATCGAAAGCATTGCCAGTGGTAGCCCGAAATTTTTCCTGGGGACCGATAGCGCGCCACACGCACGCCATACCAAGGAAAATAGTTGTGGGTGTGCCGGCATATTCTCGGCCCATGCAGGCATTGAGTTGTATGCAGAAGTATTTGAGCAGGCCGGCATTTTAGACAAACTTGAAGGCTTTGCCAGCTGTCACGGGCCTGACTTTTACGGGCTGCCGCGCAATCAAGAAACGATTACTTTACGAAAAGAGACATGGGAGCCGCCGTCATCTTATCCTTTTGCGGGTCAGGCATTAGTCCCTTTGAAAGCCGAAGAGGCCATTCATTGGCGGATTGTTTAATTGATTAGGTGCGTTGCGAGGCAGCACATTTTTTTGATCGAAAACCGACATAAAACTTTACAAAACTATTATGTATATTGCAGGAAAAACGAACAAGCTTGCCAATCGATTCCGGGGCTTTTTACCCGTTGTAGTGGATGTTGAAACCGGTGGATTTGATGCCAAAAAAGATGCGCTTTTGGAAATAGCTGCGGTTTTATTGGAGATGGATGGGGAGGGAAAGCTCAGCCTTGGAGAGACGGTGTCAACGCATGTCATTCCCTTCGAAGGTGCAAACCTGGACCCTAAGTCGCTTCAAGTGAACGGCATTAACCCTTTCCACCCATTACGCGCCGCACGGGAAGAGATCGATGCGCTTAATTACATCTTTCAACCCATCCGTCAGGCGGTTAAAGCCGCAGGCTGCAAGCGTGCAATCCTCGTTGGCCACAACGCCAGCTTTGATCTGAGTTTTATTAACAGTGCTGCTGAGCGCTGCGGGGTTAAGCGCAACCCCTTTCACCCCTTTTCCAATTTCGATACGGTTTCTTTTTCTGCGCTTGCCTTTGGACAAACGGTTTTATCCAGGGCGGCTGAAGCCGCAGGCATGCCTTGGGATAGTCGAGAAGCACATTCCGCCGTTTATGATACGCAAATGACGGCGAAACTCTTTTGTCACGTCATTAACCGCTGGGAGTCGTTGCACCAACCTTGAAGTATGCTTTTGTACTGTGTTTAAACCGATGCTCAAAATAAGCGCAGAGCGCACCAAATTAGAGCGGATTTGGTTATGCGCAGAAAATGTCTAACGCTTCACTTTTTGAGCTGGCCAACAAAAACTATAAAAAACAAACGGTTAAAAAGTCTTATATTTGATAGGGATAAGAAGGCATCAGTTTTGCTGGTGCATCTCTTTGGAAAGCCTTATTTGGGAACAGTCACAACAGTGAATGTGAGTACGCCATGCTACTAGGACGAAACAAAAAGAACCCCATCAAAATTGCCGATAAAAAAGTGGTTGACTGGGTCTATTCAACCTGTGGGTACTGCTCTACGGGTTGCTCGATGGAAGTGGGCAAGAATGCGCAGGGTGAAGTGGTCGCCTCCCGAGGTGTTGGAGGTGCGGATGTTAATCGGGGCAAACTGTGTGTTAAGGGTATCTTTGAGCATGAACTGTTTGACTCCGCGGGCCGAGGCGATAAACCGCTCATGCGCGATCATATCCGCCGGCCTTACCAGGAGACCGGTTGGGATACAGCGCTTGATCATATGGCGCGAGAAATCCGTCGGATACAAGGGAAGTGGGGGCGCGATGCTTTCGCCATTATTTCAACGGGCCAATTACTGACAGAGGAATTTTACACCCTGGGTAAATTGACGCGGGGCTTGATTGGCACGAATAATTACGATGGTAATACCACATTGTGTATGGCCTCTGCGGTGTCTGGTTACAAAAGGTCCTTCGGTTCCGATGGGCCGCCCGGCTGTTATGAGGACTTCGAACATACAGACTGTCTCATTGCTTGGGGATCTAACTTACCCGAGCAGCACCCGATCATCTACTGGCGGCTTAAAGAAGCACAGGAAAAAAGAAATTTTCCCCTGATTGTGGTTGACCCCCGAGTCACCATGTTGGCACAAAATGCGGATATTCACCTAGCCATTACACCCGGGACAGATGTCGTATTGCAGAATGCCTTATTGCATGTGATTCTCGAAGAGGGTCTGGAAGATCGGGAGTATCTGGCGCAAAACACGACCGGTCTCGAACAGCTCGAGCAGGAAGTGGCTAAATATGACCCAGTCAGTGCGGCCAAAATCTGTGGAATTGATGAAGACACCATTCGCAACGTTGCACGCATTTATGCGAAAGCCGATGCTGCTATGAGTATTTGGACTATGGGGATCAATCAAAGCACCCATGGCTCAGACGGTGTTGTTGGCATCAACAACCTTAATCTTGTGACCGGGAATATTGGCAAGCCCGGTGGCACCAGCCTATCAATTACTGGCCAGTGCAACGCGATGGGTACGCGAGAGTGGTCCTCATGTTCAGGGTTACCGGGGTACAGGGTGTTGGAGAACCCTCAAGACCGTGAAGATATTGGCAAGTTTTGGAACGTTGACCCGGAGTTCTTCCCAAAATCCCGTGGGTTGACTGAAACCGATATTTTCCCAGCCATTGAGCTTGGCGAAATCAAAGGCTTATGGCTTGTTGCAACGAACCCGATGACGTCAATGCCGAACACCCCCCGCATTCGCAAAACACTCGAAAAATTGGAGTTTTTGGTTGTGCAGGACTCCTATGTTGATGTGGAAACAACCGAATATGCTCACCTTTACCTGCCAGCCGCCACCTGGGCAGAAAAAGAAGGGGTCTTTACCAATACCGAGCGGCGGGTCAATATGGTTCGAAAAGTCACGGAAAACCATGGGCATTCGAAGTCAGACTTGGATATTTTCAACGCCATTGCCAAGCGTTTTGAACAGTCAGAAGGGATGCACTTTCCGGAAAAACCTGCGGATGTCTTTGCTGAAATGGCTGAGCTTTCAAAGGGTAGACTGCTTGATATCTCCGGCATGACTCACGATCTGATCGAAGAAAAGCGGGGCATACAGTGGCCCTATACGGAAGAGCAGGTAAAAACAGGCGAGCAGCCGCCCCCCGGTGGCAAGCGGTTGTATACCGAACCGCAAACCTTCCGGCATTCAGAGGGGCGTGCCAAGTTAATACCCCTGCCATTTATCGATAATAACGAAGTGCCTGATGAGACTTATCCTTTTTGGTTGAACACTGGGCGCTTGGTCGAGCATTTTCATACACGCACGAAAACCGGCAAAGTTGGCAACAACAATAAATACAGCCCGATCCCTTTCATGGAGATGAATCCGGATGCGGCACACGCGTTAGGCATTACACACCAAAGTTATGTCCGCTGTGTTTCCCGTCGTGGAGATGCCATCGTCATGGCTATGCTCACGCAGCGCGTGCCTAAAAATATGGTTTTCATTCCGTTTCACTTTCACGATTGTGTTAACCGATTGACATTAGGCCTGCTTGATCCCCATTCCAGGCAACCGGCTTTTAAACAGTCTGCTGTCAATATTGAAGTCATTGAAGATCAGGTTGCCGCCGCCAGAATGAGTAAAGAGAGACGGACGTTCTAAATCGTTCACGCGCCTAAAAATAGCGATAAGCCAGAGTATAAAATCACCATGTTTCAAGTACGCAGCGACGAGCCCAAATATGCTTTTTTGTGGGATAAAGAAACCAAGCAGCAAAATCGATACGGTAAAGCGATCGAACTGACGCCTGAAAACAGCACTTTGCGGGGGCAAAGCCTGAATATAAATGGCGATGATGGCGTTGGTGATAATCCACACCGCTACAAGCAGCATGGTTTTTACTTTAACGCAGATAACTGCATTGGTTGTCATGCCTGTGAAGCGGCCTGTAGTGAGAAGAATGATAATCCGGCACATATTGCCTTTCGTTCTGTGGGCTTTGTGGAAGGGGGCACCTATCCTGACTACCAACGCATCAACATCTCAATGGCGTGCAACCATTGTGATGACCCTGTCTGCCTTAAAGGCTGTCCGACCAGGGCCTATACCAAGTTCGCAGAATACGGCGCTGTGCTTCAAGACCCTGATATTTGTTTCGGTTGTGGTTACTGCACATGGGTTTGCCCTTACAATGCGCCTCAGCTCGATCCCGTTGAAGGTCAGGTCAGCAAGTGCAATATGTGTGTTGACCGGCTTGAAGTGGGTTTAAAACCGGCGTGTGTCTCCGCGTGTTTAGGAAATGCTCTGGACTTTGGGGTCATTGAAAACGTACCGGAAAAGCGCGTTGAGTGTAAAACTGAAATTCCCGGTTTTCCTACGACGGATATTACCCACCCGAATATCCGCTTCCAGCAAACGCGATCCACTCACCGGGAAATGACACGAACAGATTCTATGCCCATTAAATATCATCGGGATGATAGCGTCGGACGGTTTTTACCAGCAGTTGATGAAAAAACAGGGGTTCAAAAGGCCTGGAATTGGCGCAAATTATTATTGTCCCATGAAAGTGCCCATGTACTATTTACCTTGTTGACCCAGGCTGTATTTGGTGCTTTTTTGATACAAGTCGTGGGGAGTCTTTTGGGCTTAGACATGGTTCAAACGATTAAACAGTCATCTGCATTTGTGCCGCTGTTGTTTATCATGTTGGGTTTGTTTGGGTTTGGCTTATTCAAACTGAACATGCACTTGGGTAAACCCCACCGTTTTTATCGGGGATTCAATAATCTGCGTTACTCACCGATCAGCCGGGAAATTGCCGGTGTTTCGGGGTTTTTTGCCTGTTTTAGTGCTTATGTGCTGCTGATGTTGTTTGATCGCCCACTCCTGAACGTGATTGCGTCAGCTCTTGCGATTTTAGGCGTGATCAGTGGTGGGATTGGCGTTTACTACATGTACAAAATTTATCGTATAAAAGCGCGTCCATTCTGGAACCACTGGCAAACTGGCACGGCTTTTTTTGGTAACACGCTCAGCTTAGGTGCGCTTTTGACAGGGGTGGTTACGTTTCCAGCATTGATCGCAGAAGGCATTCAAGTCACAGCGTTAGTGCAAGGGATGTCTGCGCTTGCATTGATGGGCTTGGTGGTTGAGGCCACGGGGCACTTTTTCCACGGCCGGGATATGAAAAAGTTGGGCAATGAAGGCGCAGCCTCCTGGTATGTGCAAACCACACAATACGGATACCCCTGGGTTGTGCGAAATGTATTGATCGGCCTTGCGCTGGTGTTTTCTGTGTTGCTGGTTCCCCTCGCAGGCGAAGGTGCTTTCACTTTAGTGGCTTGGTATGCTCTGTCAGCTGTAACGATTGCTGCTTGTGTGATTAGTCGCTCGTTGTTCTTCGTGCTCGTTATTCCCACAACGATGCCCGGTGCTTTTTTCTGGAAAAACAAAGGCTTTGAAGAGCACGCTATTGATTCAGGTCTCGCTGAAATGGAACAGGTGGGCGTCATGCCTGAACACCACAAAAAGTTTAAACTGGATGAATTATTGGAGACGATTAAAACAACATCGCCCAAACAGGTACTTGATCACGTCAAGGATATTTTGACTTGGAAAGAAGTCAACTAACAGCTCGCCTGTGGCGCATCCAACAAAGCCTGCAAACGGGATTAATTGAGCGGGCAACCCCTACCCGGCTGGCTTTGCTTGCGGCGTTGGCCGGCGAACATACTTTATTAATTGGCCCACCAGGTACCGCAAAAAGTGAATTAGCACGGCGTCTCCACCTGGCTTTTGAAGACGGATATTATTTCGAACGCTTGCTTACGCGCTTTTCAGTCCCGGAGGAGCTTTTTGGCCCCTTATCGATCAAGGCGCTGGAGAATGATGAATATCTGCGGCTGACGGATAATTATTTACCTGCAGCGGCTATAGCATTTATTGATGAAATCTTTAAGGCTAATAGTGCCATCTTAAACACCTTACTTACCCTGTTGAATGAGCGTGAATTTGATAACGGGGGGCGGCGTCAGAAGGTACCGCTAATTTCAGTGATTGGTGCCAGCAATGAGTTGCCGCAAGAAGAGGAGGTGGATGCCCTTTACGACCGGTTTTTATGCCGCTACGTTGTACATCCGGTGTCGGATGAGCAATTTCCTGCATTACTGGAACTGCAGGATCAAGTGGCCTTTATCGATACTGAGGACAAGTTAACGGCCTCGGAGCTTAAGGCGCTGCAAGAGGCGGCGGATGCTGTGACATTGCCTGGCGAAGTGATCGAACAGTTGATCGCCGCCCGCCAATTTCTACAGCAGAAAAAATTCACCATTTCGGATAGGCGTTGGCGAAAAGTCATTAAGCTGTTAAAAGTATCGGCGTATACCAATGGTCGTAACGAAGTGTGTATTTGGGACTGCTGGTTATTGCAGCATTGCCTATGGGATGAGCCCGAGCAGCATGTTGTCGTCAGTAATTGGTTTAATGCCCATTTGGGCATCAGCTCTGGTTTTCACCCAGAACGGCTTGAAAAACTCGTGCAGACCTGGGAATCCACACTGCATGCCGATAAGGAAAGTACCGTACAAGCAGTGGATGAAGGCGGCTATAAACTCTATATCAGTGCGAACGGGCAGCTGACACGAGCAACTGAGGAAAAAACGCATGCATACCGGGACGGTCAGCCCTTGTACCTGTCCCCTCCCGATCAGGATGATCGCAGTCATCAAGGTATCGGCTATACGGTTGATGAACTGCGTGCCCAGTTTTTTGATGACCGTTATCAACAGACGCATATCAACGGTAAGTGGCAACACATTGACGAATACCTGGCGGACCCAGAAAATCGCTTCATTCGCCGTTATGTTAATAAACCCTTCATGAAGCCCGTACAGCATAGTTCAACGTTCATTGACAGCCGTCTCAAGGAAGTCTGTAAAGCACAGAAAATGATTAAAAAGTTTGAGAAGGCGCTCGCTACGTACCGGGATAGCGTTAGAGATCAGGTGAGTGAACACTTGTGGATTGATCAAGCCTTTATAGAGATTGCTGAAAAGAGCCTTACCCAAGCCTGTCATCAGGCGGCGGCCTTGGTTAGTCGTTTGGAGGCCATTAATAGCAGCTACAATCAGCTGATTGACCAGAGTTGAGAGAGCAGGTCGTATAAGACACCGCATTTATTATAAAATGCGGGCGTGTTTTCCCATTCAAACGGCCATGCCCACTGATTCCCATGACGCTATTTATGCCAACCCGTTAAAGGAAGTTGGCGATTTTTCGTTTGACGAGCAAGTGACGCGCGTCTTCCCGGATATGATTAAACGCTCCGTACCGGGTTACGAAATTATTCTGTCGCACATCGGTTCACTGGCACAGACATTTGCCAGGCCTGGTGGCCGCTGTTACGACTTGGGGTGCTCTTTAGGAGCTGCCACACTTTCTCTGCGCCACCGTATTCCTGAAGACAACACCATTATTGCGGTGGATAACTCGGCGCCAATGATCGCCCGTTGTCAGACAGTTATCGAGCGAGATACGGCCAAACCCCAGGTTGAGCTGCGTTGCGAGGATATTCAGGATGTTGAAATTGCACAAGCCGATGTTGTACTACTGAACTTTACCTTGCAATTTATTCCGGTTGAATCTCGTTTAGCTTTGCTGGAAAAGATCTGTCAGGGGCTGCGAGCGGGAGGGCTGCTGCTGCTCTCAGAAAAAATTGCGTTTGAAAGCCCTGACATTCAGGCCACAATGACAGAAAAGCATCACCAATATAAACGCGACAAGGGCTACAGCGCGTTGGAAGTTAGCCAAAAGCGTACTGCTCTGGAGCGGGTTTTAATCCCAGAGTCCCGCTCTACCCATCTGACGCGATTAAAAGCCGTAGGTTTTAGTAGCGTTGATACATGGTTTCAATATTTCAATTTTGCTGCGTTTATGGCAATAAAGTGATGTTTGATTACCAGTCACTTTACGCAGTACTGGAGGGCTCTCCTCTCGCCGAGTGGACACAGACACTTCGCGATCAGATCGAGGCAACGTTAGCGAACCCGGCGCATAAAAGTTTTCCAGAGTGGAGAAAAGCTTTGGCGCACTTACCCGTGCTAGAGCCGGATGCGATCCATCTTCAGCGTGACAACATAACCATCGAAACCTTTCAGGCTTTACCCGATGAAACGCTTGAGGGTTTAAGGCGTTCACTTGAACAGTTCAAACCCTGGCGCAAGGGGCCGTTTGATCTTCACGGCATTGTGATTGAAACCGAGTGGCGGTCAGACTTTAAATGGAAGCGGTTGGCACCGCATATTCAACCCCTTAAAAATCGTCATGTGTTGGATGTAGGGTGCGGGAGTGGTTATCACTGCTGGCGTATGGTCGGAGAAGGCGCGAAGCTGGCACTGGGTATCGACACCTCACTGCTATACCTGTGCCAGTACTGGGCGGTGCGTCATTTGCTTGGGCAGGCTGCAAATCGGCTACCGGCCTACGTCGTACCGCTTGGTATTGATGACTTACCGGATCGCATGGCATTCGACACGGTTTTTTCTATGGGTGTGCTGTACCATCGGCGGTCGCCGCTTGATCACCTGATTCACTTGCGTAAGTTACTGCGGAAAGGTGGTGAGCTGGTCTTAGAAACCCTGGTCATCGAAGGTGATGGCAATGCTGTTTTGGTCCCCCGGGAGCGTTATGCGCAAATGCGTAACGTGTGGTTTATTCCCTCTGTCGATGCGTTAACGATTTGGTTACAACGCTGCGGGTTTACTGATGTCACCGTTGCTGATGTGACGGCTACGACCCCAGATGAGCAACGAAAAACCGAGTGGCTGGACTCGCACTCACTCGATGCCTTTTTGAATCCAAAGGATCCGAGCATGACGGTCGAGGGGTACCCGGCTCCTCTGCGAGCCCTTTTGACCGCACGAAGACCTGATTGATGCTCAATAATGAGGCGGTCGTTCGTCGACCATCGTATTTACACCGGTGTTCGACGATAACTCCCGTAGCCTTTCACTCAGTACTTTGAGCGAGGTTTCCAACTGATCTATCTTCATCTGCTGGCCGGCCACCAGTGCATTCAGGTCTTGGAGGAGGTCTTCTTGATAAGCGATTTTTATTTCCAGGTTTTCCAGGCGTTCTTCTGTCATGCTGTTCCATCACTAAAGTGGATCTTGCGGGCTTCTCTAGAGTCCGAAAGAAAAAGTAAAGGTACCGTACTGGGTTAGTCCGGCTTGTTTCTCCGATTTATTGGTCAAAATACTGGCGTCGTAAGCGGCTAGGGAGATGGAATAACTACCCCAGGAATATGCGACTCCCAGCATGGCGCTGATCTTTTCGTGATCGTAGTCCACTGACCGGCTATCAGTAAAGGTATTGCCATCGGTAAAGATCTGGTTGAATAGATAACCGGCACTGATGCCGGCATATACATAACCTCCCCCTCCGATAACCGTAGGGTTCGTTGTGCGCGTGCTGTTTAGTAGCTGGGTGGCGTAGGAATATTTCAATGCCGTACCAAATCGAAGGACAACGTCCACGTTAACGCCGCTTGATAAGGTGCCAATAGACACTTCCCCGGCAGTAATTAAATCCCAACAGTTATTATCGGCAACCCATGAGCGGTATGCCCGGGCGCGCGATAGCTGAAAAACCAGTTCATTTTTTAACTGCGTGTCCCAACCTTTGGGCTCACCAGAGCCAATCCATTTGTGAATGGTTTTTTGGGACTCCTCAGCTAATGAAAGAGGCCCCACAATCCCAATAGTGGTACTGATTTTATCGGTGTAATTCTGGTGAATAGAGAGATAACTATTGTTGAGAAACAGGAGCCCAGAGTAAGGCAAGTCGTCTTCTGCTGGGGTTTCCGTCTCCGTGTTTTGGGGAGTAATCATGGCTTGGCCAATCGTGTAAGCGTTCAGCCCCACATCGGCCTTTTCTGTCAAACTCCACATTAAAGGCCTTAAAAGCCAAGGGGCGTTTGACGGTTGTTCGTATTCCTTTAATTGATAAAGCGCAATGTACATACCATTGGTATAACCGTCGTCATCATTGCCCAGGAACGCATCGTTATCCCATGTTAAAGAGCTCCAATTGAACTCCGTCTGTGCAAATCCCTTTTGAGGTACGCTTAGGAATAAGGCCAAAAGTAGAAAAATTTTTTTATGCATTATCTAAAGTATTGTAACAAAAACCAGCAGGATGCCTTTCAATTGTCGTTTGTTAATCGGTGTCGGCTTATACTGGAGAGGGTGCTTAAAGCTTTTACTTTAGACAATGCATACTTGAGGATCATTTATGATAAATCTACATCACGAGTGCTGCGAATGTTTTGCTGTCTTGAGTCGGGACAAAAACGGCTGATTCAGAGTGGTGGATACACTTGAAAGTACAGATCAGACAATTGTCCTGCAGGACCAAGTCAAGGAAGCTTTGGTCAGTAAGACGCCGCTCGTGATCCAGGGTGGTGGCAGTAAACACTTTTATGGGCGAGCCATCGAAGGCGCACCGCTTTCGACGAGTGGGCACAAGGGAATTATTCGTTACCAGCCAACAGAGTTGGTCATCACTGCGCGCGCAGGAACACTTTTGAGTGAGATCGAAGCGCAATTGGCGGAAAATCATCAGGTGTTACCCTTTGACCCTCCTTATTTCGGCAAACACGCCACATTAGGTGGAATGGTTGCTAGTGGACTTTCCGGTCCACAGCGTCCCTGGTCGGGCGCAGTACGGGATATGGTTTTGGGCTGCCGGGTGATCAATGGTTCTGGGGAGATTCTGCGCTTTGGCGGTGAAGTAATGAAAAATGTGGCGGGATACGATATTTCCCGTTTAATGTCAGGTGCCTTGGGGACGCTGGGCTTGCTCTTAGATATTTCCCTGAAAGTGCAGCCCAAGCCAGCTTTTGAGCGGACGCTGATCTTGCCGGCCTCCACAGCGGAAAGTCTTATCAAGTTTAATCAGTGGCGGGCGAGTCTGTTGCCATTATCGGCAGCTGTTCATTACGATGGCGCTATTTATCTGCGGCTTTCGGGTAACCCGGCAGCCGTGGAGCAAGCGTGTTCGCAACTGGGAGGAGCAGCCGCAGAAGATGCCATTTGCTGGACGGCCATCCGTGAACATAAGCATGCTTTTTTTGACCAGGAAGCGCCGCTGTGGAGGCTGTCCGTCCCGCCCGCCACTCCCTGCCTTGAACTCGCTGGCAGTACGTTCATCGACTGGGCGGGGGCTCAACGCTGGCTTTGCAGCGATGTTCCTGCTACCCGCATTCGTGAAGCTGTTGGTCGCGTGGGCGGTCATGCCACCCTTTTTCGTGGTGGTGATCGCTTGGGTGAAATTTTTCACCCGCCTTCCCAAGGTGTTTGGCAGCTTCACCAGCGTATTAAAAAGGCCTTTGATCCCAACGGGATTTTCAATCCCGGTCGCCTCTATCCTGCATTGTGAAGTTGTATGCAGACTCGGCTGATCGAAACACTCATCAATACGCCAGAGGGCAAAGCCGCAGACCGTATCCTGCGGAAGTGTGTGCATTGTGGTTTTTGTCTGGCGACATGCCCAACTTATCAGTTAACAGGTAATGAGCTTGAAAGTCCACGCGGGCGGATATACCAGATTAAACAAGTACTGGAAGGCCAGCCTGCGACGACGGTCACTCAAACGTATCTGGATCATTGCCTGGGTTGCCTGAGTTGTGAAACCACGTGCCCATCTGGCGTTGAATACGGTCAATTGGCTGATCTTGGGAAGCAGTTGATTGAACGCCAAGTTAAGCGGCCCTGGTATCAACGCGTGATGCGCTGGGGAGTGTTGCAGTGTTTCCCGTATAGAAAACGGTTTGTTTTGATGCTGAGGTTGGCGCAGTGCTTTAAGCCGTTGTTACCGGCCCGTTTGAGGGCTCAGATTCCAGTGCGTGCCTCTCAAGTGAGTGCAAAAAAAACGCGTTCAAGTAAGCGAAAAACAAGGACTATGCTATTGCTCAATGGTTGTGTTCAACCGGGATTAACACCGCAAACAAATCAGGCCGCCCAACAGGTGTTCGGACAACTCGGCATTGATTTGGTGAGTGTTGCTCAAGCGGGTTGTTGCGGCGCTATGAGTCACCACTTACAAAAAACAGAAGCGGGGAGGAATTTTGCGCGGCAAAATATTGATGCCTGGTGGCCATTCATTGAGCAAGGCGCTGAAGCGATTGTCACGACAGCCAGTGGTTGTGGCGCTTTTGTCAAGTCGTATGGGGAGGTTTTATCCGAAGACCCGCTGTACCGGGATAGGGCTAAGCATGTGGCCGAGGTGACGAAAGATGTTGTAGAAGTTCTGGCGAAAGAAGAGCTTGGCCCACTTCGCTTAAAACCGGCAATAGGCCCTATTGCTTTTCATCCGCCCTGCTCCCTTCAGCATGCGCAGAATTTGTCCGGTAGGGTTGAAAACCTGCTGGCCTCACTGGGGTTTCAATTAACCTCCATTGCCGAGAAGCATTTGTGTTGTGGCTCAGCAGGGACCTACTCCATTTTTAATCCGGCAACGGCTCAAACACTGCGTCAACGTAAGTTGGCTGCTATCGAAAGCCAAAAACCGCAATTAATCGCCACAGCGAATGTCGGTTGCCAGCATCATCTTCAGGCGGGTACCGGCTTAGAGGTGATTCACTGGATTGAACTGTTGGTAAGGCCTTCCGATTGATGGATTGGGTTTAATTACGAAGAAAATCTCATTTAAAGCTTGAAATTTTCCCTAAAATTATAGATATTACGCGTTTGGTCCTTGAGGGGCAGTGCTATTGGCCGAGACAGTAAGTCAATAACATCCAGGGCTGGCGTAGCTCAGTTGGTAGA
>DJFX01000030.1:46885-57322 GCA_002432635.1 Halothiobacillaceae bacterium UBA5861 | reverse complement strand
AGCTCAGTTGGTAGAGCAGCTGACTTGTAATCAGCAGGTCGTAGGTTCGACTCCTATCGCCAGCTCCATTCTCTAGAATTTTCAAGAAGTCTCCATAACGATTCTGTTTTTTATAGATTTTCTTGCGGTTATATTTCCTTCTCGTTTCTTATATCGTTAGAATCTAGGTTCCACACTTGGATTTGTGTAAACAATTAATAAATGAGGAGAAAGAGTATGATTACACGCTATGCTGCAATGGTTCTTACTGTTGCTGGCCTCGTACTGGGCACAGTGCCGGTGGCGTCAGCGCAAACATTCATCACGATTGGTACGGGCGGTGTGACAGGGGTTTATTACCCAACGGGTGGCGCAATCTGTCGTTTGGTTAATAAAGACCGGAAAACTCATGGTATTCGTTGCTCTGTCGAATCTACTGGGGGGTCTGTCTACAACCTCAATACGATCCGAGCGGGTGAGCTGGATATGGGTGTTGCCCAGTCTGACTGGCAATTCCACGCATACAATGGCACCAGCAAGTTTGCTGACAAGGGTGCGAATAAAGATCTGCGGGCTGTCTTCTCTGTTCATCCAGAGCCCTTCACAGTGGTTGCACGCGCAGACGCTGGCATTAAGTCGTTTGCTGATCTTAAAGGGAAGCGGGTGAATGTAGGTAACCCAGGTTCTGGGCAGCGCGGCACCATGGAAGTTGTGATGGAAGCGATGGGCTGGGCAATGTCTGACTTTAAATTGGCTTCTGAACTGAAGTCGGCAGAGCAATCAAAAGCGCTTTGCGATAATAAGGTCGATGCGATTGTTTTCACCGTTGGTCACCCTTCCGGTTCGATTAAAGAAGCGACAACAGCTTGCGATACGGTGTTAGTACCTGTTACCGGAGATGCGGTTAGTAAGTTAGTGAAAGATAATGATTACTACCGTAAAGCGATTATTCCGGGTGATATGTATCGCGGTAACCCTGATGATGTTGTGACATTCGGTGTCGGAGCTACATTCGTGAGCTCCAGCAAGGTTCCTGAAGATACGGTTTATCACGTTGTGAAAGCTGTTTTCGAAAATTTCGATTCGTTTCGTAAGCTGCACCCAGCTTTCGCTAACCTGAAAAAAGAAGAGATGGTTAAAGACGGATTATCTGCACCACTGCATCCCGGTGCAGCCAAATATTACAAAGAAGCAGGTCTAATCAAGTAATCAAGCACCACTCTCCAAAGGGCAGCTTTATGTGCTGCCCTTTCTTTTTCCCCTTAGCCGCGTTATTTTAGACGGGCATCACAAAATTCTTAAAAATCAACATTAAAGCCGATTTAGTAAGACAACCTGGGTAGAGGTACTGACCCGCTGCGTTCCTTTCAAAACAGTGTAAACGTCTCTTTTGAAGTTGCGGAGCTCACCACCGAATAACAACAAATGATGAGGGCCTTGTTATGAGTTCGGATACGAAAGATCAAAGTACCAGTGCTGAGCTGGAAAGTATGGTGGCTGAAATCGATACTGGCGCTCGAAATCCAGGTGGTTTGGCTCAAAAAATTTTGCTGACAGTGGCTTTTCTATGGTCTTCCTTCCAGTTGTGGTATGCGTCTCCGCTGCCTTTTGTACTGAATATCGGTATTTTTAACGACACCGAAGCACGTTCGATTCACCTTGCCTTTGCCTTATTTCTGGCGTTTACCGCCTACCCGGCTCTTAAAAGCTCGCCTAAAGATCGTATTCCTGTCCAAGACTGGATATTGGCGCTGGCCGGAGCGTTTGCAGGTGCCTACCTATTCATCTTTTATGAAGCGCTTTCAGGAAGAGCCGGTGCACCGACAAGCTATGATCTCGTCATCGGAATTGGCGGTATGCTGATTTTGCTGGAAGCAACCCGTCGCTCGTTAGGACCGCCTTTAATGGTGGTTGCCATGGTATTTTTGATCTATACCTTTGGCGGCCAATACATGCCGGATGTTATTGCTCATAAGGGGCAGAGCATTCCCAAAGTCATTTCCCACCAGTGGTTGACAACAGAAGGCGTGTTTGGTGTTGCTATTGGGGTGTCGACCAGTTTTGTTTTTCTATTTGTCTTGTTTGGCGCGATGTTGGAAAAAGCCGGGGCCGGTAATTACTTCATAAAAATGGCATTCGCACTGTTAGGGCATATGCGTGGAGGGCCGGCGAAGGCTGCAGTCGTCGCTTCCGCAGCGACGGGGCTCATATCGGGCTCATCCATTGCCAATGTTGCCACCACGGGAACTTTCACCATTCCGCTCATGAAGCGGGTGGGCTTTCCTGGTACCAAGGCGGGTGCCGTTGAAGTAGCCGGTTCGACAAACGGGCAATTGACCCCGCCTGTTATGGGCGCTGCGGCGTTTCTGATGATTGAATTTGTCGGTATTTCTTACATTGAAGTGATTAAACACGCCATTTTGCCCGCTATTATCTCTTATATTGCGCTTGTTTATATTGTTCACCTTGAGGCGCTTAAAGCCAATATGCAAGGCTTACCGCGGAGAACACAATCGACACTTTTACAAAAGTTGCTGACATTTGTGTCCATTGTATTGGGTGTTTGTGTGATTGGGCTGGTTGTCTACTACGGTCTGGGGTGGATAAAAACCGCTGCCGGAGATGCGACGCTGTATATTGTTATTCCTCTCCTTCTGGTGATTTACCTTGCTCTTTTGAAGTTTTCGGCCCGCTACCCGGAACTAGAGGTCGATGACCCCTATAACCCGGTTTTGGAGTTGCCGGAAACAGGTCCCACCGTCAAAGTTGGCTTATATTTTCTGCTGCCGATCGTCGTTTTGATGTGGTGCCTGACGGTTGAGCGCCTATCTCCCTCGTTGTCGGCTTTCTGGGCAACATTACTGATGGTCTTTATTGTGATTACGCATCGGCCAATTCAGGCACTTTTTCGTCATAACCGAGACTTAAAAGAGGCACTACAACACGGCCTGATGGACTTTTTTGAAGGCATGATCGCCGGTGCGCGTAATATGATCGGTATCGGTGTGGCCACTGCCGCTGCGGGCATTATTGTGGGCACGATTACACTGACCGGGATTGGTCAGGTCATGATTGAATTTGTTGAGTTTATCTCAGGTGGCAATTTGATGCTGGTACTCATCTTTACCGCCTTAATTTGCATTATTCTTGGTATGGGCTTGCCAACAACGGCCAATTACATTGTCGTTTCCAGCCTTATGGCGCCTGTTGTTGTCGCGCTCGGTGCAGCGAATGGTTTAATTGTTCCCTTAATTGCTGTCCATATGTTTGTATTTTATTTTGGTATTTTGGCAGATGACACGCCGCCGGTAGGTCTTGCTGCGTTTGCGGCGGCAGCCATTGCCCAAAGTGACCCTATAAAAACAGGCATCCAAGGGTTTATGTATGACATCCGTACCGCCATCTTGCCTTTTCTATTTATCTTTAATACCCAACTTTTGCTCATCGATATTGGAGGGTGGTTTGAATTGTTGTTGACCATCGTCAGTGCGACGGCCGCGATGTTAATTTTTGCGGCTGCAACGCAGGGATATTGGTGGGTCAAAAGTCGCGCTTGGGAAACTGTTGCGTTGTTACTGGTTGCGTTCACCTTGTTCCGCCCCGGCTTTTGGTGGGATCAAATATACCCACCGTTCAATCAAGTTGAACCTACCCGGCTGGTGGAAATTGCCGATCAGTCCCGTGCGGGCGATAAATTACGCATGCAGGTGAGTGGCGAAAACCTTGATGGTAAACAAGAAGATAAAACGGTTATGCTCTCACTCGGCGAAGGTTCAAACGGGCAAGAAAGGCTGATGGCGTCGGGCCTCGAAATCCGGACGGAGGATACCCGCGTGTTTGCCGATAATGTCGCCTTTGGCAGCTCAGCACAGAGTGCAGGCATTGACTTTGATTATGAAATCACACTGATTGAAGTGAACGCCGATCGCCCACCTAAGCAGTGGATGTTTTTGCCAGCCATATTGCTGCTCGGGCTGGTTTGGTTTTTACAAAAGCGCAGGCAGTCTGCTGTGCAATCTGTACAACCGGCGTGATAAACCTGCTCTTTCAAATAAAGGTTTTCGCCGTTCATTTATAGCATGAGGAGGCTGTTATGTATAAAACCATCCTGTTGCCCATTAGTTTAGAGCAAACAACATTAACTGAAAAAGCAGCAGAGGCTGCTCGTGCGCTTGCTCAATGTTTCAATGCCGATTTGCACTTTTTAAGTGTAACTCCAGACTTTGGGATGCCCATTGTGGCCTCCTTTTTCCCGGATGATGCTGTGAAAAAGGCCAGTGTGGAATTGGCCAAAAAACTGAAAATTTACATTAATCAACATTTTCCGGGAAGCTCGATAGCACATGCCAAGGTAGTGGAAGGCCGGCCTGTTGAGTGCATCCTGAAACAGGCTAAAAAAATTGGCGCAGAACTGATTATTGTGCCGGCGCATGATGAGCATTCAATGGATGTGCTGTTAATGGGTTCCACTGCAGCAAAATTGGCAGAACGGGCCGCGTGTACGGTGATGGTCGTACGTTAAAACTTCGAGTGTATCTTTTTTGCCACAAGGAAAGTGGCATTTAGATTTCCATAAGCTCGAAAAAGCTTCATCAGGAAGCGTGCTCTCTTCACTGATGCAAAAAATGCACAATCTCGGTGCGGTAAATTGCCATTGAAGAATTGAGGAATGCGCTGGTATTCGAGAAAATTCGTTAGTTTGCTAGCTAAAGCACTTCAATTTCATAGAGTTAAAAATGTAGCCCTTAAAAATCAGCAAAAAACACACAGTTGTTTGTGTTTATCATTTTTTTGTTGCTTTTTTGCAAAAAGTTGCTAAAGTTACTCGCCACGTAGATACATGAACTACGTTGGCCTATTGATAACGGCTAATGCGATGCTTGAAATCTGATAAGGTTTTTTAGGCAAATTTACGTCGACAACAATATCCAAAATTTTGGAGGTTTAAAAATGAATTTGAAAAAAACAGCTTTAGCAGCAGCGGTTTCAGCCGCTCTGATTGCACCCATGGCAGCTCAAGCCGAAGCAACCGCATACGGTAGCATCCGCGTGAAACTTGAGCACACATCCATCGAACCTCCTGTTGGAGATGATGTGAGTGACTTAGGCGTTGAAGATGTTGTTTCTCGCTTTGGTCTGAAAGGGGATATGGATCTCGGCAATGGCATGAAAGCATTTGGCCACTACGAGTTCGGTGTTGATGCTACAAATGGTGCAATCTTCAACACAGCTGGAAACAATGGCGGTAACCGTTTAGGTTACGCGGGCCTGCAAGGCGGTTTCGGTAAAGTAGCGTTGGGTCGCCAATGGTCACCTTCTTATCTGACGACCGGTACCTCTGTTGTGGGTATTGTTGATGGTTTTGCTGATGGTGCGCTTTCACTGGTCAGCAGCAGCAATGCGGCGGTTCCTGTGCGTTCCAGCCGAGCTTTGACCTATGCTAACCAGTTTGGTCCCGTGACTTTGATGACTTTGTTCCAGTTCAATAACGATAATGGTACAAACCAAAGTTCCGATGGCACCTATACTGACCAAGAAGCGCTTGATCGTGCAGATATCGCAGTTAAGTTTAAAGCGGGCCCTGCCACAATTGCTTTGTCCACCATTCAAGACTCTGAAGCGAACGGTGATGACAGCCACATGGGCGCCAGTGTCGTATTTGGTTTTGGTTCTGGCCACAGTGCGCGCGTACACTACGAATCTTATGATTATGGTGGTGCCGACGATGCGATTTCCATTAATGTCGGTGGTATTTTCAGCTTAGGTGGTGGCAAGAGCATTCGTGCTATCTACGGACAGCAAACAGATGCAGTCGTTCTTTCCGGCGGTACACCGAGCGATATCACAGAAATCGCCCTGGGTTTCACTAACCAAATTAATAAAGCCACAAAAGTTTGGGTTTCTGGCCGTAACCGTGTAACAGAAGCTGTTGCGTCGGGTGCTGAAACAACTATGACTGAAATTAACACCGGTATCCGTTTCGACTTCTAATCGTACGGAATCGTGTTATCTGAAAAGGCAGCGCTTTTTGCGCTGCCTTTTTTATTGTGTGGGATATGTGTAACAGGCTGTGCCGAGTGGTTCGCCGAGCTGGTTACGTGACTTTTCGGTAATCGAAAACTCACCATTGTTGTTCAAGAGAACAATCGTTGAGGCGCGAGTGCCGTATTCATGTCTATCAATGTAGATGGTTGATAAAGCTTTTTCCCAATCAGGTGTTAATCCTGTCTGGGGGACTGACTGCTCATTGGGCAGTGTTTGGTCAAATAAAATATCAAATAATTTGTCTTTTTGAATGCTGTGCTGCTGTATACATTCACTGAGTAGCATTTTCCCTCGTACGACTTTCGGCCAGTGGGTGTTGAGTAGATGATTACTGAGTCCGTAAATCCCGGGTGTAAGTTGTAGCAGTTGTTCATGACGGTTGGAGCTGTAATAAAGCCCGTTACCATCCCAGAGTAGGAGATTGAAGCCTCGGTAGAGCGGGTATTGAGGTCTCAGTTGCTGCAGGTAATGTGGCGCAGTGTGACTGCTTTCTAAAAAGTCGGATACCAAGAGGCCACGGGAAATAGGTGCTTCTATTTGAAAGCCCGGTTCACGGAAGTTGGTCACGGCAGCAAGCCGCTGCTTTTTGGAGATCCCCAGCCACGTACCCTGACTTTCAAGGTCACGGCCAGCAATAATATCCGGATTGTCTTGCCAGGACCTTAGCGGGTCAGTGGGGCGGTTGAAATATTCATCCCTGTTGGCCGCGATAATCAAGGGATAAATTGGGTGCTGTTTCCAAGCAAATAAAATCAAACACATAACGACTGATACAACACGTGCGTGTGTTGTTATTAAGTGGACGAGTGCTTCATTTTACCGGATCACCAGCAATCGTTGGGTGTTTTTGCCCCGGTATGTGTTAAGACAATGGGTGTGCAGCTGGAGTCTGGCGCTTGTGCGCCTTGTGCGGCTGCAGAGAGTGAGAATGTCGAAGCTGTTGTCGTGACAGAGATTGAATAGTAGCCTTCGCTGCTATTAAAGCTGGTGCTATTTTGTATGCTGCAATTAGCGTGGTTGTATTTGTTGTACTCTGTAAAGCAGCGCTCTAGCGTTTGTGCTGAGCTGAGGAGCGCCGAAATTCCGTCACTTCGCCGTGTTTTCATCATGCTGTTTTGATAAGAGGGGTAGGCGACCATGCCCAGAACCGCCACAATTAAAATGACGATCATTAATTCAATCAGTGTAACGCCTTGAATGTTTTTGAATTTTTCCTTATTCAATTGTCTGTCCTTCACACTATCCCTGCTGTGTGATTTATCGTATCGGTTTAACATCGTCTTGTACCCAGATTTCTTGTGCGATCAGTGTTTTGTTACCTGGCTCGACGGCATGTTTAATAGCAACTTTCATTCCTTTTTTTATTCTGATTTGTTGGCTCGATCCAATGACACCTCCTGCTTTGTAAATTTTTAGCTGAGGGGCATAACGGTAGGCTTTGCCGCCCACAGTAACAATACCTTTAATCGAATCAACAGCTTCCACTGTACCATAAATTTCCAGGGCACCCATTATCAATAGGGGATTGGCGGGCGTATGAGCCGATAGCGTTAATGTAATACTGAAGCAAATTGCGGTGATTATGTACTTACTCCGTGTCGGTCGTTTCATCGTATTTGTCTCCATGATTGTCGACCAGGCTTGATGGATGACGATTCAACTGTCTTTTCGATACCGCCGCTCGAGCCACTGGTGAATTTGTATTCACGTTGATCGGTGTAGATGATTCCTGGGGTTTTGATGAGCCCAACTTCCGAGCGTTTACCTGAGACAGGGATTTTCTCTGTGGTGTCCCCATCGCCATCGACGTCAGTGCTATCAGTTACATAGTCATTTTCATCAAATTTACCATCCCCGTTGATATCCCAAGGTGTTTCATCGATCAAATTGGTTCCGGTCAGTGCGACAAGCTCCATGATCCAGCCGGTTCCCCCGTATTCACAGGGGTGTGCATTGGGAATGGATGTTACAAAAATAATTCGGTCACCTCTAAGAAGCGGGGTGCTGACGACCCGTTCACCTTCTGCACCACTCAGGGGGGAAATCAAGTCCATGAACCAGCCTTCTTTTGTTGTCCAGTCAACCTCTGTTGCGGTGGACGTTCGTATATAAAAAAGCCCACCCACTTTTTCTTCACGGATTTCCTGCTCTTGCAGTTTACTTCTACTGGAAACAGGGCTGTCGTTATCCCAGATCGCATAGAAGGCTTGTTCTTTGGGGGGGGTGCTTAATTGGTTATCTCCAACTTCAAAATATTTGCCTGTGCCAAAGTAAACCATCACGCCACCTTCCTTATGGCGGCCTACTTCGGGCCTAATGGTAATCGGTTGAACAATACCGGACTTTTCCGCAGTAAAAAGTGGAGCAGGCTGTCCGCCACTTTTAAACTTGGAACCCCATTTACTGATTTTTGAGTCACTGACGTCAAACCGCCACATGTTGCCATATAAATCACCGGCGTAAATTTGATCAGTGATCCGGTCATTATTTAAATCGATCGCCATGGCGGGTGAGAGTCCGTTGGGTGTTGATGAGTCGCCAACGTTGGTGTCAATTTTTTTGATTAAACTGCCATCTTCCAAGTTGACAATAAATAACATTGCTTTGTGCGAATCATTGTTGTAGCCGTTGCCAAAAACAGCTGCCCACTCACCATTATTCATGCGGGTAATCCAGGGTTGTCCCAGCACATAACCTAAGTCAGGGTCTGTAAACTCCCACAGCACATTGGTTTCACTGAAGCTGTCTGGCTCGGTGATATCTAATGCGTAAATTGTCCGTCCGCCGGGGCCCATTGAGCCGATTAAAACCGTTCGCCACTCTTTTCCTGCGCCAACATTGATGTAAGCATCGCCGGTAGCGACGGGGCCATCGACAAAAAAGCGGTGAGCATATCCCGGATCTGTCAATTGCCAGAGGTCGGTAAAGGCGGGAGAGGGGATGTAGGCAAATTTTTCTATCCCGGTTTGGGCATTTATCGCATGCAGCATGCCATCGTTGGCGCCAAAATAGAGAATAGGTGATCGGTTGAGGTAGCTGCTGCTGGTACGGAAGGCAGTATAGGCTGATCCCTCAGGGGCAGGCAGGTCACTGTAGCCAAAATCTGCGGTACCAACGAACCAGGGATCTGAGTTGACAATGTCGCCTAACCGCTTGGCTCGGTTGCGAAAGCTGCCACCGTTGCTGAGTTCTTGGCTGTCATCCCCGCGAATGTAGTTAAGGCGCTGCTCACCGACAGTGTCGGTATCACCTTGCTTAAGGTCTGTTTTTTGTGCGGAGGTTAAATTAAGCCATTTGAACGCAATGCCTGCACTGCTGGTTTCATCATAAGTATAGACTTTCCGCGTGGAATGACTGGGTATCAGTGAGCCTGCTTCCCAAATAGGTGAATTAAAGTCGCCATTACTGTCAATAGCATAAGCGAGCAGTTCCCCGCTCCAGTCGGCACTGTTAAAACGAGCTTGGTAGATTTTTGTTTCGGTATTTAATCGCACTGAGTTTGAAGCCACTGAAGAGGCTGAACCTGTGCGCTCAGCAATGCTGTCGAGTGCTGCAACGAGAGACTCGGAAAAGGTTGTAGGGTCCGCTGCGCTGAAAAATCCCCCGCGCCCATTGATGCCTGCATGCCACATATCATCAATGGCGGTGGCTTCTCCTTTTTCCGCTTCAGGCCAAGCAAGTGTGCCTGCTTCCAGTGCAGGAAAGTCTGAAGCCTGGTCTAACGTGCCGTTGACGCCGAGTCCGATCGTAAAAGTAACCACATGTTGCCAAAAAGCGGGGTCTGCGATGTTTGTAGGTACTTTATTTTCAAGGTCAGGCCTGAGGTCGCGGTTCCAGTAATACATTGCGCCGTCAGCCAGTGTATCGCTGTAATTATCTTGATAAGGAGGAGCCGGTGTGTATTGATAAGTTTGGCTTTCCGGCCCTGTGATCAGTGGGCCGCTCTGATTATCGACATTCGAGAAGCCCGGATCACTGCCGTTGTAAAATCCGTCACTCATGAGAATGTGGTAGCTCTGTCGGCAAGCCAGCTGCTCTGTGATCCCGTTCCCTACGTTAATTTTTGGCCCCCAAGGGCCTGAATCGGATGTGTCTTCATAGTAGTCGCCTACATCTTCGATAGAATCGCGCAGTGGAGTGCCTCCGCTGGGACCAAAGCTGTATAAGTTGTCAAAAAACGCAGCTCTATCGGCACCGGTGAAGTCTTTTACTCCCGTGACCACGACTCCGGACTCGTTAATAGTGCCGAATCCCACACGTACACGTTCACTCAATTGGGTAAAAGCCTGACCAACACCAGCGCGAGCCATCAACACGCGCGATCGATAATACTGGAACCAATTGGCAAAGTTTTGAATTTCTTCATCACGAGTTCGGACAACGCCCGCAGGGCTTGTAAAGGTAGTGCTGCCA
>DJFX01000030.1:6350-46668 GCA_002432635.1 Halothiobacillaceae bacterium UBA5861 | reverse complement strand
GAGCCACTGCCGTTGTAGTTGTAGTAAGTGATTGGCCAGAATGTATGATCCTGCCAATTTCCACTGGCGCTACCATGACTGGTGTTCCATGTATTCCAAAACCAGAGTGCGTACATGGTTTGTTGGGAGGTGAGATCAATAGAACCTTTGGAAGCGTCATAGGGGTTATAGAGTGCATTGGTAGGATTGGCATCAGCCATGACGCTGCCGGTTGTATCTGCCCAGGGTGCGTAGGTGATATCAGGATTATAAAAAACAGCATTATTGGCCGCTGAGCGTGAGAAAAAGTTATGTAAGTTGTTGTCGCCGAAGTCAGGTACCTGGTTTGAATAGTTGCCGACACCGTAAGTTGAACTCGTCGGGTGAGGAAAGACATAAATGGTAAAGTGCATGTCATCATTAGGCATGAACTCCCATTGCATGGAGCCGGAATCATCTGCCGTGAACATAATATTGGGTGCAACATTGCCACCAAGGAATAGCGGTACATCAGAAATAGATAAGCTCGCGGCATTGAGTGAGGAAAATGCGCCCCCTAACAAAGCCGCGGCAAGGAAATTAGCGTATCGCTTCAGTCTGATTTTCATGCTCAACCTCATAACAAATAATGCGGCCTGGTTTACCACTTATAGGTGGTTTGAAGGACAACAACCGCCGACTCTGTGCCGCCAACGCCTCTGGCGGTCACTCTGAGTAAATTATTACTGTGCATGGCTGATCCTGCCTGCAAGCTGGGTCCGGTCGTCAGTGGTAACTTTTCAATGATGTAAGTTGGCTGACTGTTGAGGCCGGCTCCCATGGCAATGACGGTTTCTCCGTCGCCACCATTGGCCGCCCACCAACTGGCATCACGGTCTGCCTCTAACCACCACGGCACACCATTGGCCGCATCAGAGTCCATGCTGTTGTAAACCCAAATACCCGCAGAACCGTCACTTTTTTCAATGGGCAGATTCGTTTTTCCAGAAAGCCATTTTTCGGCCAGAACGGCAGCGCCTTCTGCTGCTTGAAAGGCCAGGTTGCGGTCTTTAAGATTGCCCGCCATCTTTTCTTCTAATGTGGTCGATTGCATTGCCGTGATGCCGAGCAATGTCAAAACGACTAACATAATCAGAGATATAACCAGTACAGCGCCTTTTTCTGCCTGTTGTTTCATTTTCGGAGCCCTCAATTCACACGGTTTCGTAATAGCACGGTAGAGCCCATTTCCTGTCTAAGGCGGTTGTCCGTGGCTGTTGTCGTTGTGCCATTAAACGTGTAGGTTTGTTTGGTGCTTGTCACTTCATCTTCTGCAGATTGCAACAAGAGTGTCAGGCGGGCGCTGACCACATTTGACCAGTTAGCGACATTGGCGGCCTCCTGATAAGCGTCGGCGGTGCCGTCATTATTGGTATCTTCTCCATAAGTGGCCTGCATATCTTCCACGCCTTCGACCAGCTCTGTGACAGTGCTGCCATCGACCCCGCGTGCTTCATAAAGGGCAGGAATACCGTATGCATTTTCCCGAACATAAAACTGCACCACCTCATACTTGCTGACCGTTGCATCCGTGCCGTATGGTTTTGTCAGGCGGTTCGTTGTGTTCGTGCTGTTAGCATGAGCTATCGTGGTTTTTGCGCCACCTTCAGAAACGGAAGTGGCTTTGAATATGTCGGCCGATTGGCAGTCAGAAATGACCACAATGTCGCCGGCTTGGAAGTCGCAGGTGTTATTGACGCCAATTTGAATATTGGCGTTGTCTGTGGACATCTGCCCGGTTAGGTAAGCCGTGCAGGACGCGGCTCGGATTTCAACAAGATCTGTCCCATCGACCACATTGGCTGGCGGTGTTGTCAGCGCAGGAGTCCAACTTCCACCGCTGTATTCATAGCCATTGATGGCATTGTCAGATGTGAAGTTAACACTGCCTGCAGGGCTGACAATGGAGTTAGGGACGACTTGATCGAGATTTGTGCAACCTTGAAAGCCTGCCATACGGATTTCATCAGTTAAGATATCCAAGGCAATCCGGCCGTTTTCCTGAACTCGGGCTGATTCAGACTGTGTCCGTGCAACCACGCGATTGGTGGCAAAGACCTGAATGACGCCTCCGATTAAAATCAAACTCAGCAGCATCGCAACCATCACCTCTACAACGCTCAGCCCTTGTTGCTTGATGAAACGGCCTCGGCTACTCATGGTTTACACTCCGGTCGTCATCGAGAATGACGTCATTGTTGTGCTACGGGAATCATTCCATTGAACTTGAATAGTGACGATTTCATTGTTGATCGCAACAGAAGCATCCCCCTCGGGGAGTCGGTTTTCTACATTGGTCAGCCATTCGTTGAGATCGGTTTCTGCGACAGACGTGCCGCTTGGCGCACTTGCGGACAGTGCGAGTGCGTAAGCGTTCAAATTGGCTTTGTTTGCTCTGATTCTGTCAGTAATATCGTAGGCAAGGAGTGTCGCTTGTGAGCGTAGATAAGCGCTATGATTATTGCGTAAGCCAGTTGTTTGAAGCCCTGCTAATCCAAGTAACCCAACCGATAAAATCACCAGTGCGATTAAAACTTCTAAAAGCGTAAACCCTTTCATTAACAAGTCGCCTCGATTAAATGGATGCGGCCCACGGTATTAATGTTTATTTTTCGGGCTTCTGGCGCGTCACATAACAACATTTCACCGCTGTGTCCGGAAGTCATCCGACCTGAGCCAAGAAAAGTGAAGGCATTGCCGACACCAGTGGTTGATTGAAACCGGGTATTTCCGTCAAACTTCTCTTGAACGCGTAGAATTTCTTCGCCAGCATCCCAAGTGCCAAAGTTGCTGTTATCAACAAACACAATCCATCCTTGCTCCCAGTGTCCGCTGGTGGTGCATGAACTACCATTGCTGCTTTTACACAGGCTAACTTCAGAGCCCCGTTTTACAGCTTCACTTCTGGTATAGTTCAGCGATGAGACAAAAGCATTTGTGAGGCCCGCCACCCGGCTGTCCTGAATAAACCCTTGAAAACTGGGTACGCCAATGCCGAGCGTGATTGCGATGATGAGGAGAACCATCATGAGTTCAATCAGCGTAAAACCTGAATTGTTAGATTTATTTTGACTATCCATAATTAATTCTTAATAGATGATATTTTTTTAGCCAGTGTGTACACAGAGGATAAACGGCAGCCTCAACGTTATTGGCGGCCGGTCTCTTGAGTTTTTAAGCAGGAATCACTACATACTTGCTAAGACCGCGTGAGAGGTTTTACTATTTCACAATACAAGTAGCACCTATTGGGTGCAGATAGGTAGGGAAGCCTTAATGACAGGCAATTGTAGGAGCATGTGTGTTTAGCTACATCGATAAAACTATTCGGGAAAATCTAGAAAAGACCCATTTATTAGTCGCAATAGACGAAAGTGGAAACGAAGTGCCGAGCGACTCTAAAGACGCATTAATGTCGGTACTGGGGCCGGTACCGTTGCCCCGTAAGATACAAGGTCAGCAAATCACACTGGAGTGGTATCCTTTTGTTCGCAAAACAGAATTAGGGCATGTGCTTGCTGCAGCTCACCAAGTTGAAGATGGCAATAGCGAAGAATTCCGCAACCTACTGCAAACGCACATGTCCATTAATTCAGTGTTCGCCCTCCCAGGCTTTAGAGACGCTGAAAAGCCATTAGTGCGCATTCATTCCTGCTGTTTAACCGGTGATATTTTTGGCTCGCAGCGCTGTGATTGCGGCCCGCAATTAGAGGGTGCTTTTGAAAAAATACTGGAAGAGGGCAATGGTGCTGTTGTGTACATGTCTGGCCACGAAGGTCGTGGCATTGGTTTGTGGGCCAAAGCAATTACTTACTTGCTCCAGGATAGTGGTCAGGATACCTATGAAGCTAATGTAGCCTTAGGCTTGCCAGAAGATTCCCGCGATTTCAGTGATGCTGCGATTGCGCTTAAATACCTGCTTAAGGGTAAACCTGTTCGCTTATTATCCAATAATCCTGCGAAACGTGAACACCTTGAAAAGCATCAGCAAGAAGTGTCCCAAGTAGTGCCGCTGGTGGTGGGGATATCAGAACATAATTTGCGTTACATACGTTCAAAGCGCCGCAAGGGTCACTTGCTGCCCAGTGATCTGTAGAAAATGGTGCGACCTGGTTACCCGGCCTCTTTTGTAATCAATTGGTTGATGGTTTCGATCATTGCCGGGTAGCTTCCGGCGAGTGAGCCGTTAGTCATATATTTGCCATTTACGGTGACGGTGGGAACGCCTGTAATGCCGTAGGCCCGATAGGCTTCTTTTGCAGCATTAATCTTTGTGGAAACCCCAAATGACTTCATCGTACTCAAAAACTGGTTTTCATCAATGCCAAGGCTTCCGGCAAATTTTGCGATGGCTTTGAGGTTATTCAATTTGCGTTTTTGAGTATGCAGTGCTTGAAACATGGGCTGGTGAAATGTGTTCAGAACACTCATCGCCTCTGCAGCATAAAATGCTCTTGCATAGTTTTCCCACTTGCTGTTAAACACCGCAGGAATTTGACGCAATTCAACGGACTCAGGTTTCGTTTTTTTCCATTCCTCAAAGAATGGCTGGAAGTTACTGCAGTGTGGGCAACCGTAGCTAAAAAACTCGGTCACAACGACCTTTTCACTTGCTGTATTCTGTTGCTTAGAGAGCTTTTGATAGCGCTGTTCTTCCGCTTGGCTGATGCTTGAAAAGCATAGTGCGGCAACGAAAAAAATATATAGAAAGCGAGAGGATACGGTCATTTTATAGCTCCACCTGTATATCAAAAGATTCCTTTCCCACAGACTATAGTTGCTTATTCTCAGATGGTAGTTACCAACAAGAAAGGGCTGAAAGCAACCCTTTCTTCAGGAGCAGGTAGGCTAACGTCTAGTGACTACTCGCTATACAGACCTTGAATGTAGCTACTCACGGCCTGGATTTCTTCTTTGGTCATGCGTTTTACGAGTGCTCTCATCATGCTGTTAGAGTCATTACTCCTGGTTCCATTTTGGAAGTCGTAAAGCGTTTTTTCGATATAGGCGGCATGCTGTCCAGCCAGCGCGGGATAGGCTGCGGCTGGATTGCCTCGGCCAGCCGGGCCGTGACACGATGCACAGGCCGGAATACCTGCTGCTGTGATGCCGCCACGGTAGATTGATTGGCCAAGAGCAACCTTGGCTTCATCGGCTGCTGCCGGTTTAGGGGGTTGCTGAGCGTAGTAAGCGGCGATATCGGCCATGTCCTGGTCACTTAATGGCAGCACCATGCCATTCATTGTTGGGTCAATACGCAGAGACGACTTGAAGTCCTGCAGTTGTTTAAAGGTATATTTTTCACCTTGACCGGCAAGGTTGGGGAAATTCGGAGCAATGCTGTTTCCATCTTCGCCGTGACAAGAGTTACATACCAGTATTTTTTGTTTCCCAGCTTCTGGGTCACCCGCTGCGATTAAAATTTGTGGTGCACTTAGCGCACACCAAGCAGTTAAAACACACAAAAACTTCTTCATGATTTTTTTACCTGAGATATATTACAAATCAAGCCAAGGAAAGCTTCAGAGTGCGTAGATTTTCCTCGATCCACTGTTCCCGAAGCCCTTCCAACATTCAATTCACAAACTTTTAAAATTCTAACAAATTTTGAAGGGGATTTCAGAATACTGAACGATGAATTCGGTTTATTTTAGAACACAGTTTTTGACGAGCGCACATAAATTATCGCAACTCCCACCCGATACAGGCGTAGAAATAGCTTTTGCGGGGCGGTCAAACTCCGGCAAGTCAAGCGCAATTAACACGATTACTCAGACACGTAATCTGGCTCGCTCCAGCAAAACGCCAGGCCGGACACAATTATTGAATTACTTTGAAGTGCTTGAGCAGCGTTATATTGTTGATTTGCCCGGGTATGGTTATGCGAAGGTTCCTCAGCAATCACGCCAGCACTGGAGTAAAACACTGGGTGCTTATATTCAGGCCCGATCTGCGCTGCAATGTGTGGTTATCGTGATGGATGCCCGCAGGCCGTTGACTGGAAATGATTGGCAAATGATTGACTGGTGCTTGGGTGCAGGGGTTAATCTGCATTGCCTGCTCACCAAAGCCGACAAATTAAACCGCAGCAACGCAGCCAAAGCACTTTTGGAAACACAAGCAGCATTGGAGAAAGCCGGTGTTGAGGCAACTTTGCAGTTATTTTCGTCCTTAAAAAAACAGGGCATTGACGATGCCCATGAACTACTGGATATGTGGTTGTTTAATAGCCCAAGAGCTCAACAGTTAGATATGTGAGCTCTGTGACTTAGGCGATACCAACGGCCTCTCGAAGTTGCTCTAGCAGTGGTTTTGCTCGAGCGCGAGCCTGATCGCGCCCTGCCAGAAGAATTTCCTCAATGCGCGCCGGTTGTTCCATCAGGCTTTCGTACCGCTCCCGAGGCGCGGAAAGTTCGTTATTCAGCTTTTCGAAAAGAGTTTGTTTCATCTCGCCCCAGGCAATGCCGTCGGCATATTGCTGGCGCATTTTTTCAACTTCCGAGGAAGATGAAAAGGCCGAGTAAATCTGGAATAAAGTACAAGTCTTATGATCTTTAGGCTCGCCGGGCTCCAATGAGTTGGTTTTGATTTTCATGATCAACTTGCGGAGCTTTTTCTCTGGGGCAAACAGCGGGATGGTGTTGTTGTAGCTTTTGCTCATTTTCCGGCCGTCCAGTCCTGAAAGAACTGCAGCGGACTCTTCGACTTGTGCTTCAGGTAGTGTAAAAAACTCCCCATATATGTGATTGAAGCGAGCAGCGATGTCGCGGGTCATTTCAATGTGCTGTATTTGGTCCTTGCCGACAGGAACTTTATTGGCGTTGAACATAAGGATATCTGCCGCCATAAGTACGGGATAGCAAAACAACCCCATGGTAATGCCTTTATCGGGGTCTTTGGTGCCACTGGTTTCATTTTCAGCTACCAGCGCTTTGTAGGCATGTGCACGATTAAGCAGTCCTTTGGCTGCAACACAGCTCAGTATCCAGTTCAGCTCTTGGATTTCAGGGATATCAGATTGCCGGTAGAACACCGAGGTGTCTACATCCAGCCCTAATGCCAACCAGGTTGCGGCGATTTCCATGCGGGATTGTCGGACAAGGGCCGGGTCCTGACATTTGATCAGCGCATGGTAGTCCGCCAAAAAGTAAAAACACTGATTGTTTTTGTTCTTACTGGCTTCAATAGCCGGCTTAATCGCGCCCACATAATTTCCTAAATGGGGTGTTCCTGTGGTGGTGATGCCGGTTAAGTAGATTTCTTTACTCATAATCAATTCGTTTTATGGTTGATCAAATCCGCGAAAGACAGTTTACCATTAACCATACTCGCTCTGGCGATTGAAAAGGTAGCCAACCAAAGCGCCCATCAGGCCGCCGACCAAATGCGCGATATGAGCAACATTGTCTTGTTTATCCAAGTGAAGCAGTTCATTACCGAGGTAGACGGCTACAACCAAGATAAAAGTGAGGGGTATTCGGCCTTCTCTGACATTCACGAAAGAAGCGAGAACAATGAGCATGAAAACAATATCACTAGCGCCAAGCAGCCCTGTTTTTAGAAAGGCCGCGTTAACCAAGCCGGTCGCTAGAGAAGTCAGTAGAATACTCAGCAGCATCGCCAGGCTGCCATACTTTTCTTCCAGCATAGGGCCAATCAGTAAAATAATAATCAGGTTGCTCAGTAAGTGGTCCCAGCTGCTGTGTCCCAAAGAATGTAAAAATAATTGGGCGATATTCAGTGGACTACCAAAGCTCATCGCCGGTTGAGCCGCGAGCGTGCGGAGAGAAAAATCCAAACCGCCAAACGCAAAAAGAGCGATTGTCAGCAAAGAAAAACTTAATACTACGGGTGAGTTGTAGCCAATTCGCACCTGTCCTCCTGCGAGACATTGTTGTTTGGACTTGACTTGCCGGCATCATAGAATTTCAAGACCGTTTAAACCAGTCAATTTAAGGCTGTTTTGGCAAAACAGGTCGCTATTTCGAGCAAATAAAGCGGGTCAGATATATAATTCCTTCCGTCATCAGAGGAATTATTGATAAGCGTAATGCAATTGTCCTTCACAAAAATGCATGGTCTGGGGAACGATTTTATCGTAATCAACGCCTTGAAAAATGCTTTTTCATTGGCGCCGGAACACATTCAAAAACTCGCAGACCGGCACACCGGAGTGGGATTTGATCAGCTGTTGGTGGTTGAGCCTCCCTCCGTGCCGGAAGCGGAGTTCAATTATCGGATCTTCAATGCCGATGGAAGGGAGGTTGAACAGTGCGGCAATGGCGCACGATGTTTTGCGCGTTATGTCACAGAGAAAAAGCTGACGAGCAGCAGGGACATTTCTGTCAAAACAAATACCGGCTTGATCACGTTACGCTGTCTCGATAATGGCTTGGTCTTGGTCGATATGGGCATACCCATATTAGCGCCTGAGCGTATCCCTTTCATCGCGGATGAGCAGGCGGTTTGCTATCGCATCACGGTAGACGGTCAAACACTTGACGTCAGCGCAGTCTCCATGGGTAATCCACATGTCGTGCTGACGGTAGAAGATGTGGAATCAGCGCCGCTAGAGATCTTAGGGCCTTTGCTGGAATCCCATGTGCGATTTCCTCAACGCGTCAATGTTGGGTTTATGCAAATTGTCAGTTCGGAGCAGATCAAGCTGCGTGTTTACGAGCGTGGGGTAGGTGAAACCCAGGCATGTGGCAGTGGTGCTTGTGCTGCTGTGGTGGCTGGCCGGTTGCAGGGCCGGTTAAATGACACCGTTAACGTAGACTTAATGGGTGGTCGGCTGGTTATTACCTGGCCCGGTCAATCAACACCGGTTACCATGACGGGGCCGGCTGAATTTGTTTATGAAGGCTCAATAGAACTATGAAAGAAACGCACCTCGACCCTGGCTTGGATGAAGAGCAGCAGGTCTGCTATTTTTTGGAAAGCCATCCTGATTTTTTCGAACGACACAGCGAACTGCTTGAAAAGTTAGTGGTGCCTCATGCAACAGCTGGTGCCACTTCGCTGATTGAGCGCCAGGTCAGCGTGTTACGAGAAAAAAGTAACCGCTTGGAAAATCAACTGGAAGATTTGCTTCGTGCAGCGCGCGACAATGAACAGCTGGCAAGTCATTTGCAAAAATTATCCGTAGAGCTGCTTTATACCCATTCCGTTGATGAAGTGATGTCAGCTGTGCAGTCCGTTTTGACCAATGATTTTGGTATCGAATTTGTGGCGACACGGATTATCGCTGCGGAGCCTGAGAAAGGTTGTTCCATGAATTCAGGGTCATACCTGTATGAAAATTCACCAGCATTCAACGAGTTTTCCTCTTTGCTGCAAGAGCGAAAAGCGGTGTGTGGCAAGCCCCGTTTACAGCAGCTTGAAATTTTATTCCCGCACCAGGTGGAGCATATCCAGTCTGCTGCGATTCTACCGCTTGTCGGTGGACAAGCATTAGGTGTTCTCGCGCTAGGTAGCGCCAATCCACGCCGCTTTCAGGCGTCGCAGGGCACCCTCTTTTTAGACTACTTGAGCAGATTGATCTCGGCCGGTTTGGCGTCACGGATGTGACGTCATCAAGAGAGTTGATATGCTGGAACATCAGTTAACAGCTTTTGAAGATTATCTTAAGTACGAATGTCATTATTCTCCGAACACCATTCACGCGTATCGGGAAGATCTGCAGTGTTTTAAATTATTGTGTGAAAAAGCTGGGATCCATACCTGGGAGCAAGTAACGACTCCATGGGTCCAGCGCTTTGTTGCTCAGCGCTTTCAGAGCGGGTGTACCTCCCCGACACTGGCGCGTTTCTTATCGGCCATTCGCTCGTTTTACCGGTATCTCATCAAAAAACAAGGAATGTCGTTTAACCCGGCCAACGGTGTGCGTGCGCCCAAGGCGCCTCGCAAGCTGCCGAGTGTTATGGATGTCGATGAAATGAATGCGCTTCTGTCCGAACAAGGCGATGACTTTTTCAGCGTGCGCGATACGGCAATGGGAGAGTTATTTTATTCCAGCGGGTTGCGGCTGGCAGAGCTAGGCCATGCCAATGATCAAGATCTGGATCGTGAAAATCAAACTCTCTGTGTTATGGGAAAGGGCAATAAGGAAAGGCTCGTGCCAGTGGGGCGGTATGCCATAGCCGCATTAGAGCGCTGGTTTCCTTATCGGGAGAAAAAGATAAAGGCGGGTGAAACAGCCCTGTTTATTGGACGCGGGGGGCGGCGTTTATCACTTCGCGCTATTCAAATACGCTTGGCGGGTTTAGCAAAAAAGCAGGGTTTACATAAACACGTACACCCGCATATGTTGAGGCATTCGTTTGCAACTCACTTACTTGAGTCCAGTGGTAACCTGCGTGCTGTACAGGAGCTTTTGGGGCATGCGGACATCAGTACGACTCAGATCTACACGCATTTAAATTTTCAGCATTTAGCACAGGTTTATGAGTCGGCACACCCTCGTGCGAAAAAGAAATCAAAATCGTAGTGGCGTGTTAGGGCAGTTTTTCCCAGTCGATGGCGAAATCATCCCAGTCTTTATCGACTGTTTGATCGGCTGATCGGAGCTGCTCATGCTTTTCGCTGGCCATGAACTTAACCCGGAAAAGCGAAAAGGATCCTGTTTGCTCCACCAGTTCTTGTAATATGACCTGGAAATAATTGCCGTTTATTTCGACACTGACCTTTTGCCCGATATCAAACATGAAGGAAGGCAAGATAATAGAGGTATTTTGTCCTTGAGTTCTGATTTCAGGCAGTAAAAGGCTTTCCTGGGCTGTGCCCTCCACAAGGTTGCCACTGGCATTCATCCGGCGCGTCGTAATCGGTAGTACAGCGGGGGACAGTAACTCAACGCCCGCTGTGAATGCTGTTTTGCTGGAAAATTGTATCCATCGGATTGTGCCGACAGACCATTTTATTTCCTGCTTGTGCAGGATCTGCAAGGCGATCACTTCGCCGACATGCGCAGCTATGGCATCTTTACCTTCCCATGCCAGGCCAAACCCTTGTGTGCTGGCATTGATCAGTTTCCAGGTTTGTTTTTGTACCTTCTTTGGTGGTTGGGAGGGGGCGTCATCTTTTTCTTTGATTGCGGTGACAGATCCCTCGGTAAAAGTGTAGCCGCCTTCCACTTTTCTCCATAAATCCGCAGACAGGTCAGCCTCTTCGCTGAACAACGGGTGAGAGATATAACCGGCGTATTTTTTGGGGTCGACGGGGATAGCCTGGAGTTCCAGTTTCAAGTCGGGTTGTACTCCGGCTTTTTGCTGCAGTTTTGTATTTTTGTTAATCAGATAATGGATACGAGTGTGTATATCTTTAAGGCCAACTTCCACAACAATGCGCTGATTTTTAAAACTGCGCGCCATTGATCGGGATGCGCCTGTGCTCCAATTGACGGCTAATCGCTCGAGCGTTGCACGGGTGAGCTGATCACTGTTTAGTAACGGCGGGTCAAACCGGGGGCGTTTGGCTAACTCTTCATTGATACGTTGGACCAATGCCTCAATATTGAGTACCCGTATGTGCTGTCCAACGAGAGGGTTCAAAAAGCGCTGGTTACTGGGTGGAGCATCACTGGCTAAATTAATCGCAAAGCTAGTGGTGTACTCCTTTCCCACTTCACTTTTCGATAAAGATGTGTAGTTAATACCTGTTTCCAGTGCGTTGTATACTTGCTGAGACTCCCCTCGTCGTAAGCTTTCCGGTCGACAGAGATAGAACAAGAGCGCACGTTTATAAGCGTCTTCTACCGATTCTTTGGAGGCTGTGATCAGTTCTTTATTTTTCACGTGACGCAAATGCTGGCCGCAGCTTTCTACGTAAGCGTAAAGCTGATTCATATCGGCCCATAGGCCTCTGGGCGGTAAGTAATAAATTTGTGAACAACGGACCTGAACTTCGGTTAAATATGCAATCGCTCGTTGTGCCGCCAGTGCTGTATGCCGGGCTGATAAAGGTTTGTTATTTTCAGACGCGTCCAAAATGGCAATTTTGTAGCCAAATGCCATTTCCTGCAAAAAGGCAATGACAAGATCAAAAATTTGCTGGCTTTTGGCTGGCAAAGGCAGACTGAGTGAAATGTAATGCCTTTCCAATGCGGTCAACGTAGCACGTATTTCCGGACGAAAGAGCTCCATGATCTCAATACGCTCAGACGGCTTATTTTCCAGGCGGTTACTGTGTTTTAAGCCACGATAAAGCGCTTTGCTCTTTTGCCCAATGGCTTTATCGTGCAAGGAGTTTAGCCAGGCTTTTACTTCACTGCGATGGGTTGCAAAGCTCTCTGTATTAGGGGCTGTTTGATGGGGTGTTACGAGACGTATCATCATGGTCTTTGGAAAACTCTATCGGTATTACAGGCAGTAGCTCTGTTAGCGCCCAACAGGGCTTTAAACTTGAGTATCAACACATAAAATGCGCTATTCACAAAGTGACATAACGGGGGTTGAAAGCTACCTTAAGCCCACACATTATGGTGTATGATGAATTCTTTTCACGTGAATTGGTTCACTTACATGTAAGCCGCGCAGGAGAAACACTTGGAACAGTTTAGAGGCACAACCATTCTTTCCGTCAGACGTGGCGCTGACGTTGTTGTTGGAGGGGATGGTCAAGTCACGCTTGGAAATACAGTGATAAAAGGCAATGCTCGCAAAGTACGGTGCTTGTACAAAAATCAGGTTCTGGCCGGATTCGCCGGGGGAACGGCCGATGCATTTACGCTGTTTGAGCGCTTTGAAGGCAAGTTGGAAGAATACAGTGGCAATTTGACCCGAGCGGCGGTTGAAATGGCAAAAGACTGGCGGACAGACCGGGTTTTGCGGCGCTTGGAGGCTTTGCTTGTTGTTGCTGATGCAACGACCTCGCTGACCATTTCTGGTAATGGAGATGTCATCGAACCGGAACAGGGTTTAATTGCGATTGGGTCGGGTGGTGCGTTTGCCCAAGCAGCGGCGACAGCCATGCTGGACAATACGACATTGAGTGCTCGCGAAATTGTTGAAAAAAGCTTAAGTATCGCTGCAGACATCTGTATTTACACAAATCACAACTTTACGATTGAATCGCTTCAAGAGAACGTTACATGACCCCAAAAGAAATTACCCAGGAACTCGACAAGCACATTATCGGGCAACAAGCGGCCAAACGCGCTGTTGCCATTGCTCTGCGCAACCGGTGGCGGCGGCAGCAAGTTCCGGAATCCATTCGTAATGAAATTACCCCCAAAAATATTTTAATGATTGGCCCCACGGGGGTTGGGAAAACGGAAATTGCCCGACGGCTGGCGAAATTAGCCAACGCACCTTTCATTAAAGTTGAAGCCACAAAATTTACAGAAGTGGGGTATGTTGGTCGGGATGTTGAGTCAATTATTCGCGACTTGATGGATGTCTCCTTCAAGTTGACCCGCGAACATGCGATGACACAAATCCAGCACCTGGCTCAGGAAGCGGCAGAAAACCGTATTCTGGATGCCTTGTTACCGGCGCCTCGAAGCTTCGACAGTGCCGCAGAGTCAGATGGAAAAAGTGACGCGACGCGTGAAAAATTCCGCCAAAAATTTAGGGATGGCCAGCTGAACGATGTTGAAATTGATGTTGAGCTGAGCTCACCCAAAATGGGTGTTGAAATTGTTGCGCCCCCTGGCATGGAAGAAATGACCCAGCAACTGCAAGGCATGTTTCAAAACATGGGAGGGTCGAACACCAAGCAAAAGAAGCTCAAAGTAGAAGATGCTTTTGTCAGGCTGACGGAAGACGAAGCCGCAAAAATGATCAATGAAGAAGAGTTGAAAGCCAAGGCCATTAAAAACGTTGAACAAAATGGTATTGTTTTTATTGATGAGATTGATAAAGTTGCTCGGCGGCATGAAGCCAGAGGCGGAGCAGACGTTTCCCGTGAAGGTGTTCAACGCGACTTATTGCCTTTGGTTGAAGGGTGCTCGGTCAGCACCAAGCATGGCGTTATTAAAACCGACCATATTCTCTTCATTGCTTCAGGAGCGTTTCATTTCAGTAAACCCTCGGATTTAGTGCCTGAGCTGCAGGGGCGCTTCCCGATCCGAGTGGAATTAAACCCCCTGACAACAGACGATTTTGTCCGGATTCTAATAGAGCCCAGTGCCTCACTCAGTGAGCAGTACTCAGCACTGATGAAAACAGAAAATGTTGACCTTAAGTTTACCCAGGACGGGCTCGAAGCTATTGCCAAAGCGGCTTGGGAAGTGAACGAGCGCACCGAAAATATTGGTGCCCGCCGGCTTCACACAGTACTGGAACGTTTGCTTGATAAAGTCTCTTTCGAAGCCAGCGAACTGTCGGGGCAATCGTTAGCAATTGACGCTGACTATGTTGCGGCTCAACTCGGTAACTTGGTTAAAGACCAGGATTTGAGTCAGTACATTCTTTGAGCATCTCCGATATGCCACGGCCATCTCTCGTAAAGCTCCACCAAAAGCGGCAATGTCTTGAACTTCACTTCGATGATGGTGTGCAATTTATGCTCTCTTGCGAATACTTGAGGGTCTATACTCCCTCTGCGGAACGGATAGGCCATGGCGCGGGGCAGGAGACATTGCCGGTCGGGAAAGAGCATGTGGGCATCACCGCCATTAATCCTATTGGACAATATGCCCTGCAATTTGTTTTTACAGATGGTCACGACAGTGGATTTTATAGCTGGGACTATTTGTATACACTGGGCGCTGAGCAAAAAGAGCGCTGGCAACACTACCAGGACAAGGTTAACGAATTAAAAGTGCGTTCAACATAATCGATTTTTAAGATCGCGCGACAGGCGGAAACAAACATGAGTCATGACCCGGATAAAACCCACTTCGGCTATAAAACGGTCGATAAAAAAGACAAAGCAGGGTTAGTGGCCGACGTTTTTGATTCGGTTGCGGATAAATACGATGTGATGAACGACTTGATGTCACTGGGTATTCATCGGTTGTGGAAGCGCTTTACACTCGACCGGGCGGGATTGAAAAAAGGCCAATGCGTATTGGACTTAGCTGGCGGCACAGGAGATTTGGCGGCAAGAATCGCCCAGAAGGTTGGCCCAGAAGGCCATACGGTGTTGGGCGACATCAATGCTTCGATGCTGCACGTAGGTCGGGACAAACTAATTGACCAGGGCTTGGTCAGCCATATTCACTTTGTGCAGGCTAATGCGGAACAGCTGCCCTTTCCCGATAACGCTTTTGATTGCATCACGATTGCGTTTGGTTTGCGCAATGTGACAGACAAACAAAAAGCACTCCAGTCCATGTTTCAAACACTGAAACCCGGAGGGCGTCTACTGATATTGGAGTTTTCCAAACCTTTACTGCCGGGACTAGGTCCCTTGTATGACGCGTATTCTTTCACCGCGCTGCCCTTAATGGGCAAACTGGTTGCGAATGATAGCGAAAGCTACCGTTACCTTGCTGAATCGATTCGAATGCATCCTGACCAGGAAACATTAGCATCTATGATGGAAGAGGCAGGATTTGAATTGGTTGAGCATTTCAATTTGTCTGGCGGTATTGTCGCGTTACACCGGGGCTTCAAGCTCTAAGGCCTTTCAAAAGGACAGATGAATGGAATTGCCAACCCCTCTTATCGCTGCGCTCGAACACGGGATGAATCAACGTATCCGGAGTGATCTTGATTTGAAACAGGCATGCCACTCTTTACAAGGTAAGCGTATTGGTGTGCATGTAAAAGGGCTTGAGTGTGGGCTGACCTTTATTTTTCACATGGATCAGCTGGAGTTACTGGGTGGTTATCAAGGTGAAGTCAATGCTTCTGTTTCTGCCCTGCCCTTGAGTCTGATTAACCTCCTTAGCCGACGCGCTGGGCTAGAGATAAGTGATGCAGAAGTTTCTGGAGATCGTCTGCTTGTCGAGGCGTTTTTGGATATGCTCCCGCTTTTTAACCTTGATTGGGAAGCGCATCTAAGCCAGCTGACAGGTGGTGTTTTCGCTCATCAACTGGGTAACCGGGTGCGCCGCTTTCAGCAGGAAAAACGGCGTGGCCAGCAGTCGATGCGTGACAATATCCGCGACTATCTGCAAGAGGAAGTCGGCTTGATCCCCACAAGCGCGGAATATCAGGGGTGGGTAACGGATCGCACTTGCCTGGATGACAGGCTGGCCAAACTGGAAAAGCGCATCAACCATCTCGCTGCTCGCATCTGACTATGCGGGGGATAAAGGTTAAGTCTCGCAGAAAAGGTGCTCTGCACCAGTTATACCGCCTGTTTTCCATTCAGCGTGTCTGTATTCGATACGGGCTTGATGAACTGCTTGAGCATGACTCACGCACGCGTTGGCTGCGTGTGTTCACCTACTTTTGGCCCGGCAGATACCTGAATAAAGCGAACCGCAGCGGTCCGCTGGGATATCGATTACGGAAAGCGCTGGAAGATCTTGGTCCGATCTTTGTCAAACTCGGACAAATGCTGTCAACACGCCGTGACCTTTTGCCGGATGACATTGCCGATGAGCTGGCTCAGTTGCAGGACAATGTCCCGCCTTTTCCATCTTCTATTGCGCGCCAGGAAATTGAACGTGCCTTGGGCGGGTCGGTGACGGCCCTTTTCTCCGCCTTCAGTAACGAACCCTTGGCCAGTGCATCAATCGCACAGGTACACGCCGCCACCTTGCCGGATGGACGAAATGTCGTAGTAAAAGTGCTGCGGCCGCAGATTGAAAAAATAATCAGCCGGGATATCAGCCTGCTTTATTTGCTCGCCCAAATCCTGGAAAAGTATTGGGCTGACGGTTATCGCTTGCGGCCAGTTGAGGTTATCGAAGAGTACGAAAAAACGATTTACGATGAGTTGGACCTGCTTCTGGAGGCCGCGAATGGTGCTCAATTACGGCGTAATTTTCTCGATTCGAAACTGCTGTATGTACCCGAAATTTACTGGGACTACTGCCGCAAGAATATTCTGGTATTAGAACGTATCGAAGGTATTCCCGTTGATGAGATCGAGACGTTGAAAGCAGCTGGTGTCGATATGAAAAAGCTTGGAGAACGCGGGGTTGAAATTTTCTTTACCCAAGTCTTCCGGGATAACTTTTTCCATGCAGATATGCACCCAGGCAATATCTTCATATCCCCATCATCACCGCGCGACCCTCAGTATATTGCGATTGATTTTGGCATCATCGGTACCCTGACAGAGGAAGACCAGCGCTACCTGGCTGAAAATCTCCTGGCTTTTTTTCACCGGGACTATAAAAAAGTGGCCGAACTGCATTTGCGTTCGGGCTGGGTGCCTTCCGATACGCGTGTTGATGAGTTTGAATCGGCTATCCGACGTGTTTGCGAGCCTGTTTTTGGCCGGCCAATCAAAGATATTTCGTTCGGGGAGTTTTTGCTGAACTTGTTTCAGACGGCCCGCCGGTTTGATATGCATGTGCAGCCTCAATTGATCTTATTGCAAAAAACATTACTTAACATTGAGGGGTTAGGCCGGCAACTCTACCCTGACCTGGATTTATGGGAAACGGCAAAACCCTTCCTTGAAAAGTGGATCAAAAGTCGTCTGGGTCCTAAAGCTGCACTGAAAGAAATCCGCGATCAACTGCCATTTTGGGGAGAAGTTCTGCCCCAATTGCCAGGGTTAACGTATGAAACCCTCGTCAATGCGAGTAAAGGGCGGCTCGAAGTACGCTTGAATCCGGCAGATAAACAGATGTTTGCGCACTACACGCAACAAAACAATCGTCGTATTACCAGTGCTATTGCGGGTGGCACATTGTTGGTTTGCACTTTTTTGTTTTTTCTTATGCCGGCAGAGACACAAGCGGCTTTACATTTACTGCCTTGGGGCTTGGGTGCAGGATCTATCCTTTGCTGGACGTATGCTTTTTCAAAAAGAGAATAAAAAATAACGACAAATAATCGCACTCGGCAGTGCAATTATTTTTTTCTAGACTACACTTTAAGACGAGACTGCCTATAGTTAGCCATCTTCTTGGCGTTTTTAGTGCAGCGTGTGATGCAAAGCGCGTTTTTTAAGGACACAAGCCTTTATCGGCTAACAGGGATGTTTATATAATGGATATTCCATTATCAACAGCATCATAAGTTGCGTGACGATTTCAATTGCTTCCAGTAATCACTACCCCATTCGGCCCGGTATTCAACCAGCGGTCACACAGATTGCTGCGATCAAAGAAACACACGATGAGGGGACCACGCAACAACAAACAACCCGCAAACAGTACACCAGCGAGCAGGTGATTGATGGTGAGTATGTTGCTGCAGGGTCACACAGTACCAGTGCAATGGGGGGTGTCCGAGGGCGTGTCTTTGAAGGCGCAAGCTGGAAAGCCCACCACATGATTATGGCCTACGAAGACAGCCGCTCTCCCCAGCAACAGACTGGCCTGTTGGTTGATGCCTATATTTAACTAATCCCTCTGATACGGTTGTTAGTGCTGCCGCACGGGATTTATCTCATTTTTTAGACCCACCGTAACCTGTAGAGATTTGATAAACTTCCTGCCTATGGATGTTTCTCATATTCTTGATCCGCTTAATGAAGCCCAGCGCGAAGCGGTTACTGATGAAGCCAGGCACTTGCTGGTTCTGGCAGGCGCGGGAAGTGGTAAAACTCGAGTGTTAACGCACCGTATTGCCTGGGTTAAGCAGGTAAAGGGTGTATCGCCTTTTAGTGTTCTAGCAGTCACATTCACGAATAAAGCGGCAAATGAAATGCGCCAACGAGTGGGTGACTTGCTGGGTATGCCAACAAACTCGATGTGGGTGGGTACGTTTCACGGATTGGCGCATCGCTTGTTGCGTTTGCACTGGGCTGAGGCGGGCTTATCTCAAAACTTTCAGATTCTAGATGCAGACGATCAGCTGCGCACGGTGAAGCGCGTTATCCGCGCGATGAGCTTGGATGAGGCCCATTGGCCGCCAAAGCAGGCTCTGTGGTACATCAATGCGCGCAAAGACGAAGGCGTACGTGCACAGCATCTCGATGACAAAGGCAATCCCACAGAGCGCCAGCTTATCGCGATTTACTTGGCTTACCAAAACTTATGCGAACAAAATGGGGCGATTGATTTTGCTGAGCTTTTGTTACGTTCACTGGAGTTATTACGGGAAAACCCTGCGTTATTGGCGCATTATCAACAGCGTTTTACGCACATCCTTGTGGATGAATTTCAAGATACCAATGCTATTCAATATGCGTGGCTTAAGCTGTTAGCGGGTGATACAGGTAGTCTGTTTGCTGTGGGTGATGATGATCAGTCAATTTACGGTTGGCGGGGTGCTCAGGTTGAAAATATGCTGCATTTCAACCGGGATTACCCCGGCGTTAAGACCGTACGGCTTGAGCAGAATTACCGCTCTACAGGCAATATTCTTACAGCGGCAAACGCGTTGATTGCTCACAATCAAGATCGCTTGGGCAAAGAGTTGTGGACAGATACGTCGAAAGGTGAGCCTCTAACTCTTTTTACAGCGTTTAATGAAATTGAAGAAGCTCAATTCGTCAGTGAAAGGATTCATGCGTGGGTTCAATCGGGCGGGCGCTACACTGACTGCGCAATACTTTATCGCTCTAATGTTCTGTCCCGTGTACTGGAAGCCGCCCTGCTCAGTGCCGAAATACCCTACCGGGTGTATGGTGGTATGCGGTTTTTCGAGCGCGCGGAAGTCAAAGATGCTTTGGCCTACCTGCGGTTGACCCGTAACTGTCACGAAGATATTGCGTTTGAGCGTGTGGTTAATCAGCCAGCACGCGGCATTGGAGAGCGCACCGTTGGAGCGCTTCGTGAGATGGCCCGGCAAAATCAGCTGTCCTTATGGAATGCCAGTCAACAACTCATTGCTAACGGAGCCCTGAAGGGCCGAGCCAGCAAAGCCCTGTCTGGTTTTCTCGAGCAGATCGAGCGACTGCGTGATGGTAATCAAGGATTACAGTTGGATGAGTACATTGAGCATGTCATCACGCACAGTGGTTTATCTGAGTTTTTTGCCCGCGATCGATCCGAAAAGGGGCAATCTCGTCTGGAAAACCTTCAGGAACTGGTGGGGGCTGCCCGGGCCTTCATCCCAGAAGATTCCGATGGTTTTGAAGATATGGCGCCACTGGATCAGTTTCTTGCGCAAGCCGCTCTGGAGGCCGGCGAAGGTCAAGGCAATGCCTGGGATGATTGCGTTCAGATGATGACTTTACATGCCGCTAAAGGTTTGGAGTTTCCTTTGGTCTTTATGATCGGCATGGAGGAGAACTTATTCCCCAGCGAACGGTCACTGGAAGAAACCGGTCGTCTGGATGAGGAAAGGCGATTGTGCTACGTGGGTATCACCCGGGCGAGGCAAAAACTGGTTTTAACACATACCGAACAGCGGCGTTTGTACGGACGTAGTCATTACAACCTACGCTCACGGTTTTTAAGTGAAATACCGGTGGAATTGCTGGATGAAGTTCGGCCACGCGTCACCTTTGGTCAAGTCAATCTCTCAAGTGGACCGTCTGCTTATGCTGTCGATGAAAACTCAAACAATGGCTTTCAGATCGGGCAACGGGTCATGCACACGAAGTTTGGTGAGGGTCTCATCATGAGCTTTGAAGGCCAAGGGCGCAATGCCCGGGTACAGGTAAACTTTGAACGTGCCGGTAGCAAATGGCTGGTCCTTTCTTATGCCAATTTGCAGTTACTGTAAGCGATAAGCTAAAAACTGTCGGATTTTTTTACACTTCAGTTGGTAACAGGCGCTTGGAAAACGGAAAAACACAGCGAAACACAGATGCATTTGTGAGCGGGCACACAGGTTCTCCGGCGTCACTCGTTATTTGAAAAAAGTGGGAAGGCTAACATGTCGGAAAACTTTACACTTATGGCTTGATTTCACTTTTCTCCTATTAAATTTCTTATATTTCAATGATTTATATTGTTGGCACGGTAAGTGTATGTGTAGAGTTGTCATTAGAAAACGAATTCTCCACTAACCAACAAAAGGCGAGTAACAATGAAAAAGTATTTTAAAGGAATAGCGGTTGCAGCAGCGCTGACTTTAGGGTTGAGTACACAGGCGATTGCAGCGCCTAACTGGACAGCATCCTGGAGCGGTCATGAGGTGGTCAATGGCTTAGATATCGACCTGTTTGTACTTGATATCACGGCAGATGGTTTTAATCCTCTGTGGGATGAGGTGGATAACTATGTTTTACGTGTTCGGCTAAGAGATTATGATCGCGATCGCAATGTTTTAGGCGCGTGTATTCGAAACTGTGAGTACGGTCATGTTTATCCTGATGGTTCTGTCGTCCCATTTGAAGTTGACTCCGGTGTTTATGAGTTTGGCAGCACGACTTTAGGCCTTGCCGATATCAATAATGATGGTGACCTGAATGTGATTATCACGGGTTCATTGTTGTCACCAGATTCTGAGTTCGGTGTTACCGGCTTGCAGCTTTTGGCTTACGGCACAGAAGGTGTTGATGTTCCTGAGCCTTCAACCTTAGCACTGTTGGGTTTAGGGCTGGTCGGTGTCGGTTTGACTCGTCGGCGCATGAAGAAATCTGCCTGAGGTAATTACTTCAAAGCGCTAAATTAAGAGCCGGGGCTTATCCCCCGGCTTTTTTATTTGTCTTCAAACGCCGTATCGGACACGGTAGGCTAGTATTTTTTCCCAATCTTCTAAGCGCTGGGTTTGCTGTAGATAATCCAGCAGGTTTGCCAGTGTAATCACGGAAATAACTTTAAGATTAAATTGCTTTTCAGCCTCTTCGATTGCAGACACTGTTCCTAGACCGCGCTCCTGCCGGTCGAGCAGTATCGCAACCCCAGTCATTTGCGCACCCGCGGCAGAAATCATCTGGTAAGACTCCCGTACAGCGGTTCCTGCGGTGATCACATCATCCACAACAAGAACAGAGCCCGTTAATTCGGCGCCAACCAGTTGGCCGCCTTCACCGTGATCTTTAACCTCTTTTCGATTAAAGCAGTAGGGAATATTGTGGTTATGGTCGCGCGCCATTGCGATGGCCGTCGCAACGGACAGAGGGATGCCTTTGTACGCTGGGCCGAAAAGCATATCAAAGTCTATACCGGAGGCCCGAATAGCTTCTGCATAATAGCGGCCTAATCGGCTTAAGGCCTCGCCCGTATTAAACAACCCAGCATTGAAAAAGTAAGGGCTTACCCGGCCCGACTTTAATGTGAACTCGCCAAATTTCAGGGCATTTTGTTCAATCGCAAACTCGATGAAATCGTGTTGATAGTCTTGCATTGTTGCTCGCTCGGCCAATTAAACTCAAGCTGGTATCATACACGCCGTATTTCTCTAAAGAAAAATTATAGGGTCCATGCGTATTATTACACTGAATTGTAACGGCATTCGTTCCGCAGCCCGTAAGGGCTTTTTTGACTGGTTACCTTCACAGAATGCAGATGTTATTTGCCTCCAGGAAACCAAGGCACAAATCAGTCAGTTGAGCGATGCGGTTTTTTCGCCCGAGGGTTATCATTGCTTTTATCATGATGCTGAAAAAAAGGGGTATAGCGGGGTGGCCCTGTATTCAAAAAAAGCACCTGATGCTGTCGTCCCCGGGCTTGGCTTTGAAAAATATGACTGTGAAGGTCGTATGTTGGAAGCGCGATTTGGCAACACGTCAATCATCTCACTGTATCTGCCATCAGGCTCTGCCAAGGAAGAACGGCAAGCCTTTAAGTATGAAATGATGGACGACTTACTGCCCTGTTTGAAGCAGATTAAACAACAACAGCGCGAGTATGTGATTTGCGGTGATTGGAACATCGCCCACACCAAACAGGATATTCGAAACTGGCGAGGCAACCAGAAAAATTCGGGTTTTCTGCCAGAAGAAAGGGCTTGGTTGACGCACTTATTTGATGATCTTGGTTTTGTGGATAGTTTTCGTGAACTGCCACAAAAAGAACATGAATACACTTGGTGGTCAAATCGCGGGCAAGCCTGGGCTAACAACACGGGTTGGCGTATAGACTACCAAATCAGTACGCCTGGATTAAAAGGTCGAGTGAAACGCACGGCCATTTATCGCGACCAGCGCTTTTCTGATCATGCTCCTTTCACTGTCGACTACGATTGGAAAATTGAGTGAAGGTATCCTCCCAGGCTGAGCGGTCGAGTTGGCGAACGGCTTTTTTGGGATACACTCGCCCTCAGGTCATTGCATTGTTTTTTCTGGGGTTTTCTGCTGGATTGCCGTATTTGTTGGTCTTTTCAACATTGACGGTATGGTTAGCCGAAGCGGGTGTAAGCCGCAGTGCGATTGGTTTTTTTGGGTGGGTCGGCATGACCTTTTCCATCAAAATGCTCTGGGCGCCTGTGATTGACCAGCTTCCAATTCCTTGGTTCACGAAGAAGCTTGGCCGCCGTCGGAGTTGGATGTTGGCAGCCCAAATTTTCATTGTGCTTGCTTTGTTGCTGATGGCTTTTATCCACCCAGCGGAAAATCTGGTGCTCTTTGCCTTTGCAGCGGTTCTGGTGGCCTTTGGATCGGCAACGCAAGATATCAGTATTGATGCCTTCCGTATTGAGTCAGCGGCCAGTGAATACCAGGGTGAAATGGCCGCCACCTATATTTTTGGCTACCGGGTGGCTCTTTTGGTGAGCGGCGCGGGAGCGCTTTACATCGCGGAAGCCAGTAACTGGACGGTCAGTTACTTGGCAATGGCGGCCTTGATGGGGGTGGGCATCATCACTGCGTTGTTTGTCAAAGAGCCTGAGAACTCAGCCCAGCGACAAAATAATTGCAAGGTCGCTTGGTTAAAAAACGCTTTTGTAGAACCGTTTACTGATTTTTTTCACCGGCAAGCACCTTATGCAATCCTTATTCTGATGCTGATTGGCCTGTACAAAGTGAGTGATATCACGATGGGCATCATGGCGAATCCGTTTTACTTGGACCTTGGCTTTTCAAAACTGGAAATTGCCAATATCAGTAAGTTATTCGGGTTCACCATGTCCTTGGCTGGTGCTTTTCTCGGTGGGTTGTTGGTTGCCCGCTTTGGCGTGATGAAACCTTTACTGTTCGGTGCCATTATGATCGCTGCCACCAATTTACTGTTTGCAGCTATGGCCTTTGTCGGGCCGAGTGTCGGCTGGCTAACCGTGGTAATCAGTGCAGATAATATTAGCGGAGGTATTGCAACAGCCGCTTTTATTGCTTACCTGTCGAGTTTGACCAGCGCGTCTTATACCGCAACCCAGTATGCAGTTTTCAGTTCTTTGATGACCTTACCGGCCAAGTTTTTAAGTGGTTTCTCCGGTCTTGTGGTGACCGAAGCCGGCTATGCCAGTTTTTTTATCTATACGGCACTCTTAGGTATTCCAGCAATCCTTTTAGTGGTTTTAATGCTTTTTTTGCAACGTAATACAGCAGTTAAAATAAATGAAATACAAAGACCTACGTGACTTTATCGCGCGGCTTGAATCCGCAGGGGAGCTGAAGCGAATCTCGACTCCTGTGAGCCCCGCGCTGGAAATGACCGAGATCAGTGACCGGGTCCTTCGCCAGGGTGGCCCTGCCCTCCTGTTTGAAAACCCTGCGGGGTATGAAACGCCGGTTTTGGCCAACTTGTTTGGAACAGCCAAGCGTGTGGCGTTGGGTATGGGTGCGGAGTCGACGGATGCGTTAAAAGAAATCGGTGAGTTGCTTGCTTTCCTCAAAGAACCAGACCCACCCAAAGGGTTAAAGGAAGCCTGGAAATCACTGCCTATCTTTAAAAAAGTGCTGGATATGGCGCCCAAAAAAGTGCGCAACGGTGTGTGCCAACAGGTGGTATTGGAAGGTGAAGAGGTTGACCTTCACCAGCTTCCTATTCAAACCTGCTGGCCTGAAGATGCTGCGCCCCTGATTACCTGGGGTTTGGTGTTGACCAAAAGTGTTTCAAAAGACCGTCAAAATATGGGTATTTACCGTCAGCAAGTGATCGCTAAAAATAAGGTCATTATGCGTTGGCTCGCTCATCGCGGCGGTGCTTTGGATTATGACGAGTGGTGTGCGGCACGCCCCGACGAACCGTTTCCTCTCGCTGTTGCTTTAGGGGCGGATCCGGCTACGACGTTGGCCGCGGTGACCCCGGTGCCGGATACCCTTTCAGAGCATGCTTTTGCCGGTTTGTTGCGCGGAGAGCGCACACCTTTGTGCCAGTGCCTGGGTTCAGAGCTTTACGTGCCGGCCACTGCGGAATACATTCTGGAAGGTGTGATTCACCCGGGTGAAACGGCCCTGGAAGGGCCTTTTGGTGACCATACGGGGTATTATAATGAGGTGGAAACGTTTCCTGTGTTTACCATTGAACGCATCACTCACCGTAAATCGCCGATTTATCACTCGACCTATACCGGGCGCCCGCCGGATGAGCCTGCGATTCTCGGGTTGGCGCTGAATGAGGTCTTTATCCCAATCTTGAAAAAGCAGTTTCCGGAGATTATCGATTTTTATTTGCCGCCAGAAGGCTGCTCTTACCGTGTGGCTGTGGTGAGCATGAAGAAAGCTTATCCGGGCCATGCTAAGCGTGTCATGATGGGTGTGTGGTCCTATTTGCGACAATTCATGTACACCAAATTCGTGATTGTCGTGGATGACCATATCAATGCACGAGACTGGCAGGATATCGTCTGGGCAATTTCCACACAAGTGGATCCGGCCCGTGATATCACACTGATTGAAAATACCCCCATTGATTATTTAGATTTTGCCTCTCCGGTTTCGGGACTTGGATCAAAGATGGGGCTCGACGCCACGCAGAAGATAGGTAACGAAACTCAGCGCCCTTGGGGTAAGCCCATCGTCATGGATGAGAAAACAAAGGACCACATTGATGCCATCTGGGAAGAGCTAGGCCTGTAAATAAACACTTGACGCCGGTTTTAAAATCAGCAAATGTAAGTGGGCTTCTAAGCCTTAATCGACTGACATGCGGAGAGCCTCATGATTGAACTCTACACAGCAGCAACCCCTAATGGTTACAAAGCATCCGTTACGCTGGAAGAAATGAGCCTGCCCTACACCGTGCATGCGCTGGACCTGAGTACCGGTGTTCAAAAAGAAGACTGGTTTCTAAAGATCAACCCCAATGGACGTATTCCCGCAATTGTTGACACAGAAAACGACCATTTTGCGGTTTTTGAATCCGGGGCGATTATGATCTACCTTGCCGAAAAAACAGGAAAACTGTTGCCAGCGGACCCCAAAAAACGCTCCCAGGTGATTCAATGGTTAATGTTCCAAGTGGGCGGTGTAGGCCCGATGATGGGGCAAGCCAATGTCTTTTATCGTTATGCGGAAGAGAAGATCCCTTATGCCATCGAGCGTTACCAACGGGAAGGGCGCCGTTTGTTTGAAGTGCTGAATACACAACTGCAAGAACATGAGTTTCTGGTGGATGATTACTCCATTGCTGATATCGCCAACTGGTGTTGGGTCCGAAGTTACCGTTGGTCAGGGATCAGCGTTGAGGGGTTGGAAGCTTTGCAACGCTGGCTTCAGGCAATTGAACAGCGGCCAGCGGCGATTCGCGGCTGCGCGGTTCCCGAAAAAAAGGAGCGTTCGTCGGACAACGAAAAAGAGAAATTCATCGACAGCGCACGTTCCATGTTGGTTTAAAGTTGCGCAAAGCCTGATTCAGCGATCAGGCGCCGGGACGGTATAGAGGCCTTAGCCCGTATCGACGTGCATTTGCAGCCACATCTCTAACAAAGCCAAGTGCCAAAGTTTGCTCCCCTTAAGTGCTGTCATGTGTTGCTCCGGGGCTTGGAGTAATGTCTCGATATATCGCTGATTAAATAAGCCGCGCTGTCGGCAGGCTGCTGAATGCAAGGTATCCTGCATCATATCGAGAAATCTACCGCGAACAAACTTCAAGGCCGGTACGGGGAAATAACCCTTTTCCCGATCAATCACTTTGTCGGGCAGTAGACCGCGAGCAATGGCTTTTAATGGGTATTTCCCACCCTGACGCAGCTTGAGCTCCGGTGGCATGCTTGCGGCCAACTCAACCAGTTCATGATCCAAAAAAGGCACACGAGCTTCCAGGCCCCATGCCATGGTCATGTTATCCACCCGTTTGACAGGGTCATCGACAATCAATGTTGTGATGTCCATGTGCAGCACACGATCGATAAACTCATCGGCTGCGGGTTCATTCAGTAACTGGGCAACCCTTTGTGAGGTGATATCCTCTGTGTGGAATGCCGGTTCAATTGCGTCCAGCCACTCTTGGTGGCTACGGTCAAAGTAGTGCTTGCGGAAACGCTCGAGTTTAGATCCGGAGGACTCGGCCTGCATCTGTGGGTACCAGAAGTAGCCGCCGAACACTTCATCAGCCCCCTGGCCACTTTGTACAACTTTGATCTCTTTTGAAACTTGTTCGGCCAACAGGTAAAAAGCGACGGCGTCTTGAGCAACCATGGGTTCGGACATGGCGCCAATGGCATCGGGTAATCGATCAATCAGCTCTTCATTGGCAATGTGAAATTTCGCGTGTTCAGTACAAAAGCGCTCGGCTACCGGGTCTGAATACTCGTACTCGTTGCCCTTCTCCTCGGGTTGGTCTTCAAAACCGACAGTAAATGTACGAAGGCCTGTAACACCTGCTTCTGCCAGTAAGCCAACCAGTAAACTGGAGTCCAGCCCGCCGGATAACAACACGCCAACGGGGACGTCGGCGACTTCTAAACGTTTTTTGACTGCACGCTTTAGGGTGTCATGCGTGGCTGTGATCCAGTCAGATTCACTCATCGACTGTGTGGGGCGTGTCGCTTTTAATGTCCAGTAACGTTGTTCAGTCAGCGTGCCATCAACTGCGACTTTGACTGTGTGGGCCGGTTTTAGTTTGCGGATGCCACGCAGAATGGTATGTGGCGCAGGGATAACCGCGTGTAAGGTTAACTGGTGATGCAGCCCAACAGGGTCAACTGCTGTATCGATATCCTTGCCGGCGAGCAGTGCCTGCGGTGTGGAAGCAAAGCGTAACCGCTTATTATTCAGGCTATAGTAGAGTGGTTTGATGCCCATGCGATCCCTGGCCATGAGCAGGTGTTGTTTCGACCGGTCCCAGATTGCAAAAGCGAACATCCCGTGGAGCCGTTTCACGAAATCATCCCCCCACTCGGCGTAGGCACGCAGAATGACCTCTGTATCGCCGTGAGAAAAAAACTGATGTCCCATCGCTTGCAATTGCTTGCGTAGATCAGGGTAGTTATAAATGCTGCCGTTAAACACAATACTGAGCCCTAGTTCAGGAATGTGCATGGGCTGGTGGCTTTCTGATGATAAGTCAATAATCGCTAAGCGGCGGTGTCCAAGCGCAACAGGCCCCTCAGAAAAAATGCCATTGTCGTCAGGACCGCGGCGTTCCAGTTTGGCTGACATGGTTTGAATAAGTTGTGAGTTTGCGACTTGCCCGTCAAAGCGCAATTCACCACATAAACCGCACAAAAGATTACCTCGCTTTCAGCATGTAAGCGCTGCTGAACTCTATAAAAACACTCCATGATGCCCCGGGAAGGATGCAATGGCAACTTGATCATAGGACCAAATATGTCATTGATGTATTTTATGTGCGGTTGATTTGCGGAGCTTACAGCCGAAGTAAACTAAGAGCACAGGCTTTAGTGAGACCTTTGACAAGAGCTAACTGTACGGATGTGAGGTCTTATTTGAAATTTCTTTCTGAATCTAATAGTTTCCATGAAGAATACAAATCGTTGGCCCGAATCCGGGGTTGGTGGAGGCAAATAGGATGGACAAATCTACTGTTGGTATTTATGCGCAAGATCTGGACAAAAACCAGGGGAATTACACCGCTCTTTCCCCGCTCAGTTTTATTGCACGCAGCGCTGAAGTTTATCCCGATCACGTGGCAGTCATTCATGGTGAACATCAGTTTACATGGCGGCAAACCTACCAGCGTTGCTGTCGACTGGCGTCTGCCTTACAAAAGAAAGGGGTTGGGCGAGGCGATACCGTTGCAGTCATGGCACCGAATATTCCGGCTATTTATGAAGCACACTTTGGTGTGCCTATGGTGGGTGCCGTCTTAAACGCACTGAATATTCGTCTGGATGCCAAAGTATTGGCGTTTATTTTGGAGCATGGGGAGGCTAAAGTTCTCCTCACAGACAGAGAGTTCTCGTCGGTTATTCGCGAGGCCTTGTCTCTTATGAAGTCACCGCCTCTGGTTATTGATATTGACGATCCACTGGCAAGCGGTGGTGAATGCATTGGTGAGATGAATTACGAAGCTTTTTTGGAAACAGGCGACCCCGGTTTCCAATGGCAAGGTCCCATGGATGAGTGGGAGGCCATTTCACTCAATTACACGTCAGGTACAACCGGTAACCCCAAAGGTGTTGTGTACCATCATCGGGGGGCTTATTTAAATGCGCTGTCGAATGCAACGGGTTGGGGTATGCCGCATCACCCAATCTATTTGTGGACATTACCCATGTTTCATTGCAATGGCTGGTGTTTTCCTTGGACTCTGGCGGCACTGGCTGGCACCAGTGTTTGTCTGCGTAAAGTCGAAGCACCTGCAATATATCGTGCGATTGCCGAAACCCATGTGACGCACTTTTGTGGGGCGCCCGTTGTACTGAATACTCTGGTTAATGCCCCTAAAGACGAAAAGCAAGCGTTGCCGCATGTTGTTAAAGCGATGACGGCTGGTGCACCACCGCCGGCGAGTATCCTGGAGAAAATGGAAGTCGCAGGGTTTGATGTGACCCATGTTTATGGTTTAACGGAAACCTATGGACCATCTGTGATGTGTGCCTGGAAAAGTGAGTGGGATGACCTCCCGCCTGCTGAGAAAGCAACACTCAAGGCCCGGCAGGGTATTCGTTACCATGCTTTGGAGGATGTTCAAGTGATGGATCCCGATACCATGCAGGTTGTTCCCAGTGACGGTGAAACCATGGGGGAAATCATGTTTCGTGGGAATATTGTGATGAAAGGGTATCTCAAAAATCCTTCTGCGACAGAAGCGGCGTTTCGGGGTGGCTGGTTTCACTCCGGTGACTTGGCTGTCAGGGATCCTGATGGCTATATCCGCATCAAAGACCGGTCAAAAGATATCATTATTTCAGGTGGGGAAAACATTTCCTCCATTGAGGTGGAAGACATTCTTTATCGTCACCCGGATGTGATCGAAGCCGCCGTTATCGCTCAGCCCGACGAAAAATGGGGAGAAGTTCCTTGTGCGTTTTTGTTGCTGAGACCGCAGGCAGAAGGCGTAGGTGAAAAAGAAATTATGGCCTACTGCCGTAAGAATATGGCACATTTTAAGGTGCCTAAGAAAATTGTGTTTACCGAGTTACCTAAAACATCGACGGGGAAAATACAGAAATTTAAACTGCGCGAGTCGCTGACTCATTGACTCGCGTCAAGTCGAGTGAGCATGAAAAATGTGTCGTTGGCGGGTTTTTCATGCTCAAAAGGTCTCTCTTTTTTTAACCGGCAGCGTTGTCCACGGCATTGTGTACCATTTTTTGTAACTCACCACTTTCAAAAAGTTCGAGTGTAATATCGCAACCGCCCACTAATTCGCCATTGATATACAGCTGTGGAAAGGTAGGCCAGTCGGCAAAACGAGGCAGGTTTTGAAAGATCTCCTGATCGGCCAGAATGTTAACAAACGCAAACTCGCGTTCGCACTGCATGAGCGCCTCAGCCGCACGACTGGAAAAGCCGCACATTGGCATTTTAGGCGTGCCTTTCATGTAAATAATGACCGGATTGCTCTCGACTTGCTCTTTGATTCGATCTAAAACGTCCACTTTATACCTCATTACCATTTATGGGCAGCCAACCGGTTGATCAATAATTGGCCTTAAAGGGGTATTATATCCGAGCAAATTACTCAAGCAAAATGAACAAACCGGAAGGAGGCTCTGCGGCACCAAAAAGCAGGCCGGATCACCTGCTTTTTGATTCATGATCCCTATTAACTTTATTCCTTGGGCGCTTCTTCAGGTGCAATGTTGTCGACTCCTGCCATCAGCGTCGCCGGAACAGCTTCCAGTAACTCGTCAACCGTAAACATTCCACCGTTTTCGGTTTTGGTCAACGCACGGTACATAACGGGCTCCTGGTACGTGTGTATCATGCCTCGCTCTGCATGAAATATCTGGCTGTTTACGTCTTTTGCCGCATCGGTCGCCAGGTAAGCAATGATCGGGGGAATGAACTCAGGTCCCGGCATGTCTAAGACTTTATCCAAAAACTCTTTGGTAATGAGACCACTTTCGTAGCGCCGTTTCATGCCTTCAATCACTTTGTCGTTCATGGTCATCCGGGTTGCAGCTAATGGACAAATCGCATTGGCGGTGACTCCGAATCGCCCGAGTTCTCGGGCCAATGAGCGTGTGAGGCTGATGATGCCGCCTTTCGCTGCTGAATAATTACATTGGCCGACAGAGCCTTTCCAGGCATCTGAGGCAAAGTTAATAATACGGCCATGCCGGTTTTCCCGCATGCGCTTGGAGGCATGGTGGCAGGTGTTGAAATGGCCTTTCAGGTGTACGGTAATGACAGCGTCCCAATCGTCCTCGGTCATATTCCACACCATGCGCTCACGTAGCATGCCGGCGACGTTGACCAGAATGTCGACTTTTCCGAACTCTGAGACACATTGCTCAATAATGTTACCGGCTTGATCAAAGTCACTAACCGAGTTGAAATTGGCGACAGCCTTGCCGCCCGCATCTGTAATTTCCTTGACCACGGTTTCAGCGACTTCTTTATCGCCGCCGGCGCCACTGCGGTCACCACCGGGATCAACAACGACAACTGATGCGCCCTCTTTAGCCAAAAGCAAAGCGGTTTCCCGCCCAATGCCCCGCCCAGCTCCGGTTACCACGGCGGCTTTTCCTGTTAAGTTACCCATACATTTCCTCCAGTTAGTTAAAAATAAAACTGCTGTACTTTGGCTCTTCAAATAAAGCCGTGTGCAGGCATCGAAATTAAAAACAACATTTATTTTTATTGGTAGAATATTTAACAAATAAAATTATTCCAAGCACTATTTTCTTTCTGGAGGAACTCGTAATGTCAAATAGTCCGCTTCGCCCTGATACATTGATGCCATTGTTTAACCCACAATCTGTTGCGATTCTGGGGGCGTCTTCAGATCCGGCCCGCATTGGTGGGCGCCCTTTGAGTATGCTGAAAGAACTGGGCTATCAAGGCAAAATCTATCCAATTAACCCTCGCCATAGTGAGGTACAGGGCCTGCCTGCCGTACCATCAATTGCCGACGTGGATGGCCCCGTTGATATTGCGATTATCGCCGTGCCGGGTCCAGCAGTGATTGATGCGGTACAGCAATGTGCGGACAAAGGTGTTAAGGCCGTTGTGATTTTCAGTTCCGGTTTTGCGGAGGTGGATGAGGAAGGCAAGGAAAGTCAGCAGGCGTTGACAAAAATCGCAGAAACAACAGGCATGCGGATCGTTGGTCCCAATTGTATTGGCTTGGCCAGCGTACTTCATCGTTTTGTGGCGAGTTTTTCAACGGCATTATCCGATGGTATCTCAGCGCCAGGGCGTATTGGCATTGTCAGTCAAAGTGGTGCGTTCGGTTCCTACTGCTTTGTACTGGCCAAAGAAAAACAGATTGGTATCAGCTATTTTTTGACGACGGGTAATTCGTGCGATGTGGATATTTCAGACGGCATTGCCTTTATGGCGGAAGATGAACATACCGATGTCATCATGACCTACATGGAAGGTACGACAAACCGTGAAAAGTTTATTGCGGCATTGGAGCTGGCCCAGAAAAAGAACAAAACCGTGGTTATGCTCAAAGTTGGCAGCTCGGATGTGGGCGCCCAGGCCGCGGCATCACACACCGCTTCGCTTGTGGGTTCCGATGATGTTTATGACAGCATCCTCACGCAATACAATGTGTACCGGGCGAGAAACCTGAATGAATTATTCGAAATTGCCCATGCGGCCAGTTCCAATCGCTTTCCTGCGGGCAATAAGCTGGGTTTGATTACGGTGTCTGGCGGTGCAGGCATTTTAATGGCTGATGTGGGTGAAGAGCTGGGAATGGATGTTGCGCCTCTGCCGACGGCGACACAGAAAAAACTGAAAGAGTTATTACCTTTTGCGGGGGTCGCCAATCCCGTGGACGTCACAGCACAGCTACTGAACGACATGTCGCTCTTGCCCAAAAACCTGGACATCATGCTGGACGAAGGGGGTTATGACGTTATCATTTGCTGCTTTTTACACGTTGGCCATCAAAAAGCTCTGGTTGAGGAAATTCATGCCTCTATGTTGGGCGTACAGGAAAAACATCCTGATGCGCTGCTCATGGTTTCCTTGCTCGGCCCGCATGAAATTCGACAGAAATTTGAAGCCTCCGGCATGATGGTATTTGAAGACCCCACCAGCGCCGTGCGTGCGGCGGCGGCACTCTACCGATTTGGTGAAGGGCGTAAACAGGTTGGGCAACCTGAGCCGCTTCCCAAGCTACCGGCCAGTGTCGAGCCGGTGAAGCCCACTGCCCAGATCAATGAATTTGAGGCGAAACGTATACTTCATTCGGCCGGTATTCGGGTTGCGGAGGAAAAAATCGTCACCGCTGCGGACCAAGCCGCAGCAGCGGCATCAGCCATGGGCTACCCCGTTGTGATGAAAATTGTATCGCCGGATATTCAACACAAATCAGAAATTGGTGGCGTGGTGGTGGGTATCCACAATGATGCCGAGGCTGTCGATGCCTATAACCAGATTATGTCCAATGCGAAAACAAAAGAACCCAATGCGGCTATTGACGGGGTTCTGGTTGCAGAAATGATTCAGGGAGGCATTGAAACGATCATTGGCGTCAATCGTGACCCGGTATTTGGCCAAATAATTATGGTCGGCTTAGGGGGTATTTTTGTTGAGATTCTAGGCGATGTCAGCTTGCAGCGGGCACCATTCGGGAATGAAACTGCCAAAAAAATGTTGCAATCATTGAAGGGGTACCCGTTATTGGCGGGTGCGCGGGGGCAGGCTCCAGCGGATATTGATGCGTTGGCGGAGGCCATTGCTCAGCTTTCAGTGTTTGCGGATGCCAATCAGGATACGATCGAAAGTATCGATATCAACCCCTTCCTTGTTCTCCCGGAAGGCCAAGGTGCTGTTGCTGTTGATGCATTGATTATCCCGCGTAACGCCTAGCGCTTACCACGGCACCGACGGGAGGGTAGTAACTCCCGCCGGTGTTTGGAGTGTCTGTTTTTCTCTCTCACCGATCCCCCATACGTCATTTTTTATAATCTGTTAATATTATCAACCGGTTAATTGCGTGGGTCCTGTCGATGGTTGAAACACTCGACACTTTTATTAAAGCCTGGCACTGGTTGGTTTTTGGGATGGTGTTGGCGGCCTTAGAGATATTCATCCCAAGTTTTACCATTTTTTGGTTTGGGCTAGGCGCAGTGATTGTGGCGATCTTGCTGTGGTTGCCTGTGGAATTGAGCTTTAGCTGGCAGTTGCTGATTTGGGCGATTTCATCCAGCATTTTCGCTGCCTTGTGGTTTAAGTACTTTCGCCCCCTGATGACAGACAAAACAAAAGCCGGAATCTCGCGGGAGGCTGTGCTGGGAGAGTCCGGTCAGGTAATTCGCGCGCCTCAAGAGGAAAAGCGAGGGGTTGTTCGCTTTACCACGCCCTTATTGGGTGATGATGAGTGGGAATTTATTTGTGACTCAACGGTCATTGTGGGTGACCGTGTGACCGTCAAAGACGTGTCTGGCAACACACTCATTGTGAGTAAAAAGCAGTAGCAGTTGATCATTTAAGAGTCGGAGTTAAATTATGGATACCCTGATCGTGACAGCGGTTTTTGTCATTTTGGTCATTATCACGCTTTCTCTTGGTGTTCGAATTGTGCCCCAAGGTAAAAAGTACGTGGTGCAGCGTTTGGGAAAATTTCATGGCACCATCGGTCCAGGGTTGAATTTGATCATTCCTTACATTGATACGATTGCTTATAAAGTCACGACTAAAGACATCGTGCTTGATATTCCTTCTCAGGAAGTTATTACCCGGGATAACGCGGTTATCATTGCCAATGCCGTGGCTTACATTAATATCGTAGCGCCAGAGAAAGCCGTATATGGTGTGGAAAATTACGAAATTGCTATTCAGACGCTGGTGCAAACATCACTGCGGTCAATTATTGGTGAAATGGACCTGGATGATGCCCTCTCTTCGCGAGAGCAAATCAAAGCGAAGCTGAAAATGGCGATTTCGGATGACATTGCCGACTGGGGCATCACCTTAAAAACAGTTGAAATCCAGGATATTAATCCGTCGGATACCATGCAAAAAGCGATGGAAGAGCAGGCGGCTGCAGAACGTGAACGGCGTGCCACGGTTACCCGCGCGGAAGGTGAAAAAACGGCTGCGATTCTTGAAGCAGAAGGTCGGCTTGAGGCTTCCCGACGCGATGCAAAAGCCAAGGTTGTTTTGGCAGAAGCCAGCCAGATTGCGATCCAAAAAGTTACCGATGTTATTCAAAACCATGAGCTGCCGGTTATGTACCTGCTCGGCGAAAAATATATTGACTCAATTAGCACGATGGCCTCGAGTGAAAATGCCAGTATCGTGTTGCTTCCGGGAGATTTGCCCGCTTCCGTACGCAGCTTGCTGGGTACAATGAAATCATAAATCACGTATTCACTTTTTTAATCATCAGTTGATATAAAAACAAAATGACGAATAAAACGGATATTTATACAGAGCGGGCGCGTCAATGGGTATGGTCTGAGAAAAGTCAGGAGTCTTCCTGGCTGGCCCGTTTTCTGATGTTCCTGGTACGTCTGACCGTGGCCTTGGCACGAGATATTTCCCAAGGTGAACTGACCTTGCGGGCCATGAGCCTGGTTTATACGACCTTGATGTCCTTCGTACCGTTGTTAGCGGTCAGTTTTTCTGTTCTGAAGGGGTTGGGTGCACATAATTTCCTTGAAGATTTTCTATACGAATTTCTTGCACCGCTGGGTGAAAAAGGGATAGAAATTACCGATAACATTTTACGCTTTATCGAGAACATCAAAGTTGGCTTGCTCGGTGCTGTCGGCATTGCTTTTTTGCTCTATACCGTTGTGGCGCTTATTCAAAAAATAGAATCAACGTTCAACTTCATATGGCGGATTAATAAGCTGCGTTCCATAGGGCAACGCTTTAGTGACTATCTCAGTGTGGTTTTTGTGGGCCCTATTCTGATCTTTCTGGCCATGGGAACCACCGCCTCGATCAATAATAATGTCATTGTACAAAGCATCAGCAGTGTTGAGCCATTTGGGTCGCTCTTTGTGATCGTAGGCAAGCTTCTGCCTTTCCTTTTTGTCATCATCGCTTTTACTTTTGTTTACAGCTTTTTGCCTAATACACATGTCAAGCTTAAGTCTGCCTTGGTGGGTGGTTTGGTAGCGGGGACGTTATGGCAGGCGTTGAGTCTATTTTTTGCCACCTTTATTGCTTCATTCACCAACTTTTCGGCGATTTATTCAGGCTTTGCTGTCATTATTGTGCTGTTGTTATGGCTTTACCTTGGCTGGCTCACTTTGTTATTAGGCTGTAGTGTTGCTTATTATCACCAAACACCTTCTATGATGCGCTTTTCGAGAGAAGCACTGTTCTTGAGTGCCAGGCAACGTGAAAAGATTGGTTTAAGCGCGATGTTGATCATTGCCGAACGATTCGCAAAAGATGCCAAACCGATTTCGGAAACAGAGCTGGCAACGCAACTCAGTATTCCGGAAAGTATCGCATCTGAAATTATCAAAAACCTATTGAGTGGCTACTTAATCAAAGCTACATTGGATAATCCCACAACGTTTGTGCCAGCACGGGATATTGCCCGGATCAGTATTTTTGATGTGCTTAATGTTCTTCGAAATGTGGGGTCTGAGCAACCGGTTGCACAGGGTGTACAAACGACGCCTTCCGTCAACAAAATACTGATGGAAATGGAACAAAGCGTCGTAGATCAATGGTCTCAGCATCGATTGAGTGACTATGTGGATTGACAGATCTGGCGGGTATACACCAGCGACTCGTAGTGCGCCACCAAGTTTTTAAAGCACAAATCCCAACTCAGTGTCTTTTTAATTTTATCGTGTGCGCGAGCTGACTTGAGGCGCAAGTCTTGCTGGGCCAGTTGTTTTACGCAGGTAGCGAGCGCAGATGGCGAGAGTTCATGCGCTAACTTGCCAACACTGTCATCGACAAGTTCTGGGACTGCTCCTCTGGCGAATCCAACCACAGGGGTACCGCAGGCCATGGCTTCTGCGATAATGAATCCAAACGTTTCATAATTGCCTGCATGGACAAAAATATCGGCACTGGCGAGCACCTCAGAGAGCGCCTGTCCAACAACATATTCTGACCACACAGTGATGTTGTTAGCCGGTGTTTGTGGCATATCGGGGCCAACCAACAACAAATGGTACTGCGAACCTAATATGTCCATCATTTCGGTTAACAGGTCGATATTTTTCTCTGCCGAATTTCGGCCGACAAAGGTTAGCAGGGTTGTGTTGTCTGAAATACCCAGGCGGGATTTAAACCACGGGCGTTGAAACGCGGGATTAAACAGATCGGTATCGACACCGAAGGGGCACAACGCAACGTTGCGCAAGTCTAATGCTTGGAGACTGTTTTCGACACTGGCCGATGGGGCCATGACGAGGTCAAAGCGTTCATATAATTTGGCCACATAAGTGCTCATCAGCTTTTCATTCATTTTGCCGAAGCGCTCTCCATACAGCTTAACGATATCCGAGTGATAAAAGCCAACCACGGGGACATTGAGTGATTTGCCGACAGATAAGGCGACCCAGGCGAGCCGGTAAGGGTCTTCGACTTCAATAATATCGGGCTTTAACGCTTTCAGCTTACTGCGCCAGGGATGTGAAATCACAGGAAAACGGTAGCCATGGCCGAAAGGCAGGCGCATGGCTGGAAGGCTGTGCACATTGTTTTCTGTCGTTTCGCAATCAGAAGGAATCACCAGGCTGTATTGATGTTCGGTATGGGAAAGAAACCAGTTCCGTTTAGCATCTAGATAACGCCGGACCCCACCGCTTTGAGGTGCGTAAAACATTGTAATATCAACCAAGTGCATACTTTTTAGCCACATCCCTCCAAAACACACAAGTTTTTAATCATCATCAAGCAATATAACGAGATGATGACAAAGCACGGTGACATAAAGCGGTTAGGGAGTTAAGCGTACGGAGGAGCCCTCTGCCAGCTGCGGGTCTGGGTGAATAATGACACGGTCGTCTACGTTCAGCCCATCGAGTACTTGTACGTTCAGTCCGCCTTGACGACCGGTCGAAACCGTTTGCTTTTTTGCTTTATCATCGACAACTGTGAAAACAGACCAACCCTCGCCACTACGGAACAGGGCACTGGAGGGAATCTGTAGAATCTGCTCGTCTTCCCATAAAATAAACTGAGCCGTGACTCGGTAACCGTCCCCCAAAGAAGGCCGTGCTTCTAAAGGCGATCTGATCGCAACAATAACGTTGACTCGCTGCTCTTCAACACCCAGTGCCGATACTTTTGTAAAGGCTGTCGGTTCAATGGTCTGCACGATTCCATCCAGTGTCGGGCCACCCCAATACTCCAGCTTTACGTCGAGCCCAGGGCGCAGGCGGACTGCATCGGACGATAGAAGTTCAACAATGACCTCAAGAGCGCTCAGATTGCCGATTTCAAGTAGGGTCTCGCCCATGCGAACCACGCCCTCGCTCTCTTGCAGCAGGCGTAATATTTGACCATCGATCGGTGAGTGGACAGTGGTCTGCTGGCGTGCAGCTAAACCATCTGCCTGTATTTTGGGCGTGTGAGCCTGGACGCGTGCGGCTTCCAGGTCGAATTCGGCAACCTGTGCATTAAACACTGCAGAGCGGAGTGCGGCGCGTGCGCGTGAGTCTGCTGCCAAAGCACGTTCGTATTCGCTCCGCATGATGACCTGTTCCTGATACAGCTTCTTTAAGCGTTTAAATTCGGCTGCGGCCAGCTTGGCTTCTGCCTGCGCCGCTGTGACAGACTCTTGTGCTGCTTTCAAAGCGCCCTCTGCAGCTGATAAGTGAGCTTCAGCTACGGCTTGTGACCGGGCATCTAAAAGCCCTGAGTACAGCGGCTCAAGCGTTACCAATGGTTGCCCCTGCTGAATGTAGTCGCCGGCGCGGACGGCTATGCGCTGCGCAAAGCCATCAATAGGGGCCGAAATTTGGTAACGATCGATAAGCCGGGTTTTGCCCTCTTCTTCGATGACCACAGACAGTGGTGCTTCAACAACGGTAAATGTGCTCACAAAGTGTGGTTGTGGACGAAGCCCGTAAACAATAAACCCCAGGATAAGCAGCCCTGCCAGCGTTAAAAAAATGCGTTTGGGAGTAATCAGTTTCATGATGTTAATCCTGTGAGCTGCATGAACTTAATCGCCGGTTTTTAACACAGCCACCATGTCCAGATGTTGAATTCGCCGCCAGACAATAGCGGCTGAAATGACGCCGGAGACGAGTACCACCAAGGCGGCCATGGTGTATGTCCCTTGATTGACGATCAATGTCATACGGAACAAGTCTGTTTGTAAACTGCTCACGAAAAAAAACGCCAGCTGATAACCGAGAAAAAATCCCAAAGGTATGGCTGTGAGCAGCAGCAAAGTTTGTTCGCCGAACAAAATGTACGCTACCTCCCGTTGGGTGTACCCCAATACACGAAGACTCGCCAGCTCGCGTGCGCGCTCGGAGACAGCAATGCGTAAACTGTTGTAAATGACGCCGAAAGCAATACTGCCTGCTAAAAACGTGGTAATGACTAAAAAAGTAAGGATCTGCTCGTCGAGCATGTCGGAAATACTTTGCAGGATTTCATGCCGGGTCACACTAAAAGAGATGCCAGGCCAGTCATTGAGCTGCTGATAGAGTGCCGGAAGCACTTCGGTGTCTACCGCCAGCCAGGCACCTGAAATCCTCGGGCCTTCACTGCTTGCGCGCCCTAAGCTCTCAAGCGTCATATAACCCAAGGTGCCGTAATCTTCTTGTATGATGAGCGCTACGGGTATTTGGCGCACTCGCTTGTGGCCGGTTAAAAACTCGACCGTCAAGGTGTCGCCTTCGCTCACATGCAGCTTATCTGCCAGAAACTGGTTGATGGCGATCCCCTCAGGTGGCAACTGGGTGCTCCGGCGTTCGCTGTCCAGGTGAGGCCGAAGGCGGCTATCGGGATTGAAACCCTGTATGGAGGTACGATGTTTCCGGTGGCC
>DJFX01000030.1:3898-6101 GCA_002432635.1 Halothiobacillaceae bacterium UBA5861 | reverse complement strand
GTAAAGACAATTGTCAGATCTTCCTGGGTGATATGTCCGAATTGTATGTCCAGCATACGTCGTACCGAGTCCTGCCCAAAGCTACCCAGAATAATGATCGCGCAACTGAAGGAAATGCCAAAGATGCTCAGCAGTGCCTTCAAAGGACGGCGACTGAGTTGACGGAGAATCATACGCTCGGGTGCTCCGAGTAATTGCCACCCCTGCCACCTCTCAAACCATGTCGCGCGATAATTGGTTGGCGCTTCGGGCCGCATGGCTTCGGCAGGGGCCATGCGTACAACACGGTAGAGAGCAAACAGGGCACCTGTGCAGGCCGCCGTAATGCTCACAACAACGGCGACTGCGACCAGCCACCACTCCAAACGATAAGTGAGAAACGGTAAGCGGTAATACTCGCTGTAGAGGTGGCTGAGCCCCCGGCCCATGTAGGCACCGCTTAAAAGCCCGATGGCGATACCGATAGTACTGATTATTAGCACCAACTTGATGTAATGCCAGGCAATTTCGTAATTGCCGTATCCGAAGGCTTTTAATGTGGCAATTTGTTCCCGTTGCAGGGCAATAATACGGCTGATAACGATATTGAATAAAAATGCTGCAACCCCGAGAAAAATAGTGGGTAACAGCGTGGCCATGACGCTCAGCTGGTCGAGTTCGGATGAAAGGAACTGGTGCGAGATCTGGTCTTCTCGGTCGTAGGCGCCAAATGCCCCGTAAGGTTTCAGGGCATTATCCAGCAGGTTGATGATAACTTTAGGATTGGCCTCCGGCGTGAGTGTCATAGCAAGATCATTAAATGCGCCACTCATACCGTAGGCCGACGCCAGCAAACGGCGGTTCACCCAGATAATACCGTAGCGTTGATAGTCTGGAATCATGGTCCCCGGTTGGGTTTGGACAATATATTCTGGGCTGACCGCGGTGCCGACAATGGTGAATGAGTTGATACGCCCGTCAATAATGGCTGAGAGTTCATCACCTGGACTTAGGCTATGCGCTTCGGCAAAGGCCTCACTGATCACCACTTCATTGGGTGCATCGGACCGGATCGTTCTGCCCTGGAAGAGTTCTAAGTCATTCAGCAGGGGGTGGCCCGAGTCGGGCAATGAGATCATTTTTCCGCTGATAGGCTGTTCGAAACCAGCCACCCTCAGGCGAACGGGTGCTACGATGCGGGTTTCCAGTTGGTTGACGCCGGGGAGGTTGCGCAGCCGGGCTTCCAGGCTGTCTGGGGCCCGCTTGATCGAGGCAAAAACATCGGCAAAGCGAGCTCGTTGATAAAAGCTGGTTTGACTGAGTTGAAGGGACTCCAGCGTGCTGACGGACATGACCAGGCTGGCCAGTCCACCCGCGATGACCAGCGCAATCGCGAAAGCCTGGCCTCGCAAGTACCAGAAGTCGCGGAACAGCTTGCGGTTGATGCTGCTAATCACCAGCGTAAGTCCCTGGGCGAACATTTTTGCGCATTTGTATGTATGTTGCTGATTTGGCCATCGGATAATTGAATGACTCTGTCTGCCATGTCTGCAATGCTGGCGTTGTGGGTAATGAGCACTGTCGTCGTCCCCATCGACTGGTTGACCTTTTCCAGTACTTCGAGCACGGAAATGCCGGTTTGTGAGTCCAGCGCACCGGTGGGCTCGTCGCAAAGTAGAATGCTTGGACGCTTTGCGATCGCACGGGAAATGGCCACCCGTTGTTGTTCGCCACCGGAAAGTTGAGAGGGAAAGTGATGGCTGCGTGCGCCCAGGCCGACGAGGTTCAGTGCCTCTTGAGGGGGCATAGAGTCTTCTTTCATTTCAGTGACAATGGTCACATTCTCAAGCGCTGTCAGGCTTGGAATCAAATTATAAAACTGGAAGACAAAGCCGACATGCAGCCGCCGAAACTGAGTTAACTCGCGTTCACTGGCGTGGGTGAGGTTTTGTGCTTCGTATAGAACAGTGCCGGAGGTGGGGACATCCAGACCACCGAGAATGTTTAGCAGAGTGGACTTCCCGCTGCCCGATGTCCCCAGCAATACAACAAGCTCGCCAGCATAGATATCAAGATCAATTCCCCGCAAGGCATGGACGGTCACTTCACCCATGTGATAGGCCTTACTCAGTTTTTCTGTATGGAAAACAATGTTTTTTCGGGGCACGATTAACTTAATATTTTTTAGGAAAATATTAAACCTATCCTGCCATAAACGGTGGGT
>DJFX01000030.1:0-3725 GCA_002432635.1 Halothiobacillaceae bacterium UBA5861 | reverse complement strand
AGAAAAATATTAACCCTACCCTGCCATAAACGGTGGGGTATTGATATCGATCAAGGGGTTAAGCGAGGGCCGTTTTTAGCTACGAAATGCTTGGTTGGTAGGCACTCGCCAATTTTAAGCAAGTGCTCCCTGGCGACCTTTGGCGCGAAAAAAATAGGTTTCGGCAAGCAACTGATTAATGCGTATAAAACTGAGTTGCAGTTCATCAATAAAACTATGCAGCTCTTGTTGTTTCAAGTCGCCGACATCTGTGGTAGCGAGCTTTTTCAAGAGCCTGCTGACAGAGGCCAATAACAGGTCGTTATTTTTTAACGTCAATAAGCTGTGCTGTAATGCTTCCAGCGAAAAGGTGACAGATCTGGGGAATGTGCTGTCCTGGAGCAGAAAGCTCAATACAACTTTGCGCTGAACGCGTGTCTGCTTTTTTCGCCGATAGGCGTTGTAGCCAGTGAGTGTTTTGAGCACACTCATCCATTGAATGGTCTCAAAAGGGCGGAGTTCAGGTGTTTCCTCAGGTAATAAGTTGACGGTGCGAACATCCAGAATACGGCTGGTCATATCGGCTCGCTCCAGGTGTCGCCCAATCCGTATGAAGTGGTAGGCTTCATCGCGCATGAGTGTGGAGTTCAATATTCCGGAAATTTTTTGCGACCCTTCAATGACGCCTTTCAGGTAGGCATGGCGGCCTTTTTTAGTCAGGCCGGATGCGGCGTTTTCTTTTGCAAATAAATACAGCTCAGTGAGTGCTTCCCAAATGAGGCGGGGGAGGATTTCTCGCACTGTGCGGCAGTTTTCTCGCGCGGCGGCTAATGAGGCGATGACAGAGCTGGGGTTTTCAGAGTCACCTAATAAAAATTTGACGCAATTGCGTTCGGAGTATTCGGTGTAGCGTTTGCTAAAGGCTTCGTCCATTCCAGAGATCGCCACGATGGGTTGCCACCCCGGAGCGATACCTGCTGGCAAATCAAATAACAGAAAAGCATTAACGTTAATTAACCGTGCTGTATTTTCAGCACGCTCAATATAACGCGCCATCCAGTAAAGGTTTTCAGCAACACGCGATAACATCTTTGTCCCTCCTGGTAACGTACGTTACCGGTACACTAAACATCGACAATCCAAGTGTCTTTGCTCCCTCCGCCTTGAGAGGAGTTCACAACCAGAGAGTCTTTTTTTAAGGCCACCCGGGTCAACCCCCCCATGGTGACGTGTGTGTGTTTTCCACTCAGTACAAAAGGTCTCAGGTCGACATGTCGGGGGCTCACGCCTTCACCAATGACCGTCGGCACCGTGGATATTCCCAGCGTGGGCTGGGCGATGTAATTACGTGGGTTACGGCGGATCAGGCGTTCAAACTTTTGGCGTTCTGCTCGGGTGGACATGGGGCCCATCAGCATGCCGTAGCCACCGGATTCATTGGCGGGTTTGACGACCAACTCGTCCAGGTGAGCCAGTACATAGTCTCTTTCTTGCTTGTACATGCAGCGGTAGGTCGGCACATTCGGCACGATGGGCTCTTCACTGAGGTAGTAGCGGATGATGTCGGGCACAAAAGCATAAATGACTTTGTCGTCAGCGACTCCGGCACCGGGTGCGTTGGCCAGCGATACTTTTCCTGCTTTCCAGGCGCGGATGAGCCCGGGCACGCCCAACATGGAGTCTTTTTTGAAAACTTCCGGGTCGAGAAATTCATCGTCGATTCGCCGGTAGATCACATCAACCCGTTGTGGACCGTATACAGTCCGCATGTAAACTTCGTCCTTTTTATTTACGAATAAATCCCGGCCTTCAACCAGTTCGCACCCCATTTGCTGGGCCAGATAAGAGTGTTCAAAATAGGCAGAGTTATAAATGCCGGGCGTTAAAACGACGACCTCTGGCTGGTCAACTTTCCGAGGAGAGAGGTCAGACAGCATGTCGAAGAGATAATTGGGGTAGTCATCCACTGGCAGAGGAGCGTAGTCGTCAAATAACTCCGGGAAGATGCGCTTGGTAACCAGCCGGTTTTCGAGCATGTAGGAAACACCGGAAGGAACGCGGAGATTGTCTTCTAAAACATAGAGCGTGCCGTCCCTATCGCGGACCAAGTCTGAACCACAGATATGCGCCCATACGCCAAAAGGGGGGGTTACCCCGACACATTGGGGCCGAAAGTTTTTCGAGCTTTCCAGGACTTCTGCTGGGAGCACTCCATCTTTAATGATTTTTTGGTCGTGATACAGGTCATTGATGAATAAGTTGAGTGCCTGCACACGTTGTTTAAGGCCTTTTCCGACAATATCCCACTCAGATTTGGGCAAAATGCGGGGCAAAATATCAAAAGGCCAGGTGCGGTCAATTGCCCCGTCATTTTGGGTGTATACGGTGAATGTAATCCCCATCTCTTTAATGGCGAGCTCTGCCGCAGTCTGGCGGGAAGCAAGCTCGTCATTGTCCATGCGCCTCAAGTGTTGGACCAAGCGTTTGGCATACGAGCGAGCACGGTTCGTGCCTGAGAGCATTTCGTCATAAAATGGCTTTGTCGGGTAGTGTTTCAGGTCTATTTGCATGGTCTCCTCTTGGGGTTTACCCGGCTGAATGGTGCGCCTGTATTAAGCATATGGATCTATCCTTAAATCGAGCGTGTAAGGAAAGTCAGGATTTACTTCAGCGGGGGGGACGTGTGCCGGTCCGGGCGTATGTCCGTGAGCCCAGAAACGTGATAAGCGGCGAGACTCAGCGGCATTGGCATTGACAGGAAAGTCGTCGTAGCCACGGCCACCAGGATGGGAGACGTGGTAAGTACAGCCGCCCAGTGACCGTTCACTCCAAGCATCCATCAAATCGAAAACCAGTGGAGCTTGAATGGGAATTGTTGGGTGTAATCCCGAAGGGGGCGCCCAAGCTTTAAAGCGGACGCCAGCTACAAATTCACCACGGGTGCCGGTGTTGCGTAAAGGTACCCGGCGGCCATTGCAGGTTAAAAAGTGGCGGGAGTCTGTCATGCCGTTGACTTTGACTTGAATGCGTTCAACGGATGAGTCCACAAAGCGTGAGGTGCCTTGGGCGGTGACTTCTTCACCGAGTACGTTCCAAGGTTCAACCGCAAAGCGCAGTTCCAGCGAGATATCATCGATTTGTGTGGTGCCATAACGCGGGAAGCGGAACTCAACAAAGGGCGACAGCCAGGAGGGGTCAAATGCGACCCCCCAGCGGTTAAGATCAGCGATGACATCTTTGACATCCCGTTCAACATAGTGGGGTAACATAAAACGGTCGTGCAGTTCGGTGCCCCAGCGGACGGTTGGGTGCTCATAGGGAGAGTCCCAAAATCGAGCAATAAGAGAGCGTAAAAGCAGCATTTGCACCATACTCATCTGGTGGTGTGGCGGCATCTCGAAGCCACGGAATTCCACCAGCCCCAGTCGTCCTGTCGGACCGGAGGGTGCATAAAGTTTGTCGATACAAAACTCTGCTCGATGTGTATTTCCTGTGATATCAACCAAGAGGTTTCTCAAAACCCGGTCTATCAACCAGGGTGCAGGTACGTCGCCGGCTGGCAGACGTTGCAGGGCAATTTCCAGCTCGTAAAGGGCATCGTCACGCGCCTCATCAACCCGGGGGGCCTGCGATGTTGGGCCAATAAACAACCCGGAAAACAAAAAGGATAAACTCGGATGATTTTGCCAGTATCGAATTAAGCTGGAGAGCAGGTGAGGTCGCCGCAAAATCGGGCTGTCGCTTGG
>DJFX01000045.1:152912-153057 GCA_002432635.1 Halothiobacillaceae bacterium UBA5861 | reverse complement strand
GCCAGTCTGTAAGCTGTCTTTTCGGTCAGTTTTAAGTACTCAGCGACCTCTTTCAAGGTCAAAATTTTATCAGTCATCACTTATCCACTCTGAGACATTTGAGACAGTAAGGGAAAATTGAGGAACCAAAAAGGCTATTAGGGCT
>DJFX01000045.1:152256-152581 GCA_002432635.1 Halothiobacillaceae bacterium UBA5861 | reverse complement strand
TGGATAACCTTGTCGACTTTGACGAAGCTGCCATTGAAGATGCGTTTGATCAACTGGTTATCGAGCTGGGCTTGGCGCATGATTGATCAGCCCAAAGGTTGTGTATTCCGCAATGGCGTGTTTCATAATGCTATTTTTAATAACTGCTGCGCCTTTAACTTTAATCATTTGGTTGAAAAGGTTCGTGAGGTTAACCTTTGTAATCCTCATGCTGGGCCAAAGCCCACTGAATATGTTCCTGCACCATCGAGCTGGGGTGAGTTTGTTTCGCTTTAAGCGCTTGAATAATTGCGGCGGTAGTTGGGCTGTTTCCCATCGCGACGGC
>DJFX01000045.1:151792-151971 GCA_002432635.1 Halothiobacillaceae bacterium UBA5861 | reverse complement strand
CCGGCGGTTTTTTCCAAAAACTCTGTTTCTGTCCAAGCAAAAAGCTCAATCAGTTTGGCTTCATCCAGTTGGTGGCGAACGGTGAAGTCTGCCTCATCAGTCATGCGTGCAAAACGATTCCAGGGGCACACGAGCTGGCAGTCATCACACCCATAAATCCGGTTGCCCATGAGCGGGCG
>DJFX01000045.1:126310-151540 GCA_002432635.1 Halothiobacillaceae bacterium UBA5861 | reverse complement strand
CCGGTTGCCCATGAGCGGGCGAAGCTCAGCAGGGATAGCACTTTTCAGTTCGATGGTGAGGTAGGATATGCAGCGCCGTGCGTCAACTTGCTGGGGGCCAACAATGGCCTGTGTTGGGCAAATATCCATGCAGGCCGTGCATGTGCCGCAATGGCTTTTAACGGTAGGTGGATCGATAGGGAGAGCCAGGTCGGTATAAATTTCCCCAAGAAAGAACCAGGAGCCTGCTTTGCGGTTGAGTACGTTGCTGTGTTTTCCGATCCACCCTAACCCGGCTTTTTCGGCCAGTGCTTTTTCCAACACCGGAGCGCTGTCGACAAAGACGCGGTAGCCGAAGGCGCCAATCGCTGTTTCAATTTGGCTTGCCAGTTTTTGCAGGCGTTTACGCATGATTTTGTGGTAATCACGGCCCAATGCATAACGTGAAATGTAGGCATACCCCGGCTGATCAAGAATATCCGCTGGCTTGCGTGCTTTAGGCGGCAAGTAGTCCATTCGAACTGAGATCACACGGGTGGTTCCCGGCAGTAACTCTGCCGGGCGGCTGCGTTTGACGCCATGCCGCGCCATGTAGTCCATCTCCCCATGAAAACCTTTGTTCAACCAGGCTTGCAGGTGTTCTTCATGCGCATCCAGGTCGCAATCTGTGATGCCGACGTCTTGAAAGCCCTGTGCCTTGGCCCAGGCTTTGATTTGTGCCGCCAGATCATGGAGTGATGTGGGTTGGCTTTGCATGCTTTTCTTGAGTACACCTTAATCAGTAAACAAAATGTCAATGTTGAAGAATACTACGGGCAAGGCGCTCTTTTTTGTATTCCAGACGGCCGGAATCTAAAATCACGCTATGGATAATATCTTAGCGATTGCGCTCGCTGGCGCCGCTGGCGCTGTCTCACGCTACTGGGTCACGCGGGCGGTCTTTAATTGGCTGGGTACAGGTTACCCTTATGGCACCTTGTTGGTAAATATCAGTGGTTCACTACTGTTAGGTTTCTTTTCCATTTTGTTTTTACAAAAGCTGGCGGTGCCGGAGCCGCTCCGTTTTGCGGTGCTGGTTGGGTTCCTCGGCGCATTTACAACATTCTCCACTTTTTCTTATGAGACTTTGTTTTTACTCGAACAAGGCCAAACCATTAAAGCGGTAAGTTATGTTTTAATTAGTGTTATTGCGTGCGTTTTAGCTGCCTGGGGTGGTGTTATGCTGGCGCGCATTTTTTAACTCGCTATAATTTCGGTCTTTTAAGCCTCCTCGGACTCAGGATAACAATCACACCATGCTGGACCCAAAACTTCTCCGTAACCAGACAACATTTGTCGCCGAACAACTCAGCCGCCGGAATATCGTATTTAATGTAGAGGCATATACCCAACTTGAATCGAAACGCCGGGAGTTGCAGGTAAAAACCCAGGAGTTGCAAAATGAGCGGAATACCCGTTCCAAATCCATCGGCAAGGCAAAAGCCGCCGGCGAGAATATTCAACCCCTGCTGAGCCAGGTCGCCGAACTAGGTGATGCCTTGAAAGCAGCTGAACAGTCACTGGCTGAGGTTCAAGCCGAATTGGAGCAGCTTATCCAAGGTTTACCGAACCTGCTCCATGCCTCCGTGCCTGATGGCCGCAACGAAGATGAGAATGTTGAGATCCGTCACTGGGGCGAGCCCACGGTGTTTGATTTTGAACCCAAAGATCATGTTGATCTGACACACGGCAAAGGCATGGATTTTGAAACGGGCGCCAAATTAACAGGCTCTCGCTTTGTGGTGATGCAGGGTGGAATTGCCCGCCTGCACCGGGCATTAACCCAGTTCATGCTGGATGTTCACACTCAGCACCACGGGTATGAAGAAATGTATGTCCCTTATCTGGTCAACCAGGACAGCTTATTTGGCACCGGTCAGCTGCCGAAATTTGAGGAAGATCTCTTCAAACTCCAGCATGACAATGAGTACTATTTAATTCCAACCTCTGAAGTGCCCGTCACCAATCTGGTTCGTGATGAAATTATTGAGGCAAAACGATTACCTCTGCGGTTTACCGCACATACCCCCTGCTTTCGTTCCGAGGCCGGCTCCTATGGTAAAGACACCCGTGGCATGATCCGCCAACATCAGTTTGAAAAAGTCGAACTCATTCAAATCGTGCACCCGGAGCAGTCCTGGGAGGCACTGGAAGAGCTGACCGGCCATGCAGAAAACATTCTTCAGCGCCTGGAATTACCCTACCGGGTTATGCTTTTGTGTGCGGGTGACACCGGGGCGGCGGCCGCAAAAACCTATGACCTGGAGGTATGGCTGCCCGGCCAGGGTAAATATCGTGAAATATCATCCTGCAGCAATACCCAGGACTACCAGGCACGGCGTATGCAAGCACGCTGGCGCAACCCGGAAACGCAAAAAACCGAGCTGGTACACACGCTCAATGGTTCAGGTCTGGCTGTTGGCCGTACACTGGTCGCCGTGCTGGAAAACTACCAGAATACAGATGGTTCCGTCACCATACCCAAAGCTTTGCGAGGGTATATGGGTGGCTGCAAAAAAATACTGGAAAAATAAGCCGTTATTGAAGGAGACAGCATTGAGCACGGTACATTACAAATCGCTTGAAAATATGTATTTAAGTGCACCGATTAATACGATTTTCCCCCCGACAATTACTGTCTCCAAAGGCGAAGCCAAAATCACATTGGACATACAACCCGAATATTTCAACGCAGCAAACTCCATTCACGGTGCTGTCTACTTCAAACTGCTGGACGACAGTGCTGTTTTTGCCGCCAGTTCACACAGTGAAGACTGGGTTGTGCTCACTGCCAGCTTCACAACCAATATCAGTAAACCGGTGACCTCAGGCCGGGTGACAGCCGTGGGTAAGATCGTGAAAATAGAAGGCCGTAAACTCTATGCCGAATCGGTTATGTACGACGAGCACGAAAATGAAGTTGCCAAGGGGCATGGTCTCTTTTTGCCCTGTAAAATGCGTTTCAGTGATTTAGACTGCTACCGAGTTTAATCCCTCTCCCCTGGCTGGAATAGATCTCTCTTTGAAGGATTTGATCAAACAAGTGCTTCTGTCATCAGTGAAAGCTAGAATTTCTGAAAGAATCGATAGTATTTTTACTTCAAATGGTTGAACAATAGTGCTGTGTATTTTGCAGACATAAAAGGTTCCTTGGAGTAACGGAATGAAAAAAATCATAAAACAAGCCATTTTACTGGGCACCCACTTTACTCCCCCTAAAGCGCTATTCGGCAATAAAACTCGAATCATCATGTACCATGGCATTGATGATACAGGTCTCACTGCCAGTCACTTTCGCCAACAGATGGCGTTTGTTAAAAAGCACTTTTCAACCTATTGGGCGAGCGAAGTCAAAGCACTCCTCAGTGGCGAAATTGTGCCTGACAAACCTCCCATAATTCTGACGTTTGATGATGGTTTACGAAATAACGCAACGGTCGCCGCACCGATCCTGGACGAATTGGGGTTAAAAGCGACGTTCTACCTGGTCAGTGATTTACTCAACGGTAAATCCATGCTCTGGAATCATGAATTGAGAGGCCGCCTGATGCTGATGGATACGGACAGGTACGCAGTGGTCAGCCAAGAAGTGCTGCCCCATGCCGTATCGCCCTCTGAACGACAGCTCGTCGAGGAAATTAAAACCTGGGATCACACGAAACGAACAGAGTTTTTGACTCGCTTGCGCGAAGAAGAACCCAACCCAGCCTTTACAGAAGACATGCTCAAGGCCTGGCTCATTATGGATACCGAGGATGCCAAAAACTTACCAACCTGTATTGAAATAGGCAGCCACACCAAGACGCACCCGATCCTCGATACGCTCGAACTTCGCGAAGCCGAAGATGAAATTGCCAGCTCGCGTTACCTTTTGGAAGAGCAGATCAACAAGCCAGTTCCAACTTTTTGTTACCCTAATGGGAATTACACAAGGGAAATGCTCTCTTCTGTACAAGCGCACTATGACATGGCCGTATCGGTCAATGAAGGTTTTGGCAGCCTGGCCGAATTACACGAACTCAAAAGAATCCCGGCTGCGAATAATATGCGCGACTTTGTTTTCCGGCTTCTCCGACCAGCCGCATGAAGTTATCCATAGCGTGCCCAAATACCTCAGCTCTGTAAATAAATCACAACCAGGGACGATATAAAAATAGGCTGGTGACATAAAGGGACTGCATGGAGATAAGCGTTCTACGGACTGACGATGCATTTTTAGCGTTAAGACCGCAATGGAAGGCACTGATTGACCAAGTACCCAGCGCATCTGTTTTTCTCAGTTGGGAATGGCAATACCTCTGGTGGCAGCATTACCAGGGAAACAGCAGCCTCTTTCTCCTTGTTTGCAAAGAAAACGAGCAGTTGTGTGGTATTGCCCCGTTTTACATCGATCACCGCAAGCCTTTACATCTCTTCAGCCAACGCGTTGTACGATTCATTGGCACCGGTGGCGATACCTCACCGGACTACCTCGATGTGATATCCCCACCTGAATACTCAGCTAAATGCTGCGCCAGTATTCTGGCCTTTCTGTTCGACCACACCCGTGAGTGGGATTCGTTGGCTTTCAACGACATGGAAAGTAGCTCACTGTTTTTGAAACAGATAATAGAAAAAAATACTCACCACCCATCCCTGCATGTACAGCGTAAAGACTCCAGCATTTATTACAACAAACTCCCAAACACCTGGGATGAATACCGCGCTTCACTCAGCAAAAACCGACGGGGGCAAATAAACCACCGCCGTAATGCGCTGAAAAAATCGGGCGAGCTGATATTTGGCTACTGCCAGAGTTCAGAGGAATTTGACACTGCTTTTGAGCAACTCATTGCGTTACACACCGCACGCTGGCGCCAAAAGAATCGCAATCACTCATTCCAATCTAAACAATATATTCACTTCCACCGGGCTGTTATCCAGCAATTGAGCGACATCAATGCCGTTCAATTGACCTATTTAAAGCTAAACGATCAATACATTGCCGTTCAATACTGGTATCTCTGGAACGAAAGAATGTACTTTTTCCAAAGTGGCTTTTCCCCACTCTATCAGCGTTTTAGCCCTGGGCTGGTGTTAATGGCTCATAGCATCGAATTTGCCATAGAAAAAGGGATGCGTGAAATCGATATGCTCAAAGGGGACCATGAATACAAGCGCTCCTTTGCAAAAGAACTTCGCCCGATTGTTTCGATCGAATGTGCTCAGCCTTCTTTTTTAACCGACCTGAAAAGGGTCAAAAACCAAATGCGGTTACTGCTCGCCAAATAGTGGGTACTTGTTCTATCACGTACCAGCTGGTAACGTCGCTTCCAGTTTTTACGTTTAAAATTCTGGCCTGCATTTATGATCGATAAGTCCCTGCTTACAAACCTTATTGCACTCACAATCATCTTACTCAGCCTAGTCTCTCCTCACTTTCAGGCACCACTTTTTTCCATTGGTATCTTCGCGCTCTCGGGCGCTATTACGAACTGGCTGGCCGTTCACATGCTTTTTGAACGAGTGCCCTTGCTGTATGGCTCAGGCGTCATCCCCAATCGCTTTGAAGCTTTCCGAGGCGCCATCAAAGAAATGATCATGGAACAGTTTTTTACCCGGGAAAATGTCAACCGCTTTTTGGTCGCAGAGGAATCTTCCATTGGCAACATGTTAGATGTGAAGCCCGTTTTACAATCCATTGATTACGATCGGATATTCCAGTCTCTGCTTGATGTCATCAAACACTCGTCTCTCGGCGGCGTACTGTCCATGGTCGGCGGTACGAAAGTTCTGGAAGGCCTGCGCGACCCGTTTAAAGAAAAAGTCAGTACTGAAATCGGTAACATGATCCAAAGTGACAAGTTTCAACGCATTTTGCAGAGCAGTGTCAATAATGACAAGCTCAGCGAAGACATCATCGAAAAAATCAGTCTGGTACTGGAAAGCCGCCTGGCCGAGCTAACCCCAGCCATGGTTAAGGAAATGGTCCAGACCATGATTCGCCAACACTTGGGTTGGCTGGTTGTCTGGGGTGGTTTTTTTGGCGGCATCATTGGGCTCATCGTAAGCCTGATCCCATAGGAGGTACTATGAACACACCGGACTCTCCCCGGCTCACTCGTGTCGAAACACCCCATCTATACGCCTACACAGCCGGTCATGGCCCGTTCACCTTGCTGTTCCATGGCGGCATGGGATCACATACTCACTGGATCCGAAATCTGGGCCCGCTCTCACACCATATGACCGTATGCGCTTTGGACCTTCCCGGCTTGGGAGACTCCCCTGACGTTGCCGAAGGCACCGATGCCAACGCCTATCTCGACCTTGTATGGGCCTCCGTTTCCCGTCTGGTAGAACATCAACCCACCGTCGATATCATCGCCTTTTCGTTTGGATCTGTTGTGGCCAGCCAGATCGCCACTCAACTCGGCGAGCAGCTAAGACGTATGACGATTATCGGCCCCGGAGGCTTTGGCATTCCCAAAGGTCGAAACATGGACATACGTAAACGAGATAAGTCTTCAAAAAATTCTGATGATGAAGTTGCCGTCATCCGGCACAACCTGCTCCAGGGCATGATCTATAAACCCAGTGCCATTACGGACGAAACGATTCAAACCCAGCTCCACAATGTTAACCGTACACGCTTTAATAGCCGAGTGGTTAGCTTTGAGGTTTCTTTGCCACAGAATCTCAAAGCCACGCACTGCCCTTTACAAATCCTATGGGGGGAGCAAGACCGCTACGCCTTCCCGTCTGTGCAAGCGCGCGTTGAACAATGTGAGGCCGCCCGACATTTCACCAAACACATCCTGCCGGACTGCGGCCACTGGGCTCAATACGAGTGCGCCGGCGAAGTCAACGAGTTACTCATCGATTTCCATGCACGTCACTAGGAGCGAAACAGGCGACTGTACTGTATTTCGTGCTGCGCACTTAAAATACTGAAGCCTGGGAGGCTGGCGCCTATAGCTGAATCAGTCTTTAAAGACGCTCTTTCCACACAAGCCGGGATCTTCTCTGATACTTCAAATAATATCCGCTGCCCTTCCGTTTGCCCCAAAGGAACAAGCTTAATCGCCGCGGCAACCTGGTTTTCCAGCCACGTCCACAAAAACGCTGCAGCACTCTCCTCTTGAGGAATATCCCAGCTGACAGCGGCCAACGCAAAAAGCGCCGCATAGCTTGTTTGAGAATCGCGCCGCCAAGCACCTGCCTGCGTCATATCCAAGTTGTAAAGGATGCGCGCAAGTGCTTGACCAAGCTGCCGTTCCTCCTCGCGCAACTCGCGCGTTTCCCGGCTAGCGATTAAATAGGCACTCCAATAGATTGCCCTTTCTTCATCCTGACAGGTCCACGCGTCATAACAACGTAGAAAGATCGGTAGATCGAGATGTTCCAACGCCTGTTCAAGCAAGTCGTGCACCCAACGACACGCCGTATCAAAATTATTAACGTAGTCCTGTTGTACTGCGCTTTCCAATCCCTGAGAATATGCAAATGCCCCGATCGGCAAACTTGGGCTGGCTAATTGTAATAACCGAAGTGATGAGAGCTGTTTCATAGAAAACTCTGCCTAATGGCTGTGCGAATGTGCGGCATGAGAGGTATAGGCCCCTGACTCGGGCTCAAATGACGCCTCTTCACAGCAGACAACTCCACCCAATCCCCGAACCAGGTCATCCAGTACATGGTCATGCTGGTAACGGCACCAACCTACATCGATTTGTAAAGGGACGTGGCGATTCCCTAAGTGATAACAGATACGCGATAACAAGAGCGAATCTTCACTGACCACTGTCGAGACCTGTTCTTGGGCCGGTATGATCTCGATCACCCATCCGTTTTCTGCATACAGTTTGTCACCCCCGCGCAAAATTTGCCCGCGCTCAAGCATCAACCCGACCGTTTCACCGTTGTCGAGTTGCGCTTTGAAACGGGCTTTTTGGCGCACATCAAAGGGCAAGGTCAGTGTTGCATGAACCGCGTCACTGGCGCCCGCCCGTTGCATGACTTTAATCAACGTAGCCACCTAGAAAAGAAAATAGCGCTGGGCCAACGGCAGCACTTCCGCCGGTTCACAGACCAGCAGCTCGCCGTCTGCACGGACTTCATAGGTTTGGGAGTCAACATCAATCTTGGGGCAATAGTTGTTCAGTATCATATCGGCCTTGCCAATATTGCGGGTATTACGAACAGCCATGAGTTGTTTGCGCAAGCCCAGCTGGTCAGCCAGGCCATTTTCCAGACTGGCCTGCGAAACAAACGTCACACTGGTTGCCTCCCGAGCACCACCGAAAGCACCAAACATGTAACGGTAATGTACGGGCTGGGGGGTTGGAATGGAGGCATTAGGATCACCCATCGGAGCGGCGACGATTCCACCGCCTTTGATAATCAAAGCGGGCTTGGCGCCAAAAAAAGCCGGTTTCCAGAGTACAAGATCAGCCAGTTTACCCACTTCCACAGAACCGACTTCTGAGTCAATCCCATGCGAAATGGCCGGATTGATGGTGTACTTCGCCACGTAGCGACGGGCTCGGATATTGTCATTTTGTGCCGAATCTTCTGCCAAAGGCCCTCGTTGCACTTTCATTTTGTGTGCGGTTTGCCAGGTCCGGGAGATGACTTCACCCACCCGGCCCATGGCCTGAGAGTCCGAGGCGATCATACTAAAGGCCCCTAAATCATGCAGGATATCTTCTGCGGCAATGGTTTCCTTTCGGATCCGCGAGTCTGCAAATGCAACGTCTTCGGCGATTGAGGGGTCAAGATGGTGGCAGACCATGAGCATGTCAAGATGCTCATCAACGGTATTCACCGTATACGGCCTTGTCGGGTTGGTACTCGAAGGCAGAACGTTCGCTTCACCACAGGCCTTGATGATATCCGGTGCGTGCCCGCCGCCAGCCCCTTCGGTGTGGAATGTGTGAATCGTGCGGCCTTTGAAAGCCGCCAGCGTGTCTTCGACAAAACCGGACTCATTCAACGTGTCTGTATGAATAGCGACTTGCACATCCATTTCATCCGCTACACTCAGGCAACAATCAATGGACGCCGGGGTGGTGCCCCAGTCTTCGTGCAACTTTAACCCCATAACGCCCGCCTCAACCTGCTCACGCAAAGCGTCGGGCTGGCTGGCATTGCCTTTGCCCATAAACCCCAGATTCATGGGCATGGCTTCTGCCGCCTGCAACATGAAGTGGATATTCCATGGGCCTGGCGTACAGGTCGTCGCGTTTGTGCCTGTTGCCGGTCCCGTGCCCCCACCTAACATGGTCGTGGTACCCGACATCAGAGCTTCTTCAATTTGCTGCGGACAGATAAAATGAATATGCGCATCAATGCCACCCGCCGTGAGTATCTGGCCTTCCCCGGCAATCGCCTCAGTACCTGGGCCTATGGCAATATCAATGCCTGGCTGAGTGTCGGGATTACCTGCTTTGCCGATTGCGGCAATACGGCCATTTTTGATGCCAACATCCGCTTTGACAATCCCCCAGTGATCCAGAATCAGGGCATTGGTAATGACGGTGTCCACCACGTCTTTCGCGGTGCGCTGGCTTTGGCCCATGCCATCCCGAATGACTTTACCCCCACCGAATTTCACTTCATCGCCATACTGGGTGAAGTCCTTTTCAACCTCAATGATCAGTTCAGTGTCGCCGAGCCTGACACGGTCGCCGACTGTTGGTCCATACATTTCTGTATAGGCGCGTCTGCTGATCTTTGCCATGTCTATTGCCCTCCTTGTTTTTGTCTGGGCAATGGTCCCATGACTTTAGCGTTAAACCCGTAAACCATGCGATCACCGGCGTAAGCCACCAGTTGCACAGCCCGTTCCTGGCCCGGCTCAAAGCGAACAGCCGTCCCCGCAGGGATGTTTAACCGAAAGCCTTTGGTTTTTTCTCGGTCAAAGATGAGGGCTGAGTTTGTTTCGTAGAAATGATAGTGAGACCCAACTTGGATAGGCCGGTCACCACTGTTTGCGATAACAACATCAATCGTTTCACGGCCGCTGTTCAGTGCTATGTCGGCGGCTTTGGCAGGGATGATTTCACCTGGAATCATGCGTAGTTTCCTCACTGAATCGGGTCGTGGATGGTGACCAGCTTTGTACCATCTGGAAAAGTGGCTTCAACTTGCACTTCTTTGACCATTTCCGGAATGCCTTCCATCACATCGCCGGTTGTTAACAGGTGCCGACCTGCTTCCATCATTTCTGCAACCGTTTTGCCTTCTCGCGCACCTTCAAGCACGGCACAGGAAATGTAGGCAATGGCTTCTGGATAATTGAGTTTTATACCTTTGGCTTTTCGGCGCTCTGCAAGCAGGCCCGCCGTGAACAATAATAATTTGTCTTTTTCTCTGGGGCTTAACTCCATTCATCTCTCCGGCTGGGTGGGTTGGTACACGTTGTCAGACAGCTTGATCACTGCCGCGAGGTCACGCTGGTTGAGTTATTTATCACACTGTGCCGTAAGAATGGCAAGCCTTGATTGTGTTTTTTTATTTAAATTCTTTACAACCAGCTGATAAGAATTGTCGATCAATGAAAAAATCATTCCATCGGGCAAGGTATCTTCGACAACATGCTCATGCAGCGTGATGGTGTTCCAGTGACGTTTGTTGGTGTGGTAACCCGGCTTAACCGCTAAGTACAAAGAACGCAGCATTTCAGCCTCATCCGGGTCACATTTCAGTGTGATCGTGAGTGGGTCAGCTTGCCACGCGACAATGGCAAACATTTTCCCCATGACTTTGTATACGAGAGCATCCGGCCCGAATGGCTGTGTTTCCTCAGCTCCGGGCTTATTTTTCAGATAATGCCTTAAGGCTTCCAGCATGCTGGTCTCCAGACTGATGATGTCACCTCAGCCTTTCATAAATCCGGAAGTTCCTCAATACTGCATTGTTATTTTGTTTGCCCCAGCTTAGAGCTTAAATTGCGATATGGCTTGTTTCAGCTCCGCTGCCAACGCGGTCAATTCACTGCTCGCCTCTTGCATTTTAACTGCCTCCGCGGTGGTGGCATCAGACACATCGTTAATGGTATGCAAACTTGAATTCACATCGGCTGACGCCAGGCTTTGTTGCTCAGAGGCTTGTGCAATGTGCTGACTCATTTGGGTAATTTCCTGGACGGCACTTTTGATCTGCCGTAAAGCCTCCGCAGCTTGGGTGGCTTCTTCCACGCTCGCCAGTGCTGTGGCCTGTCCTTTTCCCATGACTTTGACCGCTTTTTCCGATCCATTCTGTAAAGCAACGATCATCTGTTGTATTTCAGAGGTTGATTCCTGCGTTCGGCTGGCCAACAAGCGCACTTCATCGGCTACAACCGCAAAGCCTCGACCTTGCTCACCAGCCCGGGCCGCTTCAATGGCCGCGTTTAAGGCAAGCAGATTGGTTTGCTCGGCGATGCTCTCAATCACATCCATCACGCCACTGATTTTATCGCTTTCGACCGCCAGTTGATTAATGACGTCAGTGGCTTGTTGAACCTCATTAGCTAACCGCTCAATAGACAGGGTTGTATTTTGAACTAATTGATTACTTTGCTCGGCCTGCTGATTAACGTCATAGGTTGACCGGCTGGTGTTACCGGCACTCTGGCTCACTTCTTTGACAGAGGCAACCATCTCATCCATGGCGCTGGCAACACGTTCTATTTCGGCACTTTGCTTGCTGACGCCTTCATTAGTCTCAACGCTCACAGACTCAATATTTTCTGCAGCGTGTGTTATTTTCTGCGCGCCATCCGCTGCCATGGTGACGATACTGTGAATTTTACTCAGTAAAACATTAAGGGACGAGACAATACCGACAGTGACATCGTTCGGTTTTGCCTGTAGTTGAAATGAAAGGTCTGAATTTTTTTCTATTTCACCAATTTCCTGTTCCAGGCGCTCAACCGGGTTCACTAAGCGAAAGGCAACACCCACACCGCAGGCAATTGCCACCGCCGCCATAAGCGGTAATAACATGATCGCCATTTTGACCAGCGCCTGAGACAGAGCGCTCGCATGCTGATTGACCTCTGCCATATCCATTTCGCTGATAATGACCCACTGCTGATCTTCCACTGACAAAGGTGCATAGGTTGAAATCACTTCGATATTGCGAAAATCTGTGAATGCGGCAAAACCTGACTCTCCGTTAAGTGCCTGAGTAATGGATGCCGTGTCTACCGGTTGCAGGCCGACTGCTGTTTTCTTCGCACGAATATCGGCCAACTTGTCTGGGGATAATCCAAGCCTCTGAAGACTGTCCAGATAGTCGCTTGAGTGTTCAATAAAATGCCGGTTTTCACTCCGCAGCGTTTTGTCGCTCCCGACCAGGTAGCTTTGGCCCGTTTTACCCAGACCAACACTTTCCCAAGCGTGATTGCTTGTCATGATTTCCACAATACGGTCCTGGGGAATTTGAAAAATTAACACACCGGACATCACACCTGCCTGAAAGACTGGGGAAGATAAAAATGCAGCAGGATGCCCGTAAGAAGGCGCATACGGCGCAAAATCCGTCATATAAACAAAGTCTGGCTGGTTGGATTCCACGGCAGCACGAAAAGCTTCTCCAATACCGGTCTCGGCGAAAACCCCGTCTTTAAGTGACGTAGCAAAGTCAATTTCTTTATAAACGGAATAAACAATTCGGCCTGTAACCGGGTGGACGAGAAAAATATCATAGTAGCCAAAGGCTTCAAGGTATTGTTTAAATGCGGGGTGGAAACGGCCATGCGTCAAGCTGTAAAAGGAATCATCCTTGTTTTCAATCAGCTGATGCTTTTCACCTAAAGGGTGCTCATTGTTTGCTATGTAAGCATATTGCAGACCGACGCTATTATTGTCCAGATTGTCTATAAAACTTAAAGGGTTTGTATTGCTATTGGGGTTTTTCTCTGTGAAGCGTTGACCAAACTGGTCTTGGTAAAAATCCCGCAACCTGTCAGTTAACGTTGTATTACCCTTCCAACCTGCCTCACTTAAAAAGTCGGGAAACGAGAAATTGAACTCAGAAGCGGCATTCACCACCATGGTATTTGCAGAAAAAGTGCGAATCTGTTCCCTCATGGTCTTTAAAACAGACTCAATCTCTCGTTTTTTCGACTCCCTGACCGAAACAAGCTGTTGGCGCGATTGTTCGACAAGTAGAGCTTGGGCATTACGTCCTGCCACCCAGGTACTCACAGCCGTGGCGATCAGCGCAGGAACACTTACCAGTAAAATAAAAACGATGATCAGTTTGGTTTTAATAGACATCTATACATCCCTGTTTTGCATGGGTCTTAATAACCATAGAATCGGCTTATAAAATACTAACTTTAACAATTCCCAATACAATGAAGCCCTCACTGCCGCTTAGTTTCAGGATGTTCATTGATGTGACCTTAAGGGATCAGTAGTATTAGCCGAATTTCACTGCATGCGAGAGAGAGATTTTTTGACTCACCGATCCAAGCTTGATGACTGGTTTCGGTTTAATGGCCGGTTACATATTTTTTTTACCGTAGCGATCACTTTATTATTTTCCAGCCTGATCAGTTACATTTATATCAGCCTCAAGCCCACCCAACTGGAGACAGTCAAATCCCGCGGCGTTATCAAAGTTGTCACACTGAACGGCCCGACAACCTACTACCAGGGGAAAAATGGCCCCGCTGGTTTTGAATACGATTTGGCACAGGCCTTTGCGGATTATTTGCAAGTTGACCTTGATGTCACTGTCGCTTCATCACATGAAGAAGCCATGAACATGATCGTGCGGCAACAAAGCCACTTTGCCGCCACAGGGCTAACAGCCACCCAGGCTTATGCGAATCAGTTTTTATTCACAACCGACTATTTAAACGTCAAGGAACAGATCATCAAACGCCAGGGCAAGCCTTATGTCAAAACGATCGAAGACTTAGGTGATGGCCGTTTAGGTGTTATTGACGGCACGAGCCTGACCGAATCCCTTAAGGTCCAAAAACTCATATACAACAACTTAACATGGCAGGCATTCGAAAATGCAGACCCAGAGGAACTACTCGAAGCGGTTTCCAACAAATTGCTTGACTACGCACTGGTTTACTCCAACGAGATTTTATTAACCCGGCACTTTTACCCGGAGTTGGTGGTGGCCTTTGACCTCAATGACGCACAAAAGCTTTCCTGGGCTTTTCGCATGAGCGACGACCACAGCCTGTACAACGAAGCCGATCGTTTTTTACTGCATATGAAAGACAACGGGCAATTAGCCAAACTGATCGAACGCCATTATGGACACATCGAAAAATTCAACTATTCAGGCACTCAGCTGTTCAACAACCGGATTGAAACCCGCCTGCCAAAATTTCAAGCTCTCTTCGAAAAAGCGGGCCTTGAAACAGGCACAGACTGGCGCTTATTAGCGGCTATTGCGCATCAGGAGTCACACTGGGATCCCAAAGCCATCTCACCAACGGGCGTGCGTGGGCTGATGATGTTAACGCTCAAAACCGCTCGTCAAATGGGCATTAAAAGCCGACTGGACCCAGAAGACAGTGTCATGGGAGGCGCCCGTTACTTTAAAAGTATCCGTGATCGTATTGATAAAAAAGTCGAAGACCCTGATCGCACCTGGTTTGCGCTGGCTGCCTACAACTTGGGCCTGGGCCACATCCGTGATGCCCGCAAATTAGCGATTAAGCTGAATAAAAATCCCAACCTCTGGATTGATATCAAAAATATTCTCCCTCTCCTCACAAAACGAAAGTGGTACAAACAAACGGAATACGGCTATGCTCGGGGACATGAAGCCCTTCAGTATGTCCAAAACATTCGCCGCTACTATGACATCCTGAAATGGAAAACAACCCAACACGAAGAAGTCAGCATTGACGACTTTATCGACATTCCCTGATACAAATCGCCGGACAACAACTGTCCTACCTCCAAGTGCATCGCTTATAATGCTGAGCTTACGAATGAAAAACAGCACGTTATGAACCCCTATCTCACGCAGCTAGAACCTTATCCTTTTGAAAAACTGGCACAATTAATCGCCGGTATTTCACCCGCTGGCCACCCCCCCGTGGCGTTATCCATCGGTGAACCCAAACATGCACCACCGGCCTTTGTGCTCGAATGCTTGCAAGAGAATCTGGGTGGCGTCGCCAACTACCCGCCCACACGAGGCTCTGCAGCACTCAGAGAGACGATCGCAAACTGGCTTTCACACCGTTACAAACTGCCTGAAAACAGCCTGAATATTGAAAAACAAATTCTTCCCGTCAATGGTACACGCGAAGCCTTGTTTTCTTTCGCACAGTGCGTTTTGAACCCTTCTCTCGCGCACAAAAATACTGTGCTCATGCCAAACCCGTTTTATCAAATCTACGAGGGTGCAACATTACTGGCCGGCTTAAAACCCGCTTTTTACCCACTCACCCGGCAAACGGGCTACCAACTCCCCTTTGACGCAATCAGCTCTGCGGACTGGAAAGCCTGCCAGCTGGTGTATATCTGTTCTCCCAACAACCCAACAGGTTCTGTGATGTCAATAAAGGACATGCAACGACTCATTGAACTTGCTGAAAAATATGACTTTTTAATTGCCTCAGACGAGTGCTACTCAGAAATCTATTCCGATGAAAGCACGCCTCCTTGCGGGTTACTCGAAGCCGCAGCCGCAATGGGCAACACGGAATACAAGCGCTGCGCTGTCTTCCACAGCCTCTCAAAGCGGTCAAATTTACCCGGCCTTCGCTCGGGTTTCGTGGCAGGAGATGCGCATGTCATGGAGGCCTTTTACCGTTACCGGACTTATCATGGCTGTGCCATGGCGCCGCCGGTTCAAGCCGCGAGCGTCGCAGCATGGAAAGATGAAGATCATGTCCAACAAAACCGGCAAGCTTACCGGGAAAAGTTTGACGCCGTGATCAACACCCTTCAAGGTACCTTGTCAGTGACAAGGCCGGATGCTGGTTTTTATTTGTGGCCAGAGCTACCCATTGACGACACCGTTTTCACACAGAATCTTTATAAAAATCATCACATACTCACACTACCCGGCAGTTACCTGGCCCGCAGGGTAAACGGTGAAAACCCTGGCAGCCACCATATTCGTATTGCCTTGGTGGCACCACTGAAGGACTGCGTCAGTGCCGCTCAAACAATCGGCCAGTTTTCAGCAGCCTTGTAAAAGATAAATTGATCCAAAGGAGCGTTTTATTATGAATGACCTGCAAACTATTATTGAAGAAGCTTTTGACAATCGTGCGAATATCAGCCCTGCAGCCGTTGACCCGGACATTAAACAGGCGATTGATCAAGCCATTAACTTAATCGACTCGGGTGAAGCCCGAGTTGCTGAACAACACGGTGTTGGCAATTGGCATGTCAATGAATGGTTAAAAAAAGCTGTGCTTCTATCCTTCCGAGTTCAGGACAATGCACCGATGTCCGCCGGAGGGTTTACACAATTCTACGACAAGGTGGAAACTAAATATGCCGCATATACTGCCGAGGACTTTGCACAATCCGGTGTCCGCGTTGTTCCTCCCGCCGTCGCGCGGAAAGGGTCGTATATTGCGCCTAATGTGGTGCTGATGCCTTCTTATGTCAATATTGGCGCTTATGTAGACTCGGGGGCCATGGTCGATACCTGGGCAACCGTTGGCTCCTGTGCGCAGATCGGAAAGAATGTTCACTTGTCTGGCGGCGTGGGTATCGGCGGGGTGCTGGAACCACTTCAGGCAGCACCAACGATTATTGAAGACAACTGCTTCATTGGCGCTCGCTCAGAAATTGTCGAAGGGATCATCGTCGAGGAAGGCGCTGTCATCTCGATGGGTGTCTACATTGGTCAGAGCACGAAAATCCTCGACCGCGAAACCGGTGAAATTATGTATGGCAGGGTCCCAGCTGGGTCTGTGGTTGTCTCGGGCAGTTTACCGGCTGAAGATAAAAGCCATAGCCTATATTGTGCGGTGATCGTTAAGAAGGTGGATGAAAAAACCCGCGGAAAAGTCGGCATTAACGAACTACTTCGAAACATTTGAGACGCGCTGTGATCACAATTTATGGCATAAAAAATTGCGATACGATGAAGAAAGCCCGTCAGTGGCTTGATGAGCACAGTGTTGCCTATGTCTTTCACGATTACCGGAAGGCCGGTATCTCGCCAGAACTTATCCAGCTCTGGATCGAAAAAGTTGGTTGGGAAGCTTTATTAAATAAGCGTGGGACAACGTGGCGGAATTTGTCTGAAGAAGAAAAGACAGACATTGATGCCACCAAGGCTGGCCAGTTAATGTGTAAACAACCCGCATTAATTAAGCGCCCGGTGCTGGTCGACTCTGATCAGGATGAGATCCAGGTTGGTTTCTCAACCGAGGCCTATCATCGTTTTTTGAAAGACTGAAGTTCAGTCCACACTATTGTATCGGCTAAAGTGAGCGGGTACCGCGCTGAATGCTGTACCCGCCTCGCGCGTACTAAAGTTTGAGTGTTTTCAAATACGCTCTAAATTCTTTCTTAAGCTCCGGGTGTTCCAAAGCATACTCGACCGTGGCTTGCAGATAGCCTAATTTAGACCCGCAATCAAAGCGTTTGCCTTTGAATTTATAAGCAAGCACTCTCTCTTCTGCCATTAATGTAGCAATCGCATCCGTCAGTTGAATTTCGCCACCAGTACCTTTACCCAAGCGCTCGATATGTTCAAAAATAGCCGGCGTTAAGATATAACGCCCAACGACGCCTAAATTACTGGGGGCATCTTTCGCGGCGGGCTTTTCAACGATCCCATTCATTTCAATGATACCGTCTGAACTTTCAGAACCGCTCACCACACCATACCGCCCAATATTTTCCTCCGGCACAGGCTCAACCCCAACGATTGTGGTGTGATGATAATTGTACACATCCACCATCTGCTTCAGGCAAGTCGTGGTCCCTTTGGGATTAATCATGTCATCAGCCAAAATGACGGCAAAAGGCTCATCGCCAATAACCGGTTTTGCGCAGTGAACCGCGTGTCCTAACCCGAGCGCTTCTGCCTGCCGAATGTATACACAATCGATCCCCGCTGGCAGGATATTTCGCGCAACTTCCAGCATTTTGGTTTTACCTTTTTCTTCCAGCTCTTTTTCCAGTTCATAGGCTTTATCAAAGTGGTCACCAATCGCCCTTTTGTGCCGCCCGTAAATAAAAACAAGTACTTCGATGCCTGCTGAAACAGCTTCCTCTGCAGCATACTGAATCAATGGTTTATCAACGATAGGCAGCATTTCTTTTGGATTGGCCTTTGTCGCAGGCAAAAAACGTGTTCCCATTCCGGCCACAGGAAACACGGCCTTTTTAACGTGTTGCATATTAGAAGTAACCTCATCTAGGTTTAGGGTTATTGAATGTGCAGATGTTAGACATCCCTGTGAGATAATACTGTTTAGATATTAAACCATTATAACTACTTGTTATCCTAACTGATTAACAAAGCACTTATTCAAACGCAACCAGTTCGCCGTCATTACCTGCAACAATAATCACTCCCTGGCCGACAGCTGGGGTCGCATAAAACCCTTTTCCAAGATTTTTTTTCAAAGCGGCTTTTCCGGACGCTTTGTCCAAACTATATAAAAAGCCGTCCATGCTCGTCACATAAACTTGGCTATCCGTCACCACGGGTGAGGAAAAAATAGGCCCGTAAGTTTTGTATTCCCACTTTTTCAGACCTGTTTTGCTATCAACGGCGTAAACAAAGCCATCGCTACTGGTAAAAATCAATACATCGTTGTGGAGCGCTGCGGATGCATAAATTTTATCACCGGTACGGAAACGCCATATTTCCTCACCTGTGTTCAGGTCCAGGGCGCGTAAAAACCGGTCATCCGCACCAATAAACACACGCCCATTGCCAATCACGGGCGATGAGTAAATCGGTTTTCCAATATCAAACTGCCAGAGCTCGTTTCCAGTTTCCCGATCAAGGGCATGTACGATGCCATCCAAACTGGCAACAATCAGTACAGATCCACTGAGCGCTGGGGATGAGTAAATCCCGGCACCGGCCCGGTAAGTCCAACGTACTTCGCCGGTCAGCGCATTGAGCGCATAGACATGAAAATCGTCACTCCCAAAATACACACTATCCCCAGCTAACAACGGCGATGAGTAGACAAAACTACCGGTTTTGTGCCTCCAGCGTAGTGTTTGCGTTTGAATGTCCACTGCGTAGAAATAACTGTCCCAACTCCCAAAATACACGGTATCGGGACCGACTGCAGGCGACGACTCAATGTTCCCGGCAACCTTATACTTCCACAATAAACGCCCATCCTGTACCGATACCGCATAGAGATGTTCATCATTGCTGCCGACATACACAATCCCCCCTGCCATGGCAGGTGACGAATACACTTGGTCTTGAGTTTTAAAACGCCACTTTTCCTGCCCCTTAGGGACAAAAGGACCGGCATCCATACCAACATAGCCACTCCGAGCAGGGTCAGCCCTGAACATTTGCTCATGCGTTTTCTTTGCAAAACAACCGGATAGAAAAAGTGCTAACGTCAAGAGCACAAGTTTTTTCTGGATATTGATCATAAGCCCTCCTCACTTTAAAAGGTCAGAACCAATAGATTCCAGATAGCACTTCAGCGATAGTGTCGTCGCCCTCTGATCTGGCACATCAATTCATAGTTTATAGTAGCGGCTGATTGCGCAACTTCTTCGATCGGAAACCCGGCTCCCCAGAGCACAACGTTATCGCCAACATGTGCCGTAATGCCCCGAAGATCAATCAATAAAGAATCCATTGAGACCCGTCCAATAATTTGCGCAATCTGTTTTCCTATCAGCACGTTGCCGTTTGTTATTCCGCGTGGATAACCATCGCCATACCCAACCGCGACAATACCCACCGGCATCGCTTCAGGACAAACCCACTCTGCACCGTAGCCAAGCGTATCCCCCGGTAAGTGGTTTTGAATGGCAATTAATGACGATTCCACCCCCATCACCGGCTTTAATCCCAAGTCAGCCGCAGAACTGTCAACAAATGGCGTTCCCCCGTAAAGCATGATACCGACCCTGTTCCACTCGGCATGCGTTATGGGCCAACCCAAAACGCCTGCTGAGTTCGCAATGCTGTGCGTACAAGGCATACTTGCTGTGGCCTTTCTAAAACGCTGACATTGCTCTAAGGTTAACGGGTTGTGACGCTCATCGGCACACGCCAAATGCGTCATGAGCGTCATTGCAGATGAAATGGACTGACACGCGCTCAGCCTCGCATAAACTTCAGGCAGTTCAGCAAGGGAAAAACCAAGTCGCCCCATGCCCGTATCAATTTTAAGCCACACGGTGACAGGCTGCGGCAGCTTAACAAGCTCATGCATACGGAGTTGCTCTTTTGAGTGGACAACCGTCCATAACTCCAAGGCTGCGGCCTGCTCCAGCTCATGAACACTTCTACAACCTTGTAGAAGGAGTATGGGTTGGCAGATACCGGATTCGCGCAACTCTTTGGCTTCATCAAGAAAGACCACGGCATAAGCATCGGCATAGGCTGAAAGCGCTCGCCCACACTCGACCGCACCATGGCCATAGGCGTCAGCCTTGATGACAGCCATCGTTTTACTGTTAGGTGCGACTCGCTGTGCGAGTTCAAAGTTATGTTGCAATGCCTGAAGGTCTATGGTGATATGCACTCCCCGCTCAGGCATACTGGAGTTACCCCGAATAAAATTCAACTTCAGGCATGAAGTTTTCAAATTTGGTGTATTGCCCCAAAAACGTAAGCTTTACAGTACCTATAGGGCCGTTACGTTGCTTTCTGATGAGAATTTCAGCGGTGCCTTTATCATTACTTTCCGGGTTATAAACTTCATCCCGATAAATAAAAACGATGACATCCGCATCTTGTTCAATCGCGCCTGACTCTCGAAGATCAGACATGACAGGCCGCTTATCGGGTCGTTGCTCAAGACTACGATTTAACTGGGAAAGTACCACAACCGGCACATTTAGTTCTTTGGCCAGTGCTTTTAATGATCGCGAGATTTCAGAGATTTCCGTGGCGCGATTCTCACCTCGCCCAGCAACCTGCATTAATTGCAGATAGTCCACGACAATCAAACTCAGACCATGCTCACGCTTCAGGCGCCGAGCTCTCGCTCTGAGTTCCATCGGCGTCAGGCCAGGTGTATCATCAATGAACAAATGACCTCTTTGGTCGAGCAAAGAGATGGCTGATGTAATACGGGGCCAATCCGCATCGGTAAGGTTTCCGGATCGCAGGCGGTGAAGTTCAACACGGCCTAAGGATGAGATCATACGCATCGCCAGTTGTTCGCCCGGCATTTCCATGCTGAAGACCGCAACGGGCTCATCACCTTTAATCGCCGCATGCTCGGCGATGTTCATCGCAAAGGTGGTTTTCCCCATCGACGGGCGGCCTGCCACAATGACCAAGTCCCCAGCCTGAAGACCAGAGGTTAATTCATCAAAGTCATCAAACCCGGTCGGTAACCCGGTCACTGCGGAATCACTGGTGAACAGCGTATCGATCCGATCCAGCGCTCCAGCGAGCACAGTGCGAATATTTTGGAAACCTTGTTGTGTCCGGCTACTTTGCTCTGCGATCGCAAAAACACGAGACTCTGCCTGATCCAGGAGGTCTTTACTGGTACGACCATCCGCCTGGTAAGCAGCCCCCGCTATTTCATTACCCACTTCAATCAGTTGCCGGAGTACAGAGCGTTCGCGGACAATATCCGCATAAGCAACAATGTTGGCAGCACTTGGTGTATCCTGGGCCAAAGCACCGAGGTAAGCCAAGCCACCAATATTATCCAGTTCACTGCGCTCACCTAACCACTCTGAGAGTGTGATGACGTCCCGGGGATTGTCTTTTTCTGCCAATTCGGCAATTGCCCGGAAAATGACCCGGTGATCCCGACGATAAAAATCTTCTTCGCTGACTCGGTCCGCAATCGAATCCCATGCTTGATTACGTAACATCAGCCCCCCCAAAACAGCCTGCTCAGCCTCCGTAGAATGGGGCGGCAGTTTGGCTTTTAGGATGTCGTTATCCTCTAGCTGTTCAGACGGAAGGTTATCAATCATCTCAGGTTTGCACTTGCCTTACTGGCATTTGTGTACCGGGTTCAGTATTTAATAAATAACGTATGTGGCTCTGTTGTGTAAAGCCAAGAAGGAGATGAATGCCTGGTTCACTAGCTGATGAGTGAACAGGCAACCTTACCCACAGTCACTATCAATCAGTTTCTTCAACGCCTTCTATCGTAACTTTGACAAAAGTATCCACATCTGTGTGCAGATGAACGGCAACTTCGTACTCACCTACACTGCGCAAAGGACCCTCAGGCATACGTACTTCACGTTTTTCAAGAGTGACGCCTTGATCCGAAGCAGCTTGAGCAATGTCATGGGGACCAATAGACCCAAAGAGCTTTCCTTCGGTGCCCGCATTTGCGGTAATGACGATTGCAAGCGCTTCAATTTGAGCCGCTCTGCCCTTGGCAGCCGTGAGTTCATCGGCTGACTTTTTCTCGAGCTCTGCACGACGCGCTTCGATCTCTTTAACATTTTCAGCTGTCGCCACTTTTGCCTTGCCTTGAGGAAGCAACATGTTACGCGCATAACCCGGTTTTACTTCAACGACGTCTCCCAGGTTACCTAAATTTTCAATTTTATCCATTAATATTACTTGCATGATCAAACCCTGTTGTTTGAATTTAAAATTAAAGCTAAACAGGCCTTTTATTTTGCGAATCGCTGCCGCCAATTTAGCCAAGTATCACTCACACCTACTGTACTTAACAGTACCGCCATCTGCGGAAGTAGCACAACGAGCAGGATGTATAAGCCAAATAACCAGCCTTTGCTCATGGAGCGACTTACAATCAGCGCATGAAATACCGCCAGCCCCTGGAACAGATAAACACATAGCACAACAACAAAGAGCGCCAGCAAAATATCGTTCTGCACAGCCATCGACAAAGCAGCCACTAAGACAGCAATAAGCGCAGGTACCTGACCCAGGTGCAGCAGACGAAATTCTTTTCCGAACCCGCCTGGGTTATAAAGCGTGGCTTGCCAAACACGCGCCAACAACATGCTGATCAACGCGCTCAACACGACCATACCGGCCAAACTGACTGTCATCAGCCGGGAGATTTCCGTTAAAAAGCCTTCAACTGTCTCAGGGTCTACCGTAATTTGCGCGGGTAAATCTGCAACCAGACCCATCTCGTCAAAAGCTTGCAGCCAAACTGACGATGGATCACTGTGCCACAGAAACATGCCAATAACGATAAGAAACCCTAATACAGCCGCAACTAAAAAACTATTGGCCAATACCACTGTATTTCTTAATACTAACGAAATAACGGCTGTGGGCACCCAAAACAGCAGGGCTGGCGCGAGCACAACCAGCGCAGAGCCTGTTGCAAACCATGTAAATAACGAAGCGCCTATCCCTGCTATTAAAATGACTTGGAGGCCTGGCAAAAATCCTTTACGCAGAAAAACCAAGGCGACAAAAGCCCCGCTTAACCAAACAAATAAAGGAAACAGCAGTGCCAGAACCAGCGTTGTAGCAGCGATCAACCTCGCCTGCCACAACCCTTTCATAGAAAAAGATGCCAGCCCGGTAAACATCTTTGTGGCCTTAACTTAAGCTTCGCAGTTAAGTTATTTATGTTGATCCGAATAGGGTAGCAATGCAATATAACGTGCTCGCTTTATTGCTGTGGCAAGTTGCCGCTGATATTTTGCTTTTGTCCCTGTGATGCGACTTGGAACAATTTTCCCTGTTTCGGTAATGTAGGCGCTGAGTGTATCTAAATCTTTGTAGTCAATTTCTTTAACGCCTTCCGCGGTAAAACGACAATATCTTCTTCGACGAAATGATGACATCTAAATTTCTCCCAATTATGTCAGGTGCTATTCACTGGCAGAAGAAGATTCATCCGATGATTCGGAACCCTCTTCAGGCTCTGAGCTCTTTTCCTCATCATTGCTTTCATCATTAGCACTTGAGGCTGCTGGCGGCTTTTCATCACCCGATTTTGCTAAAAATGAAGGTTCCGTAACGGCTTCGTCAAGTTTTAGCACCATATTACGGATGATGGCGTCGTTGAAGCGGAATGTTTGCTCCAGCTCTTCTAGTACACTTTTACTGCATTCAATATTCATGCAGATGTAGTGTGCTTTGTAGACTTTATTAATAGGGTAAGCCAACTGTCTTCGCCCCCAATCTTCCAGACGGTGAACACTACCGCCATCCGAGTTGATTAAGGTTTTGTACCGCTCAACCATTGCAGGAACTTGTTCACTCTGATCAGGGTGGACCAGAAACACAATTTCATAGTGTCTCATTGAGACTCCTTATGGGTTTTGCCAGCATTATTAGCGAGGCAAGGAGTTAATCGAATGGGTGTGGCTACAAAGCCAAGGCGCAAATTGTAGGCGAATTACTTATTAAATGAAAGGCCTGATCAAAAGACTCAATTGAATATCTACCTTCCGTTCTTTATTCTTTTTCTAGCTCGTTAAAAGCTTGCTCGAGATGCTCCATTAAATTCAGTGAGGACTCACCCAAATCAACAGCATATGAAGGCCTAGGGAGGCCTGGGTACAACTGATCTGTCAGAACGAGGGCGCCTTTTTCGAGTAAAAAGTTAATCAGGTGGTGACGACCTTCTGGATCAATTTGAGCCAGCTGGTGATCTGTTGCGGTGAAAACCAGCCTGCCAGCACCGAATAACATCTTTTCCAGCGTATAAACCGCTTGTGAGCGTAATTTCTGGGAGCCCCCCTGAATATGAATCACCCCGGCCTTTTGAGCAAATCGCATTTCCCAGTCTGTTTGTTTAACCACTGACTGTTCAATGACTTGACGCGCCGTCTCAGTGTCAGCCTTGGGGCTAATCATGCCTGCCGCTACGGTTGCATTCGTCAACCGGTCGATCAAGATAAACGACCCTGTACCCCGGTACTCCTGATAGGCATCGGCAAGAATCGCCTGCTCGACTGACAATTCACAGAAGGCTATTTCATTCAACCCAAGTGTTGCAGCCGGTAGCTGCTCAAGTGTATTCACATCAATTCGGTGGTGAATTCTGTTGATCCGGCCAGCTATCGTCGCGGTTCCGATTTTAATATCATAATGTTGATCAAATTTGTAGGCGCCTTCAGACATCCACACAATTGTTGCGTTAAAACGCTTTTTTAATGC
>DJFX01000045.1:79680-126032 GCA_002432635.1 Halothiobacillaceae bacterium UBA5861 | reverse complement strand
CCAGCCTGTTCTGACTTTACGATGATATCTCCACGGCTGATATCAATTTCATCGTCCAGGGTTAATGTGACGGACATGGGAGGATAAGCCAGATTTAACTCGCCATCGTAACTCACGATCGAACGGACACGGCTTGACTTACCCGAAGGCAACACGGTTATTTCATCCCCTGGAGCCACGGTACCTGCCGTTAAGGTGCCGCAGTAGCCACGGAAATCCAGGTTAGGCCGGTTAACGTACTGAACAGGGAACCTTAAGGTTTCAAAATTATAGTCGTCCGAGATCGAGACGCTCTCCAAAGACTCCATCAATGGTTTGCCGGTATACCACGGCATGGCTTCACTGGATGAAACAACATTATCCCCATTTAGCGCAGAAATGGGGATAAAGTGTACGTCGGAAATATCCAGTTTCTTGGCAAACGCCAGGTAATCAGCTTTGATTTCATCAAAACGCGACTGGTCATAGTCAACCAGATCCATCTTATTGATTGCCACAACGGTATGTTTAATACCAAGCAAAGAGACGAGGTAACTGTGGCGCTTGGTCTGTACCAGCACGCCGCTGCGCGCATCAATCAGGATGACGGCCAAGTCAGCCGTTGAAGCACCTGTTACCATATTGCGTGTGTATTGCTCGTGACCTGGCGTATCGGCGATGATGAATTTGCGCCGACTGGTGGAAAAATAGCGGTAGGCAACATCAATCGTAATACCTTGCTCGCGCTCTGCCTGCAAACCATCAACCAATAATGCTAGATCAACATTGTCGCCGGCATTTCCTGAACGTTCACTTTCACTTTGAACAGCAGCCAGTTGATCCTCATAAATCATCTTAGAATCATGCAGCAAGCGGCCAATGAGTGTGGATTTGCCATCATCCACACTACCGCAGGTGATAAACCGTAATAGTTCCTTGTTTTCATGCTGGGCCAGGTACGACTCAATATCTTCGGCAATTAATTCAGATTGATGACTCATAATATTTTTAAGCAAAGGTAGCAAGTTAAAACAATGTGGCAATCTTCATACAGACTGCCTAATTTCGCGCTTGGCGTAAACACGGTAAAGTGCGCTAGAAGTAGCCTTCCATTTTCTTTCTTTCCATGGAACCGGCTTGATCGTGGTCAATTAAACGTCCTTGCCGCTCGGAAGTGCTGGCCAGCAGCATCTCTTGGATGATTTTAGGCAGGGTGTCCGCCTCGGACTCAATCGCACCTGTCAGCGGGTAACAGCCTAGTGTCCGAAAGCGCACTTTTTTCATTTCAGGCACCTCGCCCGGTGACAGTGGAAAGCGGTCATCGTCAACCATAACCAAAGCACCTTCATGCTCTACAACAGGCCGCTCAGCGGCATAGTACAAAGGAACAATCGGAATACCTTCCAAATAGATATATTGCCACACATCCAGCTCTGTCCAATTTGATAATGGAAAAACACGGATGCTTTCACCCTTATCAGTGCGCGTATTGTAGATATTCCAAAGCTCCGGACGCTGATTTTTAGGGTCCCAGCGATGATTCCGGTCCCGAAATGAAAAAACGCGCTCTTTAGCCCGTGACTTTTCTTCATCGCGTCGGGCGCCACCAAATGCGGCATCAAAACGATACATGTCTAATGCCTGTTTGAGCGCCTGTGTTTTCATAACGTCGGTGTATTTCTTTGAGCCGTGCGTAAAAGGGGTAATATTTTGTTCAACACCCTGCTGGTTGGTATGCACGATTAAATCCATCCCGATTTCTGCCGCCATTTTATCGCGGAACTCAATCATCGCCCGAAATTTCCAGGTGGTATCCACGTGTAATAACGGGAAAGGAGGCTTGCCAGGGTAAAAAGCCTTTCTGGCCAAATGCAACATCACCGCTGAATCTTTGCCAATGGAGTACAGCATGACGGGGTTTTCAAAAGCGGCCGCCACTTCCCGAATGATATAGATACTCTCGGCTTCCAGCTGTTTGAGGTGTGTAAGAGAATAATCAGACATTAGATTTTTAGATCGTTAAGCATTAATAAACCGGGGGATTTCCATTCATTCGAATGCAAACATTAAGTTGAGTATATTCTGAGCCTTATTATTTATAATTGGAACAACTATGTAGTCCTTTAGTTATGTAAAAAAAGAATATAAGTTTTTAAATTACTTAGGGCTATAAAATAATTTCTATTCATTCTTTTAAGTTCTGTAAAAAAGCACGCATACTCTACACACGATCATTTTATGTGCCTGATTAATGGAATTTGCATACAGTTTCGCCGGCCTCGTTGTAGGCTTCATCATTGGCCTGACCGGCATCGGTGGCGGGGCGCTCATGACACCCGCACTCATCGTGCTCTTCGGTATTCCGCCCGTTATCGCAGTGAGTACTGATTTATTTTATGCTGCCATCACAAAATGCGGTGGGATATGGGCTTACGCGAAAAACCAGTTCGTCGAATGGAAAATAGTTGCATTTTTGTTACTCGGCAGTGTTCCCAGCGGTCTGGTCACGATTGGCTTTTTAGATAAACTGGAGTCTCCCGCACAACTCGAATATCTCATCAACATCACGCTGGGCATCTCGTTAACGCTCACCTCTATCGCTGTATTTTTCAGAGACAAGATCCAGCGCTTCATGACGGCCAATACACAACGGCCTTTCCATCGTCACATTGAAAAATGGCACAGTGTACTCACCATTGCCTGCGGAGTACTTTTGGGTGTGTTAGTGACTTTATCATCCGTTGGCGCCGGGGCACTAGGAACTGCCATGCTTATCATCCTGTACCCGCGTTTATCCATGCCCGCCATCATCGGAACAGATCTCGTTCACGCCGTTGTATTGACGAGCGTTGCAGGTGCTGGGCATTATCAGATGGGCAATATGGACTTCGAATTGCTATTCTACCTGCTGATCGGCTCATTGCCGGGTGTACTTGTAGGTAGTCACGTAGCTGTTAAGCTATCGCTCAAAATTATGCAACCGCTGATCGGGTCATTATTACTCATGATTGGTTTGAGATTCATTCTCGCATCATAAACACCTTACTCCTTGAATTCATTTACACAGGTTAGCCCATGTACCAATATACGGAGAAAGATCAACAACTTGTTAACGATCGTGTAGAACAGTATCGCGATCAAACCCATCGTTATCTGGACAAAAAAATCCCCGAGGATGACTTTCGTCCATTGCGGCTGATGAATGGTCTCTACATCCAGCGCCATGCGCCCATGCTGCGCGTTGCCATTCCTTACGGCATGTTATCTTCCACACAAATGCGCAAACTGGCGCACATTGCCCGAACTTACGATAAGGGCTATGGCCACTTCACCACGCGTACTAACATCCAGTACAACTGGCCACAACTGGAAGACGTCCCTGATATTCTCGCCGAATTAGCCTCCGTGCAAATGCATGCCATCCAAACCAGTGGTAATTGCATCCGGAACACGACAACCGACCCACTCGCCGGTGTGACGCCCGATGAGATTGAAGACCCACGCCCCTGGTGCGAGGCTATTCGCCAGTGGTCCACTTTGCACCCGGAATTCGCCTACCTGCCACGCAAGTTCAAAATTGCGGTTACTGCCAGTCCTATTGACAGAGCAGCATCACAAATTCATGACATCGGTGTTCATCTTGTCAAGAACAGCGCCGGAGAAACCGGTTTTGAAATACTCGTTGGCGGCGGCCTGGGGCGCACCCCGCATCTCGGCCAACAAATTCACCCGTTCCTGGAGAAAAAACACCTGCTCTCGTACCTGGAAGCCATACTGCGCGTCTATAACCTGCTAGGCCGAAGGGATAAGAAATACATGGCGCGGATCAAAATTCTGGTTAATAAAATCGGCATAGAAGCTTTTAAAGAAAAAGTTGAAGCCGAATGGCAGGCCATCAAAAATAGCGATCTCGAATTGCCAAACGCTGAAATCGAACGCCTTCAGAGCCACTTCCAACCTCATGCTTACCAAGCAAGAGCCAGCGAAGACCTGACACTAGAGGCACAACTGAACACAGACCCTGCCTTTAACACCTGGTATAAGAAAAACACTGCCGAACACAAACAGCCTGGTTACCGTGTTGTATACCTTTCGCTGAAGTCCTTTAGCCGACCGGCCGGCGACATCAGTGACCAACAAATGGAAGCCATTGCCGACTTGGCTGATCAATACAGCTTTGGCGAAATACGCGCTACATTCAACCAAAATCTGGTCTTGGCGGACATTGAACAAAAAGACCTCTATGCCCTGTGGAAAGCACTCGTTACATTAGATTTAGCGAAACCGAATATCGGCACACTCACAGACATGATCGTCTGCCCCGGCTATGATTTTTGCTCTCTGGCTGATGCGAGCACCCTGGATATCGCCGATCAGATCAATGCCCGTTTTGATGACTTGGACTACCTGTACGACCTGGGCGACATTCATCTCAACATGTCAGGTTGTCTGAATGCCTGCGGACATCACCATACTGGTCATATCGGCATTATGGGCGTCGACAATAAAGGTGAGTTTTACTACCAGATCCGGCTTGGCGGATCTGCCAGTGAAGAAGCCAAACTGGGGACAGCACTTGGCCGAGGCTACCCGGCTGACAAAATAGCCGACATACTGGAAGCCATTCTCAACACCTATGTTGAAAACCGCCTAGAGGGTGAACCTTTTATCAAAACAGTCGACCGAATCGGAATCAAGCCCTTCAAGGAGAATGCCAATGCCATTACTCATTAACCGAACTGTGGCCGAAGACAACTGGCTAACCGTTGATAAGCCTACGGAACTGCCTGCTGGTAATATTCTTGTTCCACTTGAGGACTATCTGGAAGCCACGGAAGCCTTCAGCGCCCATTCCGGAAAAGTGGCTGTGGAAGTCACTCCAGACGATGACATTACCCCTCTGTTAGCGGAGCCAAACCGGTTTGAGTTGATTGCTATTCACTTCCCGGATTTTTCTGAGGGGCGGGGATTTAGTTTTGCCCGCCTGCTCCGCCGTGCAGGCTATACCGGGCAACTAAGAGCCACCGGTTATGTCACCCGAGACCGGCTGGGGTATATGCAACGCTGTGGGTTTAACGCTTTTGACATTCCCGATGAACACTACCAAACCGATGATGTCCAAGCATTTGATGAGATTACTGTTCACTATCAGTGAAGCACTCCAGCCACCCGTACCAGTATAAGGAAGCCATTTATGTCTGCGTCCATCAGCGCTGAATTACAAGACAAACTCGATCAAACAATTCACGTTTTAAATGTCGCCAAAGCCGACTACCCAAACCTTGTACTCGCAAACAGCCTGGGTGCCGAGGATGTTGTACTCACTGACTTGATCAGCAAATATGCTCCCAGCATCCAAATGTTTTGTTTGGATACCGGGCGACTGCCCGAGGAAACACTCAAACTGATGGCAGAAATTGAAAAAAAATACAACACACATATTGATGTTTACTATCCGGAAGCCCAGCCCCTGCAACAATTCGTAAAAATCCATGGCATCAATGCCTTCTACGAAAGCAACGAACTTCGCAAAGCCTGTTGCCAAGTTCGAAAGCTTGACCCTCTGGCGCGGGCGCTGCGGGGAAAAGATGCCTGGATCACAGGACTGCGCAAAGAACAATCCGTCACCCGAAGTGACGTTAAATTTGTAGAATGGGATGCCGGTAATGACCTTTATAAAGTCAACCCGCTCATTGAATGGACAGAAAAAGAAGTCTGGGACTACATCCACGCTTATGAGGTCCCCTACAATGCCTTACACGATCAACATTACCCCAGTATTGGCTGTGCCCCCTGTACACGGGCCATTTCCGCAGGCGAAGATGTTCGAGCAGGCCGTTGGTGGTGGGAAAATCCAGAAAGCAAGGAATGCGGACTGCACCCGATCCAACAAGGTCAATAAGTCAGAGAATCAAGCAACCCCGCCACTTTGAAGGAGCCTCTGAGGAATATGAGGCTCCTGACATGACCCACTAAGATCATCAAGCAAAAGGACATTGTCTCTACCCTTAGCGGCCCCTATCACTCGCAAAAAACCCGCTCGCCCCACAACTTTTTCACACTCGTTCGACAATAGCCAGTCCACTTCGAACATGCCATCATCACACCTGTGCATTCACTGAGTAAAAATCGCAAACATTATCAGTAAGCGCTGGTTATGCTGACACCACTATGAAAAAAGCGACCACCCGCCAAACGTACGCGAAACGCATCGAGTCTGTCATTGAGTTGATCTGGTCTGACCCGCTCAAAGACTGGAATTTACTTGAACTCGCTGACCACGCTTGCTTTTCACCCTACCACTTTCACCGAATCTACAAACAAATGTGTGGTGAAACCGTCCATAAAACCATGCGCCGCTTACGTATGCACTTTGCCGGCGCGCTCCTCCAACGACCTGACACACACATCCACCAGACGGCCCAAGAAACCGGATATCGCTCGACCGAATCCTTTAGCCGGGCGTTTCAACAAACTTATGGCGTGTCGCCTTCGCAATGGATCCATCAGCTGAATCAAAAGGAGAGAAAAAACATGCACACCGTAAAGATTGAGAATATGAAACCCCAAAGGCTATTTGGTATTGATCACACAGGTCCCTACATGCAAATTGGCGCCGCTTTCGATAAGCTTTATGCATGGGGTGCTGGCAAACAAACCGTCCTTAATGAAAAAACACGGCTCATTGGTATTTTTTACGATGACCCCACCCACGCAGACCCCACAAAACTACGCTCAACAGCCTGTATTTCAGCACCAGAAAATGCGTCCAGTGACCGGGAAGATATTCAATTGATAACTCTTAAAGGTGGCCGCCACGCCACTCTGAAGTTTATTGGCCCTTATTCTCAACTCGAGCAAGCTTACCAATGGCTTTATGGGCGTTGGCTACCTGAATCCGGCGAAGAGCCCGCTGACAGGCCGTGTTTTGAAATCTATTTAAATGACCCTAAAGACACGCCACCCCAAGCCTTAGAAACGTTGATCTGCATGCCACTAAAGTAACTGGCACACTTTGCTGTTGGGCTGATAAAAGCAACCACAACACGCTTTAAGCTAGCGCAAGGCACAGCGCATCATACGGTGAGGAATCCCGGCTTCCATGAAGGTATCTCCTTCTGCGACAAACCCATGCTGTTCATAAAAAGTCACCGCATGGGTCTGTCCATGAAGCCAGACTTCCGCAAAGTTGCACGTGCGCGCCTGACCGATTAAAAACTCTAACACGGCACCGCCAATTCCCTGCCCACGCGCTTCACGTCGAACAGCCATGCGGCCAATTTGGCCATCAGGCAACAGTCGCCCGACACCCAGCGGCAATCCTTCAGCATCCTCAACAAGAGCATGAATACACGTTCTGTCTGCCTCATCCCATTCAAGCTCGGCCGGAACCTGTTGCTCTCGGATAAAGACGGCCTCCCGCACTTGGCGCAGTCTGCCCTCATCCTCGCGCCAACTGGCTTGCCGGACTACATGTGTCATGAATGATCTCGTTTAACCTTGCCGGAAAGCAGACGCGCCTGCTGTTCAGCATTTCCCGTGTACTTGGCCGGGGTGAGTGACAACAAGGTCTGCTTGGCGTCTTCAGGGATGTCGAGGCCACTGACAAATTGCTGGATCATCTCGGCTGTCACCTGCTGGCCGCGCGTCATCTCTTTCAATTTTTCATAAGGGTTTTCAATACTATAACGCCGCATCACAGTTTGTACTGGTTCGGCCAGAACTTCCCAGGCAGCATCCAGATCTACCCCAATCCGGCTGGCATCCACTTCCAGCTTGCCAATGCCTTTTAACAAGGCCAGACAAGCAATCTGCGTGTGCCCTATCCCAACCCCCAGATTACGTAAAACGGTTGAGTCTGTGAGATCGCGCTGCCAGCGAGAAATAGGCAGCTTGTTACTCAAGTGCTCAAGTAACGCATTTGCGATGCCCAGATTCCCTTCTGCATTTTCAAAGTCGATGGGGTTCACTTTGTGGGGCATAGTGGAAGAACCGATTTCACCTGCAACTGTTTTCTGCTTGAAGTATCCCAATGAAATATAAGCCCAAATATCGCGGCTAAAATCAATCAAAATGGTATTAAAACGCATCAATGCATGAAACATTTCGGCAATGTAATCATGGGGCTCGATTTGCGTCGTGTAAGGATTGATCTCCAAGCCAAGATTCGCCACAAATTTGGCCGCAAACGTTTGCCAGTCGAGCGAAGGATATGCCGCCAGATGTGCATTGTAGTTGCCGACAGCACCATTGATTTTACCTAAAATGGGCACCGCCCGGATTTGCTCCCTCTGACGGTGTAACCGGTAGACCACATTGGCAATTTCTTTGCCTAGCGTCGTGGGTGAGGCTGTCTGGCCGTGAGTGCGGCTCAGCATAGGTTGAGCCGCTTGCTCAGACGCCAATGCCTCAAGCGATTCAATGACCTGATCAAACAGCGGCAACAGGTGATGAGTGCGTGCGTCACTCAGCATCAAGGCATAGGCTAAGTTGTTGATATCTTCTGATGTGCAGGCAAAATGGATAAACTCTTGAACAGCACTCAGCTCGGCATGCTCTGCAATTTTTTCCTTTAAAAAATACTCCACGGCTTTCACATCATGATTGGTTGTCTGCTCAATGCTTTTGACGCGCTCGGCATCAGCCACGTCAAACGTTTCAATCATGTGCTCCAGAAATGTCATCGCATCCTGTGAGAGCATAGGGACTTCCACAATCTCAGGCGCAGCGGCCAATGCCTGCAACCATTTAACTTCCACAATCACGCGATAACGGATCAAGCCGTATTCACTGAAAATGGCGCGCAAAGAGTCCGTCTTGGTGCCATAACGGCCGTCTATGGGGGAGATCGCGGTGAGGGTAGAAAGTTTCATTGTATTTTGCCTTGTGCTGTCTTAAGTTTTTTTGTTGCGTTAGTTACGTTAAAAGATCCCGTTGATTAGCGCTTGGTCAAAAACCCTTGAGCGCCTTGATTTTTTCATAGGCTTGGCGGATTTGATGGGTTTTTTCGGTCGCCAGTTTTATCATTTCTTCAGGGAGCCCTTTGGAGACTAGTTTATCCGGGTGATGCTGGCTCATTAGCCGCCGGTAGGCACGTTTGATCTCAGCATTGCTACTGGTTGATGTCACGCCCAGCAAGTCATAAGCATCCTGAAGGGTCATCCCTTCCGTAGATTTTGAACTTTTCTTTTGCCGGCGATATTGGGAACCCTTGTCTTGATCAGAGCGCTGCGGCCCTGCGGCGTGGATGGAAGCACGCACCATGGTTTCCAATTGCCGATAACTGGACACCGGAAAACGCAACCATTGGCAAATTTGCACCAAAGCCTTCTCTTCAGCCGGGTGCAGCTCTCCATCGGCATAGACAGCCTGTAGCTGAATTTCCATAAACATACGTACCAGGTTTGTACGGCGCCCGCACATTTGACGAAATTGTTCAACCATATCCCGCGCTGGGAAATGATGACTTTTACCCTGATTGAAAAGGTTGATCGCGGCACGGCGCATGTCTGCATTCAAATTCATATTTGCCATGACCTGCCGGGCCATGCCAATTTCCTCTTCACTGACGCGCCCATCCGATTTGGACAAATAACCCATGATGGAGAATGTGGCAGTAAAAAAAGCGGCTTGTATTTTTTCCTGCTCTTCCTCGCTCGCGCCTTCCAGATTGTCTCGGTCAACGCCCTCCAAACCACGATCAAAGTTATGCCCGATCGCCGCCCCAATCGCCGCACCGAGGGGCCCTCCCAGCATAAAACCAAATGTGCCACCAAGCACTTTACCCCACCAACTCATTGGTACCTCCGTTTTCTCGAACCATCGCATCCATCAAGTAAAAAACTTCTCTTAACAAACTGGTGGCATAAACACCCCGGCCCAGACTGAATCCAATGCGGACGGTTGTCTCATTTTCCCACGCCCAGGATAGCTGATGTGGGCGGCTTAAAAGTGCTCGCCGATCGGATGTTAAACCAGCGGCTTCCAGCCCGGCTTTTAAGTCAGGTTCAGCTGCCGTAAAACCTTGCTCCAACACAGTAATGCTCGCCCCGGTCATAACAGGGCCACGCCCCCACAAGGGCCCGGTTATGAAAAGATCACCCGTTTCCAGCCGTTGCACCAGTTCTGAATCCGGCTCCGTAACACAAAAGACGCTACCTGTTCCCGCCAGTTGTAGCACATCACCTTCCCGTAAACCGGGCCTTCCTTCTTCGGACAGACGCCCCGACAGGGCCAGATTAAACAGCCAGGCGCGCGCAGTTGATAGATAAAGTGACCGTGTCTCCCGCCGGACTTTTTTGAGCTGACCGGCGAATAACTGGCGTACTTTTTCCAGATTCTGATTTGCCGTTCCAAAACGTTGGGGGCCGAAGTAATTCGGGAAACCCTTCTGCAACGAGGCAAGCCTGTGTTCAATATCGGCCCGGTCACCGGCTACAGAACGGATGCGGATCTCAAATGCGTTCGCTTTGTGAACACCTCTGCGTAACTTTTTATGGTGCCTCACTCGCTGGAGAACCGTGATATTGGGTAGGTCAATCACCTGATGGTCACGATCTGTTTTCCCTGGCAGATGAAGGCTGAACCACTGCGTTGTCAACGCATGTCGATCTTTCAGCCCGGAAAAACTGACTTCGCGTAAGCGAATACCAAAAACAGAGGCTAATTGCCGAGCCACCCACTGCGTATTCTCACCCTGCTTTTGCACCTGCAAATACAAGTGCTCGCCCTCACCCGATGGGTCAAAACCCAGGTGCTCACTCACGATAAAGTCCGCTGGAAACTGGCGTATTACGCCCTGGTTTCGAGGCTTGCCATAGAGATAAACCGGCTCAAAGACATGATGGTGTTGGCTCTGCATAAGAACGCAGATGATACCAGTAAATTGCCATTGCGCGCGAAATCAAAGCAACACTCTGTTACAAACTCGTCATTGCCCTTATCAGCTAAAAACCTTACATTAGCCGCTGGCCATGCGGTAGCTTCTTAAAATGAATAACCACCTGGAAATAGAGCGAAAATTCCTGGTAGACGAGCAAAAATGGCAAAAACCGGCCACAGGCACAATGATCCGACAGGGTTTTTTAGCCACGAATGAACGCCTCGCCTGTCGAATTCGGCAAAAAGACACGTCTTATTTCCTTTGCATCAAAGCCCGAGTTGACGACATTACCCGCCATGAGTTCGAATACGAAGTCCCCGAAGACCATGGCCGAATCATGCTGGAACAACACTGCGAACGCGCACCTATCGAAAAAGTCCGCTACGAGATTGAGCATGAAGGCATGACATGGGAAGTGGATGTCTTCCAAGGACTTAATGCCGGTTTGATTGTCGCCGAAATCGAATTACAAAACCCGGACCAGCTTTTTGCACTGCCAGAATGGATTACCACAGAAGTCAGTACTGATCCACGCTACCTCAATACCCACCTTTACGAACATCCGTACACTCAATGGCCAACCAATTAATCTACCCTAAAATTTTGCTCCCCATCGTCCTCATCATCGGCGGTGTACTGGGTGCCTATGCACTAGAACAAGCCAAAAAGCCACCTGAGCGGCGCACAGTACAGCCTCGGCCACCACTCGTGCAAACGATCGTATTACAACCGGAAACAGTGCGCTATGAAGTGCGCTCTCAAGGACGGATCGAACCCAGGCTGAGTGCGGCACTCATCGCTCAGGTGAGTGGAACCGTGGTAGAAACTCACCCGAACTTCTACGTCGGGGGGGATTTTCAAAAAGGCCAGGTGTTACTTAAGCTGGATGACAGGGACTACAAGCTGGCATTGGCGCGCGCTGAAGCACAAGTGGCCGCTGCTGAGCAACTGCTCAGCCGAACCGAGGCCGAGGCCGAACAGGCACGCTATGAGTGGAACGAACTCGGAAAGCGCGGCACACCCACCCCGCTGGTTTTAAAGGAGCCTCAACTCGCCGAAGCACGTGCGCGCCTTCGCGGCGCTAAAGCTGACCTCGAAATTGCCCGGTTGAATCTCCAGCGTGTTGAAATAACAGCCCCTTTTGAAGGCCGCATTGATCAAAAACAGGTGGATATCGGCCACTTTATGCGCGTGGGTGAAGCCGCTGCCCATCTCTACACACCCAAAGAAACGGAAGTCCGCCTCCCGTTGCACGACGAAGAGTTAAAATTTCTACCCGATGGCCTATTCAACGGGGGCTCGGCCAATGTCATTCTCAGTGGTGAGTTTGCCGGTAAGGCACACGAGTGGCTCGCAACAATCCGGCGTAGCGAGGGCCGCATTGATCCTCAAACACGGCTCATCACACTGGTGGCCCGTACGGCATCCGAAAGCTCACCGCCAGTCGGCCAATTCGTAAAAGCCACTATTTTGGGTAAAGAAGCCCATCAAGTCTTTGTTGTCCCTCCAAAAGCCTTGCACGAAAAAGAAAAACTTTTGCTGGTCAACCCAGATAAAAGACTGACCATTCAGCCTGTCCAAGTGCTGCGAACAGAGCCAGCGCGGGCCATCATCAGTCAAGGCGCTAACCCCGGAGACCGTGTCATCGTGTCGCCGTTAGAGGTCATCATCGAAGGTATGCAGATCGAGGCAGAATCTGACCAGGCGGCGAGCTGACGATGAATAACATGGTTGCCTGGATGGCCAAAAACCCCGTTGCAGCAAATTTATTGATGCTGCTGATTTTGATCGCAGGCGCCCTTAACTTTCCGGATATTCGCAAGGAAACCTTTCCGGAAATCTCGCTTGATATGGTCGTCACCAGTGTTGCCTACCCCGGCGCTTCCTCAGAAGAGGTTGAGCAAAGTGTTTGCGTGCGGATTGAAGAGAAAATTCACGACCTTGAAGGGATAAAACAGCTCAGTTCCACGGCTAACGAAGGGCTGTGCGCCGTTTCTGTCGAAGTTGAATTAAACTACGACACCGCCAAAATGCTTGATGATATCAAGGCACGGGTTGACTCCATTACCTCTTTTCCCGATGGTGTCGAGCGGCCAAGTTTTCGCGAGGTGGAATTTCGCCGGAGCGCAATTGGCATTGCCATTTCTGGCCAAACGGATGATTTAACATTAAAAAAAGTCGCCGAAAAAATACGCGACGACCTAACAAGTCTGGACAGCATTTCCCAGGTTGATCTGCTGAGCGCCCCCACGCCTGAAATCCGTATTGAAGTGAGCGAAACGGATCTCCAGCACTATGGACTCACATTAAGCGAAGTGGCACAAGCCGTTAAACGCTCTTCATTAGACCTGCCGGGCGGTTCTCTCAAAACCACCGCAGGCGATGTCTGGATCCGCACACTAGGCCAGGCCAGTGTGGGCGAACAGTTTGAGCAAATTAACGTACGGACCCAGCCTGATGGCTCCGTATTAAAACTTGTTGATATCGCAACAGTGATTGATGGTCTGGAGGAGACCACCAAGATTACACGTTTTAATGGTCAAACATCGCTCTATCTGAGTGTCAAACGGGTTGGTGAGGAAAGCATTCTCCAAGTCACCGATGCCGTAAAAGATTACATCGCCCACATTCAATTACCCGAAGGTATTGAAGTGGCCACCTGGCGGGATAATTCCACGTTTTATCGCAGCCGGGCCGATTTACTTATCAAGAATGGCTTGTTGGGGTTTGCACTCGTGTTTATCGTTCTGGTGCTTTTCCTGCGCTTTCGGTTGGCTTTCTGGGTATCGCTGGGCATCCCGATTTCTTTCATGGGCGCGCTCATGGTGCTGCCCAGCCTGGATGGATCCATCAACATGGTGTCCATGTTTGCGTTTATCCTGGTCCTCGGCATTGTGGTGGATGATGCCATTGTGGTCGGTGAAAATATTCACACTCACCAGGAGCGTACGGGCAACCACTTGTTGGGCGCCATTTTGGGCACGCAGGAAGTTGCAAAACCCGTAATTTTTGCCGTACTCACAACAATCGTCGCTTTTATGCCGATCCTCTATTTACCCGGTGTCAACGGACAGGTGTGGAAAATTATTCCCGTTATTGTCATTACAACGCTGGTGTTTTCTCTGATTGAGTGTTTATTTATCCTCCCCGCTCACCTGGGTGCTATGCGACAAAGAAGTGCGTCAGACAAACAGACTCATCCACTGTCCAAAGTGCTCGGGGCTTTTTCAAACGGCCTCGAATTCGTTATTCATAAAATTTATGAACCCGCGCTTGCGGTCTGCATTCGTTGGCGTTACACGACAATTGCCCTTTTTCTGGTGGCTTTGATGCTCGCTTGGGGATTAATCCAGGGCGGTTTTTTGAAAATTGTCTTTTTCCCCCAAGTACAGCGGGATTTTATTGTGGCAAGCCTGGCCTTCCCTCAAGGCACCGCTCTGACGAAAACACAGGCGGCCATCGGGCATATGGAAGAAGCGGCGCTCAAATTGAGAAAAGAACTGGCCGATGAAAACGGCGAAAACAGCCCGATTGCATACACCGCCATCACAGTGGGACAAATGCAGTTCTCATCGCGCACCGACTTTACTGACCGGGAAGGGAATCACGTCGGCGAAGTCGCTCTTGAGTTGACACCCTCAGAAACCCGAGCGATCACGACGCAGGAGATTGAAGATCGTTGGCGCGCCAGTGTGGGCGACATTCCCGGTGCTCTGCAATTGAAGTACAACTCCAGTATTTTTTCAGGAGGCGCTGGCATGGAAATCCAGCTGGCCGGTGCGAATGTTGATGTGCTCAGGCAAGCGTCTGAAGAATTAAAACAACATTTAAGAGAATATGATGGGACTTACCAGGTTTCAGATTCCAACCGTGGCGGCAAACCGGAAATTCATTTGAATTTACGTCCAGGAGTTGAACACTTGGGGTTAAAGCTGGACGATCTGGCTCAGCAGGTTCGAAGCGGCTTCTACGGCAACGAGGTCCAACGCATCCAGCGTGGGCGCGACGAGGTCAAAGTCTGGGTTCGCTACCCACTATCTGAGCGGCAAACACTGCAAGACTTGGAGAACATGCAGATCCGGCTACCGGATGGTACCGAAATTCCCTTTAACGTAGTGGCTCATGCCGAGTACACACTCGGTGACGCTACCATTGAGCGTCGAGACCGGAAACGCATTATTAATATCTCGGCTGAAGTGGATCATAACCGGGCCGAAGCCGGCAAAATTCTTACAGATTTACGACAGCAATATCTGCCCCAACTTGTTGCCAAATACCCTGACATCAGCTGGTCTACTGAGGGGCGTTCCAAAGACAGAGAGGATATTGTCGATGCGATCTACAAGTATGGGCTGCTTGCACTCATCGCGATCTATGCACTGATGGCTATCCCCTTTGGGTCCTACGTACAACCCCTGATTATCATGAGCGCGATTCCATTCGGCTTGGTCGGCGCGGTGGTTGGGCACTTTATACTCGGTATTAATATGAGTTTGTTATCCCTATCGGGCATGGTGGCCGTCGCCGGCGTCGTCGTCAACGATAACTTGGTGCTGGTCGATTACATCAACCGTGCACGTGAGCGGGGAGAAGACCTGTTCCATGCGATCAAGAACTCAGGTGTTGCCCGCTTCCGTGCCGTTATTCTGACTTCCCTGACAACATTCGTTGGCCTTGCACCGCTGATGGTAGAACGCAGTGTCCAGGCGCAATTTTTAATCCCCATGGCGGCTTCATTGGCCTTTGGTGTGGCATTCGCTACGTTTGTGAGTTTGCTATTCGTTCCGACGAGTTATCATGTCATCGAGGACATTCGCCAGATTTTTGTTCGAAAACGACCCATTCCAGCCAAATCCTAGACATTTTCTTCGCACTACGCTTTTATCAAAAAAAACGTATTCCCTCAAAAATGAGGTTATTGCCATCCTTCCTAAGCAGTGGCATGATTGAATCATCATAATAAAATTTATAAATGGATTAACCTTTAACCAATCCAGACAACTGATAGCCTGACTAAACAGAACGGAGGAAGCCATCATGAGTACATCTGCACTACAAAACATACCAAACGATATGACAGAAGCTGAGTGGCAAGCACGCGTTGAGCTAGCCGCCTGCTACCAGCTCACAGCCATGTATGGGTGGACCGATATGGTCGGCACACATATCTCAGCGCGCATCCCGGGTCCCGAGGACCATTTTCTACTAAACCCTTATGGCATGCTTTTTGAGGAGATCACGGCCTCTTCATTAATCAAGGTCGATATGGAAGGTAACGTCATTGGCGACAGTGACTACCCTACCAATCCTGCTGGATTCGTAATCCATAGTGCGATTCATATGCATTTTCCAGAGTTGACATGCGTCATGCACACCCACACACCTGCCGGTTGTGCCGTGGGCTCTCAAGAGCACGGGTTGCTGCCCTTGAATCAGCATTCCCTGTTAATCCAGGATTTTATTTCCTATCATGAGTTTGAGGGTGCCGCGACGAACCTGGGCGAACGTGAACGTATCATTCGTGACTTTGGAGAAGCCCACAAACGCATTCTCATTCTCAATAACCATGGTTTACTTACTGTGGGCAAATCCATGGGCGAAGCGTTTATGTGGATGTACCGCATTGAAAAGTCATGCCGATACCAATTAGCGGCTATGACGGGCGGCGCCCAACTTCACTACCCTGACAAAGCAACACAGGCGCACGCTGTCGAACAAGGACGAAAAATACTTGCGGAAGGCGGCTTCGCTGAATGCGGCAAAAAAGAGTGGCCTGCCCTATTACGCCAGCTGGAACGTGCCGGCTCCAACTACGCTACCTAGCGTTAATCCATCACCAATATTGACGTCACCCTGTGCCAAAACGACACGGGGTGGCAACTCCTGTCTGTCTCACCCCGTAATCCATAAAAAATCTGAGGAGACAACATGCCCCAGCAGTACACACACCTCTCTGTTTCCCACGTAGACGGGGTTGACTACCTCACACTTAACCGTCCTGAAAAGCTTAATGCATTAAACGACGCACTGTGTGACGAGCTATTAGATTATTTTGCCCACCTCTATACCGAGCACACAACACGCACGGTGCTTCTATCCGGTGCTGGAAAACACTTCTGCGCCGGCTTTGATCTCGACGCTACTGACAGCATTACCGCACCCCCACCAACAGCACTACGGGGTCAACGAAAAGTCAGTGAGATTATTATGCGGATGCGACGATGCCCACAGCCCATTATCGCGCTTATGCACGGTGCCGCGACCGGCGGAGGATTTGCCCTGGCATTAGCGGCCGATGTCAGACTCGCTGCTGACAATGCACGTATGAATGTGGCGATGAGCCGCGTCGGACTCACTGGGTGCGACATGGGCATCAGTTACTTTTTACCACGCGCCGTTGGCACATCCAATGCCGCCCATTTGATGATGAGCGGTCGGTTCGTCGATGCGAAAAAAGCCTGCGCAATTGGCTTGGTATCCGACGTTTTCCCAGAGGGACATCTCGTCGAGGAAGGTGAACAACTGGCGCAAGACATGTTGGGTATGTCACCACTCGGGCTGAGGCTGACGAAAGAAGGCCTCAATATGGCGCAAGACTCAGGAAGCCTGGAGGCCACCATCGCACTGGAAGATCGAGGACAAATTCTATGCGCCACCTCCGGTTTTTTTAACGAAGGTATTGCCGCGTTCAAAGAAAAGCGGGAAGCACGCTACACAGATGAATAACTGTGACAACCGTGTAGCATGCTCACTTCAGCCTCGTGTCATCAATCCAAAGGCACCGTGTACGAATACTCTTGCTCGGGGAATGCATGTTCATCACCCCATGGGTCAATCGTTGCTCGCAACATATAGCGCCAGTTATCGGGAGCTGGGTCGTTAGGATCATAATCACGTGGTGCAAAGTGCATCACCACCCGATTATCCCACATTAGCACATCATCAATATCCCACTGGTGACGATAGGTGAACTCTGGCCGAACGGAATGCTGAAACAGGTAATTCAGAATCGTCGCACTTTCTTCTTTTGTCATCCCTTCAATGTAGTCTGTAAACATTTCAGAGACATAAAGCGCTTTTCTTCCTGTTACCGGGTGCGTAATCACCATTCTATGAGCAATCGGTGGGGTACTGGCCCGTTCCTCCGGGGTTCTGGGTGCCCGGTTCTTCATGTCTTTTACATTATCGACATCATGAATAGCCATTAAGTTCTCGATCAACTCTTTCATTCCATCCGACAAAGCATCATACGCTTGGTACATATTGGTATACATCGTGTTGCCACCTACTGGCGGCATTTTTCTGCAGTACAGCAACGAGCCTGTGCTGGGCTTGATTTTAAAAGAGTGATCCGAGTGCCATTGTCTCGCCGTTTCACGCGTTTCCAATAAATTCCCCTCTGCATCCCGGTTTGCAATCACAAATAACTCGGGATAGCCATCCAGAAGGTAACGTGTTACACCCGGCGTTGGAGCCGACGGGCCAAAGCGGCGTGCGAAAGCAATCTGCTGTTCAGGTGTGAGCTTTTGATTTTTAAAAAGCAATAAACCTGTTTCTGCCCAATGTTGCTTAAGTTCCTCGACAATCTCGTCACTCACAGGTGCAGCCATGTCAAAGTCCAGAATTTCGGTACCCACAGCATTGGAAAGGGGTCTTGTTTTCAGTGTCAAAACGGTATCCTCCATATTATCTATCAACCGATTAGTATTTTTTATATAGCGCTGGTAACCCGATCAGCTGCCCAGCTTTTTTTAATTCTTATTCGGCTAAAAACTATAACACTGTTTGATAAAACGTTAAATTTTAAATGACACGACCATTAACAAACAGATATTCAGTTGAATGAAAACAGACGTATCCATCGTTCAGATGCCCCTGGTCCCAGTTGCAAGAAGTCACAAAGGCGGTTGAGTTCATCAACATCCGGCTGTCGGCGAGTTAAACGATGGGGGAATCCAGGCTCATTGATATCACAAAAAAGACCTGTGAGCCGCCTGGACAAAAGAATCTGCGTGGTATTCTCCTCGATCAATTTTTGTAACTGCCTGGCGCCACGCAACTTGAGTTTCCCGATCCGATCAGGTGTGCTCAATAAATTCTCCAGGTCGTTGAAATAATGCAATAGCTTTGCGGACATCACCCGGCCAATTCCTTGAACGCCCGGGATGTTATCGGTTTTATCACCCATGATGGCCAACTGATCGGCGATTTGGCCAGGGCGAACACCGTACTTTCCTTTGATTTTCCGTGCATCCAGCTTTTTCCCACCGGCAAAGTCCCACCAGAGATCTTGTGCGCCAATCAATTGCGCCAGATCCTTATCCGCCGTGATAATCACCAGTGGCTGGTCACGTGCTTGCAAGCCCTTACTCCACGTACCAATGATGTCATCGCCCTCATACCGTGAATGAGCGCACTCTATCATTCCCAGCGCGCGAACAAATTCACGACAAATCGTAAATTGGCGTTTTAACTCCTGTGGAGTCGGCTTGCGATTGGCTTTGTAGTGAGGATAGATCTCTTTCCTGAAGCCTTTGGACTGCTCTGCATCAAACGCAAACGCGACCTCGTTTGGACACCCGTGCTCCGCGAGTTGCGAAACAAAATCCAAAAAACCGATAACCGCATTGACAGGATGGCCATCGCGACCTGTCAGAGTATTGGGAAAAAGGTGCCAGCCTCGATAAATGTAGATACTGGCATCCACCAGCCAGGCTGGGTGCCTGGCTTCATCGCTATTCGCCTGCTTAGCCGGCAAGCAACCCCCGCCCAATCACTTTCATTTCCAGGATCGGTTCAACCCCTTCAAAAATAGGCAAGACCAGGGAGTCTGCCACGTAGCGGGAGATCGCATATTCTTCAGCATATCCCCATCCGCCATGCAGTAGCTGGCCCTGCTGGGCAAGATTTACGGCCATCCGACATGCTAATAATTTTGCTTGGGAGGCCATAATGTTCGCTGAAGCGTCACTTTCATCCATGGCCCGCCCTGCGGCATAGCTCAGTTGACGGCTCGCCTCCAGGTGCACAAACATTTTCCCAATCACATACTGTGTATTCTGAAATGATGCTAAGGGCTGACCAAACTGAGGGCGGTCATTGGCGTATTTCACCGTAGTTTCCAGAGCCGCCTGACCAAGCCCAACCGCACGCCCTGCCGTTTGTAAACGGCCAATGGCAAAACCATTCATTTGGTAGTAGAAGCCTTTGCCCACACCCGCTTCTTCTCCCACCAGATTTTCGGCAGGGACAAAGTAGTTGTCGAATTGCAGCACATAGGAATGCATGCCACGGTACCCCATCGTATCGATGGCTTCGCCCTGCAAGGAGCCTCCACCCAGCTGGTTCATTTGAAATGTGTGGCCGGTAAAAGGATCTTTTTCGACAATAAAAAGTGATAGCCCTTTATGACCGGCTTCCCCCGTACGGGCTAATAAAGCCAAGACATTAGCCCGACCAGCAAAGGTACACCAAGCCTTAGCCCCATTGATAAGATAACCGCGTTGGCCATTTAAAACGGTTTCGCTCGCACGGCATGAGACGCTGGCCACATCGGAACCGACATTGGGTTCAGTGACGCTGATACCCACCATGATCTCGCCTTTGGCGATAGGCTCCAGCCACTTTTTGCGTTGCTGTTCTGTGCCTCCTTTCAGCAATGCACGGGTTAAAATTTCAGGCCGGGTGATGATACTACCCGCAGCAGGCAAAGAAGCCGAGGAAAGCTCTTCGGTAACCAGGAGCATCATCAAATAGCTGAGGCCCACGCCCCCAAATTCCACAGGAACAGACATGCCGAAATAACCCAGATCAGACATCTGCTGTAAAAAGCTCTCAGGTACTAACAGGTCTTTGCGGTGGATTTCTTCCGCTTTTGGCGCAACCACATCGCGGGCAAAACGACGGGTTGAATCGCGAATTTCCGCTTCTTCTTCCCCATCAGTGTTCGAAGCAATCCATTGGCGGTTTTCAGCATCTTTAAGAACGTCAACACCAATGACCCGGTAATTGGATTCCGCAAGTGTTTGTCGCAACCAGGTTTGCAATGAGTCCCCATAAGCCAGCGTCTTTTCATTCAGTCCAAATGATTGAAAACAACGGTTTCCTATCAGGCGGAAGTTTTCTACGGTTTCGGCCAGGAAAATATCGGCAGAGGTGCTGAGCCTCTTGGTATCGCACCCCGGCTTCCCCATCGACTGATCGGCGTAAGCTTGTAAGGTCTCGGCCGCTGAAAGCTGTGTCGATAATTGCGCAATCTCACGGGCAATCACTTGATGATCATCAACGTTAATGCCATTACCGGTTAATTTTTTTACGCTTTCCAAAGCCGTATCGTAGATGGCTTGGCAGTATTCAATCGCGTCCAAGCTCATCACATTTATCCTCCAATAACCGACTTTTTAGGCACGGCCACCCAGTAATCCAGGTCAAGTACGACATTCGGGTGGTATTTGCTTTTACCGTTCTGTTCAATCTTGATGTCGATGTCACTTTCAGCAGGGTTATGATTTTTCACACCGATCATCCGCAACCTTAAGGCCCCCAGATCATTTCGGCCCGGTAACTCAGCCGTTTCCAAAACATCGCTAAACGCATAAATGGTATCTCCCGCATAGCTCGGATTGCTGTGCGTACCACTGTTCCAGGCCAGCAGGTGTAGGGCATTTTCCAACCCATTGAACGCATGGGAATAAGCGAGTGAGATGATGTGTCCCCCATAAACTAACCGGCGCTCACCACCGGTTTGCTTGACCAGGTGCAGGTCAAAATGAGGTTTGGCAGTATTTTGATACAGGCGTGTTGCACTCATGTGGTCACTTTCTTCAATCGTCATCCCCACCAGGTGGTGAATGCGCTCGCGTACTTGGTAATCTTCAAACGCCCAGCGGCCACCTGTTCGGCTTGCATCAAACCGACTGAGGTCCAAATCCTCAGGCACCACAAGTTGATCCACACTCACCGCAGCGGGTAAATCCGGTACGTGATTGTCACCAGTTTTGGTGGCGGTGTTTGATTTATGCACCATAACCCAGCGGTAAAATTGCAGTACTTGCTCATCGTTTTGGTTATAGCCTTTGGTTTGCACGTAAACAATGCCACTTTTCCCATTGCTATTTTCGCGCTTCCCGATCACTTCTGATTCTGCACGTAAGGTATCGCCCACATAAACTGGCTGCAGAAAGCGCAAGTCGGCATACCCTAAATTAGCCACCGCGTTTAAGGAAATATCCGAAACACTTTTCCCAAAAACGGTATGGAATACCAACAGATCGTGCACCAACTCTCTTTGAAACCCTAATCCACGTGCGAACTCGGCATCACAAAACAGAGGGTGCCGATCAATCGTCAGTGAAATATACAGCGCGGTATTACCTTCTGTGATGGTATGGGGCACGGCATGAACGAGCTTTTGCCCCACTACAAAATCTTCAAAAAAATTGCCTCGACTTGCTTTATTCATGGTGATCTGTCCTCAGTGGCAAGCATCTGCCCTTAAATAAAGAAGGGAGCAAAAGCTCCCTTCAGATACGTAAAATTGTAGCGTGTTACTGGCCTGCAAGATCTTTCTTTTCTTGCTCAGTTATGATGCCTAAACTCAACGCTTTATCGGCACTCAAAGCACCCCAGGCTGTGGCCCGACGCAACCGGGCACGCAGATGCCGGTCTGTTGCCCTATCGGCCATGTATTCTTTGCTGCCTTCACCGATCATCGTCGCTCCGGCTCCTGACGCCACAGCTTGATTGTATGCTTCAATTTCCGCCAGATCGCTATCGATCTGGGACTGAGGAATCGCATTCTGATAGGCCGCCATCACCATCAACAACTGCGCAGGGTGACCCACCCATTTACCCGCCATGCCCAGATTAATACCGTGCATTGCTTCGTCATAAACGTCTTTCAATGCGCCTAGGATTTTTTGTTTATTTTCTTCCTGCTGTTCGGCCGTCAGATCACTGCCGCGATGGACAGGTGTCGGATAGTTCAGCGTCATACAATCAATCGCAGGGACATTCAATGCACCCGCCAGATTGACAATTTCGTAACGCGCCCAATCACAAACCGGGTGGTCATTGCGAATAATCGGCAGATTCGCATCTGCGCTGTAATCAGCAATTCCCCAGATAATGCCGACAAGGCGGGGAGCCGCTGCTTTGGCCAGCTCGGCCAACTGACTCAGTGCATAGCCTGACTCAACAAGAAACTGAAATTTAATCTGATTTTGTTCCAGCCCCAACTGTTCTTCAACCTGGCTCAGCAAGTGACAAACCCAGGCAATTTCTTCAGGATGTTCAGACTTGGGCCAGATGATTCCATCTATCGGGTAATCTTTTGGTGATGCGCCTTCAGCCACTGCGGGCAGTACTTCAAGCAGGTCACCCACACAAGTATCCAAACCCAAACCAGAAGGTCTAAAGAATGCCAACGTCGAACCCCATTTTTCCTGAGAAAAAACACGCTTGGCGCCCTCGCGCGCCTTCACTGACGAATCATCTGTCAATGCAACGGCATCTTCGGCATCAACCATCACCAAGGGCGAGTGTTTATTGTCACCATCAATCAGTGCTTTTAACGTTGTTTTGTCGGCGCCAGAAAAGTCAGCCAACTCATCGACTGTAATATTGAAACGCGCCAGAATTTTGCCCGCTGCACTTAAACCTGTAATCGCTTTTTCAGGGGAGCCGCTGGCCGGTGTTGTAAAGTGAGCTTGCTGGTTCCAAAAACGCAAAGGCATATCGGCGCAGGCTTGGGCCCGCTGAGCGAGTAGTTTTTGACGTTCTTCCTGAGCCTTTTTCGCTATTGAATCAAATTTGGACAAAGTTCTTCCTCCACGTTGGACAATATGTACGTTAAGATGGCCGAGGTATGGGTTCACGTTCGAGCCAAGTTTTTAAACTTAAAATTTTACCCGAAAAAAAGAAAAATTACAGATCCGCTATAGAAAGCACCTCAAGAAATAGAAAGAAAACGGATCATTCAAAACCTATTTACTTACATAAAATAATTCAAACTCAGGAGGAAAAAATGCAAGCGATTCCATTTGATCACTTTGAGGTGGGGCAAGTGATTGATACACTCGGTCGCACCATCACCGAAGCAGATATTGTCAACTTTACCTGTGTAACGGGCATCAAACTTCCGGTATTCACCGACGATCACTTTTGCCGCAAACACACACCTTATGGCGGCCGTATCACGCCAGGGCTGCTTACTGCAGCTTATGCGGTCGGCATGATGGAGGGGGTACTGGGGGCCAATATCCTCGCTGCCCTGCAATTGGATCACTTTGTCTTCAAAAAGATTGTCAAACCCGGTGCGACATTGAGAACTCGCGTCACGATTTTGGAAAAAAGAGACACCTCCGACGGCAAACGAGGCGTTATGAAAGTCGGCGTTGGCGTCATCAATGAAGAAGAGGCCGAGGTTGCTTCATTCGAAGCCACATTTTTAATGCGCAAAGAAGTTGTCGAGTATTAACGAGCCTCTCTACCGAAGCACTGCACACCCTGAGTGCGGTGCTTATTTAACCCGTTTGACAGAGTGAATCACATAATCATTTTCAAAATAAACAGTAAATTCATGATAAATCCAACGACTGATGCCAGGCTTTCCTACCGCCGCTTTCTTTGCTTCCGGCAAACCAAATTTGGCTTCAACAGCCTGTTTATTTAAGCCACGCAATGGCACATCTTGGGTATGTGAGGTCACTGCTCGCTCAGCCGCAGCTAACGGGTGGCTCAAAGGCAAAACCACCAATACGAGAGGGAATAAGAGCGCTGTGATCGTTTTCATCATAGGAATTACTCAAAAGAATTAGGCCGGGTCTCTTCAAAAATCATCGGCCAACTCAGGGTAATCCTTTAGCCCTCCCCTCAATTTAATAAGACTTGGGGAGCCCCAGCACTTTTTCCGCAATAAAGCACAAAATCAATTGCGGGCTAATCGGCGCAAGCCGGTGAATCAAGCATTCACGTAAATAGCGCTCCACATGGAATTCTTTTGCATAGCCCATTCCGCCATGCGTCATTACCGCCTGTGTGCAGGTTTTAAACGCTGCTTCCGCGGCCAGATACTTGGCTGCATTGGCATAAGCACCACACTCTTGTTGCTGGTCATACAAGGTTGCGGCTTTGAAAACCATCAGATTAGCGGCTTCAAGCTCAGTCCAACACTCAGCCAATGGGTGCTGTATTCCCTGGTTCTGTCCAATAGGACGATCGAAAACGATACGTGTTTTGGCGTATTCACAGGCTCTTTTCAACGCGACACGCCCTAAGCCGACCAAACCTGCCGCAATCAATATGCGCTCTGGGTTTAACCCATGTAGCAAGTATTTGAAACCTTTGCCTTCTTCGCCAATCCGATCTTCGACTGGAATTTTCAAGCCATCAATGAATACCTGGTTTGAATCAACACACTTACGCCCCATCTTTTCAATTTTTCTAATTTCAACGCAGTTTCGATCCAAGTCTGTAAAGAAAAGTGATAGACCATCAATGGGGCGTTTAGTCGATGATTCCGGCGTCGTTCTGGCGATCAGCATGATTTTATTGGCAACCTGTGCCGTCGATGTCCAGATTTTCTGGCCATGAACTTCGTAATAGTCACCTTTGCGCGTCGCTTGGGTTTTCAGCCGGGTTGTGTCGAGCCCCGTGTTTGGCTCTGTGACACCAAAGCACGCAATATCCGTTCGGTTCAGAATAGGCGGTAACATTCGCTGTTTTTGTTCTGGTGTGCCAAAAACAGCCACTGGATTTACCCCAAACAAAGGCAAGCTCACGGCAGAAACACCACTGTTGGCCGCACCGGATTCCGAAATAGCCTGAACCATAATGGCTGCTTCTGTAATCCCATACCCGCTTCCACCCACTTCCTCTGGCATGGCAATGCCCAACCAGCCATCATCGGCCAATGCTCGACAAAAGTCCTCGGGGAAGACTCCGTCTGTATCACGCGCCAACCAATAGTGTTCATCAAAACGGCTACATATTTTTAAAACACTTTCACGAATTTGTTGTTGTTCTGCATTAAAGTTAAGCACCCTTTTTACCCCCATGGATTGGTATCGCGTTGGCCATGTTTACCACGCAACATCATGTATTATTATTTGTTTTTTTATTCAGAACCTTCACCCTGAGCACTCGAAAGCTCATTGGTTGATGGGAAATCCCGATTTTTATAACGCATAAGTAACTTATGCATACTCTGTTTTTTCTATATCATAAGCAGTTTGATTCATATTTGTACTGTTCATGGATAAATTACTTATTGAGGGCGGGAAACCACTCGAAGGCTCCATTCGCATTTCTGGCGCAAAAAACTCAGTGCTGCCGATTCTTGCGTCTGCCCTTCTCGCAGAAAGCCCAGTCACCATTCATAATGTACCTCATCTTAACGATGTCACCACGATGATGAACCTATTGGGTTCCATGGGGGCTGAGTTAACGTTAGGCGACAAAATGTCGATCGAAATCGACCCCACAACACTCAAAGACTGCATCGCTCCTTATGAGCTCGTCAAAACCATGCGGGCATCCATTCTCGTTTTGGGGCCCTTGCTTGCCCGCTTTGGATATGCGGAAGTGTCATTACCTGGCGGCTGTGCCATTGGCTCCCGTCCTGTCAACCTCCACATTGAAGGTTTAAGAGCCATGGGGGCAAAGATCGATGTTAAAAATGGCTACATCAAAGCCTCTTGCAAGCGGCTAAAAGGCGCCCGTATTTTGATGGAGACAGTGACCGTCACCGGTACAGAAAACTTAATGATGGCAGCCGCCCTGGCAGAAGGCGTTTCCGTGCTGGAAAATGCCGCACGTGAACCAGAAGTCGTTGACTTGGCCAACATGTTAATCAAAATGGGTGCTCATATTGAGGGCGCAGGCACAGATACCATCACGATTGAGGGAGTAGAGAAATTACAAGGGACGCATTTTCGGGTCTCGGCCGATCGAATAGAAACCGGCACATTTCTTGTGGCAGGTGCGATCAGCGGGGGGAAAATTACCGTCAAAGACGCTGACCCAGAGAGCCTGGAAGCCGTATTGAATAAGCTCGAGCAAGCCGGGGTTAATTTAAACGTTGGCACAGACTGGATTGAAGTCGATATGCGCAACAAACGGCCGAAAGCGATTGACCTTAAAACCGCACCTTACCCTGCTTTCCCAACAGACATGCAAGCACAATTTTGTGTGCTCAACAGCGTGGCTGAAGGTGCTGGCGCCATCACTGAAACCGTCTTTGAAAACCGTTTCATGCATGCCCAGGAATTACAGCGCATGGGGGCCGATATCCACGTTGAAGGCAATACTGCCTTCATTAAAGGGATTGATCATCTTAATGGTGCGCCCGTTATGGCGACGGACCTCCGTGCATCGGCCAGTCTTATTCTCGCCGGCCTGGTTGCCGTCGGTGAAACTAATGTGCACCGTATCTATCATATTGATAGAGGCTATGAAAGAATTGAAGAAAAGCTCGCTCAACTGGGTGCTCGCATCCAACGCTTACCTGATTAACTAAGCCGCCATGGAAAATCCGATTACAATTGCCCTTCCTAAAGGACGTATACTCAAAGAGGCGCTGCCTTTATTTGCTGAAGTGGGTATTGAACCGCTGGAGTCGCCCAGTGAGAGCCGAAAACTGATATTGGAAACCAATGTACCCAATATCAAACTACTGATCATAAGGCCAACCGACGTACCAACTTACGTTCAGTACGGTGCTGCTGATATCGGCGTATCTGGCAAAGACTCGCTCATGGAACATACGGGCGGGGGATTGTATGAGCCTGTTGACCTTGGCATCTCAAAATGCCGTATTATGGTTGCTGCACAGAAAGGCGCCGTACTTCCTCAAGGCCGACGTCTCAAGGTGGCCACCAAATATGTCAACACCGCAAAAGAGTATTTTGCTCTCAAAGGTAAGCAGGTTGAAATTATCAAGCTCTACGGCTCAATGGAACTCGCCCCGCTGGTTGGCCTGGCTGACTTAATTGTCGACCTTGTTGACACAGGCGGTACGCTTAAAGCCAACAACCTGGAGCCTCGCGAACTGATCGCACAGATCAGTGCTCGCCTGATCGTTAACAAGGCGTCAATGAAGATCAAGCACGAACAACTAACAGAAATGATTGACAAGATTGCTTCCATTACCGAAGCGACAAGAGAAAACACCCATGAAGTACAACACTGATGACTTGAGAATTTTGGACATTAAAGAACTCATTACTCCCTCTAACCTGTTGGCTGAATTCCCCGTTGATGAGGCGGCCTCAAAAACAGTATACGAGGCGCGGCAAACCGTACGTAACATTCTGCAAGGGCAGGATGACCGGTTAATTGTCGTAGCCGGCCCTTGCTCAATTCACGACCCAGAGGCCGCTCGAGAGTATGCCGAGAAGCTCCTCAAGGTGGCACAAGCTTATCGTGACCAGCTGTTTATTATCATGCGTGTCTACTTTGAAAAGCCGCGGACAACCGTTGGCTGGAAAGGCCTCATCAACGACCCTGATCTCGATAACAGCTTCAATATCAATAAAGGGTTACGCCTAGCGCGTAATCTATTGCTGGACATCAGTCAAATCGGTTTGCCAACAGGCACTGAATTTTTAGACCTGATCACCCCGCAATATGTAGCCGACCTGATTACCTGGGGCGCCATTGGCGCACGTACCACGGAAAGCCAGTCCCACCGCGAACTGGCATCGGGTATATCCTGCCCTGTGGGCTTCAAAAATGGCACTAAGGGTAGTATTCAGATTGCTGTAGATGCCATCCGTTCAGCCAGCAACCCGCATCACTTCCTCTCCTTAACGAAAGAGGGGCACTCAGCCATTTTTTCTACCAGCGGCAACCCGGACTGCCATGTCATTTTACGCGGCGGCGAACACACCAACTACGATGCTGCGAGCGTGGACGACGCATCCAAAATGATGGAAAAAGCTGACTTGAGGCCCAACATCATGATTGATTTTAGCCATGCCAATAGCCGAAAACTTCCAGAACGGCAAAAATACGTTTGTCGTGACGTATGCACCCAGCTTGAAATGGGCGACTCACGTATCATCGGCGTCATGATTGAAAGCAATCTCATTGCCGGCAATCAAAAGCTCGTCAACGGCAAAGCAGAGACCTATGGCCAAAGTATTACCGACGCTTGCATTGACTGGGCGGATACGCAAACGTTAATCGAACAATTGGCCCAAGCCGTGGAAAATCGCCGGAAAAAATAAGCAATCCCTATGAACAAAAACTCAAGGCTGATCCACCGGCTGGAATTTTCCGCATCAAATTTCCAGAAAACGTTGGATGACCTGCTCTTCTGGGAGCCCGTATCTGACCCGGATATTGTCGCCAGCGTACAACAAACGCTGAATGACGTCCGCAAACAAGGAGACAAAGCGCTTGTTGAACTCACTCAGCGCTTTGATCACTTTACCGTCTCATCGGTTGCCGAACTTGAAATTCCCCCCGAAAGGTGCCAACACGCGCTGGCATCCCTTCCCCCGGCGCAGCAAAATGCTTTGCAACAAGCTGCCGAGCGTATTCGCGCCCACGCCGAGCGGCAAAAGTTAACATCCTGGTCATACCAGGAAAACAATGGTTCCGTATTCGGGCAACAAGTGATGCCGCTCGACCGTGTTGGTATCTACGTCCCTGGCGGGAAAGCAGCTTACCCCTCCTCTGTTCTCATGAATGCCATCCCCGCAAAAGTTGCAGGTGTGCAAAATATCATCATGACCTCACCCACGCCCGGTGGAACAGTGAACCCTATGGTACTTGCCGCCGCTGCACTTGCCGGTGTGGACCGTGTATTTACAGTCGGTGGCGCCCAAGCGATTGCCGCATTGGCTTATGGAACAGAAACCCTCCCGGCTGTTGACAAAATCGTCGGGCCAGGAAATGCCTACGTTGCCGCCGCTAAACGTCTGGTATTTGGAAAGGTAGGGATTGATATGATTGCAGGGCCCTCTGAGGTTCTGATTTTAGCCGATAGCCGTGTCGATCCGAAGTGGGTTGTTACCGACATGTTTGCTCAAGCCGAACATGACGAAGATGCCCAAGCGATCGTTATCAGTACCGAAAGTCATTATCTTGACCAGATTGAAGCTCATATCAAAGCCTTATTACCTGAACGGCCACGCAGTGAAGTTATTAGAAAATCTCTGAGTCGTCGCGGTGCCCTCATTCATGTTGAAAGTACCGCCCAGGCAATTGATTTGATCAATCGCATTGCGCCAGAGCACCTCGAACTGGCAACTCAGGACGCCGAACAAATCAGTAAAAACATTCGCCATGCCGGTGCTATTTTTATCAGCCCGTTTTCGGCAGAAGTTTTCGGCGATTACTGTGCAGGCCCTAATCATGTCCTGCCAACATCGGGTACAGCCCGCTTTTCATCACCATTGGGAGTCTATGACTTCCAAAAACGCTCAAGTATTATCGCCTGTTCAGAAAAAGGCGCACAGGAGCTGTCTACGATCGCATCCACTCTGGCCCGCAGCGAAGGGCTGATTGCGCATGCCGAGTCGGCAGAGATTCGCTCAAAAACTACATAAGCCGAGAGGCTGGATCATTTATGAGCCGACACATTCATCACGCTATCCGCCCAGAAATCACAGAATTACAGGCCTACCACGTGCCATCGCCTGGCGATATGATCAAACTGGATGCCATGGAAAACCCCTACTGTTGGCCGGAGAGTATCCAGCAAGCGTGGCTGAACGTCATGGCTCAAGTCCCTCTTAATCGCTACCCCAGCGCGGATGCGACCGAACTGAAGGCTATGATTCAGCAGACTATGCATGTGCCTGGCAGCAAATCGATCATGCTTGGAAATGGCTCGGACGAGCTGATTCAAATTATCGCCCTTGCTTGCGCTAAACCAGGGGCTTGTTTATTAGCGCCTGAGCCTGGCTTTGCCATGTATAAACTGATTGCAACATACGCAGGGCTTACCTATGTCGGGGTACCGTTAACACCGCAATATGAACTCGACATGCCAAAAATGCGCGAAGCCATTAATGAACACCAACCCGCCGTGACCTTTCTGGCCTACCCCAACAACCCCACCGGCAACCTCTTCAAGCAAGACGATATTCACGAAGTCATTCAAATATCCCCTGGCGCGGTCGTACTGGACGAGGCTTACCACCCCTTCGCAAACAGTAGCTTTATGGACGCGTTAAACACGTATGAGCACTTACTGGTTATGCGAACCTTCTCCAAAATGGGTTTGGCAGGCCTAAGATTAGGGCTACTCTGCGGTGATGACACCTGGGTCGAACAGTTTGAAAAGCTGAGAATGCCTTACAACCTAAGTACTCTGACACAAGCCAGCGCGTTGTTTGCACTCCAACATCATAACGTATTCGCCGAACAAGCCGAGCGTATTTGCAAAACTCGTGAACACTTGCTCGCTGAACTGAAAACAATGCCTGGCATCTCTCTATTTCCCAGTGCCGCGAATTTCGTTTTGTTCAAAGTGGCACAGGAACAAAGTCAAGTCGTTTTCAAGCAGCTGCTTGAACAGAAAATACTGATCCGGAATCTGGGAACAGCCCCCGGCTTACTCAAAGACTGTCTTCGCGTAACTGTGGGTAATGATGATGAAAATCGCGCCTTTCTGGCAGCGCTACGTGGTATTTTAGCGCAGCTATTTTGACCAACTTCGTATTTGAGTCAATTCAGTGATGTGCTCTCATCACGTTCAACGCTAACAGCCTGTTTTATAATAGCTCTCTTTTCGTTATGCCTTCTCGCCTGGATGGCTTATCAATGGTGAGACCGAAGACGTTAGGCTCTCTATTTTGTAATCACAAACCTTTTGCGTCGACTAAGACATTCATTAATACTGAATATTAGCTTAACTCTATGCCATCAAGATGGAGTCTCTTGTTATGCCAAAGCATGCGTTTTTTCGATTCACTCTGTGGTTCACTTTAATCAGCTGCAGCGTCGCATTAACAGCCTGCGGGGCCACGCAAACACTTGTGAAGAAGCGTGACCTGGATGTCCAAACCAAAATGAGTAAATCAGTTTTCCTCGAACCCGTTGCCCCGGAAAAACGCATTATTTTCCTCGATGTTCGCAATACTTCAGATAAAACACTCGACATCACCTCACGTATTCAAGCGTACTTGAAAAGTCGTGGCTACACGCTGACAGATAACCCCGAAGAAGCTCACTTTATGCTGTTAGCAAATGTACTCAAAGTAGGAAAAAGTGATTTACGCAGTTCGGGACAAGCTTCTGATGCTGGCTTTGGCGGCGCGATTATTGGTGCTGCTGTGGCAAAAGAGAAAACAGGAAGCACAAGTTCGGCTGTTGTTGGCGGCGTCATTGGCGCCACGGCGGCTATTGTTGCCGATGCTATGGTCGACGATACCTTCTTTTCAATGGTGACAGATATCCAGATTCGGGAGCGGCCACTGTCTGGCGAAGTAATCCAACAAAAAGAAAGTACACGCCTGGAGCAAGGCACATCGACATCGGTTAACCAACAAATATCCGGGGCAAAAGTGGCGTGGAAAACCTACCTCACCCGAGTTGTCAGCACAGCCAATAAAGCCAATTTAAAATTTGAAGAAGCACTGCCTGAACTTGAAAATGGCTTGGTTAAAGCCATTTCCGGGATATTCTAAAAATCCATCTTCACACAGATGGCGTAACGGGACTTAAGAGGCTTCGCCGTCCTCCATTTGCCATAGTTTTTCAAGGGCATAAAAGTCACGGCTTTCCTCTGTCATGATGTGAACAATAACATCTCCCAAATCAACCAAAACCCAGTCGCTACGACCATGCCCCTCAATACCCAGCGGCATATGACCCGCCTGTTTAGCTTTTTCAATCACATGATCAGCCAATGATTTAATATGGCGGCTCGAAGTCCCTGTCGCAATGAGCATCACATCGGAAACCGTTGTTTTCCCCCTGACATCAATCTCCACAATCGCTCTTGCTTTCAAATCTTCAAGCGCTGTGTGCGCCAGTTTTACCAAGTCTTCAACGGTCATAAGTATAAGTTCTCTTCTTCAATGTACTGCCTGACGGGCTCTGGCAGTAGGTAACGTAACGAGTGATTCGATGCCACAAGCCCTCGAATATGTGTCGCTGAAATATCAAGTTGTGTGACAGTTTGTATAAAAATCGAACCTGCCTGAAACATCACCCCTTCGGTTGCCTGGCCGATTGGTGCATGCCTGTCCTTGAGCAGCGCTTCTAACTCAGCAGGAAGGACTTGCCCACTGCCTGGGCGAGGTGTCACAACCAAGTGCGTCAGCTCTAATATTTCCGTCCAACGATGCCAGGTATTGAACCCGGCAAAAGCATCCATCCCCATAAACCAGTAGAACGGCGCCTGAGGAAACTCTTGCCTCAATGCCATTAATGTTTCTACGGTATAGGAAGGCCGTTCAATTGCCAGCTCCCGCTCATCGATCACACAAAAATCTGCACCTGACAATGCAAGCTTTAGCATATGTAGTCGTTGATCCGCACTCGCGGCAGGCGTATCGCGATGGGGAGGATGATGGCAAGGTATGAATCTCACTTCATGCAGGCCTAACGCTTCCCGTAATTCAAGGGCCGAACGTAGATGCCCATAATGCACAGGATCAAACGTACCCCCAAATAACCCGATTCGGCGCACTAGCGTGTCACGCCCTCGCTGATCACGATGTATTTTTGTGTCGTCAAACCCTCAAGGCCAACCGGGCCACGCACATGTAACTTATCGGTACTAATGCCAATTTCAGCGCCCAAGCCATACTCGTAGCCGTCTGCGAAACAGGTCGGTGTGTTAACCATGACAGAACTGGAGTCAACTTGCTGCATAAAGGCACGTGCAGCACCCATGTTTTCGGTCACAATACAATCGGTATGTTGAGAACCATACGTCGATATATGAGTAATCGCGGCATCAAGTGTATCGACCACTTTGATTGATAAAATTGGCGCAAGGTATTCCGTGGCCCAATCTTCCTCTGTTGCTTCAGCGATCTGTGGCAGAATTTTTCTTGTTTGATCACACCCTCGCAGCTCAACTTTCTCCTCGCGAAAGCGATCCGCCAAGCGTGGCAATACTTCCGAGGCAACCTCGGCAGAGACAAGCAAGGTTTCCATCGCGCCACAGATACCATAACGGTATGTTTTAGCGTTCACAGCCACATTGACAGCTTTATCCAGATCGGCAAATTCATCAATGTAGACATGACAAATACCATCCAAATGCTTGATCACCGGCACACGTGCATCACGGCTGATGCGTTCAATCAAACCTTTTCCGCCTCGTGGAATAATGACATCCACCGTGTCATGCATGCCCAAAAGTGCAGAGACGGCCTCTCTGTCAGTCGTTTCCACCAGTTGAACCGCTTGAGCGGGTAAACCGGCTTCGGCCAGTCCTTTTTGAATACAGTCCGCTATAGCCCGATTGGAGTGAATAGCCTCTGAGCCCCCTCGCAAAATAGTTGCGTTACCTGACTTTAAACACAGTGCAGCGGCATCCAGTGTGACATTCGGACGCGATTCATAGATAATTCCGATGACGCCCAATGGGACACGCATACGCCCAACCTGAAGACCTGAAGGCCGTTTAATCAGTTGGCTGATTTCACCAACCGGGTCGGGTAAAGTGGCAATTTGCCTGGCGCCATCGGCCATAGCTGCAATTCTTTGTTCCGTGAGTTCGAGGCGATCCAGCAACGGCGCGGCCAGCCCACTCGCTCGCCCGGCACTTAAGTCCTGCTCATTTGCAACCAGCAGTTGTTCCCGGTTTGCCAAAATCGCATCAGCAATGGCATTTAATGCATGGTTTTTTATCCCAGTATCGGTTTTAGCAAGTGCAGCTGAGGCAAGGCGCGCTTGTACGCCTAATTCGTGCATGTAGGAAAAAATATTTTCAATCGTTGTTTCAGCGGTATTGTCGCGGCTCATAATCATTTCAATCTCATATTTCTTTTAGCGGCATTGGCTTGCCAGACAAGCTCATCACCAATGAGGCCAACGCCTCCCATACAGGCGTCTCTTTTCGGCCTTTAACAGCCAATTCAAGCTCGCCACAATGGTTCAATAAATTATTCAGCAAGGTATCGTCCAGCCGGTTGATTGCTTTGCGAAAAAAGGCCTGGCGGGCCCCCCACACATTGGCTTTTTTCAACGCTGTGCTGATTGGCTGCCCACTGCCCACCTGTGATGCCACTTCACTAAGGGACCGGATTTCCCGGTTCAAGGCCCATAATATCAGAATTGGCTCGACACCCTCACCTCTCAAACCCTCAAGGATTTTAAATGCTCGGACGGTGTTACCTTCAAGTGCCGCCTCGGCCAATAGAAAGACACTGTAGCGGGAGCTGTCAGATACAGCTTCGAGTACCTGCTGGTCAGAAAGATCACCCACGCCGTACAGCAAGAGCAGTTTGTTGATTTCCTGCGCCGCAGCCAGCATGTTGCCTTCAACCCGGTCTGCAATGAGGCTGATGGCCTCCTGGCTAGCCGACAGTTCCTTTGCTTTTAGGCGCTGTTGAATCCAAAACTTTAGCTGTTGGTACTCTAACGGCCACACTGACAAAGTGCCACCGATTTTATCAATGGCTTTATACCACGCTGTGGAGCTGGCTCTTTTGTCTAACTTTCCTGTGGTAATCAGCATAACCGTATCCACCGGTGGACTATCGGCATATTCGCAGATGGCTTTTTTACCAGATGTCCCCGGTTTTCCGGATGGCATCCTCAAGTCAATCAGCTTCTTTTCAGCAAAAAGTGACAAGCTGTTCGAGGAAGCATATAAACTATTCCAATCGAATTCATTGTCGACTTCAAAAATATCGCGCGTGCCGTAACCTTGTTGTCTGGCAGCCGAGCGTATTGCATCCGTACATTCCATCAACTGTAATGGTTCATCACCACTGACCAGGTAAATAGGCAGTAATGGTTTTTGCAGATGGCTATTTAAAGCATCGAGAGTAAGTTTCAAACTGGCAGATCACTTTGCTTGCAAGGTAGAATGGAATTGTATGAGAAAATTAATCGCTTTATCAAAGTTCAATATTATTTTGTTGTGGCCACTTTTTTCGCAAACGGCACACGCGGAAACCTGCGTTAAACGTGTCTTCAATCAGTTTTGTTTGGGTGGCGCCGCAAACACGCTGATGTCTGCAGAGCCCACCACTACAAAACAAGAAGACGACGGAACCACACTCTATGAGTTTTCCGTTTCTGGAAAGCATGTGAATGTTTTAGCCAAAGACGATACCATTATTGCTGTCGAACGGTATGAGCCCCCGGGCAACTGGCTGAATTTCACAGATTGGAAAGTTAAGCTCGTCAGGCTGTATGGCCGAGCAACGGACCAATCCACTTTCCCGGCCTACGCAACCTCCAGAAGTTCCCGTTTAAACGCTTTGAAAGCCGGTAAAGGGGTTGCCAAAGCCAGCTGGTCAGAACCTGGCTGGTCCGTCACACTGGTATGGAAAGAACCTGAGTTCATTCGTCTAAAATACACACTAAAAACCACTCCATCAATACCTGCTAATAGCACGGAAGGCCTTTAAAAGCCCAGGTGCATTAAGGTGGACAATGCAGACGCCTTTCAGGTGTAATGCGTCTTTTTAAATAAACTCGGACAACCACGCTACAAATTATGTTGATTTCTCTCGCGGCTGTCATTGGCGGCTTTATTTTGCTTGTATGGAGCGCCGATCGCTTTGTGACCGGTGCTTCGAGTATCGCCTGTAATCTGGGCGTCAGCCCCTTAATCATTGGCTTAACAATTGTCGGCTTTGGCACCTCTGCACCAGAGATATTGATCTCTGTATTTTCTACTCTTCAGGATATTCCCGCTATGGGGATCGGTAATGCAATCGGTTCGAACATTGCTAATATTGGCCTCATATTAGGCACCTCGGCACTGATTTCTCCGATGTTGATTTCATCGGGCATTTTGAACCGGGAGATGCCTTTTCTTATCATCGCTATGCTGTTAGCGCTTGTGCTGGTCTGGAACCTTTCACTCAGTGCGTTTGACGCCTATCTCCTACTCACACTACTCGGCTTTATTCTTGGCTGGATGATTTATAAAGGCTTCCAAGAGCGTCACAATGGCGACCCTTTGCAAAGTGAGTTCAATGATGAAATCCCAACAGACATGACACTCAAGATAGCCTGCTTGTGGCTCCTGGTCGGTCTTTTTATTTTAGTTGGCAGCTCCCGCGCACTTGTTTGGGGAGCGAGTAATATTGCTACCTACTTTGGCGTCAGTGATTTAGTCATTGGGCTCACGATTGTGGCGATTGGCACCAGCTTGCCAGAGCTGGCCGCCTCCATCGCCAGTGTTCTGAAAAAAGAGTACGATATTGCTATTGGCAATGTCATTGGATCAAATATTTTCAATATTTTGGCCGTTATGGCTGTACCCGGTTTGTTTCAAACCGTAGCAGTGGACTCCGTTGTCTTGTATCGGGATATGCCAGTTATGTTTGCGCTAACATTTGCCATGATACTGCTTGCTTATAGCTGGAAAAACCGCCCAGGTCGAATTAGTCGCACCAGTGGTTTACTACTTTTGGTTTGTTTTTTGGGCTACCAAGGCGCTGTTTTTCTCAAGAGTTAGGTCATACCACATGAACAAAGACAATGTGCTCAGATTAGGCCGTGCTGTGATTGAAGCGGAGGCGGAAGCGGTTGCCAGCCTCCTCACTCGCATCAATCATGACTTTAATACGGCCTGCGAAATTATATTGGCTTGTAAAGGCCGCATCGTTGTGACGGGTATGGGGAAGTCTGGCCATATTGGTGGGAAAATAGCCGCCACTCTGGCTAGCACAGGCACACCTGCATTTTTTGTTCATCCGGGAGAAGCCAGCCATGGCGACCTTGGGATGATCACACCCAAAGATGTGGTGCTCGCTTTGTCTTACTCGGGAGAAACTCACGAATTACTCACCATTGTACCCATGATTAAACAACTTGGCGTCCCCATGATTGCGATGACGGGGGATCCTGCTTCTGGTCTGGGCAAGGCTGCAAATGTCCATCTTGATGTCAGTGTTGCCAAAGAAGCCTGCCCCTTGGGACTCGCACCCACGTCCAGTACCACAGCAACGCTGGCAATGGGCGATGCACTGGCTGTGGCCCTGCTCGAAAGCCGTGGTTTTACTGAAGCAGACTTCGCCAAATCTCATCCCGGTGGAACATTGGGGCGAAGACTGTTACTGCACGTAAAAGATATTATGCATACCGGCGCGGATATACCTGTCATTCATGAGCACGCCAGTGTTGCAGAAGCATTGATGGAAATGACCCAGAAAGGTCTAGGCATGACAGCTATCACTGGCCCCGAAGACAACCTGGCTGGCATTTTCACTGATGGCGATTTACGCCGGGCACTGGATAAACAAATCAATATTCATACCACCCGTATCCGTGAAGTGATGACGCCTAATTGCATCACTACAACACCGATGACTTTGGCCGCTGAAGCACTACAACTGATGGAAAATCGAAAAATTAATGCCTTACTGGTTCTAGATAGCAATAACCAGTTATGTGGAGCCCTCAATTTGCTGGGGTTGTTGCGTGCTGGTATCGCGTAACTTGAATAAGAGACACCTCTGATGCGGACACGTTTGTGGCTATGGGGCGTTGTGCTAGCGGTCTTAATACTGACAGTGTGGGTCCAGTTTGAGCGTGAGCCATCCAACGGAACACGCCCTTTCGAGGCCGATGTCAGCAAAAAAGTTGACTACTATTTAGAAACTTTCAAAATCACTCAACTCAACGAACTTGGCCAGCAGGATTACAGCCTATCTGGCCACAAACTGATTCACTACCGAGATACCGATACAGCGGATGTGATCGACCCTATCCTATTCGTGACGGATAAAGATGCATCGCAGTGGAAGATTGTGGCTGAGCGCGCATGGATTTCCAAAAACAATGAATATATCCACTTGCTGGGGAAAGTTGACATCCAACGTCAAGAAAAAAACAGCAGCCCTGGCTTATCCATCATGACCAGTAACTTAAAGATTCGTACACAAGATCACTTTGCAGAAACAGATGATCCCGTGGTGCTACAATCAGTAAGTTGGCATGCGGAAGCTAACGGGCTAAGCGCTAATCTGACAACGGGGCAGTTCTCTTTGCTGTCTAATGTCAAAGGAATGTATTCGGATGTTATTAAATAGGTTCGTAAAACCAACATTATTTGTTTTAATCTGCCATGCTTTTTTCCTATCGCCACTCATGGCGCTTGAGTCCGATAAAGACCAGCCCATCAAAATTGAAGCCGACCATTCCACATTCGATGAGCCGAATGGTATTCAAACACTCACCGGCAATGTGCGCATCACTCAAGGCAGCCTGAACATTCGCGCGGATAAAATCGTGCTTCAATTACAGAAAGGTGTCTTACAGCGAATGAGTGGTACCGGTACACCGGTTACGTTTCAACAACTGAATGTCCAGCAGCAAATGGTTTTCGGCGAAAGCAATACGATCGAATACTCCGCTGAGGAGACTTTACTGACCTTAACCGGCAACGCAAAGTTGACCCAACCGAACCAGCAGCTCAGCGGACAGATCATCACTTACAATACTGATACACAAGTTGTCTCGGCCAGCAAAGGCCCTGCCGACAGCCAGCCTGTGCAAATCATCATCCAACCACAACGGCCGTCTGCGGAAGAATGAACAAACAACTCAGTGCAAGTCAGCTGTTCAAACAATATAAAAAGCGGGAAATACTTCAAGGGGTTTCGCTACACGTCAATAGTGGTGAAGTCGTTGGCCTATTGGGTCCAAATGGTGCAGGAAAAACAACGTGTTTTTATATGGTGGTGGGGTTAGTTAAACCCGATCGTGGACAGATTTTTGTGTCTGATCGGGAAATTACCTATCTCCCTATGCACCGCCGCGCTCGCCTGGGAGTGGGATATCTACCGCAAGAAGCCTCCATCTTCCGAAAGCTCTCAGTAAGAGATAACATCATGGCTATCTTGGAGATTCGCCGTGATCTAAACAAGCAACAGCGCCACCAAAAGCTTGACCAGCTGCTAGAGGATTTACAAATAGCCCATATACGTGACAGTCTAGGGATCAGTCTCTCTGGCGGAGAAAGGCGGCGGGTTGAAATTGCCCGGGCACTGGCCATTGAGCCCGATTTTCTGCTCCTGGATGAGCCTTTTGCCGGTGTTGACCCTATTTCAGTTATTGAAATCCAACGCATTATTAAAGATCTGTGTCAACGCGATATCGGCCTGTTAATTACTGATCACAATGTTAGAGAAATGCTTGATATCTGTGATAGAGCGTATATCTTAAGTAATGGGGAAATCATTGCTGAAGGGAACGCCGAAACGATTTTGGCCAACCAGCTGGTACGCGATGTTTATCTTGGACAGGATTTTAAGTTATAAGACGCTATGTGCGAGGTCACCGGATATCCTGCACCTGATAATATGCAAAAGTAGCCAATATCCAGGTAACCAGTTGCTTGTCTCAGGTCAAGTAACACGCACAAAAAACGCGACAAATATGAACAACATCATTATAGTCATGACCATATGAAGCAATCACTACAATTAAAAATCGGCCAGCATCTGGCGATGACGCCACAGCTCCAACAGGCCATTCGCTTACTCCAACTTTCAACGCTGGAACTGCAAACCGAAATTCAAGAAGCACTTGAATCCAACTTGATGCTCGAAGTCGAAGACGAAGCTTCTCATCTTGACAAGGAAGAAACCTTAAACAACGCGAACACTCAAAATGATGATAGCTCTTCTGAAAGGGCGAACACAGCAGACGAGAACGAATCCGACTCGCTGGAATTTTCGGAGAAAGAGCAAAAAATTCCTGACGAGCTTCCAATCGATAGTGAATGGGATGACCATTACGAAACCGCTTCATACGCCTCTTCTGGCGGAAATACTCAAAATGATGAAGTGACACGCGACTTCACCGAGTACAACAGTGGTGATAACCAATCACTGGGCGCTTATCTCGAAGAACAACTGAATCTACGTTCATTGAGCAAAACAGACTTTCTGATTGGCACGACGATTATCGACTCAATCAACGACGACGGTTACCTTGAGGACAGTATTGAAAATATTCTGGAAGGGTTGAACGTCCGCATCACCAACCCTGAAATGGAAATCTCTATTGAAGAAGTGGAAGCCATGCTTCGTCTGATTCAACAATTTGATCCGATCGGGGTGGCCGCACGCGATTTAAGAGAGTCCATGTTAATCCAGCTCGCCGAGTTCGAGAATTTAACCGGGCTCCACAATGCAAAAGAAATTGTCGATCAACACCTCACCTTACTCGCAGCGCACGATTACAATAAGCTGAAAAAGCAGTTAAAACTCTCTGATACCGAATTACATGATGCCGTTTCCGTTATTCAGCTTTTAAACCCTCGTCCCGCTTCACAGGTTTCAGGCACAAAAGCTCAATATGTCATCCCTGACATTTTTGTCAAAAAACAAAATGGGATTTGGCGCGTAAAGCTCAACCCGGATATTACGCCAAAGCTAGGCATTAACAAGCAATACACCAGCATGATCAAACGCTCTGATAAGAGTGATGACAATAATTTGCTCCGCTCCCACCTTCAGGAAGCCCGCTGGTTTATTAAGAGCTTGCATAGCCGGAATGACACGCTATTAAAAGTTGCAAAATCAATTGTTGACCGTCAACGAGGCTTTTTGGAACATGGCGAAGAGGCAATGAAACCAATGGTACTGCGCGATATTGCAGAAGAAGTAGAGATGCATGAGTCCACCATTTCACGTGTCACAACCCAAAAATTTATGCACACCCCACGTGGAATATTTGAATTTAAATACTTTTTCTCAAGTCATGTCGCCACTGCTGACGGTGGTGAGTGCTCTGCAACAGCCATTCGTGCCATGATACGCAAACTCATTGCCGCCGAGAATATAGAAAAACCATTGAGCGATAGTAAAATAGCCGACACACTTATTGCCACAGGCATCAATGTTGCCAGAAGAACTGTCGCAAAATATCGTGAGGCGATGGCGATACCGCCGTCAAATGAAAGAAAGCGTTTAAATATCAGCCCATGATGACAATAAAAACACGCCCTCACATGAGGGGTAATCATTACCCACAACTGTTTATTCCAGTATTGAGACGACTCATAGAAGCAGCCGAATCGGCCCATTCGATTCACATCAAACGAAGGAGAAAAGTATGAATCTAGTAGTCACTGGTCACCATTTAGAACTGACAGATTCACTTAAAAATTATGTCTCATCTAAAATGAGCAAGCTTGAAAAGCACTTTGATAATGTGACTAAGACGAATGTGATTCTAAGTGTAGAAAAACTTCGTCAAAAAGCGGAAGCTACCATCAATGTAAGTGGCAATACGCTATTTGCCGAATCCGTGGAAGAGGATATGTACACTGCAATCGACAGTTTAACAGCTAAACTTGACCGCCAAATTCTTAAACATAAAGAAAAAATGAAAGATCACCATAAAAAAGAAAAGCAAACAATCCATCAAAATAGTCTTAGCGATTAATTATATAATCCGACTTTAACTCTTAACTAAAAATTCACTCGAATCAACTCCTGCTCATTGACCGTGTGTAGGAGTTGATCATTTTAAAACAAACTTCATTTACACAAATGTACCAAATTTCCTCGCTTACCACTGAACAAAGCGTTCATTGTAAACAACAGTACAGCAGCAAAAAGCGTGTACTGGAAGCCATCTCTGAGCTGCTTGCGGAAGGTCAAAAACGGCTGTCACCGAATAAAATATTTGAAATACTCTTGAATAGAGAGCGCTTGGGGAGCACTGCGCTGGGTAAAGGCATCGCGCTTCCCCATGGCCGGATTGAAAATATCGAAAAACCCATCATCGCTATATTAACGTTAGAAAACGGTGTGGATTTCGAGGCACCCGATGAGCAGCCTGTCGACATTATCTTTGCTCTCCTCGTCCCCATTGAATGCAATGAGAAACACCTTCAACTATTGGCCGCTTTAGCCAGTTTATTCAACGAAAGTGATTTCAGAGAAAAAATACGAGGGGCCTCAGAGCCAATAGACATTATTAAGACTCTTGAGTCAGCAGATAAAATAGATACCAATTAACGGCATCAAGTAAAGTTACTTTCTAAAAATAATTTTTTTTTCTTCCGTACGAAGAAGTTTCTGTTTCTTTTCACAGGGTGTTTTACAGTGGCAGTTTGATTCAAGCCCAGGTATATTCCCAATCCCACCGCAACTACCTTTTAGCTCTTTATTACTAAAGATTACGCCCATGCCCAAGCCAACCAAGGCAAGTCCCATTATTCCGAAGACTAAGAAAAGTGTTTCCAACATGACATATCCTTTAATTAACGAGAAAAGGAGAAAAAAGTTCGGTGTAGTGTGCCTGAAAACCTTCTTTTGTTTTTAGGACAAAAAAGGCGGGGATTTGTTCCTCACGAGCCAACGCAAGCCCAGCCTGCTGGCCTAAAATTAACAATGCCGTCGCCCAGCCATCTGCCTCCATCGCCGATGGTAAAATAACGGTAACAGATGCAACCTTGTGAGTTATCGGTCGGCCTGTTTGGGCATTCAGTATATGGCTGTAACGCATCCCATCTTCTTCAAAGTAATTCCGATAATTCCCCGAAGTCGCAATCGCGTTGTTTTTTACTTCAATAATTTGTTGCACTACCCTTTCGCCCACCAGAGGCTTCTCAATACCCACCCTCCAACCACGGTTGGACGGACTCAAGCCTTTTCCCTTTAATTCACCACCAATTTCTACAAGGAAATGATCTAGCCCTTTCTCCTCCAAGAAATCGGCAACTGCATCTACGGCATAGCCCTTCGCTATAGAAGAGAGATTAATACTTATTTTTGAGTTTGTTTTACGTATCGCCAGCAAGTCATCCCGAACTACAATGGAGGCATACCCCACCTTTCCTTTGGCGTCAGCAATCGCACCCGCTGTAGGAGGAGATTGCCGATTTCCACTTTTCCCAAAACCCCAGAGTTCAACCAGGGGAGAAACTGTGATGTCATAGGTTCCTTCACTAAGCTCAGAAATCCGAAGCGCAGCATTAACCACCTTTGCAGTCTCCTGGCTCACGACAAACCAATCTGTGTGCTTCCATTGGTTAAATCGTGAAATTTCAGAATCTACACGATAAGTTGACATCCTCTGGTTGATTTCATCGAGAAGAGCGTTGATATCGGTTTCGAGTGCTTGGCGTTTCTTTTGATCTAGTTCAGTGTGTGCAATTACTATCGAAAAGGTTGTGCCCATTGTTGAACCAACAATGGTATGGCTAATTTGTTCTTTTCCACAGGCAGATAAAAAAAGTGCCAGTAATGAAAAAACAAGCACTTTTTTCATGTCCATGAACCCGTTCGCGTGTTGCGTAAAGAAAAGCGCTAACCGCCGAAGTCATCCAGTAAGATATTATCGTCTTCCACCCCTAAGCTATGTAACATATCAATCACAGCAGCATTCATCATGGGCGGTCCACAGAGATAGTATTCACAATCTTCTGGGTTAGGATGCTCCTTAAGATAATTCTCATACAACACATTGTGGATAAAACCTGTGTAGCCAGTCCAGTTGTCCTCAGGGAGGGGATCTGATAAAGCAATATGCCATTCAAAGTTCTCATGATTACCGGCTAACATATCAAAGTCATCGACGTAAAAAAGCTCTCGTAAACTACGCCCACCGTACCAAAATGTCATCTTACGGTTTGTCTTAATCCGCATGAGTTGATCGAAAATGTGTGACCTCATTGGCGCCATCCCTGCACCACCGCCAACAAAGACCATTTCAGCATTTGTTTCCTTGGCAAAAAATTCACCATAAGGACCAGAAATGGTCACTTTGTCACCAGGCTGCAAGCTCCATATATAAGAAGACATGATGCCAGGTGGAACATCAGGGTTATTAGGAGGTGGTGAAGCAATCCTGACATTCAGCATGATGATGCCTTTTTCTTCAGGATAATTAGCCATGGAGTATGCTCTTATGCACTCCTCCGTTGTTTTGGATTCGTAGCGCCAAATATCAAATTTATCCCAATCTTCGTGATATTCCGCCGGTACATGAAAATCTTTGTACTTAATGTGATAGGGAGGACTTTCAATCTGAATATAGCCCCCTGCGCGGAAATTAACGTCCTCACCTTCAGGTAATTCAAGCACTAACTCTTTAATAAAGGTAGCGACGTTATCATTTGAGCGTACGGTACATTCCCACTTTTTAACGCCAAAAATTTCTTCAGGCACCTCTATTTTCATGTCTTGCTTAACTGCAACCTGGCACGATAAGCGATCACCTTGAAGAGCCTCGCGTTTGGTAATGTGTGACTCTTCGGTCGGTAGTATAGAGCCTCCGCCTTCGAAGATTTTTACCCGACATTGTGCGCAGGAACCACCACCACCGCATGCTGAGGGCACAAAAAGTCCACTGTCGGCAAGCGCACCTAGTAGTTTACCTCCTGTGGGGACTTCAATTTCTTTTTCATCATTAATTAAAATGGATACATTACCCGAGCTCACCAACAGTGAACGAGCAAACAAAATAAAGAAAACGAGAACTAAAACAATTCCCGTAAAAAGAGCAACACCTAAACCTATTTCTAGCATGTTATAAGCCTTCTTAACGACTCAAATGGTTTCACTTAATACTTACTGATTAGAGTTGAATCCCGGAAAATGCCATAAAGCCGAGCGACATTAATCCGACAGTAATAAAAGTTATTCCCAACCCTTGAAGTCCTGCTGGGATATCACTGTATTTCAACTTTTCTCTTACACCCGCTAATGCAGTAATGGCCAATGCCCACCCGAGCCCGCTACCAACTCCGTAAACAACACTTTCAGAGAAGTTATAGTCACGCTCAACCATGAAGAGCGACCCCCCTAAAATGGCACAATTCACCGTAATTAAGGGTAAAAATACACCGAGGGCGTTATAGAGAGCAGGCACATATTTATCAAGAAACATTTCCAGTACCTGAACAATGGCAGCAATCACACCGATGTATGAAATGAGTCCAATAAAGGTCAAGTCAACATCCGAAAGGCCTGCCCAGGAAAGGGCTCCCTCCTTCAGAAAGAAATTGAGGATCAAGTTATTCACGGGAACGGTGATCGTTTGAACAACAGCAACAGCGATTCCCAGTCCAACAGCAGTTTCAATCTTTTTGGATATGGCTAAAAAAGTACACATTCCGAGAAAGAATGCGAGCGCCAGGTTTTCAATGAAAATAGCGCGAACGAATAAACTCAATGCAGCTTCCATTACGCGCCCTCCTCACTGTGCGAAGGTAAAATCTTAAAGTCAGGGGTTTCTTGTTGAGCAGGTTTCCATGTTCTAAGAGCCCAGATTAACAAGCCGATCACAAAGAAGGCACTGGGTGGCAGTAACATAAGGCCGTTAGCTACATACCAGCCTCCTTCGTTTACAGTTTGAAAAATCGTTACGCCCATGAGCGAAC
>DJFX01000045.1:0-79440 GCA_002432635.1 Halothiobacillaceae bacterium UBA5861 | reverse complement strand
TTACGCCCATGAGCGAACCCGCCCCGAGTAGCTCGCGCACGATACCAACTAAAATTAAGATCAAGCTGTACCCCAAACCATTCCCCAGGCCGTCCATAAAACTGGCAAAAGGTGGGTTTTTCATCGCAAATGCTTCAGCCCGTCCCATGACAATACAGTTTGTGATAATCAAACCAACAAAAACAGATAACTGTTTAGAGGTTTCGTAAGCAAAAGCTTTAAGAAGCTGGTCAACCACTATGACAAGTGATGCAATAATTGTCATTTGCACAATGATTCGAACACTACTGGGTATTTGAGTACGAATCAGACTCACAAACAGGTTGGAAAAAGATACAACGGCAATAACAGCAACAGACATTAGCAAGGCTGTTTTTAAGTTCGACGTCACCGCAAGTGCAGAGCAAATACCCAGTACCTGTAAAACAATTGGGTTATTGTCAACTAACGGATCGGTTACGATTTCTTTAGTAAGCTGAGACATGTTAGCCATTCCTCTCAATGAACTTTTTCAGGTAAGGCCCAAAGCCATTTTCACCTAACCAAAACTGCACCAGGTTGGAAACACCTTGGCTCGTCAGTGTTGCACCCGCTAAGCCATCAACTTTATGTTCACTGCCTGGCTTGCTGGGGTCAACATTACCCTTAACAACACGAAGCTGGACATCACCGCTCTCATCGTAAACGACTTTACCTGGCCACAGTCCTTTCCATTTGGGGTTATCAACCTCACCACCTAAACCCGGTGTTTCTGCATGCTCGTAGAAACCAAAGCCTGTGACTGTTTTGCCATCACCATCTAACGCCATGTAGCCGTACAATGTTGACCAAAGACCATAGCCGTGCACAGGGATCACGATTTTCTTAACCTGCTCATCCTGCTTCACGAGATATACCGTTGCATACTTTGCCTGCCGTTTGATGCTAGCAATGTCATCCGACCGACTTACCAGCACACTCAGTTCTGGTTTTTTAGCCGCTTTTCTCTGGTCATATGTCGCAGGGTCAATGTCATCAACATACTCACCAGTGGCCAACTCAACCACTTTGGGGGTGAACTGTTTAAATAACTCATCAACATCACCACCAAGCTCCATTAAACCTGCAATTTCAAGAATTTTTGTTTTCTTTTCAACCTGCTTGTTTTTTTGCTGAATTGGTTTTAGAGCAACAGCGGATGCTGAAACAAATATTGAGCAGACAAGACAAAGTACAGCAACAACGGCGATCGTCTTAATCTTATTATCATTAGGTGTTTCTAAAAATTTCTTCAACATTGTTTTCACCTATTGCAAAGATGCCTGGATTCTTTTTTCTCTGCGCTTAATGTTTGACTTAACGACAAAATAGTCGATCAATGGAGCAAACAAATTAGCAAAGAGAATGGCTAACATCATGCCCTCCGGGAAGGCCGGATTAACGACACGAATCAGTACCACCATAAAGCCAATCAGGGCACCAAAATACCAACGGCCAAGATTAGTCATCGCTGCACTCACCGGGTCAGTTGCCATAAAGACCATACCAAACGCAAAACCACCTACAACGAGATGCCAATACCAGGGCATTGCAAACATCGGATTGGTATCACTGCCAACTAAGTTCAGCAGTGTTGACGTTACGACCATACCCAGCATGACGCCCGCAACAATCCGCCAGTTTGCGACACCGGTATACATCAAGAAAGCCCCGCCAATCAGACAGGCCAACGCTGATGTCTCGCCCAAGGAGCCTTGGATAGTACCGAGGAAAGCATCCATCCACGAAACCCCAGAAGCGGTTATAGCTTCAACCCCTCCGGATGCCGATAAGCTGAGCGCCGTCGCCCCGCTGAAACCATCCACAGCCGTCCAAACTGAATCTCCTGAAATTTGTGCCGGATAGGCGAAAAATAGAAAGGCTCGGCCCGTCAGCGCCGGGTTCAAAAAGTTCTTACCTGTGCCACCAAAAACTTCTTTCCCAATAACAACACCAAAAATGATACCCAGCGCAACCTGCCACAATGGAATGGTCGGTGGCATGATCAGCGTGTATAGCATTGAAGTAACAAGAAAGCCTTCGTTAACTTCATGCCCACGGACGGTGGCGAAAATCACCTCACAGATACCGCCCGCGGCAAGGGTCACAATGTAGATCGGCAGAAAATATAAAAAACCGTGGAACATTGCCGCAAAAACGCTATCGGGACTATATCCGATACCTAACATACCGATCACAGCGCCGCGCCAACCACTTGTTTCAGCGACCCCCATTTCGGCCATGGCCAAATTTGCCTGATATCCAGTGTTGTACCACGACATCAAAATAACAGGAATTGTAGCGAGCACCACATATGTCATCAGACGCTTAACGTCCAGCGCATCGCGTACATGTGGAGCACGGGTCGTCACATCTGGCGGTGTATACAAAAAGGTATCCACCATTTCATAGATGGCGTAATACTTCTCAAAGCGACCACCTTTGACAAAGTGCGGATGTAACCGATCGAGAAAAGCTCTCATACCACTCATTACCCTTCCTTCTCAATTTGTTCAAGATTTCGGCGTAGCACAGAGCCAAACTCATGTTTGCTGTGACAAACGAAAGTACACAACGCCAAGTCTTCTTCGTCCAGCTCAAGGCATCCCAGCTGCTGGGCAACATCAGTATCACCAACGAGCAAGGCGCGTAAGAGTTGTGTTGGAAGCATATCTTGCGGCATGACTTTTTCGTAACTACCGGTCGGCACCATCGCTCGCGCACTGCCATTGCGATTGGTATTAAATGTGAATAATTGCCGGCCTTTCGTCAAACTATTTAAGTACACGTTACTCAAAGAATATTTCTTTCCCGCAGGATTGAGCCACCCAAACAAATGCCGCTGGCGCCCTTCACCTACAAGTGAAACCTGTAGATGAAACCGCCCTAGAAATGATGACCACTCTTCAACTTCACGACCAGACAAAACGGATCCGGAAACGATACGCACTTCCTCCTCGTCCTCGCATTCACCGCTGATCAGCTCTGTTAAATTGGCACCCAGTCGAGTTCGAACGAGACGGGGTTTTACTACAAGTGGCCCGCTTAAAGCGATCACACGGTCAACCGGCAAGAATCCTGTTGTGAATAGTTTCCCCACCGCAATGACATCTTGATAGTTAATGTACCAAACAACCTTGTCAGCGGTAACAGGATCAAGAAAATGGATGTGCGTACCAACGAGGCCTGCCGGGTGAGGCCCGGAAAAGTCGTGGTAGTGAACATTTGACGATTCTGAGATTGGCAGTTTGGTTCCTGCTGACTTACAGACATGAACGGGGCGACCCGCTAACTGACTCATCACTGTCAGACCATCTAAAAAGGCCTGTTCTTGCTCTTGAATAATGATGTCCGCCTCAGCCGAGAGGGGTTCGGAACTCATTGCTGTGACAAAAATGGAGCTGGGTGTTTGATCAAGACTTGCTACTTTGGAATAGGGCCGTGTTCGCAAAGACGTCCACAGACCGGAATCAATCAGGTTATCTACCACTTGCTGCTGAGATAAGCTCGCCAATGCAGCCCGGTCGTATTGCTGAAATGCCGTTTGTTCGTCACCATCCAATTCGATCACAACAGATTGTAATGCCCGGCGTTCACCTCGATTAATCGCTTTAACGATGCCGGTACCTGGAGAAGTATATTTTACACCTGGATTACGTTTATCCGTAAAAAGTACTTGGCCTTGTAAAACCTTATCGCCTTCTTGAACAGTAAATGTGGGCTTTAAGCCAATAAAATCAGGGCCAACGACTGCGACCGAAGTCACTGTATGGCCTTCATCGATCCTCTGCTCAGGCGTTCCTTCGATTGGAATATCCAAACCTCTCGTTAGTTTCATTTTATTCCTGTGAGTGTTTTGTCAAAATCGTGGGTATGCAATAGCAACGGTTCTCAGGGCTGAGGTGCTCTTACATTGATCGCCAACCAAACTTTTTGAATTATAACCGATACGCGCCCCATATTGTTAGTTGGATTAAAAAAATAAATAGAATGCCAGTCTGAAAATTTACATCGTATGAGTGGCCCGGTCAGAGTTCAAAGCCCCGGCGAGGTACGTTTCAATTTTGGTGCGGGTGCTCCCATTATCCTGTTCACTAAACTGGATACCAATACCGGCCAGCTGACCACCTTGTGCCCCTGCCGGTGTCACCCAAACCACTTTGCCTGCAACGGGAATCCGGGCTTTATCCTCCATCAACATGAGCAACATGAATACCTCATCACCCAAACGGTATTCTTTCTCTGTTGGCACAAACAAACCGCCATTGATCACATAAGGCATGTAGGCCGCATATAATGCGCTTTTATCCTTGATATTTAATGACAAGATCCCTTGTCGGCTGTTCGCCACATTACTCTCCTGATTGTAAAACTTTTAATCTCGCCATCATCTACTGGACAATGCCCTGATCGTGCATAAAAAATCAGCAAGAATTGTGGCTTGATTCAAGTTCGTCGCTTGCGAATCAGCACTCAACTGCTGTGCTGTATCTCTTAAACGAAAAAGAGTGGGCAAATCAAAAAATCGAGAGAGCGATTTCAGTTCTCCAACAACGTCCTTATTGATAAGCTTCTCATCGGGGAGATACATCTTTACGCGAATAATATCGGCCAACCAACTGATTATTTTAGCCAATACATCCATTAATGCCATTTTGCTCCAGAGATTGGAAACATTCACTGGTGATCCATTGCCGGAAACAACCGAATAAAGTTCCTTTATCATCTTTTGTCGCAGCGCGATCAAATCTTCCTGACCAGACTGAATCGCCAAAGCCTGTAGCGGCGCGCCAAGACTCAGGGAAAGAGAAACTTCGGGGCTTCCTTCCACTCTCGATGCAAGCCAGGAAGCCGCCAGATTGTCCGGAGGAATAGGGAAAGGCAAGGTCACACAGCGGCTTTTTATCGTTGCCAAAAGCCTCCCGGGCCGACTGCTGAGCAGTAGAAAAACGACTCCAGCAGGAGGCTCCTCGAGTATTTTCAAAAACCCGTTGGCCGCACCCAGGGTCATTCCATCAACTGGATCAACAACAACCATACGCCTGTCACCAAACTGACCGGTTAGCGTGACTCTTTCGGCCAGCATTCGGACTTGATCTATCTTTATCGTTGACGTGCCTTCTTCTGGCTCCAACAAGAAAAAGTCTGGGTGAACACTTGTTCCCAGCAAATGACAAGATTGACATTGCCCACAAGGTGTTATGCTATCCGTCAACTGACTACATAAAAGGGTTGCGGCGACTCGTTGAGCAAAAATGCGCTTCCCAACACCCATCGGACCATGAAGCAGTAATGCATGGGGAAAACGGTCTTTTGTGACACATGCGCGCAATACTTGCCACTGCTTTTCATGCCAGGGCAAATCATCTGACAGTGGGCTCAGATTGAAATTCATGCATCCTCTCGATTCAACCACGCGGTTAATTTTTCAGAAATTTCATACTTGACTTGATCAAGCGGTAAGCCGGCATCAACCACACTAAACCGATCAGGCATTGCTTTTGCCCGTTGCAAATAACCTTGTCTGACCCGTTCAAAAAAAGCCAATTCTTCGCTTTCGAAACGATCAAGCTCGGCTCGCAAACCAGCACGGTGTTTTCCTATAGTGGGAGAGGTATCCAATAACAGAGTAAAATCAGGCTGTAGATTATCAAGCAGCCATGTTTCCAAATAAGCAATCCGAGCGCTATCGATGCCACGCCCTCCCCCCTGGTAAGCATAGCTTGCATCCGTAAAACGATCCGACAGCACCCACTCGCCACGTTCAATAGCAGGGCGGATCACTTCTTCGACGTGTTGAACACGCGCGGCAAAAACCAGCAATAACTCAGCTGATGCAAGCAAAGGCGCATTACCTTTATCTAAAAGTATGGTTCTGATTTTTTCTCCGATGGGGGTGCCTCCCGGTTCACGGGTCAGCAAAACTCGCTTACCGGCTGCTTCTAAACACGCCTTCACCACCGCGAGATTGGTGGTTTTACCAACGCCTTCTCCGCCTTCAAGTGTTATAAATTTACCTTTTGCTTGCAAAACAGGTTCACCGATTTAGTTGATATTTTCTCACCGCGGCATTGTGTTCTTCTAAGGTTTTAGAAAAATGGTGTCGGCCCTCCTGCCCGGTTGCAACAAAATACAACTCACCTGTGATATCAGGCTGTAATGTCGCACGGATCGCTGCTTTGCCTGGCAAACTGATCGGCGTGGGCGGGAGTCCGGTTCGTGTGTAGGTATTATAGGGTGTATCACGCCTTAAATCTTTGCGTCGAATATTGCCATCAAACTGCTCTCCCATCCCATAAATGACGGTCGGGTCAGTTTGTAGTTTCATCTTTTTCAACAAGCGCAGAGTAAAGACACCGGCTATTCTGGCACGTTCTTCGGCAAGCCCTGTTTCCCGCTCTACAATAGAGGCCAAGATTAAAGCCTCATAAGGTGTCTTGAGAGGCAGGTTTTCCTGTCGTTGAGACCATTCGATTTTCAGCGTTGCCATCAAAGCCTCATGAGCTCGCTGCAACAAGCTGACGTCTGTATCACCTTTTCGAAATTGATAAGTGTCTGGTAAAAACAAACCTTCCGGGTGGGCGTATTCCAAATTGAGTGTACTCGCTATCCGCGTGTAAGCATCTTTGGAATTGTCCAGCTCCTGAATAAGTTGCTGATTCTCAGCAAGCGCCTTCAGCAAGTCACTGACACGCCAGCCATCAATAATCGTGAAGTTATATCGAGTTACAGCGCCAGAAACAAACTTGGAGAGCAACTCCTGCGGTGAAAGTGCAGTAGAAAACTGATACTCACCCGCTTTGATACGCCGGGCTTCCCCATTTAGTCTCGCGAGTAACACCAAGTAAAACGGTTTCTTTAAAATACCCGCTTCTTTAAGTTCAGAAGCCACAGAGGAGACCGTTCCACCCTGTGGAATATCAAAGGTGACAATCTTACCATCGGTTTGCATTGGAGAAACAACCGTATCATAGGCATCCCAAAGCAATATGCCGAATACAATCAAAGCAGTGAAAGCCACAAACAGCGCGCTTCTTTTGATCACTACACATAGCCCTCAGCTTATTTAACTCTTATGGTAGTAGTCAATCCAAGACGCACTAAAAAGGATCTGCTTTTACTATATTTTTTTGAACACGAGCGTGCCATTCGTACCCCCAAAACCAAACGAGTTGGAGAGTACAGCGTTGATTGAATGCTCCTTTGCTTCATTAGCAACATAATCAAGGTCACACGCAGGGTCAGGGTCTTCCAGATTAATGGTGGGAGGAGCCACTTGATCGCGTAAAGTCAAAATAGAAAACACAGCTTCAATCGCACCCGCTGCACCCAATAAATGCCCCGTCATCGACTTGGTGGAACTCACCAATAGCTGGTCAGCATACGCGCCCATTGCACCTCTAATTGCTTGGGTCTCTGCAACATCACCAGCGGGTGTCGAAGTCCCATGCGCATTAATGTATTGGATATCTTCAGGATTCAAACACGCATTTTTCAAAGCAGCAGCCATGCACCGCTGAGCCCCTTCACCATTTTCAGAGGGCTGAGTCATGTGGTAGGCGTCCCCACTCATCCCAAACCCTACAAGTTCAGCATAAATATGGGCGCCTCGTGCTCGCGCATGCTCATATTCTTCGAGCACCAAAACTCCCGCACCATCCCCAAGCACAAAACCATCTCGCCCCTGATCAAAAGGCCGACTCGCGGCTTCCGGATTGTCGTTACGCGTCGATAGCGCCCGGGCAGCACCAAACCCACCAAGACCCAACGGACAAGTTGCCATTTCGGCACCACCTGCGATCATGACATCAGCATCACCATACTGAATAATACGCGCTGACTCACCGATATTATGGGTACCTGTTGTACAGGCGGTTACAATGCAAAAGTTCGGCCCTTTAAAACCATATTGAATGGACAAGTTGCCCGAGATCATATTGATGATCGTGCCAGGTACAAAAAAAGGAGAGATTTTTCGTGCACCACCATTGAGGTATGCTTGATGTTGTACTTCGATTTGCGGCAGACCACCAATGCCTGAGCCAATGGCAACACCGACTCGCTCAGCATTTTTCTCTGTTACCTCCAGGCCTGAATCCTCTATTGCCTGGCTTGCAGCAGCGATACCATAATGGATAAAAACATCCATTTTTCGAGCATCTTTTTTTGTGATGTATTGGCTTACATCAAAGTCTTTAACAGACGCAGAAAATTTGGTCGTAAAATTTTCAACATCAAATGATGTGATCTCGGTAGCGCCAGAACGACCGGCCAAAATATTCTCCCAGGCTACCTGCACACTGTTTCCAACTGGACTGATAATACCTAGACCAGTAATGACTACTCGCCGTTTATCCACTACAAACTCTCAGTCACACCACGCACTTCATTGCAAACATCAAGGCCGCAAGATGGTTGCGACCTGATTAAATTAAAAAATTTGGAGAACTATGCCTTAAGCGTCAAGATGGGCATTGACGTAGTCTATCGCCTGCTGAACTGTCGTAATTTTTTCAGCCTCTTCATCGGGTATCTCGCATTCAAACTCCTCTTCAAGCGCCATAACCAGCTCAACGGTATCCAAGGAATCCGCACCAAGATCTTCTACAAAAGATGCACCTTCAGTGACATCTTCCTCTTTAACACCCAACTGCTCAACAACGATTTTTTTAACGCGCTCTTCTATACTGCTCATAGTTTGTTATACCTCAATTTAATTTGGCTATCTCACTTAATACCATCAATCAACCATTGAAAACAGCTGACTATTTTATGAAAAACAAGTAAATGCCACCAGTCATCAAGTAAATAAAAAATTAATTATTTTTCAATCCAAAATTCGATAGATTAAATTTCATTTAATTCATATACATACCACCATTCACATGTAAAGTTTGCCCCGTGATGTAACTTGCCTGGGGAGAGGCTAAAAATGCAACGGCATGAGCGATTTCATCTGTTTCACCCAATCTGCCCACGGGAACTGATGTCAAAAGCGCAGCTTTTTGTTCTTCGGACAAGGCGTCCGTCATATCCGAGGCAATAAAACCTGGCGCAATAACGTTGACGGTAATATTTCGGCTGGCAATCTCTCGGGCCAATGATTTACTGAAGCCAATAATCCCCGCTTTGGCTGCCGCATAGTTTGCCTGCCCTGGATTTCCTGCAACCCCAACAACCGATGAAATATTAATGATCCGGCCATGTCTTGCCTTCATCATGCCCTTGAGAAAAGACTTCGTCACATGAAAAACGGAAGTTAAGTTGGTCGAAATAATATCTTCCCACTCCTCATCTTTCATTCTCATCATTAAGTTGTCCCGCGTGATACCCGCATTGTTAACTAAAATTGAGACCACACCATAGCGGTTTGCAATGTCGGCGGCCAATTGGTTTACCGCACCATGATCATTGACATCGAGCCGAACCCCTTCGCCTTTAATTCCTGCGGTTTGAAACCGTGTTGAAATTTTTTCAGCACCCGCCTCAGATGTTGCCGTTCCAATCACTGTTGCGCCCAACTTGCCCAACTCATCAGCAATGGCTGCACCAATACCGCGGCTGGCGCCGGTGACAAATACAATTTCTTTTTCCCAAACCACTTATTTTTCTCCTCGGCAAGCAGATAAGGCTTTTTGTAGCGAGTTCATATCAAAAACAGGCAGAGCACCTAACCTTCTGTCAATGCGCTTAACCAGCCCTGAAAGCACTTTGCCCGGACCAAATTCAACAATCGTGTCAACACCGCGAGCTTTCATCTCATGAACAGTCGCCGTCCAATAGACCGGACCATCCACATGACGCCGCAGTGCACCTAGCATATCATCAAGAGTATCGTATATTTTCCCCTCGAAATTCTGAACAACGGGAATGATGGGATCACTGACAGCAACACTGTTTATCTTTTGAGCTAAAGGATCAGCCACACAACTCATGAGAGAACTATGATTTGGCACACTGACAGGTAGCATGGTGGCCATTTTAGCACCTTGTTTTTTCGCTTCAGAGACCGCCTTTTCCAGAGCATCCACATGTCCGGAAATAACAATTTGCCCGGGTGAATTAAAATTGACAGCTTCAACAATACGATCCCCACTCAGACTTTGACATAGGCTAACGACAACCTCGTCATCCAACCCCAGGATAGCGGCCATGCCCCCGGTTCCCTCTTCGACTGCTGAATTCATCAACTCACCGCGCAGCGCAACAATAGACATGGCATCAGCAAACGACAGAACCTTGGCAGCCACAAGGGCTGAGTACTCGCCCAAGCTGTGTCCGGCAACAATTTCAGGAGCAGGCCCTTCCTCCTCCAACCAGACACGATAGGCTGCCACACCACTGACGAACATGGCAGGCTGAGTATATTTTGTGATTTTTAATTTCTCTTCAGGTCCTTGCTGGACCAGCGACCATAGATCATAACCCAGGACATCTGCCGCCTCTGTAAATGTCTGTTCAACAACCGGGTAGTTGTCGGCCAGCTCTTTCATCATCCCAACCGATTGAGCACCCTGCCCAGGAAAAACGCCTGCCAATTTCATCAAAACTTCATCCCATCCGATTATTTGTTGATTTCGTTATTTCAAATCCAGGACATCGCGCATATCGTACATCCCTGGCGGACGATTAACGACCCAGCCCGCAGCACGCATAGCCCCTCTGGCAAACGTCATGCGACTGGAGGCTTTATGGACAATTTCAACACGCTCCCCCACACCGGCAAATAACACGGTATGATCACCAACAATGTCGCCGCCCCGTATCGTTTCAAAACCAATAGTCTTTTTATCACGCTCGCCGGTATGCCCTTCTCTGCCATACACCGCACAATCTTTCAGATCACGCCCTAATGTATCAGCGATGACTTCTCCCATTGCCAGTGCCGTGCCCGAGGGTGCATCAACTTTGTGTCTGTGATGCGCCTCGATCACCTCAATATCGTAATCATCCCCCAAAACATGCGCCGCTTTTTCAAGTAAGTTCAGACACAGGTTAACACCAACACTCATATTCGCGGCATGCATAATGGGAATGTGGGATGAAAAATGCTTGATTTGTTTTTTTTCATCATCGCTAAAACCCGTAGTCCCAACAACGGCCGCTTTGCCATGCTCGGCACAGATACTCAAGGCAGCCAAACTACCGGCTGGGCGTGAAAAGTCAACCACAACATCAAAGTGGTCAACTTCATTGGCTAGGCTATCGGAAACTTTGACATTCAGCTCTTCATTGCCTGCAAGTAAGCCGGCATCCATGCCCAGCAGTTGGCTGCCTTTTGATTCAATAGCCGCGCCTAAACGGATGTTTGGGTACTCTTTTGCCGCTTCAATTAATGTTCGGCCCATTCGACCCGCTACGCCAATAATCGCCACTTTGACCATAAATTAACCTTTTGTGAGTGGTGAGTCCGTTTATTTTTCGTTGAGTGTCCGAGCGTTTTCAATCAGTATCAAGAACACCTAAAACAAACATCGAAAATAAATAGCCGCGCATTTTAACAAAAATGTGTACTTAAAAGCATAATTTTGTCATTTCACCTTGATTCGAAGCATTGCGGCCTCCCAAAACCTCGGCTGGCAAGATTGTTTTCCAGGAGGAAACAGACATTGAATAACATTCGCCAAATACGTTATTCCTTTCGCTCAATCAATTTCAAAAAAGCCGCCTCGTCCAGAATTTGCACGTTTAACGCTACGGCTTTATCTTTTTTCGAACCGGGTGCTTCCCCCACAATCACGGCTGTGGTTTTTTTGGAAACGCTGGACGTGACTTTCGCACCCAGTAATTGAAGCTGTTTTTTTGCCTCGTCTCTGGACATCCCTGTCAGGGTCCCTGTGATAACGTAGGTTTTCCCAACCAATAATGACGACACGTTTTCACCGCTTTCTTCGTCCCAGTGTATACCTGCTTCAAACAAACGACGAATCACGGCACGATTTTTTTCGTTGGCAAAAAAATCACAAATATGGTGGGCAATAACATGGCTCACACCCGGTATTCGGATCGTTTTTTGTTGCAGAAAGTGATCCGCCCTAGCACAAATCTCTGCAAAGGTTTCGATAGAAAACTGCTCCGTCAGCCCTATCACAACGGATTCGGGCAATTTGGCACGACAGCTCTCTAACCAAGCGCCCAAACTATCCGCATTGATCAATGCCTCAGGCTTTTCTCTATAATAATTCATCAGGGTTTTAGCCATTTTAGGTCCCACACCTGAAATAGCCTCAAGCTCTGCCAATGGGAAAAATTGCCCAAGTTTGATGTCCATCAATTGATCAAAGTCCGGAAACGTTTGCCCCAGTGTCTCAGCCAGCACGCGGCCAACTCCAGGAATACCCAGACCAAACAAGAACCGGCCTCGCGTGGTTTTTTTACTGGCTTCCAGTGCTGCCAGCAAATTCTGAGCTGTTTTTTCAGCCACCAGCTCCAGCGTCAATAGTTTCTCATGCGTGAGGTGATAGAGATCACTCGGATCATGGACATAGTCCAAGTCAACCAGTTGCTCAATCAATTCACTGCCTAAGCCATCGATGTCCATCGCCTGACGGGAGGCAAAATGCTTGAGCGACTCTTTTCTCTGTGCCGGACAAAACAGTCCACCAGTGCAACGAGCAACGGCTTGCCCGGCCAAGTGCTCAACAGGCGAACGACAAACAGGACAATGAGCAGGTAAAATCACTGGTTGAGCCGAGGCGGGACGTTTCTCAAACACAACCCGAGGTACTTCGGGGATAACATCTCCTGCTCTTCGGACAAAAACAGTATCCCCCACGCGGATATCCTTCCTCTGCACTTCGTCCATATTGTGCAAGGTGGCATTGGAAACAGTAACACCGCCCACGAAAACGGGCTTGAGCCGAGCAACCGGCGTTAACGCGCCGGTTCGACCAACCTGAAATTCAACCGCTAACACTTCGGTCGTTTGTTCCTGCGGCGCAAATTTGTGTGCCGTTGCCCAGCGAGGCGCACGCGAGATAAAGCCAAGCGTCTCCTGATCCTGCAAGCTGTCAACTTTGTAAACGACACCATCAATTTCATACTCAAGCTCGTTGCGACGCTTTTCAATGGCCCGATAGAATTTAAGACAGCCCTCTATCCCTTCCACGCACTGAACATCATGACTGACCGGGAACCCCCAATCCTTCAGTTGCATCAACAGGGCATAATGAGAAGTAGCAGGCAGATCTCCCCCTTCGTAAATCCCCAGGCCATATGTGAAAAAGTCCAGAGGCCTGCTCGCCGTGACCTTTGAGTCCAGCTGCCGCAAACTACCCGCTGCAGCATTCCTTGGGTTGGCAAATGTTTTTTCACCCTGTGTCATTGCCCGCTTATTCAGCGCATCAAAACCGGCCTTGGGCATATAGACTTCCCCTCTGACCTCCAGACGTTTAGGCCAGCCTTTACCCTGCAGTGACAAGGGAATTGCGCGAATGGTTCGCAAGTTAACGGTGATGTCCTCTCCGGTTTGACCATCACCCCGGGTTGCGCCACGCACAAAATCCCCGTTTTCATAAAGTAAACTGACAGCCAAACCATCCAGCTTGGGTTCAGCCACATAGGTAATTGGTTGGCTTCCCGGTAAACCCAACCGTTCGTGGACCCGCCGGTCAAAATCACCCAAGGCTTTTTCATCGAACACATTGGAAAGCGATAACATCGGCACTTCATGTTGTGCCGGCTCGAATTTGCTCAACGGCGCGGCCCCTACTCGCTGGGTTGGCGAGTCCGCCGTCAATAGCTCCGGGTAACGCGATTCCAGTAATTGCAGTTCTCGCAACAGAGCATCGTATTCGGCATCACTGATTTCAGGGGCATCCAGCTGATAATAACGCTCATTGTGGTGATGGATGAGGCGATGGAGCTCTTTTACCCGCTTGCGGCGCGTTTCCTGTGACGGAGTCATCATCTGCGTTTACTGCGCGTGTTCCATGTACTCAGCCACACTGGCGTGTAATTCTCCAACAACCTTATCTGTCAAGCGCTGATGTGCGGCATCATAAACCTCGCCGCCCAAGTCTTCCGACAAAACGCGGGCTTCACTGAGCATGACATCCAATGCAACATCGGCGGATAAAGGCCCCGGTAACTGCATGAACAGTGCGATGCCGGGCGTCAAAAAGCCATCCATGGTATCGGGATCAAACCAACCGGGCTCAACCAGGTTAATAATGCTGAAAACAACTTTCCCCTGATATCGTGAGTGAAAAATATCCATCTCACCAAACTCATATTCGCGTTCTTTGAAAATTCGTAGAAGGTCTTGGCCTTTAAAAGAACCCCCTTCTGCCGCCTTGACATTTAAGCTGATAACCTTTTCGACAGCGCGCTGGGGCTCATGGGTTTCAGTCGCTTCATCACCGGCAAATGAATCAACGTCCAGCAAGTCACCAATGTCCATTTGAGCCGTTTCCTGAACGCCTTCATCGGGGACCTCATCGGCGTCTATTTTTTCTGCCAATATCTGGTTTACTTTTTCATGCCCATGGACCAAATTAGAGACAACTGTGGTTTTCTGGTCGTCTTCGCTCAGTGCAGGCCGTGACTTTTTCTGCCGGGCATCCGGCATTGACTGCATATCCAGCTCAAAATTCAGCTCTTCCTCAGCGGGGAAAACAGGCTCACTTTTTGAGCTCTCCTCGGACACGGCGATATTATCGAACAGGGGATCGAGCCGGGCATCCTCTTCTTGTCGCTTTTCAAGCCGTTTTTTCTGCTTTTCCCCCCGACTCATGAGGTAAACCAAAACTAACAATACGAGACCAGAGAAAAGTAAAATCCAGCGCAAATTTTCCATAAATGATCATTCAGAATCTGATTCACGTGCTAACTATCGTATACGCCTGTCAAGCGAAAGTACGGGTGGCTTAGGTCGGCGCAAAATTGCACTTAGTGTAGTATGCTCCGCACTATATAACCAATTGGCTAAGCCGCTCAAGCGGTCGCCATTCTTGCCGCTTCCTGCACATCCACAGAGACAAGCCGCGAAACGCCCGGCTCGTTCATGGTCACCCCCATTAACTGGCTGGAGAGTTCCATGGTCGCCTTGTTGTGTGTGATGAAAATAAACTGAACCCGGTCAGACATTTCCCGAACCAGGTCACAAAAGCGCCCGACGTTAGCATCATCCAGCGGCGCATCCACCTCATCCAGCATACAAAAAGGGGCGGGATTCAATTCAAAAAACGCAAAAACCAGCGCAACGGCCGTCAGAGCTTTTTCACCACCTGAAAGCAGCTGAATATGACTCACTCTTTTGCCCGGAGGCCTCGCCATTATAGAGACCCCTGTATCGAGCAAATTATCGCCTGTCAGTTCCAGCGAGGCTTGACCTCCCCCGAATAAGCGGGGGAATAGGCCCTGCAGCCCTGTGTTGACCTGATCAAACGTTTCCTTGAATTTTGACTTTGTCTCACGATCAATTTTTGCGATGGCTCTTTCCAGTGTTTCCAGTGCATCCGTGATGTCTTTGTGCTGCTGCTCAATCAGCTCCTGGCGCTTGAGCTGCTCCTGGTATTCATCAATTGCCGCCAGATTAATCGGGCCTAATCGCTCAATGCGGGCAACGGCTTCATTCAACCGGGCTTCATAATCCGTACTTGAAACATTCGGCGCCAGCTCAGCCAGCAACCGGTCTTTGTCGTAACCAGACGCCGTAATCTGCTCGAGCAATGTTGCCCCTCGAACCTGTGACTCTTGAACCGCAAACTTTGCCTGGTTTAATTGTTCACGTACCTCATTAACGGTGCTCTCTGCCCGCAAACGGTCCTGCTCCAATTGACGCAGCTGTTTCTCAAGCATCTCAACAGCATCGCGCGCTGCGCTCAACTCCTGCTCCACATGTAACCGTGATTCCAGCAAGGCTTCTAGCGATTGTGTGTGCTCGTCCATGGGCTCATCAGCAGCTAATAAAAGCGCCTCCAATTCTTCTCGCCGCGTTGAGGTGTGCACCAGCTGGCTTTGCATGCGTGCAATGTTTTGTTCTAAAGATGCCTGACTGGTCCGAAGCGCCTCCAAGCGCACAGCAATCTGCTGAGCCTGTTCCCGGTGCTGTTTTTCTTCTATTCGTGTATCTGACAGCTGTGACTGCAAACGATCCCGTTCCTGTGACAATTGGTCGCCATCAGCCGCTAGACTTTCAAGGGCCTCCATCGCCTGCGCATGAGCGGCCCGACTTTCTTCAATATCCAAAACACCTTGTTCAATCTGCTCTCGTAATTCTGCCATCTCCTGGGCAACACGTCTTTGTCGTTCCGTGGCCTGTTCTAGCCGCGAACGCTTGTCCCGAACCTGCGCACTTTTGTGGACCTGCTCCCGGTGGCTGTTGTTCAATTCCTTTTGTAACTGCTCGCGTTGCGTGGCGGCAGTACGCACCATCTCCGCTTGTATTTGGTGATCCGATTCGCCGGATTCCAGTTGCGCTTGAGCCTCAGCATGCTTTATCTGAAGTCGCTTGATTTCACGTTCTCGCTCAAGAATACCTATGTCACCTTCGGCCTGACCCCCAACACGCAGCCAGTGTCGACCGACCCAGAAACCATCACGGGTAACAATGGATTCTGTCATTGAGAGGCCTTCCCGTCTCTGCAAAGCTTCCTGCAAAGTTTCGGCCGTATAGACGCTTTCCAACCAGGAGAGGTCTGCGGATTGCGTGTGAACCTTGGCGAGTAAAGATCCTGCTTGCCCCTGACCGGATGCGCCCGCTTCAAGTAATACCAAATCTCCCTCAGGCCTATCATCCAGCCCCCCCCGAAACTCATCCAGGTGATCAATACAAATCGCCTCTAATGACCGGTGGAGAACGACTTGTACCGCTTTTTCCCATCCTGCCTCAACCTCCAGTTCCTGAGCAAGCCGGGGTTTAGACGACAATCCCTGCCGGTTGAGCCAATCTGAAAACGACGAACTGGATGTGTTCAGCGCAGCTTTATTTACGGCTTCTAAAGCCATTAGCTGGTTATTCAGACCCTGAAATACTTTCTGCCGCGCCGCCAATGCCTGCTCGCCGGACTCCATTTCACCACGCAACTGCTTTATACGACGGTCCAATTCATCAAACGCTGTTTGCTTTTCAGCCAGCTGCTCGGATGCCAGTTGCTCTTCTTCAAGCGCCTGCTCGAGTGCTAGCTCTAACGCTGGTATATCAACCTGCCCTAACTCCGCCTCAATGCGCCCTTGTCGCTGCTTGTGCTGTGTGACATAACGTTCAAGTTGTTCAGCACGGGTGCGTTCAATTTGCGCCTGTTGCGTCAACTGATGATTTTGTTTGTTGTAATGATCCCAGCGTTGCTGCCAGGCGATCATTTTTTCTTCCGACAATTCCAGCGACACGCCCGACTCACTTTGTAAGTCAGATAACCGCTGGTACTCTGGTTCATCCTCCGCCAGCTGCTGCTTGACCTCTGCCAGCTTTACCTGGTCTTGCTCAATGTGGGTATTGGCTTCTTGCCAGGCCTGCGTCGCTTGAACCAATTCCTGCTCCTGTCGACGTTTGGTATCCCGTGCATGCTGGATGGTCTGCTCAAGACGTGAAATATCTGCGCCAAGCTTGTAATACTGCCCTTGTACTTTGTTAAAGTGGTCATTGAGTTCGAGATGCTGCTCACGGCGAGACTCAATATCCGCTTCATGCTTTCTCAACGCCACGCTGGCCTCTTCGAGCTTCAGCTCCCAATCACGCACAGACTCTTTTTGGCTTTGCGCCTTGACCTGAAAGTCCCGCCAGCCTAGCACCAGTAACTGAGCACGCAATTGGCGCTCCTGACTTTTGAGTACTTTGTATTTCTCAGCAGTTTCGGATTGGCGTTTGAGGCGATCTACCTGCTTTTCGATCTCCTCACTGAGATCATTCAGACGGTCGAGGTTTTCACGCGTATGGCGGATACGGTTTTCTGTTTCGCGGCGCCGATCTTTGTACTTTGAGATTCCGGCAGCTTCCTCAAGGTAAACCCGGATTTCCTCCGGTTTGGCCTCAATCAACCGCGAAATCATCCCCTGCTCAATGATGGCGTAACTGCGTGGTCCCAGCCCTGTGCCCAAAAAAATGTCGGTAATGTCCCGCCTGCGGCAGCGGCTACTATTCAGAAAATAATGAGACTGGCCTTCACGGGTGACCTGCCGGCGAACCGAGATCTCGGCATATTGGGCGTATTCCCCCCCCAGACTGCCACTGGTGTTATCAAAGACCAACTCGACAGAGGCCTGGGCTACCGGTTTACGCGCGCTGGAGCCAGAAAAAATCACATCCTCCATGGAGCCGCCCCGCAAGTGCTTGGCGGAAGATTCGCCCATCACCCAGCGTACGGCATCAATGGTATTCGATTTACCACATCCATTTGGCCCAACGATGCCGATGAGATTTGAGGGCATCTCGATGGTCGTCGGATCAACGAATGACTTGAAGCCTGCCAACTTGATTTTGCTTAGCCGCATTGATGTACGGATTACGTCCCTGAAGCCCAAAAACCCGCCCATTGTATCGCGGGAAATGTTAATTGCTACAATTTGGTGACACCTTCAACAACAGAATCACGCAATATGGCAGACACAACGCTTTATCTCGGCATTAGCTTGACCCCCAAGAATTGCGAAGCCGTCATCATTGACAATGATCAAAATGAGCAGGCCACAGCAAGCTTGACACTGCCTCATAGTTCGCACACGGAAAAAGAAGACACACCGGCTGCTTGGATCAAGGCGGTAGAAGCCATTTGCCAAGTCATTCTCCCGCAAATAGACTCGGGGAAAATTGGGCGCCTCAGCATCGTATCACCGGCAGATGTGCTGCTACTGAGTGATGCGTTCGGCAATCCAGTCTCATCTGTCTTAGGCCGTGATTATCGTTGCAGCTATCCGTTGTATGCCCGCATCAGCCCGGCAATACCCGCTCAATCAGGCGCCGGTGGCGATAGCAGCAGTCTGTTTAAACTCATTGAGCTACTCGAGGCCAGCGACGGGCAGTCCGTTCGACCCATGCACCAATCAGAATGGCTGGCGGCAAAGCTCAGCGGTCAAAACGGCATCTGCGATGAACACCAGGCAACACGGCTGGGTTATGACCCTGTTAAACAGCGTTGGCCTCGTTGGCTGGATAAACTCACACAAGGTCAGGCGGTGCTGCCACAGGTGGTAATGCCCGGCACACCGATGGGTACACTGACATCTTCGTTTGCACAAAAGCTCGCTCTGCCGGCGCACGTACAAGTGGTTGCTGGCACGACGAGTGAAACCGCTGAATTCCTATCGACAGACCTCAAGAATACCCCAAGCGCTGTCACACGCTTTACCCCTGCTTTAATGTTGCAAAGCATGGCCTCTATGCCTGTTTTTTCCAGCAAGTACGGCATCTATAGCCAACGTCTGGGCAGTCACTGGCTGGTTCATGCCACATCCCACACAGGCATGACTGCTGTCTACCACTACTTGCCAGAGGCCGATGTTAGTGCCAGGCTGGATCAGGTAAAGGACACTCCTCTTTTAAATCTGGACCTCTACCCACTGGTTGAAACAGGCGAACAATTCCCGGTCCGGAACCCTCGAATGCGTGCGGTCGTCGAGCCCCGCCCGGATGATGATACGGTTTTCCTCCAGGCATTACTCGAAGCCCTCGCTGATGCCGAACACGATGGCTACTGGCTTTTACAGCGCTTGGGTAGCCGACCACCTGAGCAGGTGTACACATTTGAATCTGGCCCTAACCAGGGAGCATGGCTTAAAATCAGAGAACAGAAAATGAAGGCCAAGCTGTGTACGCTGGAGACAAAGCCCAACGCAGCTCTCGGCGCTGCACTGGTCGCGTCAGGCCACATTTAAGCTTACCGTTTAACCACAGGAACATTGATGCTTGAACAATTTTTTTTAGGGGCACACTATGTCGGCAAGGGCGCGGGCATCATTCAGCAAGCAAAACTACGCCGTTTTGTCATTATCCCAATCATTATTAATTTGTTTGTATTTTTTGGGCTGATCTGGTTGAGCGGCTACTACTTTGCCTCGCTGCTCGACACCTTCCTGCCCGCCTGGCTCGACTGGGCAATTATTCAGTTTATCCTCTGGACCTTCTTCGCCCTCCTCGCGCTCGTCGTTTTTGCCTATACATTCACGCTGATCACAAACTTTATTGCCGCACCGTTTAACAGTTTGTTAGCTGAAAAAGTAGAGCGCTACCTCACAGGGCAAACCATCGAAACGTCTGATTCCTTTTCCCAGTTATTGAAAAGCATTCCTGTTACCATGGCGTCAGAAATCCGCAAGCTGATTTACCTCGTCATGTGGATGATTCCGTTGATTATCATTAGCTTTATCCCTGTACTGAATATTCTTTCGCCAGCGCTGTGGCTGATTTTCAGCGCCTGGATGCTCTCACTGGAGTACACGGACTACCCCATGGGCAATCATGGTTATACCTTTGGCCGCATTAAAAAACGGATGGAACAGTCACGCCCACTCGCGCTCGGCTTTGGCGGGGCACTGACGATTTTAACCTCGATTCCCTTGATCAACATCGTCGCCATGCCCATCGGTGTTGCCGGAGCAACGGCTCTGTGGGTGGATGTCATTTCTAAAACAGAAGACACACCGACCCGTCAATCAAAAGCATTACAAAATACCGAATGAAGACAAGGCATCTCTGGCTCTTCGCACTCATTTTTTTTCACCTGCTCAGCACACAGGCCCATGCGCTGCCCTTCGAACAGCTGACACCCGGCGGCGTCGCGCTGGTCTCTCTTCCATCGATTGGGCCAGCAGAACCCCGCGTGCATTACCATCAAATTCCTGTGACCACAATCCAGCGCGATACGCACTGGGTCGCACTGGTTGGCATTCCGTTGAGCGCCAAGCCAGGTCCGCACGAAATTGTGGCCCGATGGGGGGAAAACGGCCCCAAGTCTCGCCATAGTTTTACGGTCACTGCAAAAGCTTATCCGGAGCAGCGCTTAACGATTAAAAACAAGCGGAAGGTGAACCCCAACCCGGCCGATATGGAGCGTATTGGCAAAGAGCAACAGCGTATTCGTCAAGCTCGGCATTCGTGGCGCCACACCACACCGGCACTGACACTTCAACTCCCCGTGGTTGGCCGGGAAAGCAGCCAGTTTGGCTTACGCCGTTTTTTTAACAACCAGGCTCGGAAACCCCATGGCGGACTGGATATTGCCGCCCCAACAGGCACACCCGTCTACGCACCAGCAGCCGGGCAAGTTGTGGAAACAGGCGACTATTTTTTTAGCGGAAACTGTATTTTCATTAATCATGGCCAAGGACTGGTGACGTTTTATGCCCACTTGCATCGCATTGATGTCAAACCCGGGCAGCTTATTCAAGCTGGCGACAAAATCGGCGAAGTGGGTGCAACGGGGCGCGTGACCGGCCCACATTTGCATTGGTCAGTTGGCTTAAACCGCACCTGGGTTGAGCCCAAGCTTTTTTTACCCACACCATGACGTCTGAACGGAATCAACAAACCGTTTATCAGATCGTCAAAAAGATTCCCCCCGGCTGTGTGGCCACTTATGGACAAGTGGCTGATTTAAGCAATGCTCCGGGACGCGCACGGTGGATTGGGTATCTGCTGCGGCAGTCACCGCCCGAAGAAAAACTCCCCTGGCATCGTGTAGTTAATGCCAAGGGCCGAATATCATTCCCAAAAGGTAGCGAGAAGCACGCTATGCAACGCAGGCTATTGGAAGAAGAAGGCGTGGTCTTTACTCGGGGTGTGATCGACCTCAAGCAGTTTCAATGGACATTTTCTCTGCCCGACTGGTTATTCGCCCCACCGCCTGAATGAAAACACCCCGGCCCAAACGGCGCCCGCCAGGCGCACCTTTAAGGCCTTCCCAAGAGGATGATGGTGCCCACCCCGGCCATCAAAGACAGAATCAAATTACGCCGGAAGACAAAGTAAACCAGTAAAGCCAGCCCACAAGCCAGCAGCCGTTCGTAAAGGTGTGTCTGCTCCAGTGGCCCGGCAGGCAAAAAAATCATGCGTGACACCAATGCCGCCAGCATGGCATAGGCAATACAACTCACCCATCTGAAAATGTTGTCTTCAACATTGACCCGCGTAGACATCAATACGCCAATTCCCCGCCAGAAATACGTCACCACAAAGGACCCGAGGATAAGCCACCAAACATGCACACTACTCATGACGATTTCCTTTGATACGCAACCGAGCATCTACAAAAAAAGCCAGTGTGCCGCCTACAAAGCCCGTGATCATCAAGCTCCACTGGGGAAACTGAAGATAGACAAGCGGCCCGAGAACCGCCCCGCAAATCACGGCTATGGCGATGTCCCGCTGACGGATATCAACGAATAACAACATCCAGTAAACCGCCATTAAAAAAACCAGGCCAAGGTTAATGTATGTTGGCAAATTCACCGCTAACAAATAACCTACTCCGGTTAATACCGTGCCTAACACCCAAAGTGTACCGCCCATACCCAATAAATAAGGCAAACGCTCTTCTTCGTTCATTTTGGGGCAATCACGCATCGCCACTGCCCAAGGCGTAACCGCCACGAACTGAGCAGCCAGAAACAACTTCCAGCGCTTGGGCGCGCGCCCCCGAATGATGGGCAAAAGTGACACAACCATCGGTAAAAAACGCATATTGGTGATCATGACGGCTAACAGAATCGCCGCCCCCGAGGCACTCACCAAATAAAGCTCGGCAAAAACAAGCTGTGAAGGCAGTGCCCAAATAATGCCTGTTGAGGCAATCGCCATCCAGCTGCTGAGCCCCGTCTCCCTCGCCAGGGCACCATAGCCAATACAGGTTGTTAAAATAATCATACCCTGCACGCCAATTGCGACTTGTATGCCTCCCCGCCATCCACCTTTTATTTCTTCACTCACAGCAAAACCCCTTGTTTACCTCATCTGTTTTCGAGGTGTTTTTTTATCTTATCTGGTCAGCCTTTCCTCATCCGCCAGTATAACTGGCTACGTGCGCTTGCGTACGTTCTCATACTGCATCATATGCGTGAAAACAACGGAACAGCCCGCGGATGAAATCACGAATCCATCGGCTTATTTAATCGGATTGAAATATGCCCGGTGTAGTTTTCTACGGTGAATTCATTGCAGCATTCAAAGTTACGCCAAGTCCACTGATCAATTTGCTTTGCACCGAATTCAACAATTCAGCCAAATCGAATGATTTTTTATTAGCCAGAGAATGGAGAATATTGTGATTTCAACTTTCAAAAAAAAGCCTTTAGTTTTACTGATCAGTACTATTCTGGTCAGTTCGACTTTAGCGCTAAGCAGCTGTGGCGATGATGGTGACGACGGGATTGACGGGGCCGACGGCGCACCTGGCCAGGACGGCGCCGATGGAGCTCCGGGACAAGATGGTGCAGACGGTACTGATGGAGCGGATGGAGCGGATGGCGCCAACGGTGCTGATGGCATCACAAACTACATACCTCAGGGCCTGAAGCGCCTGGCAACAGCTCCTTTAGGCGCCGAGTTCACGGGTCTGTTCTTGAATACCGATGGAGCACTCTTCCTCAACACGCAACACCCAAGCAGCAGTAACACAGCCGCTGATGCCGATGGCAAAATATTCAACAAAGGCACTGTTGGTGTGATCACGGGTGTCAACTTCAATACCCTCGGCGACATGGCCGCGATGGATATGCCTATCATCAGCGCTGACAAAGAGGTCGTAAAAACGGCTGTGGGCACATACAAAGTTTTAGTTCAGCAAACAGATGCCCTGGCTGATGGCAATACCATGGGAGATATCCTCGCTGCCGATGGCACAACCGTGATTAAAAATTCCAATGATCCTGACTTCAATGCCGCTGTTTCTGACGGCGCCGGTGGTTATTACCTGTACACCAACTGGGAAGACCGTCCGGGCAGTATGAGCCGGATTCAAATGTCGGCCGATTACAATACCGTCACGGCAGAAGGCATGCTGGACTTTTCTGCTGTGGATGGCACATGGGTCAACTGCTTTGGCACACTCAGCCCCTGGGGTACGCCTCTCTCGGCCGAAGAGCTTTACTTTGACAATACCGCCGACTGGTTTGATCCCACCTTCACCTATTTCAGTAACGCAGAAGCCATTGCCGAATACAAAGGCTACCCGCTTGATCGCAGTGGTAACTGGGGTAACCCTTATGACTACGGTTATATCGTGGAAGTTGGCGTCAACGGAACCGTGGCCACCGCGAACGAAGCCAACGTTGAAGTGAACAAGTTGGAGCTAATGGGCCGTTTCTCGCACGAGAATCCTGTCGTAATGCCCGACCAGCGCACAGTTTTCCTGAGCGACGATGGCACAGGCGTGGTCTTCTTTAAATTCGTCGCCGATGTAGCAGGCGACATGAGTGCCGGAAAACTGTACGCCGCAAAAATCACTCAGGCTAGCGGCATTAAAGATCCGGCGGAAGCGGCGCTTGGCGTCGAGTGGATCGAGATCGGTTCTGGCACTGAGGCCGCTATCGAAACCGCAATCGCCGAGTATGACGGCACGTTTGCTGAGGCCAAATACATCACTGATCAGCAAATCAACGACTGGGCCGAAGCAAAAACAGGCACCGACATTGATGGCGACGGCAACGTGGGTACAACCAGCTTTACCGACGACCGGCCGGCATTTCTGGAATCCCGCAAAGCGGCTGTTGCACTCGGGGCAACCGGTGAATTTCGTAAAATGGAAGGCGTTAACATCAATTATGGCTTGGCCAACACATGGTGGAATGCGGGCGCGGCAGACGGTGCGCAAGCTTACATGTACATGGCCATGTCCAGTTTTGACGCCACAATGGCCGACGATGTTGGCGACATTCAGCTGGATGGTACACACGGTCAATGCGGCGTAGTCTACCGCATGAAACTGACGAAAAATGCTGATGGTTTAGTGGATGTCAACACTCTGGTGCCTGCCATTGTTGGTGGTCCCTACTACGGTGACCGCAGCGTCAACGAGTGCAGCGTCAACAACATTTCCAATCCCGACAACCTTGTGATTCTGGACGACGGCCGTGTGCTGATTGGCGAAGACACAGGCAACCACGAAAACAATGTGGTTTGGCTGTTCGACGATCCCGCCATCTAACGCGTGTTGTTAACAACACACTAAATTGATGTGATATGTGACAAAGCTGCTCTGGCTTTGTCACAACCTTTGGAGAAAACCCGTGAATAAGCTCATCCTTATCCTGTCCTTCACGACAGCGGTCTTTGTCGCTTGCCAAAGCAGTCATGACGATCATGACGACTCCATCAACACGCCGGATTTGAGTGTGATCAGCGACCTGGTTTTTCCCCAAGACATCGTAGAAGGCCCCAAAGGTCAGCTGCGCATCACAGAGTCACTATCGACCTACAACCCGGAGGGCGTTATCCCCCCTCAATGCTATACCAAGCATGACGCAGCATTTAATCCCTGTATGACCTGCCACCAAAGCTACCCGTACAAAAGTCGACCCAATCAAATGGGTGATGGCGGCTTACAACGGGAGTACGCCTTTTCTGACTTAGGGGTCGTAAATCACTGGTTAAACCTTTTCGAAGACCGTACAGACGCCATGGCAAACATCACTGACCAAGACGTGATCGACTACATCTATACCGACAACTATACCCCTCTCATCAAGCAACTTCACGAAACACCCGACTGGCAAGGCCCCATCCCAGCGATCGAAAACCTGCACCTGGGAAAACAAGCATTCGATGAACAGGGTTTCGCGCTAGATGGCAGTGGCTGGGTCGCTTTCAACTACAAGCCCATGCCCAGCACCTTCTGGCCAACCAATGGCTCAACAGATGATGTCATGGTTCGCTTGCCGGAAAATTTTCGCGCATCGGACTGCGATAGCGAAGCGTTTTCGCGAGATACCTACCTGGCCAATCTGTCCATTCTTGAAGCGAGCATAAAAAGGCTGGAAAGCATCAGCACCCCACCGATTGACGAAAACAAAGTCTGTACCGATTTAAATGGAGACGGGCAGCTGACAACCGTAGAAAACATCAATCAATTGAGCCACTTCGTCGGTCAGGCAAGCGGTATCGAAACCGCTGACATGCTCTACCCGGTTGGCACCCAGTTCCTGCACACTGTGCGTTATATCGGTATTACCGCAGAGGGCGAAATTACCGTTTCCCCGCGGATGAAAGAAGTTCGTTACATGAAAAAATTCCAATTTTTTAACATCTCCCACCTCGCCTCCATGTACGGGAATGAACACCAGGAAAAAATTGATGGCTTACTGCCTAAATACATCCACCGGGGAGACCAAGGCACAGACAATAGTTTTGGCTGGATGGTCCAAGGCTTTATTGAAGCAGAAGACGGCCACTTACGCCGGCAAACCCAGGAAGAACACTTGTTTTGCATGGGCTGCCATACAACCATTGGCTCCACCATTGATCAAACCTTTGCTTTCCCGCGCAAAGTCACCGGTGCGAAAGGCTGGGGGTACATCAACCTGAAAGGGATGAGTGATACGCCTAACGTTGACGGCCCAGGATATGGCGAAATCAAACACTATTTAAAAACCGTCGGTGGCGGCAATGAATTCCGAGAGAACCTGGAAATGGTTGAGCGCTTTTTTAACCAAGACGGTACACTCAACGAAGCAGCCGTAGACCAGGCCCGCGATGTTTATGATTTAATTACGCCGGGACTGCGACGCGCGCTGGATTTGAATAAAGCTTACATGACAATCGTGCATGACCAGGACTACATTCACGGCAGAGACGCCAACCTCACACCGGCCAAAAATGTTCACCCAAACATTGACAACCACACTCCGGTTTTGCCCGAAGATAAAACCGTTCCGTGGGATATTCGCCTGCTCTGGCCTGAATGAACACAGGCATTCAAAGGGCATCAAAGCCTCAGAACACAAAGAACCTCTGAGGCTTTTTCACAATAGGGCCTATGCCCAATACGCAGCCGTTTTGCATTGTGTGGCTTTAGCTTTACACTTGAGTAAACATCCTGCTTCCCTGGTAACCATGATGACACCCCACATCCGGCTGATATCCGCAACCGCCATTTCCATTGAACCCGTTCAACAGGCTTTTCAAGCATTGTGGCCAGAAGCCCGGCTATCCAACTTGCTTGATGACTCTCTCTTGGATGACTTAAGAACCGCCGGCCACCTCACACCCGCTATTACCCGGCGTATTGACCAATTGGCGACACTCTCGGCCGAAGCCGGGGCGAGTGGGATTTTATTTACATGCTCAGCATTTGGCCCGGCGATTGAAGCGGCTCGGGACAAGCTCAACATTCCTGTGTATAAACCTTATGAAGCTATGGTGTCGCACGCGGTTGCTAGAGGAGAGCGATTAGGCTTAATCGCAACGTATACGAATACGATTGAAGAAATGCGCGAAGCAATACAGACGCAATCAACGGTTACGACAAAACCGGTCCACCTCGAAACACGCCTGGCGAAAGGGGCTATTGACGCTCTTGAGTCCGGCGACCGAAAAACACACGATGCGTTAATCGTCGAGTGTGCACGGGAATTACATGATTGCGACATTCTCTTGCTGGCACAATTCTCAATGGCGCCTGCGGCCACAATAATTGAGCCGCAAGCGGGACAAACCGTTCTGACCAGCACCGCCTGTGCCGTCGAACTGTTTAAGCAGCAACTGGGATCATCATTTCGCTGACGGCACTGACGCACCGGCTAAAGAATTTCATGCCAGACCGCCGTACCTTTTTGCTGGCTAGACACACTCACCCGCTCATGAACTCGCTCGGGAACGGCCTCTAAAATGGCTGATTGCGCCTTTTCCGGCGTATTATTCTGTTCACTTAAGTGCGAAAGCACGATGTGCTGCAAACGGTCGTAGGTCATGCTGGCAAGGATCTCCGCCGCTTGCTGGTTCCCCAGGTGCCCATAATCCCCGGTAATACGTGCTTGTAACGCGGGGGGGTAGGGCCCGTCTCTCATCATCTCAGTATCGTAATTACACTCAAGCAGAATGCCATCACAACCTTGGAGATTGCGTTGCACATAGGGCGTGTTTTTTCCAAGGTCTGTCAGGAGCACAAGGCGTTTCGCACCCGGCGACTGAAAGGTGAACTGACAAGGCTCAGCCGCATCATGCGGTACTGTAAAAGGCGTCACCTCAGCATCACCAATGCGCAGGCGCTCTCCTGCATGAAATAGCTGCAGGGTAAGATTTTTAACGTCCCTGGCCACACGGCGTGTCCCATAGCTCATCCAGACCGGGAGATTAAAACGGCGAGCCAGTGGAGCAACGCCCGAAAGGTGATCACCATGCTCGTGAGTGACGAGAATGCCGGCCAGACTACCCGGCTCTGTTACACCCAGCTGCGCAAGGCGCTTGACGGTTTCTTTGATCGTGAACCCACAGTCGACCAGCAGGCAAGTATCTCCACAGGTGATTAGGGTGCCGTTACCTTTGCTCCCACTGCCCAGTGATGCAAAGCGAATACTCATTGATCAAGTTGGGCTTGGAGTTTTTCCAATAAGGTTTTGTTGATCTCACGATCCAGTTGGCGACCCTTATCATCCGTTAAAATGAAATAGGTGCCTGCACTCTCTTCTTCCAGGTCCAGTATGATCGTTTTCCCATCGTTTTCTCGTAACAACGTCAGCAGCTCTGCGTCGCTTTCCGCGCTTTCCGTGCGTTTTTCCAATAAAAGTTCAAGGCGCTGCTGCTCCAGATCCGCCTCTTCAACGGAGATCTCCAACGCATCCAGAGCGCGTAGTAACCGAGGCCAAAGTGCACTGGCAGGCTTTCGAACGAATAGGGTTAACCCACTTTCACCGGCTTCAAGCGTTGAGCCTTGTGTGATCTTTTCAAACGCCTGGCGAGACAATATTCCCTGTGCCATTTGCTCTGTTGCACCCAAAAAGACCAGGAAGCGCTTGAGCATTTCAACTTCAACTTGGGGATCATTCCTCAAAGAAAGCCCTTCCTGGAGAGTTTCCTGGGTATATTCATCCCGCTGCTCCAAGTCCACCGCTTGCAGATGACTTAAAAAAATCCGGCTGCCTTGGCTGCCCTGCCGCTCGATGCGCATCGTAAAACGATCAAAGTTGTCGCTGTCAAAAAAGTTTCCCAGTGCCTTGCGCAAGAAGGCTTTGAGCCCTCGTTTTGGAATCGGTTTACCATCCCGCACCCACTCCGTTTCGATGAGACCGGTCAGTGGGTCTTTTTCTTCGAGGACAAATGACTGGGATTCCCAGAATGCCAGCATTTGCGGCCACAAAACTTCGGGCTCAAGATCCACTTCCAACCAATGCAGGCTCCCACCCCGGCGCACAAAGCGCACTTTTTCAAACTGGGGTAACAGTGTACTGGAGGTGAGGGTATCACCCAACCGGCCGGGTATGGCCAGCTGGATGGTTTTATCAGGTCTTGCCAAGTCGGGCGGCACTTCTAAAGCCTCCGCGTCTTTGGCATTAACATAGGCTGTGTCGGGACTGTTTCGGCCCAAAAGACTGCAGCCATACAAACTCGCTGCAAATAAAAAAATAACGCCTGTGGTGACTATTCGCTTAAGTGTCATTCCAAATGCCTAGTGATACGACGACTAAATGACGCCCGCGTTTTTCAGCGCATCGTGTAATCGTTGATGATAGTGGGGAGCCAGTGGTGTTAAGGGTAGGCGAATACCTGTGTCGATGAGCCCCATTTGGTTTAATGCCCATTTGACAGGAATCGGGTTGGACTCCACAAAAAGATCGGTATGAAGATGGCCAATTTCTGCTTCGATCGCCTCGGCTGCCGAGCGATTTCCTTCCCTCGCATAGGCACACATTGCTGCCATCTGTTTGGGGACAATATTGGCCGTTACAGAAATATCACCTTTGGCGCCCAGTAACATACTTTCCATGGCGGTTGCATCATCACCGCTGAAAACATCGAAGCCTTCACCGGTTTGATCCAATAGCTCCCGCATGCGGTTCAGATCACCCGTTGCTTCTTTTATGCCAACGATATTATCAATCACTGCGAGCCGCAAAACGGTTTCCGGCAGCATATCTACAGCGGTGCGCCCGGGCACATTGTAGAGAATTTGGGGAATGGAAACGGCTTCGGCAATCGCACAATAGTGTTGGTAAAGGCCTTCCTGTGTAGGCTTATTGTAGTAAGGGGTCACCAGCAAGCAGGCATCTGCACCGTCTTCTGCTGCGCCTTCTGTCAGGTGAATGGCTTCACTTGTTGAGTTCGCACCGGTTCCGGCAATTACAGGAATCCGACCCGCCACAAGCTCGATCACCTTGCGGATAATGTAACGGTGTTCATCGACATCAACGGTAGGGGATTCGCCCGTTGTACCCACTGCAACAATCGCATCCGTGTTATTTTGAATATGAAATTCAATCAGCTTTTCAAGTGATTGCTCATCAACAGCGCCGTCTTCACGCATGGGTGTGACCAGTGCTACCATACTCCCCTGAAACATAGAAACCTCTCACTAAAATCGTCTGGCAATGGTACTTGCGTGCCTGTTTGAAGACAAGCTCTTGTAAAGCGCCTACGTCGATAAGGATACCTTCATGAGCAATATTGAAATCGGCCATCAAGCCCCTGAGTTCACCTTACCTGCCACTGGCGGACAAACCATTAATTTGAGTGATTTTCGGGGCAAAAACGTGGTGATCTATTTTTATCCTAAAGACAGCACACCCGGTTGTACGACAGAAAGCCAGGATTTTCGTGACGGCTATGATGCGTTTACTCAAGAACACACCGTCATTTTAGGCATCTCACGGGATAGCATCAAAAGCCACGAACGCTTCAAAGAAAAGCAAGCATTACCATTTGAGCTCCTGTCTGATGAAGATGAAACCGTCTGTAACTTATTTGAAGTACTCAAAATGAAAAATATGTACGGCAAACAGTTCATGGGTATTGAGCGCAGTACTTTTTTGATTGATGCCTCTGGCACTTTCCGGGAAATCTGGAGGAAAGTGAAGGTCAAAGGACATGTTGAAGCCGTCCTGGCTGCCGTTCAAACAATCAACCGCGAAGACCCGTCGTCTCTGTGATTGGAAACCTAACCTTTACTGTCCATTTTCCTGTGTAACCCGCTCCTCGCTATCCTGCTGTATTTTCGGCCAAGTATTGAGAATCGCCTGAACGACCGTTGCCAGTGGGATAGCAAAAAATACCCCCCAAATACCCCATATGCCACCGAAAAAAACCACCGCAATAATAATCGCCAGTGGATGGATATTCACAACTTCTGAAAATAAGACGGGGACTAAAATGTTACCATCCAGAATTTGAATAACCTGATACGCCAACAGCAGATAGCCAAACTGAGCTGTCAACCCCCACTGAAAGAACGCAATCAAGGCAATGGGAATTGTCACTGTAATCGCACCAATAAAAGGGATAATGACAGAGATACCCACCAGAAAACTTAATAAAAGTGAGAAATTCAGTCCCATGAGGGCAAATGTCACATACGTTACGATCCAGACAATCATAATTTCGATAATCTTGCCACGGATGTAATTGGCAATATTATCATCCACTTCACGCCACACTTTAATAATCAGCGCACGGCGGGACGGCATAAAACGTCGGACCCAGACGAAAATTTTCTGTTTGTCTTTCAGCCCGAAGAAAATCATGAGTGGAATCAACACCGCATAAACAATCAAGGTAAAAACGTTGATCACATTTGCCACCGAGTAGGTCAGCACCGCTTGTCCCCACTCACCTACCTCGCGGCGCGCGTAAATAAAAAGATTTTGAATTTGTTCTTCGGTAAAAATGGCTGGATACATCTCCGGGAGCAACAAAAGCAGCCCCTGCCCTTTTGAAATCATGCTGGGCATATCCGCAATAAGCTGAGAAACCTGACGGGAAAGCACGGGAATCAAGCCGATCGCTAACCCCCAAAACAATACTAAAAAAACGAGCATAACGATCGTCACAGCCCAGGTTCTAGGAATGCCTAATTTGACAATTGGGCTAACAATACCTTCCAGCAGGTAAGCCAAAATCAACGCCACTAAAACCGGCGCCAGAATATTGCCAAACAAGAACAGTGCGATAGCAGCCCCAATCAGCATCAACGCCAAGATAATGACCTGGGGATCGGAAAAGTGCCGTTCATACCACTCTTTTAGCACGCTGAGCATGGTGTAACTTCCTGAAAAAACAGTTGGAATAGAGAGACGTAACGAGATCTCTTAACGTATTAATTTAGCAAATTGCTCGACTACCCGTTGGGAAATTCATTCAATAACAGAAGAAAGCACTTAAAGAGGACGCAAACACGTCGATATAGACCCTATCAAAGAATGTTCAAAAAACATGGCCGGATACACCCAAAAGGATTAAATTTCAGCATGTCACATTACTTTATCGGAAGACAGCCCATACTGGATAATCATCTGAAGCTTCATGGCTATGAGCTCTTATTCCGCAACACAGAACAAAATTCCGCTAAATTCAAGGACGGCGATGCAGCAACGGCTAATGTGATGTTAAACGCATTCACTGAAATTGGCCTGGAAAATATCGTTGGGGACAAACTCGCCTACGTCAATATGACGCGTCAGTTTCTGACCAATACAGAGTTACTGCCGTTTACTCCTGGCCGGGTTGTGCTGGAAGTACTTGAAAACATCCAAGTGGATGAAACATTGATCACGGCCCTTGAAGTCCTATTGGGCCAAGGCCATACCATAGCACTTGATGATTTTCATTACAGTCAAAACTTCGAGCCCATCATCGATCTTGCGCAAGTTGTAAAAATCGATATCCACCAGATGGAAGACAGTGAAATCGAGTCACAAGTTGAAAAATTACGACCTTATGATGTTGATTTAATGGCCGAAAAAGTCGAAACCCAAGAACAATACGACACACTCAAAACCTTAGGATTCAAATATTATCAAGGCTACTTTTTTGCCAAACCGTCGATTATTAAAGGTAAAAAAGTCACTGCAAATAAAGTCGCTGTTGTGCAACTGATTGCAAAACTATCTAACCCACGAACAGAAGTGGGGCAAATCCAAACACTCATCAAACGAGATGTTGCGATGAGTTACCGCATTTTGCGGATTGTTAACTCGCCTCTCACAGGTGTGAGACGAACGATTGACTCCATCGATCAAGCTGTTATTTTACTGGGCCGACAGGCAATAAAAATGTGGGCAACCGCATTTGCACTGGCCGACATTGAAGACAAACCGATCGAACTGATGAAAATCGCATTGGTCAGAGCGAGAACATGCGAGCAACTCGCTTCGGCAAAGTCCCTCCATGGGAAAGAGTCATTCTTTACTGTCGGCATGTTTTCGGTCTTAGACGCCATGATGGATATGAAGATGGAAGACATTCTAAAAGAGCTTCCACTGGAAGACGACATCATTGATGCTTTGCTGAAACGAGAAGGACTGATGGGGCAAGCACTAAACTGCGTTTTAGCACTCGAAAGCCAGCATCCTGAAAAAGCAACGTTTGCTGATTTGGAAGGCCAGACGCTCTCAGAAGCCTACTTGGAAGCGCTATCGTGGGCTGAGCAATCACTCGGAGCCATTCGTCAACGGCCCTGACAAAACGGTATTAACTTAAAGCCCACACAGCTCACAATACCGAAGAGAAGACTTCAAATTCCGCGTCACACACGTTAGTATGCGCCCCTGTGCCAGTTTACTATTTGGCAACCTACAACCAATCATTTTCTGCATCCCCTCATACGAACAGTTCTGAGGTTGCAAGCAAAACCTGACGGAAGCTTATGCTATGCCTATAAAGATTGCTGTATTAAAAGAAATCGCTGAGGGCGAACGTCGCGTCGCGATAGACCCCAGCGTTGCTGAACGCCTGGATAAACTCGGGGCAAGTATATCAATACAAACACAAGCTGGTACAGCCAGTGGCTTTCCCGACGAAAAATATGAAAAAGCCCAGATTGCGGCCAGTATCAAAGACACGCTTCAAAACGCGGACATCACTTTAAAAGTTCAACCGCCCACACTGGCAGAAGTTGACGACATTCCTGACGGAACCCTGCTGATCAGCTTCATTCAGGCACACAGTAACAAAGCCCTGGTTGAACGCTTGGCCAATAAAAATATTACGACGCTCGCGATGGAGCTAGTTCCCCGTATTACACGTGCACAAGCCATGGATGCACTCTCATCGCAGGCCACGGTTGCCGGCTATAAAGCAACACTGATTGCCGCTCAACTCGCACCCAAATTATTTCCAATGCTCACGACCGCAGCTGGAACGCTAAGACCTGCAAAGGTTGTCATTATCGGTGCCGGTGTCGCAGGATTACAGGCCATTGCCACCGCACGACGGCTTGGTGCACAAGTTGAAGCGTATGACATTCGACCCGACGCTAAAGAGCAAGTGGAGTCCCTCGGAGCCAAACTGATTGACACAGGCGTCAACGCCGCGGGAGAAGGCGGATACGCCCGTGAATTGACCGACGAGGAAAAACAACAACAGGCTGAGGCACTGGCCAAGCACCTCACCAAAGCGGATGCGGTCGTGTCTACGGCCGCGATCCCGGGCCGACCGGCCCCAAAAATCATCACTCAGTCGATGGTTGAGGCCATGCCAGCCGGTTCCGTTATCGTTGATCTTGCCGCTGAAACAGGCGGTAACTGCGAACTGACTCAACCGGGAAAAACCATTGAACATGCCGGCGTTGTGATCAGTGGCCCGCTGAATCTGGCGAGTCAAGCGCCTCTCCACGCCAGTGAAATGTATGCGAAAAACTTACTCAATTTACTGTCGTTGTTTATTGTTGACGGTGAAATCAATATGGACTTGGAAGATGCCGTAATTGACGGCTGCCTGCTGACACACCAAGGCCACGTACACCACGAACCAACACGTACTCTGCTGGGCATATCTCCTAGCGCTGAAAAAGAAGATACCGCGCCGGTAATAGAGGAAACAAACGTTGACCAGCCCATGTTTCTGGCACAACCGGAAAATGGAGAAGCCGACGATTTAAAAAGAATCAACGGCATTGGCCCGGTGCTTGAGGCAAAACTGCATGAACTCGGTATTTTTCATTTTAAGCAGATTGCCGAGTTTACCGACGAAGACATTGCCAGAATTGACCAATTTCTAAATTTCAAAGGCCGGATCCAACGTGAAGAGTGGGTCTCTCAAGCCAAGAAAATAGTTGGAGACGAATAATGGAAGGGTTTGTTGCACTGTATATTTTTATGCTGGCTGGTTTCACTGGCTATGAAGTTATTTCAAAGGTCCCGGTTATCCTCCATACGCCCATGATGTCGGGTTCAAATTTTATCCACGGCATCGTCCTGGTCGGTGCCATGGTTGCACTGGGTCAAGCTGAAGGGTTCTGGCAGCTACTCATCGGTTTTGTTGCTGTTTTCCTGGCGGCTGGCAATGCTGTCGGTGGCTATGTGGTAACAGAGCGAATGCTTGAAATGTTCAAATCCAGCAAGGAGAGCAAATAATGTCAGGCTCTATATTCATTGATATTGCCTACTTTGGCGCTGCTGTTCTTTTTATTCTTGGCTTAAAGCGCATGGGGTCGCCTGTTACGGCTCGCAGCGGGATTGTCTGGGCAGGTGTCGGCATGGTCATTGCCACACTGGTTACATTTTTCCACGCACAAATTGAAGGTAATTACTTCTTAATGATCCTGGCAATTGTCTCAAGCGGTGTTATCGCCTGGACCAGTGGCAAAAAAGTAGCCATGACAGACATGCCACAAATGATCGCGCTTTACAACGGCATGGGCGGCGGTGCAGCGGCAGCAATCGCTGCCATTGAACTGATGAAGGATGTAGAGCATACCGGTGTTGCACAAGCACTGGCTGTTACAGGCGCGATTATTGGTTCAATCGCCTTCTCGGGATCACTGATTGCTTATGCCAAGCTTCAAGGCATTATGAAAAAAGTTTACCGCTTTCCCATGCAGCAACTGGTGAATCTCGTGCTCTTTGCAATCATCATCGTCCTTGCGATTAGCTTGGCAGTCTCAGATCACCCGAACGGCCTCGCCTTATTCCTGATGTTTGCATTGGCACTGATCTTCGGCATTTTAATGACGGTCCCGATCGGTGGGGCCGACATGCCTGTGATTATCTCGCTGTATAACGCTTTTACTGGACTCGCCGTTGGTTTTGAAGGCTTTGTCCTGGGCAACCCCGCGATGATGATTGCCGGTATCGTCGTTGGCTCAGCCGGTACCTTGCTGACTCAATTGATGGCAAAAGCTATGAACCGCCCTCTGACCAATGTACTGTTCTCCGGCTTTGGCTCAGGCGACGACGGGGTTGCAACCGAGGGCCCTACAGGCTCAATGAAATCGATTGACGCAACGGATGCGGCCATTCAAATGGCGTACGCTGAGAAAGTTATCATTATCCCGGGTTATGGGATGGCGGTTGCCCAAGCTCAACACAAAATTTGGGAACTGACAGAGCTACTGGAAGAAAAAGGCGTGACTGTCAGCTTTGCCATTCACCCTGTTGCCGGCCGTATGCCAGGGCATATGAATGTTCTTTTGGCTGAAGCCGGGGTGCCTTATGACAAAATCTATGACTTGGATGAAATCAACAACGATTTTGTGAACGCCGACGTTGCACTGGTTATTGGGGCAAATGACGTTGTCAATCCTGCTGCCCGTGAGGACAAAAGCAGCCCAATTTACGGCATGCCTATCCTTAACGCGGATAAGGCCAAAAACGTTATTGTCATTAAACGTGGGCAGGGCGCCGGTTTTTCCGGGATTGAAAACCACCTCTTTTTCCGCGATAACACGCGGATGCTGTACGGGGATGGGCAATCGGTTGCCGGTGAATTAATCGCCTCGGTCAAAACACTCTAGCAATCACCCAAGTCGCATGTGAGGCAGCTCTTCCCGCTGCCTCCCTTCTCTTTTCACCTCCCCTCGCTACTCCTCCTCTGGGATTAATAACTGCCCTGTCAGCAAGGCCGACAGTGTTCTGATGACCAGAATTGCAATGATGACAACCAAAATCAGTAACAAGCCATATGCTGCCCACCAATAACCCCGCCAACCGGTCATCTCAAACATAACCGCAGTAGCAATTGTCAACGCAGCCACCGGAAACGAGTAGGCCCACCAGGAAATGAAGAACGGTAACCTCAGAAACCTATGGAGATTAACCACCAGTAAAATCGCCACAAAAACCGCAGAAAAATAAAGGAAACGCGCGAAACCATCCATTTGCCCCGTCATATTCACATAGGAAAGAAAACCAACAGCAGGGGGCGCAATTAAAATAAACAACGTGGGAAACAGTTTTAATGGCAACTGTGAGTGGCCTATTTTTCTCTGGAAAATGAGCGTCAACAAAATTAACCAGTACAGCAAACCGATACTGAAATAAAACCATGAAATTTCGATACTGACCAGTTTTGAGCCAGCCACAGGCACCAGGATATTTCCTACCACGGGGATGAACCAAGGCGGTGAAATATGGCCAATATGGAAATGACCGCTTAACAGCCACTGGCTCATAACGTAAAGCGTAAAAATGAGTTGAATGGCCGCGCCAGCACTCCATAACATCAAAGCGCCCTGCTGGTGATACGGGAGTAAAATCATCGCGCATAAAATCAAGCTGATCGAAAAGGCCGGGAAAAAGCTCAACTTGATTGGGTGTTTTAGCTCTTTTTTAACGTCACTGGGGTAACGCAGAACTTTTAAGGTGTAAAAAATGATTAATACAATAAAAATACTGCCGGTTATTCCAGCAGCAATTCCATCGAATTGAGCGGTAAAGCCTAAGTGTGTTTCAGCTGCACGCAGTGCAAGCGTCAAACCCGCAAGCCCCATGACCGTTGAAAATAGTGTAATCGGTAAAAACTGTAGTTTTGATCGTTTTTCCATCAATCTTAAACCTACCTTAAAATAAGATATTGATAATATTCTTATGGACATAAAAACTCAAACGGCCAAGTGAGACTTGCTGCCAGGCAGCATCTAACAATCATTTTATTTTGTCCCAAACAGAGCTCCCGTATAATCGTTGCATTGAAGCCACTATGGAACTCTGTGAAAACATTCATCGTAGCGCTGTTCATTGGAATTGTAGCGATCACTACTTACCTATTTTATTCAATGCAACCCTCCCCGCTCCCTCCGGGTGAGACTTCACAAGAAAAGTTTGAAAATTTGCCCTGGCAAATTACCGTTGATGCTGCGGGAGAGTCGACCGTTTTTGGTTTAACCCCCGACGTCAGCACACTGGCCAATGCTGAAAACCGGTTTAAGCAACAATCAGAAATACGGTTATTTCGCCATGCCAATGGACAACAATCCATTGAGGCCTACTTCGATAAAGTGACGCTGGACCACCTCATTGCACGAATCATCTTATCGCTCAAGGTAGACCCTGCTTTAGTCCATCAAATTGAACAATCCACCAAAAACCAGACGCCCACACCGTCGGGCGCTTACGAGATAAAAATTACGGAAACCGCTCTGATCTCTGCATTAGCGGATGCCATCATTTCTGTCATCACTTATTCACCGGTTTACTTACGCCTTGACGAAACAATGATCCAGGAGCGTTTTGGCGAGCCTCAGAAACACATTAAAAGCACCGATGGCAATACACATTTTCTTTATCCCCCAAAAGGCCTGGACATTATTCGAACGCCCAGAGGAAAAGTGCTATTGCAATACATGTCACCAGGCTCATTTCACTCGATGACTAAGACGCTCTTGGAGACACCGGCACAGGGCTCGCCAGTCACATACGAATGACTCGCGTTCTATCGCGCTCAGATGCGCTCATTACGCATCAACACATTCAATTAAAAGCAGACTACTGATAGAATAAGCGATTACGCCCCTGTAGCTCAGTGGATAGAGCATTCGCCTCCTATGTTATGGGCCTTTCTGTGGAAACGCAGGAAGTGAATCTACTCAAACTCAGGGAAACCTTAGCGGATTGGTTCACTGCCAATGCCGATGGCAATCCTGAGCGAAGCCGCGTGCCTCGCGGAACGTGCAGAGACTTGACGGGTAGCACCTACGGATATTTCATCTAGGGTGAAGAGAAAGTCCAGGCTACAAACAGCAATGTCTGGTGGTGAAAACCATGGTGGTATGAAGCGAAAGGTCAGACGTTCAAATCGTCTCAGGGGCGCCATTTTTCACACCGCTATTGCAGCAGACAAAACCGCCACCTGCCTGGTCATAGGCAGGTAGCTACTCCTGAAACTAAGAAATGGTCAGTATGGCGCTTCCGTACCTTGAATTGTCGTCCGACGCATCAGACGATGATTCTCCGGCGCATCCATATTCTCAGTGTCGTAGTCCGCCGGTGCCATATGTTGCGTTGCGCGATTATCCCAAAATACAACATCGCCAACCTGCCAATGGTGCCGATACACATACCGTGGATTCTTCACCTGATCAAACAGGCAGCTAAGGATTGCTTTGGACTCCGATTCCGTCAATCCATTAATACACTCGGTGATTGATTCATTGGTAAAAATCAGTTTCTTTTTCGTTTCCGGATGTGTTCTGATGACAGGATGGGACACTGGCGGCACTTTTGCGAGTTCTTCTTCAGTGAACGGGGCCCGCGTGCCATCTTTAAATGCGGAATAGAAAAAATAGTTATGCGTAGCTTGCAAACCATCCAGCATTTTTTTCATTGTCTCGGAAAGTTCATCATAAGCCAAGTACATGTTGGCAAACATCGTATCCCCACCCAGTTTCGGCTTTTCCACGCAATACAGTAAAGACCCCAAGGAGGGAACCTTCATAAATGATTGATCTGAATGCCATTTTCTGGCGGTATGGCGTGTTTCAGAAAGGCTCCCATCTTTGTTACGTTTGTTGGTAACAACAAACACTTCAGGATACTCAGGGTCCACCCAACGGCTCAACCCTGGCGAAATCATCAATTGACCAAATTGCCGGGTCGCCTCAACATGCTGCTTGGGCGTTAATGTTTGATTCCTAAATACCAACACAAGGTTTTCATTCAACGCTTGTCGCACCCCTTCGATGGCGTCTTGGCTCAAAGGTTTCGACAAATCAACCCCATGTACCTCTGCTCCCAGAGCCCAAGACAGTCGTGTTGTTTCGACGGGATTAGCCTTTGCTTTCTCTAAAGTATGCATTTTTTCTCTCCATCAGTCAGTCATTGAACCTATTTTTATTATGAGTATGGGTTATTATCCCTCCATTGGTACTTTATTTAAACCCTTAATCTTCCCGTTCAGCCGGGCCAATATAAAAATAACAACACTCGGGGATAGAAAGAAACATGAAGCTTCTTTACACGGCGGTCGCCGCAATGCTCCTGCAACAGTCATTTGGCTCCATCAGTAATCTTGTCGTCCCGATTACGGCCCCGGTCATGGTCGAAACGCTTGGACTTAACCCAGCACTGGTCGGCGCTTATTCATTGTTCACCTATGGCATGGGAGTATTTGCAACCCTCGTATGTGGCAGTTTTATTATTCGCTATGGAGGGTTACGTGTGAGCCAGGCTGCCGTCTTGGCCAGCAGTGCCGGTCTATTGATTGCAATCACCGGGGAACTTTGGCTGATGGCCATTGGCGCGATGTTGATTGGTGCCGGCTTGATGGTGAGTACACCGTCAAGCTCGCATATTCTGGCGCGACACTCCCCTCCCAAGCTTGCGCCTTTAATGTTTTCTATCAAACAAACTGGCGTACCAGTTGGTTTGATGGCAGGCGGACTCATCATTCCATTCTTTATCTATTTGGGAGGATGGCAGTCGGCTTTCCTTGGGGTCAGCCTGATAGGTGTCATCATTGCCGTCACTTTGCAGCCACTTCGTCATCGCTTTGATGATGACCGCAACCCCACACACCCTTTCAAAAGCGACGAGGTCTGGTTTAATTTGCGGGCTGTGTTGAGACATGGATACTTGAGAAAGCTGGCATTTGCATCACTCACATTTGTTGGATTACAAGGATGTTTTGTCTCTTTCTTTGTGCTCTTTCTGGTGCAGGAACTCCGTTTTGATCTAAAAACAGCCGGGTATATTTTTTCCATTACCCAAATAGCAGCACTGTTCGCCCGTATCTTCTGGGGTTGGCTGGGGAGTCGCTACTTGTCACCTTCGCATGTTTTAGCATTTTTAGGCTTTGCCATGAGTTTAAGCGCCTTGATATTAACATTCGCCAATCCGAATTGGAGTGCCGTGGTAGTCACGGTGGTTGCATCCATAGTCAGTGGTACTGCACTGAGCTGGCATGGTGTACTGTTTGCTGAAATAGCACGATACTCTCCGCCAGGGAAAGTCGGCCCTTATACGGGGAGCGTCCTGGCCTTTACCGCAGCCGGACAGATGACCATTCCGGCACTTTTTGGCGCCTCACTGGCTACTTTCAAAAGCTATCAGTATGGTTTTTATTTTGCGGCTTTTTTAACGCTGACTGCAGGTATCCTGTTGCTCTATCGACAGAATACAGAGCCCAATTCAGGTCATAGTTTTTAGATAAACTTCCAATTTTTTCAGTGTATTCGGCGTGTTCACATTCATGAATGCTGAAGGATCTGAAAATTGCGCAAGCACATAGTTCTGTTCCGATAACCATTGCATCACACTGTACTCACCAGCATCCAGTACATACTGAAGAGAGGCACAGACTTCTCTCTTTAATAGCGCAAGCAATGGCTGCTCTCTCTGGCTATCATGCGCAATTGCTACGGAGGCTGAATTTTCTGTGAGCGAACGATAGAGCCTGCTTTGCAAATCTGTCGGCAGTAACGGCATATCACACGGAACAACTAACAGGTAATCTGTTTGTATCACACTCAAGGCATTGAAAATTCCAGCTAGAGGGCCTTTGTAAGGGTAACGGCTATCTGGAACAACCTCACAGCCCAAAGATTCATAATGAGCAATGTCTGCATTAGCACTGACAAGCACTTTGTCGACTTGGGGCTCCAACCTATCTAAGACATGCATAATCATAGGCCGCCCCAATAGAGACACGAACCCTTTGCACTGGCCCATTCGTGTTGAGTGGCCGCCTGATAAAATCAGGCCTGTTGTCTTCATGCCCCACAAAAAAAGGGGCTGTTAAAGCCCCTTTTTCGAGAAACCAGCTTTATGAACACTAGCGGCTCAAGTAAGCTTTATCCGATTCTTCAGTCACACCAATACTCCATGCGCCACGAGTCTTAGCATGCTCAACCGCTGCGTCAACATCTGCCACTGAAGGTTCACGTACGATGGAAAAGACCTGCCCTGGGTAAATCAGATCAGCGTCTTGGATTTGGTCACTGTTTCTTTTATAAATCAATGGCCATTGATAGGGGTTGCCGTAAACAGTTGGTTGACCTGAAATGCCCCATAAAGTATCGCCCGTCATTACTTCATAAGACATATCCTCGGGGACAGCCGGTTCAGCTGCTTTGGCACGTTGTTCTTCGCACTGTTTAATTGCAGCATTTGCTTCTGCCTCAGCTTTCTGGGCAATTTTAATCGCAGCTTCATTCTCGCCTTGGTTTGCTTTGTATTCTGCGCTATCAAGTAATGGGCCTGTGCTGAACCACGCACACCCCATACCCTTCGCTCGATCATAAGCTGCTTTAGCAGATGCGATAGCCGCTCGTGCTTCGTCACTCATGCCAACTTTTTTCTCTTCAGGAGCAGGTGCTGGCTCTGTCTTTGGAGTGCTGGAACAACCAGCAGCCACACCCAATACCAGTGTTGCCATTCCCAAAGATTTGGCGTAAGAAGCAATTTTCATATAGTGTCTCCAGGCAAAATTAAATATTATTAGGTTATATCGGCAGGTTGATTCTGGCAGATTGTGGTTTGCTAACCAACCCTACAAACTCCCGGCAAAACTAACACTGGCTACTCATGGGGTCAAGCTTATTGTTAGTATTCAGCGATTTATGGTCACTACCGGTTAATAAAAGGCATTTTGCGCCTTAACACGTAAGTTTAGAACAAGCGAGTTAAAACATTATGACGACAAAAGAAACAACCAAAATTTATCACAACCCACGTTGTTCAAAGTCAAGGCAAACACTCCAACTGCTGACAGAACGAGGCGAAGAGCCCGAAGTGATTGAGTACCTTAAGACACCTCCTGACGTAACAGAAGTGACCGAACTGCTTGAAAAGTTAAAGATGTCGCCTTTAGAACTGGTTCGAAAAGGTGAAGATGTTTATAAAGATACAGACTTTGCAAATCAAAGTACGGATGATCAAATCAAGCTGATGGTAACTCACCCCATTCTGATAGAACGTCCAATCGTTGTCAGAGGCAGTCGTGCTTTAATAGGCCGCCCTCCTGAGTCTGTCTTAACACTTTTAGACTAAATGACAAACACACCCGCTTACTCAAAAAGAGCCATGTTTTTCCGCTGGACCGCATTGATCGGCTATTTTGGCCTACTGGGTCTTCTCTTGAATTGGCACACATGGTACTCCCCCCCTGTACAGGTCCCAAGATCTCTTGTACTGATTGTGCTCCTTGTTCCTTTACTGTTTCCCCTTCGAGGGCTGCTACATGCTCGACCTTATACACACCGTTGGGCAAGCTATTTGACGCTCCCTTATTTTGCGATCGGTATTGATACCGCCTACACCATCCAATCAGAATGGTTCCTCGCTGCATTACAGATTTTCTTGAGCTTACTGATGTTTATTGGCTGCATATTTTTTGCCCGTTACAGCCACGAAAAACCATCACACTCTTGAATCTGTCAAATATTTTGTAGTGTTTTTTTAACAAATGGGACAGTAAGCACCCTCTTTTCCACCAAGGAGAGCTCTGCAAGCTGTGAAAGACAGGCCATTTGCGCCGCGATATTACGCGGAAAGTGTACGAGCAAATAATTCACAACATTCTCGGGTAGCGTGATGCCCAGCTTCTGAGCTCGCGCTATCAACGTCAGTCGGACTTGTTGCTCGTCAAGCGCCTTTAGATTGATCACCACTCCCCAACCAAGGCGTGAAATCAGATCAGGTAGTGAATAAAGTTCAGCAGGCCGATGACTCGCTGTAATCAAAAGTGGAATTTCCAGCTGGCGTACTCGGTTGATTAAATCAAAGAATGCAGTTTCCCAACCGCCGTGAGCCGCCACGAGATGCGCATCATCAACACAAATCAATGACGCACTTTCGAACCCTTCCATGACATGAGGACCCGCTTTAACCAGTGTTTTTAGCGGCAAATAGGCCGGTAACCGACCTAAATTGGCACAAGCATGACATGCCGATTGCAATAAATGTGATTTGCCGTGGGCATCCGGCGTCCAAAAATAGACTTGTTTTTCTCCCTGACCGCACGCAACTTTCTGCAGCATGTCCACAAGCAACTCATTCCCTGTTGCATTAAAGCTTCCAAAGACGGCATCCGGCTCAACAGAGAGGTTCAACACTAATTGCTGGGAGCTCATCGCCATACGCCTAATAGGTTAAACATCATCGAACATTAAGCCGGTAATGTAAGATGGTGCTGGTACCCGTGCCAGAGATTTGATTTAAATTTTTGCGGTCAGCTGAAACAGCCTCAGCCGCTTTTTGTAATTTTGAGTTTAAAGCCACAGCCCGTTCAAAATCGGCAGGGCGGCCATTTAAGGTGAGTAAATAAGTCGTACGCTGGGGAGCAACCTGGTGGACATCTGCCCGACTTACGACCGGAAGAGCCGCCAAGTACTGAAGGACATCTGCGTATTGGTCTAAGGTTCGAATCTGGTCAACTTCAACATAAAGAGACGTTGTAGCCTCGGTTCCTCCCAGAGCATACTGATCGACAAGAATCCTAGACAGCCCTTCAATACCTGAAACAATGGATGTATTGATATCAACATGACTTGATTGCCAATATTTGACTTGCCCACTATCGATCAGCCACCACCGGCCCAGCCAGCTCCTTCCACTCAAAGCAAGGTGCCCGGCCAATACCACATTTGTCTCGTAGCGCGCCGAAGCCGCCCGAATTTTATCAATGAACCCCCCACGAATATCAATGAACGATAGCGCTTGCCTATCGGTTTTATCCAAACGGGGTAACACAAGTGGTAAGGCTTTTTCTTGCGCTTGTAGCGCTAATTCCTGACGTGCGGCACTTTTTTCAAGCCCACTGACCAGTGTTCGCTGTCCCCGGTCCTCAATGGCAAGCCAGACCAGAACATCCGGCCGATCACTCCCCCAAACGGGAATACCTTTCTCGCGCAAAGCCGCATTTAAGTTCAGTTCAGCAAACCGCACATACAGTCGAAAACCGGGCGCTTCCTCTACTGTTTCGGCCTGCGGGGCAGTCTTGTCGGTTTCAACGGGAAGATAGCGGTACTCTTCAACAAATGCTTGTGCTCGCCGGTAGACAGGAACAATTTCATCACGGATGGAAACAGCACTATCTCCGGTCACTCGGGTGAGTACATCATCCATCGCCAGGCGGAAGCCGCGAATACGCTCATCGCCCGACTGGTCTCGTACGTAGACTTCCGCTTCATACATACCCTCGACACGCGCTGCCTCCACAGAAGGCGACAACATCCAGATTGCCACACTCAAAAGCCAAGCAGGATATAACCTGACCCAATCCGAAATAGACAACAGACCTCTCCTCATTTCCGTCACTGACAATGCAGGGTACAATTGCGTATTGTAACACCTTCCCTGATGAAACCTGATGGATAACATGAGCGACTCCGAACAAAAAAAAACCTCGTTAAGCTACCGGGATGCCGGCGTTAATATTGATTCCGGCAACGAGCTGATTGAACGCATTAAACCGGCCATTTCCACCACTCACATCCCTGGCGTCCTGGGAGGTCTAGGCGGGTTTGGTGGCCTTTTTGAATTACCTGTCAACCAATATCAGCAACCCGTCCTGGTTTCCGGCACAGATGGCGTTGGAACCAAACTCAAACTCGCCGTCGCTCTTGGGCAGCATAAAGAAATTGGCATTGATCTGGTCGCCATGTGTGTGAATGACGTTATCGTCACCGGTGCAAAACCTTTGTTTTTTCTTGACTATTATGCCACCGGCGCACTCGACCTGAACATCGCAACAGATGTGATCAAAGGCATTGCCAACGGCTGCAAACTTGCGGGCGCAGCATTAATTGGCGGGGAAACCGCCGAAATGCCAGGTGTCTATTCAGGGGCAGATTATGATCTGGCTGGCTTTTGTGTAGGAATTGTCGAAAAACATAAAATTATCACAGGTGATGCGGTTTCTGCGGGAGACACACTAATTGCACTGGCCTCTTCCGGACCACACTCCAATGGCTACTCCCTGATCCGTAAAATCATCGAAGTAACTGGCGCCCGGCTCAATGAAACAATTGAGAACCAGACACTGGGTGAAAAGCTGCTCAAACCCACGCGCATCTATGCTCAATCACTCATGCAACTCCTGGAAATCGCACCTCCACATGCCATTGCTCATATTACCGGTGGCGGTTTGCTTGAGAACGTACCGCGCGTTCTGCCGGATGACTTTCGCGCAATTATTGACCATAACACATGGGAAAAACCTGCTATTTTTGAATGGCTACAGGCGCAAGGGGGAGTTTCTGAATCTGAAATGCTAAGAACCTTCAACTGCGGTATAGGGATGGTACTCGTCGTCGCACCTGAAAACACAGAAGCGACACTATCGACTTTAGCGGATTGCGGTGAGAAAGCATGGGTCATTGGCGCCATCGAAACAAAAAGCCGCCCGGATCAGGCCAGTGTGGAAATTAAACCCCGCCGATGATCACGCCAATGCCGGTCGTTGTCTTGATCTCAGGCAGCGGTTCTAATTTACAAGCGATCATGGACGCCTGCGCCAGCGGCAAGATCAATGCCCGTGTTTGCGCGGTGATCAGCAATAAGCCCGGCGCCTATGGCCTGGAACGCGCAAAGGCGGCCGGCATCCCCACTCATTGCATCGACCATACGCTATTTTCAAACCGCGACTCTTTTGAAGCCGCGTTGAGCCAGTGTATTGATGATTATGCACCCGGCCTGATCGCCCTAGCAGGATTTATGCGCATCCTCGGAACGGCATTTATCGAACGCTACCAGGGCAGAATGCTTAACATTCATCCCTCACTGCTTCCCCACTTTCCCGGACTAAACACACATCAGCGCGTCCTGGATGCCAAGCACCACTACCACGGTTGCACCGTACACTTTGTGACTCAAGAATTAGACGGCGGCCCGCCTATAGCGTTCAGTAAGCTCGAAGTCAATTCGCCTGAAACAGCAGAAACACTGGCATCACGCGTACTGGTGCTTGAACATAAACTTTACCCAACGGTCATTTCTTTGTTTGCAGAAAAACGACTATATATGGAGGACAATATTGCAATCCTCGACGGCGAACCGCTTCATGCACCCATCGATATCACACAGATTCAAACAAGGAAAATATCGTAGCACTTGTGGCTTTACAGCTAAGTTTTATCTGTTTTGCTTTTTACTCCTTTGCTTGTCAGGCGCGTTACCTGCAGGGGCAACACCTTATGCGTACACAGCCAAGTACGATGTGGGCAATGACTATATAACCGCCGGTGAAGCGGTCATGACGCTGACACCTACAGGCCAGCACTGGTCCCATAAATTAGACAGTTACACCGTGGGAGTGACTGCCCTGGTGTACAAGAAACGTTTAACGGAAACCAGCACATTGTTTGTCTCAGGTGAACAGCTATTGCCCTTAACATATGTGCTGACTGAGGGTAACCATAAAAATAAACACATCACAACAACCTTCGATTACGAAAACAAGCAACTGCATATCCAAAAAGGCACAGAAGAGCCGATCAACACGGCGTTCACCCCCCCTGTCTTTGACCGTTTTAGCGTGATTCTCGAGATTAATCGTTTACTTCAAAAAGGCTTTGATGAAGTCACACTGTCCCTCGTCGATAAAACCAAGCTAAAACAGATGCCCTTTAAAACACTGGGTGTAGAAAAAGTCAGTACACCGCTCGGGACATTCGATACCATCAAGGTTCAGCGACACCAAGGATCACGTACCACCTACTCCTGGCATGCAAAGGCCTTAGGATTTCAACCCGTACTGGTCGAACAGTATCGCAAAGATGCTCTTGAAGCCCGCATGACGTTAAAATTTTTCCAGAAACATTAGTAGACCTTAGCTGACGCTCTTACTGTTCCCCCCTGCACCTGGCTGATAGACTGGCTTCCGTAACATTTCGCGGAGCACAGCTTAAATGACGGCATCATTTACAGGATTTCCAAAAGAATTTTTCACATTTCTCGAAGCACTTTCGAAAAACAATAATCGTGAATGGTTTAACGCCAACAAACAGCGCTATGAAACCAATGTTGTCGCGCCTGTGATGGACTTTATTACCGAAGTTGGGCACTTTTTGCCCACCCTATCCACTGCCATGATTGCTGATACCCGTCGCACCGGTGGATCGATGTTTCGTATTTACAGAGACACCCGATTTTCCAGGGATAAAAGGCCCTACAAGGAAAATGTAGGCTGTCAATTCCGACATGTCGACGGGAAAAACGCACACACTCCCGGGTTTTATGTACACCTATCGCCAAGAGAAGTCTTTATTGGTGGTGGAATCTGGCGGCCTGACACGCCGACACTAAACCGTATCCGGGATGCTATTGTGGAACATCCATCTGAATGGCAAACCGTGCTCGAGGACCGCGATTTCAGCCGATACTTTGGCACACTGGCCATGGGCGACCAACTAAAACGCATTCCCCGAGGCTACGAGGCGGACCACCCCTACGCCGAAGATCTGAAGAGAAAAGATTTTACCGCCTTCAAAGACCTGGATCCTGCTTCTGCTTTATCGCCCGAATTTATGGAGGAGGTCAAAGTCGCTTTTACGGCCGCTTCCCCCTTGCTCGCCTTTGTCGCCCGTCATACGGGATACCCTTACTAAAACTGAGTCACACTGACTTTACTCACTTCCACTGTGATTGAAAAGACCGTGCTGAAAAAGGCGAAGTTAATCAAATGTGAATAGGCCTTAAAACACAAATTTGACTTGCCAGTAGCCCGACAGATACACTCAATCTCGCTTCAGGTGTTTGGTTTACTTAACCCAACTTAAACGGGAAACTGGTGACTCGCTAAACTCTTAAATTAGCGCCATTCCAGTGCTGCCCCCGCAACGGTAGACGAGATAAGGCACGCCAACAAACCACTGTATCCGCCAGGATATGGGAAGGTGGAATGCCACGGAAATTTCCAACTCGTGAGCCCGGAGACCGGCCAGTTGCACATAAAGCCAGATGTTGCGGAGGGCAACGTCGATGCAGTCTCATGGACTCATTCTACCTCTGTGATATCTGTATTTGTTTTAATCTCACAAATACGGAGATCAATGTATGTCGATTCGTTTAAGCATCTTTGCGGGTCTTAGTCTTTTATCTATCATCTACTCACCTACTCTCAGCGCACACTTCCAGTTACTTTACACGTCCGATCTGGTTCTGAAAAAAAGCACGGACATTACTCTGAAAATGCCCTTTTCCCACCCGGCAACACTGGGCGCGATGATGGAAATGCCAAAGCCAGAAGCCTTTACCGTTCTCCACAGAGGCCAACAAAAAAATCTTCTTTCAAACGTAAAGCCCATTCAGTGGACCAGTGGAGATACAAAGGCCACAGCCTATGAAGCTGCTTTTAAAATCAAAAGTATGGGGGACTACGTTTTTTCTCTAACGCCAACGCCCTATTTTGAAGAAAGTGAAGCACTTTATATCCAGCAGTTTACAAAAACGATTATCAACAACGCCGGGCTCCCGACGGACTGGAACACTGAAACAGGTGCAAAAGCCGAAATTGTGCCATTAAACAAGCCCTACGCTGTCCTTAAGGGGGGAACTTTTTCCGGCATTGTGAAATATCAGGGCGAGCCCGTCCCCTTTGCAAACATTGAGATAGAATACCTCAACTACACCCCCATCACTCAGAGTAACCGCTTCGCAGACAAAACCGCTGGCCAAGTACCCGAGCCCTTTGCCGTCCACACACTGATCGCTGATGCAAATGGAACCTTCGTCTTTGGTATTCCCATTGCAGGGACTTGGGGCTTTGCAGCTATCGACCTGGATGAAACAGCCCGCTACAACGGTAAAAGGCTGTCCATCGATGCGGTCATCTGGATACAGGCGCATGATGTACCGCTAAGAGGAAAATAACATGCACATCGTGGACGGTGTTCTTTCTAATCCAGTCTTGGTCAGCAGTGCGGGACTCACGCTTCTTGGTGTAGCGGTGGGGCTCCGTAAAATTGAGGGTGATGACATTCCCAAAGTGGGTGTCTTCAGTGCCACATTTTTCATCGCCTCTCTGGTTCACATCCCGGTCGGGCCCTCCAGTGTCCACTTGATTCTCAACGGTCTGATTGGAATTACCCTCGGATGGGCGGCCTTTCCGGCATTGTTAATTGCGCTCTTGCTACAAGCCATTTTCTTCGGCTTTGGCGGACTGGTCGTGTTGGGCGCCAACACACTGAACATCGCGCTGCCTGCTGTTCTGGTGTACTACCTGTATGCCCCTTTACTGCGCCGGTCAACAACAAAACTGGCAGCAATTTGGGGGTTTGCCGCAGGCAGTAGCGCCATCGCACTGACAACTGTATTTGTCGGTTTCTCTTTGGCGCTGAGCGGTGAGGAGTTTCTCATCGCGGCCAAACTAGCCTTTGTGACTCATATCCCTGTGATGCTTGTTGAGGGTTTTTTTACGGCCGCTGCCGTCTTCTTACTATGTAAAGTCAAGCCTGAAATACTCATGGGAGAACCCCACTTATCTGCACCACCCTCTGCACCCAAGACACACCCATGAAATCCACAGTTATGGGAATATTTTTAGCGATGAGCCTTCTGGTCACAACCCATGCCGTCGCACACAGTGTCATTGGCTTTGTTTATGCCGAAGGCTGGGAGATCGAGGGAGAAATCGGTTTTTCCGACGGGCAACTGGCGCCACCCGGCACTTTAGTTGAGATCTTTGGCCCCGACAGCACGAAACTGGGTGAAACACGTACGAAAACAAATGGGGCGTTTCACTATACCGCCACATCGGCTATTACACACCACGTTAAAGCCAATCTGGGTTCAGGGCATGCCATCGAATTAATACTCGAGGCAGAAGCGCTACCAAATGTGTCCTCATCGCCAAACGGCTCTGCATTAAACGCAACATCGATCACGTCTTTACACACTGACTCTGTAGGCAACCTCAACGAGGATCAGTTGAAACAGCTGATCAGCGAGGCCGTTTCCCGGCAGGTCACCCCCCTTCGGCGCGACCTGATCAACTACCAAAACCAAGCGAAATGGCATGATGTACTTGGCGGCATTGGTTATATTTTGGGCATTTTTGGCCTTGCGGCCTGGCTCACGGCACGAAAACAAAAAGAGAAACCTTGATGGCCACACAACACCTTGAGCACAGTGGCGTTAGCTGGAAGGGCCAGCAGCTTGGGCATAAGCACAGTAGAATCGATACACTCGATCCACGGTTGCGAATTATTTTTACAATGATCTTTGCCGTAGTGACGGTTTTCTCCCAGAGCTTTCCCAGCTTATTGGCTGCACTATCATTTGCCCTGCTTAGCGCGCTATTCGCCCGGCTTGACTACAAGCGTACAGTGCGCCGGGTAGTGGCTATGGATTTATTTATCATTTTCATGCTGATTTTATTGCCCTTCACAACGCCGGGAGATGCCTTGATCAACATTGGGCCCTTACAAGCGACCCAACAGGGGCTCTTGCTCGCCCTCGCCATTGGTCTCAAAGCCAATGCCATCATTCTGATGACCCTGGCACTGACTGGCACGCTGAATGCCACCACCTTCGGACATGCATTATCCAAACTGAAAATACCGGATAAATTTGTCTATTTGCTTTTATTCACCGTCCGCTACCTTGAGGTTATTAACCGCGAGTACAAAAAAATGCGCAACGCCATGAAAGCGCGGGCATTTACTGCCCGTAGCAATTTACACACCTGGCGTACGCTGGGTTACCTGTTTGGTATGCTACTTGTGCGAAGCCTGGAGCGTTCAGAACGCATTCTTGCTGCAATGAAATGCCGCGGTTATACCGGGAAACTGCATTTAGTGAGTACCATGAAAATTCAGCGTCAGGACTATCTCTTTACCATCATTGCCCTCAGCTTAAGCGCAGTGATTATTGGGCTTCACTTTTTATGAACGAACCACTCATCTCCACGATCGACCTGCATCACAGTTTCCACAACCGAGGAACGGTGTTGGCTGGCGCAAATTTTCAACTGTTCCCGGGAGAGCGCATAGCGCTAACAGGCGCCAACGGCGCGGGTAAAACGACCTTCCTCCATCTACTTGTGGGCCTGCTTAAGCTCCGGCAAGGCGAAATCATCGCCTTTGGCCAATCACGAAAAAGTGAGGCCGATTTCGTTGAAGTCAGGGCTCGCGCTGGCCTCCTGTTTCAGGATCCGGACGATCAGTTGTTTTGTCCAACAGTGCTGGAAGATGTAATTTTTGGTCCACTGAACCTGGGCAAATCGCGCAAGGAAGCCCTGGCAATTGCCCGAGACACACTTTCCGAGTTGGGGATGTCTCACTTTGAATCACGCGTCACACATCAGCTTTCAGGCGGTGAAAAAAGGATGATTACACTGGCCTCTGTCCTCTCCATGCAACCCGATGCCCTTCTGCTGGATGAGCCCAGTAATGCCCTTGATGATCAGGCAAAAGCACGCCTCATCAAAACGCTGCAACGGCTTCCTCAAGCGATGATTATTATCTCTCACGAACAAGACTTTTTGCAGCAGCTTGCTACCCGTTGGGTTCGGCTGGAAGAAGGGAAGCTGATCAGCATACCTGAAACACCCCAGGCAACTTAATCCACGCAGAGCTTAATCTTCCTCAACCAGAGAATGATTCATATAGTCCAGGACATCAACCTGGTACACAATACCTACCAACTGATAGGTCTGAAGATCTTTTACCACCGGTAAGTAGTTCATATCATGCTTACTCATCATCGCCAGCACTGTTTGCAAGCTGGCATTGGGCAGCACACAAACATCCCGCGGGCTTGCAATCTCCTGTAACGCTGTATTCTGTCCGCTGCGAAGCAGTTCCGTCATCAACACCTTGCTTCTCACACTGCCTGAAAATGCGCCGTTATCATCAACCAACAGCAGCACATAATGAGGGCTGGCCATCAAGGTCTGGCTACCTTGTTGCAAGGAATGATCAGGGGCCTCCAGGCCATACTGTTGAGAAATCAGCGGCTCGATCGAGTGACTGTGCAGCAACAATTCATTACGGTCGTAATTGATGCTGACACCCCGCATTTTCAACTGCCAATGAAAAAAGGAGCGGTGCCCCAGTTGTTGAAGGATAAGATTGGCAATGGTCGTTCCAATCATCACCGCAATCGTTAGCCGGTAATCGGCTGTCAACTCAAAAACAATCAACAAAGTTGAAATAGGTGCACCCAGAACAGCGGCCGCCACCGAGGCCATGCCGACAATGGCATAACCGGCTTGGTTCGTTGCAAATTCAGGTGCAACCGGCTGTGCGATATGCCAAAAAATACCCCCCAGCATGGCCCCTAAAAACAGGCTTGGGCTGAAAATTCCTCCGGCCATGCCGCTCCCTAATGCCAGTGCTGTTGCGATAAACTTCGTCAGCAACAAGGCCGCCAACATGAAAAGTGTGAGTGACTCTGTCAAGGCAAGATTGGTTGCTTCGTAGCCAACGCTAAGGATATGCGGATAAAAAATACCCATTCCTCCGATGGCCAACCCCGCAAGACCAGGCCGTAACCACCCCGGTACTTGGGTTTTTGCCCAGCGACTTTGTACCGATTCAATACTTTCGATCAACGCCTTGCCAAGCAAAGCGGCCGTCACCCCTAAAAGGCCGAATGCAAACACCTCCCACAATGAGGTCGTCGTTTGTTCCGGTAGTGCAAACGCAGGACTGTCTCCAAGAAGTTGCCGACAAACAACGGTACTGCTAACAGAGGCAATCACCACCGGCGCAAAGACCTTCAAAGCATACTGCCCCAACACAACTTCCAGCGCGAAGAAGACGCCTGCAATGGGGGCATTAAACGAGCCAGCCACAGCCGCAGCGACACCACAGCCAACCAGCGTCAATGTGTGCGTGGACGTTAGATTTAAACGCTTTGCCAGCCATGACCCCCACGTTGCACCCATATGGACAGCAGGCCCTTCCCTACCAACCGAAGCCCCCGAACCGAGTGCTGTACTGGCAGCCAAAATGGAGACCAAACCCGTCTTGGCACTGATCTTTCCACCTTTTAAGGCACTGGCTTCTATGACATCCGCAACACCATGGCTACGCTTTTCGGGAATGAGCCAGGTAATCAACAGACCAACGATAAGCCCTCCCAGAGCAGGCGCCAGTAAAATCACCCACCAGGGAGACTGGCTGGCAATCGTCGCAAATCGCTTTTCAGAGCCCTCGGTAAAAAAAAGCCCTTGGATCCATTCAATGAGTTCCAGAAAAGCCACGACAGAAAACCCAACCGTTAGACCGACGCACATGGCCAGGACTAAAAAACCGTATCGACTGCTGAGACCTATGCGAAACACTCGCAAAACTCGCAGGATTGGAAGCCGCTCACCAACACGGCTTCGAACAATTGCACAAAGTGACTTGAAAAAATGCCCAAAAGCATCATGTATTGTATGGGTAAAGGTATACCTGAAGAGTGTTTAACAATGCCCTTAACCCAATTTGAGCGCCAAAAAATTTCCACAAACATGCGCTGTACTATAATTGGAAATCAGTCCGGATATCAAAAGTACCCTGTGATACATTGCTCAGATAAGGCCATTGGGCAGAGGCCCAGCCTTTGCCATACCGGAAGTCACGGGCTCTTTCACTAGAAAACCCATGACTCAACAAGGATACCCTTTGGTATATTGCAGGGACATTCCGTCAAGAAAAGCGATACGCTACGTCAATCATGAGGCTATCCACAGAACCCCATTGCCATCACTATTCGAATCAACATCATTGAGGATTAAATGAGCAACCAATCGTTTAAGCACATTCGATCAGCGTCAATCAAAACGCTCAATATCGAGATTAACGACTATCGGCATCAAGCAACTGGCGCCCGCCATATCCATATTGCAACTGAAGATGATAACAACACTTTTTTAGTGGCTTTTCTTACAGTGCCTCAAGACTCCAAAGGCGTGGCCCACATTCTCGAACACACAGCGTTGTGCGGTAGTGAGAAATACCCAGTGCGTGATCCATTTTTTATGATGACTCGACGGTCGTTGAACAACTTCATGAACGCTTTTACCTCAAGTGACTGGACGGCATACCCCTTCGCAACCAAAAACCGTAAAGACTTTAAAAACTTATTGAATGTCTATCTTGATGCGGCCTTTTTTCCAACGCTGGATGAGCTCGATTTCGCACAGGAAGGCCACCGGCTGGAATTTAACGACCCGGATAACCCGGAAAGCCCCCTGGAATATAAAGGGGTCGTTTTTAATGAGATGAAAGGCGCCATGAGCTCACCTGTTTCACAGCTCTACCAGTGCTTTACAAAGAACCTTTACCCCACAACGACTTATCACCACAACAGCGGCGGGGAGCCCGAAGACATTCCCAAACTCAGTTACTCGGAGTTAATCGACTTTCACCGCAAGCACTATCACCCAAGCAATGCGATTTTCATGACGTACGGCAACATTCCTGCCAGTGAACACCAACAAGTTTTTGAAGAAAACGTTCTGTCCCGGTTTGAACGCCTGGAAATTGACTTCGCTGTACCCGATGAGCAACGTTTCGCACAGCCCAAAGTTGTTGAGTCGACTTACACAGCAGACGAAAATGAAACAACAGAAAAACGCACGCATGTTGTGTTGGGGTGGCTGCTCGGCCCGATCACTGACACACAAGCCATTCTTGAAGCTCAACTGGCTTCCCGTATCCTGTTAAGCAACAGTGCTTCACCCTTGTTGCACCTACTGGAAACGAGCGACCTTGGCACGTCACCTTCCCCCCTCTGCGGGCTTGACGACTCCTCCCGGGAAATCTCGTTCAGTTGTGGATTGGAAGGCGGTGATCCTGAGCAGGCCGCGGACATAGAGGCTCTGATACTCAAAGAGCTTAACCGGATTGCCCAAGAAGGCGTCGACCTCAATCTTCAGCAAGCCGCTTTGCATCAGTTCGAACTCAGCCGCCGTGAAATTGGAGGAGACCGCTTCCCTTACGGCCTGTACTTATTGCTTGATGTGCTTGGCCCCACAATTCATGGCGGTGACCCGGTTGACAGCCTGGCGATTGACGACATACTGGAAACACTGCACAAAAAAGTTCAAACACAAGACTTTATCCAGCACTGGGTTCAGCAAAATCTGCTTAATAACCCCCACCGGTTACGGCTTACGCTGAAACCCGATCCCAGCTTGGCAAAACAAAAAAATACAGCGGAAAAGCAAAATCTGTCCGCCTTGCAAGCGAACATGAGTTCTGAGGAAAAATCGCATATCGTAAAACAAGCTCAGCGACTGCAAAGCCGACAAGCACAGGAAGATGACCCGAACATTCTGCCAAAAGTCGGCCTCGAAGACGTCGCCGAAGATCTTTTCATCCCGACTCCGGAAACCCATTCAGCCGGTCACCTGCAGACCAGCTGGTATCCTACGCCAACTAATGGCCTGGCCTACCATTCATTGATCATTGATCTGCCACAAATGGAGGCCGAACTTCAGCAGCACCTTCCTCTCTTTGCGAGTTGTCTTACCGAGGTGGGTTGTGCGGGTGAGGATTATATGAAAACACAAGCCCGTCAAGCGGCCATCACAGGCGGCATTTCTGCCAGTTGCAGTTTACGCAGCAGCCTGCAGGATAAGCAGCAATACCGGGGCTATTTTGTGCTCTCCAGTAAAGCCCTGACCCGGAATTTTGCGGCCATGGCCCAGCTACTGCAAGACACGCTGCTTCGTGCCCAATTTAATGAACTGCCGCGACTGAAAGAAATCATTTCGCAAATCAGGCTGTCAGAAGAACACAGCATTACGGGCAGCGGGCACAGTCTTGCACTCATTGCCGCCAGCGCAGGGCTCAGCCCGGTCGCTACGCAGAATAACGAATGGCACGGCCCGCTGAGTATCGATAGCCTCAAAAAGCTGGATGATGCTCTGAAAAATCCCGCTGCACTGGAAGCCTTAGCCCAACAATTTGACTCTCTCAGGGACATCCTCCTGAAAGCACCCAAACAATTACTCGTCATTGGTGAGGGCAAGGATAACGTTTTATTCCACGATACGCTTTCAAGCGTATGGCAATCCGCTGGCCACAGTAGCCCATCGACCTGTTTGAGTTTGCCTCTGGACAGCACCCCGGTTCGCGAAGCCTGGATCACCAATACGCAAGTCAATTTTTGTGCCCGGGTATTACCCGCTGTACCTGCCGGGCACCCAGACGCGCCGGCGTTTAGTGTTTTGGCCAGTTTTTTGCGTAATGGCTTTTTGCACACGGCGATTCGAGAAAAAGGTGGGGCTTACGGAGGCGGCGCTAACTACAGCAGTGACGCCGCAGCCTTTCGCTTCTATAGCTACAGAGATCCCCGCTTAAAAGAAACCCTGAACGACTTTGAGCGCTCCGTCGACTGGTTGATCAATCACCATCACTCAAGGAGCGAACTGGAGCAGGCAATATTAAATGTCATGAGCGGTATAGATAAACCCTCATCACCAGCCGGTACTGCAAAACAGGCCTTTTATGCCAATCTACACGGCAGAACCCCGGAACAACGCCAAAAGCTCCGAGCCCAGACGCTTCAAGTCACTCTGGATGATCTGAAACGTGTTGGTGAAGACTATCTCGTCACACCTCAACAAAATATTGCCATTATTGGCAGTCAGGAACACCTTGCTCCACTGGAAGCGGAAGGATTTGTAGTCCGTAAGTTATAAACGCCTCACTCCCCGGTTAATTCACCGGGGAGGTCGCTAAGGCTTCTCTTAAGTGCTGACGAATCGCTTTATTATCCGGTTCCAGCTCTGAGGCAGCTTTGAGCAACTCAATACCCTGCTTACGTTTGCCGGTATTCACCAGAATGACACCGTATGTGTCATAAACACTGGCTGTTAAAAAACTTTTAGGCGGCGTCAAAGCATAAGCTTTTTTGGCGGTATCAAGCGCTCGTGTGTCCCCGCGGGTAAAGTACAACCATGCCAGGTTATTCAGCGCTTGCGGGTCGTTATAACCCGACTCTGCCAGCTGCTCATAATGAAATAATGCCTCTTCTTCTAAGCCCTGCTGTTGGTAATGCATCGCTAAAAAAGACCTTACCCGCTCACTCTTCGGGCGCTCATAAATCCATTTTTCGGCGGTTTTAAGTGCCTGGTCATGCTGGCTATCTGAATACAAGGCGTTCACATATTTCAGGATGAGTGCTTCATTTTCCTCACTTTGTAAAATGACACGATAATCTTCAGCGGCTTCTTTAAAACGGCTCGTCAAGAGATAAAAATCAGCTCGCAAACGCCGACCAACTTTGGAGTCCGGATCAAGCTTAAACAGTTCTGTCAGGTGTAGTTCTGCAGAGTGATAGTCGCGTGAACGCAGTTCAGCGGTTAGAAGTGTGATTAACGCGGTTTTGTTTTTTCTGTCTTTTTCATATACAAAACGCGCATACTTTTTAGCGGGCTGTAACTTATTCAACTTTAATAAAACGATACTGTACTTTAAATAAGCTTCTTCAGAACCTGGTGACAACTGAACGGCTTTGCCATAAGACTCTTCAGCCGAAATATAATCTCCAGATGCCAGACGCAGCTGGCCCATCAGCATATGGGCCCTGAAATCATCTGGAGCAATCACCATAGCTTCACTGGCATATTTCACCGCTTTATCGAGCTTATTATCCTTGTAAAAATACTCACTGATAAAAAGTCTGCCATCAAGCGACTCACTTTTTTCCAACTCACTTTCAATAAAACCGGCAACAGCAAGCTCTTCACCGGACTTCGAACCCGCATATAAAAGGCTTCTCAAGGCGAATATATTATTTATATCCTGCTTAATGATCGTCTTGAGATATGACATAGCCTCCGCATAACTTTCTTCTTTAATCAAAATTTTCACAAGCTCACTAGCAGCGCTGATATTTTTTTGTTCCAGCGAAACCGCTTCCTTGAAGCTGGCTTTTGCAGCAACTTCATCTTTCTTGGCTAACTCAACGATCCCTTTCATATAATGGACTTCAGACGCACTTGGAAAGCCTGCTAACCATTGGCTAATGTGCTTTTCAGCTTGCTTGTAATGTTTCCTCTTTAAATAAATTTGCACAAATAGTTTGTTTGCAACAACATTCCCAGCATCACTCGCTAAAACTTTATTAAGATGATTGATTGCCGTTTTATAGTGATGCATGTGAAAGTACATTTGCCCGGCCATCAGCTGAACAGATAGATTTTCCGGCCCGATTGATAATGCTTTCTTGATGTCTTTTTGTGCGCTACCTTGATTACCTGACAGCACTTCGGCGAGCGACTTGATTGCATAGACTTCTGCCCGTTGCTTCCCTTCTTCCAACTTTAAGGCTGCTTGCATCAGTTTTTTAGCTTCGTGCGGCTCATCGCGCTTTAAATGGATAAAAGCAAGTAGCTCGAATGACTTCGTGCCAGCACTACTGTTGTTAGTGACATGCTCTCTCAGTAACTCTTCTGCCTCTGAAAAATCACCAAGTGCATAATTAACGACACCCAGCATCATTACGCTGGGGCTATGCCCCGGTGCGGCATTCAAGACTTTTTTTAGCGTCCCTTCTGCACCCGAAAAGTCCTGTGATTTGAACTCATCAATACTTCGTTGATAAAGCGCAAATGTGCTGTTAGGGTGGTTTTCCAAGAATTCGTTATAAATACCGTAGGCTTCATCAAATTTTTTGAGTGCCACTTTTGCACGAATGAGCCCTTGAGTGACTGCGATTTTTTTGTGAGTGAGGAAGTCACTCGAATCTTCCAGTTTCAACTGGTAGTACATTTCTTCTGCTTCAATGTACTTATCTTGGAGCAATGCAAGCTGGGCCTTCAATAACAACCCATCTTCATTGGTTTGATCAATTTCCAAAATCTTTTCTAGAATTTTCTCAGCCTCGGCCTTTTCACCTTCTGCGAGCAATACGCGAGCATATCCAACCAGCGGTTCAGAAGAGTTGGGGGAAGACTGCATATAACGTAAATAAATTGACCGGGCTTTCTCCAATTTTTTTTCTGCAAAATAAGTGTCTGCCAACAAAATATCCAAGTCATAATTTTTTATCGCACTTCTTCTTATCCTATTTATTTCCGAATAAACTCGATCGTATTCTTTCTTGTAAAAGTAACTTTTTATTAAATTAAACTCTAAATTTTCTTTTTCCGGATTAATTGCTTTAACTTTGAGTAGTTCTTCCTCAGCAAGCTCCCCGGCCTGGAGTGATAAATATATTTGCGCTAACTGATAGTGAGCCTCCAAACTTAAATCATTTATCTGAATAGCTTTTTTTAGCTCAATAATTGCAGATCGATGCAAACCCTGCTTTTCATAAACGGCTGCTCTATCAATATAAACTTGTTCTTTTTTACTTAAGCTTTCTTTTGAGTCTTGACCACATGAGGCCAACAAGTAAATACATAAAAAAAACAGTATTTTCTTAAGCAAAAAGTTCATCATTACTTACCTCCTATCAACTGCCTTAAAACAATAAGTGTTGAAGCACTCAGGCAGCTATTTGGCAATCAGCAAAGTTCCATTGATAGTCACTGTTGCGCTTAATCAAAAAAATTCTATTCACTTCCGATCACAAAAGTTATGTTACTAAGCCCAGCCTAGAGAATAGGACATTGGTAGCAATATTACTGTGATCATTAACATCATCACCTTGAAAATCTCTATTTTTTTCGTTGTAAAAGCTGAATCATATTCGCATTCATGATCATTAACTTTGATAGGCTCTTCAAATTTGTCCCATTTTCTTAAGAAGAAATACACAACTAAACACATAATGAGAAATATAATCCATCCAAAAAAATCGTGCTCTTTCATCAAAGAGTGTTGCATCTGGGTTTGGTTGCCGATAACAATCAGTGCGCCAACGCGCACCCAGTTGGAAACTAATGCGGCAAAAATCATACTGATGAAGACTATGATTTTTTCCCATTTTTTTTCTAGATGGAGTTCGGCATACGTTAAACCCAATATGCCAGCCACAAGTAAATACCTCAGTCCACTGCACCCCCCCTCTACTGAAAACCGGCCATAAGGGGTTGTGACGTAAATATTTTCAATTAATGCGGGAATTTTTATTAAATCCAGAGTGTAACCTACAACGGTCACCGTCATATGCTGCAGTACTGGATTTAGAATGCCCCAACCAGGAGTTGCCAAGAGTAAAATACACAAAGGTATAAATATTTTCTTCGCGAACTTATCTCCTGCGAGCCCCCATATAATCCCGCCTATAATACTAGGCAGCATAAAATATTCGATTAACTGTATATCCGTCAAAACACCCATCAACCACAGGATCGAAAAAATAAATGTTGGGATAATAGCCCAAATACTGGGCTCGAAAGAAAATGCTTGTTTTGTTTTTATTTTTTGAATAGATAGGTATATAAAAACCAGCAGTGTCAAAAAACCATGCGAGTACAAATCATCATTCAACCATTTACTCAACACCTGATTGATTGAATCAAAATAAGCCACAAAAAAAAGGGAAAACGTAACAAACAAAAAGAAAATAGACTTGAATCGTTGAGCAATAAATAGGTGTGCGGCTTCATAGTAGCTCATAGTCATTTGGCTTCAATGTTATATTTATTGAGTAAGTCATAGAGTGTCGGTCGGCTCACGCTTAAAAGTTCGGCTGTTTTACTGATATTGCCGTTTGTTAAGCTCAGTACTTCGATGATCGTTTTTTTCTCTGCACGCTCCCGTATTTGCTTTAAATCAAAGCTGACGCTTTCATCAGACTCCGACTTTAAGCCAAGGTCCATAGCTGAAATAACGGGCGTCTCAGCTAAGATAGCCGCACTGTTAATTTTGTTTTCAAGTTCGCGGATATTACCTGGCCATGGATAACCCTGAAGCGCGCTAAGGGCGGCTCTATCGAACCCTTTGATACGCTTCCCGTGTATTTTATTGGCGCGCTCCAGCAATGCCTTGGCAATCAAAATGACGTCACTTTCGCGCTCTCTCAGCGCAGGAATATTGACAGTTACTTCGTTCACACGATAGAACAGATCTTGCCGAAACGAACCTTCACTGATCAAGGTTTCAACATTTTTGTGCGTCGCGCAGATGACGCGAATATCGACCGGAATTTCTTCTCGCCCTCCCACACGTTCAATCACACGCTCTTGTAAAAAGCGCAGCATCTTGGCTTGTAACGGCATCGCCATATCGCCAATTTCATCGAGGAAAAGCGTACCACCATGAGCGCATTCAATTTTCCCGGGAGTCTGCTTTGTTGCCCCGGTGAAAGCTCCCTTTTCATACCCAAACAATTCACTTTCGAGAAGATTATCGGGAATCGCTGTGCAATTAATGGCTACAAATGCTTTATCTGCCCGAGGGCTTAAGTCATGAAGTGCTCTGGCCAGCACTTCTTTCCCGGTGCCGCTCTCTCCAAGCAGCAGGACCGTCGCGCAGGTGGGGGCAACTTTCTCAATCAGCTGGCAGACGTGCATCATCGCAGGACTTGAGGCAATAACGCCCGCCAGGGGTGATGTTTTGGTGCTTTGCGCCATTTGGCGGTTTTCTTCTTCCAGATCAAACATCTGAAAAGCCCGCTGCACGATTAAATCCAGAGTTTCCGTATTAATGGGTTTTTGGTAAAAATCATAAGCCCCCAGGCCAACCGCCTTCACTGCGTTTTGCAGTTCGTGATGACCGGTCATTACGATGGCTTTGGCATGGGGATGTTGCTTGATTGTCTCTTCCAACAAGGCCATCCCCTCCGATACGCCCTCTTCGTCCGGAGGCAAACCCAGATCCTGCAAAATAACCTTTGGACGATATTGATCGATTGCGGATAAGGCCGCTGGCCGGCTTTCTGCCAGCACCACATCGTAGTGCTCAAAGTACCACTTCAACTGGCTTTGCAAGCCAGGGTCATCTTCGACTATCAGCAAGATATCTCGGCTCATGCAATCGCTTCCTTCAATACTATTCCACCCGCATAATTATTGGGCAGTAGAATGCTAAAAGTGGAGCCTTGACCCGGCGCACTCTTCACTTTCAACATGCCCCCTTCATTCTCAATGAGTGTTTTGGCCTGATAAGCTCCTATCCCCATGCCGTGTGTTGATTTGGTACTCTCAAAGGGACTAAACAGGCGATTGTGAATAAAGTCCTCGCTCATTCCGCTTCCGCTATCCGTGATATCAATACGGACGGCCTCGCCTTCCACGGTGGCCGATACGGTGATTTCACCGTTCTCAGGTGTAGCGTCTTGTGCATTGTGGATCAAGTGAGACAAGGCTGTTGTAAACGCATCGACCTGCACAGTAACAGCAGCCTCTCGAACGGTATGAGAGCGGTATATCGGCATTGGCTGCTTGTGCTGTACCTTCTCCTCCAACACAGCCCATAACTGTTCCAGACTCACCGACTGCCTGACTTCATCCGAAGGCTTGTTTGAGGAAAGTTGAGCCACAAGCCGTTGCATGCGGTTGACAGAGTTATCAATGGTGCCGATGACATCGTCAATAAACGCGGGGTTGTGCTTGTGTTTTTGAGCGTTTTTGACGAGCAAGGACTGCTGTGCAATCAAGTTTTTCATATCGTGCATCAAAAACGCTGAAAACTTATTGAATGCTTCAAACCGCTGTGCTTCCACAAGCTTCAAGGCCGTTTGGTATTCAGACAGATAGGCAGCAATCTGGTGGCCTGCGGTTATCAAGATGGTTTCGTCCTCCCAACCAAGTTCCGATGTCACACGAGGCTTGGCAAGAACAACAAAACCAATCATCTCTCCCCGTGTCTGCAACGGTACAGTTAACCAGGGGTTTTGACGGTCGACCAACCACGGAGGAAAAGGCTCTGAAACCACGCAGATTTCCCCAGCTTTTACCTGCGCCATTAAAGCGGTATCTCCAGGCGGAATAATCAGACGGGTATCTCCGCCAAAATTCCAATTTTCCTGGGAGACAAATCCTTTATTTTCAACATATAACCACAATTCGCCCGCAGAACTTCCCCCAATCTGCGCCAGCCCGATGATCGACCGCTGATAAACGCTGTTGTCCTGCCGTCCGGTCATGAGCGTATTAACCAGCCGAAGCCATTCCGTTTGATAATCAAATTTTCGGGCATAGAAATGCTTACTGATGAATAGTTTCAAACGGTCACGTGTTGTCGTAGAGGCAAGCAAAACCATTCCGCCCATCACCAATGAAGCTATGAATACTACGCGGACACTGTCCTCCCAGCGCCCACCAAAATACTGGAGGTAGTACCCACTCAAAGACAGCAAAAGAATCACCAGCCCAACAGCAATTAAACTGGATGAATAAAAAGCTATTTCGCGGGACACAAAAAATTTTCCGGACCATAAAGACCGCCGAAAAATCGAGACAGCCACCAAAGGCGCCACCAAGCTATTCACAGCGCCTCTTGCAAGCCATAAATCATAATTCAACGCACCGTACATCAGCCCGTGAGCATAAAAAATGACGTCGTAGCCAAACAAACACAGCATGCCGATGCAAAGGTGCTTGATTCCCCATACTTTACCTTTGCGGACGTTTTTGAAGAAAATTTCAGTCACCAGCAATCCGATGATCGTCAAACACAACAATCCAAAAATCAGAATTCTTTTATTGTCGACTGCGCCTTCATACCAGTCGGGAGACAGCCCCGTTGTCCACACAAAAACAAGCAAGCCTAACCAGGCGAAAGGGTAAGCCAAGCGCACCAGTAATAAAGCCCCCCGATTATTGATCATTTGTATCAGTAGGCTGGTGAGGAACATTGTCCACAAGACAATGCGAAACAACTCCAACACGAAACCCAGTAAAGGCCAATCGCTTTGCCCGTTAAAGCTGGAATAGCCTGCATAAGCTGCCCACACACTGGTGAGCAACGTGGCCAGAATCAGCCACTTATTACGCCAGAAGTGCGCAAAATCAGAACAAAGCAGAATAAACAAAAGCAGGAAAAGCCCCCCCGCAGTTGTATAGCCTATGACACCTAATATCGACATGACTCGTTTTCCGTCCCCTTAGATAAGGAAAAGCGTACACGCTGATCGAAAAGGCCGACTTTTTATGGCACACTCGCCTGTCATCCGGCCCGGTAAGTCCATTACTTATGTCAAAACAAACTCATAACCAAAACACAAACACTGTCACTATGAGCGGCAATTCTCCCTTGGTTTTAATAGATGGCTCTTCATATCTCTACCGAGCGTTTCACGCTTTGCCCAACTTAACAAATCGCAAAGGGCAGCCCACGGGCGCTATTTATGGCGTGCTCAATATGGTACGCCGCCTGCTCAAGGACTATTCACCCACACATATTGCGATTGTTTTTGACGCCAAAGGTAAAAATTTCCGCCATGCAGTATATGAAGACTACAAGGCAAACCGGCCACCTATGCCAGATGAACTCCGCCAACAGGTTGATCGGCTCTATGAGGTTATCCAGGCGATGGGGCTCCCTCTCCTTGTGGTGCCCAACGTTGAAGCAGATGACGTCATTGGTACGCTGGCCACACAAGCCAGCGAGCAAGGCCAACCCGTACTGATTTCAACCGGTGATAAGGATATGGCCCAACTGGTCAATGACCACATCACCCTGATTGACACGATGCAAAACAAAGTCTCCACCCCTCAGGATGTTGAAGATAAGTTTGGCGTCACACCAGAGCTGATCGTCGACTACCTGTCTTTGGTTGGAGACACCTCTGACAACATTCCTGGCGTGCCTAAATGCGGTCCAAAAACAGCCGCAAAATGGCTTCAGGAATACGGCAGCCTTGAGTCGCTCATACACAGTGCTGATGAGATAAAAGGCAAAATTGGTGAGAATCTGCGCGCCAGTCTGGACCAACTCCCTATCTCCCACACATTGGCCACCATCAAGCGAGATGTGGAACTTGAGCAACGGCCGGAGGACCTGACTCCCACGCCTCAAGACACGGAGAAGCTGCTCGAGTTACTTAAAGCACTGGACTTCACGAGCTGGTTGAACGACATCCAAGGGGGCACCAAAGCACAACCCTCAACCGAGACACCCGCAAAGAAAACAACCCAGGCACGCTATGAAACGCTCTTGGACGAATCAAACTTCCAGCGCTGGCTGGAGAAGCTGCAACAATCCGAACTATTCGCCTTTGACACCGAAACAACCAGCCTGAATTATATGGACGCTCGGATCGTCGGGCTCTCGTTTGCTGTCACCGCACACGAGGCAGCCTATTTGCCCTTGGCACACGACTACCTGGGCGCACCCGCTCAATTAGATGCCACCCATGTATTCACTCAACTTCGCCCCCTTCTGGAAGATCCGAAAAAGAAAAAACTTGGACAAAATCTAAAATACGATCGCAGCGTCTTACTGAATCACGGAATCGACTTACAAGGTATTGAACACGATACCATGCTGGAATCTTACATTTATGATTCGACCGCCACTCGCCACGACATGGATTCGCTGGCAAAAAAATACCTGGAGTATGAAACAACTCACTTCGAAGACATTGCCGGTAAAGGCAAAAAACAACTGACATTTAACCAAATTGATATTGAAACTGCCGCTCACTACGCCGCAGAAGATGCTGACATCACATTTCGGTTACACCAGGCCCTATGGCCCAAACTTCAGCAAACCCCTTCCTTGGCAAAACTGTATAGCGAAATTGATCTCCCGTTAGTCCCCGTCCTCTCCCGTATTGAACGCAATGGCGTCAAAATCGATACCCAAAAATTACACACTCAAGGCACAGAAATTGCCCAGGCACTCACTCAACTGGAAGAGCAAGCCTACGCAGAAGCTGGAAAAACGTTCAACTTAAGCTCAACCAAACAAATTCAGGAAATTTTTTTCACCGAAAAAAACTTTCCCGTTGTGCGTAAAACACCCAAAGGACAACCTTCCACAGCAGAAGATGTTCTGGAAACACTGGCGCATGAACACGACCTTATTTTGCCTCGAATACTGTTAAAACACCGTGGGCTCAGCAAACTGAAATCCACTTACATCGACAAGCTACCCGAGCAGGTTAATGCGACAACCGGGCGCGTGCACACCTCCTACCACCAGGCCGTCGCATCGACCGGGCGTTTGTCATCCAGTGATCCTAATCTGCAAAATATCCCGGTACGGACAGAAGAAGGCCGGCGTATCCGTCAGGCTTTCGTTGCACCGAAGGGCTATCAATTACTGGCTGCCGACTATTCCCAGATCGAACTGCGTATTATGGCCCACCTGTCAGAAGACGATGGCTTACTAACCGCTTTTAAACAAGGGCTCGACATCCACAGCGCCACCGCAGCCGAAGTGTTTGAAGTGGATGAAGAAACCGTCAGCAGTGAGCAACGGCGCGCCGCCAAAGCAATCAACTTTGGGCTCATTTACGGCATGTCAGCCTTCGGGCTTGCCAAGCAGCTGGAGGTGCCTCGCAATCAGGCACAGGAATATATTGACCTCTACTTTACCCGCTACCCGGGCGTGAAAAACTATATGGAAAAAACCCGCCTCGTCGCAAAAGAAAAAGGTTACGTCGAGACTCTGTTTGGGCGGCGGCTTTACCTGCCGGACATTAACGCCCGCAACGTACAAAGACGCCAATACGCGGAACGCACTGCGATTAATGCCCCCATGCAAGGCACAGCGGCCGATATTATCAAACGCGCGATGATACACCTGGACAGCTGGTTGCAAACCCATCAAGCGGATGCACGCATCATTATGCAAGTGCACGACGAACTGGTGTTAGAAGTGTCTAAAGATCAGATAGAGCGCGTCTCCAATCACACCCGAAACATCATGAATGCAGCGGCTGAGCTTTTAGTGCCCTTAGTTGTGGACATTGGCATTGGCGATAATTGGGAAGCCGCGCACTAACACCGCTCAACTCCATATTTTTACACCGCTGTACTGGTTGCGAATACGCCGCTCAACCCAAAACCGGCCAATAAGAATACCCGCCACAATCAAGCAGACACACAATACGTACCACCAAATCGGGAAAGCACGTAAAACCGACCAGATGTACTGAAAAAGCGCTTTCCAGTCTTCAAAAGTAACCGGCACCGAAAATTCATAACGTGGGAAAGCCCCAGCCGGTACACCGAAAGCGCCCGTCGGTGCGTTTGTGGCTAACGCCGGGGGGTAGCCCAAAATTTGCTGGATATCATCTATTTGCTTTTTGAAGGTTTCATTTTCTTTAATCAATACTTTCAACAGCTGATCTTCTCGTTCAAAAACCTGTAAGCGCTCATTCGCGGCATTTAACTTTTGACTCTGCTCATCCCATTGCTGCTGGAGATCACTCAGCGTAAGGTTTTTGTTATCCAGCTCCTGAGTAAGCCTCGCATTTTCAGCTTTTAGGCGAATGTTTTCATCGAGCATGGCTTTTGCTTCTTTTTCAAAACTTTCCAGCTCTTTGAGTTTGATCACCGCCGGTTTTTCTGCCACCAAATACCGGGCACTCACCCAGCCCTTTGCGCCCGTATCCGTAGTCACTTGGATGTAGCTTCCTTGCTGGTCACCAATCGTGACTTTGTCGCCACTGCGAATGGTCGTCACCAGATCAGATTCGCTGCTTGGAGAAGATGACACGCGCAAAATAAGTGTGTCATCCACATAACGTGTCTCGGCATACACAGAATGGCCGACTAAAAACAACATTAAAGTAAGCAAAACCAACGGCAAGTTGTGTTTCATCAGAGCCCTTCCCAAAGTCTTTAAGCGCGCATTTTCGAATGTCTGCGGTGATAATTACAAGCTATTATTTGTAATTTTTTTGCATAGCACCTGGCTATATTACAGGGCAAACCACACCACAGATTCAACGGTGCCCTATTTCTCTTCAGGTGCCAATGTCAGTGATGCTGAGTTAATGCAATAGCGCATGCCTGTCGGTTGTGGGCCATCGGGAAACACATGCCCCAAGTGAGCCCCACAAGTCGCACAACTGATTTCGATCCGGGTCATGCCGTGGCTGTAATCTGTTTTTTCGGTAATGTTTTTGCCATCCAACGGCTGCCAAAAACTGGGCCACCCCGATCCAGAATCGTATTTAACCTCTGAGCTGAACAGGGCGGTATCGCAACAGATACAACGGTAGGTGCCGGTGTCTTTACAATCATGGTAGAGTCCGGTAAATGCTGGCTCTGTTGCACTTTCCTGGGTAACCTTGTATTGCAGATCTGTTAACACAGCTCTCAATTCTTCTGGACTTTTTTTCATCACTAAGGCTCCTTTTTCAGATGTCGCCGTAAGGCAGTTCGATGATGTGCGCTTAACGATACGTTGAATGGATCAAGTTCATGAGCGTCCCCAAGTCTTTTTCAGGTAGGTGACCAATGCCTGCGGCGGCGGCACGCCCGCCCCCGCCTTTAAACTGACGGCAGATGGTATCCGCATCACGTTTCTGGTTGAGGGGCGCACGCATACTGACTTTCAGATCACCTTGAGCCTGTTCTCGTAAAATAACGCTGGCAAAATCCGGGTTTTGCCTGGCGATAATATTACCCCAAACGCCAGAAACACGCCGGGCCCATGCGGCATCCGGCAACCGGTAGACAATGCACACGGCATCTTTTTGATAGGGCTTATATTGGCTGACCTGTTCGATATCGTCCTGATACCCTTGAAGTAACACTTGAAACGCATGCTCTTCTTCAACAAAACTAAAGGGGTTACGGTGCGGCTGAATCAAACGGTACAAGTCCACCGGCTGAAAATAAAGATCTTCTTCTGTTTCACCGTAGCCGTTGTAATTCACTAATGTTCCCAGCATCTCCAGCTGCTCAAGTTGACGGTTGGTTAAGTCAAGCCGCTTAGCCGCAGCATGCGCGCTGGCAAAAAGGTTATCACCAAAAGCGGCTGTAACAGCCCAGTCCCGATACGCACCTTCCAGATACCGGTCCACGAGTAAGCCCGTGCAAATATTGGCATGAGTATCAATGTAAGGCGTGAAGCGGTCCGACTCGGGAATCTCTCCTGCATAGTGATGGTCAAAATATACGACTCGTGCGCCACTGTGAAGCACGCGCATCAGCCCTGTGCGGTTTCGATCCAATGAGATATCCAAGACCGTCACGCTGTCATCCGCATCCGTTTTAATCCGCTCCAGTAGCCGCACCTCACGCTTTAAGCCGGTCACTAAATGACTGTCTTTTGGATTAGCCAAACGCAATTGATGAAGCGAGAGAATGCCATCGGCATCCCCATTGAAGAGATCGTAATGCACTACTTTTCCTTGTGGTTGTTTGACAGAGCCCTTGCAATTTGATGCACCAAGGAAGGCCCCTGATAAATTAAACCGGTATAGATTTGGACCAAGCTCGCACCTGCATCCAGTTTATTCTGGGCATCCGCCGGCGTCATGACGCCACCAGAGGCAATAATCGGCACGTCTCCATGCAGTTGGGTGGCCAACTGACGAACCACTCGGGTGGCTTTTTCTGTTAGCGGTTGTCCACTCAGGCCACCGGCTTCGTTCGCTGTAGGGATCTGCTCCAGACCCTCTCTGGAAATCGTCGTATTTGTGGCAATCACACCATCAATACCATACTCCAGCACCGCTGCTGCAATACTGGCAACCCCTTCTTCGGTCAAATCCGGTGCAATTTTGACCACCAACGGGACGAAACGATCGCTTTGCGCCTGCAAAACAGCCTGCTCATTTTTAAGAGCAGAAAATAATGCCGTCAGCTGTGCACCCTGTTGTAGATCCCGCAATCCTTTGGTATTCGGTGATGAAATATTCACCGTGACATAACTGGCATAAGGGTACACTTTACGAAAGCAGGCGAGATAATCATCAACAGCCTTTTCTACCGGAGTATCAAAATTTTTACCAATATTGATACCTAGAATACCTTGAAATTTGGCCCGCCGGACTTGTGCCACCAAGTGATCAACACCTTTGTTATTAAACCCCATTCGGTTGATCAACGCTTGTTTTTCCGGCACGCGAAACAGTCTGGGCTGAGGATTTCCCGGTTGGGGTCTGGGGGTTACCGTGCCAATTTCCAGGAAACCAAAACCTAAAGCGGCCAGTCCATTGATGGCATCACCGTTCTTGTCCAGACCCGCTGCCAAACCCACACGATTGGGAAATTTCAGCCCCATTACCTGGCAAGGCGCCTCAACTCGCTTACATTGCATCGCCTGTTTAAAAGGGCCTCGAAGACCAAGCCGAATAGCCCTCAACGCCAAATCATGGGCCGTTTCCGGGGCAAAATTAAACAATAAAGGGCGAATAAAGGCATACATCGAACGTTTTACTCCAAAGGTCCGTGACTCAGGTCTTTACATTCTGCCACACCTGACAACCTCGCACGACGCTACCGCACCTGACCCAACACAATATCACACGTTGTAGAATTAAATGGTTCAATCATTTACAATAGGCTTTTTTAATATTCTGCTGAATATAATTTTCCCGCTTAGCCTAAGGACAAACCTGACGTTATTTATCGCAACGTCGGCCTAAAGCACAAGAGCAGATTATTACCTCCCAACATCACACCTTCGCTGGAAATTGAATGTACTACGGCTGGATTTTACTTGCGTCTATCGGAACGATTTACATGATCACTACCGGCGCGGTGTTTTATGGTCTCAGTGTCATGATGCCCGCCATGATCGAAGATCTCGGCTGGACAAGAGCTCAGGCGACAACAGGTTTTGCTATTTTATCCTTAGTGATTGGTTTTGCCGGCCCAGTGGTGACCATGGCCATGAAAAAGCTCAGCCCTCGCATTACAATTATTTTAGGCGGCTTTGTCAGCGCCATCGGTGCCCTCATCCTGTATAACTATCATTCCCTCACTGTATATTACGCCGCTGCGGTCCTTCTGGCCTGTGGCATGACCATGCAGTCTGTACTCCCCGGAACACAGCTCGTCACACAGTGGTTCAACATCAGGCGTTCACTTGCTCTGGGTATTTTTATGGCAGCCGGCGGGCTCGGCGGTGTTGTCGGCGCACCCACTTTTTCACTACTGATCGAGATACTGGGAGACTGGCGCCCAGTATGGCTTTTCGTCGGCGGCGTATGCCTTACTGCCTCACTGATTTCATGGGCTTTTGTACGCAATTACCCTGCTGATAAGGGCCAGACTATGGACGGCATTCCATCCAGTGATGTGCAACACCAAGCCAACTCACCCAACACAAAGCCCAATAAAGTCTACAAGACAAACAAGAACTGGACGGTTAAAGAAGCCTTTGCCGACTACGCTTACTGGGTTGTGTTAGTCTCAGGCGCTATCGCGGTGACCGGTTACATGACAGTGAACAGCCAGCTTGTCCTGCATGCCAAAGATATGGGCATGACCGCTGTCCTGGCGTCCAGCGCACTGGGCCTACAAGGCATTTTAACCACATCAGGTCGTTTCATTTCTGGCCTGCTCGGCGATTTTGCCTTTGAACCCAAACTTCTGTTTGCGATAGGTTTGGGTGGCGAGTGCCTGGGCACTTTATTACTCAATTTTGCCAGCAACCCTTTTATGCTTTATCTCGCGGCCATCATCTTCGGCCTGGGGTTTGGTTTAGGCTTAGTCGCATCCACAACCCTGCTGGCCAATTTTTATGGCTCAGCAAATACCGCTACGCTTTTATCCTATCGAATTTTAATCAGCACCATTCTTGGCTCAATCGGAGCCGTTGTTGCCGGTTACAGCGCAGATGTGTTTGGCGGATATCAAGAAGTTTTCTACGCTTATGCGGCAATTATGCTGGCCGGAACTTTTCTGGTTTCTTCCATTCCCATCCCAAAAGGTGATAAAAACACAGCAAATACCGGCTAGACAAGGCAAGAAAATACCCATGGAAGAAAATACCCAGAACACCACCGACGTTGTCATCATTGGCGCAGGCCCTGTTGGCCTTTTCACTGTGTTTCAACTTGGCATGCTTAAACTCACCAGCCACGTGTTTGATACCTTGCACGATATCGGTGGTCAATGCACAGCCCTCTATCCTGAAAAACCGATTTACGACATTCCCGCTCTGCCTGAAGTCAATGCTATCGATCTAATCGCACAACTCCAAAAACAAATCGCCCCCTTCAAACCGATCTTCCACTTGGGTCAACAAGTAACTGAAATCACAAAAAATGAAAAAGATTGGCTTATCACCAGCTCAACCGGTATTCAAGTGCGGGCCAAGGCAATTATCATCGCCGCGGGTGCGGGCGCGTTTGGCCCCAACAAACCGGCATTGAAAAACATCGGAGACTACGAAGGCAAAGGCGTGTACTACTCAGTATCCAAGCGCGAATCTTTCAAAGACAAACGACTGGTGATTGCCGGGGGGGGCGATTCTGCGGTTGATTGGGCGATCTCACTGGCCGATCTTGCTGAAAAAATTTACGTCGTCCATCGCCGGGAAAAATTCCGCGCCATACCCGAAAATGTTGCACAAATGAAATCCCTGTCTGAAGCCGGCAAGATCGAGCTGTTGATTCCCTACCAGCTCGAATCTTTAGAAGGTGATGCGTCGGGCCTGAAGGCGGTCAACATCATCAGTTTTGATCAAGAAAAACAGGTGAAGCGAATTGAGTCCGATGCATTACTGTCCTTTTTCGGGCTCAGTGCACGGCTGGGGCCTATTGCCCAGTGGGGGCTTTCAATTGAAAACGCACAGATCAACGTTGAACCCACCACCTGCGCCACCAATATTGAGGGCATTTTTGCAGTGGGCGATATTGCTCATTACCCCCACAAACTCAAACTCATCCTCACTGGCTTTGCCGAAGCCGCCCAAGCCGCCCATGCCGCCTATACTGTCGTCCACCCCGATAAGGCCCTGCATTTCCAACACTCAACCAGCCTGGGGCTTCCGCCGACAGAAGCGTAGTCACCGGCACTCGGATATTGCTACAATTTCGGATTACCTGCGCGTTTTCGCAAAACTAATGAGGGAGGAATACATGCCAACCATCACATTTGTTACTGTTGATGATAAAAAAATCACGGTCGAGGCCAAAAGTGGTCTAACCATCATGGAAGCCGCCAAGGAAGAAGGCCTGCCCATGACCGCAGCCTGCCAAGGCTCACTGGCCTGCGCAACATGTCATATCGTTGTAGATGAAAGCTGGTACGATAAACTTTACCCACCGAGTGAAGAAGAAGAAGACCTGCTGGACACAGCTTCGGACCTCACCAACACCTCACGGCTCAGCTGCCAAATTCCACTGACCGAAGATTTAGAAGGCATCACCGTACACCTGACACCCATCATTGAATAGGTTCACCTAAGCATCTGAGAGGCCTCATGAAAGAAATTCCGATGGAGGAAGTGCTCCAGCCCTTCCAAGAAAAAAAACAAACCCTTGATAATCTCGACTACAGCAAACGGCATGCAAAAGGTTTGCTCTCCGCCATGGAACGGGTCGAATTGCTGATGGACAAAGGTACGTTTGTCGAAATTGCCCCACTTGCGCGTGAATGTAAAACCGCGCGTGAAACCAAACCCGGTGGCACCCCGCGAGACAACATTGTTGTTGGCTACGGCCAAGTCAATGGCCGCATGGTCGGCGTTGCCGCCTACGACATGCAATTTCGCGGTGGCTCGATGGGAAAAACCGCCGAGTGGAAATTTACCCGCCTCAAACGTTTCCTTCTCGAACAGGGCTTTCCGCTGGTTATTCTGAACGAAGGCACCGGTGCCCGTCTAGAAGAAGAAGTTGCCTCGGATGGTGCTTACGACAACCCACAGTTTTCTGATTTCGTCGCTCTCTCCGGCTATGTTCCCATTGTCACGGCCATCATGGGCTTGTGCATCGGCGGACACGCCAACCTCTCAGCAGTGGCCGATTTTGTCCCCATGACTGAAAAAGGCGCCATGATGATCGCCGGCCCCCAACTTTTGAAAACCAAAATGGGGATCGACACCACCGTGGAAGATCTGGGTGGCGTCGATAAGCACGTCAAGAAAAGCGGCATGGCTGATTTACGTGTCAAAGACGATGCCGAGTGCATCGAAAAAATCAAAGAGTTTCTCAGCTATCTGCCCAACAATTGCCACGAAGACCCACCCGTGTGGCCCACCCAAGACCCCTCTGACCGCCGCATTGAAGATATCGACGAGATCGTCCCCACAGACCACAACTTTGCCTACGACATGCTGGAGCTGATCGAAGCGATCGTCGACGACGGCAAATATTTCGAAATGCAGCCCGAATACGCGCCCAATATCATCACCTGCATGGCTCACCTGAATGGGCGAGCAGTCGGCATCATCGCCAACCAACCGGAGTGGATGGCAGGCACGGTCGACACCAAAGCCTGTATGAAAATCTCCCGCTTCATCAACTTTTGCGATGCTTTCGGCCTGGCTCTGATTTTCATGCACGATGTACCTGGCTTCTACCCCAGCCCCCAGTCAGAGGAAGCGGGCATCATCCGCTGGTCAACTCGGCTGATTTACGAGATTGAGCACGCCACTGTCCCACGCCTGGCGGTAATGGTCAGAAAATCCTACGGCCTCGCCCACTACGGCATGAATAGCCTGGGTATGAAGCCCAACTTAATCGTCGCCTGGCCAACCGCAACATTCAGTGCCATCTCACCGGATGATGCCGTCAATGTCCTTTTCGGCAAATCCTTAAGTGACGACGAAGCAGGGCAACAGCGCCGGGAAGAGCTGATTGCAGAATTCAAATCCAAAACCGGCATTCTTGGCTCAGCAGAAGCCGGCTTTGTGGATGATGTGATTGACCCGAGTGAGACCCGAAAGGTTCTGATCAACGCGCTGCAAATGGCCAAGAAAAGACGGAACCACCTCGGCTTTAAACGGCGGGGCATTACCCCCATTTAACCCGCGCCACACACCCGACAATGCACTCCGAAAACTCAACACCGACAGCCTTTGATTACCCACGGCGGTTTGGCGGTGTTGAGCGCCTATACGGCGCACAAGCATTACAGCGCTTTCAACAAGCCCATGTGGGCATTATCGGTATTGGTGGCGTGGGCTCCTGGGCCGTGGAAGCTCTGGCCCGCAGCGCCATTGGAAAACTGACCTTGATCGACCTCGACAATGTCTGCGAATCCAACGTCAACCGACAAATCCACGCACTGGACGGTGCATTTGGCAAAGCTAAAACCCGCGCCATGGCCGAGCGCATCTGGGCAATTAACCCACTTTGCCAAGTACAGGAAATAGAAGACTTTCTGGAACCGGATAATCTGGAGCACTTTATTGGTGCTCAGGATTACGACTGGGTGATCGACTGCATCGACAACTTCCGCACCAAAGCGGCACTCATTCACTATTGCCGCCGCCATAAGCGCAAGCTCATTACCATCGGTGGCGCCGGGGGACAGATTGATCCAACTCGAATCCAGGTGGCAGACCTCAGCCGAACAGACCGAGACCCCCTCTTAGCCAAAACCCGCAAACTACTGCGACAAACTTACGGATTTCCCAAGAATCTCAAACGGCGGTTTGATGTTCCCGCCGTTTACTCAGATGAACAACTGCGCTACCCCGCCGCCAACGGGCAAACCAGCTACCAGCGGCCAGAAGGGGCAGCAGCCAGTGGTTTGAATTGTGCCGGCGGCTTCGGTTCCGCTGTTTGCGTCACGGCGAACTTTGGCTTTATCGCCGCCGCGCACGTACTGAAAAGACTGGCCGAAAAGGCCACCTGATTACACCCGCTCAATTACCATCGCAATGCCCTGGCCTACGCCAATGCACATGGTACACAGTGCATAGCGCCCACCGGTGCGTTGAAGCTGGTAGGCGGCTGTCATTACCAGGCGTGCGCCACTCATACCCAGTGGGTGGCCCAGTGCAATGGCTCCGCCGTTTGGGTTAACTCGCTCATCATCATCGGCAACACCCAGTTCTCTCAACACCGCCAGGCCTTGCGCAGCAAAAGCTTCATTCAGCTCGATAACGTCCATCTGATCAATCGACAAACCTGCTTTTTTCAACACTTTTTGTGTTGCAGGCACGGGCCCCATGCCCATAATGCGCGGCTCAAGACCTGCTACAGCGGTCGCCACTACTCGCGCTTTAGGGGTTAAGCCATGCGTCTTAACCGCGGCCTCGCTGGCGACGATCAAAGCACACGCACCGTCGTTCACGCCCGATGCATTCCCCGCCGTGACCGTGCCGCCCTGGCGAAACGGCGTACCGAGCTTGGCCAAACCCTCCAGGCTCGTGGAACCGCGCGGATGCTCATCTTTATCCACCACAATGGGCTCACCTTTACGCTGTGGCAGGGTAACGGAAATAATTTCCTCCGCCAACACACCATTTTGCTGGGCCGCTACCGCCTTCATCTGGCTTTGGCACGCCATGATATCCTGGTCCGCCCGGCTGACACCGTATTGCTCCGCAACGTTTTCAGCGGTTTCTGGCATCGAATCAATGCCGTATTGTTCCTTGATCAGTTTATTGACAAAACGCCAGCCGATGGTGGTGTCGTAAATTGCCATATTGCGGCTAAAGGGTGAATCACCCTTGGGGATCACGAACGGTGCACGGGACATAGACTCCACTCCCCCGGCAATCCCGAACTCAATTTCACCCGACTTAACCCCTCGCGCCAACACATTCACAGCATCCATGCCGGAACCACACAAACGGTTGATCGTGGCGCCTGGCACTTCAATCGGCAACCCACCGAGTAAGACCGCCATACGGGCAACGTTGCGGTTATCTTCCCCCGCTTGGTTGGCACAGCCGTAGATCACATCATCCAAAGCCGACCAATCCACGGATGGATTGCGCGCCACCAAGGCTTTCAGTGGCAAAGCGGCCAGATCATCTGTCCGTACACCGGACAAGCTGCCGCCATAGCGCCCGATCGGCGTACGCACGCCATCACAAATCAATGCTTCAGTCATGTTCATTCTCCTCTGTTGTTACAATTTCGCCACCAATCCGGAACGATTTGCCGCGCAGCAGGGCTACCGTTTTCCCAGCGGAATCCGTCACAGTGATGTCATAAACACCAGTGCGCCCGCCCAAAGTCCGCTCCTCAGCGATGGCTGTTAACGTATCTCCGGCCTGCCCAGGCCGGACAAAATTAATCGAAAGATCCTGCGCAACTGTTTGCTGATTGCGGCTTAAGCTGGAATAGGCAAATGCCGTATCCGCCAGTGTTAAAATCATGCCCCCGTGGCACGTGCCGTAGGGATTCAGCATATCCTCGCGCACCCGCATGCGGGCCTCCGCATAGCCTGGGCGCACGGTTACCAGCTCAATACCATGAGCCGCAGCGCATTGATCCTGGGGGAGCAGTGATGCCACCACCTGATCGGTGGCGTGTTGTTCATTTTTCATCCAATTATTGGCCTTTAAAAACAGGTTTTCGTTTTTCGAAGAAAGCTTTAACTCCTTCGGCATAGTCCTCGGTATCACCCAGCATAATCTGGGATTCGCGCTCAACCGCCAACTGTTCTTCCAGTGTATGGGTACTGCTGACCAGCATGGCCTGCTTGGTTTTGGCCAGTGCCAAAGGCGGCATCTCGGCCAACCGCCGGGCAATGGTCTCACTTTCAGTGGCCAGGGCCTCGTCATCCACCACTTTCCAGATCATGCCCCACTCTGCGGCCTGCTCCGCGCTGACCTTCTCGGCCAAAAGCAGTGCCGCCATGGCCCGGCCACGGCCGGCCAAACGCGGCCAGTACCAGGTGCCACCGGCATCCGGCATTAAACCAATTTTGGTAAACGTGGGCACAAAGCTGGCTGAGCGGGCCGCGAGAATAATATCGCACATCAGCGCAATCGCCGAACCCGCACCGGCAGCAACACCGTTGACCGCACACACCACCGGCTTATCCATTTCTGTTAAAAAACGAATCAAGGGGTAATAATTTTTATCAAAAGACTCGCTTAAATCCCGCTTTTCTCCCGGCGCCAGGGGCTTGCGGTCATTCAAGTCCTGCCCTGCACAAAACCCGCGGCCCGCTCCCGTTAACAACAGGCAACGGATATCCTCCCGCGCAATCACGTCCTGTATCGCCGTGCGCAGCTCATCGTGCATGAGCTGGTTAAAACTGTTCAAGGTTTCTGGCCGGTTCAGTGTGATTTTGGCATACCCCTCTTGCACACTGTAGTGAATGGTCTCGAGCGCGCTCATCTCCCCTCCCGTCTTAATTTTATGGCTTTTTTATTGGTATCACCTGCTGGTGCCGAGCCACTTTATTGTGCCACTGTTCCGCAGCTTTGCACAGCGGCCTGCCCATAGCCTCCAGTGCGGTACACCCGGCGCGATCGGCCAGCCGCCTGTGGGCTATTCCCCTGTCGGGTTTCGCGGGGTCATTGGCGCGGTACTCCACGCAGC
>DJFX01000009.1 GCA_002432635.1 Halothiobacillaceae bacterium UBA5861 | reverse complement strand
TCTCAAGCAGCAGGCAGAAAAAGCTGTAGCGAGTCTTATTTCGGGTCAGCCGCATCAGGCTATCGCTGATGAGTACGATGCAGAATTAATTGGAAAAGGTTTTGTGTCACGGCAAGATGAGGAAGTTAATCCTCAAATATTATCAGCACTGTTTAAAATGCCTAAACCGAATAATGGGCAGGCAACATACCAATCCATATCGCTGAATAATGGTGACCAGGCCGTCCTCATCTTAAGCGATGTGCGTGTTCCTGAATCCTCTGATGAGGGACAAGGACAGGATACACGTTTCAGAGCGCAAATGGCCCAACAAAGTGGTAATGTAGACTTCAGCGTGTGGTTTGATTATCTAAAATCCCAAGCTTCGATTAGCAGGAATCAAAGTGTTTTATCTGCAAACTAGTTGCTTAATTAAACGATAGATCTTGATTACTAGTTGATATACTAGGTTCGAGTGAAAAGATGTCGTTTTTATCGCTAGCTTTCCGTTATAGGCTCAAAACGGGCCTTTCTGTTTTTTTTGTAAAATTTTAAAAATATTTGTTCGAATTTTAGTCTTACAGGGCCTGTTCTGCTTGATCGCCTTTGGTCTGCAACCAGTGTTTGCGATCTTGAGCGCGTTTTTTTGAGAGCAGCATATCCATAACACTGTTGGTACTAAAATCATTGTCCACCGTTAGTTGTACAAGGCGCCGCGTGTCAGGGGACATGGTACTTTCGCGCAACTGCAATGGATTCATTTCCCCTAATCCTTTGAATCGGGTAACGGTGACTTTCCCTGGTTTTTTTTCGGCAGCAATTTGATCGAGTCTGCCGATGCGCTCCCGGTCATCCAAGGCATAATAGACGTTTTTACCAACATCAATTCGATATAAAGGCGGCATGGCGACATATACATGCCCGGCTTCTACTAGGGCGGGAAAGTGGCGAACAAAAAGGGCACATAAAAGGGTAGCGATATGTAGGCCGTCTGAGTCGGCATCTGCAAGAATGCAGATCTTCCCATAGCGGAGCTTGCTTAAATCATTTGAGCCGGGATCGAGACCAATAGCAATGGAAATATCATGGATTGCTTGCGAACTAAGTACTTGGTCTGTTTCAACTTCCCAAGTATTAAGGATTTTACCCCGGAGCGGCATAATCGCTTGAAAATCACGATCTCGAGCTTGTTTGGCCGAGCCGCCAGCGGAATCGCCTTCTACTAAAAACAACTCTGTGAGTGCGAGTTCTTGCGACGTGCAGTCAGCCAGTTTGCCGGGTAGAGCAGGACCTGTTGTGATTTTTTTTCGGGTAACCTTTTTGCTTGCTTTTAGACGCTTTTGGGCATTGGCAATGACATGTTCACCGAGCAAGTCACCGGTTTCTGGATGTTGATTTAACCACAGTGAAAATGCATCTTTAATCACACCTGAGACAAAAGCTGCGCATTCTCGAGAGGTCAGCCGTTCCTTGGTTTGTCCTGAAAATTGCGGGTCGCGTATTTTGACAGAAAGCACGTACGATAATTTTTCCCACACATCATCTGGCGTTAGACGGATGCCCCTCGGCAATAAGTTGCGATACTCGCAAAATTCCCGGATGGCGTCGGTCAGCCCGGTTCGTAACCCATTAACATGCGTGCCTCCACTGGCTGTTGGCACTAAATTGACATAACTTTCTGTCACACACTCTCCTGCCTCCGGCAACCAGGCTAAAGCCCAATCCACTGTTTCCGCTTGGCCTGCCATATGCCCGACAAAAGGTGTTGCCGGAAGTGTTGGCCAGCCATCGATTTCGGTTTGCAGGTAGCTTTGCAAACCATTTTGGTATTGCCAACTGATGGTCTCATCACTTTTTTTGTCTGTAAAAGTAATCAGTAAGCCGGGACACAAAACAGCCTTAGCCCGAAGAATATGTTTCAAAGCCGGTAATGCAAATTTAGAGCTATCGAAATATTTGGAGTTAGGCCAAAAACGGATCGTGGTGCCTGTATTTTTTTGGCCAACGCTGTCGATCATTTTGAGAGACTTAATGGTTTCTCCGTTTTCGAACGCAGCCGCGTAGAGTTTGCCGTTTCGTTTCACATGGACGTCGAGACGAGAGGACAGTGCATTCACGACCGATACACCCACACCGTGCAGCCCACCTGAAAAGGTATAATTTTTATTGGAAAACTTTCCGCCTGCATGAAGTGTCGTCAAAATTACTTCAACACCCGGCATCTTTAGGTCAGGGTGGTTGTCAACCGGTAAGCCGCGGCCATTGTCACTCACTTCGAGGGATCCGTCTTCAAATAAAGTAATGGCAATTTTGTCGGCGTAGCCTGAAATGGCCTCATCAACACTGTTGTCGATAACTTCTTGAGCCAAATGGTTGGGGCGTGTTGTATCGGTGTACATACCTGGGCGCTTTCGCACAGGATCAAGACCGCTTAATACTTCAATAGCGGACGCATTGTATTCGTTCGTCATGGAGTGTTTGCTTATGCGTTTGGCAGAAAAATAAAATTTTAGCGTAATCTTTCGTTGGGTTGTGTATTTTTTATCAAGAGCTTAGATGAATGTTAAAGCATGCCCTGAAGCAATTAATAAAAGGGTATTCTAGCGTACTGTCTGGTGCATCCAACCTCTACCAGGTTTTGGGTTCGATGCACCGAGTTTTTGATTAAGCTGATTTAAATTGTCCAGGCCGTCGCTCAGCAACGGCTTGCATGCCTTCATGAGCGTCTTCAGTCTCAACTAGCCATTCCTGTTCTTGGAGCTCTCTTTGAGTCGCTGCACGTACCTGGTCGGCCAAACCAGCACGCACTGTTTCCCGGATAGATATCACGGCCAGTGGCGCAGCTGTGGCTATTTGTACGGCAAGTGCATGAGCGGCGTGGCGTACGTCTGCTCGCTCTACTAAGGTGTCGATTAATCCGATTTCCTTGGCCTCTACGCCATCTATACGATGTCCAACGAAAAACATTTTATGTGCGTGTTGCTTGCCAATCAGTGCGGGCAGGGTGTATGTGAGTCCAAAACCAGGATGAATGCCAAGTAGTGAAAAGTTTGTTGCAAACTTCGCTTCTTTACAGCTAACACGGAAGTCTGGCACTAATGCTAAACCGAGCCCGCCACCAATGGCTGGGCCTTCAATGGCTCCGACAATCGGCTTTTTATTTTGAAACAGCCGCACTGCTTCACCATACAAACGTCCGGAACTTCGCCGGAAGGCGGATTCATTTTCGTCTCCTTCTGGTTCAACGCCTGCAATGGGTGCATTCTTGTTACTGCCGTCTCCAAAGTTTGCACCCGCTGAGAAGGCTTTTCCATCGGCGCAGAGGACAATAGCGCGGCAGCGTTTATCTTCATCCAGGGCGTGAAAGGCATCGCCGAGTTCGGAAATCATCTGCATATCAAAAAAGTTGAAGGGCCCGTTTTGGAGTTCTACGGTAGCAACGTAGTCATCATGTAGAGTGACTCCGATCATTTTGTAGTCGTAATCTGGCATCGTTGTTTCCTCGCATCAATTAATCGTCTTATGCTAACAGGTTTCTACAAAAAAGGCCGTTGTATGCTGTATTTCATAGCTGATCCGCTTAAACTGTTTTATGACGATAAGCCTTATGAAGGGTAGCTCATTGTTTGGGCACATAAAAAATAGGATATGGAGGAAATCAGATGTTGTATGAATTTCGTGCTTCAACTTTAGATGTGCAAAATCAGGTTGGTGTATTCACACTGAACCGGCCCGATGTATTCAACGCAATCAACCCCGACATTAGGGACGACTTCCATGACATGATGGCGCTCGTACGTAATAACAAGTCCATCAGCGCGCTCGTATTGACGGGGGCCGGAAAGGGATTTTGTGCCGGCGGCGATATTGCGGACATGGACAATGATGACAACAGGGATCCGGAGTTCAAACGGCGCAAGGTCCTTAATCTGCACTTGGTGATCGAAAATTTCTACAACCTGGAAATCCCCGTCATCGGAGCTATCAATGGCGCCGCTTTTGGCGCGGGCTTCAGTTTGGCACTGAGTTGTGACTTTGTACTGGCTTCAAATAAAGCGACTTTTTGTGCTTCTTTTCAGCGCCTTGGTGTTGTGCCCGACCTTGGGCTATTCTACTTTTTGCCACGCCTCATCGGACAGAGAAAAGCTAAAGAGTTGATGTTGACGGCTCGTATTATTGATGCCGAAGAAGCTTATGAACTGGGTTTTCTACACACCATTCATCCCCCTGAAGAGCTATTGGAAAAAGCGATTCATATGGCGTCTCACTTTGCTCAGGCATCTCGAGTCGCCACCGGTTTGACAAAAAATCTGGTCAACCAATCTCTGGATTTAAATTATCGGGCTATGGCTGAGCTCGAAGCGAATGGCCAAGCCATCTGCGCAGCATCCCCCTACCACCACCAAGCAGTCGACCGCTTTCTTAAGAAGGAACCCATTGCTTTTGATTGGGAAAAATTACAAAAAAAGGGAGGGTGAAAATGTCCAAACCGTTTGAAGATGTAAAGGTGCTTGATTTCACTCAAGTGTTGGCCGGCCCTTTTTGTGCCGAAAATATGGCCTATCTGGGGGCTGACGTCATCAAAATTGAACAGCGTGGTCAGGGGGATCAAACACGCGCGATGTTAGGTGATCCGGCGCAACAAGATTTAAAGCTGGGGCCTTACTTTATCGCTATGAATGCCGGCAAGCGCTCGATGACTTTGGATTTGAAACATCCACGGGCAAAGGAGGTCATATACCAGCTTGCAGAAAAGGCCGATGTGTTACTGCAAAACTTCAAGGCCGGCACGATGGAGCGCTTTGGTTTGGGGTATGCGGATCTCAAGAAGGTTAATCCCAATCTGGTTTACTGTTCAATTTCAGGTTATGGACAAACCGGTCCGAAAGCCGGAGTCGCAGCTTATGACAGCGCCATCCAAGGCGCCAGTGGGATGATGAGTGCAACAGGCTACCCGGATAAAGGGCCAACCCGGATAGGCTTTCAGGCCATTGATATGATGACAGGGATGACCGCGGCTTTTGCGATCAGTGCGGCGTTGTTTCGGCGAGCCAAGGGGGAAGGGGGTGAACATATCGATGTACCTTTGTATGATGCGGCACTCACAATGATGGCGCCATTGGTGGGTGACTTCATGAACTTTGGGACTGAACCGAGATTAGTGGGCAATGGCGCTCAGGCAGGGCTGCCTGCCGTGGATACGTTCAAAACAGAGGACGGATATTATTCGGTGGCAGCAGCTACACCGGTGCAATTCAGTGGACTCTGTCGCTGCCTAGGGTTGAGTGAATTGGCCAAGGACGAACGTTTGTCGAGTATGGCGGAACAAATCAGGCGGGCCGATGAGATCCGGCGAGCGATGGCGGAAGCCTTTTTATCTCGTCCCACTGCCTTTTGGGTTGAAACGCTGGGGGAAGCAAAGATTCCTGGTGCACCTGTCAGAACTTTTGCTGATGCCCTCGGTGACGAACAGCTTGAGCACAGAAATCTGTTTATCAAATTAAAGCCGGAGGGATTTGAGAGGGAGGTGACGGTGTTGAACACCGCTTTTTCATTGCAAGAAACTGAGACGGGTACCGCAATACCGCCTCCCCGCTTAGGCCAGCATACGGAAGAAATTTTACAGCAAGCAGGGTTTTCGGCGGCTGAAATACGCAGCTTGGTTGAAAATAAAGTCGTATAAAGTCTGGCGTTTGCTGATAACGGAGCATTATTACAGGGCTCTACTGAGGTCCCGGCCGAGAGTTTTGTTTTATTTAGCCATATCCCATCATTAACTAAATTTTAATAGTTTTTATCAAAAGGCTGCTTAGTTCAAATTCAGAAAAAGTCAAGCCTGATAGCATAAAGTTAGAGTGAATCAGCTCTGTCATTTTTTGTTTTGACTATTGAGGTTTTTATGACGGCTAAATTTTATGCGCTCTTTTCTCGAAAAAAGAGCAACTCTTTTGAGGGTAAAGGGGATAACAGATCGCGTTCATGGCTTGCGACTGCAATCACCTCGTCACTGTTTGCCTGGGGGCTTACAGCACCGGCTCTTTCTGTCCAGGCAGAGAGCCTGCTACCTGGAGCATTGCCGGGATATGAGGCAAGGGACGGGGTAACAGAAAACCGTGTGACTCGTTCAGAAAACTCGGTTCAGCTGTATGCTGCTACCCAGGCTACATCGAATGAATTTGAGACTACGGTTTTTACCTTCAATGACATCACAATCTTTTCGTATTTCGATGGTACAGAGGTCAGTATTTTTGATACTTCCGGCGCTGAGCTGTCCAGCATCAGCCTCAATGCCAATGAGCAGAATACCGAACGGTTTACGCGGGGCATTTACCGCATAAAAGCGAACCAGTCATTCACCGTGCTTGTGGGTGATGCGGTTTCCAGTAGCGTACAAGGGTTTTTCGCCGTGGACCAAAGCGGACGCGGAACATCAACCCTGTTAAATACGTTTATGGTTAATCGCTATACATCCCAAACTCGTTTTATTGTGTTTGGCTATCAGAACGGCACGGAATTTTCAATCCGGAACCTTGAAACAGGGAATCTGCTGTATGCCGGCACATTGCAGGAAGGGCAGTACTACAGTATGCCCAACCCACCAAACGGGACTTTTTTACAGGTTTCTGCCAATAAGGCTGTCTCTGCGCTTTCCTATGGCGACCAGGATTACTATGTGCCTGCGTCAAACGGTACGTTTGCGGGAGAGACTTTTTATGGCTTCTCGGGCTACATTGGTAGTTGGACAAACTCGATTACAGTGACGGCTTATCATGATGATACACAGGTCACCATCACGAATACGGATACCGGAGAAGTGATTGACGAATACGAGTTGGACGAAGGTCAGGTCAACACCTTCGGTATTACCGCGCCAACTTTTTGGACCGTTACAACCTCTCGCCCTGTCACAGTTGCCAATATTCCTTTTGCCGGCTGGTCAGGCGGGTATGCATACATGACCCGGGCGATCGACCAAACCGGCACCGGCGCAGGCACTTTATTTTACGTACCGGTGATTGGTTCCCGGGTGGATGTTGCGTCTTTCTCTGATGGTAATAAGGTCAGGATTACTAAATTGGGCCTTTATACTGAAAAGCCTTATACATCCCCGCAAGCGGTTTCGATTACAGGGCTAACTCCTGATGCCGATGGTTTCGTAACGTTAAATAATGGCGATGTTGCCACATTTAATACGGTATCAGGTGCACAGGTTTATAAAGTGGAATCAATCGAACGGGTCTCTGTTTTGCAAAGTAATAATGGCTTTGGTGCAGACTTCATGCCGCTGAACTTTGCGCTTGAATTGCCTGATCTGGCCGTTTCTGCTGATGGCGTGTCTTTCTCACCGGCGACGGCCTTCTCCGCAGGGGATAACATTGCTGTGACAGTGAATGTCAAAAATATCGGTGTTGAGGCAACAGAAAATATCCGTGTGAATGTCTACGAAGGTGATCCGGCCGATGGCGTTGTACCGCTGGTTGCCACACAAGTCATTGATCGCATTGATGCAGGTTCTGACAAGGATTTTACCTTTGCTTATTCCGTGCCAAAATTTCCGGAGTATCGCAAACTGGTGATTCTGGTAGACCCCAATGATGATATCGTGGAAGCCAACTCATCTAATAACCAGGCCGAAGTTCCCCTTCTGGAAAATGAAGACCTGACAGCGCCTCTTGCACTTTATATCGAAGCGGAAGACGGTCTGGAAATTGATGAAAACGGTGTCGTTTCTCCGAATCCTTTCACAGTGAAGTTGAACCTCTTCAATTCCGGTCTGGAAGCCATTAATAATGTAACGGCGACCATCACTTTGCTGGAAGGACTCTCCTTAAACAGCTCGTCAGAGACTGTTACGATTACCTCCATACCGGCACAGAGTTCTGATTCTCTGAGTTGGGAAATTGCTGTGGACTCAAACGTTTCCGGGTTTAATCGGTATGAAATTCAGGTGACGGCAGACAACCTACCCATTACCACACTGGCTGCGGCGAAAGCATTGGATAAAACGGCTCGGCGGGTTGTGAATGTGCCAGACCTGACAGCACCTGCAAAGCCGCAAAGCTTCACTGCGGTTAAGGGTGTTAACGATAATTCGGTTAAATTCTCCTGGAGTGCCAATACGGAGTTTGATGTAGCAGGCTACATTGTGAGCCGTAAATCTGGAAGCCAATATACTGAACTTGTCCGTGTTTCAACGGCCAGTGAAATCACGGTTGAGGGCGTCACGGGTCTGCCGGCGACATTTAGCCTTCAGGCATTTGATTCGTCAAACAATGTGAGTGATCAGGCAGAAGTGGAATACAGTGATTCGTCAGACGACGACAGCTCTTCTGGTGGTGGCGGCGGCCATTTTGGCTATGCCATGATGGCATTGCTGCTGATCAGCCTGATTGGGCGTCGTAAAATACGCTTCTTTGTTTAATTAACAATTGTTTTTAATAAAAAGGCAGCTCAAAAGCTGCCTTTTTATTGGGTTTATACTGGCGTAGTTTTTATGATGCTTGCCTCGTGCAGGTGTTGAATTTCGTTTTGAGATAAGCCTAAATCCAAAAGTACATGTTCCGTGTGTTGCCCCAACAAAGGCGCTGCCTGGTAGGTCTCTGGTGTTGTGTCGTTAAAACGAATGGCTAATCGGGGCATATGAATTGTCCCCGAACGTGGATGTTGTACAGGTGCCAAGCCTCCCCGATATTTTACCTGCGGGTCTTCCAGCATTTGCTCCAGGGTATTGATGGGCGTGCAGGGTACATCATGTTTCAGCATGTGGTCGACAATGTCAGCGACGGTGTAGTTGGCGAGCGCTGTGCTAAAAACGTCCAGGATTTCTTCACGGTGAGCTTTTCTGGCGTCTTGTGAGCGATATTGTGGGTCTTGAGTATATTTTTTATCGAGATTGAGGGCCAGGCAGGCGGCAGTAAAGTGTTTTTCTGTCATACAAGCGAGAATGACTGCACCATCTTTTACATTAAATGCCTGGTAAGGCACCATAGAGGGGTGAGCCGAACCTGCGCGCTTGGGGAGTGCTCCAGAAATCTCCCAGGCTGACCAGAAGTTTGTCAAAAATGCCATTTGGCTCTCCAGCAAAGTCGTTTCTACCAGCGTACCTTCACCGGTCGCGTCACGCGTTCTAAGTGCCGCTAATGCGCCTATGACCGCGTATAAGCCAGCACCCAGATCGGATGTGGCTGTCGGTACCCGTGATGGTGGGCGATCGGGCTCACCCGTCAGGTCCATCAGCCCTGAGAAGGCCTGCATTAACAGCTCCATGGCTGGCTCTTTAGCGCGGGGACCCGTGCGGCCAAAGCCGCTGATTGAGCAATAGATAATATCGGCTTTTATGGATTTGATCGCATCATAGCCAATGCCCATGCTGTCAGAGACGCCTATGCGGTAATTGTCAATGATAATGTCGGCGGTTTGAGCCAGTTTTAAGTAGATATCCCGACCTTCATCCGATTTAAGATCGAGTGCGATCCCTTTTTTACTGCGGTTAAACGCAAGGTAAAAAGCGGACTCTCCCGCCTTGTCGACCGGTGGCCACACTCGGGCCGCTTCGCCTTCGACCGGTTCCACTTTGATAACCTCTGCGCCAAGGTCTCCCAACAGTGCGCCGGCAATGGGGCCGGCCAGTACCGTACCTAACTCAACAACACGAATGCCTTTAAGGTGATTGAACATCGTTTCCTCCTGCGTTTTTATAATTGTCTGTATGCAGGACAATGTATGCGTTTTATGGGGCTTGTTTCAATGCATCTTCAACTTGTACGGTTGGTGTTTTAGAAACAAAGTATTCGGCAGAGCCTTCTGAAAGTGCCAGCCGGTAACGCTCAGGGTAGGGAGGTGTCAGCATACTGCCTTTTTCAACATAAGGGTAAATTTCATCGTAGCGGGCGATCGCCGTTTCACTAATGCGCCGGTGGATATGGGAGCGGTTAAGCGCTTCCAGGTGTTGAATACCGGCCGCGGCAAGTAATTCCTGAGTGCTTTTTAAGGTTTCACTTTGGTAGTTGGCGACTCGACGTGCTTTGTCCTCAATATCTAAACTTTTACTCAGAGCAGGGTCTTGTGTCGCGATACCGCTTGGGCAAGTGTTTTTATTGCATTGAAGCGCTTGTATGCATCCCAGCGCCATCATCATACCTCTGGCGCTTTGGCAAACGTCTGCACCCAAGGCGAGGTTTTTGATGATGTGAAAACCTGTCAGTATTTTGCCGCTGGCAATAATGCGGATGTCGTCTCTTAAATTGAATCCGGTGAGGCAGTCTGAAATAAAAGCCAAACCTTCTCTGAGCGGGAAGCCAACAGAGTTTGAAAACTCCAGCGGCGCGGCCCCGGTTCCCCCTTCGCCGCCATCGACGGTGATAAAGTCAGGTTTTATTCCCGTCAGCACCATGGCTTTGCAAAGGCCGGTAAATTCGCTACGTCTTCCTAGGCAGAGTTTTACCCCAACGGGTTTGCCTTGAGCCAGCTCGCGTAATTGCTGGATAAAATGCATCATTTCAATGGGGTTGGAGAAGGCCGTGTGGGTGGCTGGAGAGTCTACTTGCTGGAATGGTTGCAAACCTCTGATTGCAGCAATTTCCGGTGTGTTTTTTTCTGCCGGGAGGATTCCTCCATGGCCGGGCTTGGCGCCCTGAGACAGTTTGATTTCGATCATTTTTACCTGGTCATCCTGCGCATGTTCTTGGAATTTCCCAGGTGAAAATCGCCCGTTGTTATCACGGCAGCCAAAATAGCCGGTGCCGATTTGCCAGATCAGATCACCGTGACCGCGACGATGAGCCGGGCTAATGGAGCCTTCCCCTGTGTTGTGAGCAAATTGCCCTGCTTGGGCACCTCTGTTGAGAGCTTCGATGGCATTACTGCTGAGCGCGCCGAAGCTCATCGCAGAGATATTCAGTAAGCTGCTACTGTAAGGCTGTGTGCACTCGGGCCCTCCGATCATGATGCGAGGCAATGCGTGACTTTCCGCCGTTGGCGTGGCGCCAAGCGAATGATCCATCCACTCATAGCCTGTTCGGTAAACGTCAACCCGGGTGCCTAGAGGCAAGGTATCGAGTTCACGTTTTGCGCGTTGGTAAACAACGGAACGAAACATTCGGTTGGTTGGCGCGCCATCAGTATCCGATTCTACAAAATATTGTTGAATCGGGACGCGCATGCCTTCCAACAGCCAGCGGATATGTGCGACAACAGGGAAGTTACGCCAGAGTGTGTGACGGGTCTGAAAAATATCGTAGTAGCCCAGAAGCGTCAGCAATAGGACGCCTAGGAACAGCCAGGTAAACAGCGGCCAGAGAATGCTGAGCAACAGTACAATGAGTAACGCAACAGTGGAGACAATATAAAAGTGTTTGCGCATTGGGCGTCTCGTTATGTTCTCTTTTTAGAGGATAAACGGTGAATGAAGTTTCCAAGTTCAGGAGGTTTATGCGCGGGAGATAAATTTACCCGTCGCGGTGCTGACTTTAATCTGTTCGCCTGTCTCTAAGTATTCGGGGATCTGTACTTCTAAACCCGTGCTGAGCTGGGCGGGTTTGGTCCGTCCTGTGGCCGTTGCTCCTTTCACGCTGGGCGTCGTTTCAATAATTGATAGTATGACCGATTGGGGGAGTTCAATACCCAGAATCTGGTCATTGTGCAGAATGGCAGTAATCCCTTCCAGACCCTCGATCAGGTAATCTGTTTGTGTTTCGAGATGGCTTTCGTCAAGGCCGTACTGGTTAAAATCTTCAAGGTCCATGAAAACGAAGCGGTTCTCTTCGCGGTAAGAATATTGAACCACTTTTCGCGTGCAGTCACCTTCTTGAAGAAAGTCATCCCCCTTAAAGGTTTCATCACGTTTTTGACCTGTCTTAAGGTTATTCATACGAACTTTGTAAAGCGTTGCCGCACCTCGAGAAGAAGGGCTGCGGGATTCAATTTGTTTAATGAGGAAGGGCGTTTGGTCTATTTCAATGACCATGCCCCGTTTCAGTTCACTGGCTTTTGGCATGTGGAAGACCTTCTAAAAAAACAACCGTTTTGATCAGCGTTGCTTGCGAATATGAACCAAGTGTTTGGTATGTGTAATTAAAAGTTCGATATCTTCACACTCCAGGTGGCCACAAGCAAGGTGCTCACTGATCAGTTGCTCCAGTTCCTGTTGTTTTTGTTGTGTTAAGGACTGAGATCCGGTTCTCCCTTCACAAGGCGCAATGCCTTTCTTCAATCGATCAACATCAAGGCCCAGTAGTATAGAAACTTCAAAGAGTGCGGTTTCAGGAATGCCTGATACACACCATGCTTGGTAAGTGTGATGACTAATACCCAGTGCTTTGATGAAGGATTGTTTGTCCAGTGTTAATTCTTGCAGTGTCGTTTCTGCCAGCGCCATGGTTGGGTGCATAGTGTGCATTAGTCGGCTCCCCATAAACTGGGTGAATTTTCAGAAACTTCGCCCAGTAAAAAATCAACACCCGCACGATCGGCAACCCCTTTGATCAAGCCCAGTAACTTCAGGGGAACGGGTATGCCATTTTTTTTACGATCATCAAAATGAGCCCACTCATTATCGCCGTGGACCAGCACGGGCTTTTGGGGGTCAATTGGTGTGGCCGCGTGGAGTGCATCAATCATCTCGTCGAGATCTTTTTGAAAGTCACCCGGCTCACGAAAGAATTCAGGCTTTAATGCCATGAAAAAGTGTCCTCCAGACATGGTGTTTGCGGCATTTGAATTACGTCTGATCAGTGCGGGGCCGTATACAGCACCAGACAAAATGGTGGAGAGAATTTCTACCATGGCTGCTAGGCCATATCCTTTATGGCTACTCATTTCTTCGGTCCCACCCAAGGGGGTTAGCCCTCCTTGCCGCTCTTTTGTACACAGTGGGTGTGCAATGGCGGGGTCGGTAACACTTTGTCCTTCTGCATCAATGACCCAACCGGGTGGAAGAGGGCGGTCGTTGAACCAGGCAATGGAGATTTTACCCACCGCGACTGTGCTGGTTGCAAAGTCCATCACAAAGTGACGGTTTTTACCAGCGGGTGCTGCAAAGGCAATGGGATTGGTGGCAAACATGGCATCTTTTGAGCGTGTAGGTGGGATGCAATGTGCCCAGGCGGCAGTGCAGCCGAAGCCAATCATACCACGGCGTGCGGCACGCAGAGCATAAGCACCCACCGCCCCATGATGCATGGAGTTGGTTACTGAGACGATACCAACGCCCAGCTGTTCGGCTTTGTCGCACGCCATTTCGATGGCTTTAACGGAAGGGGCATGGCCTAAGCCGGCGTCTCCTGTGATCTGGGCGACAGCCGGTGTCTCCCTAAGTATCTCTATATTCGGGTGGATGTTGAGGAGTCCTTTTTGTAGGTATTCCTCGTAGCGCATGATCATGCCAATGCCATGACTGTCTATACCTCGGAGATCGGTTTCCACCATGGTGTAAACAGTCGGTTCAATAATTTCTTCCGGCATACCCCAAGCACTGAAAATAGCCCTGATCTGCTTGTCCAAAAGATTGGCCTGTATGCGTACCTGGCTGGGCGCCGTGTTTTTTTTGTGTGAAGTCATATTATTCCCTCTCACCCTGTCGGCGTTGATTGCCGTTTATATTGTTATGTTATTGGGAGCTGTCATGCACTCTGAGTGAATGCGGATTTCTTATCCGCTTTTCTGTGTTGTATTTCTCTCGTCATGCGCCTTTATTTTTGTAAGACAAAGAATTGCGTGAGGATGTTTTAACCCGCACGCAGGATTCAGTGATGACAGTGGGATATATTATTAACGTGTTTGTATCAGCATTTCCAGCAATGCTTTTTGGGCATGCAGGCGATTGCCGGCCTGATCCCAGACAACACTTTTAGGGTCATCAAGGACGGCCGAGCTGACTTCTTCACCCCGGTGGGCGGGCAGGCAGTGTAGGAAAAGCGCGTCGGGATTGGCTAATTTCATCAATTCAGGTGTCACCTGATAGTTGGCAAATGCTTTGCGCCGTTCTGCCATTTCGTCTTCCTGCCCCATACTTGCCCAAACATCGGTGGTAATAATGTCAGCACCCTGGCAAGCAACGGATGGGTTAGGCTCCAAGGTCACGTAATCATCACCTGAGGCAACGATTTTAGGATCAGGTTCGTAGTCTGCCGGGCAGGAAACGATTAATTCGAATTCAAGCAATTTGGCGGTATTGATATATGAGTTACACATATTATTCCCATCACCGACCCACACAACACGCTTGCCCTTAATATCACCTCTGTGTTCAAACCATGTTTGCATGTCTGCCAGCAGCTGGCACGGGTGGAGTAAATCGGTCAGTCCATTGATGACGGGAATGGATGCGTATTCAGCAAAGCGCTCAACAGTCTTGTGGTTGTAGGTACGAATCATGACCGCATCGACCATTTGCGACAGCACACGAGCGGTGTCTTCAATGGGTTCGCCTCGTCCTAACTGGGTATCATTGGGTGATAGAAAAATTGCGCTACCACCGAGTTGTACCATACCGGCTTCAAAAGATACGCGTGTGCGGGTGGATGATTTCTCAAAAATCATCCCGAGCACTTTGCCCTTTAAGGGTTGGAAAAGCTGACCGGCCAGCTGTTGTTTTTTTAACTCGGTCGCTCTGGCAAGCAAATTTTTAAATTCTTGCGCCGTTAAATCGAGTTCACTCAGGTAGTGCCTGACCATAGTGTATCCTCATGGGCGTGCCAAGAATTCGGTAACCAACTGGCTCAGGGTTTCAACAATGCGTGCCGCTTGGATGTCAGTGAGAATGAAAGGGGGGAGAAGCCGTATCGTTGAACCGGCAGTGACATTGATTAATAGACCTGCTTCCAATGCGGCGGATACAAGCGCTGTGCACTCTGTTTCCAATTCAATGCCTATCATTAACCCAAGGCCTCGAATCTCTTTAACGCCACTTTGTTGACCGATGCGCTGTTCAAACCCCTCCACGAGCTGTTTTCCCAGCTCACTGGCACGCATGACCAAGCTTTCTTTTTGGATGATATCAATAACTGCTCGGCCAACCCGACAAGCAAAGGGATTACCGCCAAATGTACTTCCGTGTGTTCCCGGCTGCAGCAAGTCGGCTGCACTTCCGCAAGCCATCGTAGCGCCAATGGGGATACCGTTACCCAGTGCTTTTGCCACAGTGATGATATCGGGTTTAGCATGAGTATGCTGCCACGCAAACCACTTTCCTGTACGGCCCATGCCCGTCTGAATTTCATCCAGGATCATTAACCAGTCATGTTTGTCACAGAGTTCACGGACTTGTGACAGATAGCGTTCATCCGGTACGTTTATGCCGCCTTCTCCTTGGATCGGCTCCAGCATAACGGCCACAACATTTTTGGAGTTATTAGCAATTTTCGCAATAGCTTCAATATCGTTGTAGGGGGCACGGATAAAACCCTGGACCAGTGGCTCAAAGCCGGCCTGAATTTTACGGTTACCCGTTGCTGATAATGTTGCCATGGTGCGTCCATGAAAACTGTTTTCCATCACAATAATTTCTGGACTGGCAACTTTTCGCTTGCGTGCATGCAGTCGGGCCATTTTGATGGCCGCTTCATTGGCTTCGGCGCCAGAGTTGCAGAAAAATACACGTTCCATCTCTGCGATGTTGCAAAGTTGTTCGCCAAGCTTTTCTTGCTCTGCAATCCGGTAGATATTCGATGTATGAATCAGTTTAGCTGCCTGATCAGTGATAGCCGCAGTCACTCCTGGGTGCGCATGACCCAGTGCACAGACCGCAATGCCGCCCAGCGCGTCAAGGTATTCCTTGCCGTTGCTATCCCAGAGGGTTGCGCCTTCTCCACGTTCGAAAACGACAGCTTGCCTCGCATATGTTGACATGAGTGATGACATAGCCCCACTACCTAATAAAAAAAGGCGACAGGTTCGTCGCCTTGAATCATGATGAAACGCTATTATTTACGCGATTTTTATTTTCCAGTCAAGGAATTATCGGATTTTGTCCTTGAATATCCCTGCCTGGTGCTTGGGTTTAGGCCTGCTTTTGAAGGATAATTTGCTGCCATTTTTCCGGGCCTGATCTGTGCACTGAGTCACCTGTGCTGTCGACCGCTACGGTCACGGGCATGTCTTGCACTTCAAATTCATGAATGGCTTCCATGCCCAGTTCTGGAAAAGCCACAACGCGTGATGATTTGATGGCTTTTGAGACAAGGTAAGCCGCGCCGCCCACTGCAATGAGATAAACGGCCTTATGTGCCTTGATGGCATCAATGGCGAGCTGGCCGCGTTCAGCTTTGCCAATCATCCCTAAGAGCCCGGTTTTTTCGAGCATCATATCGGTGAACTTATCCATCCGGGTGGATGTGGTGGGTCCGGCTGGACCAACTGCTTCTTCCCGGACAGGGTCAACCGGACCAACGTAGTAGATAAACCGGTTGGTCAGATCGACCCCTTCCGGGAGCCCCTGACCGCTGTCCAGTAATTCCTGTATTTTTTTGTGCGCGGCATCTCGGCCAGTCAACATTTTTCCTGAGATCAGCAGGGTGTCACCGGGCTTCCACTGTGCAACGTCTTCTCGTGTAACGGTATTGATGTCGACTTTTCTAGCATTTGGACCGGCTTCCCAGGTGATTTTTGGCCAGTCGTCAAGACTCGGAGGTGTTTGTAGAGCAGGTCCGTTGCCGTCCAAGACAAAGTGGGCGTGGCGTGTTGCTGCACAGTTTGGAATCATCGCGATTGGCAGGGAGGCTGCGTGTGTTGGATAGTCTTTGATTTTGACATCCAAAACCGTGGTTAAGCCACCGAGCCCCTGTGCGCCAATGCCCAGCTCATTCACGCGGTCCATAATTTCAAGCCGCAGTTCCTCCACTTTGTTTTGAGGTCCGCGTTCGCGAAGTTCATGAATATCAATGGGGTCCATGAGTGATTCTTTGGCAAGGACAACGGCCTTTTCTGCCGTTCCGCCGATCCCGATACCGAGCATTCCAGGTGGGCACCAGCCTGCGCCCATAGTGGGGACAGTTTTAACAACCCAGTCAACAATGCTGTCACTTGGGTTCAGCATGACGAGTTTTGATTTATTTTCGGAGCCACCACCTTTGGCCGCAACAGCGACGTCAACAGTATTACCTTTGATAACTTCCATGTGGATGACAGCAGGGGTGTTGTCACCGGTATTTTTCCGGGCGCCTGCCGGGTCGTTCAAAATGGATGCTCTGAGTACATTATCCGGGTGCGTGTAGGCTTTGCGAACACCTTCATTGACCATCTCTGAGACACTTAGCCTGGCATCCCACTTAACGTCCATGCCGATCTTTAAAAAGACGGTGACAATGCCGGTATCCTGGCAAATAGGGCGATGTCCCTCGGCGCACATACGTGAGTTAAGAAGGATTTGCGCCATAGCGTCTTTGGCTGCTGTAGATTCTTCTTTTTGATAGGCGTCGTGAACTGCGTGTATAAAATCGACCGGATGGTAATAAGAGATGAATTGCAACGCATCGGCGATGCTATCGATAAAGTCGTCTTGCCGGATAACAGCCATGGGTGGGATTCCTTTTGAATAGTCATTGAGTCATGCATTAAACGGCGCTATTTTAACGCTGTTTTAGCAAATCGTGCTAATAGAGGGATTTACCAGCGGTAGTGGAGACTGCCACTGAAAAAGCGGATTTCGTCTTGATTTTCCTGGTTGAGCCAACCACCGCCGGTTGTTGCGCCCCACTTATGAGAAAGTGGCCAGGTCAAGGAAAAGGAGGTGACGTTTGATAAACTGTCATCTACCGCTGACCGGCTTTGTGAGAGCTCAATACCGACTGTAACGGGATTAAAACTATAGTCTACTGCAACGGATAGTGCTGAGTCTTCAAGGCCCTGGGAAAAACTCAAGGCGGCGGGTGTAAAAAAGAGAAATAAAGAAGGGCGAGAAGAAACATCCAGTTTTGAAACATCCTCAGAGTAGTTGTAGTTGATGTAGCGTCCGTGAATAAAGAAGCGCTCAAAGCCGTAAAAGCCCAGATCGACAGATAACCCCTGGCTGTCAAAGCTGACATTATTGGCTCTGCCAGATGGGTTTGTGCGAGTAATATCAATATTTCGGAGGTAAGGTGTTAACCCAAACGACCAGTCCGTTGAATTAAAACGCACGGTACCGCTCAGCGTGCCGATGGAAAAAGTGTCGTCTTGTCCCCAATCTTCATAGTTGGCAGAGAACTCGACGGGGTTAGCGGGGTTGCTGCTGAGGCCAAAGGAATAGGATTTTGAGTCGAGGTTTTGTTCAGAGTCATCCGCTGATTCACTGGTGTCTGCGCTTTGGGAAAGCACCATACGGAATCGTTTGCCTGTGGCATCAAGGTTAACGTCCAAATCGACAGCATAGCCGGCGCTGTCGTCGTCAAACTGGAAAGTTGTTGAGCCTTGTGACGGTAAAAGAGGAGCAGCTGAAGCGGATGCACTGCGCATGCATAGGAGGGTGATCAGTATGACCAAAGATGTGATGACTTGTTTTGGGTCGCCTATCATGTCGTTTCCGAGGCGACGTCTGATAGTGTCAGCGTGTTAGTCGCCTTTGTGTTGATCTAGGAGTAGATTGTAGCCTATGGTTTCGCTGCTTCAATCTGTTCAGTATCTTTCTTTTCTGAGCAGGTGAAAAGCTATTCCATCGATTTTTTAGTTCCGTTTGTCTATCGGAGGGTAAGCTTTTAAATAGTTTATAGTTTTCTACCGCTTGTCTTTGTGCGCTGGGTGGAAGTTTCAGAAAGGTATGAAAGCGTTTGCGTATGGCGGTTCGTTGCTCAGGTGTGAGCGACTTCCACTGTTTGAAGCGCTCTTTGAGATGCTGCTTTTCTTCATCATCAAGCTGATGCCAGCGGTTCAGGCCGGATAAAATACGGGCTTGGCGTTCAGATGGCATGGAGTCCCATGTCGGCGCTAATGTTTCCAGGGCCTGTTGATCTGCTGTACTCAGGCTGCTCCAAAGTCTTTTTTCAGTGGCCTCGGCATGCCCTGATTGAGCAATGAACATCATGAGCACCAAAAAAATAATTAATCGGAGGTATTGTCTAGCCATTCTTCTTTGCCTTCATCAGCCTCTACCCGCTGGTTGGTTTCTTGTTCACCGAAAAAAATGATGGGGTCGACCCATTCGCCATTATTTGTTTGCCATTGTGCTAAAAATTCTAAAAACTCTGGGTCTACACGTTCTTTTGCGTGAATGGTACTGACCAGCATCACGCCTGTGAGCAAAGGGAAAAGTGGCAACCTAACCCAGGTCATCATGGATCTCAGTCGTCATCCAGATGTAAAAATCCATATTTTCAAAAAACTCTAATGATTGAGTACTTAATATGATTGGCAAATCTTCAAACGCTGTGTTTGCAAGCTGAGGCGGCTGCTCGCGAATGGGAGCAAAGTAGATGGCCACGCTCATGATGGCAAGCATGGCAAAACCGGCCAGACTGTAAGCCGCTGGCCTCTTCCACAGGTTATTTTGTGTCTCAGCTTTTGTAAGTGCTGCTACTCGTGATGCTCTAATCCGTTGTAATGTGTCAGCATCAATTTCTTCACAGCGCTGATCTAAGTGTGCTTTTATTGCTGTTGGATGGATAGGGTCATTGCCGGGGATCATTATTTGTACTCTTTTAACGTCGTTTGGAGCGCTTTTAAAGCTCTTGAGTAATGTGTTTTTACACTGCCTTCCGAACATTTCATGATCTTTGCGGTTTCTTTCGTGTCAAAGCCTTCCCAAAGCCTGAGAAGAAAAGCCTGTTGTTGTCGAAGTGGCAGATTATGTATTGCCCAATCAAGGGTATCCATTGCTTGTGTCCCTATCAGTGCGCTGTCTGGTCTGAATGTGATAGGCGCCGGGGCCTGCTCCAGTGGATCCTGATCATCATCGGTATGTTTTTTTAGAATCTGTCGCCAACGGTTGCGTACCGTATTTTTTCGGTGCCAGTCTTGTATTTTACTTTGCAATATGCGGTGGAAAATAGGTGGCCATTCGGCGGCCGGTTTACGGTGATATTTTTCAGTGAGCTTCAGCATCGCTTCCTGAACGATATCCAGCGCCTCTTCACGGTGCCCTGTTGCCAGCAAGGCGATTCGATAAGCTTTTTTTTCGATACCTTGAAGGAATCGGTTGAGGGCTTCGGTGGAGTAACTCGTTTTTGTCTTCCTGATGGTGTATCTGCAGTCCAACGGGTCTAGTTGAAATAGCGGCAGTGTTTTAATTAAATGGGTATCAAAAAAAAGCATATCAGAAATCATTGCGCTGCGGTTTATGTGAGGAGAGGATTTGTGAGGTCATACTGATGTCAACGCGCAGTCATTGGATTCGTTGACATCAGAATGCTTTTATTTACAGTTATAATTAAAACGATATGAAATCTTTTGTCTTAATATGAGGAGGGTTTTGGATGTCCGATTCATTACGTGACCAGCTGATTAAAGCCGGGTTTTCGTCAAAGGAACAACCAAAGAGGGCATCAGCTCAAGGGCGTGATAAAAAATCATGGAAGAAATCGCTTGGTCCTAAATCCTCCCTTAACACCAATCAGAAGGCCCCGCTTTCAGGCTCCGATGATGTTGATCAAAAGAAAGCAATCAAGGCAAAAATTAAACAACTGATTGAGGCTTCTTGTTTGGCTGATCATAAAGGAGAAAAGCCTTACAACCATATTGTCAACTCGCGTGTAAGACGGGTTTTTGTTAATGAAGACGCTTATAAGCAACTGGTTGAAGGCAGTTTAGCGATTACCCGTTTGAATGGCTCAACATACCTCATTCCTGTAACCGTCGGTCGCGAAGTGAAAGCGTTGAACCCTGATTGGGCTGTCAGTTTTGTTGATAAAAGTGGTGCGGACTCAAACGACGATTTGGATTATGCCGAACACAAAGTTCCCGACGACCTTTCGTGGTAGCAGCCATTCAAGGCTGATCCTCATATTTTATACCTAACGGTATTTTGCTCAGAGCACTTGGTAGCTTGGCGCTGGTTTAGGTGAGGGCTTTTAAGGCTTCAGAAGTTAAGGGGCTTAAGGTTTAAGCCCCCTAAACGTACACCGGAAGGGTCAAAGTGTTTATTTTGCCAAAATCTTGAACTCAACACGCCGGTTGAGTTTACGGCCTTGTTTTGTCCGGTTATCTGCAATTGGCTCACTTTCGCCGTAACCTCGAGGAACCATTCGTCGCATTTCAACGCCTTGTGATACGAGGTAGTCTCGTACAGAACGGGCTCTGCGATAAGACAGATCCAGGTTATATGCTTCTGAGGCTGTACTATCTGTGTGTGCTTGAATTTCGACCACAATGCGCGGATATTTTTGAAGTTCCTGGGCAACACCATCTAAGAGAATTTTAGACTCCGGTAATAGTTTTGCCGAGTCGATTTCAAACTTCACGCCATTCAATGCGCCGGCAAAAAAGCAACCAACGGCATCAACTTGCGAGCCCCGGGGTGTTTTCGGACAAGCATCATCTTCATCACGGACACCGTCCTTGTCAGCATCATTGAAAATGGAGCCCCCAATGATGGGTTTCACCACAATTGGATCGGGTATGGAAGAGCCAGCGCCAACGCTCTCCAAGGTCGATTGTCTTATTAAGTATGCGGTCTTGTTGCCACCAAATCGCCAGAGTGCGCTCACTGAAAGAAACTGTGCGTCTTTATCATACAGTTCGATATCGGCGCGTAGCGATACATTGCGGGGCAGTGCATATTCCAGGCCGCCACCCCAATGGAGGTGAAAGTTATTCTTTGTTCGGGTATCCACACTGCCCTTGGAACCTGTTTGCAGGTTCCCAAGGCCGGCGCGCGCAAAAAATGACAGGCCTTTGCGTGTTTGAATACCTCGAGCTTTTTGAGTGTTATAAAAATAGTAAAGTGCACTAACACCAAGTACTTGATACTCACTGGCACCATCTGGATTTACACTGGCTTCACCCAAGTCGAAATAGTAGCCTTCGAGGGAGATTTTTTCGGCAAAGTCATATCCAACATAAAAGCCAAGGCCCAAATCATTTTTATCATCAATACTGGAGCCTGCAGTCTTGACACTGGGCTCCAGTTGAGACATCCCAAGTGTGCCACCGACGTACCACTGTGGAAAAAATTCTGATGGGGTAGCAGGTGGTGTTTTTTTTGCTTTTGTATCTTTTAAACTTTTTTTCTCAACGACCGGTGCCGAAGCAGTTGTTGGTTTTTCTTCGGAACTCTTGGGGCTCTCTGCTGCAATAAGCGACAACGAAAGCATTGCCAAAGAGATCCCTGTGGCCGATTTTTTGAAAGTGTTCATTGCTGATCCTTCCATGAATTAATGTTGTGGGCCCACATGAAGCGGTTGTGAGTAAGGCTGTTTGCTGTGTTTAGTCTGGCGTCGATATAGGCCCAGCGCTATCAGTACGGCGATGAGAAATACACCACTGCTGCCACCAACACCATTGACACCTGCTTTAACCACGGTGGTTGGGTCCTCCTCAGAAGGAGGGGGGTTGGCTCCAGCAGGGTCTAAGTAGTCAGGAATGCCATCGTTATCGGTATCCGGAAGAGGAAGAGGTGTACCGCCTGTTGACGTAGTGAACTCATCAGCAATGCCATTATTGTCTCGGTCAGGGTCCCGGGTATCATCAATGCCGTCGGCGTCACTGTCCTGACCACCGGTCTGGTCTACGTCAGCCGTATCATCAATGCCGTCGCCATCGCTATCGCCACCACCGGTTTGATCAACATCAACAGAGTCAGGGATGAAGTCGCCATCCGCATCGGCCATGCTGTCGACACGACCGTTGTTGTCGGCGTCTATACCACCGCCTTCAACGAGGTCTTTAAAATTATCGCCATCACTATCTCGATCCACATAGTTTGGCTTATCATCGGCATCGACATCGCCTGGTCGAAGGGCTAAGCCATTCTCATGGCTGTCATCCAGCCCGTTGCCATTGTTATCTGTAAAGTTGTCAACTTTGGCGTCTCCGTCACTGTCTTCACCGCCGGCTTCGATGATGTCGGGTATGCCATCATTGTCGCTGTCCAGGTCAAGGTAGTTCGGTTTGCTGTCATTGTCATTATTAGGTATGGGAAGAGGAATCGTCGCGTAAGCATCGTGCAGACCGTCTCCGTCGCTGTCTACGAGAGAGTCGACCAGTCCATTGCCGTCCTGATCGGTGCCACCGGCTTCAACCAGGTCGCTAATGCCATCATTGTCGCTGTCCAGGTCAAAGGAGTTGACGATGCCGTCGTCGTCGTCATCGCGAGTGTCGCCTTCTTGATCATCCGGCACGCCGTCATTATCGTCATCACGGTCTTTTTCGTCGATAACGCCATCATTATCGGAATCCGAACCCACCGTCAGGTTAACCTGCACAGTGATTTTGCTGAGTGTGCAACCGGTGGTATCAACAGTGGCGGTATAGTCCACGTCGTTTGAACGCCAGAAATGCCGGGCATCGTTAACAGAATATTGGGTGTAGATTCCCAGCTTTAAATTATCAAACTCAGCGGGTGTAATGTCTGTAAGGGTGTAGTTCAGCGTTCTTGTTTCTTGGGGGTTCGAACCCCAATTGCTTTCGGTTACAGAATCCGCCGCTAGAGGATCATTGTTGGTTTTATTGATCGAAGCTGCATAGCCTTGGCTGTCCCCGCTGGTTTTGGTTAATTGCCAGGTAAGGCTGGTTGTAATGAGAGGTTTTTCTGGCGTGTGGCAGCCCTGGTAGTTAGCGACAGGTTTGATGATGATCCCAAGGTAACTGATCGCTGCGGTTGTTGAAGGCTGAGGCCAATCGCCGGTAGGTTGCAAAGCGTCAAAAATAGGTTCTTGAGGGCTTGCTCCAATGCGTGATCCAGCCGGGGTCGAATGACTTCGGCTGACAGAAATGGATCGTGCACTCTCCCTCCAGTCCTGCTCGGTGACTTCATAACTGAAGCTGTCAGTGCCTGAAAAATCCGTGGGTGGTGTGTAGCGAATCTGCCCGTTCTCTATAGACAGGCTACCTCCGTTATCACTACTTGAATTAAGCAGTGTTAATGTGGAAGCGTTTGGGGAGCCTCCATCATTTGCGAGCACGTTAAGTAGTTTACTGGTGTTAATCACCACTGAAAAATTGTCTGTGCCTGCGGTTAAGTCAATCGGCCGATCTGAAATGCCGGCCTGTGTCGCGGTGCTGGCCAGACCGGTTAACGCAGTTAAGGCGATTGTGGGAAAGAGCGAAAGGTTTTTTTTGTATCGTTGGCTTGTGTTGCGATTTGTCAATCTGTAAACACACATTTATTTCACCATTTATGTTAGGTCGTTAGGCATTGCTGAGACATTAAAAAGTCACGGTTAGATTGCTTTATTTGAGGGAATTTATAAAGCAATTTTTTTTTAAAATCAAATAATTAACAATTGAATGCTACTTCTAACTTTATATTTACCTTGTAACAGGCTGATTAATAAAATTTTTATATTGCGCCGCCTATAAAGAAGATGAAGTTTTTATAGGTGGATGTCACGGATTTATTCGCGTTTCTGCTCAATCAGGAGCGGAGGTTTCTTGATGTTTAAGGCGCAAGGCGATTAATTCCCCAGCGGCCACTCGACTCCAGTTGATAGCGAAAACGGTCATGCAGCCTGTCATCTCGACCTTGCCAGAACTCCAGGCTAACAGGTGACAGGCAATAGCCTCCCCAATCTTTTGGGCGTGGGACGTCGCCGCTTGGATATTTTTTTCTCAGTGTATCAACAGCGGTTTCCAGAACACCTCGGCTACTCACTTCAGAAGATTGCCGGGAGCCGGCTGCGCTAAAGCGACTGCCTTCTGGTCGGCTTTGAAAGTAGCGCTCAGAATCACTGTCCGGCAGTTTTGTAACGGTGCCACGGATACTGACCTGTCTTGAAATATCGCGCCAATAGAAGAGTAAACAGGCTTTGGTATTCTCCGCTAGCTCCATTCCTTTTTGACTCAGGTAGTGGGTGTACCAGCAAAAACCCTGCTCATCAAAGTGCTTCATTAAAACAGTTCGGGCAGAGGGCATGCCTTGGCTATCAACCGTCGCGAGTGTCATCGCTGTTGCATCGATTGCACCGGCTGCCTCAGCATCTTCAAGCCACTGGCCAAATTGTTCAAAAGGGTTTTCGAGGAGATTAATACGGCGCAATGGCTTGGAGCCGTACTCGCGTCGCTTATCGCGTTGGTCCTGGGAGTCAGTCATGGTGTCTTATGTTTGCCTTTTATTGCTTGAATTGTGAAGCAAGCCCATCCGATTACAAAGGATAAACCGCCGAACGGTGTCAAAAAAACCAGCCATTGCAACTTAAAAACGGCCAAGGCGTAGAGGCTGCCGCAAAACAATAAAATGCCGGTGATGAAAGAAAAGCCAGCAAGATTCAACCACCCGCTGGTTTGATAACGGGCTTCATAAAGGCCCAAGCCGATCAGCCCCAGTGCGTGGTAGATGTGGTAATCCACCGCAGTTTGATAAGTGGCCATGCCATAGTCTGTCAAGTGAGCGTTCAACCCATGGGCGCCAAAGGCTCCCAGTAATACACTCAGCATCGCCAGAAAGGCCCCAACTGCTATAAAGTTATAAGAAGTTTTTAGTGTTGTCATATTCGGTGTATTTTAAACGGGTTTGGATGACAGGAGAACGAAAATGCCAACATTTGATGTGGTTTCAGAAGTGGATATGCATGAGTTGACCAATGCAGTTGATCAAGCGAACCGTGAGCTGACCAACCGCTATGATTTTAAAGGCAGTGGTGCAAACGTCGAGCAGAGCGACACCACGATCACTTTAGCCGCGAGTAGTGACTTTCAAATTAAACAAATGCACTCAATTTTGTTTGAAAAAATGACCAAACGCGGCATTGACACCGCTTGTTTAGACATGGGAGCGATTACCACGCGGGGACAAAAAGCAATACAAGTCTGCCAAGTGCAAACAGGGATCGACAAAGAACTCGCGAAGGAAATCACTCGGCGAATTAAAGATTCCAAGCTAAAAGTTCAAGCGGCGATTCAGGATCAACAGGTCAGAGTCAGTGGAAAGAAGCGGGATGACTTACAGGCAGTGATTGCCTTGTTGAAAGCAGCCGATATCAAAACGCCTTTGCAGTTCAAAAATTTCCGCGACTGAAGCCTGTATTCCATCGTTCCGCAGGTGTCTTGAGTGACATTAAATGATCACGCTTTCTGAACATAGACATCGTAACGAATCGTTTTGCCATTGATTGAAAATGTGGGGGGATTTTTTGCGAGAGGCAATGCTTTTGCCGGCCGTTTAACGACAACCCGCTCAGTCGCCACGGTTCTGGCCAGGTTTAATAAATGTGCTTGATCCGTTGTTTCGCCCAGCAGCGTTTGGAGCATTTGCATATCTTTTTTGACGAGTGCCGACTTTGTTCTTTGAGGGAACATCGGGTCCAGATAGACAATGTGTGGCGGTTCTCGTGTAGACAATTGAGGCAGAATATTCAGGGCGTCGCCATGGCAGAGAGACAGATTTTGAACGATGTTCGAGGCGTGCTTAACGGCCTGGTCAAGCAATGCGCTCAGTACAGGGTTGCGTTCAATCATCAGCACGCGGCAGCCCAAACAGGCGATGACAAAAGCATCTGAACCCAGGCCAGCGGTAGCATCTACAACAAAAGGCTGTTGAAACTTATGGAGGCCGAGTGCCTTACCAAGCGGTTGCTTCTTGCCAATACCGGTACGCTTCCGATAGGCATTTTTGCCGGTGGTAAAACTGATGGAGAGTGTTCTTTGAGGATGCAAACCGGTATCGATCAGTGTGAGCTCGGCGTTTTCAACGCTTATCAAAAATCGAGTCGATGAGTTTTGTGAATGTAGGAGTGGAAGCTGAAACTGAGTCGCCAGTGATTTAGCCAGAGCCATGTCGGCGGGAGTTTGGGCAAGGATTGCGGTGTTGGGTGAAGCGTTCATAAACTGCGGCTAAAAAAGAGCGTACCGCTCGCACTGTACGCTCTCCCAAACAGGCTGTCGACCCTGGATCAGATCGGTGTGAACATGGGTAGTGCCGTACCTTCCCCTGTATCTTGGAAAACAACGTTCACTGGTTGGCCGATTGCAAGCGCATCGACGTTGCACTCGACAATATTGGTCATCATTGTTGGGCCTTCTTCGAGCGTAACGTAAGCCATGACATAAGGCACCGTTGCCTTGCGCATCACACTGTAACTGTAGATGGTGCCGCGTCCGGATGCTTCTGTCCAAATGGTGTCATCGCTGAAGCAAAAAGGGCAGATCGTGCGTGGGTAGTGGTGCGCTTCACCGCAGGCATTGCATTTTTTAACGAGTAGTTTACCGTTGATCGCCGCTTCCCAGTAAGGTTTGCTTTCATCATTGACCACTGGCGCAGAGTTGTTTGGGTTCATGTTCTCTTTGTTTAAAACTTTCATGCGTCTTCTCTCCCAAGAATCACTGTTGCGCTTCCCATCCGGGTTCCGAGCGAACCGCCCGTGCCGTGTGCCAGTGCAATCTGGCAATCCGGTACCTGTACCTTGGGATGCGCCTCATCTCGAAGCTGACGGACGGCTTCGACAACTTTTGTCATACCGCCCCTGTTGGCGGGGTGATTGTTGCATAATCCGCCACCATCGGTGTTGAACGGTAATTTGCCGACACCGGAGATCAGGTTTCCGTCAGACACAAATTTGCCACCTTGGCCTTTCTCACAGAAACCTAAATCTTCCAGTGTCTCCAGAACGGTGATCGTGAACGAATCATAAATGGATGCATAATCAATATCCGACGGCTTAAGGCCTGCCTCTTCAAAGGCTCTGGGTCCGGACCACCGTGCGCCGGTGAAGGTGAGGTCTGTTCGCCCCCCCATTTGGTGTTTAGGGGACTCACCATGCCCCAGTACTTTAATGCATGTGCGTTTTAGATCTTTGGCCACTTCCGGACTCACGACGACGAGGGCGCCGCCACCGTCTGTGATGACGCAGCAGTCCAGCCGATGCAAGGGGTCACTGATCATGGGGGAGTTAACAACGTCTTCGACCGTCAGAACTTTGCGCACGATAGCCTGTTCATTATGTTGTGAGTGGTGCGAGGCAGCGACTTTGATCCAGGCAAGCTGCTCACTGGTAGTGCCAAATTCGTACATATGGCGCATGGCAGCCATGCCATACATATTGGTTACGGTGGTACCGTAGGAAAATTCAAAGCCGGTTTCTGGCGCGTCCGGTCCGAAGGTTCTGGGCCGGGTGCCGGTTGGCATGCCTTCGGCCTTCGGGCGTCCGGCGAGTGTGATCAAGGCAACCTGGCACTTACCGGCCGCGATGGCAGCGGCCGCATGGCCCAC
>DJFX01000034.1 GCA_002432635.1 Halothiobacillaceae bacterium UBA5861 | reverse complement strand
TGTCACACGGTGTGTATAGCTTTTAAAAATGCCTAATGGTTATTCTAATTAACCCGTTTTACTGTGTTTTTTGGGTGAAGTGGGCGCAAAAAAGCACATGGCCGTTATGTATGTGGTGTTATACCGAGCGGTTGTTCTTTGGGTTTGAGGCTCACTCCGCGGTTAAAAGTGAATGGACAGGTCTTTAATTCAAGGGCAAGTGAATTTAACGTAATTAATTATTTGCATATTTCAGTGTAACTTCAGCCTTTCGACCCCGTTGGCCGGGCGTGCCCATCCTCCGGCGTGCCCATTTTTATCCAGCGTTTTACCTTGCTCTCAGTTAAGCGAACGGGTGCGTAATGGATCAGCGGGTTAGGGGGTATTGAGCCAGCCTTGTTGAACGGCATATTCCAGTTTTGTGATAAACCATTCGTAGATTTCCGGGCTTTCGCGCTCGATGAACTGGTGCATTTTTAGTACTTGGTGCTTGTGTATGCCGTTATCCTGCCATGCCCGGCCTTCGCTGGTGATGTTATGGAGAAAGGGCAATAGGCGGTCGATCACTTTGAGCAGTTTTGCTTCTTTACTCTGGCCCACTTCTTGTTCTTCCCAAAGTTCTACGATGTCTCCAATGGGGTTGCCGGGGTGCGAGGCGATTTGTTTTACACTTTCACGCTCTTGAATGTGGGCGCTGTCTCTATTTTTGCTGTAAAGAAAGGTATCTCCCGCTCCGATTTCACCAAGGTCGTGGAGTAATGCAAGTTTGATGAGTTTTGTAACATCGTAATCTTCTGGCAGTTGCTCGGCAAAAGCCCAGCATGCCATGGCGAGGTGCCATGAGTGTTCTGCTGAGTTTTCTACCCTTTCCCCTCCATTGATGTAGGTGCGGCGATTCACCGATTTCAGGGCATCTAACTGAATCAAAAAATCGGATATTGCTGAAATTTTATCGGTCAAGTGTTGCCTCCTAACAGCCAATGCTGTTTTCTTGGTCACGCTCTTCTTTCTATGTTCAGGTTTAACACCCGTTGTGGCTATGTTCAATCAACGGCGGGCTTTTGGGCGCTTGATCGCAGGGTATTCAGCCAGAAATTTGCTCAACCTCAGGAGGCTCTGGAGCCCAGAAGGTGGCCGCCAAACCGATTCACATTGATGCTTTAAATGTGCCTGTTAAGTAGTTCTCTTATTGGGCCTATGCTCGTCTGTAGCAGATTTCAAAAGCAGGTCTGGTGATCATGCGGTTATGATTTGGTAAAAAAATGTGTCGTGTGCGCACGCCCGGATTTTTTATGCTAACAAAATCCGGTAGAATTTACCGGTAACCTGCTGATCATTAGCGTTTACTCCACTCATTATTTTTTTTAACTATACTTGGCTTTTATGCTTGGTTTCGTATCAAGACTTTCGGATCCCGCCTGCTTGGTTAGGTCCAACATATTTTGTATGCAACGGATAAGCAAAAACGATTGAAATGGAACTTGTCCCAACGAAATCCGTCACTAGCGTAGATGCCGCCAATAAACCCGGCAGAGTGAACTTGTACCAAAACACTTTAACTCTTTTTGTAACCCTCCACCGTACAGCGAATAGAGGACCTAATTAAGCCATGATGAAAGAAATGCTCAGTACGTCATTACTTGATGGCGGCAACAGCGCTTACCTTGAAGAGCTGTATGAGACTTATTTAAGAGATCCTAACTTAGTCCCGGAAAAGTGGCGTGCTTATTTTGAAACGCTGCCGATTGTGGACGGTAAAGCGATCGATATCCCCCACGCCGAAATTAAGCAGTATTTTTACCAACTCGCTCATCAGCAAGGTGCTCGCAGAAAAGGCCCCGTGGCTGATGCTTCATTTGAGCATGAGCGTAAGCAGGTGGGAGTATCCCGCTTAATCAATGCTTACCGAACCCGCGGCCATCAGGCAGCCAGGATTGACCCGTTAGGCCGGCTAGATCTGGGTGAGGTCAGGGAGCTTGAGCTACAGGAGTACGGGTTAACGCTGGCGGATATGGAAACCACTTTCCAGACCGGTTCGTTAAGCGGCCCAGAGCAGGCAACACTCAAAGAGATTGTGGACATTCTCAAAAAAACCTACAGCCATTCCGTGGGTATCGAATTTACACATATTTCCAGCACAACTCAGAAAGAGTGGTTGCAGCAACGCATGGAGAGTGTTTGCTCTGCGCCCACGCTGGAACCGGATGCGAAGAAAAACATTCTTCACCGGCTAACAGCAGCAGAAGGCATTGAGCGGTATTTACACTCCAAATACGTGGGGCAAAAGCGGTTCTCTCTAGAGGGCGGTGAGAGCCTTATCGTGATTCTTGATGAAATTGTTAAGCGCGGTGGTCAGGCGGGTGTTAAAGAGCTGATGATGTGTATGGCCCACCGAGGCCGCTTGAATGTGCTTGTCAATGTCTTTGGGAAAAAGCCTTCCGATTTATTTTCTGAGTTTGAAGGCAAACACCAGTCGGACATTGTCTCCGGTGACGTGAAGTACCATCAGGGATTTTCGTCGGATATCGCAACTGAAAGCGGCTCCATGCATACCATTTTGGCATTTAACCCGTCTCATTTGGAGATTGTCTCGCCAGTGGCTCTAGGCTCAGCACGTTGTCGCCAAGACCGTCACCAGGATAAGGACGGAAGCCAGGTACTGCCTATTTCAATTCACGGTGATGCCGCGTTTGCCGGGCAGGGCGTCGTCATGGAAACCTTCAGCATGTCGGACTCCCGCGGATTTTCGACCAAAGGCACCATACATATTATCGTCAACAACCAGATTGGGTTCACCACCAGTAATATCAAGGACTCGCGCTCAACACTCTATTGCACCGATGTGGCAAAAATGATCAACGCACCCATTTTTCACGTCAATGGTGATGATCCTGAGGCTGTTCGTTTTGTCACTCAGCTTGCGATCGACTTCAGAATGCAGTTCCAAAAAGACGTCATCATTGATATGTGCTGCTACCGCCGCCACGGGCACAACGAGGCCGATGAGCCCTCCGCAACACAACCGATGATGTACAAACACATCAAAGCCCTACCCACTACCCGCCAGCTTTATGCCCAAAAACTGGCCGAAGAGCAGGTAATTGGGGAGGATGACGCGGATGATCTTGTGAAATATTTTCGCGACGAACTGGATGCCGGCCACTGTGTTGCACCGGGCGTTATTGAAGATGAAACGCATAGCAATGAATTTACAGTGGATTGGAGCCCCTACCTGAAAAGTGACTGGTTAACGCCCTATCCGGCGACCGTTCCTGTGCAGACGATTCAGGAGCTGGGTGCCCGGATGTCCCACCTGCCTGATGGGCTTGATCTACACCCCCGAGTCGCCAAAATTATTGACGACCGAAGAAAAATGGCCGCAGGGGCCTTACCCATTGACTGGGGTTTTGGCGAACTTATGGGCTACGCCACCCTGGTAACGAATGGGTACGGCGTTCGCCTTTCGGGTCAAGATGCCGGCCGCGGGACATTTTTTCATCGCCACGCGGTTCTGCATAATCAAAAGGATGGTAGCGCATATATCCCCTTGCGAAACCTGGCAGAGGACCAAGCCAATTTCCTTGTGATCGACTCATTGCTCTCGGAAGAGGCCGTCATGGCCTTTGAGTATGGCTACGCAACAACCGACCCTAAAACACTGGTGATTTGGGAAGCCCAATTTGGTGATTTTGCCAACGGTGCCCAAGTTGTCATTGACCAGTTTATCAGCTCTGCGGAAGTGAAATGGGGACGAGTCTGTGGCTTATCTCTGTTCTTACCCCACGGTTATGAGGGCCAAGGCCCAGAACATTCATCCGCACGCCTGGAGCGGTTCCTGCAGCTGTGTGCTGATGACAATATGCAAGTTCTGGTGCCTTCAACACCGGCGCAAGCCTATCACATGATCAGACGGCAAATGTTGCGGCCTTTACGCAAGCCCATGGTGGTGATGACGCCGAAAAGCCTGCTCCGACATAAACTGGCTGTCTCCACACTGGAAGAGCTCGCAGAAGGCACCTTTCAAAATGTCATTGATGAAGTGGAAGACATTGCCCCCGAAGGTGTTGATCGCCTGATTCTTTGCAGCGGAAAAGTCTACTACGACCTTCTCCAAAAACGCCGCGACGGAGAATTTAACAATGCTGCAATCGTGCGTATTGAACAGCTTTATCCTTTCCCTTATGAAGAGTTGTATAACGTGTTCTTACGCTACAAAAATGCTGACACCATCGTCTGGTGTCAGGAAGAACCGCGTAATCAAGGTGCCTGGCGCTCAACTCGGCACCGGATTGAACACACGATGAAGCACAGTGGGCACAAAAATCTACAATATGCCGGACGCGCGGCTTCAGCATCGCCTGCTGTCGGTCAACACAACATACACCTGAAAGAGCAAGAAGCGTTGGTTGAAGAAGCTTTTGGTCTACGGCAGCCGCTTGGCGAGTCAGGCTTTAAATTCAACCCCCCATCCAAAAAGAAATAGGACACAAAATGAGTGTAGAAATCAAAGTACCCGCCCTGCCAGAGTCGGTTGCTGATGCGCAGGTTTTAACATGGCATAAAAAGGCAGGTGATGCCGTTGAACGCGATGAAGTCCTCGTTGACATCGAAACAGACAAAGTGGTGCTTGAAGTTCCAGCGCCGGTTTCCGGTGTACTGGAAGCGATTATGGAAGACGAGGGCGCTACTGTTGTCGCTGATCAGATTCTGGGGGTGATCGCAGAAGGCGCGAGCGCTGCATCACCGGCGACTGAAAAGCCCCAGGCAGAAGCGGCTGAAACAGCCGAAAGCGAAACAAAGTCAAACCCTCAGACCAGCCCGGCTGTTCGTCGCCTTATTGCTGAAAAAGGACTTGATGCAAGCACCATTGTGGGTACCGGTAAAGGCGGGCGTATCACCAAGGAAGATGTGCTCAATCACGAGGCATCACAAGCGCAAAAAACGGATAAACCTCAGGCAGACAGCAAAAGCGAAGCAAAAACAGAGGAAGAGCCTGCTCCAATCAAACTGGCGCCACCCACGGCAGGTTCCGTACCGTTGGCGGATGAAGAACGCCCTTCACGCCGCGTCCCTATGACACGGTTACGCGCCCGAATTGCAGAGCGTCTGCTTTATGCACAACAAAGCACGGCCATGTTGACAACCTTCAATGAAGTTGACATGAAACCCTTGATGGACATGCGCAAAAATTACAAAAAATCCTTTGAGGAAAAGCATGGCGTTCGGCTGGGATTCATGTCCATGTTTGTCAAAGCCAGCGCAGAGGCACTGAAACGCTTCCCCGACGTCAATGCCTCCATTGACGACAACGATGTTGTCTACCATGGCTTCTGTGATATCGGTGTTGCGGTTTCCTCCGATCGCGGCCTTGTCGTTCCCATTTTGCGGAACGCTGAATTGATGTCATTAGCAGAAATCGAGCGGCAAGTAGGCGACTACGGCGCCAAAGCACGCGACGGCAAACTGAGTATTGAGGATATGACAGGGGGCACATTCACCATTTCCAACGGGGGTGTTTTTGGATCACTACTCTCAACGCCAATCTTGAATCCACCTCAGAGTGCGATCTTGGGCATGCATACCATTCAAGACCGGCCTGTTGTCATTGACGGTGAGATTACAATCCGCCCCATGATGTATCTTGCCTTATCGTACGACCACCGTATCATAGACGGCAAAGGTGCTGTGACGTTTCTAAAAACAATCAAAGAATTGGTTGAAGATCCAGCAAAAATAATGCTGGACATCTGATCCCCCAAAGGAATTATGACATGGCAAATGAATTCGACGTGATAGTGATTGGTGGTGGCCCAGCAGGTTACGTTGCGGCAATCCGATCTGCACAGCTAGGCATGAACACCGCCTTAGTTGACGACTTTATCGGCAAGCAAGGCAAACCGGTACTGGGTGGCACTTGCGCCAATGTGGGCTGCATCCCTTCAAAAGCTTTACTGGAAAGCACAGAGGCTTATGAAAATATTGTAAAAAGCAGCAAAATCCACGGCATCTCGGTTAATGAAGTAACCGTTGACGTGGCCGCCATGGTTACCCGCAAAGATAAGATTGTGGCTTCCATGAGTACGGGTGTTGAGCAACTGCTAAAAGCCAATAAAGTCACTTGGCTGAAAGGCCGCGGCCGCCTGCTGCCGGAAAAACAGGTTGAAGTCACTGATCATAAAGGAAAAGTTAAAACTCACCAGAGCGAAAATGTCATTTTCGCTACTGGGTCCTCTCCCGTGGAAATACCCTCTGCACCACTGACGGATGACATCATTGTGAACTCCAGCGGTGCGCTGGACTGGGATAGCGCGCCCGAACGGCTAGGTGTTATTGGCGCAGGTGTGATTGGTCTGGAACTCGGCACCGTATGGCGCCGGCTAGGCTCAGAGGTGACACTGTTGGAAGCGCAGGATATTTTTCTGCCTATGGCCGACCGGGAAATCGGCAAGGAAGCACTCAGACAATTTTCCAGCCAAGGGCTGGACATCCGTTTAAGTGCCCGTGTCACCTCATCAATCGTCGAAAAGGGTGTGGTCAACCTCACTTATTCAGATCCTGAAGGCGAGCACACCTTAACCGTTGATCGTCTGATTGTTTGTGTTGGACGTCGGCCTTGCTCAGAAAATATTGCGGCACCTGAGACCGATTTATTAATCGATGAAGGGGGCTTTATCCATGTCGATGAAAACTGCGAAACCAACCTTCCAGGGGTTTATGCCATTGGTGATGTTGTACGCGGCCCCATGTTGGCTCATAAAGGCTCAGAAGAAGGCATTGTGGTGGCCGAGCGCATTGCGGGTAATCATGCACACGTGAACTACGATGCAATCCCTTCTGTTATCTACACACACCCTGAAATTTCCTGGGTAGGAAAAACCGAAGAAGAGTTGAAAGCCTCCGGCGAAGATTACAGTGCGGGGGTTTTCCCCTTTGCCGCCAGTGGCCGTGCGCGGGCCATGAACGATGCAAACGGCATGGTTAAAGTACTGATTAACAACCAGACAGACCGCATCCTCGGTGTGCATATCATTGGTCCACAAAGCTCGGAAATCATTGGTCAGGCGGTTATGGCGCTTGAATTTGAAGGTACCAGTGAAGACATCGCCAGCACTGTTTTTGCACACCCAACACTGTCTGAAGCCTTTCATGAAGCCGCACTTGGGGCTGATGGCCGGGCCATCCACATTGTTAACAAGAAGCGAAGGTAATTTCGTACAATCGTGTTTTTTATGTTTTTATTGACAGGCCCTCTTATATAATTCCCCCCTGTCATTTAAGGTACCCCCACGCGCCAGAGGCTGGCGCTTAAATTAACAGAAGAAGAGAGCACTCAATTATGAATCTTCATGAATATCAAGCAAAAGACTTATTCAGAAGCTATGGCCTCCCTGTTCCCAATGGGAAAATAGCCGCGACAGGTGACGAAGCAAAAGCTGCTGCCGAAAGTTTAAGTACCCCAAAAACCGTCGTTAAAGCTCAGGTGCATGCCGGGGGCCGCGGCAAGGCCGGTGGTGTTAAGCTGGTTGATACCCCAAGCGAAGCCAAGTCTTTTGCTGAGAGCCTCCTCGGTACCAACCTTGTAACTTATCAAACTGACGCTTCGGGCCAACCCATCAATGTTGTTTTGGTTGAAGAAACATCCAACATCGCCAACGAACTCTATTTAGGTGCCGTTTTGGACAGACTGCAACAACGTGTTGTCATCATGGCCTCCACAGAAGGCGGTATGGAAATTGAAAAGGTTGCCGAAGAAACACCAGAAAAAATTCTGAAAGCCAGTATTGACCCCTTAGTCGGGGTGATGCCTTATCAATGCCGTGAATTGGGGTTTGGCCTGGGCCTTAACCCCGACCAAGTCAAGCAGTTTACAAAGCTGCTGACAGGCTTGGGCAAGCTTGTTCAAGAAAAGGATTTGTCGCTGGTCGAAATCAACCCTTTGATCATCACAGAAGAAGGCGACCTGATGTGTTTGGACGGTAAAATCAACATTGATGACAATGCGCTTTATCGGCACTCGGAGCTGCTTGAGTTACGCGACACTTCTCAGGAAGATGAGCGCGAACTGGAAGCCTCTAAATGGGATCTCAACTATATCTCTCTGGACGGCAACATTGGCTGCATGGTCAACGGTGCGGGCTTGGCGATGGCGACCATGGACTTAATCAAACTGCATGGCGGCAAACCGGCCAACTTCCTCGATGTTGGGGGGGGTACAACCAAAGAGCGTGTTGCGGAAGCACTCAAAATTATTCTGTCCGATGACAAGGTCAAAGGCATCTTGGTCAATATCTTCGGTGGCATTGTGCGGTGTGATTTAATTGCTGAAGGCATCATCGCCGCTGTGCAAGAGGTCGGCATTGAAATACCGATTGTCGTCCGACTTGAAGGTAACAACGCGGAACTTGGTTCGAAAATTTTAAACGAGAGTGACTTAAACATCATCGCCCCCAGTAGCCTGACTGACGCAGCCAAAAAAATCGTCGAGGCCGTAGGAGAATAAAATGAGTGTACTGATCAACAAAGAAACAAAAGTTATTTGCCAGGGCTTCACTGGAAAGCAGGGTACATTCCACTCAGAACAGGCTATCGAATACGGCACCAAAATGGTAGGTGGCATTACCCCAGGGAAAGGCGGACAAAAACACTTGGGACTCCCCGTTTTCAATACCGTCAAAGAAGCTGTTGCTGAGACCGGTGCTGATGCAAGCGTGATTTATGTACCCGCACCTTTCTGCAAAGACTCCATTATTGAGGCCGCGAATGCCGGTATCAAAATTATCGTCTGTATTACCGAACACATTCCTGTGCTGGACATGCTTGAAGCCAAAATGATTGTGGATGATTGTGGCGCCCGTTTAATTGGTCCAAACTGCCCTGGCATCATCACACCGGGTGAGTGCAAGATCGGCATTATGCCAGGCTACATCCACAAACCGGGGAAGGTGGGCATTGTCTCCCGCTCTGGTACGCTGACTTATGAAGCCGTTAAGCAAACGACAGATGCCGGTTATGGACAAAGCACCTGTATTGGTATTGGTGGAGACCCTATTCCAGGAACCAACTTTATCGACGCTTTGGCTTTGTTCGAAAAAGACCCCCAAACCGAAGCGATCATCATGGTCGGTGAAATCGGCGGCACCGCAGAGGAAGAAGCCGCAGAATTTATCAAAGACAATGTGAGCAAGCCGGTCGTTTCCTATATTGCAGGCGTCACGGCGCCCAAAGGAAAGCGCATGGGCCACGCGGGTGCAATTATTTCCGGAGGTAAAGGAACCGCCGCTGAAAAATTTGCCGCACTGCAAGCTGCAGGCGTTGCTACCGTTGACTCACCTGCCGACTTAAGCAAACGCTTAGGTGAAATCACCGGCTGGTAGGCGACCCTTAAGACAGGCCGCGGGGTGAACTCACCCGCGGCTTACTCATGTCACCGGAACATCTTCAAAACCTACTGACTGAAATCAGAACCTGCCAAACTTGTGTGGCAACCTTGCCGCTTGGCCCCCGCCCTGTACTTCGCGCATCACCAACCGCAAAACTACTGATTATTGGTCAGGCACCGGGCACCAAGGTGCATCAAACCGGTATTCCCTGGAATGACCCTAGCGGTAACCAACTTCGGGCATGGTTGAAAATCGGCCCCGATGTTTTTTATGACACTCAGCAAATTGCGATCGTTCCGATGGGTTTTTGTTACCCCGGTAAAGGCAAGTCCGGTGACTTGCCACCACGCAAAGAATGCGCCCAACAGTGGCATGCACCATTGTTGAATGCGATGCCAAATATTCAGTTGACTCTGCTAATTGGCCAATATGCCCAGCGATATTACCTGGATGACCACTATAAGACGCTCACGGAACGCGTACGCCACTGGGCCAGTTGCCCTGCGGGGGTTTTCCCTCTTCCACACCCTTCACCGCGTAACCGGTTGTGGTTAAAAAAGAACCCTTGGTTTGAGCAAGAGGTCATTCCCGAACTCCGCCAGCGAGTCTCGGCGATTATTTTGAATAACTAATGCGGTAAATCGTTCCGGCGTGATCGTCAGACAGCAGCAAAGACCCATCCTCCATTTGCAGGAAAGCCACTGGGCGACCTGTCGCCCGCTGATCCACCAACCAACCCTTGGCAAACACCTCACTTTGGATGTCCAACGCATTCTCTGGCCACACTACCCTGATTTGATACCCCACTTTGCTGGAGCGGTTCCATGAGCCGTGCTGCGCGATGAAAAGTGCCTGTTGATATTTCTCTGGGAATTGGGCTCCCGTATAAAAAAGCAGCCCTAAAGGCGCGGTATGCGCCTGCATTTGAAAAGCCGGCGGAGTGAACTGCCCTTGTAAATTTGATTTGGCATATTCAGGGTTTGGGATGTTCTGGCCATAAACAAAGGGAAAGCCAAAATGCATCCCTGATTCAGGCGCGTGATTGAGCTCTTCCGGCGGCAAATCATCTCCCAGCCAGTCCTGGCCATTATCCGTAAACCAAAGTGTTTTTGTACGCGGGTGCCAATCGAAGCCCACGCTGTTTCGAACACCGTGGGCAAATACCTCTGCCTCACCGGTCTTAACATCCATTTTTAAAATGCTGCCATAACGTGGATCCTCGGGTCGGCAAATATTACAAGGCATACCGACGGGCACATAGAGAAAACCGTCAGGACCAAAACGGATATACTTCCAGCCATGGTGGGTATCCTTTGGCAATTGGTCAGTAATCACAACGGGCTTGGGTGGGCGCTCCAAGTGCGCCTCGATGTCATCGTAACGTAGAATCTGGTTGACGGCGGCAACATACAAGGCGCCGTCTTTATAAGTCACACCACTGGGCATATTCAGCCCACGAGCAATAATCAACACCTGGGGAGCTGAGTTTGACTGACCTTCACGTACCGCATAGACAACGCCACGGCTTCGCGTACCAACAAACACGGTGCCTTGGTCACCCAGTGCCATTTGCCTGGCACCCTCAACCTCATCAGTAAAAATACTGAGATGAAAACCCGGGGGCAACTCAATTGACTTTGTCTTCGCCGTGCACGAAGAAAATACCCCAAAAAAGGTGAATGCTGCACATACATATAGCAAGCAACTTCTCATGGCTGTCCTCTCCCTTCGAAAATACAGTCGGCTGTGCGATACTTTTAAGGTTATCCCAGAATGAACACTATGAACATATCTCTTCCAGCTCATGCCAGTGGGCTGCTCATATTGGCCTCCCTATGCTGGGGCGGGAACATTGTGCTTGGACGGGCTGTGGCTGTCGATGTGCCCCCCATAGGACTCAGCTTCTGGCGCTGGACCACCGTGGCCTGCATGCTCATGCTTTACAACCACAAAAGGTTATCGGCCCAATTTCGTATTGTGTGTCAAGAGTGGCGCCTGGTTGCAACACTTTCTTTAACTGGAATGGCCATCTTTCATAGTGTGCAGTATTCAGCGCTTAATTCAACAACAGCGATCAATGTCGCGCTCATTGTGGCTGTCTCGCCTTTACTGGTGCCCTTGCTGGCACGGTTGTTATTGAAAACACCTATTTCTTCGTACGAAATGCTGGGTATTTTCCTGTCGTTTCTCGGGCTTGTTTTTATCGTTACACGCGGCAGGCCCGGCACCCTGGCTGAATTGGATTTTCGATCCGGCGACCTGCTCATGCTGGTGGGCGCTTGCTCCTGGACAGTCTACACCGTTGTACTTAAACGCAAACCTGACTCCCTGTCATCACTGACCTTACTGACCTGGGCCTCCGCCTTAGCCGCACTGTGTCTGCTCCCTTTGTATCTGTGGGAAAGCACCATCGGTGGCCGAGCCATTGAACTCAGCATGACCACGGTGCTCAGCATTGCTTACACGGCTGTTTTTGCATCACTGGCCGGGTTTATTTTCTTTAATACGGGTGTTGCCATACTGGGCCCAGCTAAAAGTGCTGTCTATGCGCACCTTATTCCCGTCTTTGCGAGTATTTTGGCAGTTCTTTTTCTAGACGAACACTTTCATACCTATCACGTGCTTGGCATTATTGCCATTGGCAGCGGGATTCTCGTGACAACGCGAGCGACGCCTACAAAAACCAATGTCCAAACTTGAAAGAGATTCCACCCGGTTACCCATGCATCTGGATGTAAAACATCATCATAAAACCATCAGCCAATGTCTCATAGCAGACCAACACAAACTCCGGAACCGACTGCGGAAGCTCAGCCGGCAACAAACAATAACCACCGAAAAAGCACTCCAAAACCTGCTGGCTGATATTGAGCAGTCGCGGGAGAAAGTCTCCTTCCGGCGTGCTCACTTGCCCAAACCTGACTATCCAGACAACCTCCCTGTTGTCGATGCTCGCGCCGACATTCTTGCCGCAATAGACAAGCACCCTGTCACCATCATATGTGGAGAAACTGGCTCCGGCAAAACAACTCAACTACCCAAAATGTGCCTGGAACTGGAGCGGGGCACTCACGGCATGATCGGCCACACCCAGCCTCGCCGGATTGCGGCACGCTCCGTCGCCAGCCGAATTGCCAGTGAGCTCAACGATGATTTAGGCAGCAGTGTCGGCTACAAAGTCCGGTTTGCCGATAAGCTCAGTCCTCAAACCTACATCAAGCTGATGACAGATGGCATCCTGTTGGCAGAAATACAATCCGACCCTTATTTGAATCAATATGACACACTCATTATTGACGAGGCCCATGAACGCAGCTTGAATATCGATTTTCTGTTGGGCTATCTCAAACAATTACTGCCCAAACGTCCCGATCTTAAGCTCATCATCACCTCCGCCACTATTGACCCGGAGCGCTTCTCCCGCCACTTCAACCATGCCCCCATCATTCGAGCAGAAGGGCGCAGCTATCCGGTCACAATGCATTACCGCCCTCCTGCCGAACGCCCAGAGAGCGACAGAGAAAACGACCTGCAAAGCGCGATTGTTGAAGCCTGTGAAGACCTGGCCGCCGAAGGGCCGGGAGATATTCTGGTTTTTTTGCCAGGTGAACGGCAGATTCACGAAACAGCCGATGCACTGGGAAAGCAAATCACACATTCACCACGTTTGCGGGGCACGTTGCTGCTACCCTTGTTTGCCCGCCTTTCCCATGCAGAGCAGCAACGGATTTTCACCCCCCAGACCCAACGGCGAATCGTCCTGGCTACGAATGTGGCAGAGACCTCTCTGACCGTTCCTGGCATTCGCTACGTTGTCGATAGCGGTTTAGCCCGTATTTCCCGTTACAGCTTGCGTAGCAAAGTGCAACGGCTACCTGTGGAACGCATATCCCAGGCTTCCGCAAACCAGCGGGCAGGGCGTTGTGGGCGGGAAGCACCTGGCATTTGCATTCGCCTCTACGCAGAAGAGGACCACTTGGCGCAAGCGCAATTTACTGAGCCCGAGATCCTGCGTACCAACCTTGCTTCCGTCATTCTGCAAATGGAAGCCATGCGTATCGGTCATATTGAAGACTTTCCTTTTGTAGAAACCCCTGACCCACGGCTCATTACCGACGGGTATCGGCTTTTGCACGAACTGAACGCTGTCAATGAGCAGCGCACTTTGAGCAAAACCGGGCGGCTGATGGCCAAACTCCCTATCGACCCCCGGTTTGCCCGCATGTTGATTGAAGCAGACCGGGAAGGTTGCCTGGATGATGTTTTGACAATTGTTAGCGGTCTTTCTGTCCAAGACCCGAGAGAGAGGCCAATCGAGTTTCGCCAAGCTGCAGACGAACGACATCGCGAATTTCAGCACGAACAATCCGATTTCATCAGTTATATAAACCTCTGGGCATTTTATACCGTCCAGTCGAAACGTCTGTCCAAAAACCAGTTACGCAAAATGTGTCGTGAACGCTTTTTATCGCATTTACGCCTGAGAGAATGGAGTGATGTGCGCCAGCAGTTGCTCTCGCAGCTCAAAACGTTGGGATACCGGCTCAATGAAAAATCGGCAACACCGGACAATATCCACCGAGCGTTGTTGGCAGGTTTATTGAGCAACGTTGCCGTTAAAAATCAAGCACACGAGTACTTAGGTACACGCAACCGGAAGCTGCATATCTTTCCGGGCTCTGGTTTATTTAAAATGGCGCCTAAATGGTTTGTTGCCGGGGAAGTGATCGAAACCACCCGGCTCTACGCGCACCAAATCGCCAAAATTCAGCCCGAATGGATAGAAAAACTGGCTGGTCACTTGCTTACCCGCAGTTATTTCTCGCCTCATTGGCAAAAAAAGCGCGCTCAGGTCGGTGCTTACGAAAAGTCATCGCTCTACGGATTGATCGTCAACCCAAAGAAGCGCGTCAATTACGGCCCAATTAACCCCGCTGAGGCGCGGGAAATTTTTATCCGTCAAGCGCTGGTCGAAGGCCACTATGAGACTAAGGCCGCTTTTTATCACCATAACCAAAAGCAGGTGGATGAGGTCTTCAAGCTGGAGGAAAAGTCACGGCGGCGCGATATTCTGGTTGAACCAGAAGATCTTTTTCACTTTTACAACGAGCGGGTTCCCGCCGGTATTTATACCGGTCCCGCGTTTGAACAGTGGCGCCAAACATTTGAAGCCGAACAACCCAGAGGGCTTTTTTTTACACAAAAAGCTTTAATGCTGCGCGAAGCCGATGAAGTTAATAAAGACGCCTATCCGGATGAGATGGAGTTTGCCTCCATCACGCTACCGCTCAATTACTGCTTTAAACCCGGCGCAAACGAAGATGGAGTCACACTCACAGTTCCTATCACCTTGCTCAATCGGGTTTCAGAGCGCCGGTGTGAGTGGTTGGTACCCGGCCTGTTAGAAGAAAAAATCATTGCACTCATTAAAGCACTACCCAAGTCCCTCAGGCGCCATTTCGTACCGGTTCCTGATGTCGCACGCACGTGTTTTCAACAATTGGAGCCTGCCGACACTCACTTTTTAAGCCAGCTGAGCGGAGTACTGCAACGTATCGCTGACGTTGCTGTCTCTGTTTCTGAATGGAACCCCCAAGCCTTGCCTCCTCACTTAAAAATGCGCTTTCGACTCACGGATGCCCAAGGTCATACACTTGCCACAGGGCGTGATCTGAAAACGCTTAAGGATCAATATCTTGATCAGGTTGAGGCCCATTTATCAGCCACACCGGCCAATGCGCTTGAGCAGGAAGACATCACGGACTGGAACTTCGGTGACCTGCCTGTTGTGGTCGAATTGGAGAACGCGGGTGTCAAAATGCAGGGTTACCCCGCGCTGAATGCAGAAAAAGGGCGTATCGCGCTGCGTGTTTTTGCGACAGAATCCAATGCCCGGCAAGCAATGCGTACCGGCCTTCGGGAGCTGATCAAGAAAACCTGCCAAAAAGAAGTTAAATATCTACGCCGGAATATGCCGGGCATGGATCGTATGGGCCTTCGCTTCGCGCCATTTGGCAGTGTAGACATACTCCGTGACGACTTGATCAACGCAGCGATCGATCAAACGTTTATTGACCCGTTTGACATGCCCCGAACACGTGAAAGTTTCTATGGTATCGTGCAAGCCCAGTTGCCTGCATTAACTCTCACAGTTAACCGCCTCTGCGACACGACAGACACGATCCTGGAAACTCACCGCAGGCTGTCCCAGCGTATCTCCGGCAACTTGCCTTTATCTTGGATAGAAGCCGTTTCTGATATTAAAGATCAAATCAACTACCTTATTTACCCAAATGTGGCCACCAAAACACCAGCCAACTGGTATTCCCGCATACCGTTATATTTAAAAGCCATTGATATGCGTTTGGATGCCCTCGACAAAGCGCCGGACCGGGATCGCCAAAGACGTGCCGAACTTTTACCCCTTTGGGATGCATGTAAATGCCTGCTGGCCAAAGAAAATCCACCAGACGGTGCACACGATCTGCACTGGATGATTGAAGAGTTGCGCATTTCTGTTTTTGCTCAGTCCATTGGCACAGCAATCAAGGTTTCCCATAAGCGAGTCGAGAAAAAAATTCAGGATCTCACCAAAACTTAAGGGTTAGCCTTCACTGCCGGCCGCGCAGAAACTTTTTCGTGCCATGCCAAGAGATGGGTGCAGTGTTCTGGAATGTTCACTTTGATCCAGCGGGCAAAGTCACACGTGACTAACGTTGTAATATCAGCCATCGAGTAGAAATTACCTGCAATGTAATCATGCTTTGCCAATTGTTGGTCAAAGTCTTCAAAAAAATGCGCGATACGCATTTTCCCGCGCTCCGCCAATTCGGGTGACTGCGGATAATCATGCGGACCAACCATTGCACGATTAATAAACCCTTTGGATGTGTTGCGCAGCACTTCCGCAATGGCGAGCATCCCATTCATGAATGCCAAATGATCCCACATTTCGACCAGCCCTTTTTCAGCAGGTGTTTGGCCAAGTAGCGGCGTTTGAGGGTAGGCTTCTTCCAGGTACCGAGCAATACCCCGAATCTGGCTAATGCAGGTCCCGTCATCAAGCTCCAGCATGGGAACATCACAAGCGGGATTTTTACTTCGGTAGGGATCGCTCAACTGCTCCTGTTTACCCAGGTCGACGGTTTCTCTTGGAATTTCAATACCTTTTTCTGCTACGAAGATATTGATCCGACGTGGATTGGGCGCTGGGGGGTAATCATAAAGCTTCATTGGTGTCCTCCTCGTTATTATCAATTATCAGTCACTCGTTGTTTCTTTCTAAAAAAGACTGGCTAAAACTCAATACCCTTCTGAGCCATCACACGCTGGCTTTTAAACGGGTGTTTGATCGGACGGATTTCGGATACCAGGTCTGCCGCCTCAATCAGCTCATCATTAGCATGACGGCCGGTCACAATGATATGTTGCATCGGGTGGCGCGCCTGGAAGGTGGCAAGCACATCTTCTATGTCCAAGTAATCGTATTTTAAAACAATGTTAAGCTCATCGAGCACCACCATATCAATATCAGGGTTTTCAATCAGGCTTTTGGCGACTTGCCACGCACTTTGTGCGGTGGCGACATCCTTTTCCCGGTCCTGGGTTTTCCAGGTAAACCCATCGCCGATCGCGTGGAATTCAACTTGCTCAAACTGGCTGAGCACATCTCGCTCTGCCGTGTCCATCGCACCCTTGATAAACTGTACGATACCTACCTTCATACCATGGCCAATGGCCCGCAACACCATCCCAAAAGCCGCCGTTGATTTCCCTTTTCCCGCGCCCGTATTGATAATCAACAAACCTTTGGTTTGTGTCGCCTTGGCTTGTTTTTTTTCATAACCTTCATTGCGCTTTTGCGCTTTGAGTTTGTGAGATTCATTCATGTCTGACATTCGCAATTTCTCTCAATTCGGTGTTCCGTTATTCTGACATGATTAAGCCACATGTTAAAATTAACCACTTCTGACGATCCGTGGTAGCCATATCAAACCGCACAACCGAAACTCAGCCCAATGAACCCAAGCATAAAACGATCATGCGGATAGCGCGCGTTTTTTTAGACCAGCCTCTCCACCCTGGCATGGAGGTAGCCCTCGATAAAAACGCCTATCGCCATGCAGTCCAGGTTTTGCGATTACGCACTGGCCAACCCATCACGCTGTTCAATGGTGATGGTGCCGACTACTCGGCTACATTGTCAGTTGGCCCTCGGAGCGGCTCTGCCTTGATCACTGAAATGAGCGCCCTCTCACCCGAGTCGCCGTTAAACATTACGCTTGTCCAAGCTATTTCCCGAGGAGAGCGGATGGACTTTGCCCTGCAGAAAAGTGTGGAGTTGGGTGTTCACTGCATTCAGCCTGTATTAACCGAGCGCACCGTTGTAAAGCTGGATGCGAAACGTCGAAAGAACCGCACAGATCACTGGCAAGCCATTATCATCAGTGCATGTGAACAAAGTGGGCGCAACCGCGTGCCCACGCTGAAGGAGCCGTTAACGCTGACGGATTATTTTAATGACGCTTTGATCGAGTCACAGACCCGGCTGGTGCTCTCACCCACGGCCAGCCTGTCGATGAGTGAGCTTTCCCTGGAAAAAGGCCTCGCTGCGGACCTGTTGATTGGCCCGGAGGGGGGCTTGTCCGATGATGAAATTGAAAAGGCGATATCTCACCAATTTACACCTATCCGCATGGGTCCCCGGATTTTGCGAACAGAAACGGCAGCGCTCGCTGCCATCAGCGTCTTGCAAAGCCGGTTTGGAGACCTTGGATGACAACGGCGTTATCAATAACTGCGCTGATAATGTAGAACGGGATCATCGGGGTCATTACTTGCAATGGGGGTGACACAGTTCATCGCCTTTTCCAAGTATTCCAGGTGAGCCAGGATTTCTTCCAGTGCCAAAATGCTGTCATATCCGCTGACGATTTTACCCTCAATCTGCTGGAAATATTCTGTGGTAATTTGATTGAGTGTTTTCGGCTCATCAAGAATAGACATGATATCCGCCATCCGCTCGTGGTGCGCATCAATAATTTCCATAGCCCGGCCACTCACATCCAACACTTCATGGTTATGGGACGCCAGCCCGAGCCGGATATTTTTAGTCACAGCAGCCACTTTGAGCAGGGAGGTAATGTAGTGCACGAGCCCCATGCCTTTCATATAAAAACTGGGAAACTGGTGTGGTGTGATATCCATGAGGACTTGATCTCCCAGAAAAATCACGTCTCCCACAATGATATTGATCTGACCTGAGCAGTGGCCGGGAACATGAAGGATTTTATATCCGTCGATGATTTCCATACCATCTGTCAAGCGATCAGTAACCGGGCAGCCCTTCATGGTTTTTTTGCTGCTCATGTACATATCCAGCATTTCTTCAAGATTATCGGCTTGTATCCCGGCCGAATGAAGAAAGTCTTTAATAACTGTCTGGGTTTTTCTTAAGGCACCCGGTACGTCTTCAATGGTCTCAGCATCATCTTCGTGGGCAAATATGCGCCCTTTCGGCTTCATTTGCTCGCGCAAAAAGGATAAACCACCGTAGTGGTCAATATGCGCATGGGTGATGATGACGTTGTCCAAATCCGCCACACTGATATTCTCACCAAAATAGTGACTGACCACCTCAAAACACTTGTGCATGTAGTGCTCTGAAAGCACCGTACCACAATCAATCAATGTAAGCTCTTTGCCAACAATCAGGTAGGTGTTGGTGAAATGATCCCGCCAATCGTTCATGTTAAAGCTCAGAACAGGCAATCGGTAGATTTTTTCTCCTGTTGATGAACGGTAGCGTTTGATCCCAAAGATTCCATATGACTTCGCATAGTAAGCAAACTCATGGTAAGTCGAAGGATTCTGTGCTTCTTTTTTCAACGCAGCAAGGCGACTGTAAACTTCCCGGCGTGAAAGGCGGTCATTGTATTTCCGAATCAGGTCCGTCAGTTCTTTCTCTCTTTCCGGCGTCACACGATCCAGAGACTTTTCGACAAATAAGTCGTACTCAAGTGCTGCAAATTTCTGATCAACAATATTCATGCTACCTATCCCGGTCTCCAGCACACCTTAGGGGCATACTTTAAAAAACAGTTTTGCATTTTATCAAAAGTGCTGTCAGTCCACACTTAAAGATATAAGGGTTCATCCATTACCTAATGTAACCAGCAGCAGAGCTGTGCACAAGCACCAGGTGAGATGGCTTTATAGCGATTACTGTTGCATACACATCGCCATCCAACGTTCAATGCCCGGGCTTCGGTATTTCTGCTGGTGAATAATTAAATAGAAAACCCGCGAAAAATCACGCCCGGGTATTTTTAATGGCACTAAGCTGCCACGTTTAAAGGCATCAACCAACGCTATCTGAGAGAGGCATCCGAGGCCTAAATTGGCTTCAACAGCGCGCTTAATACCTTCGGTATGCTGCAACTCCATCATAATATTGATGTTAGGCAACAAACCGTGCATGGCCCAGTCGAATGTTTGTCGCGTACCAGAGCCCTTTTCCCGAACGATCCAGGGCGATTCAAGAATATCCTTTTCAGTGAGTATCTGCTTTTTGGCCAGTGGGTTTTCCGGGGAGCAAAAAGGCATGAGCTCATCATTTCGCCAAGGAATAATTTCCAACAGAGGGTTTTGAATTTCACCTTCAATCAAGCCAATATCCAGTTCAAAGTTACTGACTTTTGCAGCAATATTTTCCGTATTGGCCACATCCAAAGCCACCTTCGCCCCCGGGTTAGCCTGCATGTAGCGGGGCATAATATTGATCGCCAGATAGTTGCCTATCGTCAATGTTGCCCCTACTTTAAGAGTACCGGCTTGATTATGCTGACTGAACAGGCGCTCCACGTCACTCGCATGTTCAAGCAGCGCATGCACTTGAGGTTTCAAGACCTGGCCCAGCTCATTTAATTTAAGGCGCTTACCGATGCGATCAAATAGCTGGAGGTCAAATCGTGTTTCCAGTTCGCGTAAAGCCCCACTGGCGGCTGATTGCGACATGTTAAGCCGCTCGGCGGCTTGGGTGATGTTTTCCGAATGAGCAACCGCACGGAAAACCTCAAGCTGACGTAAGGAATATTTCATTATCTGAATTTCCGATAAAACATATCAATTTAAACTGTTTTTCAGATTTAAAAGTTTACGCTAAATTAATAGCCGTTTTAACGAAAATTGAATGACATGAGTGAATTAATCAAAGAGCGCATTACAGAAGTCCATCATTGGAATGATCGTTTGTTCAGCTTTAAGACAACACGAGACCCGTCTTTTCGGTTTAAAAGTGGTCAATTCACGATGATCGGGCTGGAGAATGAAGGGCGGCCGCTTCTGCGTGCTTACAGTATCGCCAGTGCAAACTACGATGATGAACTGGAGTTTTTCAGTATCAAAGTCCCCAATGGTCCCTTAACATCCCGCTTACAAAACGTGAAGCCGGGTGAAGAACTCATTTTGGGCAAAAAAGCGCTGGGAACACTTATTCTGGACCGTCTGTTGCCGGGAAAAAACTTGTACCTACTGAGCACGGGTACCGGGCTGGCTCCCTTTCTCAGCTTAATTAAAGATGTTGAGCTGTACGAACAATATGAGAAAGTGATTCTTGTACACGGTTGCCGGTTTATTTCAGAACTGGCTTATCAAAAAACAATCACTGAAACCTTGCCCAACGATGAGTTTTTAGGGGATCTGGCTCGCGAGAAACTGATCTACTATCCAACGGTCACACGCGAACCCTTTATTCATCAAGGCCGCATTACAAATCTGATGCAGGATGGCCGTCTTTTTGCAGACATTGGCCTGCCACAGCCAACGCGTGATAATGATCGGTTCATGATCTGCGGAAGCCCGGCCATGACACAGGATCTCACCCAACTGCTCAAAGGCTGGGGATTCACTGAAGCGCGGGGCGGTAAGCAGGGGCATTTTGTCACCGAACGTGCTTTCGTTGAAAAAATCCAAAAGCATTAAAAAAGGCCGCTCCCGGGTAACACAAATAGAGGTGATCTTTCCCGGGAGCCTCTATCACGAAGCTTCTTCTTCGACCTCCACCATCAAGCGTTTTGACGCGATTTGCTCACCTTCTTGAACCAGGACCTGAGTTACGGCACCGGTTTTACCGGCCCGTAATTCGTGTTGGATTTTCATGGCCTCTAAAATAGCAACCACTTGGCCCTTTTCTACCTGATCTCCGGCTTTAACTCGAATTTCCACGACTTTACCGTTCATGGGCGACAACACATCTGCGGGCACTTCCGGTTCTTCTGCCGCTTTGGAAAGTGACACCTCCTGATAGCACACAGTGCCTTCTCCATCATCCAGATAAAGTACGTCCTCTTCAGCAAAAACATAGGCGGCTTTGCGCAGCACGCCACCACAAAGGTAGGACACAGTTGTTCCTTGAAGACCCTCAATTTGTACAGACAAAGTTTCATCATCAAAGCTAACCTCATATGCGGTTCCTTTCTGCACGAGGTTCACAGCAATATCTTGATCATGACAACTCAGTTTGATCGGCCAATTCAAGGTGCCCGTGCTTCGCCATCCTCGATTTGCCGTATTTGCCTGGTCAGAAATCAACACAGCAGCCAAGGCCAGTGCTTTTCTGGAAACCTTTTTCTGGGTTTCTTTGGGCTCAATATGCCGACCAATAAACTGGGTTGTAGCCTCCCCTGAAATAAACACAGGGTGTTTTAAGATATCCATTAAAAAACCCTTGTTGGTAATGAGCCCCAATGCTTCCGTTTGGGCCAGGGCTCTGAGCATGCGCCGCCGGGCTTCATCACGATGACTCCCCCAGGTGATGATTTTTGCCAGCATAGGGTCATAATAATGCGACACTTCTAGTCCACTTTGAATACCACTGTCGACTCGTACACCTTCACCACTCGGTGCTCGCCAGGAAAGCATACGGCCGGTTTGGGGCATGAAATTATCGTACGCATCTTCTGCATACAGCCGGACTTCGATTGCATGCCCCTGGAAACGGACGGCTTCCTGGTTCAGGGGTAATGGGCTACCGGCTGCAACCAGTAATTGCAAGTTGACTAAATCAAGCCCTGTTACCATTTCGGTGACGGGGTGTTCGACTTGTAAGCGGGTATTCATTTCGAGGAAATAGAATTCACCATCTTCATCCAACAAAAACTCGACAGTACCCGCGCCGACATAATCGATTGCACGTGCCGCAGCAACCGCTGACTGCCCCATCTTTTCACGGATCACACCATCGACGGCTGGCGAGGGTGACTCTTCGATAATCTTCTGGTGCCGGCGTTGAACCGAGCAATCCCGCTCACCCAAATGAATGACGTTGCCATGCTGATCGGCAAAAACCTGAATTTCGACATGTCGGCCATTAAGCACAGCACGTTCAAGGATTAATTCACCCGACCCAAAAGCACTTTCGGCTTCCGAGCGTGCGGTACGAATAGCCGCCCCAACGTGATCGAGATGATCAACCAGCCGCAAACCTCGCCCTCCGCCACCAGCGGCGGCCTTGACCATGAGGGGAACGCCAATACGCTGCGCTTCTGCGATCAATAAGGCCTCATCTTGGTCACTGCTATTGTAACCCGGCAAGCAGGGCACTTTGGCGTCCATCATTAAGTCTTTGGCTGCCCGCTTGTTCCCCATCAAATCAATGGCCTTGGCACTTGGGCCAATGAAAACTATTCCGGCGGTTTCACACGCTTGGGAAAAATCTGCATTTTCCGAGAGAAACCCATAGCCTGGGTGTACTGCATCCGCCCCTGTTAATCTGGCAGCATCAAGAATTTTCTCACTCAATAAATAAGATTCACTGACCGGGGCCGGACCAATACAAACGGCTTCATCAGCCAGCTCGACATGAGGAGCATAGCGATCCGCTTCGCTGTAAACAGCCACCGTTTGATAACCTTGAGCTTGGGCGGCACGGATGACTCTGACCGCTATTTCACCCCGATTAGCAATCAGTACTTTAGAAAAGGCACTCAAACTTTTTTCTCCAATGACGGCCAGACAGGCTGGCGTTTTTCCACAAAAGCGGCATGACCTTCTTTGCCCTCCTCGCTCCCATTCATTTCTGCAAATTTCTGCGCGGCAAATTTGACCATGTCTTCATCGGCGAGCGTTCCAACTTTGCTGATGATTTCTTTGGTAACCGCATTGGCGATAGGACCACACTTTTCAACATTGCTGACGACGGTTTCAATGGTTTCTTCCAGCGCTTGATCATCCGCACAGAGGTAATGAGAAATACCAAGCCGGTGAGCTTCTTCACCGTTGATTCGTCGCGCGGTTAGAGCCATGTGCAACGCCTCTGATTTACCAATGCGTTTGACCACATAAGGTGAGATTTGTGCTGGAGCAATCCCCAACGTTGTTTCCGGCATGCCCAAACGTGCTTCCTGGTGCATGATGGTGATGTCTGCAAGACAGGCGTAGCCAAACCCACCGCCCATCGCCGCCCCTTCAACGACGGCAATGAGCGTCTGCGGGATGCGGCTCATGCGCACAAACATCATACCCGAGCGGTAGTTGCGGTCATAAGCAGGATCTGTCCCAGGCGCCGCATTGTCCGAAAGCGCTTTGCGTTCCTTAATATCCCCACCGGCACAAAAGTTACCGCCTGCCCCCCGAAGAATCACCACACGAATGGTGCTGTCCTGCTCAAGATGGCTTACCAATTCGGCAATTTCCTGCGCCATTTGATTGTTAATGGCATTGCGACGCTCTGGACGGTTAAAGGTCACATACAAGCGCGCCCCCTCTTTTTTCAACAGCAGCGCTTCGCACTGAGGTAACGATGACATGTTTTAACTCCTGGAATGTTTATTCTTTAAGCACTATTTGCCCATGCCCATTTCTTTCGCGATCACTTGCAACATAACCTCACTGGCACCGCCAGCAATCGCTCCGAGGCGCGCATCCCGATAGACTTGGCTGACCCGGGTTTCATTCAGATAACCCTGACCTCCCCAATACTGCATTAACGCAGAGGGCAGTTCGATTGCCAGTTGTCCCATCTGATATTTGGCCATGGACGTCAGTAAGGTGACATCTTCACCCTGAATGTACGTATGTACAGCCCGGTAGAGCAGGGAGCGGACGCCTTCCACTTTTGTTTTAAGCTCGGCGAGTTTGAATTTGACAACCTGCTTTTCCAGCAGCGGTTGACCAAAAATGATCCGCTGGCGGGCATAATCGATGGT
>DJFX01000008.1:130217-132143 GCA_002432635.1 Halothiobacillaceae bacterium UBA5861 | reverse complement strand
TTAAGATTCCCCTTTCGCCATCTTCAGTATTTGTGCTTTAAATTGCTTGGCCAGTGATTTTTTTAAAGCAGGAGAGTCACAGGCACGTAGCACATTAAGGGCACCGATCAAACTGGCCAAAAAGCTCCATGCGCGCCCCAGAGTATCTTTACCAGTCATACCTTGGGCAATTTGATCGGCAATGCACTGCATTTTGCTCTCGTACAAGTGTTTCTGAGGGCTATCAAACTTAATTACCTCTGGCGTAAGACTGGCCATAGCACAGCCACACTCCAGATCTGCCTGGTGGGCCTCGCCCAGATAGTACTCGCAAAAGTCCTCTAGCCAGCCATCGCCCTTGGCTTGGAATTCTGGCAATGCGTCAAGCACCTCATCTAATCCCGCCTCAAGCGCCGATTCGAAGGCCTTTACTTTCGAGCCAAAGTGCCCATAAATTGCACCGGAAGTGACTCCGGCGGCCTTTGCTAGCGCATCGATACCGACACCGGCATAGCCGTGTTTCCGGAACTTCCGCCCTGCTGCCTCTGTCACCTTCCGCCTCGTTGTTTCCTTATCTACACCTTTATGCCTCATGTTTTTCTCACTTTACCAGCAAATCTTAAATAGTGATCGTTATTTTAGTTGACAAATAACGATCACTATATGAGTATTTATATAGCGATCATTATATAAGTATCGCTAATCACTGCAAACCCCTAATCGAAATGGAGATAAATAATGCAAAACGCTAAATCAATGTTACACAAGGTAGGCTTATATTTAGTTTTTGTTCTCGCAGGCTTCGCCTCAATCGCTAATGCGGAGCAGGCAAAAGCCTTCGTTTACACTGAGCTTCAGATCAGTACGCCCTTTAGCAAAGTACCGTGGCAGGACATCAACCGTAAAATCAAAACCCAACAAGGTTTTCAAAGCAAAACTTGGCTATCAGGCGCGGGGAATCAGTCAGCGGGGGGCTTTTACGCCTTCGCCACGGTTGAAGACGCTCAGCGCTTCGTAACCGATTACTTCCCAGCGGAAGCTAGAGCTTTTGGTGTCGCTCAAACGACTCGGGTGTTTGATGCCCTCGCCGCAGAAAAAGCCAGCGATGAGATGAATTCGCCCTACTTTGGTGGCAATCTTAAGCAAAAACCTAAAGCCTACGTCTATACAGAGGTACAGTTACATGTGAAGCCATTCGTTGAAGGGCCTTGGAAAGCAATCAATGAAAGCCTTCAACAGCAACCTGGCATACTCTCGAAAACGTGGTTGAGTGGTCTGCATACGGGAACACCGGGAGGTTTCTACGCCTTTGACACTCTAGAGAATGCTCAAAACTTTGCTTTGAATTATTTCCCTAAAGAAGCTAAATCACTCAATGCAGCCTTTTATACACGAGTGTTTGATGCAACGGAGACAGAGCAAGCAAGTTTGGATATGAATTCACCTTTTTATCCTTAATCAATCGTAACTCCATTATTGCGCCAGCTCGGGAGGGCTGGCGCTTTGATTGTTAGGGAACTCTACTCATGTCATAGAATAGAGAGTGTGAAGATGACTTATACTCTCATTAAGGTCACGGAAGTGGTAGATTTGCTTTCTGTTTATATTAAGCACGCTAACAAAGCGCAGCAATTCGTTGTGCGACATTAGCATCTTAACTCCTTAATTAGAGTATTTACTATGAAAATGAATTATTTTGTGTTTGGAACAAATAATAAAAAAAAGGCAGTTGCGTTTTACGATGAATTGTTTGATGGATGCGAGCTAAATAAAATTCATGATCAGGGACGAATGACGCTATGGGGGAACAAAGAATTTACGTTTGCCATAGCAGAGCCATTCGATGAAAACCCAGCGTCGAATGGAAATGGTACTATGCTTGGCTTCCAAGTTGATTCAATTGAAAAAGTTAATCGACTGCATAATAAAGCCCTTGATTTGGGAGGC
>DJFX01000008.1:117244-129947 GCA_002432635.1 Halothiobacillaceae bacterium UBA5861 | reverse complement strand
AAGTACACTCCGGGCCGGGCCGCTGGCCCTCCGCGGGACAAAGTTCTGCGCACTTCACCCCTTAACAAAGTGTTATGCCTCGACAGTACCCAATCAAACACGGAAGAAAATAATAAAATATCTGTAAGTATTGATGTCGCAAACCTGAAGCAGACTGAGACCTTTTATATTGAATCCCTTGGTTGTAAAAAGTTGATAGATCAAGAAGACATATCGGTAATTTCGGCTGGAAATTGCGATATATATTTACGAGCAAAAAAAAAGCAGGAACAAAACCAATACTATCAGAAGCGGTTAAACGTGGTTACGGTCGTCATTGGACACCTGTTCATTTGGACTTTCTTACGGAAAGTGTCAATGACATTGATGAAAAAATACTTCAATTAGGTAGTCAACATGAGGACCGTCTTTCCGCTGATCTTAGACGCTAAACGGACTACCGCTTTCGGATTTTCATAAAAAATCTTTAAGAAGGTTTTCATGAACATAGCAAGAATTGATCACATTGCGCCCACAGTTCAGAATATTGATGAATCAGTGCGTTTTTACAAAAGTCGGTATTGGGAATGACAAAGCAAGTGTTTGGAGAAGGAAGAATCGCTCTGAAATTTGGGAATCAAAAGATCAATCTGCATCAATACGAAAAAGAGTTCGAGCCAAAAACAAGTACGTCCAATCCTGGGTCTGGAGATTTGCGTTTTATTACAGAAACATGTTTGGATAAAGCCATGGGGTATGTTCAGAGAAAAGGCATGAGAATACTCGAAGGACCGGCACAAAGAACAGGTGTTGTCGGTTCAATACTGTCTTTCTACTTTCGAGATCCTGATGGTAATTTGGTTGAAATAGCAGAGTATGAGAGCAATCCTTAACAAATGTTCCCGTGTGCTCCCAGCTCCACGCGTCCGGCGCCAGGGAACGAGATGTGATGTCTAAAAGAGCCATAAAATCGAAATGAAACAGAGTCATGAATCATCAGCAAAATTAACAAACTGGGGTCATTCCCTTTTGAATAAACTGAAGTCAAACACACGAAATAAAAGAAAAAGAGACGCGGCTAAAAGGCGTAGAGTAAGATCAAAGAAAGAAATTGATCATGCACTCAATGAAAAATGATGATCTGTCATCACAAAGCAGGTCTTGAAGGTGGCACGGTCAAAATATCCATGATGTGAACAACTAATGCCCAAGGCAGCATGAAGACAACGGAACAAATTTGGGATATGTCGAATAGTCCTAGGGTTATTTATTTTGGAGCTATGTCAGGAGTCGAACATCTGACCTCTGATCAGGTAGCCTATTCTGAGAGTAAATTAGCTTTGCACAGGGCCAAGGGCTTCGTGCCTCATTGAAACGTAGTGGCATAGGGTTCAATGTTCTTAACCTGGGAAGCATCGTAACTGAAGAGGCATTACGCGATATGGAAAACGGGGATTTCAAGGGTCAACACCCTATCCCGATATCAGATATTGCTTCCACATTGGATTGGTTGATGTCATTGGCGAGCAACGTAGATGTCGGCGATGTTAATTTGAGCCAGAAAATGGCAAACAAGGCCCCCAGGCTCGCAGTAAATTGCTCGCCGCGAATGCGGCATTCTGTGTGAAAAAATGAAATTAACTTGTGTATTCGTAAATCAATATGACTAATAAAATATTCACGGAAAGAGACCAACGCTTACTGGAAGACATCATGCTTCAACGAAGGGATGTTCGTGGCAACAACTTTTTAGATAAAGAAGTTGAGGATGATATTCTTGAAAAGATATTACTGGCAGCATCCTTGGCTCCATCTGTAGGGTTTTCGCAACCCTGGGAGTTTGTCATTATACGAGACAATAAAGTCAAAAAAGAAATAGCTCAATGTTTCGAAGTGGAGAACGAATTAGCGGGAAAAGTATTTACTAATGAAAAGAGACAGATATATTCCAAACTCAAGCTGGAAGGCATTATTGAAGCGCCTGTAAATATTGCGGTGTTCTACAAACCATCAAATAAACCGGTTTTGGGACAAAACACTATGGTAGAAACTGGTGAATATAGTGTTGTTTGTGCAATTCAAAACATGTGGTTAATGTCAAGAGCACTAAATATAGGTATGGGGTGGGTAAGCATACTGGATGCTCAAGAAGTGATGAAAATACTTAAATCACCAGCAGAAAATAAACTAGTCGCTTATCTGTGTATTGGCTATGTCAAAGAGTTCAAGGAAATACCAGAACTAGAAAAGATCGGTTGGGAAAAAAGAAAATCTATCAGAACGGCTATTTATAATAATGTATATTCAGACAATTAATAACCATGCCTTTCAACCCCCTTGCCGTTACTTTCCTTCGGCCACTCGTTCCAAGTAGTCAATTAAAGGCTGACATGAATGGATGTAGCTATGTAAGAGCTTTACTCCCTCAAAAAATACTCGGGAATTCCTTACAGATGTGTTGTATTTCTAGGCAGGCAATATTCAACCATTCAGGAGTTTTATGAAAAAAAAGTTTTTAGCGTCATCTTTTTCCGATGTCGAAGATCTTTTTTTAAAATTTAATGGCGAACGTGGTACGGGGAGAAAAGTTTCATTTATCCCTACAGCCAGCCTAACAGAAAAAGTAACATTTTATGTGGATGCAGGCCGGAAAGTACTTGAGAAACAAGGTTTTGTTATTGATGAACTAGAAATTTCATCGGCTACAAAAGAAGATATTGAAAGTAAACTTAAAAGTAATGACTATATCTATGTCACTGGCGGCAATACTTTCTTTTTACTTCAAGAGTTGAGAAAAACAGGTGCCGATAAGCTTATAACTGAACAAATAAATTCAGGAAAAGTGTATATCGGAGAATCTGCTGGATCTATTGTGCTATCGCACAATATTGAGTATGCAAAGGACATGGACGATTTCACAGCCGCACCGCATTTAGACTCATTTTCGTCATTAGGTATGGTTGATTTTTATCCGCTCCCGCATTATACAAACGCTCCATTCAAAGAATCGGTTGAGCGTATAATCTCCCATTATCAAGGGACATTAGATCTTTGCCCTATTAGTAATAAACAGGCGATCATCGTAATCGGCAAGGAATTTGAAGTATGGACCGCCCAAAATTAACAAGGTACCGAGCATGTGGCCTGTGGCCTCGGGCTGTTTGTCAACGCACACCGTAGTGTTAGAAGTGAACACTCCCATGAAAATTCGAGCATACACACAGCAGGATAAAGAAGATGTCATTTCATTGTGGGATGAGTGTGGTTTAGTTGTGCCGCAGAATAACCCTGCCAAGGATATAGAAAGAAAGCTCAAAGTAGACCCAGAACTATTCCTGGTTGGCCTCAGAGAAAATGCTGTTGTAGCAACCGTCATGGGCGGCTACGAAGGCCACAGGGGTTGGATTAACTATTTAGCGGTTAAACCGGCACAGCAGCGTAAAGGTTATGGGCAGGCTATTATGCAAGCTGTCGAAGCGCTTCTGATAAAAAAGGGTTGCCCCAAAATTAATTTGCAAGTCCGCAAAACTAATGAATCTGTTATTGCATTTTACGCTGCTATTGGTTACAGCAATGACAATGTTGTTGGGTTAGGCAAACGTCTCGAACATGAATAATCACAAAGCGCTGTTAAGACCAGGCACAATGCCTCGGGAATGAGCCTCCGCACACCATGCTCTGTCCCGTACTAACGTACGTTACGCGTCCGTCAGTGATACCGCAATGAGCAATGAGGGAGAACCTTGATGAATCTTATAAATAATTCGAGGTTCGCCGTTAATACGACGCAATCAAGAAGGAATGACACTTCTCTTTTTTGAGCAACCCGAACAGTCTGCAGTCGATCTCGTGATTCTATCTGAATCAAAAGTGGAAGGTTCACAATGAGTTGGGCTTCGGCTTGGATACCCTCTTGCGCAAAATGCGTGAGGCAAAGGTCTGGTCACCAAGTGGCTAAACAGCTTCATGGAATGGTGCAATAAGAACAAGACTACCTCAGTCTTCGGTGGCGTTGGGTAAAGGCATGTCGCCTCTCATCAGGTACTGTAAAGGGTCGGTTTCGTCTACGATTCAAGTAAAAGTGAAGTTGGTGCGGGCGAACAATTGTACCGTCAGAATCTCCTGCTATAAATAAGACTTATAGGATATGGGGTCCTAAATTTTAAACATCAGGAAACACATCGGTGAAATCACCCATCAAGACCAAGCCACTTAACAATCCTGGGGAGTCTCTCGATAAGAAACTTCAGGACGTTCTGTATGACGAGGTTTTGTACTACACCTTAATGTCGGCCGTAATCATCACCATGACCTTGTTAGAATGGTGGCGTTGGTATATCAAAGCACCACCCAGCCCGCTTGTTTACACTGTCATAGCCATCCTTGTTTGCAGCTATTCCGCTTGGAAAATTCACAAGGCCAGGAAAAAGGTTAAAAACATCAAGCTCGGGCGGGATGGAGAAAAGGCCGTTGGGCAATTCTTAGAGTCGTTGCGTCAATCCGGCGCTAAAGTTTTTCACGACATTAAAGGCGAGCATTTCAATCTTGATCATGTTGTGATCCATACTTCTGGTGTTTATGTCATTGAAACCAAAACACTATCAAAACGGAATCGTGGCGAGGCAAAGCTCGTATTTGATGGTGAAAGGGTACTCAAAAACAATACGGAAATGGATCGAAACGCCATCGTTCAAGTCGTCGCTGGGAGTACCTGGCTTAGGGAACTGCTTCAAAGCACGACAGGCTATCGGCTTCCTGTTCGCCCAGTGGTTGTATATCCCGGCTGGTTTATTCAACGCACGGCAGAGGCTAAAAACAGTGATATCTGGGTGCTGAATCCCAAAGCGTTGCCAGCATTCATATCCAATAGCCAGGCCAAGCTATCTTCCGAGCAGGTCAATATGTGCTCTCATCACCTCAGCAAACACATTCGGGCGTCGTGAGCCTGATACTGAACAAAATCGCGCGGCTGACGGACCAAATACAACAGAGCCCCAAGCATTACAAAGATCCGTCAAACGCAGGGCTACCACCCAAAGTGGACGACTTTAAATCAGCTTTCCTGACACTCCCACAATACGGCTCTCTATCATTTCGCTCAGCTGCGCTATAACAAGTCTTCTATAAACCACGCGGAGAAGGCATGCCGCCCCGCCACTCCAGACTTCTGGTAGATTGATGAAGCCTGCTGACGAATGGTTTTTTCCGCCGTACCACGCAACAGCGCTATCTCCTTGAGTGAACAACCCTTTAGCAGCAACAGCCCGACTTCCTGTTCGCTTTTGCTGAGTTGCCAGCCAGCAAACTGCTCAACAATCGCCTGCCCCAGTTTGTGGCGGGCGGCGGATACATGGGGAGAAATTGACGCAGACATATTACGGGCTTCTTCAAGCTCCTTCTGCAATAGGGATAACTGCTGATTCTTGCGGCGATATTCAACGATCAACCCAAACAGGATGATGAGCGTTATGAACAGTATGACAGCCTCTTGCAACAAGTGACCAAGGCCAGATCCATGCGCCAGCGCAACCAGCCTGCCAATGATCAATTCAGCCTATGCTGATGACGACGAGCATGACGATGATGAACATGAGCATGAAGGAGAGGGAGAGGAGTTTTGGGAAGAGATACACGAGTTCGGTGTGAATCTGATGCTATTACTGATTGCTCTGCACCTTGCTGGAGTGGCCTATTCCAGCCGTGCCCACAATGAATCATTGCTTAAGGCAATGATCAACGGTTACAAAAAAGGCTCTTCCGATTGACGTATTCAGTGGCGCCGTTGTCTGCAACCGGTCGTAAAACGGATATCTTCCCAGAAGCGCTGTATTTTGCTGATCGAAGAGGCGTGCCACCTCTGGCCCCGGCCCCTCCCTGTTTTTTGAAGATCACTGTTTGATCAAAACAGTAACGAACCCACCGTATCATCTCATCACTTGCCAGGTAAAATGTAGGCTTTACAATACATCCACTCCCGGTTTACGGGATTTAAATTAAGGATAAAAAATATGTTTGAGTGGGCCGCTAATCCGGAAGCCTGGGTGGCTTTAACTACCTTAGTCGCCCTGGAGATTGTGCTGGGGATCGACAATATCATTTTTATTTCTATCCTCGTTGGCCGTTTACCAGAAAGCCAGCGTAATTCGGCACGAAGGCTGGGTATTGGCTTAGCCATGGGCACCCGGTTGCTGCTGTTGTTCAGCCTGGTATGGATTATGGGCTTGATTCAGCCTTTGTTCTCTGTATTTGATATTGAGATATCCGGGCGGGATATTATTTTAATTTTGGGCGGGCTGTTTCTCTTGGCAAAGGCAACCCATGAGATTCACAGCAGTCTGGAAATCACGACAGACACGGGCAAACCTACTCGACACGCCAGTTTTCTCTCCATTCTGATTCAAATTGCCATTTTAGATGTTGTGTTTTCACTCGATTCAGTAATCACCGCAGTTGGTTTGGTGGAGCATGTGTCAATTATGGTCATTGCGATTGTCATTTCGATTGGTGTGATGTTGTTTGCCGCCCAACCCATTGGGGATTTTGTCGACAAGAACCCTACGATTAAAATGCTGGCCCTGTCTTTTTTGATGCTCATTGGTTTTACGCTGATGGCAGAAGGGTTCGATGTGCATGTACCCAAGGGATATATTTATTTTGCAATGGCGTTTTCTTTTATTGTGGAGTTGTTGAATATCCGGGTGCGATCCCGCAAAACGGCAGAAGTGAAGTCAATACACCTTTCAAAAAAGATTACTGACGAAACTCACCCCTAGCCGTTTAGTGCACGGCGCACACGCTGGGTAAGGTGTTTGGGGTAGGCATGGGTCAACGATACGGAATCGCATTGTTGAAATTGACAAAACCGTTTGATGGCGCGGGCAAAGGCGGCTATGGCCGCGTCTTCGTCAAAATCGTGTTGTTCCAAATGCAATGCTTTGATCTCCAGGTGGCTGGCTTTTCTATGTGCTTTGCAGTCCATCCGTCCAATAAATTCATCGCGGTAAAGCAGCGGTAGACAAAAATAACCGTACTGTCGTTTAGCCGCAGGGACATAGCATTCTAACTGGTAGTCGTATTGGAACAGTGTTTTGAGCCGGTCGCGCTGAATCACACTGTTGTCAAAAGGTGAAAGAATTGACAGGCGATTATTCAACCGAGGCAGAGGCCTCTCGAGCGCACCGGCTTCTAATAGAAAAACTTCGCCACGGCTCAAGCGTACTTGTTCTAAAGTACGCTGCGCCAGCCTGTCGTCGATGAGGGCTTTCACGGCTTTGCGTAGCTCGGTGTTCCGGCGCTGGTATGTCAAGCCTTTGAGTGAAGCAAGCCCGTGACAACGCAACTGTTGGTCAACAAGGTGTTCGGCAAACTCTTCCATGCTGGGCATTTGCACATTGACGTGAGACGGCAGCACTCGCTCGGTCAGATCATATGTTTTTTGAAAGCCTTCACGGTCGCAGACCATCAGGTCACCTTCCATGTACAACTGTTCGAGTGCCTTTTTGGCCGGCTTCCAGTCCCACCAGCCGTCTCCTTTTGCGGTGTTGGCTTCGATATCCCGAGACCGTATCGGGCCATCGGAACGCACACGTGCCAGCAGTTCACCCATGAGCTTTTTATCAGGGTTTTTGTACCAATGGGTTCGGCCGTTTTTAATGGCGTGCTTATAGGGCAAGGAAAAGCGAAAGTCAGCAATGGGTAACAATGCTGCTGCGTGTGTCCAATACTCAAAAATATCACCATTCAGCAGCATTTGATTGGTCATATCCGGCTTAAAATGAGGCACCCTGGCATAAAATACATGGTGATGCGCGCGCTCCACGACAGAGATGGTGTCCACTTGTACATAACCGATGTGGTTAATCGCTTTACGCGCCCCCGAAAGGCCTCGACCGTAAGGCCGTGCCTGCAGTAAACCTTGCGCCGACAGAGCCAGACGGCGCAAGCGCGCCAATGTTTGAGGCCGTTTAATTTCAATCATGCTCATTTCTTGTTTGCCTAACGCTTCCTATCAGCAGAGATCAAAAGAAGCGCAGCGTTTCGGGCGTCCCAACGACTGATGGGAAGTCTGCTGCAACTTGTTATATTTTTGTACTCATGAGTTTGTGACTCCCGGAAAAGCCGAATTTTTCATATAAACCGTGTGCGTCATCCGTGGCTAAAAATTGAAATTTAGAGCACCAACGTGGATCATTGCTTATCATCCCGAACATCCACTTCCCAACCCCTTTAGCGCGATGATCCGGATGGATGATTAGATCAGCGATATAAGCCACCGAAGCAAAGTCGGTTACTACCCGGGCAAACCCAACTTGAACATCATCAAAAAACAGTGAAAAACAAATACTATTTTCTATCGAGACCTTTATAGTTTCCAGAGTTCTTTTGCTGGCCCAGTATGACGACCTTAATAGAAGCTCAACTTGATCAAGCTGCACCTCTTTTCGGTCATCACTCATTCGGTAATTTCCGTTTTCGTAGTTCATAATTTCCTTGAAATATAAGAACTTGTTAAATTTTCAGTAGATGACGGCATCAACCCTGCTTACGGGTCATTTATGTAAACAGACCTAAGCGCTTCGTCATATCACTGGCATCAAATACAGCGGTTTTGCTGACCACCCATCATACAGGAATGACGGTGCCTGGACGGGTACGTATGCGATTCAAAACACATATCACATCGGGCGGGAGCGGCCCGTGGTACATATAAAAAAACACCCAGAACAAAGCGGGTGTCACGTGAACAAGCATAAGATTTTTTGTTTACCTCTGACCGAAAAACGGAGCAGAGACTTCCATGACCACCACATTCAGATAGTGCCCTTATGCTCAGGCTAAGAAATAAAAACATGACGGCCAAGCAATATACCTTTGCCTTTCAAAGGTTGTCGATTAAACTCATCATAAATCACGGCGTGTCGTCGTGACTGCGTATTGAATGGATAGCGTCAATCAAACTGTGGTAAACCAACGGTTATTTTGGAACATGAGCCGACCCTTTGTGCGGGTACTGATCACCGTGCTTTTGCTTCTGGCTTTTCAGGCCAAACAGGCGCAAATGGTTAGTGATGTTTTCATCCACACCCCTCACACGATCACACCTTCGGCTTTGCACGGTTCGGCTGCCGAGCGCCATCAAAACACCCTCCAATCCCATGCTGACTGCTGTGATGAATTCGCTCACTGCGCCACAAGTGGCTGCGTGATGAGTGCCCTTTTAACGGCTGATGCGTCCATCCAACCCATTCCATTACAGCGCAACGCAGGTGTCTTTACCTTAGCCTCCACTCGCGCTGGATATTTCACACCACCTTTGCGCCCGCCAAACACCTGATCAGTTGACTCCCCTTCGTTTGCTCGCAGTCCGACAAAGCAGCGTCGTACTGACGGGAGACTGGCTGCAAACAGATGTGGCCATACCATTTTTATAATTTCTTAGGAGTAACATCATGTTAAGTAAGCGCGGACAAATACGCCTTTTACATTGTTTTTTTGCCCTGTTGTTGGCAGGTGCGCAAGTTTTTCCTTCATTACACGCTGAGACACAACCAGTCTATGAACCACTCACCGTCTATAAAAGCCCTACTTGTGGGTGCTGCACAAAATGGGTCGAACACGCTGAAGCGGCTGGATTCAAAACAGAAATACAACATATGAAAAACTTAGACAACGTTAAGCGCCGTTACCAAATTAACCCCCGCCACCAGGCTTGCCACACAACGGTCTCGTCGTCAGGCTATGTGTTTGAAGGGCATATTCCTGCCAAGTTCATTCAGCGCTTTTTACAAGAAAAACCATCAAGTGCGCGTGGGCTGATCGTACCGGGAATGCCGACGGGCAGCCCGGGCATGGAATATGGTAACCAGTTTTCACCGTATCAAATCATGATGATAATGGAAGACGGATCCTACCGGCTTTATTCGTCCGTCACACAACAACGGGAACAATACTAGTTAATTGACCTTCTGAAGGCCGTGTTACTCGGAAACTCGCTGCATACCTGCCTTGCATAACCGGTGGGAAACGGCTTGTACACGATTTTCAATACGGCCCTTTCGTTTAAAAAGGAAATACCATGCATGTCGTGAGAAACATTTTTTTCAGCTTGGCCTTATTGGTTTCAACCCAGGCCTTGGCGCATACCAAGCTCACGGGCTCCACACCTAATGACGGCGATTTGCTCAGCGCTGCTCCGGCGTTTCTGGAGTTGCGTTTTACTGGCAAGGTTCGCCTCTTGAAGCTACGCTTGGTCAATGCGGAAAATCAAGTCATCCCACTTGAGTTTAAACCCCAAAAGGCAGCGAAAGACACTTTTGAAATAGCCCTACCGCCATTAACGCCTTCAAGATTTACTGTGCATTGGCGCGGGATGGGTTCCGATGCACACAAAATTTCCGGCAGGCTCACCTTTACTCTCGACGCTATACAGTCTGTTGAATAGGGCTTGATCCGTTTTCAAGCGAAGGTGTTGGCCTCTCCCTCTTCAGTACGAGCGGTCATGGAACATGTAAAAATCAAAAGAGGAGCTTTGTATGCTGGATATATCCACTTGGGATATTGTGGCGCTCGCTAACAAGTTACTCATGTACATCAGTGGTGCTTTTGCCTTGGGTGGACTTTCCATTGCGTTAATGGCCTCAAAGCCTCTGTCTTTCAGGCGTTACCTGTTGAGGTATGCCGGGGTATCCGCTGTGGTTTTATCCGTGTCGGCTACCATGAGTTTTTTCATTCAGGTCGGCGCCTACGCAGATAACGGTCTAAGTGGCCTTTGGGATCCTGATTTTACCGCTATTTTATGGGACTCACCAATCGGACATCAGGCGCTGACCCGGTCACTTTCGGGCCTGCTTTTTTTGCTGGGCACAGGGCTATGCTGGCGTGAAACAGCCGCGTCCTTCACTGCCTCATCCGTGCGTTTTCGTAATATAACCCTGGCGGGCGCCCTGCTGTTTTATGGGTACTCCTTTCACCAGACTGGGCATACCGTCGACTTGCCCAACATTGCCGTCTTGCTGATTGCGGTTCATGTGATCGCAATCTCCTGGTGGCTCGGGTCACTCTACCCTCTTTGGCGGTCCTGCCATATGCTGGAGCAAACGTCATTGCATGCTTTGATGACCCGGTTTGGACAGCTGGCCGCTTGGGCCGTAGGATTGCTGATGTTTAGTGGCGGGTATTTGCTCTTTCTACTCTTGGCGTCTCCGCCCGAACTCATCCAAACAAACTATGGCAACGTGTTGCTGACGAAACTTATTTTCGTCACTGGCCTGTTATCTTTGGCAGCCTTGAATAAGTGGCGCTTAACCCCTCTGTTGGCAAAGGGACAAGGACACTTGGCGCTGGCACGCTCCATCAAAATGGAATTAACGCTTGGCCTGTTGATCTTTCTGGCAACAGCAGTTCTGGCCACCTGGCTGTCTCCAGCCAGTGTGGTCGCTTAAGTCTGCGCTGTATTTATGCCGGTTTTCTGCGCGCTTCAGTAATAGTGACCATTGCTGCACTGGAAAAAATCAGTGCGCCGCCTACCCATGTCCATAAGTCGGGCAATTCACCAAAAAAAGCATAACCGAATAAAGTCGCCCAAACCATGCGAGTAAAGTCCAGAGGCATGAGCACGGTCGTGTCTGCCAAGGTAAACGACTGGGTATAGGCAAACTGCCCTAACGTTGCAACACCTGCGATAAAAAATAACAGCAGCCATTGCTCCAGATTCGGCCACTGCCAAAAAAACAAGGCCGCCACCATAGAAACCGGCGTTACCAGTAAGGTCAGGTAGGTGACTTGTGTGGTGCTGGATTCTGTTTTGGACATGACCTTGATGATTAGAATCGACAGCGCCCACATAGTCGCCCCAAAAATCGCCAGGATGGGGCCCAGTTCAATTTCGATCACCCCTGGGCGCAAAACGACAAGCGTACCAATAAAGCCCCCGATGACCGCAAACCAACGGAAAAAGCCGGCGTATTCTCGCAAGAAGAGAATCGCAAAAGCCGCGCCCAGGACAGGCGCTAAAAACGTCAGGGACGTCACTTGGGCCAATGGCGAAATACTCAGTGCGGTAAACAAGCCCGCCACAGAGCACAAAAGGAATAAGCACCGCAGAGCGTGCAAATGGAAACAATTGGTTTTTAATATCGCAAACCGCGAACGCAACAGCAGAGGCAGGATAATCGGTACAGAGAGCAGGTAACGGAAAAAAGTAATCTCAAAAACATGCAACTCTTGCGACGTGTAGCGTATGGCAGTGTGCAAACTGGTAAAAGAGAGCGCGGCAATTAATGCCAGCATGATGCCTCTCACGCTGGCGGGTATGCTTTCAATGCGCTGTTTAAGAAGGCCAATACCTGCGCTTGAAGTCATGAAGGCTTGTCACCTTTTAAAATGATCCGATGCATAAGCCGTTTGTAGCCATGGTAATCATTCACCGGATTGTGCTGGGCGCTGCGATTATCCCAAAACGCCAGGGACCCGGGCTCCCATCGGAACCGGCAGGTAAATTCTGGCCGCACCTGATGCGCGAATAGATATTCGAGAATTGGGCGGCTTTCTTCTTCGGTAAAACCTTTAAAACGCTGGGTGTGCCCTCGGTTGATGTAAAGTATTTTTTTACCCGTTTCAGGATGGGTACGAATCACGGGGTGCTCGCCGATCAATTCTTGATGGCTAAACGCGGTTGCGGCGGTTTGCACCCGGTCTTCACGGGTTCTAGACACCTCGGCACTGG
>DJFX01000008.1:116215-117060 GCA_002432635.1 Halothiobacillaceae bacterium UBA5861 | reverse complement strand
GTTCTAGACACCTCGGCACTGGCCGAACTGTTAATGCCGACCAGTCCTTCCAGCGCTTTTTTCATGCCGGGAGAAAGTGCTTCATAAGCCATATACATATTGGAAAACAAGGTGTCTCCCCCATAAGGAGGCACTTCCCGTGCGAGTAGAATGCCCGCCATAGGCGGGACTTCAAGGTAACTGGTATCCGAGTGCCATAAGCCACCAAAATTGACAGTTTCGTGCTCCAATTTCAAGACCGGTGCAATCTGAGGGTAGCCTTCTATGCCCTGAAGCATGGGGTAAATATCAATTTCGCCAAAACGTTCAGCAAAGGCCAGTTGTTGCTCGGGGGTGATGTCCTGGTTACGGAAAAAAATCACCAAATTGTCTAACCAGGCTTTGCGAATTTCTGCAATCACCTCATCCGAAAGCAGATGTGATAAGTCAACACCGGAGATCTCGGCCCCCAGTGCCCCTGCAATTTTGTTCACTTGGATATGTTGGTAGTCCATCATTCACCCCTAGACCACATGTAAAGAGGCGGGCGGCCCATCAAACGATTGGGCATGAAAAGGCGCAACACGCGCCTTTCACTCACCGGCCAGGGTCCTGTCAGCGGCTCTCTTTGGGAAACATGGTGCGGGCAATGATCGTTTTCATCACCTCACTGGAGCCGCCTGCAATTCGCCGTACACGCGCATCAGCATAAGCTCTGGCGATGGGATATTCCCACATAAAGCCATACCCGCCATGCAGTTGCACACACTCGTCGACAACTTTCCCCAAAAGTTCACTGCCCCAAAGTTTGGCCATGGATGCGGTGGCATTGTCCAGCTCACCTTTCATCAGGGCATCCAGACAGC
>DJFX01000008.1:96939-115909 GCA_002432635.1 Halothiobacillaceae bacterium UBA5861 | reverse complement strand
GGTTTGCCAAACACCATCCGTTGATTGGTGTAGTCAATCGTCCATTCAAGCGCAGCCTCAGCCGTTGCCGTGCAATGTGCGGCAATAATCATGCGTTCCCACTCGAGTTGCTTCATTAAAATAATGAAGCCCTTGCCCTCTTCCCCTAATAAGTTGCTGGCCGGGACTCGCACATTGTCGAAGAAAAGTTCAGCCGTATCCTGCGCTTTCATACCAACTTTTTTCAGGTTACGACCCTTGGTAAAACCAGGGCGGTCGTTTTCAACAAGAATGAGGCTGACACCCTTGGCGCCCAGCGAAGGATCTGTTTTAACAGCCAGAACCGTCAAGCCTGCGTTGTGGCCATTAGAAATAAACGTTTTCTGGCCATTGATTACGTACTCATCGCCATCACGAATCGCGGTCGTTTTAATGTTGGCCAAATCACTGCCACCACCAGGCTCGGTCATCCCAACTGAGAGAATGACTTCACCGGAAACACACTTTGGCAACCACTGCTTCTTTTGCTCTTCCGTCCCATAATTAATAAGGTATGAGGCGACAATGTCGGAGTGCAGGTAAAAACCCGGCCCAGTGATGTTCTTTTTCGCCATTTCCTCAATCACCACAATGGAGTGCAAGCGGTCACCACCAGGGCCACCGTACGCTTCCGGTACTGTCAGGCATAGCAGCCCGGCCTCACCGGCTTTCAACCACAGTGACTGGGGGACGATACCGTCTTCTTCCCACTGTTCGTGATAAGGGACCATTTCTTCTTCCACAAACCGGGCAACGGTTTTGCGAAAGATTTCATGCTCTTCACTAAATATTGTTCTATCAAACATGGTTCTCCTCCCATCAAAAAAGGCCGCAAACGCGGCCTCATGTGTTTATTTTTTATGCAACCGCAAGGGGCATCAATCAAACGTACGTGCCACCAATTCTTTCATAATTTCATTCGAGCCCCCGTAAATTCGGGAAACACGCGCATCCGCGTAGGCCCTGGCCACCCGGTATTCCCACATGTAGCCATAGCCGCCATGGAGCTGTAAACACTCGTCAATGACTTTACAGTTTAAGTCACTACACCACATTTTGGCCATAGCTGCGGTGCTTGCATCAAGCTCTTTTTTCATGATCAGCTCAAGGCATTTGTCCACAAAAACACGTCCTATTTGCACTTGTGTTTTGAGCTCTGCCAATTTAAATCGTGTATTTTGAAAGCCCGCGATGGGTTGGCCAAAGACTTTGCGCTCTTTGGTATAAGTCGCCGTCTCTTCGATAATGCTCTCCGCTGAGGCAATACCACCAATCGCAATTTGCATACGCTCCCACGCAAGCTCCTGCATGAGCATGTAAAAGCCGGTGCCCTCTTTACCTAAAAGGTTTGTCACGGGAACGCGAACATTGTCAAAAAAGAGCTCGGCCGTATCTTGTGCTTTCATGCCGATTTTGTCGAGATTACGCCCTTTGGTAAAGCCTTCTCGCGTGGCTTCCACCAGAATCAGCGAAATACCTTTCGCCCCCAGTTCAGGGTCCGTTTTGGTGACAAGAATAACCAAATCACTGTTAATGCCGTTGGTAATAAAGGTTTTTTGACCATTAATCACATATTCGTCACCCTCGCGGATCGCTGTGGTTTTCACAGACTGTAAGTCGCTTCCTGTACCCGGTTCGGTCATCGCGATAGCGCCGATCATTTCCCCGGCAGCCATCTTGGGAAGAAAAGCCTGCTTTTGCTCTTCTGTTCCGTAGGCCAGAATGTAAGGCGCAACAATATCAGAGTGCAGAGTAAACCCCGGGCCTGACAAGCCGCGTTTGGCTTGCTCTTCGATGACGATAGATGAGAAGAGACGATCCCCACCCGGAGCACCATATTTATCGGGAATGGCTGGTAATAAAATGCCGACATCACCGGCTTTTTTCCAGGCCTCGCGGGGAACGATTCCCTCTTTCTCCCACTGTGCATGGTAGGGCACCAGTTCTTCATCCATAAAGCGGGCAACTGTGTCCCGATATGCCTCATGCTCTTCTGAAAAAACAGTACGGTTAATGTACATGCAACAATCCTCTAATCAGCCATCAATTCAGGCAGAAAGGTTACCATATCCGGAAAGCCGATGAGTATGGCCATGATGATGGCCTCGGCAAAAATGAACCAGGTCAACCCCCGAAAAATGGTGCTCAAGGCGACCTGATCGCCGACCACCCCTTTAATGACGTAAGCATTCAAGCCCACCGGCGGTGTCAGCAGGCCGATTTCCAAATACTTGATAATGATGATGCCCATCCAGATCAGGTCAAGATTTGCAGCCTCAAACATGGGTAACAAAATAGGTAAGGTAATGAGCATCAGGCCAATGGGATCCAAAAACATGCCCAGGAGGATGTAAATCAACGAAGCACCTATAACTAAAACCAAAGGATTCAGGGCGTATGCTTCAATAAAACCTGCCAGGTAATCCGGGATACCGCTAAAACCAATGAATCGCGCAAAAAGCACCGCGCCAATACCCACGAAGAAAATGGCCGATGTGCTTTCCAGCGCTTCCGACAAACTGTTTTTAACCACTTCTTTAGTGAGCCGGCCTTGCAACAAGGCAATGACGATGGCCAAAACCGCACCAAAAGCCCCCGCTTCTGTCGGCGTGGTAAATCCGCTATAGATGCCCCCAATCACACCCAAAATAAGCAAAGGTAATGGCCAGACTTGTCGCATCACAGCCCAACGCTCACTCCAGCTCACCGTTTCGTGTATGCGTGGCGCAAGCTCAGGTTTAACCATGCACCGGATAACAACCATGGCGGTATAAACCAACGCTGTCAAAATGCCCGGGATAATACCTGCGATCAGAAGCTTACCGATGGGCTGCTCTGCAACCCAGCCGTATAAAACGATCAAAATACTGGGCGGAATAAGTGAACCCAACGTGCCCCCAGCGGCGACCACACCCGTTGCCAGCGCAGGGTCATAACCCCGCTTGAGCATTTCTGGAATTGCCAAACGTCCCATCGCAGCGGCTGTCGCCAGGCTGGAGCCCGAGGCCGCCGCAAAGCCTGCCGACGCAAAGTTACTGGCCACCGCCAGTCCGCCCGGCAAAAAGCTTAACCAGACACGGGCAGCGGTAAACAAACTGGATGTTAAGCCTGAGTGATAGGCAATTGAGCCCATGAGCAAAAACATAGGCACTGCAGACAAGGACCAGTGTGCTGCAAAATCAAACGGAATAGAGCCCAACGCTCCATAAGCGGCTTGAAAGCTCCTTAAAATAGTGATGCCTGTTAAAGACACCAGTCCAAGCGCAACCCCAATCGGCACTTTAAGCGCCAATAAGAGTAACAAGACAAAAATACCAATGAATCCTATAGCGACACTAGACACACGACACCATCCATTCCAGTTTTAATAATTTGAGTCGCTCTGGCTAAGCCCTTTGCTAGCTTCAAGCGAGTATATTTTTATGATGAATAATCAGGCGATACCGGACTCAGGTAATCTGCCGTTAAATACGTATGGTAGATTTCGAAACAGTTGCAAAATCACGACGATAATCATGATTGCTCCACCCAGGGGGAGAAACCACCGGGCAGGCCAAATGCTGAAGTCGTCTTCAGCAATCTCGACCGCCTCATCAAACCCCATCTTGAAAACAGCCATTTCATAACTGCTGCTTACGTAAAGTAACAGGAAGATTAATAATAGAATATCGGTAAAACACTGACTGATCAGCTGGCCTCTTGGCGTCATTTTCTGCGCGATCAATTCGACAACGATGTGACCCCGCTTCAGTTGTATATACGCAAAGGGCAGAAAAATAATACTCGTCATGTAATAAAACGAGACGACCTCAAGCGTGCCTGTAATGGGCTGATCAAAAAAATGCTTCATGAAAACGTCAGCTGTGATTTGCACCATCATCAACAACATGGCTGCGCCACCAATGAGCATCAATACGAAGCTAAGCCACTTGATCGGTGCTTCGATAAATTTCATTGCAAGCTCCTGGCTAACTCCACTTTTAATAGAGTTGTTAGCTCAATGACTGAATGTAAATCCCGTTGCACTTGTCGAGGCAAGACAAGCGCAACGAAACATGATTGAGTGACCGGAGATGATCAGTACTGGATTTTACTGAAGATTTCCTGGCGCAGTGCTTCGGTGAACTTGGCCTCATCGCCACCTGTTTCAGCAACGATCTTTTCCCATTTCTTCACCTTTTCCAGGTAGGTATTGACGATCTCTTCAGCATTCTTAACTTTTCGTTTATCACCTTGTGCAGCAACCCGTTTGATTTCTTTTTGCTGATGCGTTTTCATCATTTCGACCAATTTGGGGTCAGGGTCAGCAAACTGAAGGCCATGCTCAGCCGTCCCTGTCTTTTTGATGCTTTCATCAAGCTCCAGATACAGATTGGCCGCGCGCGCGATCATAGCTGGAATGCGGTCAATAATGACTTTTTTCTCTTCTTTGCTCAGACCTTCCCAAACATCTGTACGCAGATTAAAAAATGCGGCGGCATGGTACGTACCTAAGGGGAAATCCACAACATGCTTCACAACATCCCAATACGAATAGGATTTTAGCCAAGCCAGAGATCCAACCAGACAATCGAGTTGACCACGCTCAAGTGCTTCATACCCTTCTGCACTATTAATGCGCACCGGCACAGCGCCTAATTCCTTGGCCCAAATACCATAGGGACCTACAGCTCTTATTTTGCGGCCTTTGATGTCTTCGATAGACTTGACCGGTTCCCGGCACATAAGCTTATAGGCGGACGTTGCATAGAGTGCCAAAGGCGTTACGCTATGGCGTTGGTACGACTTTAAACACTCGGGGCAGCTCAGCAAAATCATTTCATTTGAGGCCGCCGACATGACTCGTGGGTCTTTACCCAGCATTGCCAGCCCACTGATCATGCCTATAGCCGCCAGCTCTTTCGGTGTATACAAGTCAACCAGTAGCGCTCCTTCGGCTAGCCCATCACGCACAGCGGCCAATGAGCCTTTGCCACTGGCCAACGAACCGCCTGCGTGCAATTTAAAAGTAATAGAACCGTTGGTTTCCTTTTCCACGTCATTAAAAAAGGGGATAAGAACATCCTGCATCACAATGTGCTTAGTCGGTACATAAGCTGCAAAATTCACCACTGTTGCAGCCGACGCGGTGGTGACCAAAACCACTCCCAATGCCACAACCATAAAACCCAATCGTCTCAGAGTACGCATAACATTTCCTCAAAACATTATTTGATATTTACCGGCTGCCGCTCAGGAGAGGTTTGAGACCCATCGGCATTCTATGTAAAAGGAGATGGATCGCAGCCATTTTAAGCAAGCACCTATGACTTTTTCTAACAGGCAAAAGCGCTTAGCAGGGTACATTAACGGCTATCATTACCAGGATCAACATTAAAATTGGAATTTACGGGTAAAAAAATCATCCCATTTGAGTATCAATTTAGAAAAATAAAACAACCATATTTCTCGAAAAAATACTCTATAGTTAATTATTTTTAACCGCGAGGATGGTGTGACTGATGAATGCTTTTCAAACGTTCATTTGCCACATGGGTGTAAATTTGCGTAGTTGACAGGTCACTGTGGCCCAGCAGCATCTGTACCACTCTCAAATCTGCATGGTGATTGACAAGGTGGGTGGCAAAAGCGTGCCTGAGCGTGTGAGGTGATAACGGCTTGCTAATTCCCGCTTCCACCGCATAACGTTTGATGATGTGCCAAAATGCCTGACGGGTCATGCCTCCGCCGCGACGCGTCACAAAAAATTGCTCTGTCCCGGCACAGCGGTGATGTAACAGGGTTGAACGGGCACAGCGAAAATAGCGTTCAAGCCAATCGAGTGCTTCTTCCCCCACGGGGACAACACGCTCCCGACTGCCTTTTCCCATCACCCGCACAACACCTGCACGAAGATTAACCTGCGCGATCGTCAATTCGACTAATTCGCTGACACGCAGACCACAAGCGTATATCAACTCCATCATCGCCTTGTTGCGCAGCCCGAGTGGTTCCGATTCATCGGGGGCGGTGAGCAGTAAATCAACATCGGCTTCTGTTAATGTTTTGGGGAGTTTGCGGCCAAGTTTGGGCGCATCAATCAGCCGAGTAGGATCTTCAGAAAGATGCTTTTCCTGCACCATCGTCTGATAAAAACGACGTAAGGTGGACAGCGTTCTGGCGATACTGCGCACACTGTATTTTTGATCAAGGCGAGCGGCAAAAAACTGTTGAATAGCAGCAGCCTCTACGTCGAGCAAACTTTGGTTATGGCGATTCAACCAGCGTTGGAATAACACCAAGTCAGACCGGTACGCAGCCAGTGTATGCCGGCTCAAGCCCCGCTCGGTCCAAAGCTTATCCAAAAAAAGATCGATGCACTCATCGACCTGAGGCGGCTTTGGATCTACGTCCATGACATCAAACAGCTACTGTCTTGCCGGGGTTCATGATATTCAGTGGGTCAATGACCTGCTTGATCAGTTGCATGATGTTGACGGCCTCATCGCCATGCTCAGCCCGCAGGTAGGGGAGCTTACCAACCCCAATACCATGTTCTCCGGTGCAAGTTCCACCCAGCGCCAGCGCTCTTTCCACCAGCCTGCCATTCAGCCGAACGGCTTCATCTATGTGTGCTTGGTTACCCGGCTCCATCATCCACAATACGTGGAAGTTGCCATCTCCAACATGCCCAATAACAGGGGCTTTGAAGAAAGTTCCCTCCAGATCTTTTTTAGTTTCAGCGATACACTCAGCCAAGGCGGATATCGGTACGCACACATCGGTCGACCAGCCTTTACACCCCGGTTTTAAAGCAAGTGCGGCATAATAAGTCTTGTGCCGCGCCTCCCACATTTGGTTGCGCTCTTCTTCTTTTGTGACCCAATGGAAGCCGCTGCCTCCTTCCTCACTGGCAATCTCCGCAACAGTATTTGCCTGCTCAGCAACGGATTGCTCAGTACCGTGGAACTCGAGAAAGAGCGTATCTTTTTCCGGATAATGCGTATTTGAATACCGGTTGATCGCATAGAGCGAATAGTCATCCAGCAACTCAATCCGGGCAACAGGTATTCCCATGCGAATGGTGGTGATCACGGTCTGAACCGCGGCATCTACGCTGGGAAAATTCACAATCGCAGCAGACATCGCTTCAGGCATGCCATATAAACGCACCGCAACTTCCGTGATGACCCCAAGCGTACCTTCAGATCCAACAAATAACCGGGTCAGATCATAACCCGCCGCCGACTTTCTCGCCCGTCTGGCGGTTTTAATAATACGGCCATTAGGCAAGACAACGGTCAGAGAGAGCACATTCTCACGCATCGTACCGTAGCGGACAGCATTCGTCCCTGACGCACGCGTCGCAGCCATTCCACCCAGCGAGGCATCCGCCCCAGGATCAATCGGGAAAAATAGTCCGGTATCACGCAAGTATTCATTGAGCTGTTTTCGAGTCACACCGGCCTGAACACGACAATCCATATCCTCTTCGTGCACAACAAGAATCTTATTCATGCGTGACATATCCACCGCGATGCCACCGTAGACAGCGCCCAGCTGGCCTTCAATCGAAGTCCCCGCGCCAAAAGGTATGACGGGCACTTTTGCCTCGTGGCAGAGGCTGACAATCCGCCCCACCTCTTCCGTGGACACAGGGAAAGCAACCGCATCGGGTGGGTAAGGAGTATGCCAGGACTCGCCTTGTGCGTGTTGCTCACGCACAGCACGGGTGGTCACCAGCCGATCCCCTAGTTGTTCACGAAGCGAACGAACCAACGAGTTTAAAGTGGCTGGATGATACTGATGTTTACCGAACATCGCGCATTGCCTCAATCTTTTTTAAGTGACTCCAGTCTCGCCAGTAGGCTCGATGTGTCCCAACCTTTCCCCCCCAGAGCTTCAACCTCGGCATAAAATTGATCAACCAACGCTGTCACCGGCAAACTCACACCCTGACGACGGGCTTCGTTGAGGACAATATCCAGATCTTTACGCATCCATTTAACGGCAAATCCATGATCGTACTCATTAGCAAGCATGGTTTTGTACCGGTTTTCCATCTGCCACGACTGTGCTGCGCCTTTTGAGATGACGTCAACAACCGCATGGGGATCCAGACCGGCTGACTTTGCGAAATGTAAACCTTCTGAGAGCGCTTGGACCAGGCCACCAATGCATATTTGATTCACCATTTTTGTAAGCTGCCCACTGCCCACAGGACCCATCAAACGAACGGAGCGGGCGTAACAGGAAATCACGGGTTCTGCCTCGGCAAAATGATCAGCCTGCCCTCCCACCATGACGGTTAATATGCCATTTTCAGCACCGGCTTGCCCTCCCGACACAGGCGCATCCAAAAAACCAATCCCCTTGGTCTGGCAAAGCCTGCCCAGTTGACGAGCTACATCCGCCGAGGCTGTGGTGTGGTCAACCAGTAAAGCGCCGGCTTTCATTCCCGCCAATACACCCTCTTCACCCAGGATAACGCTTCTTAAATCGTCATCATTACCGACACAGGCCATCACAATATCGGCATCCTTTGCTGCAAGCGCAGGTGTCGTGGCTTGTTCGCCTTTGTGGGCGCGGGCCCATGCCGTTGCCTTACTCGATGTACGGTTATACACCGTGACTTGATATTCACCGGCAGATAAATGGCCTGCCATGGGGTAGCCCATGACTCCCAATCCAATAAAGGCAACTTTTCTTTCCATCACATTTGAGTTATTTGATTGACACAGGCTGATTGTCAACGTTTGAGCAGGTATAAGCAACTTGGCGTTACTCAGTGCCCAGGAGAAGCGCCTGCGAATTTTATGACGGGGATAACGGCTGGCAAGGCAGCCAGACAGTAAACACGGCCCCTCCCTGAGGATTATTGGCCGCCGCGACATACCCCCCATGAAGTTCAACATAGGTTTTTACGATCGCAAGGCCCAGGCCGGTTCCGCCGGAGCCATCTTTTGTCTGACTGGACTGAACAAATTTGCTAAAAATCAGACTTAATTCAGCATCGGGGATACCCACGCCCATATCGGATACTGAAATCGAAATGCCCTCTTGTTTCTGCTCTTCGTGACTCTTGTCATTTGTCTTAAGATAACGCTCTTCAGGCTGGATGATCACTTTGATATCACCTTCCCGCGCGCTGAATTTAACCGCATTGGACAGGAGGTTTTGTAACACGTGTAAAATTTTCTGCCGATCCAAAGAAATGCTTGCAGGGCACGCCTGATCGACGCTCAAGGTAAACGTGAGGGCTTTATCGAGAAATAAACTTTCAAATTCTGCGCGGACACTATCAACCAGCTGGACAATGCTCGTCTCGGAATACATAAGCTCCATTCTCCCCGCTTCAGCCTTCGAGACATCCAGTAGATCGTTAATTAAACGGAGTAAACGGTGGCCACTTTCATCAATGCGCTGAAAGTAGTAGCCAAGACGCTCAACAGACACTTTATCGATGCGCGTCTGACCCATTTCGGCAAAGCTCAAAATGGCATGCATAGGGGTGCGCAGCTCGTGAGACATATTCGCTAAAAATTCTGTTTTGGCACGGCTGGCTTTCTCAGCCTTTTGACGTTCGGCCTCCAGATCTTTTGTGCGGGCAAAAACCATGGCATTTAACTGATCACGGTGTAGCTTAAGTTCATGCAGAATGCGGCGCTCCTCAGAAACATCACGAACAATACACAAATAGCTCTCCGCTTCGGTCTCATCCTCTTCGACACATTCCACCACGCTATCTTCAAAGAGCGTCATATCACCACGGCTGGCTTTAGCCACCGCAACCTGGAGATAAACAATGGACCCTTTTTTGGTTAACCCGACAATAGGCCTTTTTTCACCAACAGAGTCTGCATTGCTCTGCACGATATCTTCAAGGTATGGCAACAAACCACCGTATTGAGGTGGTGTGGGAATAAGCTCTGTAACAGGTCGGTACAGCAACTCCATTTCTTCATAACCAAAAACCCGCAGAGCCACGAGATTAACCGACTGGATTGTTTCATCCACGCCACTGACCTGGATGACGGCATCGGACGCGTGATGAAGTAAGGCCTGCATGCGTGTCTGGGCCGCAACCAAAGAGCCTAGTTGGGCTTTTTTTACTTGAGCTTCCTGGATTTCGTTTCGCAGACGATTGAGCTCGTCCAGTAGCGCCTCTTTCGACATGTCAGAAGAATTCATGTAATTCTGTTTTAGCCTGTGTCTTTCAATTAAAGATGAGAAATACCCCTGTGACTACGGTAATAGCGGCTTTGCTGGCAGATTACTTAAAGCCATACCCATCTTTGAAAGCCCAACCGGTTAAAGTGGGAGAATAAAGCGGCGACCGAACAGCGGGAGGGGCGCCAACGGCTACTTTCGCGGTGTGCGGGGAATATCCAGGCGCTGACGTTTTTCCCACAGACTTTTCCGGCTGATGCCCAGGTGTTCAGCCATCTGTGTTTCACTCATGTGGTGTTGATGCTTTGTAACAAAATCAACCAGATAGTCATCCAGCGAGAGCGCCGGAGCTTTCACTGATTGCCCCGTTTCGGCCATAGTGGGCAAACCCAGTTCATTGGAGCCGATGGTTTGATTGTTGCTGAGTAAAATCGCCCGTTCGATGACATTTTGTAATTCGCGGACATTGCCGGGCCAGTGATACTGCTGCAATTGTGATAACGCTCCATCACTGAAAGCATACGGTTTACGGTTAAATTTTTTAGAAATATTTGCCAGAATCGTCTCCGCCAGTTCGATAATGTCCCGACCACGCTCACGCAAAGGCGGCATTACAATGTCCAGTACGTGCAGACGGTAGTACAAATCTTCACGGAACAAATGATCTCTCACCATCTGCTGTAAATTTCGGTGAGTTGCCGCAATCAATCGAACATCGACATGCTGATTTTTATCCGAGCCCAAACGTCGGATTTCTCCCGTTTCCAGCACGCGTAACAACTTGGCCTGAGCCTCCAGCGACAATTCGCCAATCTCATCCAAAAACAACGTGCCTGAATCTGCTGCTTCAAATAATCCTTTATGGTGTTGCGAAGCCGATGTAAATGCGCCTTTTTGATGTCCAAAGAGTTCCGATTCCATCAAGTTTTCCGGAATAGTGGCGCAGTTCAGAGATACGATAGGATGCTCAGCACGCAAACTCCGCTCATGAATGGCTCTGGCCGCCAACTCTTTACCCGTCCCCGTTTCGCCAAGAATCAGTACCGGTGTGTCGGTACCGGCCACACGTTCAATGCGGTCATACACTTGCTCCATGCAGGCGCTGTTTCCAATCAGACCCTTTAGGGGGTAGTGTTGCCTCAGCTCCCTCTTCAACACGGCATTTTCTTGTTTAAGATCTTGATGTTGTAGATTTTTTTTGACTTGCAAAATCATGTCTTCGTGATTAAACGGTTTCGAGATGTAATCCACCGCGCCTTGTTTCATCGCATCAACCGCAGACTGGACCGATGAGTAACTGGTCATGACCATAACCGGAACCGGTGCTGCCCGGGCGATCAACTCCGTGCCAGGCTCGCCAGGCAAACGGATATCTGCAATGATCAAGTCGAAATCCATCAAACCCGCTTTTTCGGCCTCAACAACGCCACTCACCGCAGTGACCGAAAAGTGGTTGCGTTGCAAGAGGCGCATCAAGCTCTCACGTATAACAGGCTCGTCTTCAACAATTAAAATGTTTGCCATGCATCAGATTCCTTCGGCGGCTGGTCAGCCAGGGTAATTTGGAGGATGAACTCACTGCCCTCCCCTGGCTTGCTTTTAACACTGATCTGGCCACCTTGCTTTTGCAAAATACTGTAGGCGAGGGAGAGCCCAACGCCCGTTCCTTCTCCCACCTGCTTCGTGGTGTAAAACGGATCAAAAATACGTTGTAGCGCATACGGTTCAATACCACGGCCATGATCAATCACGGACACTTTTATCCGCTGGTGACTGAGCCGGTCACGAGACTCTTCGATATACACTTCCGATTTTCCCTCAGAAGCATCACATGCATTGCTCAGAAGAATAACAAACACTTGCGCCAACTGCTGAGCATCGCCCACCACCCAGGTATCCCTCTGGCAATGATTGATGTAGCGGATTTGTTTGCCTTTATGGCTGAGTGAAACCAGCTTAATCGCCTGGTCCACAGTATCGCGGAGATTAACGGGTTTCAGTGTATCCGGGTTTTCATGATCCACATGACTGTAATTCACCAGTGACTGTACAATTTTGCTAATGCGATCTGTCAGCTCTAAAATCCCTTTGACGCCTTCTTTCATAAGTTGCTTGTCATTCGGCATTTCCTGAATTTCCTGTGCCAGGCAAGCAATGCCCGTCACTGGGTTACCAATCTCATGAGCCACACCCGTGGCCAACTGGCCAATAGACGCCAGCCGCTCGCTGTGCGCCAGTTCAGACTCCAATTGATAAACTTCGGAGTGATCCTCAATCAAAACAACGTAACCGCCCGCATGCTTTTGAGGGTCGTCCTGCCGGCCGGATATGATGGATTTATGCAAATTCAGGATGAGCATTTGCTTTTTAACGTGAATTTTACGCTGCCGGATAAACCGCTCAGAGCCTTGCACAAAGTCATCAATTAAGCGCCCCCAGGGGGAAGACAGCGCATTGATGTGCAGCCCTAATACCTGGGCTTCTGTTTTGCCCGAGAGTACTTGCATCGCACCGTTCCAACTGACAACCTCTAATTCGGGGCTGATGGTCACCACTGCCAGCGGTAAATCGTGCAGCACCTGCCGATGGAAACGCCGGAGTGCATCCAGCTCGCCGGCCATGGCTTTGAGCTCCGTGCGTGAGTCGTCCAGGCTCCTTTCCACAAACTTGATCGTATCGGCAATCGCGACCTGCGCGCTGTGGTCTGCATGAAGATTTTCATTGACGATCATGGATGACATCACCGGGCCTAAAAGGCCCGACAGGTTATGGCCAATCTGAACACGCAACGTATTGAGATCATTACGTGTCAGAGCCTCCCGCTCCAGATTAAGATCGCGCAAAGCCAGTGCCACTTCTTTTTTCGCCATGGATTCACCGATCACACCCCGCAGCTGCTGTTCAAACTGTTCAATCGAAGCCGCAACAACCTGGCTGGGCGGCCGGTAAATGTCATCACTTAAGCAAGCCTCAGCGGCTTCAGCCTCTTCGCGTTTCTGCGGCAGCAACAGGGACACAATGGCAAACGTCAGGCCATTAAACATCAACGACCAGACTGCGCTGGTGGTCGAGCTCATCGGCACGATAATCAGCTCGAGCAAGTTGTTTTCAATCCAGCCCGCACGGGTAAACAGCGGTAAAATCTGTGTACAGAACCAGATCGTACCGCCCACAATCAACCCGGCAATAAAGCCGCTGCGACTCGCCCGCTTCCAGAATAATAAACCGAAAATAGCCGGCAGGAACTGAGCCACGGCCACAAATGAAATCAAGCCAAGATCCGCAAGTTCGCGGTGTGTTTGCAAGAACAGATAAAATACGTAGCCGGCCAGAATAATCAGTAAAATAATCAGACTTTTACTGACAATCAGCATGCGGTAAAGATCGACTTGCTTCCGGGTTTGCCGGGCAAAGCTTAAGGGTAAGAACAGGTGGTTCAAGCACATTGTCGCCAATGCAATGGAGGTCACGATAATCATGGCACTGGCCGCCGAAATCCCCCCAATGAAAATAAACACCGGCAACAGAACCGACTGACTTTGCATGGAAACACCAAGCACATATAAATCAGGCCCATAACTTAAATCCATGGACTGACCCACCCACAAAATTGGCGGAATGGCGATATTAAGTAAAAGCAAAAATAAGGGAAATGCCCAGCTCGCATAGTCCAGATTCGAGGAGCGGATGTTTTCGACAAAAATCATGTGAAATTGCCGCGGTAATAAAAAAGCAGCCGAAAAGGAAAGCAGCAACATCATTGCCCAGGCCCCCTCCTGAATAGGCTGCATCAAAGCCTCTGTTGCGGCCGGGTTGTTCCTGACCCAGTTTGAGAAGCCAGCCGGTCCATCAAAAATACCAAAGACCGCATAAAGCCCCACGGCCAGAATAGCCGCCAACTTGACGAGGGATTCGAAGGCAATCGCCACAACCAGACCCTCGTGTTTTTCCCGAGGTCTCACGTGCCGTGAACCAAACAAGATGGCGAACAGACTGATGGTTAAACAAAAACCCAACGACAACAGCAAAGGTTGATTGCCACCCGTCAGTATCCTGAGCGATTCGGTCACCGCTTGAATTTGCAACGCGGTATACGGCAAGGTACCTGCCAGCATAAAAAGCGTCACCAAAACCCCTGCTAACTGGCTGTTATAACGAAAAGCCAGCAAATCCGCTAACGACGACAACTGGTACTTTTTCACCAAGCGGAGTATCGGGCGCAAGAGGATGGGTGAGGCCAAAAAAGCAATCGTCAAACCCATGTATACACCAAGGAATGCATAGCCCTCACGATCGGCCAGACCCACACTGCCGTAGTAAGTCCAGGATGTGGCATACACCCCCAAAGACAAGGTATATACCAACGGGTGTTTAATCAGTGCATCGGGTAGCCACTTTTTTTCTGCAGCCGTTGCGATAACGAACAAAAGCCCCAGATAAAGCGCGCTGATCGCAAACAGGTGCCAGGCTTCAAAACGCATACTTCTTCAAGTACCGTTGCAGCAAAAAAGCACACAAAATCGCAATGCCCCACACAAGATAGGGCGCGTACCAAGGTGCACCCAAGCCCGCCCAGAAATCAGCAACGGGCGACAAAAACAACAACAATACGAAGACCACTGCAATGAGTGTACATTCACGTACGCGTACTCTGGTAAATAGCCGGGACATATCCTCCCCCCTTTACTGCTGACTGATCGCTCGTGCAACGCGCTTTTATTTTTATTTGTAATCTTGAACTACATCACAAAATGTTACAGATGGAAACACTCGATGTTACTAAAAGTAACACGGCGTGTTGAACATCATCCCCCAAACCAAGCTAACTTACTGATTTTTAATCCGTTTAAAAATTGGCCCAAATTATGCCCTATCAACTTTCAGTGTTGTCCGCTGCCCCATGCCGATAACCCTTAACCTGGTCTTAGCCGCCTCTGATTAAGCCGGGTACTGATATAACCATAATTCAGAGGCCTTTATAAATTACAAGCGATGAGGATTGGTGTTAAACACCAAGGGATTGAGGAACTCGGTGCCAAACACCAAGAGTCGGAAGCTTACAGCCAACGTGAGGTCTTCCATGACTAAAAACAGTAAAACAACGAATGAAAGCCGACGTGATTTTTTAAAAATCACCGCGGTTGGTGGTTTAGCCGCCAGCGCCCCCATGATCTTCATGAAAAATGCGCACGCCTACGTTAACGAACCTAAAGGCGCTACCGTCACACTGGGCTTTAACGTCCCCCAAACCGGCGCCTATGCCGATGAGGGCGCGGACGAACTGCGCGCCTACAAACTGGCCGTCAAACACCTGAATGGCGAAGGAGATGGTGGCCTGTTGAATACCATGAAACCACTCAGTCTGAAAGGCAGCGGTATTCTGGGTAAGAAAGTTCAATACGTAACAGGGGATACTCAAACAAAATCAGATGCCGCACGCGCTTCGGCCAAACGGATGATAGAAAAAGACGGTGCGGTTATGATTACAGGCGGTTCATCCTCCGGTGTGGCGATTGCTGTGCAGTCACTTTGTCAAGAAGCCGGTGTCATTTTTATGGCCGGGCTGACCCATTCCAATGACACCACAGGAAAAGACAAACGCAAACACGGCTTTCGCCACTTTTTTAACACCGAAATGTCCGGCGCAGCGCTGGCTCCCATTCTTGAAAAAGAATTCGGTAAAGATCGCGTAGCCTATCATTTGACGGCGGACTACACCTGGGGCTGGTCACAGGAAGGCTCTATCAAAAAATATACCGAAGCGCTGGGTTGGAAAACCCAATCAGCCGTGCGGACCCCACTAGGCGCAGGGGACTTCTCGCAATATATCACCCCGGTTCTGAATTCCGGTGCTGATGTACTGGTCTTGAATCACTACGGGAAGGACATGGTCAACTCACTGACCCAGGCCGTCCAGTTCGGACTGCGTGACAAACAGGTCAACGGTAAAGATTTTCAGATTGTTGTTCCGCTGTTCTCTCGCTTAATGGCTCAGGGAGCGGGCGAAAACATCAAAGGCATCTTTGGCTCCACCAACTGGAACTGGTCATTGAAAGACGCCGGGTCTCAGGCTTTTGTTAAATCTTTTGGTGCTGAATATGGCTTTCCGCCATCACAGGCGGCACACACCTGCTATGTGCAAACACTGCTGTATGCCAATGCCTGTGAAATGGCGGGCACCTTCAATCCTTGTGACGTGATTGCCGCCCTGGAAGGGTTCAAGTTTGACGGCATGGGGAATGGCCCGACCGAATACCGCGCAGAGGATCACCAATGCTTTAAAGATGTTCTGGTTGTACGCGGCAACGAAAATCCATCGTCACAATTTGATCTGCTTGAAGTGGTCGACATCACCCCTCGAGCAAAAGTGGAGTATCCGGCCTCGATGCTGGGCGGGGATCTCGGCAGCTGCAACGCCTAAGGGCCACAGCCAAGAGCCAGCCACTACAGGGCTGGCTCGTCTGTCTGGCAATTATCAACGAACACACGCGTAACACTTATGGATGCTTTTCTGCTGCAAATTCTTAATGGCCTGGATAAAGGTGGCGCTTATGCGCTCATCGCGCTGGGCCTAACGCTGGTCTTTGGCACGCTGGGCGTAGTCAACTTTGCCCATGGCGCCCTGTTTATGCTGGGAGCCTTTGTCGCTGTCAGCGTTCAAAACCTGCTCACCATTTCCAAAAAAGTCAAAGATGAAAGCATCACATTTTTTGATGCCTATAAAGAAACCCCTTATCTCGAAATCTGGTGGGGCGACACCGGTACCGCGCTGATTGATTACGCCGTACCCATCTCCATTGTCATCGCGATTCCGGTGATGCTCTTAATCGGGTTGGCCGTTGAACGTGGGCTGGTCCGGCACTTTTACAAGCGCGAACATGCTGACCAAATCCTGGTGACCTTTGGCCTGGCCATTGTGCTGCAAGAAATCATCAAGGCCAATTATGGCGCAAACCCCATTCCCGTTGGCGCACCCGATATTGTTGCCGGCAGCGCCAACATCGGTGCGCTCTTCGGAATAGAAGGGCTGGTCTACCCCTGGTGGCGCATGATTTACCTGTTGTTTTCCTTAGCCATTATTGCGGGGGTTTTTGCCTTCCTCCACCTGACGACCTTTGGCATGGTTGTGCGCGCCGGTATGCACGATCGTGAAACCGTTGGCCTGCTCGGCATCAACATCGAGCGCCGCTTTACTATTATCTTTGGCCTGGCCACCATCGTGGTTGGCTTGGCGGGTGTGATGTACACGCCGATCCTGCCACCGGACTACCACATGGGCATGGACTTTTTAGTCCTCTCGTTCGTTGTCGTCGTTGTCGGTGGCATGGGTTCATTACCCGGCGCCGTTGCGGCCGGTTTTCTGCTCGGCATCCTGCAATCGTTCTTTTCCATGAATGAAGTCAAATCAATTTTGCCCGGCATCGACCAGATTATTATCTACCTGATTGCGGTGATTATCCTGTTAGTGCGCCCGCGTGGCCTGATGGGTAAGGATTAAGGAGTCAGACCATGCAAACCATTATCACCTCTTCACGCACCCGCGATACGATTATTCTGGCACTGTTCGCACTGGTCGTACTGACTGCGCCTCTCTGGGGCACACTGATCGGTGCAGGCTATCCGGACCTGCTGCAAAAATTCGCTATCTTTGGGCTTTTCGCAATCGGCTATAACATCATGTTTGGGCTGACCGGTTACCTCTCTTTCGGACACGCCGCTTTTTTAGGGGTTGGCTCGTACACCGCTGTCTGGTCATTCAAATTGCTGAGCATGAATGCCATACCGGCCGTGCTGTTTGCTATCCTGCTATCCGGTTTGTTTGCCGCAGTCATTGGTTTTTTAAGCCTGCGCCGGACCGGCATTTACTTTTCGATCCTGACGCTGGCCTTTGCCCAAATGTCTTACAACCTGGCCTACTCTGTCCTTACCCCGATTACCAACGGAGAGACCGGCCTACGCGTTCTGCGCGACGACCCACGCATTATTGACACGGCGCTCGGCATCCAAGTGGAAGGCTCTCCCTTAAGTGATTTTTTCGGATTGACCTTAACCGGCTACCCGGGTTTCTATTTTTGCGCCGTGATGCTGATTCTGGGCTTTTGGCTTTCGCTGAAAATTTTCCGCTCGCCCTACGGAATGAAGCTACTGGCCATTAAGTCCAACCAGATAAGGATGGAATACACCGGCTTTAATACCCGCCCCTATCTGCTGAGCGCCTTTGTGATTTCCGGTATGTATGCCGGGCTGGCCGGCTCGCTGATGGCCATTACCGATCCGCTCGCAGGCGCTGAGCGCATGCAGTGGACAGCCTCGGGTGAAGTGGTGCTCATGACAATCTTAGGAGGGGTAGGTACTCTGTTCGGGCCAATTCTTGGGGCCGCTACGATTAAGTATTTCGAAAATATTTTCTCCGCATTCAACGAACAGGTGCTTCAACAGGCTTTTGATTTTTTACCGCCAACGCTGACCGACCTGATGGTTGCCCTCACCCGCCCGTTCGTGGGTGAAGGCTGGCATTTGACGCTGGGCGTGCTGTTTATGATCATTATTATTTTCATCCCCGGTGGGCTGATCGAAGGCATCGAACGTATCCGCCGTCTGTTCAGTCGGCGTCGCCAACCACCTGGAGAGAATTCACCGGGATCCCGCTCACACTCACCCAGGGAGCCTGCCGCATGAGTTACATTCTGGATATTCACAATGTCAACAAAACCTTTGGCGGACTGCGTGCGCTCTCTGAGATCAATTTACAAATCGAGGAAGGCACCATCCACGCCATCATCGGCCCGAACGGGGCGGGCAA
>DJFX01000008.1:70039-96727 GCA_002432635.1 Halothiobacillaceae bacterium UBA5861 | reverse complement strand
TCGGCCCGAACGGGGCGGGCAAGTCCACCCTGCTGAATTGCTGCATTGGGCGTTTAGTGCCCGATACCGGCACGGTCACCTTCAATGGACAAAGCATGATCGGCCTGCAACCCTGGGACATCAACCACGCCGGCATGGTGCGCGTTTTTCAAACGCCGGAAATCTTTCCCGACCTGCCCTTGCTGCAAAATGTCATGATCCCGGCGCTGGCAAAACGGGATGGTACTTTCCGCTTCAATCCCCTGCGCAGCCTCGCAGAGGAAAAAACAATCTACGAAGAGGCCATGGCCGCCCTGGCCGATGTCGGCCTTGACCGATTTTGTAACCAGCATGCCGGCAGTATTTCGCGCGGTGACAAGCGTCGGCTGGAGCTGGCGATGGGTCTGATCCAACATCCCAAGTTACTCTTGCTGGATGAGCCGACGGCGGGGATGTCCCGGCACGATACCAACCGCACGATTGAACTCCTCCAAAAAATCAAAGAACGGGGTATGACCAAAGTCATCATTGAGCACGATATGCATGTCGTCTTCAGCTTGGCCGACCAAATCAGTGTACTCGCCCAAGGACAAATTATTGAAACCGGCACCCCAGAGGAAATTAAAAACAGCGCTAAAGTGAAAGAAGCCTACCTTGGAGAAGCAGACAATGCCTAACGTCTCAGACGCCAGCAGCCCAGTGAACAGCCGTGTGGAAAAAGTACTCAATCAAGGCTCAGCGCCCGCATTCTTCTCCTGTTGGGATATGCATGCTTATTATGGCGAAAGTTACATTGTACAAGGCATAAGCTTTGATATTCGAGAGGGTGAAGTCGTCGCTCTCCTGGGCCGAAATGGCGCCGGAAAAACATCAACCCTGCGCGCCATTGCCCGGATCGACAGCCCACAAGTGACCCATGGAGAAATCTGGCTGGATCACCAGCCCCTCCATCCGATGAAGTCGTACCAGGCGGCCCAGTGTGGCGTAGCCCTGGTTCCCGAGGACCGGCGCATTATCCCCGGCCTCACCGTCCAGGAAAACCTGCAGTTAGCGCAAATCGCGCCACCGGTGGGCTGGTCTATTGAGCGCATCTACGAACACTTCCCTCGCCTGGCCGAACGGCGCAATCAGATGGGGACAACCCTTTCCGGCGGAGAACAGCAAATGCTCGCTGTGGCTCGCGCCCTGGCGCGGGATATTAAATTACTTCTGCTCGACGAACCCTACGAGGGGCTTGCCCCTGTCATTGTTCAGGAAATTGCCAGCATCGTGGACAACATTAAACAATACGGGATTACCACCATTATTGTGGAACAAAACGCCGTCGCTGCGCTGCGCCTGGCTGACCGGGCTTTGATACTCGATATGGGCAATATCGTTTTTGACGGTACCGCCCAGGAAGTGCTGGATAACGAAGCGATGCGCCACGAATATCTGGCGATTTAACCGCTGTCGGGAAAAAGCTCTGACAGCTTTTCCGCCAAACCACTGTTGCGTTGAATAGGGGTTTTGATGGCCGCCTCCAGCACCTTGGTGCTGGCTAACAGGCTGACCTGACGGCGAGCCCGGGTAATGCCGGTGTAGAGTAACTCCCGGCTGAGGACAGCAACCGTTTTATCGGGCAGTATGATCAGCACGTGATCAAACTCTGACCCCTGACTTTTATGGATAGTCATAGCGAAGGCACTGCTGTGGGCCGGAAGCCTCAGTGGACTGACCTTGCGTATCTCCCCGGACTGACCTGTAAAGCAGACGTGCACCTCACCCTTCTGGTCACATTTTGCAATGCCAACATCGCCATTGAATAAGCCCAGTTCCGGGTTGTTTTCATGGATCATAATGGGCCGGCCATGATACCAAGGTCCCTGCTTGCTGACGCCCTCCATCAAGTGGCTTTCGATCAATGTGTTAACGGCCTGAACACCAAATGGCCCCTCGCGCAGTGCGCACAAAACCCGAAAGTGCTCAAAATGCATGAAGAGCTGTTCAACCGGCGCTTCTGCTCTCAGAGCTTGTAAATAAGTCTCCAAATATGTCGGCAGTTGCCGCATCAAGTATGCCGTGATGCCGGTGGCAGGCGGTTGTGACACATGAATTTCGCCAGTAGCCCCCGAAGCCAGGAGTGTCCTGGCGACGGCCCATTCTCCCTGATTGACCGCATTGGCCAATTGCCCAATATCACTGCCGGAGGCAAAACGGTGGCTTTCCTTGAGGAGTACCACACTGTCGGCGGTGCACATGGCCACGGCGGGCCCCTCAACAATGGGCTCCCCGGTTGCTTCAGTCAATTGTTGTCGGAAACGCTCGGTGTAGTGGCCCGCTCCGAGACAGATATCCCGCATGACCGAACCGGCTTCCACGGAAGAGAGCTGATCTTTATCTCCCAAAAGGATCAATCGAGCATGTCGGGGTAAGGCTTTCACTAAACGGGTCATCATCGAGAGGTCAATCATTGAAGCCTCATCCACAATTAACACATCCAGCGGTAACTGATTATTTTCATGGTAGCGGAACTGGTTGGTATGCAGGCGACTCCCCAGCAGGCGATGCAAAGTCTCCGCTTGCTCGGGAATATGCGCGCGCAGCGTATCACTGACGGGCAACGAGGTTTTTGCTTTTTGAATGGACTCGATCATCCGCGCAGCCGCCTTGCCGGTCGGAGCGGCTAAACGGATGCGCAAGGGTCTGTCGGACTGCTGCATCAAGAGAGCGAGAATACGTACAACCGTCGTGGTTTTACCCGTGCCCGGGCCACCGGAAATGATGGCCAATCGGCGCAATGCGGCCACGGCCGCCGCAACTTTTTGCCAGTCGCACCCTGTGCGCTTAGCCGGAGGTGGAAACAACGTATCCAGTTGCTGTTTCAAACGGCTGATATCAATCGCCTCAACCGTTTGAGCACGCTCAAGAAGATCCCCCGCCAGTTGTTCTTCGTACTGCCAATAGCGGTGTAAAAAAACTTTGCCAGCGGCCGTCAAAATCAAGGGGGTAAACATACCAGGCGCACCCACCACCGGGCTGTTTTGCAACGCCTGAAACCACGATTCATACGCAGGCGCCGGAACCGATGTCCCCATGAGGGACTTTCCTGACAACTGGTGCAGGTCAATGCATGTGTGCCCTTCCGCCGTGGCTTTGCTGACAAGGCATGCGGTCAGCACCGATTCACTCTGATTCCCTGACAAACGGGCTATGAGCCGGGCAAAATGTATGTCCAGATCTGAAAGTAGCTGCTGCTGACGCCATTGTTCTATCGTCGCCATCATGTCGCTTCTGCCAGTGTTTTGTCGAGCGCATGGATGAGTGCTTCAGGCAGGCGATCGTGGTACACACCTCGCGCCGTACCCGCACGCATGCCACGCAGAAAAAGGTAATAGACTCCACCAAAGTGGGTTTCATACTGATACGAAGGCATCCGCTGGCGCAAATACCGGTGAAGGGCGATGCAGTAAATAATGTATTGAAGGTAATAATGATGGTGTTTCATTTCGGCCTGCATACGCAGCGCTGTGTAATCATCCCGGTGCTCACCCAAGTGGTTCGATTTATAGTCGGCCACATAAAAGCGTCCCTCAACCTCAAAAATCAAATCAATAAATCCGTGCAGATAACCTTGCAGCGACCGGAACTCGATCCCCCCTATTTTGTTTGCAAGCTCGGGGGCATGTGTTGTGATGGCATGCATCAAGCCATGTGCGCTCAGCTGCTCGACGGAAAAGTGAAACTCCATTTCGTTGACCCGGGCAGCAGGAGGGACGCGAGACAGGGACAGCGGCGGCTCACCCGGCAATGCCGCGTTTAAAACGTGCTCAACATTCTCTGCAACGACCGGTGTCCAGTCGTCAGAAAACCCAAACAATTGCAAGGTCTCCTGTACCTGATCGTCAAGTGCCGCCCGATCCGTGCAAGTAAAATCCCAGTGTTCATAAATGTGATGGAGGCAGGAGCCTGCCTGGGCACCCTTTGGGAAATCATAAATACCCGCGCCGGCATCGCCTTCCTCCACATTTTCTGGCGCTGTCGTGGTGACCGCAGAGGCGCCCGGGTCAAGCGCGTCGTAGTCTGGCCGCGCTTCTTCATGGCCGGATATCAATCCACTGAAACTGCCAACACGCCACTTGGGCGTTAACGCGCGGGTAAAGGATCTGGCCATCAGTACGGTGTCTGCCAACGCCGGGCCGGTATACCAATCGTGTCCCGTGATATCCGCATCGCCAACATGGATACGCCCGGCTGAGGCCTCTACCAGTGGCGCCAGGCTTTCTCGGCTCACCCCCGGTAACAGTGCGCCCAATGCCGATGTTGCTGCCGACCCCATATTCCCCCAGACGATGTAGCAACGGTGAACCGCCCGCGTCAACCCAACATAGAGCAAGCGCCGATTTTCAGCTTTGAGTTCTTTTTCTGCCTGCTCAGCAGTTGAGCTGCCTTTCTCCACAGACATCGCGAGTACGGCCTGATTGTTGCGATCCGGATCGTGGTACACCACATTGGCCGGATATTGTATGGATTGGCTTTCCCCCCAGAGGTATGGGCAAAAGACAATCGGGTATTCCAGGCCTTTACTTTTATGCAGCGTTACGATTTTGACCCGATCAGCATCACTTTCCAGCCGCAGGAGCCAGTCGTCATGGCTGTTTGGGGCCTGCCGCTGATCCCCAAGCCACTTGATCACACCTTCCATGCCCAAGAAATGGTCGTGAGCCGCCTGGTGTAACAGTTCCATCAGATGGAGTACATTCGTCAGGCGCCGCTCGCCATCTTCAAGCGCCAACAGGTTTTGGGGAGCGTCAACATCGGATAGCAATGCCTTAAACATGCTCATAAAACCGTGGCTGATCCATTGCTGATGGTAGTGATAAAAACGGCTGACGCACGTTTCCCAGGCGCTGTCTTGTTCATCCAACTGCTGTAAATCACGACTGGTGCCAGAGAAAATATGCGTCGCCAACGCTGCGCGCACCAAAGAAGCCCGGGAAGGTTGTTGAATTGCCAGTAAAATGCGTTCCACTTCAACGGCTTCATCGGTGGCAAACACGTGCGTCTGCATCTGCTGTACACACGGTACACGACGCTTTCGCAAGGCATGAGCCACTTTATCGGCCTGATCATGCGTGCGGACCAGTACCGCAATATCCCCACCTGTCACGAACCGCTCACCGATGGTGGCTTTACCCTTACCCAACAAACGTACAATTTCATTCGCAACGGCAATAGCAGTCGGTTCCATTGCTTTGGTTTTGGACAGGTTTTCATCAGGCGCTTCTCCGGCGAGGTATAAAAAGCGCAAGGCTGCCGTATCATCGCCTTGGACAGTCAACGCCTCTCGTTGGGTTTGAGCCGGTTGAACGGGATGGAAAGCGATTTGCTCATAGATAAAGGGCGTATCAACTCGAGAAAAAAGCTGATTCACGGCTTCAATCAGTGTCGGCGTGGAACGCCAATTGGCATTCAGTGTGTAGCGCCGGGTAGCTTTTTGTTGTGCTTCGAGGTAGGCAAAAATATCCGCGCCGCGAAAACTGTAGATCGCCTGCTTTGGGTCCCCAACAAAAAAAACGGGATAGTCTCCATTGCCAAACAGGCGATTGAAAATGGCGTATTGAACCGGGTCGGTGTCCTGAAACTCATCAATTAACGCGGCTGTATAGGCGCTGCGCACACGCTGAGCCAGGCTTTCCCCGCCTTCCCCATGCAAGGCTTGATGAATATTATTGAGCAAATCATCAAAATACAGTTGGCTACGGGCGCGCTTACGCTGGCTGAGTGTATTATTGGCAAAATGTAAAAGCTCCACTTTAAGCACTTTTATCGCGCTGACCAATGCAGACACCAAGAGCACATAGGCATTGAAAAGCTCCTGGCAATGCTCAAAAAAAACATGCGCAGGCACTGTTTGTCCTTTTTTTACGCTGCTTTTGAGCTTTTCCTGAGTGAAATATTCAAAGCCTTTGGGCAAATCGAGCGCGATTTCGTCAGTCGTAAGCCCGGTGGAAAAATAGTCGCTTAAACTTTCCAGCCGAACCACCATGCTGGCAGGCTGATAAATGTTCTTCTTTAATACCGGGTTCTCCAGGAGCAAATCTCTGATTGCCACCTGGTTACTCTGCCAGGTCGCAGCCGCCTCTTGATAAGCGCTGAGATAATGTACGTGCAATTCATCAAGACCCGGCAGAACGGGCTGTTCTACGTCGAGATGCTGTTTGCCAATATACGAATGAATATCTGCCAGCAAGCTGTCTGGGTGCACACCTTTGCTAAACAGGTAACGTATGAGCCAAGGGGGAGTATCGGCCTGCTTTTTCCGCCAAAAGTCGTCAACCACTTCTTGAATCAGTGCGCTTTGTTCGGTAATAACTTCCGCATCAAACGGTTGCGAGGACTCAAAGGCGTAATCAGCCAAAATACGCTGGCAAAACCCATGGATGGTGAAAATAGCGGCCTGGTCAAAGTTCCGGATCGCGGCAGAGAGCTGACGGCTCGCCTGAATGTTGTCGGATACCTGATCAAGCATACCCCGAATCAAGTGGTCATCGCTCGCCCCGGTCTCAAAAGACTCCAGAGTTTGTACCAGCTTGCTTCTGATTCGGTCGCGCAGCTCCTGGGTGGCTGCCTCTGTAAAGGTCACAACCAACAGGCTTTCGACCGGGATATTTTGTTCAACAATGAGACGGACGTATAAACCGCTGATGGTCCAGGTTTTGCCTGTCCCGGCACTGGCTTCGATCAGATTGATGCCTTCAAGCGGCACCTGCACCGGGTTCAGTGGCATCGGTATTGTCATACCAGCTTCTCCGAGTGATCCAGTAGCGGCATGATGACCTGTTCAGCGGTTTCCATAAAAACCTCGTCAAGCGGGTCCGTCTGTCCAAACAGCAGCTGATAATACGGGTTTTGTGACTCTGGGAAAGGCTTGTTGTTTTTGCCTCCCCACCAATTTTCGCGGGCTTTACGCAGTGCGGCAGCTCCATCATCCTTTTTTTGTAACTGCTCGGCAAACGCCATACTGCTCTTGGGGAAAAAGTGAACCGGTTGTTGCGACATCAAACTATACAAGTTCGCCAGGCCGCGCAAATGGTCCATGGGCCTCTCAACCGGTCGTAGGCGGTATTGCTCGTCGGTTCTGAAAAAGAAGCTCTCACCCACCCCCTGTGACTGCACCTGAATCACCAGGTGCTTGATCCATGCCGCTAACCGGCCGCGTGCATTGCTTTTGGAGGGGAGATAGTCGGCCTGCACAAACCCATCCCACACCGTTAACGGCCCACTGAGGCGGAACAGCCCCAGATCCACATCAATCGCTATCGACTCTGGTTGAGATTGAAACGGTGGGCGTTCCATGTGGTGCAGCAGCTTTTTCACCACACCGGCTTGCTTGGCAAAAAGGTGATCACCAATGACACCCTCGGGCAACGTACCACTGGCCCGGACCAATCGCCGGCTGGCAACAACGTCAACCCCGGCCTGATGCAAGGTCATCAGCTTAAGGGCCAGTGCCTCTTCTTCAAACCGACCTAAATGGAAGGGTTCTCTGGGATCAGGACGTTCATGGGGACGGGCTAAATAAACCCCCAGACACACTTGTAACAAGTGGCTGGCCGGATTCGTGAACGCACGGATAAAAGACTCCAATGACACCGTCGCCTGATACTCCGGGCGACTTAAGGGTTGATCAAAAAAGCGACCGTCCTTTTTATTCGTTTCTTGTAATTGATGGCTGGCCTGCAAATAGTCTGACGCGTAACTGAATAAGTTGGAGTCTTGCTCAAAATAGCGTGGGTCAAACCCCTGAAGCAGGTGCCAGGTTGTTAACGACTCCGCCGGCAAATCGCCTGACACGGCGGTTTGACAATTGAGGTTAATGTAATCCAGCAACTCACTCACCATAACGGAAGGGGGCTGATGTGTGTTCTCACGGATACCCTGACCGATATAGCTGATGTAGAAACATTGCCGGGCGGCGAGCAAGGCTTCGAGAAAAAGGTAGCGGTCTTCATTACGCTGGGAACGGTCTCCGCGCCGCCGGTGGCTCGCCATAAGGTCAAAACCGGGGCGACGGTCCATACGGGGAAAGGCGCCATCATCCATACCGATCAGGCAAATCACTTTAAACGGGATATTGCGGATGGGCGCCAGCGTACTGAACATCACGGAATCCGCATGAAAACCGCTGCCACTGTCCACTTCCTCAAGCGCGCGCTTGAGCAGATCGATGGGAATGTGGGCAGGAAGATGGCCTGTAAATCTCCCCCTTTCAGCATTATGCGCCAGTGACTGCAATGCCTGGTGGATGCTTTGTTCCCAGCGTTGATCTTCTTCATCGACCTGAAAAAAGCGATCCAACGCCCAGCTTAATATTTCACGCCACTCTGGTACCGACTTGTCCGTAGAAAGCTTTCGAGACAACTCGCCAAGCTCCTGAATAAAAGCCGCCAAGCCACCTAAAAGCCGTGCCTGACTGCCTTCAACATCCGCGTGCGGCAATATGTTTTTGTAATCCTGAAACCCGTCAGAGTACATGGCATAGCCGAGTAGCAGGCGGTCAAGCCCGGCTTGCCAGTGAGTCTGCCCTCCGACCGGAAGGTCGTGTTCCAGCCGGCTGTTGTCGTCCAGTCCCCAACGTATTTGGGCATCCCGAATCCAGTTGTGGATGACCGGCAAGTGGTGGTCCTCGATATCAAACCTTCGCCGAATAGCCGGGTTTTCTAAAAGGCTGAGCACGCGTTCGTTTTCAAACCGGCTTTCTGCGGCCTCCAACAAGGCAAAATAACCTGAGATTAGTGCCGGCAACTGCACTTGCCGTAGCCCGGCAATGTGATAGGGAATGTGCTGCGCTCTCGGGACGGTGCCAAAGACCGCATCAATATAAGGGGCGTACCGTGTTAGGTCCGGTGTAACAACCGCGATCTGCCCCGGTGTCAGATTGTGGTCGCGTTGTAAACAATCCAGCAGTTGATCATGCAGCACTTCCAGCTCTCGGAAAGGGCTATGACACACGTGTACCTGCAGGCTCTTATCATTCGGCTCCAGTCGGAAACGATCAGCGACATTGCTTGAGTTCTGCAGCTCAAGAATGTTGTGCTGCAAGTGGCCAAGCAAGTGCTGACGCGGCGGCGCATCAAAGCATTCGGTAAATTCAATGTCATGGTCCTGCAGGCTTTCAAACAGCTCCCGGCCTTGAGCCCCCCAGGATGCCAACAAGCTGTTGCCGGATTCAAGATAAACGGTTGTCTGTCCCTGGCTTAGCCGCCGGGCAATCTGCTTTTCGCTCAGAATGTCACTCCAATAGTGCTGGCTTGGATTAACCCAAAAGAGGGCGACATCGGTTCGCTCACCCAAGGCACTGAACAGCGCTAAAAAAGCGGGAGAAAGATCGGCTACGCTAAACAGACTAACGCGCTCAGGCAGTCGTGCTTTGGGGATAGACGGCAGCTTCTCCAAGTAGTGGTTTTGCAGATCAACCCAATGCCGCTCGTCCATCCCTGCCGAGAGTTGCTGCCACAACCGAGCCTGCCAGTGCGGCTGCTTTCCAGTGTCCCAGTCGGTAATCCAGTCTGGACGATAGATCAGGTATTGATCATACGTCGCCGCCAGTCGCTCAGCCAGCGCAAACTGCTGCCGTTCATCACTCTGTGCAAGGTAGTGGCGAAGCGCAGGATACGCCTCTTCATTCACGAGCTGAGGAAACAGTGCATACAGCCGCCAGCTGAGCACTTCTGTACGAAAAACAGAGGCCTCTGGGACGTCGTCCAGGACCTGGTGAAAGTGGCGCCACAAAAATTCCGCCGGAAACTGAAACTGAAAGTTGGCACTGACGCCAGTCTCCTCCGCGATTTTAAGGGAAAGCCAACGCGCCAGTGCGTGATTGGGAATAACAATGACTTCTGGCGCCAAGGGAGTTTCCGTCACTTGCGTGCAGCGCTCAATCAACGCCGGTAGCAAAGACTCCAGCCGGTTACTGTACAAGACGTTAAGCATGTGCGGGATTCTTAATAACCTGTCTACCTGTCAATGCACTGAGTTTAACAGCTTGATGCAGCCGTGTATGATTGCCGCTGTACATTGCAGCTGTGCCAAAACGGCCTTGTTTGCTGGCACGCTCTGATGGCACTATCGATGTTTCTAAGGAAACAACCGTCAATCACATTTTTAAATGGTTATTTCAAGAGTGAGTTATGGTCAAAAAAACAAACGATGCGCACGATGAGCTCAAACAGCTTTTTCAAAATAACCGGGAATGGGCCCAAAAAGAAACGGATGCAGATCCACAATTCTTTGCCCGCCTAGCAGGGCAACAGGCACCGGAATATCTCTGGATTGGTTGTTCAGACAGTCGGGTTCCCGCTAATCAAATTGTTGGTTTGTTACCGGGTGAACTTTTTGTTCATCGCAACATTGCCAATGTTGTCATTCATACCGATTTGAACTGTCTCTCCGTCATGCAGTATGCCGTCGAAGTACTGAAAGTGAAGCACATTATTGTTACAGGTCATTACAATTGTGGAGGCGTGCAGGCAGCGATGCAAAATCAACAATTTGGACTGGTCGATAACTGGTTGCGCAATATTCGCGATTTATACCATGCCTCTGCGGATGAACTGGCTCAATTAAGCAACGATCAGGAAAAGTTAAATCGCTTGTGCGAGCTGAACGTTAAAGCACAGGTAAACAATGTATGCCACACACAAATTGTCCAAAATGCCTGGGCTAGAAACCAGGAATTAACTGTCCACGGATGGATATACAGCCTCGAGAACGGTCTGCTCAAAGATCTGGGTGTCACTGTCAACAGCATTGAGCAAGTCCATAAAATCTATCACGTTGCCCCCTAATATTCGTTCCTGGCAGCGCTAAGTTTTTGCTCTTCTTGGTAATTTTAGACAGCCTTAAGTTGATGCAGTGGACAACCGCTAAAAGTTAAAAAAACGACTAGCTGTTGTCCATTTTTTTTCTACACTTAAATTGTGTTGATAAAGCGATCACAAACCCCCTATAACGCTTTCTCTACAATGCAGTGAAGAATTTGCAATGGAAGCACGACTTGGCCACCTGATGCAAGGAGCATTAACATGTACAGACCAGGGCTCAATTTTGTTGAAATTGTCCTGATTATCAGTAGTTTGGGACTTATGTCTGCCACTTTTTACCCCCAGTTTTCCAGCTACAGGATAGAGGTACAACCGGCGGGGCAAAATCAGTTAATTGCTAACCTTCAGTCGGGCGTAACGCTCGCCCAAAAAGCCCATAAAAATGACTGGCTGGAAACCCTTCTGCCAGATGATAACTATGACGGCAACCCCGATCACTTGGGCGATACTGGCAACCCGGCTGATATACCGACTTTTTTCTCAGGCGTTCTGTATACGCCCGTGTCAAATGCCAACTTTGCCGGGACGGGCTATGGAATCCGTGGCTGGAAAAGCAGTGCAGGCTGGCTGCCATACAAAGGCCGCTATTACTACTACTTCGATGCTGATGGCGATAACCAATTTACCTCAAATATCGATTGGCGCATTTACTATGACCCGGCTACGGGTCAGGTGGTCAGTGAATCCGGCGGCTAGGTACAGCCCCCTGATCAACCCTAACGGTTAAATCGAACCTTGCAACTGCCTGGCAGCGGCCCTGTGCCGGGCCATCAGAGCTTCTAAATCGACATCAACCGGTTGACCCTCGATAACGCGCCAGATGCCTGCAACCATCACGCGATCAGCTCTTTGCGCACCACACATCACCAGGGCCGCCAGTGGATCACCCACACCAGAAAACCGCAGCTCATCCAACGTGAAGCAGGCAATGTCGGCTTGTTTCCCTGGAGCCAGCTCACCGATATCTTCGCGCTTGAGGCAGGCAGCTGACCCTTGAGTCGCCCAGCGCAAGGCGTCCAGGTGTGTCATCTTCTCCGGAGAATAGCGCAGTCGTTGAATCAAAAGGGCTTGCCGCACTTCGTTAATCATATTGGAGCCATCATTCGATGCTGACCCGTCGACACCGAGGCCAACGCCAACCCCTGCGCGCTCCAATTCTCGCCCCCGGCAAATGCCCGAGGATAGAACCATGTTTGATGAAGGGCAATGGCAAACACCGACACCTGCTTGACCGAGCCGCTGGATTTCATTCGGCTCAAAGAAAATACCGTGGGCCAACCAAACATCACTATTTAACCAGCCCACTTTTTCCAGAAAGTCAACAGGCCTGAGTTGATAGGTTTGCAGACAAAACCGGTTCTCGTCCTCTGTTTCTGCCAAATGCGTGTGCAAGGCAACGTCATACTCGCGGGCAAGGGAAGCTGACGCCCTCATCAAAGACTCACTCACCGAAAATGGTGAGCATGGCGCCAGCGAAATTTTCACCAGTGCGCCGTCTGCTTTGTCGTGGAAAGCCTGAATAACGCGCTGGCTGTCCAGCAGGATGTCATCCTCACCCTGTACAGTGGCCGGTGGCGGTAAACCACCCTCATCCTGCCCTAAGCTCATTGATCCTCGCGTCAACTGAACTCTCATCTTCATTTTTCGCGCCGCTTCTACTTGGATATCAATGGCAGATTCCAAGGCGTGCGTAAAAATGTAGTGATGGTCTGCCGATGTAGTGCACCCGGACAGTAATAATTCTGTCAACGCCAGTTCCGTTGCTAATTCCAACTGTAAAGGCGTGAGATGCGCCCAGACGGGATACAGACTCGTTAACCAAGGAAATAGAGGTTTATTCAGTGCCGGAAAAAAGGCGCGGGTTAAGGTTTGATAAAAGTGGTGATGGGCGTTGATCAACCCGGGCAGCACAACATGTTCCGAAGCATCAAAGACCGTTGTAATTGGGATTTTTGGCTGCATTCCGGTCGCCACCACTTCAACAATCTGAGAGCCTTGCGTCACCACGCCACCGCCGGCATCGAGGGTATTCGCCGTATAAATGGCCAACGGATTTTTAATCCAGCAGGTTTCAGCGTCCGGCATGATCAGCGATATTCCTTCAACCCAATGAAAATGGACCCGGTTAAGCGGTTAGGGGAAATCAGTTCTCTGGACAATCGCCCCATCCAACTTGGCCAACAGCGCTTTTTTCCGCGCGTCGTCAATAAAGGCGGAATGAAAGCTGTTTTTAGCCAGTTGGATAATATCGTTTTCGTCGATCAGCTGTGCATTCGCCAACGCCAGGTAGTTTTCATTAACGTAACCGCCAAAGTAAGCAGGGTCATCTGAGTTCAGCGTGACCCTCAGGCCGTGGTTTAGCATGGTTTTAATGGGATGCTCAGCAATATCGTCAACAACACAGAGCTTGAGATTGGAAAGTGGGCACACGGTCAATGGAATTTTTGCATCGACAAGCCGCTGCACCAGTGATGGGTCTTCAAGCGCGCGGTTACCATGATCAATCCGTGCCACATCGAGTAAATCTAATGCCTGGCGCACATACTCAGGCGGCCCTTCTTCCCCCGCATGCGCAACACAGTAAAAACCAGCCTCGTGCGCACGTTTGAACACTTTCTGAAATTGGGCAGGCGGGTGGCCCACTTCGGAGGAGTCCAACCCCACACCGATAATTTTGTCCTGGTAAGGCAAAGCCATTTCCAGCGTCTCTAATGCAGACTCTTCACTCAAATGGCGCAGAAAACAAAGGATAATCCCAAAGCTGATGCCAAATTGCCGTTCGCCTTCTTGAAGGGCGTTAAAAATACCGTTCAGAACGGTTTCAAAGGCTACACCACGACTGGTATGCCCTTGGGGATCAAAAAAAATTTCGGTATGTACGACGTTTTGGCGAGCTATTTTTTCCACATACTGCCAGGTCAAATCATAATAGTCCTGCTCTTCCAAGAGTACATTCATGCCTTGGTAATAAAGGTCGAGAAAATCCTGAAGCTCAGAGAAATTATAGGCTTTGTGCAACGCTTCAACGGAAGAGTAAGGCAGGCGAATCCCATTTCGTTGTGCGATCGCAAACATCAACTCAGGCTCAAAAGTACCTTCAATATGCAGGTGTAATTCTGCTTTAGGGATTGTTTGAATCAGGGTTTCAACGCTCATCAGTCATTTCCACAGAAGCGCCTGAACAACAGGCGCTTCTTGTATTAACAATGTGATTTATTTGGGCAATTTATCTTCAACCCCTTCAACGTACCAGTTCATTTTCAACAGGTCACTGTCAGGCATCGACACACCTTCAGCAACCACCACTTTCCCTGACTGGTCTTTAATGGGGCCGGTAAAGGGCTTTAATTCACCACTTTTGATGGCTTCAATCGCAGCTTTAGCGGAAGCAATCGTATCAGCAGGAATCACTTCGTTAAACGGCGCCATTTCGACCATCCCAGAGTCAAAACCACCCCAGGTATCTTTAGACTCCCAGGTTCCCTCGATCACGTCCTTCGTCCGCTGAACATAATAGCCATCCCAGTTATCAATAATCGCCGTCAACTGGGCTTTGGGTGCAAATTTTGCCATGTCAGATGCTTGTCCTACGCCGTAAACACCTCGTTTTTCAGCAACTTGAAGAGGTGCGGGGGAATCCGTGTGCTGCAAGATGACATCCGCACCCTGGTCAATCAATGTTTTGGCAGCGTCCCCTTCCTTACCAGGGTCATACCAGCTGTTCACCCAGACTACTTTAACTGTGGCATCCGGGTTAACCTTGCGCAAAGCCAGAGTAAACGCATTGATGCCACGCACAACCTCGGGTATGGGGAACGAGCCAATATAACCAATCGTATTCGATTTGGTCATTTTGCCTGCAACCAAACCCGCTACATAACGCCCTTCATAAAAACGTGCCATGTAGGTGCTGACATTTTTTGCGCGTTTATAGCCAGTAGCGTGCTCAAATTTCACATCCGCAAACTGCTTGGCTACCTTGATTGTTGGATTCATGTAACCAAAAGACGTGGTAAAAATCAGATTGTGGCCACTGGATGCCAACTGGCGAATGACCCGCTCAGCGTCGGCACCTTCAGACACACTCTCGACAAATGTCGTTTTGACCTGGTCCCCAAACGCCTTATCGATGGCAAGACGCCCGATATCGTGTCGATAAGTCCAACCATGGTCACCAATGGGGCCTACGTAAACAAACCCAACCTTTGTTGGCTCTGCCGCCTGCGCTACCGTGCCCATACCCAACATTGCCGCGCACGCCGCTGCAAGGCTGACTTTCTTCAAACGAGACATAATGTTCATATCGCTTCCTTTGATGGTTAATGAAAATATTACGCTGCTGCATTAAAAGGCTTACCCAAGCAGGCAGGCGCGTTACCTAAAACCCGGTTACTGTCTCTGGAAATCATCACCAACACAATAATGGTGACGAGATAGGGCAGCATTGAGAGCATTTCTGAAGGTATGCTCACGCCTATCGCCTGAGCATGCAACTGCAGAATTGTAATGCCGCCAAATAAATAAGCACCCAACAGTACCCGCACGGGTCGCCAGGTTGCAAACACCACCAGAGCCAGTGCAATCCAGCCACGTCCGGCCGTCATATTCTCGGCCCACATCGGCGAGTAAGACAATGAAATATAAGCACCACCCAAACCGGCCATGCCCCCCCCAAAAAGGGTGGCAAGGTAGCGTATCAGCACGACCCGGTAGCCAATGGCATGCGCCGCATCGTGAGACTCGCCAACCGCCCGTAAAATCAAGCCCATACGGCTTTTCTGAAGGAACCAGAGAACACCAAAAACGACAACAATAGAAAGGTAAATCAAGAAATTGTGATCAAACAGCAGCGGGCCAATAATCGGGATATCAGCCAAAACCGGGACCGTCAACTTCGGTAAGCCAGCGTAGGCAACCCCTACCAGATCCTGTCCAACAAGAGCACTTAAACCAATGCCAAAAATCGTCAGTGCCAAGCCTGTAGCAACTTGATTAGCATGTAATGTTAACGTTAAGAATGCAAAAATCAGCGCCATGCCCGCGCCCGCAATCAAAGCCACTAAACATGCGAATAACGCACTTTGCGTTTCGGTGACCGCCAAAAAGGCACTCACAGCCCCCACCAACATCATTCCTTCAACCCCCAGATTCAAAACACCGCTTTTTTCTGCGACCAACTCACCGGTGGCCGCAAAGATCAGGGGGGTCGCCGCACTGATCACCGTTAGCAATGTCAATACCAGCACATCTGAATTCATCATGCTCAGACTCCTCCCGCACGACGTTTCAACCCGGGAAGCAAGCGTAACCGGTAGGTAACCAGTACATCACTGGCGAGTAAAAAGAATAACAGCATTCCCTGAAAAACCCCTGTCATTGCCACGGGCAAGCCGAGCTCAATTTGTGCCGACTCACCCCCCAGGTAGGACAGCGCCATCAACAGCCCAGCCAACACCACCCCCACCGGATGTAATCGTCCTAAGAAGGCCACAATGATGGCGGTAAACCCGTACCCGGGTGAGATGCGAGGCAAAAGCTGCCCGATAGGACCGGCAACTTCGACCAAACCGGCCAAACCGGCCAAACCTCCTGCTAACAAAAGGCTGATCCAAACCATTTTTTTCTGGCTGAAGCCGGCATAACCCGCTGCGGCTGGCGCCTGACCAATCACTCGAACTTGAAACCCAAACAGTGTTCGGCTGAATAAGAACCATAGGATCACGGCAACCAACAGGGCAATAGCAGCCCCCAAATGCAGCCGTGTGCCTTCCAATATAATCGGTAACGTTGCCGCCTCAGAAAAAATTCTCGACTCTGGAAAGTTATACCCGTCGGGATCTCGCCAAGGCCCATTCACGAGCATCGCCAATAATAACAAAGCCACATAGGTCAGCATTAAGCTCGTTAGAATTTCATTGGTATTAAAACGCGTCTTCAAAAATGCCGGGATAGCAGCCCAGGCCATTCCACCCAGCACACCCGCCACCATCATCGCGGGTAACAGCAACGGACTGTTGCTGTCATAAAAATAAAGTGCAACGCCTCCGCCGGCAATGGCCCCCAGGGTCAACTGGCCCTCAGCACCAATATTCCAAACATTTGCGCGAAACCCAACCGCCAGCCCCAGACCAATCAAAATGAGCGGGGTGGCTTTAACACCCAGCTCAGCCAGCCCCTGGACTGAGTTCACCGGATGAATAAAAAAGACCTTCAAAGTATGGATCGGGTCATAACCCAGCGCTGCAAACAGGGCGGCGCCCACGACGAGGGTAAAGCCGACCGCCAGCAGTGGCGTCAGGTACACCATGCGCGCTGAAATACCTCCACGTGGTTCCAATTTAAACAGCATGTTGAACTCCCTGAGCCTCGACCTCTTCCTGCAGTGTTCCTGCTTTCATGCCCCCCATCAACATACCCAGCCTGTTACGGTCAGCAGTTCGAGTTGGCATGGCCTGGGATAAGCGGCCGCCCGAAATGACGGCAATCCGATCACTGATCAACAAGAGTTCGTCAAGGTCCTGAGAAACGATCAATACGACAGAGCCGCTATCAGCCAGATCCAGTAATGCCTGGTGGATCACCGCTGCCGCGCCGGCATCTACGCCCCAGGTTGGTTGTGCCGCAATGAAAACGGTCGGTTTTTGCAAGACTTCCCGGCCCACAATGTACTTTTGCAGATTACCGCCGGACAAACTCCCTGCCGCAGACTCGATTCCACTGTGCTTCACGTTAAAGGCATCGCAAACTTCCCGAGCAAAGCGGTTTCTCGCCAGTATATCAATCATGCCATGACGTAAAAGCCGCCGGCGGATAAAGCCGCTGAGAAAGGCATTCTCATGCAGCGCCATATCGGGAACCGCACCATGCCCCAGGCGTTCTTCGGGTACATAGGTGATGCCTGCAGAGCGACGCTGAGTGGGTGAGTAACGACCGATGGGTTGCCGGTTGAGCAAAATGGTTTCAGGGGGAGTACTCACCTCGCCCGATAATGCGGCCAATAATTCATTCTGGCCATTGCCTGCGACGCCGGCAATACCAAAGATCTCTCCCCGATTCAGTTCGAAATTAATCGCATGCAGGTCCACACCGAATGGCTGTTCACTGGGTAAAGTCAGCTCATTCACTTGAAAGAGTACTTCCTGGTCTAATCTGTCGCGATCAGCATCGGCCCGAAGTGGTTCAGCCAGTTGTTCCCCCACCATCAACTGCGCCATGCTCAAAGCGGTTTCTTCGGCTGGCACGACTTCCCCCACCAAACGTCCTTGACGCAAAATCGTCGCGTGGTGGCATAAGGCCTTGATTTCATCCAGCTTATGGCTGATGTAAAGAATCGAGACCCCTTCTGAAGACAGCCGCCTGAGCACTTCAAACAACTTATCCACCTCTTGTGGCGTCAATACGGAGGTAGGCTCGTCCATCACTAATAGCTGAGGGGTCTGCAGCAAACAACGCACGATTTCCACCCGCTGACGCTCGCCCACCGACAGTTCATGGACCCAACGCTTAGGATCCACTTTAAGACCATAGCTGGCGGAAACTGCCGCAATCTTCTCACTCAACGCCGCCAGGTTGTAAGCGCCATCCAGTGAAAGTGCAATATTTTCGGCCACTGTCAGTGCCTCAAAGAGGGAGAAATGCTGGAAAACCATCCCGATACCCAAGGCCCGTGCCGCAGCTGGGTTATCAATAGAAACGTGTTTTCCTTCCCATTCGATCACCCCGCGGTCAGCCTTTAACAAGCCATAAATAATTTTAACCAGCGTGCTTTTGCCCGCGCCATTTTCCCCGAGTAGCGCATGGATTTCACCGGGCATGACCGCAAAGTCAATGTTGTCATTTGCTAAACAACCTGGGAAAGCTTTGGTGATGCCACTCAGCCTCAGACGAGGTGTAGTATTTGACTGTGAAAGATTCATTCAGGGCTCAATAAAGTATTTTGTCAGACTTGTTCATCCAGGCTTCAAATGCGGCAATCGCTTCGTGCTCAAGCAGCCGGGTTGTGGGAATTTGCCGATGCTCCAGGGGAATTGAGACTTCCCGGTAAAGGAACTCATCATCAAACCCAATCACTGCGGCATCCTGCCGTGTGTTGGCGTAGTAAATCCGGTCAATTCTGGCCCAGTAGATGGCACTTAAACACATGGGGCAGGGCTCGCAGCTGGTGTAAATATCACAACCGGCCAGACTAAAATTATCCAGCGTTTCACACGCCCGCCGAATCGCGACAATTTCGGCATGGGCTGTAGGGTCATTCTGGCTGGTCACTTGGTTGTAACCTTCTGAAATGATGCTCCCTTCCCGGGCAATGACAGCCCCGAAGGGCCCCCCCTGCCCCTGATCCATTTTCTCCAGAGATAAACGAATAGCTTGTCGCATTAATGACTGTGCGTCGTCTGTTTTCATGTTCTCTGTGCTCCTCTACAGGCAACACCATCAGATCTTAAAAGGTTTTCAGAACAGTTCAGCCACTGTCGCTCCCGTCGTCTCAGCAAATCTGCCGCAACCGATACGGCGATGGCTTCTGGTTGCTTGGAATGGATACCTGAAATGCCGATCGGGCACTGCATTCGGCTCAATTGCTCCGTGGTAAAACCGCGCGCCAGCAAGCGCCGATGAAACCGGCGACGCTTTGTCTCAGATCCGATCATACCCAGGTGATAAAAATCTGACCGTTTTAGGATGGCTTGGACAATATCAAAATCCTGTGCATGATCATGCGTCATCACCAGATACCAGGCACCTGCCGGCGCCTGGTTGACTTCGTAGAGCGGATCACCCGACTGAACAAACCGGATGTCTTTAAAATCAGCCCCGACCATTTCATCAAAACGGCTGTCAACCCAGTTCACCTTAAAAGCGAGTGGCGCCAGTGCCCGGGCAACGGCTTGCCCAACATGCCCAGCCCCAAAAAGTAAAAGGTTCGGCGCATCATTCGCCAGCTTTTCCAACATCCAGTGCTGCCCTTGTTCGGTGAACAGGAGCACTTGCCTGTGCGGATTCTGTAAAAACTGGCTCACACCCGTGAAGGTTTCACCCGAAAGCCCGGCTATTAACGCTGGCTTTTCAATCACTTGCGGAACTCTGCCCCTCGGCTCAAGTAATGACAATAAAAGCCCCTGATGGCTCTCCGCCTCCGTTAGGCAGAACCACAACTGATCGAGCGCCGGATCAGTGCGATCCATCTTCTGGTAAACCAGCCGGACTTCACCACCGCAACACTGCCCTACCCGCGCGCCCAGATTGCAGTTTTCTGTCCATGAGACCTGTGCTTGAGGGTCCGCCAGCGCGTCTCTGGCTTGCTGCAGAGCATGAAACTCAAGCTGTCCGCCGCCAATGGTTCCCCACTGGGAAGTGCGCGTGACGATGAGTTTGGCGCCACAATGCTGGGGAACAGAACCTCTGGCGGCCGCCTGAGTAACCAGAATACAGGCTTGCTCTTGTTTTAAACATTGTTGCCACGCCTCTATCCAGGGTTTCATCCATTAACCTCCCTGTGCATCGCCTCACACGCCATTAAAACCGCCTCAGGTGTAGCCGGCGCATTTAATGTTGGTCGCTGGCGGTAATCACCCAAGCTGGCCACCGCATCGCTCAACGCATGAAAAACGGAAATCGCCAGCATCAAGGGCGGCTCGCCAACGGCTTTGGAGCGGTAAACCGTTTCAACTCGGTTGGGGTTATTCTCCAGAATATTAATATTCATCACCGGTGGCCGATCGGCACAGGTGGGGATTTTATAGGTTGATGGTGCATGCGTTTTGAGCTGACCGGACGAATCAAACACGAGCTCTTCGGTAGTGAGCCAACCCATACCCTGAATGAAGCCACCTTCGATTTGCCCTTTGTCCATTGCCGGATTCAACGACTCACCGCAGTCGTGCAAAATATCGACACGGCTCACCTGATATTCACCGGTCAGCGTGTCGACCAGCACTTCAGAAACGGCCGCGCCATAGGCAAAATAATAAAACGGACGACCCTGTTGTGTGTCTGCATCAAAGTTTATCTCTGGTGTGCGGTAAAACCCTGTGGCCGAGAGCGATACACGATTCAGGTAGGCTTGTTTAACCAAGTCATCAAAAGGTATCACACGGTTTCCGATGCAAATCTGATTAGGCATAAAGCAAACATTTTCTGTCGTCTCGCCGTAGTGCTCAGCCGCAAAGACTTGCAAGCGTTTTTTCAGTTTCTGGGCCGCCACTTCGGCGGCTTTTCCGTTGAGGTCGGACCCACTGGAAGCCGCAGTTGCCGACGTGTTGGGCACTTTGGCGGTCGAAGCAGCAGTGATTTTGATGCGATCAATATCAACCTGGAGTGTTTCAGCAACTACCTGAGCCACTTTGATGTACAAGCCCTGACCCATCTCAATGCCGCCATGATTGAGCATGATGCTGCCATCACTGTAGATATGAATCAATGCACCGGCCTGATTCAGGTGTTTGGTCGTGAAGGAAATACCAAACTTCACAGGTGTCAGCGCCAGGCCTTTTTTAAGCACGGGGCTTTCCCAGTTGAATGCCTGGATCTGCTGTCGGCGCTTCTGGTAGTCGGCATCCTGCTCGAGTTGATCCAAAAGCGTATCGAGAATGTTGTCTTCGATCACCATGCCGTAAGGTGTGATATTACGCTCCTTTTGGCCATAGAGATTCCGGCGGCGAATGAGCAGTGGATCTTCACCCAGGTGGCGTGCTATGTCTTCGAGTACACGCTCAATGACCATCATGCCCTGTGGCCCGCCAAACCCCCGGAAAGCCGTATTCGAAACCGTATGCGTTTTACACCGGTGTGAATGAATTGTGACATGCTCAAGGAAGTAGGCGTTATCCGCATGGAAAACGGTACGATCGTTTATGGCCCCAGACAAATCAGCCGACATACCACAGCGTGACGCCAATGTCATTTCGATGCCCTGGATCACGCCGTTGGAATCAAAGCCGACATCATAATGGGTCATGAAATCATGCCGCTTGCCCGTCATGATCATGTCGTCATCCCGATCGAGCACTAATTTTGCAGCCTGGCCTGTTTTTTTAGCGGCCAGAGCGGCAATGGCGGCAAAAAGCGCCGGTTGGGACTCTTTGCCACCAAACCCGCCACCGAGTCGGCGTACTTCCACCGTCACACAATGATCGGGAATGCCCAGCACCCGGGCACAGCAATGTTGCACTTCGGAGGGGTGCTGAGTGGAGCTGTAAATCGTGACATCCTGATCTTCACCAGGCATCGCAAAAGCCGCCTGCCCTTCCAGATAGAAATGGTCCTGTCCGCCGATTTTTAACGCCCCCTGTAACCGATGGGGTGTGCTTTCCAGTGCTCGCGCCGCGTTCCCTTTGCGGAGCGTTTTACTCGGCAAAACATAATGGTCACGCGCCAGAGCAGTTTCTACGTCAATCAGTGCTTCAAAAGGCTGGTATTCGATGACAGCCCGCTTCGCGGCGAGGCGTGCAACGGCTAGCGATTCGGCAACCACCGCAAATAAAGATTGGCCAACGTATTCCACCAGACCCTTGGCAAATACCGGGTCACTTGGGGTTACGGGGCTGACATCATTTTCGCCCGGGATATCATCGGCTGTCAGTACGCAGATGACGCCGGGGTAGGCCCGCACTTCGGACAAATCCATTTTAATCACACGTGCATGCGCCTGAGCGCTATAGGCCACATGGATATGAACCTGTCCTGTTACATCGGGCATGTCACAAATATAAACTGCCTGACCGCTCAGCTGTTTCGCTGCGCTGTCGTGGGGTTGGGGCGCGCGCACACCGCCTTGGATGGAGCCGCTCTTCTTGAACGTGAGGGCTGTCATCTTGAAACCGCCGGTTGCCGGTCAATTCGAGCAGCGCCTCGGTCCATATAGGATTCCAAATAGAATCGGCGCAATAAATTTTTGGCAACCTGCAAACGGTACGACGCGCTTGCCCGCATATCGGTTATAGGGGCGTAGTCCTGATCCATCATCACCCGCGCTTTGTTGATGGTTTCTTCGTTCCACCTGTTCCCTTGAAGGCGTTGTTCAACATGAAACGCACGGGCCGGTGTACCGGCCATGCCACCAAAGCAAATTCGCGCCGCAACAATGAGCGGTTCGCGGCCTTCGCCGGGCATAGCATCCAGTTGCACATAAAAAGCGCCGCAAACAGCAGAGATATCCTGGTCAAACCGCTTGGAAACTTTGTAGACGTTGAACAGGCTGTGTTTGGGCGGTAACGGTATGTGAATTTTTTCGACAAATTCACCTGGGCGCACGTCTTGTTTTCCATAGTCGATAAAAAAGTCTTCCAACGGTAGCGCCCTTTGCCCGGATGAATTGCGCAGATACAAGGTGGCGTTCAGTGCAATCAAAGGTGGTGGCATGTCACCGATTGGTGAGCCGTTGGCAATATTGCCGCCGATGGTTCCCACATTGCGAATCTGCATAGAGCCAATGCGCTCAATCAAAGCCCCCAATGCGGGAACGTGTTCTGCGATCAGGGGAAGTGCCGCCTGATATGTAGCCATCGCACCAAGAACCAGCCCCTTCTGGTCGAATGCTGTCGTTTGCAGTTCGGCTATTTCCCCCAAATAGATGACCGTATCTAATGCCTGTTGCTGTTTGGTCACCCACAGGCCAACGTCAGTTCCACCCGCAAGTAAAATCGATTGAGGAAATTCATCCAATAGTTGGATCAGCTCCTGTACTGACTGGGGTGCAAAAAACTGTTTTTCGCCCACCTCAATCGACAAGGGCGAGGTGCGTTGCAGCTGATTCCAGGCAGGTGTTTGCCAGGGCTGTTCTGGAGTGCCTTCAATTTTTTCTGACACATCCTGAGCTGCGTCCAATATGGGCCCATAACCCGTGCAGCGACACAGATTGCCAACGAGTGCAAGCTGTCTTTCGTAGGTGCTGATCGGGCCCGTTTGTTGGCTGAGAGCAAGCAGAGACATCACGATACCGGGCGTACAAAAGCCACATTGCGTGCCATTCCGGTTAAAAAGGATTTGCTGAACGGGGTGGAGCTCACCCGTTGATGAGCGGACGTCTTCTACCGTAAGCAGCTGGCAACCATCCAGCGTTGGTAACAGTTGGATACACGCATTCACGGCCCGGTATTCCACATGATCACCTACCGGACGCCCTACAACGACGGTACAGGCTCCGCAATCCCCTTCGGCACAGCCTTCCTTGGTACCTCGACGGCCAGCCTGTAGGCGAAGGTAATTCAGCACGGTGGTGTTTGTATCCAGGCCACGAACTTCTTGCAATTCTTCTCCCAGAAAGAAACGGATCGTCTGTGAGCCCACTGCCATCCTCAACTCCCTCGATACGTCGTATAGCCATAGGGAGAGAGTAACAAGGGGACATGGTAATGCTCGACCTCAGCGGTCATACCAAACCGAATAACAACTTTATCCAGAAAAGGCGGATGAGGCAGTTCAAGTCCTTGTGCCCGGAAGTAGTCACCCACATAAAAAAGCAGCTCATACTCACCAGGCGCCCAGGATGCACCTTGTAAGAGCGGCGTATCTGTTCGTCCATCTTCGTTCGTAACAGCCTTCATCACATATTCACGCTGCTCGTCTCGTAGGAAGAAAAGTTCCACCGCGATGTTTTTTCCGGGAAGCCCTGACTGCTGATCCAGAACATGGGTCGTTAACTTATTCATCTTTATCCAGTCTCTGAACTTTCTTTAACTCTGCGTGGCTGGTTTTTTCTGTGGCAATATCAAGTTAAGAAAGATCGCCGTCAAGCCACCGGTGGTAATGCCGGAGGCAAAAACATTTTTGATCTCCGGGGGCGCAACATTTTTCAACACATCGGGGACCATCGTAACGCCCAGGCCGAGGCCCAGAGAAACGGCGATAATCAACGTCGACCGATTATCAATAACCTGGGAGGCCAGTATCTTGACACCGGCTGCGGCGACCGTACCAAACATCAGGATTGTCGCACCACCCAACACGGGCTCGGGCATCAGACGAAACACGCCTGCCAGAAAAGGCGACAGACCCATGACCACCAAAATACCCGAAATAAAATACGCAACATAGCGGCTGGCCACGCCGGTCAGCTGGATCACACCATTATTCTGACTGAACGTTGTATTGGGAAAGGAGTTGAAGACCCCTGCCAGAAAGGAGTTAATTCCATCCGCCAGCACGCCGCCTTTAATTCGCTCCATATATAAAGGCCCTTTGACAGGCTGCTTGGAAATCATGGATGAGGCTGTCAGGTCACCAATGGATTCAATCGCCGTAATGACATAGACCAAGCCAATGGCGATAAACGCACCCCAAGAGAAATCAATGCCGTATTTAAACGGCTGGGGCACATTGAATGCGCTTAAATTTTCGAGCCGGGAAAAGTTCACCATGCCCAAAGTCACGGCAATGAGATACCCCACGGCAAGGCCAATAACAATCGAAGACATACGCAAGTACGCATTCTTACTCATATTCAGGAGAACAATGATGGCCAGCACCACAAAGGCGATACCCAAATTCTGTAGGCTCGCGAATTGATCGGGTACATTGGTCATGACATAAAAGCCACCGGCCATACTCACCAGGCCTACCTTAATCAACGTCAGGCCAATTAAGGTAACGACTACGCCGGTGACCACTGGTGTGATAATTCTTTGCGCCAGGTGCAAAAAGCGGCTGATGAACATTTCGATGAACGCTCCGGCCATGACACAACCAAACACAACCGCAAGCGCAGTTTGAGCATCTGCCTGATTTTTAACGGCAATTGCTGCGCCAATAATAGGCCCTAAAAAAGCAAAACTGGTCCCTTGAACGGCGAGCAAACCAGATCCTACCGGGCCAATTCTGCGGGCTTGAATAAACGTTGCAACCCCCGAGACAAATAACGTCATGCTGATAATATAAGAGGCATCGCTGACCTCAAGCCCCAAAGCGTTACTGATGATAATGGGAGGCGTCACAATACCGACGATACTCGCCAACACATGTTGCAGGGCTGCAAAAAATGAGGCTGCGACCGGCGGTTTTGCTTCAAGCTCATAGATCAATTCAGACGAGACATTTGTATCAGCATATTCACTTTCTACTTTCACATGGCCCTCTCTACTGCACTTGTCATGCATGACGCGTTAAAATCAAACCAGAGAATACAACTTTAAATTAAAATTGTATACAATATGTTCATACAATTATTTTCAACCATATTCAGGTGCTTCCTGTGAAAAAAGCAGATAAAAAACAGAATAACGAGAAAGGCAGCATCAACCAGGAACAGTTGATCTATGAGCGAGTTTTTGATGCCATTCTGGAACAAAGGCTGGCGCCAGGCGCACGGTTGACGGAAGAACCGCTTGGCGAAATCTTCGGCGTAAGCCGCACAATTATCCGGCGGGTTTTACTCCGACTGTCTCACGAAGGTGTCGTGGATATACAGCCGAATAAAGGCGCCCGGGTCATCACGACGCCGATTGAAGAAGTTGCTGATTATTTTGCGGCACGCAAGATTGTTGAGCGCGCCATTATCCGCATTGCCACAAAGCAAATTACACCCTACCAAATCGCCTCTTTACGCTCACTTGCTGCCGAAGAAAAACGATACTTTGAATCCGGCACCCGGGGAAAGGGCTTGCGTACATCCAGTGAATTTCATCTGCAAATCGCCAAAATCGCTGATAATGCACCGATGATGGAATTTGCGCTGAAACTGATTTCCATCACAGCACTGATCGTATCCCAATACCAAAACCTGCAAGCAGCCCCCTGTGCCTACTGTGATCATGAGGCACTGATCAACGCGATGGAGGCCGGCGATGCGGATGTGGCCGAACAGCTCATGGCAGAACACATAGAACACATCATGAATACATTACAGCTGGAA
>DJFX01000008.1:47266-69831 GCA_002432635.1 Halothiobacillaceae bacterium UBA5861 | reverse complement strand
CCCTCACACATGACCCAAACGCAATTTATTCAAACTTTTTCCGGGATTTATGAGCACTCCCCCTGGGCTGCAGAACAGCTGTGGCAATCTGGCATTGACGAGTCATTCGACACCATTAATACATTTCATACAAAAATTATGGATATTGTAAACAATGCTGATTACAATCAAAAAATGGAACTCATCAGAAAACACCCAGACCTTGCCGGAAAGGCCGCGCTAAAAGGCACACTAACACCCAGCTCCACACACGAACAGTCCAGCGCAGGGCTCGACCAATGTTCAGAAGAAGAGCTTGAGCAGTTCCACCAGGCCAACCAGGCGTACCAATCAAGGTTCGGGTTTCCTTTCATCATGGCTGTTCGCCACAGTAACCGTTATGAAATTCTTGCAGCCTTTAAGGAACGCCTATTGAACACACACGAAGAAGAGTTCAATCGCGCAATGGAAGAAATTCACAAGATTGCACTTTTCCGTTTACAGGATCTTTAATACATGGCAACGAACCATCCTTCTAAAAACTGGATCAACCTAGCACAAGCCAGTTTTGGCGCCTCTGTGATTGAGGCAACAGACGAGTTTTTTGGTGCAAAGGAAAACCTGCTCAATGACAGCGACCCTGTCTTTATTCCGGGTAAGTTCACTGACCAGGGCAAGTGGATGGATGGCTGGGAAACCCGCCGCAAACGTTATGAGGGTTACGACTACTGTGTAATCAAACTAGGGGTCCCCGGGATCATTCGCCATATTGATATTGATACACGCCACTTTACCGGGAACTTTCCGCCTTCGGCTTCTATCGATGCCTGCTTTTCCGAATCGCCCCCGGATGAGACCACGAGTTGGGTAAGGATTCTGCCTTCCAAGTCCCTGCAGGCAGACAGTCACAACCCATTTGATATCGACAGTACTTTTCAGTGGAATCATGTTCGTCTCAACATTTACCCTGACGGCGGTGTCGCCCGCTTGCGGGTGTACGGGGAATTTTTACCCGACTGGGATCACCATCACCCCGAGGATGTGATCGACCTCGTTTCTTTAAAAAATGGGGGTCGGGCTTTGATGTGCAATGACGAACATTTTGGAGCGGTTCAAAATGTAATTACACCCTATCCACCACGCAATATGGGCGACGGCTGGGAAACCCGCCGCCGACGCGAGCCTGGGTATGATTGGGCTATTTTTTCCTTAGGCCGGCTTGGCCGAGTGGAAAAAATCGTCATTGAAACGCACTTTTTTAAAGGCAATTACCCTGAAAGCTGTTCTATTCAAGGCTCGTACGTCAAAGGCGGAAGTGAGGATACTCTGGCAACCCAGAGTCTCTTTTGGCCGCATTTACTGACAAAATCTCAATTAAAGCCCGATGAAACCCACACGTACATTTCGGAAATCAATGACATTGGCGATATTTCCCACATCCGCCTGAATATTTTTCCAGACGGTGGCATCTCACGCCTTTATATCTACGGGAAAACCACAGACTAGATCAATGGCAACCGTTGAAATTCCATTACGGCCACTGACACATGCTAGCTTCGCTGAGTTTGGTGACGTCATTGAAGCCGATCCGCGCTCACTTCGCTTCATTAACAACGGCAACACCCAGCGCTTTCATGACCTGGCCAGGATTGACGTTAGCGCAGAAAACGGCCACCCACTGTTAAATATTTTCCGCGCCCGCCCTCTGCCACAACCGCTTAAAATCCGCATGCTTGAGCGCCACCCTCTGGGCTCCCAGGCCTTCATACCACTCAATCAACAACCTTTTATGATTGTTGTAGCCAGCGCAGGGGATACTATCACCCCTGATCGTATACGGGCTTTCCTCGCCCACAGTGGACAAGGCATTAATTATCACCGTAACACCTGGCATCACCCCGTCATTGCCCTGGATACCGAAACAGACTTTATCGTCATCGACCGGGGAGGGGCGGGCAAAAACTGCGAGGAATTTACCTTTTCGGCATCGATCAATATCTGTATTAACCCCACAGCAACAACTGGCGGGAGTACACATTAAGTGGATCCGTACCTCAGTGAATGGCTCAACCTTGTGATTCGGTGGATTCACGTAATCACAGGAGTCGCCTGGATTGGGGCGTCTTTTTATTTCAATTGGCTGGAAGGCCACCTGGAACGCAACAAAAACCTGCCAAAAGGCGTAGCCGGTGACCTTTGGGCTGTTCATGGTGGTGGCTTTTATCATGTGCAAAAATATGAAGTCGCGCCTCAAACATTGCCCAAAACACTGCACTGGTTTAAGTGGGAAGCCTATACCACGTGGCTCAGCGGCATGACGCTACTGTTCATCGTCTATTACTCGGTGCCAGAGGTTTACCTGATTAATACGGCTGTTGCCGCGCTGCCACCTGTGGCCGCTATTGCTCTGAGCCTGGGCACCTTGCTCGCCGGCTGGCTGGGCTACCATCAGCTCTGCAAGACAGCACTGGCCGAGAAGCCCACCTTGTTTTTTTGCGTGCTCTTTCTGGCATTAACCACTATCGCCTTTTTTTTCTCGCAATTTCTTAATCCTCGGGCCGCTTACATCCACACCGGCGCACTCATCGGCACCTTAATGGTAGGCAACGTTTTTTTTGTCATTATTCCTTCTCAGCGTACGCTGGTTAATGCATTAATGGCAGGCAATCGCCCTGACCCGAGCGTGGGTAACCAGGGTTTTATCCGCTCCCTGCACAACAACTATTTCACTTTGCCGGTGTTGTTTATCATGGTTAGCAATCACTTTCCCAGCACCTTTACGCACTCCATGAATTGGCTGGTGTTGGCAGCACTGTCTGCCATCGGCATTGCGGTACGCCACTACTTCAATCTGAAAAACAAAGGCCGAAATGAAAGATGGCTGTTGCCTGCTGCGGCACTGGCAACCCTGGTGTTGGCATTTGTCATACGGCCACAACCCACAACATCTACGACGAGAACGATCACAACCGAACAAGCTTTCACGATTGTGCAAACACACTGCCGACAGTGCCATTCTGCACAACCCACTGATGCACATTTTCAAACCGCCCCCAACGGTGTAACTTTTGATACAGAAGCCGACCTCGAACGGCAGGCTGCCCAAGTTTACGCACGGACCGTCGCCACACAGTCCATGCCACTCGGTAATACCACGCACATGTCTCTTGCTGAAAGAGAGCTGTTGGGGCACTGGTACCAAAGTATCCAGCAGAAGGATGAATAATGAAGCAATATCCTCGTGATCTTGTGGGTTACGCGAACCAGCCACCTCACCCTGAGTGGCCAGATAACGCCAAGATCGCCGTTCAGTTTGTGATCAATTACGAAGAAGGTGGAGAAAACTGCATTCTTCATGGGGATGTCGCTTCTGAAGCGTTTCTTTCAGAGATTGCCAACGCCCAGCCCTGGCCAGGTAAACGCCATCTGAGCATGGAGTCTATCTACGAATATGGCTCCCGGGCAGGTTTCTGGCGGCTACACCGCCTGTTCACACAGCACAAGCTCCCCGTGACAGTATTTGGGGTAGGCATGGCACTCGAACGCAATCCCTCGGCTGTCAACGCCATGCTGGCGGCTGACTGGGAAATAGCCAGTCACGGTTACCGCTGGATTGACTACCACGCAGTCGACGAAGAAACGGAACGGGCACACATCCAAAAAGCCTTGGACACACATCAAGCACTCATCGGGAAAGAACCTGAAGGCTGGTATATCGGCAGAACGAGTGAAAACAGCCGACGTCTCATCTTGGAAAACGCATCCCCTTTGTACGATGCCGATGACTACTCCGATGATTTGCCTTTCTGGATAGAAGGCCCAGACAACAAGCCGCACCTGATTATCCCTTACACGCTTGATGTCAATGATATGTGCTTCGCCAGTAACCAGGGCTTCAATAGTGGAAACGAGTTTTTCAGTTACTTAAAAGATACCTTTGATGTGCTTTACGCAGAGGGGGACACACAGCCAAAAATGATGTCCGTTGGCTTACACTGCCGACTGGCTGGCCGGCCTGGCCGCTTTGCAGCACTGCAGCATTTTGTTGAATACATCCAGTCCATCAACAATGTATGGGTCTGCCGCCGAGCTGATATTGCCCGGCATTGGCATAAATACCATCGACCAGGCTAGCTCCCAACAAACTGGCATTCATAGATAAGCAAGACACAGAGTGAGCTGAGCCGCGTGACTTGACGCTTAATCAGAAGCGACACAGACACAAATTCAGCCGCTGCAATGTTTACTTCGCGGACAGCTTTCGGCCCCGGTACATCGTTCGGTTTGATAACCGGCTTAATGCCTTGGACACTAAGTTACCTAACTTCGCGTCTAAATAAGAAACTTGGTCTCTATCTAACTCACCAATAAAAGCTTTAAACGCTTTTCTAACTTTTCTATTTTCAGAAATGCTTGAATACTCAACCAAACGACACAAACTGTCTACATCTTCCTCAAGTAGCTTGAAACGCTTTCCATCTTCCATTTCAACAGTTAATGTCAGGTCAAATAACATATCCAATGCCTTCTCACTTAAGCCTAAATCCAGTAACTTCATCGATCAACACCATTTTTATTATTAAACACCGTGTATCAAAAGGCTAAAACCCACTCATCGAATGATGAGATCAGTAGGTTTATGGCTGGCTCAACTAAACAACACTGAAACCACTCTTTTTGTATGTGAGTAGCCCAGTGGTTACATTACACGGTATTTCTATACAGCAATGATAGTAACTGGTTATCAAAAGCAAGCTATCGATTATTAAATGAGGATCAGCTCGGCTGAACTCATTGATATTTAAGTTAAACCCCTACTGGCTTTCTCCGGCAAACACAACAAGACGCTACGAAAGATCACCGATCAACAAATTAACCGTCAATAAATTGGACAGCCTCGTCAATTGAGGCGCGAGGGACACGGGTTTTATTCGCCGGGATACTCGAATCTTCGTACCCAAAAGAAATACCCATTAAAAGACCATAGTGATCGTCCAGATCAAAAAAATCACGGGCAACTGAAGGGTAATTACTCAAGCTCGCCTGCGCACAAGAACCCACACCGTGCGCTGCCATCGCCAGCATGAGTGTTTGCGCATACATGCCAACATCGAGCGCAAGCACTTCACCAAAATCTTTTGGCATGGCCAGCAAGGCGACATGCGGGGCATTGAAGAACTCAAAATTGCGCAGTGCGGCACGCATACGACCCTCTTTGTCGCCCCGTTCAATACCCATCGCTCCATATAGCGCTTGCGCCGTTTCTACTTGCCGAGTGCGAAAAATACCTTCAAATTTTTCCAGACGGTCAAAGTCCGGTGCAGGCCCCATCCCTGACAAAACCGCATCGATAAACTTCTGGCTTAAGCGTTTGGCGGCTGGTCCTGAGGCGACCATCACCTTCCAATGCTGAATGTTGCAATTCGAGGGAGCCTGTTGCGCCAGTGTGAAAATAGCACGCAGTGTTTCGGCTGGAATAGGTGTATCCAGAAAACCGCGTACGGACCGCCTGGCCATCACCACTTCTTCAAAGCTGAGCGTACCTTCTGGTGCTACGTTTGACATGATTCTCCCCCGTCAATATCTGCCCACACTTAAGCGGGATAAGTTGTGTTAATAATATGCCTGCCGACAATATTACGCTGAATCTGATTGGTTCCTTCGATAATTTGCAGCACTTTGGCATCACGGAAATAGCGTTCAATGGGATTATCTCTGGATATGCCTTGAGAGCCAAATAGTTGCAAGGCATCGGTTGCCACCTTCATGGCCACATCCGTTGAAAAGCATTTTGAAATTGCGGCCATGGGGGCCAACTCCTGACCGGTGGCACCGGCATCCACCATAGCTGCCGCTTTGTAAACCAGATTGCGCGCGGCTTCATTTTGGATCGCCATATCAGCAATCATCCATTGCACACCCTGAAAGTTGGCAATAGGCTGTCCAAATGCCTCGCGCTCTTTTACATAATTCACACATAAGTCCATGGCGCCTTGTGCCAAACCCACGCCCCGGGCACCGATGATGGGGCGACTTTTATTAAAGGCTTCCATAACCAGCTTAAAGCCCTTTCCTGGTTCACCCAGTACTTTGTCCTCCGGCACGAAAACGTTGTCAAAATGCAGCTCAGATGAAGGCACTCCCCTCGCCCCCAGCTTGGATTCATTTCGTGCTACCACGAACCCTTCGCTTTTCGTATCGACAATAAACACCCCAATGCCTGCATGCTTTTTGGTAGGATCTGTCTTGGCGGCGATTAAGGCAAAGTCAGCCACTGCGGAATTCGTACAGAAAATTTTAGTGCCATTGATACGATAACCGCCCTCTACTTTTTCAGCCCTCGTGGTAATTGCAGAGACATCAGAGCCAGCCTGGGGCTCGGTAACGCCCAGCGCGCCTCTCAGCGCTCCAGACGCCAACCTGGGTAAGTAGTCTGCCTTCTGCGCCTCTGTGCCTCCGTGCAAAATGGCACCAAATGGCACCCACTGCACAACGAGCAAGTAGGCGGTGTTGTAGCACACACGAGCCAGTTCTTCGACAGCAATACACGAGGCCAACATGCTATTGGTTCCACCGTATTCTTCAGGAAAAGGCAGCGCAAACAGATCCAGACTTTTCAATAAGTCAAACATATCCTGGGGGTACTCGGCCTTCGCATCAATTTCAGCAGCCCGAGGCGCGACTTTCTCACGCGCCACTTTTGCAATGGTTTCTCGGAGCATTTTTTGTTCATCGGTCAATGCAAACTGTTCCATCATTTCCTCACTTTTCGTTCTCGTTAATCTTCAGGTACACTTTGGTACTAACAATAAACCAATACATTTTGACATAAATTTCAGATGGGGGAAGTAGCATGTCATCAAAAGGGCCTCTCAGCGGGTACAAGGTGCTCGATCTGAGCATGATTCTGTTTGGACCCTTTGCAGGCCAAATATTGGGGGACATGGGGGCCGATGTTATTAAAATCGAGCCACCCGAAGGCGATTATATGCGTTACGTTGGTCCTGGGCGTAACCCTGGGATGGGTCCTGTTCATCTCGTTGCTAACCGCAACAAACGCAGTATGGTGCTCAACCTGCAAACGAATGAGGGCAAAGAAATCCTTCATCGCCTGGTAAAAGAGAGTGACATCATTTTGCACAACATGCGCCCCAAACCAGCCGCCAAACTGGGGCTAACCTACGAAGAACTGAGTGCGATCAACCCCCGTTTAATTTATTGCGCCTGTGTTGGTTTTAGTCGTCACGGCCCTTATCGAGATAACGGTGCCGTCGACGACTTGATACAAAGCGCAACAGGCTTAGCCGACCTGATTGGTCAATACAATGACGGCGCACCCAAGTACGTGCCGACCGTGATGATGGATAAAGCCAGCGGCATGATGGCAGCCAATGCCATCACCTTGGCACTTTTGCACCGGGAACGTACAGGTGAAGGCCAACGCGTCGATGTGCCGATGTTTGAAGCCATGAACTATTTTATGATGCTCGAAAGCCTTTATGGCTATACCTTCGAGCCCCCCACAGGGCCGGCTGGCTATACCCGATTGACAACCCCTTATCGTAAGCCTTACCGAACCAAAGACGGCTATATCTGTGCTCTTCCCTATTCCGATAGACAGTGGCTCAAGTTCTTTGAATTGGGTGGGCGCCCGGAACTGACACAAGATGAGCGCTTCAGCGATATTGCAAATCGGACAAAACACATCAGCGAAGTTTACAAAATTGTTGAAGAGATTATGCCCAGTAAAACAACCGCCGAATGGATTGAGGCTTTCAAGGCACTGGACATCCCCGCCCAGAAAGTAAACAAACCCGAAGACGTCTTGACGGATGAACACATTGTGGCCACGAACTTTTTCAAAGTCGTCGAACACCCTACCGAAGGCAAAATCCGTAACATCGGCATGCCCTTTGAGTTGGAAAAATCACCCGGATCTGTAAGAATGCAGGCCGCCCGTAAAGGGGAACACACAACGAGCATCCTGGAAGAAGCCGGGTACAGTGTGGAAGAGATCAAAAATTTTCTTAAAAAAAATATTGTTCAAGCAACAACTTAACGTTTCACCAATCTAACGTATAAAAATGCAGGAGACATAATAATGAAAATTATCGGACTGGGGTTTGGATGGGAAGAACTCTCTGTGGGTGAAAAATTTCGCACAGTTGGCCGTACAATTACCGAGGCAGACCTTGCCAGCTTTCTGGGGCTTTCGGGCATGAATGAGGTTATCTTTACAGATGATCTGTTCCGCGAGAATCACTCCGTGATCAAAGAAAAATTCATCCCGGGCGCCATGGCTTATATTTTTGCAGAAGGTCTGTTGATTCCAACCATGCAAGGCACAGGGCTGGCCTTCCTTAATATGGAACTCAGTGTTCACCAACCCATTAAAGTCGGAGATACCATTCACGTCGAAGTGGAGGTTTTATCGGTACGCAAAACCAGCAAATCCGATCGGGGCATCGTACAAACAAAAAACGAAATCAAAAACCAGGATGGCGACGTTCTGATTACCTACACTCCCCTGCGCATGATGAAAAGTGTCGCAGAGCGGGACGGCCTGAACGATGACTATTAAAGAGCCACTACGCACAATCGGCAAAGGCTGGTATTGGGACGAATTCTCAGTCGGGGATACCTTTCGTACTGTTGGCAAGACACTCACCGATGCCGACATCATGAATTTTGTCAACGCCACGACATTACATGAGGTGTTATTCACCAATAAAGTCTATGTTGAGGAAGCCTCACTCCTCAAAGGCCGATTTGCCCCTGGCCCGTTAATTTACTTGATGTCAGAAACATTAATTCTGCCAAGTATTCAAGAAACCGCGTTGGCCTTTCTCAACCTCGAGTTGACAGGAAAGCAACCGCTTTATGTTGGCGATACGTTCCATGTGGCAGTAGAAGTGACATCAACGCGTGAAACAAAAGCGGGAGACCGAGGCGTGGTTGAGACACTAAACCACGTCATCAACCAAAACGATGAGGTCGTGCAAATTTACAAGCCAACTCGCCTCATTAAAGGGCGCAACTTCAAAGGTTGAACCGGACCATGCTGGCGCCTGTTGTCAACCTATCATACATATGCTGTCTGTGATGCTACACCACAAAAAAAGGGGCTTAACGCCCCTTTTGTTATCTGCTCAAAGCACCGTCGAGATCACTTAATTTTGGACTCTTTATAAATCACATGCTTACGAATAGTAGGGTCGTACTTTTTTAATTCCAATTTTTCCGACATGGTACGCTTGTTTTTCGTCGTCGTGTAATAGTGCCCTGTTCCTGCAGACGAAACTAACTTGATCTTATCGCGCATGATATTCTCCCTTTAGACCTTTTCGCCTTTTTTACGCAGGTCGCTCAATACAGAGTCAATCCCGTTTTTATCGATGATCCGCATACCTTTTGAGGAAACTCTAAGCTTTACCCATCGATTTTCACTTTCTACCCAAAATTTATGAATGTGTAAATTTGGTAAAAACCGCCGCTTATTTTTGTTGTTTGCATGAGAAACATTGTTACCCGTCATTGGGCGTTTCCCCGTCACCTGACATACTCTGGACATGTCTTACCCCAGCACCTTGAATTCCAAACAGCAAATTTTAGTCCTAAACATGAAAGGACTCAAGTCTGTATTTAATGTTTTGTTGACCAAGACAAGCTACAATCGCCCAATCAGGCTAAAATTACGATCCGCCGAAGAATCAGCCACGGGCTTTATTCGGTGGCGAGCTCTAAAGTAAAATGTGTAACTTGGTAATTGTAAACTTAACTTAGCGGAGAAACACCCGAATGGCTGTTGAACAAACCCTCTCAATTATTAAACCGGATGGCGTAGCAAAAAACATCATTGGCAAAGTATACAGCCGGTTTGAAGACAGTGGACTGCAAATTGTGGCCGCAAAAATGGCACATCTAAGCAAAGAAGAAGCCCAAGGTTTTTATGCTGTTCACAAAGAGCGTCCATTTTATAATGATCTCGTCGAGTTCATGACATCCGGTCCGGTTATGGTACAGGTCTTAGAGGGCGAAAACGCCATCGCCAAAAATCGTGAGCTCATGGGCGCAACGAACCCCAGTGAGGCTGCCCCCGGTACAATTCGAGCCGATTTTGCAAACTCTATCGATGAAAATGCCGTACACGGCTCAGATTCCCCAGAAACAGCTGCACAAGAGATTACCTTTTTCTTTGGCGAAAACGGTACGTGCAAGCGAACCCGGTAAAAGCTGCCTTCGGCGCGAACAATATTTGGGCTAAACATTGACAGAGCTTCAACAAAATCTGCTCAATCTAGACAGGCAAGGCCTGGAAGCATTTTTTGCCCAGTTGGGTGAAAAAAGCTTCCGTGCCTCACAGCTCATGAAGTGGATTTATCATCAGGGTGTGCTTGAGTTTGATCATATGACCAACCTCAGCCTCGCGCTCAGAGAGACCCTTATGCAAGGTGCCACACTCACCCTGCCTAAAATTGTCCTGGCGAGGAAGTCACGCGATGGAACGTGCAAGTGGCTATTGCGATTAGACGACGGCAACAGCATTGAAACGGTCTATATCCCAGAGAATGATCGAGGCACCTTGTGCATCTCTTCCCAAGTGGGGTGTACGCTTGACTGTTCTTTTTGTGCAACAGCAAGAGAGGGCTTCAACCGGAATCTAACAACGGCTGAAATCATCGGCCAAGTGCTCTTGGCCAATCAGCAGCTACGATCAACCTCTCACGATCGTCCGGTCACTAATGTGGTATTCATGGGCATGGGAGAGCCACTGCTTAATCTCACCCATACACTCCCGGCTTTGTCTATTTTGGTCGACGACTTGGGGTACGGGTTGAGCAAACGTCGCGTCACGGTCAGCACAGCGGGCATTGTCCCTGCAATCGATATGCTTAAAGAATCTGCCGACGTTGCCCTCGCTGTTTCCTTGCATGCCAGTAACGATGAATTGCGTGACGAGCTTGTGCCCGTCAACAAAAAATACCCGATTACTGAACTCATACAAGCTTGCCACCGTTATGTACAAGCAGATCGTAAAAAGCACATCACATTTGAATATGTCATGCTTAACAACATCAATGATCGGCCTGAAGACGCCCGTAGACTTATCAAACTGCTGGCTGGCTTGCCATCCAAAGTGAACCTGATCCCTTTCAATCCTTTTCCTGGGTCAGGATACACCTGTTCTCCAGCGGATAGGATTGCACAATTCCAATTAATGCTCGCCAAAGGCGGGTTATTGACGACCACGCGCAAAACGCGGGGCGAAGATATCGAAGCGGCATGCGGACAACTGGCAGGAGACATCAAGGACAGAAGTCGGCGCCATATCCGTTTTCAAGATTTGCGTTATGGAGAACAGGTTTCGCCATGAAACACCTTCATTTACTCATATTTTTGCTTCTGGCCTCACTCTTACAGGCTTGCGCCAATACAAGCACTGAGCGCACCGGAGTGGACCTTAAAAAGGCCAGTCAACTCAATGCGGAACTGGCCCTGGGTTACCTCCGGCAAAATAATCTCTCACAAGCGAAGCAAAAACTTGACAAAGCATTGGAGCAAGATAAGAGTAACCCTTTGGCGAACAATACCTATGGCTTGCTAAATATACGCTTGGATAAACCCGATCTTGCCGAGAAATATCTCAAAAAGTCGATTGAATTATCACCTGACAACGGTGCCTTTATAAACAATCTAGGCATCTTTCTTTGTGGGCAGAATCGCTACGAAGAAGCAGAAAAAACATTTTTCCGCGCAGCAACCAACAAGTTCTACAAAACCCCTGAATATGCCTACGATAATGCCGGGCTCTGCGCTTTAGATGCTGCTGAATACCCAAAAGCGGAATACTTTTTTCAAAAAGCACTGCAAATGCGTGCAAACTTTGCACAGGCTCGTCTGCATTTGGCCGAAGCCACGTACAAACAACTGAAGTTCTACGAAGCAGCAGCACATCTTGCTGAGTATGAAAAACTCGCAGAACCGTCACCGGCCAGCTTGCTTTGGGGAATCTATATTCAACAAGCATTAGGAAATAAGCTGGGTTCTGAACAGTTAGGCCTGGAATTACTTCAACGCTTTCCAAAAAGTAAACAAGCCGCCACCTACCTTAAAATACGTTCATCGATGGATTAACGAATCATGTCTGCTCACGATCATCAGGATGACGATAATTCAGCACTCAATGACGCTTCATTAGGCACGTTGATGCGCCAGGCGCGTGAACAACAAGGCTTGTCGCAAGAGGATCTGGCAACTCAGCTCCATTTAGATCTGCGTCAGATCACCCAGCTGGAAGAAGACGATTATTCGGCTCTCCCGGCACCAGCTTTTGTCAAAGGTTATATTCGTGCGTGCGCGAAAAAACTAGACGCCGATGGCGATTTGTGGGTGGAGCGCTACGTTTCATCAACCCGAGATCCAGATCCCAAGCTGGCTACCCTCTCAAGCTTCAAACGCACAGACAGCAGTCACCCGTTGTTCCGTTGGACAACCATTGCCATTCTGATAATCCTCGTCGCACTGGCTGTGTATTGGTGGCTCACAGAAAAAGGGCAAAGAGGAGGCCTCCCAGCCGAAGAACAGGCAGCGAATGAACATTTGATTGAGAACAGCCCTCCGAGCGAGGAGGTGTCCTTGTCACAAAAATCAATCAATACCAACTCAGCACAAGAGGCTCGTAACGCCAACGGCCTCGTCGCCCCAGACCCAACACGTTCCTCGGAACAGAACGCCCCACTGAAATCTGGCGTTGAAGGCGCTGAGCCTACTAACAGTGAATCAGGCACACCAAAACCGTTGACACCACAGGTTGATGAGCAGCAAGTAGTGACATCCACGGCCGCACCTGACACTGACCAACAACCCAGTCAAGCTTCCAGCGAAAATACAGAGCGGTTAGAAGCCCCTCTCCAAGAGCCCTCAACCGAGACACTCAAAGAAACAGAGAATAGCCCTGCGGACACACCCGAAACTACCCGTACAACCGAAGAACTGCAAGGGGGAGCTGAGACGCTCACCCCCGTTGAGGCTACAAATGAGGTGACGGGCGAGGATATTCTCCATTTGATGACGGACTCCAAGTCCTGGGTTGAAGTTTACGATGAGGACGGACACCGGCTTATGTTCGACATGCTCACCCATGAATCGCCTAGGCAATTGCAAGGCCGAGCTCCTTTCCGTGTGTTCCTAGGCGACGCAACCGGTGTAACAATCACGATTAACAGCATACAAACAGGCGAAATCACCTACCACGAAGCGACCAAAACAGCCCGATTTTATGTCGATGCAAACGGCGCAATAAGAAAGTGAAAGGCGCCTTCACTAAATCTGACACAGCATTAAAGCAATAGAACCCATGCCTGAACATATTAAAAGCATCCGGGGGATGCGCGACTTACTTCCTGACGACAGCGGTCAGTGGCAACACCTAGAAACCCTGATCAAGCAAGTCATGCACAATTATGGATACGGAGAGATCCGTACGCCACTTTTAGAAAAAACAGCCTTGTTCTCTCGATCAATCGGCGATGTCACGGACATCGTTGAAAAAGAAATGTACACCTTTGATGATCGCAATGGGGAAAGTCTCTCTCTCAGGCCAGAGAATACTGCCGGTGTAGTCCGTGCAGCGATACAAAATGGTCTCATCAATCAGCAGATTCAACGCCTTTGGTACAGCGGCCCCATGTTCCGCTACGAGCGCCCTCAAAAGGGCCGTTACCGGCAGTTCCATCAAGCCGGCGCAGAGGTATTTGGTATTGAAGGGCCTGCCATTGAGGCAGAACTCATGCTGCTCTCCGCACGGCTTTGGGACCAGCTGGGCATCGGATCTGCGGTGACACTGGAACTCAATACGCTCGGCTCGCCAGAAGACCGCGCACGTTACCGGAGTGTGTTGATTGACTACTTCTCTGAGCATACAAAACAACTCGATGAAGACAGTCAACGGCGCCTGCACGCCAACCCGCTTAGGATTCTGGACAGTAAAAATCCTGACATGCAATCACTGATTGAGGGCGCACCCAAGTTGATTAATACCATCTCAGCCGAGTCAAAAGCTCACTTTGATGAATTAAAAAATATCCTCGAGCAAAATCAATTATCCTATGTGGTTAACCCTCGGCTGGTCCGTGGGCTTGACTATTATTGCCATACTGTTTTCGAATGGACAACAAACCAGTTGGGCGCGCAGGGTACCATTTGCGCAGGAGGACGATACGATGACTTGATCGAGCAACTGGGTGGACAAGCATCATCAGCCGTCGGTTTTGCAATGGGTATCGAACGCCTGCTGGCACTTACCGAGACAGTGAATGGCCCCCAGACCAAACAGCCCGCCGATATATACATGGTGCTTGCCGGGGGCGAAACACTGAGCACAGGACTCCAGCTTGCCGAACAACTGAGAAACGCCTTCCCTGATAAACAGATCATCACTGACTGTTCTGGGAACAGCATGAAAAGTCAGTTTAAAAAAGCGGATAAAAGCGGTGCGTATTACGCGTGCATCCTGGGCGCCAACGAAGTGACGGAAGGCACTGTTTCCATCAAATCACTTCGAGTAGAGGCCGAACAAGTGACGATCAAACAAGATGAACTTGCGCATCAACTGGCCTTATTATTCAACTCAACATCTATCTAAACCTAATTTATCCAAGCACTTTATTAGTCGAGAGGTCATCCGTGGCAACGTACGAAACAGAAGAAGAACAGCTTGAAGCACTAAAAAAATGGTGGAAAGAAAATGGCCGCTCCATCCTGCTCGGCCTACTGTTGGGCGTACTTATTATCGCAGGCTGGCGAGGATGGCAAGCCTACCAGGCAAATCGTGCAGAAAGCGCGTCGACGCTCTATGAGCAGATGGAAAGCGATGCCCGTGCCGGGAATAAACAGGGGGTTGAAGCCGCCGCAACACTCTTGAAAAACAACTATTCCAGCACACCTTATGCCACCATGGGGACACTTTACCTCGCCAAACAATACGTTGAAGCCGAAGATTACGACAGTGCCGCAAAAAGTCTTCAATGGGTGATTGATAACTCAGACCAGGAAAACACCGTACTGACGGCAAAAGTTCGGATGGCGCGGGTTCTCGCAGCCCAAAACAAGCTGGACGACGCCTTGAAACAACTTCAGTCCACGGCATTTCCCGAAAGCTATAGCCACCTCGTGGATGAAGTATCTGGGGATATCTATCTCCAACAAGGTGAGGTACAAAAAGCACGGGAAGCCTACAAACGTGCTTCACTTAAAAACAACAGTGATGTACTGCGAATGAAGCTGGACGACCTTGGCACCGCCAAGCCAGAGCAAGGTTAAATTGACCGATGCGCACACTGCTGATCAGCTTCATTGCCTTTGGGCTCATCGCCTGCAGCCCTAAAAGCAATATAGAGCCTCCCGCTGAACTCAAGGCATTTGAACCCCAGGCCAAACTTCGCCTGCTCTGGCAGGCAAACACGAGCTACGCTTTTAATCGCAGCCGAATCAAGCTCTCTCCCTTAATTCGTGGCGACAAACTCTTCACTGCTGAGATCAACAAGTCCGTATCGGCACTTTCGATTAAAACGGGCAAGACCCTCTGGAAACAATACTTACCCAAAAAACTGATGGCCGGCATTGGGGGCAACGAGCAGCTCCTCTTCGTCGCCTCGGCAGATGGCGACATTTACGCCCTAAGGCAGGACACCGGTGAAGTGGCCTGGACCCGCAAAGTCACAACAGAAGTGGTCGCTCCCCCAGCAGCCACCGCTACTTTACTGGTCGTACGCAGTATCGATAGCGCTGTGACTGGCTTTGACCCGGCCACAGGCCAGGAGAAATGGCGCTATACCCACAACACACCAGCCCTCACCCTGCGCGGCACCAGCAGCCCGGTCATCATTGGAGGGGGCGTACTGGTTGGATTTGACGACGGCCGCCTAGTCGCCCTGCGGGAGAGTGATGGAAAACTCTTTTGGGAAACAACGGTCTCCCCCCCCAGAGGAAGATCAGAGATTGAGCGCCTGAATGATATTGACGCGGAAATACTGACGACAGATGACGCTATTTACGTTGCAAGCTACCAGGGAAAACTGTCCCGCCTGAGCCCCAGCCGGGGTCGTGCGCTTTGGTCACAGGATATCTCAACCCATGCCGGCTTCAGTATCCAGGAAAACATGCTGTATGTAACCGATGAAAACAGTGAAATACTGGGCATCGACACCCAAAGTGGGCGAATCTTATGGAAGCAGGATAAATTGCGCGCCCGCTTAATGACAGCGCCTGTGCCCGTTGACGCGTTCTTGGCCTTGGGTGATTTACAAGGCTACCTTCACCTGCTGTCGCGCTCAGACGGCGCAATTGCCGGTAGAGTCAAAGCCTCAGATCTACCACTTTTAACACGCCCATTAGTCCAGGATAACCGCATCTACCTTTTCGACCGCGATGGTGTGCTGTTTGTATACGAAGTTAAATCCACTGATGACTGATCCCTTGCCACTCCCAAGCTCCCCAGCTCGAAAACCCGTGATCGCCTTAGTTGGACGCCCGAACGTTGGCAAGTCCACACTCTTTAATCGTTTGACGCGCAGCCGCGATGCGTTGGTCGCGAACCTGCCCGGGCTCACGAGAGACCGACAATACGGTGAAATCAAATTAGGGCTGTGGGACGCCATCGTAATCGACACCGGTGGGCTGAGCGGTGAAAATGAAGATATCGACCAGGCCATGGCAAAGCAAACTCAGCTAGCCATTGAAGAAAGCGATATCGTTTTATTCATTGTCGACGGGCACTCAGGGCTCACCAGTGCCGATGAGGAGATCACCAATAACCTACGCCGGCTTGGCAAACCAGTCCATTTGGTGGTTAACAAAGTGGACAAAATAGGTGAAGAGGCGGCACAAAGTGAGTTCTTCCAGCTGGGATTAGGAGACCCTTTTACGATCGCCGCCGCGCATGGCCGTGGTGTACGCAACATGCTAAATGAACTGGAAGAAGTTTATCCGCAATTAAAAGCAGCAAGTCATGCTGAAGAAGACCGTTCCCAACTTTCAACACGTATCGCTTTTATCGGCCGCCCCAATGTTGGAAAGTCCACTTTAATTAACCGATTATTAGGTGAGGAACGAGTCGTCGCATTTGATAAACCAGGTACGACACGCGATACCATTGAGGTTCCTTTTGAAAAAAACGGAAAACACTACACCCTCATAGATACAGCAGGTGTTCGGCGCCGAGGAAAAGTCAAAGAAACCGTGGAAAAGTTCAGTGTCATTAAAGCACTGCAAGCGATTGACGCGGCGAATGTCGCGATACTGATTATTGATGCCCAGGAAGGCATCACCGACCAGGACCTGCACTTGTTAGCCTACGCAATTGACGCAGGAAGAGCGCTGGTCATTGCTGTCAATAAGTGGGATGGGCTCACCGAGGAGCATCGGGACACGGTCAAAAATAACCTGAAGCGTCGGCTCAGGTTTATTAACTTCGCCAAAATTCACTTTATTTCGGCCTTACACGGCAGTGGTGTCGGTCTGTTATTCAAATCGATTAACCGTGCCCATGCCTCTTCCATGCGCGATATGTCAACTGCCGAACTCACGCGCATGCTTGAATACGCTGTTCAAAGCCACCAGCCCCCCTTAATCCAGGGCCGACGTATTAAATTACGCTATGCCCATCAGGGCGGGCGCAACCCGCCTGTCATCGTCATTCACGGCAATCAGACAGATAAAGTACCTGAGTCCTACCGACGCTATCTGGAGAACTTTTTTATTGAAGCGCTGAAGTTGGAAGGCACATCCATCCGCATTGAATTTAAGCGTTCGACCAATCCTTACCAAGATAAACCACCTCAACGGTCAGTCGCTGATAAGCGAAAAAAGAGTGTTCGCAGTAATCGTCGACCGCAAAAGAAAAGAAGCCCGTAAAGGCCGGCAACAAAGCTACCGGCCAAATCGGGTATTTACTTCACATATTTTCGGAACTCAGGCTTACGCTTTTCGAGGAAAGCCTTAACTCCTTCTTGAGACTCTTCAGTATTGTAATAAAGTGATACCGCTTGAAAACCCAACCCACCAATGCCACGAATACCTTCCGAATCAGCATTCAAGGAACGTTTTGCCAAAGCAATCGCTGTTGGGCTTTTTTCCAATATTTCAGCACACCACTTGTCTACTTCGGCATCCAGTTGATCATGCGGAACGACCACATTAGCCAACCCCATTTCCAAGGCCTCCTGAGCAGAGTAACGCCGGCATAAATACCAAATTTCACGCGCTTTCTTTTCACCAACAACCCGGGCTAAATAAGCCGTTCCCCAACCGGGGTCTACCGAACCCACTTTAGGCCCAACCTGGCCAAACACGGCACGGTCTGAAGCAATCGTAAGATCGCACAACACGGCAAAAACATTCCCCCCGCCGATGGCAAACCCATTCACTTTTGCAATCACAGGTTTTGGTGCATCCCGTAGACAGTTGTGAAACTCTTCGACTGGCATGCCAATAGTGCCCCGGCCACTGTACTGGCCGTCATGTGTGGACTGGTCACCACCTGTACAAAATGCCTTGTCGCCAGCACCGGTAACCACAATGGCACCAATATCCTTATTCCAATTTGCCTGACCAAAGGCGTCAATCATTTCATCAATCGTCTGCCCTCGAAAAGCGTTATACACTTCAGGACGGTTGATTGTGATGGTAGCAACGCCATTTTTTTCTTCGTAGATAATATCTTCATACGACATATTCGGTTCCTCGAGTTTATCAAACGGTTCACGTGCGGAGCTTTTAGACTTATCATAGCCATCTAAAATGTCACGGATTCTACCTAATAATAGTTAGAAAAATAAAGTGTAAATGAACCAGAAAAAATCAGATATTTCCAGAACGCAAATACTCGATGCAGCAGCCAAGCTCTTCAGAAAGCACGGCTATGCCACGACGACATTGCGATTGATCGCTAATGAAGCCAACCTCAAAGCCGGTAGCATTTATTACTATTTTGGCTCGAAAGAAGAAATACTTGGCGAGGTGCTGGATATTGGCATCCAACGCATTATTCAAGCGATACAGGATGGCATTAATCAACTGCCGGCCAATGCGACAGCCCTGGATAAAATCCGCGTGGCTATTCGCGAGCACTTACACACGTTGCTGAAATATGGCGACTACACATCAGCAAATATCCGAATATATAAACAAATCCCGAGCAACGTCCGTCAAAAACACCGCGCACTGAGACGAACATATGCCGAAGAATGGGATCAACTATTGAATGATGCACAGGCACAGGGGGAGATCCGTAAAGAAGTCGATATCACTTTGCTCCGGCTCTTTCTGCTGGGCGCAATGAACAGTGCTGCAGAATGGTACAATCCCAGGAGAGGAAAACTTGAGCCATTGTTTGAAGCTGTCACGGAGTTTTTCTTTGATGGCATAAAATCTATTCCTGACAAACGTCAAGCACGTGATCAGCTTGACTAGGAGCAATCCATGAGCCAACTCTCTTCACGCCTTTCACTGACCTTCTCTTGTATTGGCCATGCAACTATGCACTTATTTGCGGCCTTTTATTTCATCATCGTACTGTCACTGGAAAAAGCCTGGCAGCTTCCTTATCACGAACTCATTGAACTTTGGACCCTACCTGCCATCCTGATCGGTCTCTGCGCTTTGCCGGCCGGCTGGTTGAGTGACAAATGGCATGCACCGGGCATGATCACTGTCATGTTTTTGGGCTTGGGAGTCAGCGGAATTATCTGTAGTCTCGCTCAAGATACTGAGACGATGCTACTCGGGCTTTGTGGAATCGGGCTCTTTGCAGCAATTTATCATCCAGTAGGCATACCCTGGGTTATCCGCAACGCAGAAAAACAAGGCAAAGCACTCGGGATTAACGGCATTTTTGGCAGCTTGGGTGTTGCGCTTGCGTCCATTGTTGCTGGGGCACTGATTGAGTTTAATGGTTGGCAAGCCGCCTTCTGGGTGCCCAGCACCCTTTCCATCGCCATTGGACTAGCAATGTCATACGCCATTGCCACCAAAAAGCTCGTTGATCACCCACACGATGACACCAAACCCCAGGAAAATCATACGGCCCGCAATAGAATGCAGGCATTTGCCATCCTCGCTTTTACCATGCTGAGTGTCGGTATTATTTTTAATGCCATACAAACGGCGCTACCCAAGGTATTTGAATTACGGCTGCCTGAATGGATCGCCGATAACACCTTAGGGATCGGTGGATTGGTCTCTGTGGTGTATGGCACAGCCGCTTTTATGCAGCTGGTTGGCGGTTACCTGGCCGATAAGTACCCACTTAAGCGGGTTTATATGACGGGACTTTTCTTATTGGCTGTCAGCCTAGCCCTCTCGGCCCAGACACACAGCCTCGTTTTGGCTTTGATTATCCTGTTCGCAGTCTTCCTGAATGCCGCTATCCTTCCTGCAGAAAATATGCTCGTTGCGCATTTCACACCACAAAAATTTCATGGCATTGCATACGGGTTAAAATTTGTCATCACCTTTGGCGCAGCCCCTCTGAGTGTACTTATCGTCGCGAAAGTCGTCGAAATCACAAGCGCATTTGTATGGCTATTTTTCATACTCATGGGCATTGCTTTTATTGCTGGCTTAGCCACACTGTGGGTGCCCGAGGCAGCAAAAGACAGCATACCACCTCAGGAACTCGCACCGGAGCCTCAACAAGCCAGCTAGGCTCTCAACTAGGGTTGCTCGCTACCCTGGCCCTCTTGCCTCTCAGGTGTCATTTCTTTCGCTGCCTTTGAATCAGGCTTCGGCTGAGTGGCCGTACTTTCACCCACAACCTCTTTCACCTCTGCCTCTTTCGGAGCGCCAACCGAAGATGGGGGCTTAGATAATTGCTCAACTGAACGAGCCGGTTCAATTTTTTCTTCCGGCACCACTTTCTCATCCTTCCCAACCGCAGCCTGCTGCTTATCTTTTTGTTTAGGCATGGGAGACGTCGGCGAGGGAGAAACATCAGGCGCCTTAACACCCGGTTTTTTAGCGGACTCCGTCACAGGAGCGGGATTAGATGATTCAACCGCCATAGGAGCACTTTTAGCCACAGCCGCTTTCGCCTGACCTACAGCTCCCGTTTTCGCGGGTGATATTGCCTCTTTGCTCTCTTGAGAAGAAGCAGAAGGAGGTATACGCGTTTCAATCTGAATCAACCCGGATGTTTCTTTTTTCTCCGCTGCAGGCTGAGTAGATGCCTCCTTTTTAGCCGACTTGTCCGCCAGGCCCTCGGTATTTTTTGTTGGTGCCTCTGGGCTGTCGTTGTCGACGGCCAAAGAGCGTACCGAACTTTTTAACTGACTGGGCTGCACATTTGAGACATTCACGCTTTCTTTCGTAACAGGCTGCTCCAACGCAGTGGTATCTTTTTCTTGTGCAGAGGTATCCTCTTTTTTCACAGGAGTCGTACTCGCACGATCTTGCACCGGCACCGCTTTTGACGCATCAGCTGTTGAACTTGCAGATCGAGCATTTGCAGCACTTTCTTTTGATGGCCGAGCGTTCACCGACACATCCATACTCGAATCGGAGGTCGTCTCAGATGATGTGTCTGCTGACACGGCCACCTGATCATTATCCCGCGCAGGTCGGTTTGATGAACGCTTTGGCCGGCGCGAACGATTTGAACGATTGCTCCCTTCTCCGTTCCGTTGCTTTTTCTGGCTATGTCCGTTTCCATCCGTTGAGCTTGCCGGCTTATTGCTCGTATCATCAGCCGAGCGTGACGGTCTATCCCGCCGATTGTTTCGGTTATTGTCCCGATTTCCACGGTTTTTAGACCGCGAAGCCCCGTCCCCTGAATTTCCGCGCTTATTCTCTTCTCGCTTTTGCGACCCAGAACCACTCTGCTGTGGTTTCCGGCGAGTTTGCTGAGGGCTCTTTGCTACCTTTTTGGGTTCAGGCTCTGCTTTTGCTCCGCCAAGCAGCCGCTTAATAAGTTTACTGAGGACCCCACTCTCATTGTTACTTTTTTCCCTTTTTGGTGGCGGAGTTTGAGGAAGGATGTTACCAACAGCCGCTTGTTCCACTTTTGTCTGAGTGTCTTGTTTTTCCGGCACATAAGGTTGATCAAACACCTCAACACGCTGGTAGCTGCTCTTGCCCTCATCACTTTGCACGTCCGCTGACTTGATCCTCTCCAACTTATAGTGTGGTGTTTCCATGTCCGGATTCGGCACAATGATGACATGCACCTGATTACGTTCTTCAATCGCTGCAACAACTTCCCGCTTTTCATTCAGCAAAAATGTGGCAACATCAACAGGCAATTGGGCGACAACACGCGCTGTGCTCTCTTTCATGGAATCTTCTTCAACCAATCTGAGCACCGACAAGGCCATCGACTCAATGCTTCTTATTGAGCCATGTCCTGAGCAACGTGGGCAAACAATTTGAGATGCTTCGCCCAGGGAAGGGCGCAACCGCTGCCGAGACATTTCCAACAAACCAAACCGAGAGATACGGCCCAGTTGAATACGCGCGCGATCATCCTTGGTTGCATCCCGCAATCGATTTTCAATCAAACGTTGATTTTTGGATTTCATCATATCGATGAAATC
>DJFX01000008.1:6943-47001 GCA_002432635.1 Halothiobacillaceae bacterium UBA5861 | reverse complement strand
GTGTTTGTCGCCGTTTCTTCGATGTCCGCACCCTTGGTTGCTTTCGCAGAGTTAATATCAATACTGATTAACGCTTCTGTGTGATCGATAACAATAGACCCACCCGACATCAGCGAAACTTCGCGCTGAAAAACACTCTCAATCTGCGATTCAATCTGGTAACGGTTAAAAAGCGGAACACTGTCTGTATAGTGCTTTACCTTTTTCAGGTTGTGGGGCATTGTCTGGCTAACAAACTGTTGCGCTTGGGTATAAACATTTGCCTCATCAATCAATATTTCACCAATGTCACTACGGAAGTAGTCACGAATGGCACGCACAATGACATTACTTTCTTGGTAGATTAAAAACGGTGCGGATTTTTCCTCAGCGGAACGCTGAATAGCTTCCCAGATATCGGCTTGATAGTTCAAGTCCCATTGGAGGTCTTCCGTCGACTTCCCCACACCTGCAGTGCGAACAATGGCACCCATGCCTTTCGGTGTTTGGAGGTCTTTCATGGCTTCCCGCAATTCTGCACGGTCCTCGCCTTCAATGCGGCGAGAAATACCACCAGCCCGCGGATTATTAGGCATTAAGACAAGATAACGGCCTGCCAAGCTAATAAAGGTTGTGAGTGCTGCGCCTTTATTCCCCCGCTCCTCTTTTTCAACCTGGACAATAATTTCCTGCCCTTCACTCAAACCGGCTTTTACATCGGGACGGCCACCACCTTGTAAGGCTTCTTCGGATAAATAACCCCGAGCCACCTCCTTAAAGGGTAAAAACCCGTGTCGTTCCGCACCGTAATCAACGAAAATAGCTTCGAGACTCGGCTCTATTCGTGTAATTTTACCTTTGTAGATATTGGACTTTTTTTGTTCTCGCGTGCCGTGTTCAATATCCAGATTAGCCAGTCGTTGGCCATCGACAATGGCCACTCGCAACTCTTCCGACTGAGTTGCATTTATAAGCATTCTTTTCATACAAAATAACCACTTCCGTGAGGACTTCTGCTTTTGTATTTGAGGGGCAAGATGACGTTGAACTGAGCTCACGTAACAATTCCGCGAGGGAAGGCACACATTTTTGGCCTGCCTTCATATCCACCGCGACGAAAATGTTAGGCTCAGAACAACGGCCCAGCACACAGCTGAGCAGCCCTTGTAAAAAGAAAAAACAAAAAGTCATCATATAATTCATTAATATAAAAACTGTGCCTGATCCAGACACAACCCACTGGCTAAATGCTTTTCTTTTTTGTTCGGGAAAAAGGGACTCCGTACTTGCTCCTGTGCTATTAAAAAGCTTTGATAGCATGGGCCTTAACCAAAGTATTTCTCTCTGTCCAAACGATAGATTTCAAGCATTTGACCAAAATTCGAATCGCACTCCCGCATCAAAAAACGAGGCTTGCTTTAGAATCTGCCTGTTCCGACGCACCAGATAGCGATACTTAGTGCACAGAACATTGTTAATATTAGGGCATTGGCTTTGACTATAGAGACACTTCTATAAATATCAAGTCCAAAATTGAGCGCCCGGCCAGTCAGTTTACCAATGTTATGAAATAGCATCAAACAGAAATGCATATCGTTGTAAAAACCAAAAATGAATTCAGAAAATTAGATTTGATACATGGACAAGCTATTGAAAAATCAAGTTTCGACCCGGGAAGTCTCCGCAGAAGAAGCAGGACAACGTATCGATAACTTCTTAATTAAAGTACTCAAAGGAGTTCCTCGGGGACATATTTACCGCATCATGCGCACAGGCGAAGTGCGCGTTAATGGCGGACGCGTCAAGCCCGTTTATCGAACACAACCCGGTGACAATATTCGGATTCCCCCTCTCCAACGGGTTGAGCGTGGGCCAGAACAGGTGTCAGATTCACTTCGCAGCACGCTCCACCAAGCTGTGATTTATGAAGATGACAACCTCATTATTCTCAATAAACCTGCTGCTCTGCCTGTACATGGAGGCACCGGTGTACGCCTGGGAGCGATTGAAGCGCTGAGAGGAATTCGTCCCCAGGATAAAACACTGGAATTAGCCCATCGCCTGGACCGTGACACCAGTGGCGCCTTATTAGTGGCCAAAAACCGACAATCCTTACTGGCTTTACAGACAGCGTTGCAACACCACAAAGTGATTAAAACATACTTGGCGCTATTATTAGGCCCGCTGAACCAAACACCACAAACGATTTCACTACCGTTAAAAAAACAAAGACCTCAAGCGGGCAAACATCAGGTAAAAGTTGACTCAGAAGGCAAGTTTGCGATAACACACGTAGAACAATTAGCCGTTTTTAAAGAAACCTGTTTGTGTAAAATCCAGATTAAAACAGGACGCACGCATCAAATACGCGTGCATACACAACAAATCGGCCACCCGATTATTGGCGACAACAAGTATGGTGATTTTGCTACAAACAGACAATTCCAAAAAGCCGGCTATAAGCACATGTTCCTACACGCTTATCAACTGACTTTACCTGCCCCGTTCAATATCCAGGTGACGGCACCCATGCCCGCACACTTTCAGCGTTACACGGGTCTCTCAGATCTGGAATCCCTTAACCATGACTAAACAATATCAGCTACTCATTTTTGACTGGGACGGCACGCTGATGGACTCAGCCGCCGATATCGTTGCCAACATCAGTGCCGCGATCAAACACACAGCCCTGCCAGCACGAACGGATGCACAACTGCGTAACATTATCGGCTTAGGCATCATGGAAGGGTTGGAACAGCTCTACCCTGGCGAAAGTCAAGCAGCACTGCTTGAACTGCAAAATGCCTTCAAGCAAAATCACTTCAAGGTATCGGCCTCACCATCTCCTCTGTTTCCCGGCACAAAAAACATGCTAAAAAAGTTGAATGAATCAGGCTACTGGCTTGCTGTCGCTACCGGGAAAAGCAAACGAGGTTTGAAAAAGGCATTGGCTGATCACGACATCACCCATTTATTCCACACTACACGAACCGCAGAAGAGACTTGCTCCAAGCCACACCCCCAAATGCTGCATGAAATTATTGAAGAACTTGATATCACGGCCGCTCAAGCACTCATGATTGGTGATACCACGTATGACCTGGAGATGGCGCAAAATGCCAATATGGACGCCGTAAGCCTGGGTTGCGGCGCACACACGCTCGCTCAACTCGATGCATTCTCCCGCATTGCCCATTTTGATTATGTAACCGACGTTGTTAAGTGGCTGGAAAGACACTCAACAAAACCATAGGAAACCCAACCATGGACCGACCCGACTCAAGCAGCACGCCCGGTACCAACGACCCTTGGACCAACGGCCCTGTGGTGAAAAAACACGCAAAAGAACCGGATTGGGAAAGGAAGCTCATCACCGACATCGCCACCTCAGCCATTAAAGAGCAACGTCGGGCAAGGCGATGGGGCATTTTTTTCAAACTGCTCTTTTTTGCATATATTACATTCATCGGTGTTGTGATCTGGCAAGGCCAGGCGACTGACATGGTCACCAGCAGCAAGCGACATACCGCTTTAATCAACATTGAAGGCACCATTACCAATGGCACCGACGGGACGAATGCCAATACGATCATAGAGAGCCTGCAGGCGGCCTACAAAAGTAAAGGTACTGTGGGGATTATTATCAACGTAAATAGCCCGGGAGGCAGCCCGGTCCAATCCGGCCTTGTTTACGATGAAATCAAACGGCAAAAAGCATTGTATCCCGATATACCTGTTTATGCCGTAATCGGCGAAGTGTGCGCGTCCGGGTGTTATTACATCATCGCCGCCAGCGACCGGATTTACGCCGATAAAGCCAGTCTTGTCGGTTCAATCGGTGTTCGCATGGATGGATTCGGTTTTGTAGACACCATGAAATTACTGGGTGTTGAGCGCCGTATCCTCACGGCAGGTGAAAACAAAGCATTTTTGGACCCATTTTCCCCTTTAAAAGAAGATGAAAAAGCTCATGCGGAAAGCCTGTTAAAAAGCATCCACCAACAGTTCATTGATGTTGTCAACGAAGGGCGTGGTGACAAAATCAAACACAGCCAAAACGATCTTTTCAGTGGCTTAATCTGGACAGGCGAACAAGGTATGGAAAAAGGCCTGATTGATGATTTAGGCAGTGTGCGCTACGTAGCGCGGGAGATCATCAAAGAAAAGCACATTATTGACTTTACTCAACAAGATGATCTGCTGCAAAAGTTGACGCAGCGGATCAGCACAGAAATCCCAAAAATATTCAAAAGCCTGTTGAGTGAACAACAAAGCATCAACTTACAGTAAGCTCGTGTGATCTGGCCCACAGCGGGTTGAATACCGCGTACTTTGGGCCATATCGTGCTACGCTAACGCCTTCTTAAAGGCGGACCCACTATGCAATCCCTGTCAACTCTTCAACAACTCAGCATTATTATCTTGCCGGTCATTCTGGGTATCACTGTTCACGAAGCCGCACACGCCTGGGCGGCTAACAAACTGGGGGATCCAACCGCACGCCAACTGGGCAGACTGAGCCTGAATCCTATTCGCCATATCGATCCAATTGGCACTTTACTGGTACCGGCCGTGCTCTTTCTTTTTTCCGGTATGCTCTTTGGGTGGGCCAAACCCGTCCCCGTCAATTGGAGCCGGCTCCATGAGCCCAAACGCGACTCCGCATTAGTGGCTGCCGCCGGGCCATTCTCCAATCTCATTATGGCTGTTTTATGGGCATTGGTGATCCAATTCGCGATGACTGTCGGTGATAATAGCCCATGGATCGCAATCCCTTTGGCTTATATGGGATACGCCGGTGTTATGATCAACAGCATACTGCTGGTACTCAACTTACTCCCTATTCCACCTTTGGACGGCAGCCGTGTTGTTGCCAGTTTTCTACCGGAGCAATTGCTTCGGCCTTACATGCAACTGGAACGCTGGGGGTTGCTGATCTTAATTGCACTGCTCGCGACGGGCATGCTGTCTAAAATCATGCTGCCGCTGGTGAGTTTTGTCCAAAGCTTGGTAGCCCGTGTGACAGGCCTTTAACCACTGTTTTCCCACTCACTGTTTAAGCTATCCTTAGCATAAACAGTGAACCGGTAAAGATTCCCCTATGGCCGCACCGCCCAATGCACTTTATAGCGCAGCACAAACACGGCAGCTGGATCACCTGGCCATTGGTGACTACGGCATACCCGGCTATGAATTGATGTGCCGTGCTGGACACGCCGCATTTGACCTAATAAGGCTCCGCTGGCCAGCGGCCCGCAACTACGTTGTGTTCTGTGGCGCAGGCAATAACGCGGGTGATGGTTATGTGATTGCTCGACTTTTAGCCAACGTGCATTTATCTGTGACAGTCATCAGCATGATCCGTCCTGAAAAGCTACAAGGTGATGCACAAACAGCCTATCAAGCATACGAGGCAACGGGAGGCCCCTGCCTGCAAGCAGACGACTGTAACTGGCAACAGGTCATTGACCAAGCTGACGTCCTTATTGACGCTCTATTAGGTACAGGCTTAAGCCGGCCTGTTGATACAAACTGGGCGTCTGTGATCGACTCTATCAACCAGGCAGGCAAAGCCGTTTTGTCAGTCGATATTCCTTCGGGTCTCAACGCTGATACAGGACATAAACAAGATACCGCTATTGTGGCAGATGCCACACTGACCTTTATTGCCCACAAAAAAGGCCTGTTCACAGCAGATGGCCCTGACTGTTGTGGCGCACTCTTCCTGTCCCGACTAGGGATTCCAGAAGCGGTCTATAGCGCGCTAAAGCCGGAAGCTAGGCTCGCATCAGCATATACTTTTCCAAAAAAATTATTCAACCGCGTACAAGCCAGTCACAAGGGCAGCTTTGGGCACATTCTGATTGCCGGTGGCAATATTGGAATGTCAGGCGCAGCCAACCTGGCCGCAGAAGCGGCGTTACGTTCAGGTGCGGGCCTCGTCAGTAAGTTAACGCGGGGTAGCCAGAGCACAACAGACTTCACGCGTATGCTAGAAATTATGTCCTGCACCGTTGATGATCTGGAAACAAACAACCCTCTCATGAAAAAGCTGACCATCATAGGGCTTGGTCCGGGACTGGGCCGGGACGCATGGGCAAAGCGCGTCTTTCAAACCAGCACCCAAAGCCAAAAACCATTGGTGCTGGATGCCGATGCACTTAATTTACTGGCTGACGCCCCTTTTTATTACTCGAATTGGATTCTCACCCCTCATCCACAAGAAGCTGCCCGCCTACTCGCTTGCAGCACCCAGGAAGTGCAACGCGACCGGTTTGCTGCTGCCCGGAAAATCGTCCAACAATATGGCGGTGTTTGCGTGCTTAAAGGTAATGGCACGCTGATTCAAGACACTCACCAGTGTTATCTTGTAAACGCAGGCAATCCGGGCATGGCGACCGCTGGAGCGGGTGACGTTCTCACCGGCATCATCAGCAGTTTGTGGGCCCAATGCCAAACCGCGTTTACCGCCGCAGCCTATGGCGCATGGTTACATGCCCGTGCAGGAGACCTCGCAGCCCAATCCGGACAAAACGGAATAGTCGCCTCCGATATCACAGACCAGCTGAAAATTTTACTGCCTTGAATGGAACAAATGCTGACTCAAAACCTGAACAATAGCCAAGAAACAGAAGCCTGCGCGGCTGAGCTTGCATGCCAATTGGTGCCTCCTTGCGTTATTTATCTACATGGAGAGCTTGGCGCCGGGAAAACCACATTTGTGAGAGGCTTTTTACGCGCATTAGGTCATACCGGTAACGTCAAAAGTCCAACATATACACTCCTGGAAACCTATCCGTTTGCGTCAATGAACTGCCACCATCTCGACTTATACCGCCTGACCGACCCCTATGAGCTGGAAAACCTTGGGCTAAGGGACTTATTGGATGAACAATCGATATTACTGATCGAATGGCCAGAAATGGCACAAGACCTGCTTCCTAAAGCAAATATTGATATTGCGCTTCACTACACTCCTAGTGGAAGGCAAATCGTGATTCAGCGGCTTGGAAGTTAATGGAATAAAACTTGCCCTAGTTAAAATATATTAATTATTTTTTTAAGTTTATTCCGCATGTCACTGGATTTATGGATTTTTTTTTATCATAATTGTATTTGTAAATGCGTTTTTTGAGTCAACTCGGATGCCCATTTAAAGCACGTGTATTCAAGCAAATGAATAAAAAACAAGATCTTATCGAAATACAACGCAGAAAATTCCTGCGCACACTCAGTCAATTCACGGGTTTGGCAGCGCTCGGTTCACTACCGCTAAGCACTCCAATGGCCGCTTCTGCTCAACAAATAGCAGGCCTCAGAATGGCCTCCAATCGATCAAGTACGCGACTGGTTTTCGACTTAACCGGACCAGCAAAACACTCCCTATTTATGCTGGACAACCCGGCACGGATCGTCATCGATATCGAGGACATGCAGCTGGCTAAAGCTCTACCTAACTTCGGTACAGATAGCTCAAGCATTATTCGAAATATTCGCAGTGCTCCCAGAAACCGTCGTGACCTACGCATTGTGCTCGACCTAAAAAACAAAGCCCAACCTAAAAGCATGTTGCTTAGCCCCAGCGCGGGCAAAGGCTATCGACTGGTGGTTGACCTGCGCAGCATTCAAACTCAGGCGACACAAAATACCTCACCCAAAAAATCAGCACCTCTAAGGGATATTGTCGTAGCGATTGATGCCGGCCATGGCGGAAAAGACCCCGGTGCCATTGGAAAGCGAGGAACAAAAGAAAAAGACGTCGCACTCGCCGTCGCAAAAAAACTGGAAAAGCTCATCCAGCGTGAAAAAGGCTTAAAACCCGTCATGATTCGATCACGTGATGAGTATATCTCTCTGCGCCAGCGCACGAGAAAAGCACGCGATCATAATGCTGATTTATTTATCTCAATCCATGCCGATGCTTACCGACGAAAGGCCGCACGAGGCTCCTCAGTATTCACACTTTCCACGAAAGGCGCAACTTCAGAAGCGGCGAAATGGTTAGCGGATAAGGAAAACTCAGCCGACCTGTTTGGTGATATCTCTATCAAGCACCAGGACCGTGCTGTAGCTTCCGTCATTCTCGAATTAGCCCAAACATCAACAATTGAATCCAGCCTGGATATTGGTGAAGATATTCTTTCCAACCTTAAACAGATTGGTAAACTCCACAAACCCAAAGTTGAGCAGGCTAACTTTGCGGTTCTAAAATCTCCCGATATTCCTTCTGTGCTGGTCGAAACGGCCTTCTTATCTAACCCGCACGAAGAGAAGAAACTACGTACCCGCTCTTACCAGGAAAAACTGGCCAAGGCGATGCACGTAGGTGTTAAGGACTATTTCCGTCATAATGCGCCACCTGGCACCATCATGGCCGAATTACACAAAAAATCATACAGTTAGCTGAAAATTTACTGCAAAAAAAAGCGGCTTAAAAGCCGCTTTTTTTAATCAACTGCCCAGGTCTATCAAGACTTTCCGTAACGCTCAATACTGGAGACCACTTCTTGTTTAGCCTCTTCAGGGCCAACCCAACCGTCAATTTTAACCCATTTTCCTTTTTCAAGATCTTTGTAATGCTCAAAGAAATGTACGATTTGGGCCGTTAGTACAGGAGACACATCTTCATGCGTTTCAACATCTTTATAAAGAGGGGTCAGCTTATCAACAGGTACAGCCAGAATTTTTGCGTCTTCACCTGACTCATCTGTCATTTTCAACATGCCCACAGGTCGGCAGTTAATCACAGACCCGGCCAGTAATGGAAAAGGGGAAATGACCAATACATCTACTGGGTCACCATCATCACTCAGCGTCTGTGGCACGTACCCATAATTACAAGGGTAGTGCATCGCTGTTCCCATAAAACGGTCAACAAATAATGCTCCGGAATCTTTATCAATTTCATATTTTACCGGTACATCGTTTGCTGGAATTTCGATGATCACGTTGATATCTTCAGGCGAATTTTTCCCAGGGGATATATTGTCGTAACTCATATTTTTTTATCTCTCCATTTTGCGGTCAGCATAGACTAAAGCGGAAAATGATGAAGCAATACGCTTTAAAATGTCGGCGTGATTATGCCACCAATGCCTTCGCCGTAAAAGTCTGCACCGAGTGAAGCCAGGGAAGGTGCACAAAATACACCTGGACCCTTTATTTTTTGATTTTCGGAGAAATAATTTCCTGATGCTTATAACCCGCATCAGTGGGCAGAGGTACACGTTGCCCTTCTTTGAATTCAGGCAAAATTGTAACAATTTTCGAGGCCTTCGCTGTACTGAGAGCCTCTTTAACCGTTGAGCTTTCACCTAACTTGGCTAAATTACATTGTGTTGGAAAAACAATAGTACGGTGCCCCGAACGCATATCTTCAAAGGCCTGCTGTGTTGTCGTCCACACAGAGTCAACAGACTCATGGCCATCGTGCAAGGCAATATGATCAATGGGCGCTGGTGCCAGATAGAAATGTGTATCAAACCGTTTCGGGCGGATTTCTGGCGTTATCCAATGGGCAAATTTAACTAAAACATCTGCGGCCCATTCCAAGGATTCTGCCTTGGCAAACTCCAGCATGGAGACATCCCCTCTGATGAGGGCCTCCGCGTAAGTTTCCCTAAGACGCTCTAGCTGATCGACCGAAACGAAGTCACGCTGCCCCTTTGGCCTGGCCAATAACACACCCGTTTCTTCAAAAGTTTCCCGAATACCAGCGATACGCAGTGCCAGATCACTCGGCTCGTAAAGATGCCCATCTCGCACATGGGCCTGCAAAGCAGAATCGTGATCGGCCGGGTCTACCCGGCCTCCTGGGAATACCATGGCTCCACCCATGAATTCTATGCCAGCATTACGCACCACCATAAACGTTTCAATCCCTTGGGAACCATCCCGAAGTAGCATCATGGTTGCGGCGGGTGCAGGTGTTGCAGGTGTTGTATTTTTCATTAGTCAAACCAGGGTTGGCTATGATGCTAGCCAACCCCTCCTCCATATTTCAGAAGTTGATTAACGCCAAGGACTAAAGTCTGGCTTACGCTTTTCTAGGAAAGCGTTAGCGCCTTCTTGCTGCTCACCGGTTTCAAAATAATTCGGTGCAACTTCCTGAATCAGGTCGGGCATGTCTCGACCCATGATTGGCTCCATATGATAGAAGAAGGAGCGCTTAAGAATTTTCAGGCAAGTCGGGCTAACAGACATTAGCTCATCAGCAACTTTACGTACTTCGGCATCCAGCTGGTCCATGGGCACTACGGTATTCGCCAAGCCCCAGTCCAACGCTTGTTGAGCAGTGTAACGACGGCACAACATCCATAATTCACGAGCCCGCTTATGACCCAGCACATTGGCGGAATGCGATACAATATAACCCGCAGCAGGCGAACCCACACGCGGTCCATTTTGACCAAAAATGGCGTGATCTGCTGCGACTGTCAAATCACAAAAATAAGCAATGTGGTGACCGCCACCAATCGCATAACCATTCACCCGAGCAATAATCGGCTTTTGGCACTCAACCAAACGGCGGTTAAAGTCAAACTTGAGGTCTTCGAGGCCGCCACCGGCTTCCCATTCAACATCACCACCGGATGAGAAGGCCCGGTCACCTACGCCCGTCAAACAAATAACGCCAACACTACCATCCGCTTCTGATTTTTCCAGTGCATCCACCATTTCATTGATGGTTTGCCCAGTAAATGCGTTGAGGCGCTTGGGGCGGTTGATTGCGATAGTTGCCAAACCATCTTCAACCGTGTAGATGATATCTTCATAATCAGACATAGTCTTAAACTCCTGAAAGTAAATAAAAAATGATTTAAATGTTAATTCTATGCGGCAGAAATACCGCCGTTCACGCTGATCCCCTGCCCCGTTATTTTAGAGGCCTGCGGGCTCGCTAAAAAGACACATACGGGGGCGATATCCTTCGGCGTGACCACGCCCAAACGCGCCTTGCTTTCTGCTTTTCTAAATAGTCGACCGCTGAATTCATTGGCCATAATTGCATTATAACGAGGAGTATCCGCCACGATAGAGGGTGTAATACAGTGGACACGAATACCTGAACGAGATGCTTCCAGGGCTAATGTCCGGGAGAACATCAGTACACCGGCTTTCATCATCCCAATCACAGATTCACCCGGAGTGGCAACCTTGGCTGCATCGGATGCAATGTTGATAATCACTCCGCCTTCCTGTTCAACCATGGCGGGCATGGCCGCCCGGGTACACTCCAGCACACTCAACTGGTGGCGCTTGATCAACAACATAAAATTATCAGGATCGAAAGTATGAAACGGCGTTGGTGCAACACCCCCGCCAATGCTGTTGACCAAAATATCAATGCGCCCAACCTTATCAAGCGCTTCCTGAATGAACCGGCGCGCCTCTTCAGGCTCACTCACATCCGCCTGGATAAAGTGGACATCACAGTTTGGTGCACGTTCAAGAAGTTGCTCGACAGCGGCTTCTCCACGCTTCTTACTGCGCCCATTGAGCACAACTTTGGGCACTCCAGCCTCTGCCAGCTGTGCAGCGATCTCAAAGGCAATGCCATCAACCGAACCGTTTAGAACGGCAAAAGAATCGTTCAATTCTCTAACAATCATTTCCCCTCCACCTTCATAGCGTTTTATTTTTTATAGTCGTAATTTCTTCGCGTCCAAATCTTCACTTCACTTGCACCATTCACGATGACCGGCGGGCAATAAATTCACCCAACCGTTTTTTATGTTCCTGGCTCTGGAAAGCAAAGCTTTGCAAATAGGCCTCATATTCTAATGCAGCATCCAGGTGTGTTTCCAAGCTCCGACGTAACGATAGTTTCGCCATGGTGGTTCCCCGCCGGGATTGCACTGCAATCGACTCGGCTAACCTGCGGGCTGTCGCTTGCAACTGATCTTGTTTTACGACATCAACAAATAACCCAAGCGCCTTGCCTTCCTTGGCGTCAATTGTCTCTCCCGTCAAAATGTAATAGCTGGCCCGTGCAGACCCGAGGTGCTTCTGCAACAGAAAAGGAGCGCCCATGTCCGCACCCGTCAGCCCGATACGTGCGAAAGCAAAGAAGTATTGCGCCTGTTCTGCTGCAATCGCAAAGTCACACGCTAGCGCGAGACACACACCACCCCCCACCGCAGGGCCGTTCACCGCGGCAATGATCGGGCGATCAAAATGGTAAATACGTGAAATGACTTTATTGTAGCCGCGAATGAGCTCGAACTCAGGCTCGGGATCCACGGGCTCAGTGCTCATAATTTCAAACACATCACCTCCCCCACCAAATACAGACCCGGCACCTGTCAAAATAACAACATTTACATCCGGATCATTCTCCACCTCATCGAAAGCGCTCAACATATTTTGGGTGAACTTTAAGCCCTGGGCATTGCGTTTATCCGGGCGATTGATCGTAACAATGGCGACCGTGCCCTGCTTTTCGACCAATACTTCTTTTGCCGCCATATTCTTCCATCCTTTTAATGTTTTTATTCAGCATGAACATAACTGATCCACCTTTAACCTTTAGCTGTCTTGCGCTTTCAATAGCATTTTCTCGGGAATCAGGTTATTTTATTCACTCTTTGATACTACCATTGAAGCATTATAAACGGGCATCCTACAAGCCCCAAAATGACAATAATCGGAAAATTATCATGACAGAATTCGTAAAATTCGACGACGTCGAAGTCGGACTCGAGTACCCAGACACACCGGTCGAATTTAAGGTGACCGAGGACGTTGTCAACGGCTACCTTGGCGCCACATTCGACACATCTGATGTTTACAACGCACACAGCACCGCCGCAGACGGAAAACGCCCGGTGCCTCCAACGCTTGCAGCGGTTTACATGATGGAAGCCATGCTGATGCTGAAATCTCCACCAGGAGGCGTCCATGCCAAACAAAAGTTTGCCTTTCACAAACCGGCCTGCGTAGGTGACACTCTGTTAACCAAAGTTCGTATTCTCGACAAATACCAAAAAAAGGGCCGCAATTACGTCATCATGCAAACAATAACAACGAACCAAGCCGGTGAACCCGTCACAACAGGAACCATCACCCGAATCTGGGGGAAAGAAGAATGAGTACAGACACTTTACAGCATTGGGACGGCGTTTCTGTTGGCGACAAGCTTCCAACAATCAAACACACAGTGACACAAGAGGCCATCAACCAATACGCTGATGCCTCCGGTGACCACAATCCACTACACATCGACCCTGAATTTGCCAAAGGCACCTTCTATGGCCGCACAATTGCCCATGGGCTAATGACCTTGGCGTTTGTCTCACAAATGATGACAGAGTGGGACTGGAAAGGCTGGGCTTATGGCGGCGAAATAGACATGGCCTTTCTCTCACCGGTGTTCCCTGGTGATGAAGTCAATGTCTCTGCCGAGATCACAGCGATTGAAAAGCGAGCTGATGGTGTCCACGCCCTCTGCAAGCTCGATGTCATTGTCGGGGACAAAACCATACTTGGCGGAACTGTCAGCCGATTATTGAGCGCCGTAAACAGTTAACATTTAACAAAATTTTACCCTTTCCATTCACTAATCCGAGTTAATTATTATGTCAAATAAAACTCCAGTTATTGCGGGCGTTGCAGACGTTCCGTTGGTCAAAGGAAAAGTGCTCAATGGTGAGAATGTCATGAGCATTCAAGCCAATGCCGCACTGGAAGCCCTTGACTCCGCAGGCTTAACGCTGGCGGACGTTGATGGGCTGATGGTCACAGGCATGTGGGCCGTACCCGGACCAGGGCAACTGATGTCAGTCACCATGGCCGAGTACCTCGGCATTCAACCCACATTCCACGACTGCACCAACATCGGCGGATCCACCTTCGAACTGTTCGTTGCACGCGCGGCCCTGGCAATTGAAGCGGGTCAGGCAGAGACTGTACTGATTCTTTACGGTAGTACACAAAAAAGTGAACGCAGCCGGAACCTTGCAGGTCGCGCCCCCGTATTCAATATGCAATACGAAACGCCATACGGCATGCCTACACCCGTCGGCGGCTACGCCATGGCGATGCAGCGTCACATGCATGAGTATGGGTCCACACCTGAAACACTCGCCGAAATTGCCGTAGCAACCCGAAAATGGGCCAAGATGAATGACAATGCGACCTCACGCGATGATTTAACAATCGACGAAGTCATGGAAAGCCCGGTCATTTCATCCCCGCTGCGCTTGCGCGACTGCTGCCTGGTCACAGATGGTGGCGGGGCGGTTGTTGTGACCACCAAAGAACGCGTCAAAGACCTCAAAAAGAAACCGATCTACATCAAGGGCTATGGTGAGTGCGCCACACACTGGCACATTGCCCAAATGCCAGATATGGCTAACCTCGATGTCGCTCGAATTGCTGGGCAGCGCGCCTTTGAAATGGCCGGGATGACTCACTCTGATATCGATATCGTACAAATTTATGACTCATTTACAGTCACCGTACTCTTAACGCTCGAAGGACTCGGTTTTGCCAAGCCGGGTGAAGGTAAAGACCTGGTTGCCAATCAGAACACCGCACCTGGCGGCAACTTCCCGCTCAATACCAGTGGTGGCGGGCTTTCCTATGCACACCCTGGCATGTATGGCATCTTTCTGTTGATCGAAGCCGCTCGTCAGCTCTGGGGCGAGTGTGGTGAGCGCCAGGTTGCGGGTGTCAAAACCGCATTGTGCCATGGCACCGGCGGCACGCTATCCAGCGGCGCCACATGTATTCTTTCAACTGAGGAGGGCTAATCATGTACGAAAAACCATTACCCGTGATCGACAGTGACTCCCGCCCTTTTTGGGACGGGTGTAAAGCCGGCAAGCTTTTACTGCAATACAGCAAAAGCGCCGATAAGTACTTTTTTTACCCACGTCCGTTCGTGCCCGGCACCGGTGAGCGCGATGTTGAGTGGGTGGAAGCCAGTGGTGAAGGCACTATCTACAGCTACACCGTGGCGGAGCGTGCAGGACCTGCTTTTCAAGACGACGCCCCTTTTGTGGTCGCAGTCATTCAACTGAAAGAAGGCCCGCGGATGCTGAGTAATGTACGCACCGATTCACCCTACGACATCAAAATCGGTGACAAGGTGAAAGTCTATTTTGACAAAGCGACCGACGACGTCACGCTGCCCAAGTTTGATCTTGCATAAATTCAAGATCAGGCAGCTCCCAATGCCAGCCTCAGTCAAGAGGCTGGCATTTTTTATCATAGGCAGGCATTACTCGTCTGAGCGTGAATCACCACCGTACATTGCAAAAATATCTGCTGCGGTCAAGTCCTCTGTCTTATTGGCAAACGCGTAGTAAGCCGGTTTTTCATCGATAAAGACTTGCCGAGTGAATGTGATGTCGTCCTGAGCATCAAACAAGCCCACCGGCACCATACACTTCTGGTTGGCTTTAATTCGGTAAAAAAGACCACTTCCACACTGTTTACAAAATCCCCGCTCAGCCCACTCCGATGAGTCATAAACGCCGATAGCACTTTCTTCCCCTTCAAAACGAACGGAGCTGCCGCAAAATACCGATAACAGCGGACCACCTGTCCACTTCCGGCACATACTACAATGACAAGCACCAAGCTCATGATTCATGGCCTCGGCATAGACTTTGACAGCACCACAGAGACAGCTTCCCTCGTTCTTTTTCACGGCAGACATCGACCTCTCCGATAATAAAGTGTTTAAAAACTAACTGCGCCGCTGGTTAAACGTTCGACCGTAGCATTGCGCGGCAATCGTGTTTCTAAGAATCTCCGGTGTACCGCCACCCAGTGCAAATCCGCGCGCATCGCGAACCATTTGCTCCAACGGTAAATCGCGCGTGTAACCGGCATGACCATGGACTTGCAAAGCTTCATTGGTGACTCTTTGAGCCATTTCATTCGCATAAAGCTTGGCCATTGCACAGGCTTTGGGCTCCGGAAAACCATTTTTGAGGTTTGTGGCCGCATCGTAAATCATCAAGCGTGCCGCATGCAGTTGAGTGGCCATATCCGCGATTTTCCACTGAATACCCTGGAACTCACAGATGGGACGGCCAAACTGTTCCCGTTCCTGGGTGTACGCCAACGCCTTTTCATAAGCAGCTTGTGACAAGCCAAGGCACATGCCAGCGTTACCCACCCGTTCCGGGCCAAACGAGCTCATCAAACGTTTAAAGCCCGAGGTATCGTTGGGATTACCTTCCACTACAATGTTTTCAGGCGGAATTTCTACATTATCGAAAAAAACTTCTGTTTCAGACACACCCCGGCCGCCCATCTTTGACTCAGGGGGCCCAAAGGTCACGCCGGGCATATCACGCTCCACGATAATCGCGCCAATGCCCTTAGACCCGGTACACTGACCGAATCGGGCAAAGACAAAAGAGTGCGTTGCCACATGGCCGCCAGTGGTATAGCACTTGGCGCCATTGAGGATGTATTTGCCGTTTTTGACCTGTATGTTGCTGGTTAAATCCGTGACGGCGGAACCGGCACCCGGTTCACTGATTGAAATCGCCAAAAAATGCTTCCCTTCGACCACTCCCGGCAGTAAACGTTTCTTTTGTTCTTCTGTGCCCAATACCGCAATCGCTTTAGAAGGGCCATTCAGATAAATCTGCCCAACCAGAGCGGTGTTGAAACAAACCCGTGCCAGCTCTTCCAAAAAAATAACGCCCTGAATCATCGGCGCACCAGCGCCGCCGTATTCTTCAGGGACGCCCATGCCCAGATAGCCAAGCTCAGCAAGTACCTTGCGATTAGCATCTGGAAACTCTTCGTTTCGATCCCAGTAAGCAGCTTTTGCGGCAAACTCTTTCTCCGCCATTTTGCGCACTTCGTGGCGAAACTCCTCTAGCTCTTCATAGTTCACAGTAAGACCCATATCCCCCATCCCTTTTCATTTTTTAAAAGAATCAAACTATCAAATGTTTATCGTTTTGAAAAGAAAAGCCCACACAATAACCAAGCCACACAGCCAAGCCTCAATAAATCGAGTAAACTATGGGGTTTTATTCTCCAGCACAGAGGGCAACCAGACGGTGTTAACAACATCCAATCTTACAATTCAATTTGGACCCAAACCTTTATTTGAAAACGTATCCGTCAAGTTTGGCGAAGGTAACCGCTACGGTTTAATCGGTGCCAACGGCAGCGGCAAGTCTACCTTCATGAAAATTCTAGGCGGCGAATTAGAGGCAACCCGTGGCACTGTCAGTTTTGACCCAGACGAAAAAATGGCCATGTTGAGCCAGGATCAGTTTGCTTATGAAGACTTTTCGGTGCTGGATACCGTCATCATGGGTGACAAAACGCTGTGGACCATCAAGCAAGAACGGGATGCCATTTACAACAAGCCTGAAATGACAGAAGAAGACGGTATGCGTGTGGCCGACCTGGAAGCCCAGTTTGCCGAGTTGGATGGCTATTCAGCAGAAGCCCGCGCGGGTGAGCTGTTACTGGGCGTCGATATTCCGATCGAGCAACATTACGGGCCCATGTCAGAAGTGGCACCAGGTTACAAACTACGAGTATTGCTGACCCAGGTGCTGTTTGCTGATCCTGATATTTTGCTGCTGGACGAACCAACGAACAACCTGGACATCAACACCATTCGCTGGCTGGAAGAAACGCTGAATGCGCGTAACTCAACCATGATCATCATCTCGCACGATCGCCATTTCCTTAACAGTGTCTGTACCCACATGGCTGATTTGGATTACCAAAAACTGACGATCTATCCCGGGAACTATGACGACTTCATGCTGGCTTCAACACAAGCCAGAGAGCGCACCCTGGCCAACAATGCCAAAAAGCAATCTCAAATCAAGCAGCTGCAGGCTTTTGTCGAACGCTTTAAAGCCAATAAATCAAAATCCAGACAAGCCACGTCGCGGCTCAAGCAGATCGACAAAATCCAGATTGAAAACATCAAACCTTCAAGCCGCCAAAACCCATACATTCGTTTTGACTTTGAGAAAAAACTTCATCGCAATGCGGTGGAGCTGACCAAGCTTTCAGCGGGTTACGATGACGAGGTGGTCTTCAAAGATCTCAGCATCATCATTGAGGCTGGTGAAAAGGTCGCCATCATCGGCCCGAACGGTATTGGTAAAACGACCTTACTCAAAACATTGGTCGGTCATGTCACCCCGCTCTCCGGCGCGCTTAAATGGGCCGAGAATGCCGAGACCGGCTACTTCGCTCAGGATCACGCCGATGAGTTCAAAGAGCCTTTGCCTCTGCTGGACTGGATGACTCGCTGGGGAAAAGAAGGCGACGACGAACAGGTACTGCGCGGCACGCTGGGACGGCTGCTTTTTAACCGGGACGACATCCTCAAACCCGCTAACGTCATCTCCGGAGGCGAGGAAGCCCGCATGCTCTTTGGGAAACTCATGCTGGAACGATGTAATGTGCTCCTCATGGACGAACCCACAAACCACCTGGACATGGAGTCAATCGAATCACTCAACCTGGCACTTGAGCTGTTTGAAGGCACCTTGATTTTTGTCAGCCATGACCGACAGTTTGTCTCTTCCCTTGCAACTCGCATTCTGGAAATGACACCGAACGGCATTGTCGATTACCGGGGTGGCTACGAAGACTATCTCCACAGCCAGGGCATTGAAAACTAGCCGGCGCCATGGCACGGGGGCTGTGGAACCAACCCGCCACCGGCAAGTCAAAAGCACATGCCTACCAATCCCCCTCGTTTAAAACACCTGGTACTTGTTGGCGGCGGCCATAGCCAGGTCGCCGTCATCCAACACTTTGCCAGAAACCCTCTTCCTGACTGCCAAATCACCTTAATCAGTGCAGACACAGCCGCACCCTACTCGGGTATGTTGCCTGGCTGGATTGCCGGGCAATACACGCGGGATGAGATGCATATTGACCTTGCTCGCCTATGCCGCTTTGCTCACGTGCGTTTTTTTCATGGCCGTGTCATTGCTTTGAATTTGGCTGAGAAACATGTTTATTGCCAAAACAGCCCCCCTATTCCGTACGACATACTCTCCCTTAACACAGGCTCCACACCGCCGGCCATTCCCGATCACCCGCATGTGTTACCGGTCAAACCTGTTGCAGCCTTTATCGACAAGCTTGATCACCTCACAAAAACCCTGCGCGATTCACCCACACCCATCAACATCGGCATCGTTGGCACCGGCGCGGCTGGATTCGAAGTCGTGCTCGCCGTTAAACGACGGCTTCAGGCGTCCCTGTCCGACTCTGACTTGGCCCGTATCCAACTCCACTTGCTTGGCAGCGCAGCGACTGTCCTTCCCTCTCACACACGATGTGTACAAAAGATGGCCTTAGACGCTCTTAAAAAAGCCAATATCGCCCTACACCTCAACTTTCGCGTAGAAGCCGTTGACACCGGCTTTGTACAAGCCAAGTCTGGCGAAACCCTGACGCTCGACGCCCTTATTTGGGCCACGGGCGCAGCTCCGGCTGGCTGGATTGCCGAATCCGGTTTAGCCTGTGACAGAAAAGGCTTTGCGATCGTGGGCGAAACCCTGCAATCCACCTCTCACCCAGACGTTTTTATCACCGGAGATGCTGCCAGCCTTACCCCAATCCCCGTTCCCAAATCAGGTGTTTTTGCGGTTAGAGAAGGCCCTGTGCTTGCTCAAAATCTGCACCGCACATTGCAAAGACGACCACTGAAGCCCTACCAGCCCCAACGCCGCTTTCTGAGTTTGCTGAACACGGCTGACGGCAGCGCCATTGCCTCCCGCGGCCCATTCGCAGCTCGCGGACGGCTCATCGGCTGGTGGAAAGACAGGATTGACCGACGCTTCATGCGGAAGTATCAACTTCCACCATCGCAGCAAACCACCCACTCTGAGCACGAATAACACCTCTATAGAAGCAGTCCTGAGCCAACCTGAGCACTCAGAAACCGCTCAAACTGTCGCGGCGACCACTCCTACCGCGCTGTACAAAAAGGAAAACTCTTATTTCAATTGCGGCAACGTGAGGGCAGTGCAGTCTTTAATGCGGCTGGAATTTCTAGCCAGCAACCATTCCGATGAAGGTGAAACAAACCCAAATACCACTGCAACAATGGGATACACAGCCTAACAACATAGCCCTAGACAAAGGCTCGTAATTGAGGAAGTATACAAAGAAGGACAATATCTCAAAATAACAAACACTTAAGAAGCACTGCACAATCGCATTTCCATTGACGTTTTGAGCAGATACCATTAACCAAGCAAAAACAACAAAAGTAACTCATCGTTTATGGAAACCTTGATCAGCGTCATTAAATACTTAGACACGCACCATCTGATGACGCTTATCCTCCTTGTCATCCTGTGGGCATTTATCCACTACTTCCCCTACACATTTGCAAAGATCACCGAAATATTCACCGCATCTTTTCTTGTTTTTTACAACTTGGCCAAACTTGAAGTGACTTTTAGCATGATAGAGAATACCTCATTCACTTCACTTGTCAGCAACATCTTCAACCAGCCATACTTCTGGACCAACGGTTTTTTGTCTGGTGTTTACTTCGCCACGACTGTCCCGATTACGCTTATTTTATTATGGAGAAGTGTAGTAAGTAAAATTAAAGCCGGGGCCACTAGCTAAACCACAAATAGCGAATACTTAATCAAATTTTAAACCCCAGTGTATGGGTCTTCAGCTTCGCGCCCATTGCGCCTAACTCAAATCCTCCAGACTCGATTTGTTGCGCCGTTTCAAGCACTTGTGCTGCGCACTGACTGATGCGTGCAATGCTCCCAGCGACTTCTCTGGATACCGCGGACTGCTGATCAGTGGCCGAGGAGATATGTATGAGTAAACCATCCACCTGGTCAATTGACGCAACGGCCTTCTCTATTTTTTGGGTGGATATCTGGGCACTGGACAAGCACCGCTCTACAACGCTCTGACTTTGTTGCATATTGTTTGTGGCTTCGGAAGCACTCGATTGCAACTCTTCAATCATGTGCTGAATTTCCTCAGTGGACTCCTGGGTTCGCTGAGCCAGATTGCGGACCTCATCAGCCACAACGGCAAAGCCTCTCCCTTGCTCGCCCGCCCGGGCCGCTTCAATGGCGGCATTTAATGCCAGTAAGTTGGTCTGCTCAGCAATACTGCGGATCACATCCAGAATACTGCCGATGCCCTCCGCGTTATTTTTAAGCTCAATGATGACTTTTTCTGACACCGCGAGACTTTCTGACAGCTGATCCACTTCTCCAGAGGTTTGCTCAACAAGCTGTTTTCCCTCATGGCTCTCACGCCTGGCCTGCGTGGAACGTTCAGCCGCTTGTGCACAGGTGGTGGCCACTTCATCAATACTGGCGGACATCTCGGAAATCGCAGAGGCGATCGTTTGCGCCTGCCCCTCTTGCTCATGGGCCGTTTCTTTATTGCGCGTGGTTTGCGCGGAAAAATGCCGGATCTGTTGATCAAGCTGGCAAGACATCTCTTGAACGTCTGCAACCAAGCTTTTCATCCAGCCGGTATATTGCTTAATGCCACGAGCAATGCCAGCAATTTCATCCGAACCGTTGGACTCAATCGCCAAGGTCAGATCCTGCTGTTCAATACTCTGCGACAACGTATCTCTCACAGTACTAATACGCGAGGTTAAATTATTATAGATCGCCATCAAGGCCACGGATGAAATGACCAGTAAAAAAAACAGTTGGGCTGACAGGTAAACCAGTGACTGGTTACCTTGCTGAATAGTTACTTCACTCTGCGCGAGTAGCTGTTGAGACAGTTGCACAGCCATGTCTTTGATGTCTTTAATCCGCGCCGTTGCTAAAGGAAACCAGGCCTGCGGCGACAAACCTTGCACACGACGGAGGGACTCCCCTTGTTCCAGCAGTTTTGTTTCCTCTTGTAACACGCGTTGAAAATTTGCCGATTGGGTAAATTTAACGATACCCGCATGAATCAAAGAGTCATCCGCTCGCATAAGCTGATCAAGGTATACATTGAAGTCACGAATGTAGTAGTGAATTGCCGCAAACTGGGACACGCTGGTATGACCCTTAGCCAAGACACCGTTAATCGCTCCACGGCTTTGACCGGCCCGCTCCTTCAGCCACAAGAGCGACACTAAATGACTTAATTCCGCTCGCAAGGCCGGGCTTTGGATCCCTCCGAGCTCTCGGCGAATCAGTTCAAGCGCTTCCTGATTTAGGCTTGAATAAAAAGTAAATGCTCCATTTTTAGGGTCCAGCTGATCAACTTTCTGTCGGACACGTGCTGTCTCATCGAGCGCGTTAAAAAGCGCCTGAAAGTGAGCTTTTGGCAATACCTCGTAGACGGGGTGTGCACTTAAAAAAGTGGCCAGTGCTTTCTGGGTCGCATCTGCCCGAGCACGCTGCTCCAACATTCTGCGCTGCCCTTGGGCACCATGACTCCCTAAAAAACCAGCGGTTAAGCCTCTCTCAACCGCATGCTCATGAGCAATATCATCAAGCTTCTGAGCCAACTGCACCAGCAAGTGCGTATTTTCGGCCTCAGATCGCGCCTGCCAGGCCGACATGATCTGAAGACCACCATAATAAAGGGCACACATGAGTAGCGGCACACTTAACGACAATAATTTCGTTCGAACACTCAGACGGGACAACAAGTTCAACACAACAAACCTCCCTGGGTACATCAATGGCGATAAAACTAGACACGTACTTCTAGCGACCAAAAAAACCGTACATTGAGCGCTACCTGACCATCCTTGCCACTCAAAAAGTAGCCAATACTTATTCGATTTATGCCGCTATGAAAGGGAGGAATTTGCTTTATTTAAGAAGACCGTGAAACTAGGAGTGGTCACCGGACTTGTCAGGGTAGATATTCGATTTATCCATCACGGTACTCTGCCGATCGAGAAGACCAATATCCAGCACGGGTGACGCATCAATATGCTGCGCATCCATCATTTGCGCCACTCGCTGCAAAGAAGAGATGATCATGGTTTGTTCCCATTCTTGCAGGTCAACAAACTGGCGGGTGAAATGTTCCTGGAGAGGAATGGGGGCTTCCTTCAAAATCTCAGTTGCCTGATCCGTCAGATAAGCATGGACTTTACGTTTGTCTTCTTTCGATCGCTCACGATAAATCAATACCCGCTTTTCGAGCCGGTCTAAAATACTGGTAACGGTCGCTTGACTTAAACTCATCTCATGCGCCAGTTCACCAATCGTGACCTCACCTTTATCCCGTATCGTTTGCAGCAAAAGAATTTGAGGGGCTGTCAGGCCTGTTGTTTTCGCCAAATGCTTTGAGTGCAGGTCCGTTGCTCGAATGACCCGCCTTAGTGCCACTAATACTTCTTCAATACGACTCACAACATACTCGCTAAGCCATTGTTCATTTTTCACATTATATATCAACACTCAGGCACCCTCAGATTTCCGCCTGTGCGATCAAACTCTCCTCTGATCGTTTCGGAACCTGTTTATCCAATTCGCCCCCTGGAGCTTGATTTTATTTCAGTGTACTATATTTAGTGTACTAAATAATAAAATTCATAAAATTTACATAATTTGGCTTTATAAGCTTAAATATTGCCAATTATTTATTTAGTGAACTATTTTTTAATCATGGAAAAGGAATAATATTTGAATACTTCGCGAAGTATTTTGATCCGCCCACCAGTACTTGATGACGCCACAGCTGTTCATCAACTGATCAAAGAATGTCCGCCACTCGACCCAAACTCACTCTACTGCAACTTGCTTCAATGCAGTCATTTCGCCAAGACCTCCGCTATCGCAGAAAGTGGAGATAGCGTAGTGGGATTCATCTCCGGGTATAGCATTCCCCAGCGGCCAGACTCGCTCTTTGTCTGGCAGGTTGCGGTGTCCGAGCAAGCCCGCGGATTCGGTCTGGCTGCCCAAATGCTGGCACACATTCTTTCACGGCCTGAGTGCGAAGGCATTCACTACCTGGAAACGACCATAACACCCAGTAACAAGTCATCCTGGCGACTGTTCAGGAAGGTTGCCGAGGAGCGCACAGCCGAACTCCGCGTGTCGGACTGGTTGGATGAAGAACAACATTTTAACGGCCAGCATGAATCGGAAGAATTGCTACGCATTGGCCCCTTTAACAGCATAAGGAGAGTATCATGAGAATTTTTGATGAAATTGAATCTGAAGTAAAAAGCTATTCACGCGCATTCCCACGCGTATTTAACACCGCCAAAGGCGAATTTATATGGGATGAGGACGGCCACCGGTACCTGGACTTTCTGGCAGGTGCCGGCACATTAAACTACGGCCACAACGAACCTCGTCTAAAAGAAGCGCTGCTGGATTACATTAAAAAAGACGGCATAGCGCATGGTCTCGACCTCCACACGAATGCCAAGGGGCAGTTCTTACAGACCTTTAACGACCGTATTCTCAAACCCCGGCACATGGAATACGTCGTACAGTTCACAGGCCCTACTGGTGCGAATGCCGTTGAAGCGGCAATGAAAATCGCCCGTAACGTCACAGGGCAGCAGAACATTGTCACTTTCACCAATGGCTTTCACGGCGTTAGTTTAGGCTCTCTTGCGGCGACGGGTAACGCTCACCACAGGGATGCCGCGGGCGTCAGCCTGAATGGCACCCATCGTATGCCTTACGACGGTTATCTAGGCGAGCAGATTGATACGACCGAATACCTCGATAAAGTATTAACTGACTCCAGCAGCGGCATCAACTCTCCCGCTGCAGTGATTGTTGAAACCGTACAGGGTGAAGGCGGCATCAATGTGGCAAGTGCTGAGTGGTTGCGAAATCTGCAAACAGTCTGCCGAAAACATGGCATCCTGTTGATTGTTGACGACATTCAAGCCGGTTGTGGCCGTACAGGCGATTTTTTCAGCTTTGAAGAAGCGGGAATCGAGCCGGACATCATCACGCTATCAAAGTCATTGAGCGGTTATGGTTTACCGTTTGCCGTTGTTTTAATGAAGCCCGAACTGGACCAATGGAAGCCCGGAGAGCACAACGGCACTTTTCGCGGCAATAACCACGCATTTGTAACCGCTAAAGTGGCCATTGACCACTACTGGTCTGACCGTCAGTTTTCCGACGAAATAAAACGGAAGGGGCGTTACATCTCCGAGCGCTTGCAAAAAATTGTGACTCAATACGGAGAAGGCCGCTTCACCACCAAAGGCCGGGGTATGTTTCAGGGGATTAATTGTGTGAATGGTGAAATCGCTGGAAAAATTACCAGCACAGCCTTTAAGAAAGGCTTGATCATTGAAACGAGTGGCGCCGATGATCAGGTTGTCAAATTCCTTTGCCCACTGATTATCAGTGACGAAAACTTAAAACAAGGAATCGATATCGTCGAAGAATCGATACAGGAAGTTTGCGCCAAAGAAAACGACATCCCCGAAGAAAAAATCTACTTCAACGTCGCTTAATAACTGGGAAGAGCGAGCGCTTGGAACCATCCACAAGCGCTCGCACCGCCCCTAAAAAACATTAATCTTGATTTAATAAAGGTCAAACTCATGATTGTTAGACAATTATCAGAAGCCAACCAATCCAACCGACGCATTATCTCGCCCGATGGTAACTGGGAAAGCACCCGCTTGTTACTCAAGGAAGATCAAATGGGCTTTTCATTCCACATCACCACGATCTATGAAGGTGCTGACTTCCAAATGCACTACCAAAATCACTTAGAGTCCGTTTATTGCATCTCCGGTGAAGGGGAAGTCAAAACCCTGGACGATGGCCAAACCTACCCGATCAAACCCGGCACTATTTACATTCTGGACAAACATGACAAACATGTGCTGAGAGCCTTCAAAGAGATGAAGATGGCCTGCGTTTTTAATCCACCCTTAAACGGCACTGAGGTGCACAACGCAGAAGGCGCCTACGAGAGGGATGCAGCACCTATCAGCTCCTAATCGACTCAGCTGCCCTCATTCCATCATGTGATAAAGCATCTCAACGATGACATGGTCAACTCATGAAGACTGACGACTACCCTTCCAGGACCGGAGAGCCGGCCAGACTGATTCCACGACAAGATCCTGTGGTTTACGCACCCCAAGGTGCGCCACCCCCGATCTCTCAGGCGGATATTGACCAGTTTGAACAACGCGGCTTTATGGTACTGCATAAACTGCTCCCGGAACGAGAAGTAGCGGCACTCGAGCAAGCATCTGCCCAGCTCAGAAAGCATCTGCAACATGAGCACAGCCAAGAAACGATCACGGAACCGGGGAGTCACGAGGTTCGTTCAATCTTTCGCATACACGAAACAAGCCCTGTCTTCAAACAGCTTGCGCGTGACAAACGCTTAGCGGGTTTGGCTCGCTACCTACTGAACGACGATGTGTACATCCATCAATCCCGCCTCAATTACAAGCCGGGCTTCTGTGGCAAAGAATTTTACTGGCACTCCGACTTTGAAACATGGCACGTAGAAGACGGCATGCCACGCATGCGCGCCGTCAGCATGTCCATCACACTGACAGATAACATCGCTGAAAACGGCCCTCTGATGCTCATCCCAGGGTCTCACCGTTACTTTGCTGTCTGTGAAGGTATCACACCGGAAAATCACCATCTTGCCTCGTTGAAAAAACAGGAATATGGCACCCCCACCGAGACGTGTTTAAAAACGCTGGTGGAGCAAGGCGGCCTTGCCTCAACCGTCTGTGAAAAAGGCAGCGTTATCGTCTTTGACTGCAATACCATACACGGATCCAACAGCAACATGACACCCTTCCCGCGCTCAAACGTGTTTTTTGTCTACAACGCCCTGAGTAATCAAGTCGTCACACCCTTTTGTGCACAGCCACCAAGGCCAGAGCACCTATGTGCGCGGCAGAATATTGAGCCCATTCCTATGGAGATATCGCAACATTAGCCATGGCGATCACCCCCCAACACCTGCCACAAAAAACAAAACAACACTCTGCAAAAATGATTAACGAGAACACTATGCATACGGTTGAAAAAATCGGCGGCACATCCATGAGTGATTACGCCTCCGTCCGCGACAATATCATTCTTAAAGACGGCAAAAAGCACAGCTACCAGCGTATCTTTGTTGTCTCTGCCTATGGAGGTGTCACCGATCAGTTACTGGAACACAAAAAAAGCGGCAAACCGGGCGTCTACGCATTATTTTCCAGCAGTACAGAAGACAAAGCCTGGATAGAAAAACTCGACCTGTTGGAAGAAAACCTGCTGGCGATTAACGAAGCACTTTTTGGCCAACTCGGCTTGCTACAAGAAGCCAACGCCTTTCTGACACAACGCCTGCAAGATGCCAGACAGTGCCTCTTTGACCTACAGAGCCTGTGCCAACACGGCCACTTCGCACTGCACACGCACTTGCAAGCCGTCCGGGAAATGCTCGCCAGCATTGGCGAAGCCCACAGCGCCTGGAACACAACCAAGTTGTTGCAACACGACGGGGTCAATGCCTGCTTTGTGGACTTGACCGGTTGGCGCTCAAACAAACACATGTCGCTAGACACACGCATTCGCCAAGCTTTCGACAAGATTGACCTCAACAAACAACTTCCCATTGTCACAGGTTATGCTCACAGCGACACCGGCTTGATGTCATCATTTAACCGGGGATACAGCGAGATGACATTCAGTCGCCTGGCTGTTTTAACCCAGGCGAAAGAAGCCATTATCCACAAAGAATTCCATCTCAGCAGTGCTGATCCCCGTTTAGTGGGAGCGCGCAATGCTGTCCCGATTGGGCGCACCAACTACGACGTAGCTGATCAGCTGGCCAACTTGGGTATGGAAGCCATCCACCCCAAAGCCGCCAAAGGGCTGCGCCAACACAACATCCCGCTTCGGGTCAAAAACACCTTTGAACCCGAACATACCGGCACACTCATCACCGGTGATTACGTCAGCGATTCACCACGCGTCGAAATTATTGCCGGTTGTAAAGGCATTTATTCACTGGAGCTGTTTGACCAGGAAATGGCCGGCAACATTCATGACTATGATCACGCGATTCTCTCGACAATCAAACGATTCAAAGCGGCCATTGTCTCCAAAGACATCAATGCCAATACCATCACGCACTACTTATCCACCAACCTGAAAACAGTAAAGCGTATTCGAAGCGCGCTTGAAGAACAGTTTCCCGAAGCTGAGCTGGATCAAAAGAAAGTGGCTATTGTCTCCGCAATTGGCAGTGATATGCAGATTCCGGGGATATTGGCGCAAACACTCCAAGCAGTTGCGGATAAAAAGATCAGTGTTCTGGCCATTCATCAATCGATGCGCCAAGTTGATATCCAGCTGGTCATCAACGAGTCTGACTACAACCAGACTGTCAAGTGCCTACACACCGCGCTTGTCGAAGTACTTAACCATGGGAGAGCCATATGCCTCGCCTCGTAGTCCTCCTGATGTTGCTTTCTGTCTGCGGGGCGCTCGCTGCAGCCTCTCCCGAAGAAGAGGCGATTGAAAAAACTGTTGACGAACTGAAAGCCCCACTTTACTCCCCCTTTGTTGAGCGCTACGTTCTGGATGAATTAAAACAACTGCGCAGCGAACAGGCCCAAGCCAAGCAAGAACTCATCCAACAAATTGTTGATCGGGAACATCAATCTGTTGACCGTGCGGTGACCTATGCAACCGACACCGTCACCTACTTTTTTTATCTGATTGCTGCCGCCACCTCTGTGCTGGTCCTTGTCGGATGGTCTTCCATTCGCGAAATAAAAGAGCGTGTTCACTCACTTGCCGACGAGGAAATTTCCAAGCTGGTACACGAATACGAAAAGCGGCTGGTTCTGATCGAAGCACAACTGCAACAAAAATCAGAACACATTGAAGAAAACCGCGAAGAAATCGAACGAACCAAGGAAATACAATCCCTTTGGCTGCGCGCACAGCAAGAATCAACACCGGCAACCAAAATTGATATTTACGACGAAATCCTAAAACGCCGTCCCCACGACTGCGAAGCGATGACGTACAAAGCTGACGCCGTACTTGAGCTAAAAGAGCCACAGTGGGCGGCCAACCTCTGCCTGCAAGCCCTCAAGATTGACCCAGAAAACAGCCATGCCTTTTACCAGCTCGCCTGTGCTTACACAGCTATGAACCAGTTTGATGAAGCGGTCCGCTACCTTACAGCAGCCATTGATCGCCGGGAGCGTTATCGCGGTGACATTCTCTCCGACCCCGCCTTACAAGCGCTCAAAGGTTTCCAGGCATTTGAGGATCTCATGAACGCCACCTGATTACCCGACAACAGTCTAAAGCCGGTACACAATCGACGATGCAGGCTTTCCCTGATATGCGAATTTAGGAGCATTCCTTCCTTCGAAATCAGAAACGATCAGAGGAAAGTACGCAGAACCACCGCCCATGCCCCCAACACTTAGTGAGGATCAATCTCCCTGAATTCCGTACTTTGTGGGCTGATCTTATCATCACCGAGCGCCAACAGACCCAAGAGCTCGGCAATACTTTCCTGAGCGGACTTTCCTGCAGTATCAATCACCCGCCTGTCTGCTTGCCAGGGCTGATATGTTCGCTGTTCAACCTGTTCCCACGTGGGCAACTGGAGGCCTTTAATTGTAGACGTCCGGTTATTCACCCTGCGTCGATGCTCTGTCAGATCTGAGCAGATCACTTCAATATTCACACAATTGGCCTGGGCATTCACAGCCACTTGGCGCCAGGCTTTTCGGGTCAGCGCAATGGGATTACACGAGTCCGCAATCACACTCACCCCTTGCCTGAGATTATCCGATGCAACACGGTAAGCGAGAGAGTAACCCTCCCCTTCAACCTTTAAATGGCACAAATCACGCAATGCCTGCTCAATTGTGTCGATTCTCAAGTAGGCTGATCCAGAGGCCCGAGCAAGTGCCTGGGCAAGCGTGGTTTTCCCAACCCCTGGCAAACCTGCAAATAGATACAGCGAAGGTCGGCTCATCTTAAATTTCCATTTTTTACGTTGTGGACTGCGTCTCGACCGGTGTTTGAACGGGCTCAGAGGCAGGCCGAACCAACGCAATGAGTTTGGAACCCGGCAAGACGGATTCCGCTTCAGGCGGTTTTGATAACACGACTAAACGTTTCTGGGGATCAATGACAAACATAGGAATCACGGAGCTGCCGTATTGCTCCAGGTAATCGCCATACGTGAATGCCTCACTGATATTAGTGGTGCGCATTTTCGCACCCTGTGCAATTAAGCTGGCCAATTTGCTGTAACCAACACCTTCAGCAAACAAAACAGAGCCTCTCAATTCATTGGACACCTGCTGGCGATCATTTTTGGTCGGGCTTGACTGAGTGGGCAATGCGAACACATTGTTTTTTCCGAACTCAGCGGCATACCTCTGCATAGCCAACAAGTTCAAATCGCTATTTTGAGACACACCCAGCAAGCGGCCAATGCCAACCAGATCCAACTCTCGTTCCGCAAATTGAGAAATGGGGTTTCCATAGAAAACGTGAAGCCCTTCCATTCTGGCTTGTTTAACGTTCGGGCGGTAACTGTCTGTCAATAGGACTTCAAAACCATTCTTTTTTAATTCCCGCCCAATCATGCGAGCCACAGTATTGGCACCAATCAGTAACAACCCTTGCGGTGAGGCTTCCACCACACCTAAACGCATGGCCAAAGGCTTGGCGGTCAAGCTTTGGAAAACTACGGTGCCAATAATCACAACAAACGTTAACGTGATTAACAAATCAGTGCCTTCATACCCCAGTTGCGACAAACGTAAGGCAAAAAGTGCCGATACCGCTGCAGCAATAATGCCGCGCGGACCAATCCAGGAGATCATGACTTTTTCCTGCCAACTGAGGGATGTCCCCCAAGTCGACGTCAGAATTTTCAGGGGACGGGCAACAAAATGAACAAATGCCAGGATTGCCAAAGCCTGCCAGCTCAACGAGGCCAGCTCCCACAAATCAACACGTGCCGCTAAGAGAATAAACAAGCCAGAAATCAGCAAGATGCTGAGACTTTCTTTGAAGTCCAGCACACCCTCGGTTTCAACCCCAGGCATATTCGCTAACCAAATACCCATGACCGTTACAGCCAGTAAACCGGACTCGTGCTCAAGTGTATCGGATACAGCAAAGACCACGAGCACAGAAATCAGAATAAAAACATTGTGCAGATATTCGGGGATTTTTTCGTGGCGCAGCAACCAGCCACAAAGGTAACCCGCACCGCATCCCAACAGGGTGCCAACCAATAGAATCTTTGAAAAGACCAGCGCGACCACCAGCCATTCATTGCCCCCACTGGCTTGGGCAATAATAAAGTTGAACACCAAAACCACCAGCAGGGCGCCGAGCGGGTCAATCAAAATACCTTCCCAACGCAGAATATTCGTGATCCGTGCATTCGGCCTGACAGTACGCAAGATAGGCGTAATCACAGTGGGCCCGGTCACCACGACCAAGGCGCCAAAGAGCATGGCGAGGTGCCAATCCAGATCCAACAGCCAACCCGTAAAAAGCGAGATACCGACCCAACTGATCGCCAGCCCCACGGTCAGCATTCTCCAAACCAGTGCTTCCATGCCTTTAATCTCTTTGAAGTCCAGCGTCAAACTACCTTCAAAGAGGATCACAGCAACCGACAGAGACACGATAGGAAAAAGCATATCGCCAAATAACGCATCGGGATCCAGCCAACCAACAACGGGCCCCGACAAAATGCCCGCCAGCAATAAGAATAAAATCGCAGGCAGCCGCAACCGCCAGGCAACCCACTGGCAGACCAGACCCAAGAAGCCAATCAAGGCAAAGATCATTACCACACTTAGTTCAGCACCCACGCCGTTCCCTCACTTTATTTCTCGTTATGAACACCGCACTTTACTGCACAGCAACACGCAGCACTTACCTTGAATGACCTTAAAAGATCGCCGCCCTACTTACCAGAATTTGTCTTCAAGCTGTATAAAATACGCTTGGCGTTGTACAGTCTTGTATTTAGGCGCAAATAATAAGCGCCCCCTCCTTCAAAAGAAAATGTATTCGAAAATACTGACGTACTGAAACACGCTTAAATGACTTACTTTTTCGCACTTTTGGCACTTGTAAGCGGTATTGCACTGTGGATGAGCTCGGGCAGTCAGGCATTCCTTGACAGTACCTATGGCAGTTTGAGGCTACTCTTGCAAATCAGTCCAATTCTGGTCCTGGCTATGCTGGTTGGTGGCTATGTTCAGGTCTTGGTGCCCAAAGCTTTTGTGCAAAAATGGTTAGGAGCCGAAAGCGGCCTCAAAGGGCAGCTCATCGCAACCCTGGCGGGCGCAATTACGCCCGGAGGCCCCTTTGCGGCCTTCCCCATGGTATTAGTGCTCTACCAAAGTGGGGCCAGTTTTGCGATTTGCGTCAACTACTTAACGGCATGGTCTGTACTGGGCATTAACCGGATTCTGGTCTGGGAAGTCCCATTTTTTGATACCGAGTTCATTGTGCTACGCATCATTGCTTCACTCCCATTAGCACTGATTGCGGGGTACAGCGCACAGTGGCTGTTTGAAAAACCTGGAAAGAGAACAGCCTAGCCATGCTGGTTTCCACACTGGCGCTCGGCATAATTCTACTGGGCCTAATGCTGTGGGCTCATCGCCAGCCAAAACCGCCACACCAAGCAGCCCGCGCCGCTGCCTGGGGACAGTTACAAGCTCTGTTGATCCGGCTGCCTCTGGCACTCCTGGCAGCCGGTTTTATCGCAGCACTGTTGCCCCAGGAATACATCATCCAGTGGCTTGGCGCGAACTCAGGATTTTCAGGCATACTGATCGCGAGCCTGCTGGGCAGTGTGTTGCCTGGTGGACCAATGGTTTCGTTTCCACTGGCGGTTGTTCTGTTTGATGCCGGTGCCGGGCCACCCCAAATGGTCGCATTGCTGACCGCCTGGTCGGTCCTGGCCGTACACCGCATCCTGGCTTTTGAATTATCTTTGATTGGTGGGTCATTCGTCATACGCCGGACTCTTGTCTCACTGCCCCTGCCACTCATGGCCGGTTTCATCGCTCAATGGATCACTTAATCTCAATACAAAGTCATGGCCTTTTGCAGCCAGAGCTTCACAAGGGATGATAAAACCGATCTCAGCACAGTCCCTGTCCACCAAGCACCACAGCACAAAGAGGCATGTTCACTGCAAACAGCTCTGCTAATGCTTCGCCAGCATTGTCGAAAACACCGAATTACGCTAGGATAGCGACCCGTTTTCTCTCACAAGCCATTCGGCAAAAACACACTTGGCTTGATAGTTCCAGCATTGAGTGGAGAGTTAACGCCAGCAATAAATCGGGCCTCTGCTACATTTAACCATCAATCAAAGTTCTGCGTTCTCGCATAGTCTTTGTTCTCTATTTTTTGGAGCATTCATGCTATTACATTCGACCAAGGCCGACTGGCTGGGTAATCTCCGAGGCGACATCCTGGCTGGCTTAGTAGTAGCCCTTGCGTTGATTCCAGAGGCGATCGCATTCTCCATCATCGCGGGAGTCGACCCCAAAGTCGGTCTGTATGCCTCTTTTTGTATCGCTGTCATTATCGCTTTTGTAGGTGGGCGGCCGGGCATGATCTCTGCGGCAACGGGCGCCATGGCACTGTTAATGGTGACACTTGTTAAAGAGCATGGACTTCAGTACCTGTTGGCGGCCACATTACTCACCGGCGTGATACAGATCGTCATGGGCTATTTGCAGCTGGGCAGCCTGATGAGCTTTGTCTCCCGCTCAGTGATCACAGGCTTCGTCAATGCGCTGGCTATCTTGATTTTTATGGCGCAACTCCCCGAGCTGACGAACGTCACTTGGCAAGTGTATGCCATGACCGCAGCGGGACTCGCTATCATCTACCTGTTTCCCCACCTGCCAAAGATTGGTAAATCAATCCCTTCCCCCCTCATTTGTATTTTGAGCCTGACTGCTTTCAGCATTGCAGTCGGATTGGATATTCGCACGGTTGGCGACATGGGAGAGCTGCCAGATACACTGCCCGTATTCCTCTGGCCAGATGTACCACTGACATGGGAAACATTACAGATTATTTTGCCTTATTCGGCCGCGCTGGCAGTGGTTGGGTTGCTGGAATCACTGATGACAGCAACCATTGTCGATGGGTTAACCGACACTCACAGCGATAAGAACCGGGAGTGCAAAGGGCAAGGCATCGCCAATATCGGTTCTGGACTTCTCGGCGGCATGGCCGGATGTGCCATGATTGGCCAATCCGTGATCAACGTTAAATCGGGTGGACGCGGCCGCCTGTCTACTCTGGTTGCCGGATCCGTTTTGTTAGTTCTTGTTGTTTTCCTCAATGACTGGGTTGCTCGCATCCCCATGGCCGCACTGGTGGCTGTGATGATTATGGTCTCAATCGGCACATTTGACTGGCAATCCATTCGTAACCTGAAAAAGTACCCACTCTCCACCAATGTCGTCATGATCAGCACAGTGATCGTGGTGGTTTGGACACACAACCTCGCATTTGGTGTATTTGTCGGTGTGTTACTGGCATCGCTGTTCTTTGCCAACAAAGTCAGCCATTTCATGTATGTTGAAACAACGCTTGATGAAAGCCTTAGCCTGCGGACTTACCGCATTCACGGGCAAGTCTTTTTTAACTCCACAGCAAAATTTCTCGATTATTTCGACTTTAAAGAAGCGGTTGAACACATTGTGATCGACCTCAGCCGTGCACATTTTTGGGATATTTCTGCCGTGCATGCCTTGGATACGGCTGTGATAAAATTCCGCCGCGAAGGTGCCGACGTCGAGCTGATCGGGCTCAACGAAGCCACGGAAACGATTGTGGATCGGTTTGGCATACACGATAAACCTGAAGAGATCGAGCGCGTGCTGGGGGGGCACTCATGAATCACAACTATGTGTTTGCATGCATTGATGGCTCCAACTTTACCGAAGCCGTCTGCGATTATTCAGCCTGGATAGCCAATACCCTTGATGCACCACTCAAACTACTCCATACCATCGGACAAACTCAAAGACCGGCTGTCAGCGATTTAAGCGGGGCGATTGGCCTGGGCGCCTCTGAGGAACTTCTGAACGAATTGACTGAAGTCGAACAACACCGCAGTCACCTTCTGGTCAAAAAAGGCAATTTAATGCTCCAGGCAGCAAAACAGCGAGTCGAAGATGCCGGCGTAAAAAATATTGAATTGCGCCAGCAAAAAGGCAGCCTGAGTGAATCGCTGGTCGACATGGAAGAGCAAATGCGCGTGCTCGTCATTGGCATTCGGGGCACCCGGCATGAGCGCCAGCAACAGGGTTTGGGCGCCCAACTGGAAACAGTAATTCGCGCTATCCACCAGCCCATCCTTGTCGTCAACAATGATTTCACGCCGCCGAAAAAAGTGATGCTGGCTTACGATGGCGGTAAAGGGTCAAAAAAAGCACTGGAGATCGTGACGTCAAGTCCGCTGTCCAAACATGTGCCTTGTCATCTGGTCCACGTGGGCGACAAAGCCAACCGGTCCGAACGCTTACTGGATGAAGCCGCGCACCAACTGCGCACAGCAGGTGTTGAAACAACCGTGGCGCAACTCACAGGTAAAGTCGAAGACGCACTGGTGGCTTATCAGTTGGAAAATGATATCGATCTGACCGTTATGGGCGCCTTCAGCCACACACGCGTACGCGACTTTATACTCGGCAGCTTTACTGCAAAAATGCTGGAAAGAACGCAGCGCCCATTGTTCCTGCTCCGCTAAACGAGCGTCACAGTCAGCGCTCGATAAATAGAGCATATCAACCATCCAAGCAATAGATGAATGCTGGCGGCGCCACACACAGAGATGGCCGCTTTTAGCCAGTGGCCTATTCATTCATACACTGAGCCGTTATCTCAACCACCCGGCCGGCACTGATGGGTTTGATCGTAAAAGACCCCTTAATTCAGACAACACGTACGCAAATAACCGGCATTTGTCAGTAATTGCAGCTTCTCAGGCCCGTTCAGGGTAGTGTAGACTCAAAGCAAGGCTTGATTTATCCGCCCTCTCTCCGGTTTAAAATCAACTTTTCGTGAGGATGTACCCCCCTATGACAGCTCGTGAAATCCGCCCTTTCAATAAAATTCTTGTCGCCAACCGTGGTGAAATCGCCATCCGTGTTTTTCGTGCCTGCACCGAACTGGGCATTCAAACCGTCGCCATCTATTCCCAAGAAGATCGACTCCACCTTCATCGCTACAAAGCCGATGAGGCCTATCAGGTGGGCAAAGGAAAATCCCCTATCCAGGCCTACCTCGATTACGACGAAATCATCGCCCTGGCCGTTTCAAAAGGGGTCGATGCGATTCACCCCGGCTACGGTTTCCTGGCTGAAAACGCCGGATTCGCCAAAGCCTGCGAAGACGCCGGTATTAAATTTATCGGGCCGCCGGTTTCTGTTCTGGAAAATATGGGGGACAAGGTCTTCGCACGCCATACCGCGATCAAGGCTGGACTACCCGTCATTCCTGGAACCGAAGACGCCATTGAGACAGATGAGGAAGCACTGGCATTCACCCAATCCTGTGGCTATCCGGTGATTGTCAAGGCCGCCCTTGGCGGGGGTGGGCGCGGCATGTCAATTGTCCATAGCGATAACGAGCTGTTTGACGCCATGGCTAAGTGCCGCGCTGAGGCACAAACCGCTTTTGGCGACCCTAAAATTTTTATCGAAAAATATTTGCAAGGGCCCAAGCACATTGAAATTCAAATACTGGGGGATGAATACGGGAACCTCGTACACCTCTACGAGCGCGATTGCTCCATTCAGCGGCGGCACCAAAAAGTGGTTGAAATTGCACCCTCGCTCACACTGACAGATAAGCAACGCACTGCTTTATTTAAGGACGCCATCGCCATTTGTCAGGCAGTCCATTACTGTAACGCGGGCACCGTCGAGTTCCTGGTGGACCAGAATGGGGAGCACTACTTTATCGAAGTCAACCCGCGCATCCAGGTCGAACACACCATTACGGAAGTCATTACCGGGCGGGACCTGGTTCAGTGCCAGATCCGCGTTGCCGAAGGCTACCCTCTGGCATCGGAACACATTCGAATTCCCTCTCAGAGCCAAGTCAATCAAAGTGGTTATTGCATCCAGCTACGGTTAACCACGGAAGACCCAGCCAACGGTTTCTCACCAGATACCGGCCGCATCACCGCTTTTCGTCCAGGCGAGGGCTTCGGCATCCGCCTGGACGCCGGTTCCGGATTCGATGGAGCCATCATATCGCCTCATTACGATTCGCTCTTAATCAAAGTGTGTGCCTCTGCACTGGACTTCGACCAGGCCGCAGCCAAAGCGTTACGCGCAATTCGCGAATTTCGGATTCGCGGTGTCAAAACCAATATCCCTTTTCTGGAAAATGTTTTACAGCACCCGGTTTTTTTATCGGGTGAGTTTGACACCACCTTTATTGAATCGCACCCCGAGCTACTGGAATTTAAACCCACACAAGACCGCGCCAATAAACTCCTTGATTACCTCTCGGAATTAATGGTGAACGGCTTCCCGGGCATTCCACCGCACAGCATTCCCCGGCAGATCCCGCAACCTGCCATTCCCCAAACCCATGAAGAAACGCCTGTTGCCTCAGAAGCTTACCGCGTATTTCAAGCGCAAGGCGCCGAAGGGTTAAGCCAATGGCTATTTCAACAAAAGCCCGTGCTCCTAACCGACACCACGTTCCGCGATGCCCACCAGTCCCTGCTTGCAACCCGGGTGCGCACCTACGATCTCGCCGCAATTGCCCCGGCGACCGCGCATGCCACGCGTGGCTTTTTCTCTCATGAGATGTGGGGCGGCGCCACATTTGATGTCGCCTACCGCTTTTTGCACGAAGACCCATGGCAGCGGCTTCAGGTGTTGCGCCAGCGGATGCCAGGCACGCTGTTCCAAATGTTGTTGCGCTCAGGCAATGCCGTGGGTTATACCAACTACCCCGACAATGTCGTCAATCACTTCATTGATCTGGCAGCTAAAAACGGCATCGATATTTTCCGCATCTTCGATTGCCTCAACTGGGTGGAAGGTTTGAAGCCGGTGATCGCCAAAGTTGCCGAAACCGGGAAAATTGCCGAAGCCGCCGTTTGCTACAGCGGTGACATTACTGACAGCACACGCACCAAGTTCACACTGGCCTACTATCTCGAAAAAGCCAAAGCGCTGGAACAAGCCGGTGCACACATCCTGGCCATTAAAGATATGGCCGGCCTGTTAAAGCCTGACGCGGCACGCATATTAATCACCGAGTTAAAAAATGCGCTGACCATTCCTGTGCACTTACACACGCACGATACCAGTGGCAATGGCGTCGCCACACTGTTGGAAGCCGCAAAAGCCGGGGTGGATGTGGTAGATGCGAGTATCAGCTCCCTCTCGGGCATTACCTCACAACCATCACTCAACGCTCTGGTCTATGCCTTGGAAACCAGCGACCGGGCGACCGGGATCAATCCGGACGAATTACAAGCACTTGCAGAATACTGGGAAATGACACGCGCAATTTACGCACCGTTTGAATGCGGCCTCAAGGCAGGCAGTGCAGATGTCTATACCCATGAAATTCCCGGTGGTCAATATTCCAACTTTCGTCCTCAAGCGATTTCCGTAGGTCTGGGGGACCGCTGGGAAGAAGTCAAACGTATGTACCGCGTTGTCAATGACATGCTCGGCGACATTGTTAAAGTGACGCCATCGTCCAAAGCTGTCGGAGACATGGCTCTGTTTATGGTGCAAAACGACCTCACCCCCGAAGATGTTTTGCGACAGGGGTCAGAGCTGGCCTATCCGGATTCCTTTGTTTCCTTAATCAGCGGCATGATGGGCCAGCCTGATGGCGGCTTTCCCACAGCACTGCAACAAGCAGTTTTGGGGAATAAGCCCCCCATCACGGTCCGGCCGGGAGAAACCCTGCCGGACTTTGACTTCAATCAGGCGCACGCACAACTCAAAAAAACTCACGGACGTGACTTCAGCGAGGAAGAACTGTCATCCTTTGCGCTCTACCCTGCCGTCTTCGAGGAATATTTACGTTTTGTCGAACGCTTTTCAGATGCATCTGTCATGGAGACGCCCACCTTCCTGTATGGGCTACGTGTTGGTGAAGAAAAAACCATTACCATAGAGGCGGGGAAAACATTAATCGTAAAACTGATTGCCATCAGTGAGCTCAAAGAAAATGGCACTCGCCAGGTATTTTTTGAGCTCAATGGCCGGTCGCGCACATTTGATGTCAGGGATCAGTCTGCCGGTGTTTCACTGGAAACCCGCGAAAAAGCAGACCCCGCCAACACGGGTCATATTGGTGCGCCTATGTCCGGCACGGTGGTCGAGCTTTTTGTCAAAGTCGGCGATGAAATTTCTGAAGGCGAAAAGCTGCTTTCCACCGAGTCGATGAAAATGGTCAATGTTGTCCATGCCCCGACACCCGGCACCGTCAACCGTATCGTTGTTACCGCAGGCGATGGTGTGATGCCGGGTGACTTGCTGATAGAACTGGGGTAACTGGCAAAAACCGATCAAACATTAAAAACCACTGAAAATTTAAGGTGATAGCCAGACTCACGAGCAGTTGAGTCTCGCCATTAATCGGGTATGATCAGCACTTCATGAATTTATTTTAATGACTAAAACAGGAGAAACCACATGGCCTATGTCTCTATCGACGGCGAAAAGTACGAAAAAGAGCTCTTGGAACTGGCCAAAGCCCACACCACCGGAAAAGGTGAAGGCAAAATTTCAAAAGATGAAGTGGCCGATCTGATCAAATCAGCTCAAGATGGTCCAGGTGTGACAGAAACTGAATTAAAAACACTTCACTACATCCGCAAGAATTTCGAATTTACAGACGCTGCCGCGAAAATGTTCGACGAGGCTGTCGCAAAACTCTAACCCCAAAGTTTCAGTAGCTTTGGCGCACTTCAACGCACATTTGCGAGGTTTGAATTGTGAGTATTTTAAAAATGGCAGCAGAGCTGTTTATCAATAAACTCGGCACCGAAGGCGGTAACCTGGACATTGGCTCCGTTGTCGCTGCACTTCAACAATTACTGCCCACAGAAGGGGGCGAAGTGGACCTGACATCCTTGGTTAA
>DJFX01000008.1:0-6756 GCA_002432635.1 Halothiobacillaceae bacterium UBA5861 | reverse complement strand
ACCTGGCATCCTTGGTTAATCAGTTTATGGGGCAAGGAGGTGGTCTTGCCAGCCTCGCGAGCTCCTGGCTAGGCAATGGGGCCAATGAAGGTATCTCCGCCGCCCAGATCACCGATGTGTTTGGGGGTGCAAAACTGAATAGCTTTGCCGATCAACTGGGTATTGATGCCAATACTGCCGCACAGGGCTTGTCAGATGTGGTGCCCAGCCTGATCGACAAAAATAGCGAAGGAGGCAACTTGTTAGGTGGTGCCGCTGCCGGCATCGCAAAAGACGTATTCGGTAAGCTCTTTTAAACCGGATCCTATACTTGACGAGGCACTCCATTCGGATGCCTCGTTAAGATTCACCCCCTCCCTTAAGATCAATACCGCCACTCCAAACCTCCCCACCTGATAACAGAAGATCCCATCCAGGCGGATCCGTCAACTTCTGTGCGAGAAAATCGATAAAAACCCGAGTTTTTGACGGCATAAAACGACGCTGTGGAAAAACAATATAGATGGATTTAGTTAACGTTTTCCAGCGGGGAAAAACATGAATTAATTGTCCTTCGGCCACATCATTTGCCACAAGATAAGTGGGCATTCTCGCAATCGCAGCACCACCCAGTACTATTTGCCTTAAAGCCAAACTGTTATCCGCTGTAATGGTTGCACTGAGCGGCACAGTGAGTTGTTGTCCCGTCTCATCTTCAAACCGCCACTCAAGCGCCGAATCCTGATAGCGAAAACTCGCAATGCAATGTTGCCCAGCCAATGCGCTGGGGGACTCCGGGCAACCCAGCCGGTTCAAATAAAGAGGCGATGCCACCACCACATGGTGACAAGGCCCAAGCCTGCGCGCAGTGAGTGAGGACTCCTGCAAGTCCATGATTCTGATCGAAACATCAAACCCGGCTTCAATCATTTCCACTTCTCGGTCGTCGAAGCGCATATCCACAGACACATGAGGGTACTTGGCCAAAAATTCAGGGATCCACGGCGCGACATGTAAAATGCCAAAAGACATAGGCATATTGATACGCAAATGCCCCCGTGGCTCCTGGTTTAACGACTTCACCTCCTCAATGGCCTCTTCAAGAGTTTGCAAACCACGTACGCTGTTTTGATAAAACAAAGCTCCACCTTCGGTCAAACTCAACCGCCGGGTCGTGCGGTTCAGCAGCTGAACGCCCGCAGAGGCTTCCAGACGGCTGACATGTTTACTCAGCACAGACCGTGACACCCCCAGCACCTCTGCCGCCTGGGTGAAACTGCCTTCTCTCACCACCGTCACAAAACTTTTGATTTCTTCCAGCATAAGGTACCTATTAGTTAATTTTTGAGAACAATGTTATTCCAATAACACTAATTATCAAACGCTTTCACCTCGCTATGCTAACCCCATAAAAATAACGGATGCCCCAAACGGTATTGTTCCAACAAGGCCATAAGTTATTTTCTAAAAATTCTTTATTAGCAAATACTTAATATTCATCAGGTGAAACATGAAAAAAGCCAACCCCGCTCAGATTCAAAACACAGCCACTCCTCGAAGCAGTCAATACCCGATCGATGAAGTCTTTCTTACCCGCTGGTCTACCCGCGCTTTCGATGCCCAGCCCATGCCCACTGTTGACTTAAAAACACTATTAGAAGCGGCGCGCTGGGCGCCTTCGGCCTACAATGTGCAGCCTTGGCGCTTTATCGTCACGCAACGCGAGTCGATTCATTGGCAGGCGGCACTCGATTTACTGGACCCTTTTAATGCCGACTGGGCACAGAACGCCAGTGCACTGATTTTTTTAATCTCAGACACACAAATACCGAGCAGCGAACCACCCGAACTGTTTCCCAGCCACAGCTTTGATACCGGTTCAGCATGGGCACACATCGCCCTGCAAGCCGCAAAAATGGGCTATCAGGCGCATGCGATGGCCGGTATTTTCCACGAAAAAATACGCCAGCAACTGCGTGTTCCAAAGTCCTTCAACATTGAAATCGCAATAGCGGTAGGTACCCCGGGCGATCCTCAGATGCTGTCTCCGGCGCTGCGCGAACGAGAAGCACCCAGCCAACGGTTACCATTGTCAGAACTCGTCTTTTCCCCCGTATTCGGCCACACCGAAGGGCTTGTTCACCGCCAGGACGAGGAAGACCACCCATGAAAATAAACAGCCAAACACTGAATAAGAATACGGCCCGGTATGCCATTCTGGAAAACCCAACATGGCTGCTACTCGCAACAGGCATATTGATCGGGTTTAACTTTCCGCTGTCTAAGCTGGCGACTCAGGCCGGCATCCCGGTATTCAGCTGGATTATGCTGAATGCCTTGGGCGCTGCAGCGGCTCTTTTACCGGCCTTAATACTCAAAGGCACACTTTTTATACCCCGGGGACAAACACTTCGCTACACATTGATAGCCGGACCTCTCACCTTTGCCGGGCCCAACCTGCTGCTCTTTCTGGTTGTTCCCCATGTCGGTGCAGGCTACGTCGGCATCATGTACGCACTGTCTCCGGTGTTTACCCTCGCCCTGGCGCTTTTGTTGCGAATGCAAGCCCTGGCGCGCTTAAGCACGATTGGCATTGCTATCGGGTTTGCAGGTGCGCTTGGCGTTAGCCTGTCAAGGGGTGTTTCGGCCGCTTCACCGCCTGAATATTGGTTGTTGATTGCGCTGCTGATTCCACTAATGCTGGCATCCGGAAATATTTACCGCACACTCGACTGGCCCGACAACGCGCCTTTAGGACTGCTGGTCTTCTGGAGCAATGCCTTTGCGTTCCTGGCTTACTTACTGCTTTTACTCGTCTCCAACGGTATCTCAGCCCTGCCCGCATTCGCCAATGCACCCTGGTTGGTGGCTGGGCAGCTGATACTCTCGGGAATGACAGCGCCTTTGGCCTTCCGTCTACAGCGCTTCGGCGGCCCCGTCATCTTAAGCCAACTGGGTTATGTCGCCGCTGCATCTGGCTTGATTGTATCAACCAGCCTTTTGGGGGAACGCTACCCAATGCTGACCTGGTTGAGCGCCGCAGTGATTGCCATGGGCATTGCAGTGACATTTTACGCCAATACAACAAACAAACGCTCAGGGGTTCCACCCACCCCAGCCTCACAAAAGGCCGCGCCATGAAAGAAAAACAACACAACCCCGGTGACCATGCAACCGTAAAACTGGCAGGCCTCGGCTACGCAGGCATTATCGCGCTGGGTATTTTTGCCGAGTTCATTGTGCGAAGCAGCCTTGTCGCCCAGGGTGATGCAGACACAACATTCCAGCAGATTCGCGCCAACGAATTACTCTTTCGCATGGGCATAGGCAGCTACCTGCTGATGGCTGTGCTGGATGCCTCCGTCGCAATCGCCCTTTACCTCTTATTTAAACCCTTCGTTTCTACTGGCCTTTCTTTGCTGACTGCGTTATTCCGCTTGGCCCACGCCCTGCTGCTGGCCGTTGCCATCAGCCATTTGTTGAATGTCATCCATCACTTAACGATGGCAGACAAAGCACCCTCGACCGCCGACTTACCGGGGCACATCATGGCATCCCTCCAAGCATTTAACGATACCTGGCTCATTGCCCTGTTATTTTTTGGCTTGCACTGCGCACTCTTGGGAACTTTAATTATCCAATCGCGCTACCTGCCTCAATGGATAGGTTGGCTATTAACCCTGGCCGCAGCCGGGTATCTGGTAGACGGTTTTGCCCGCGTTCTTTTAAGCCAGTACAACGATTATGAAAGGCTTTTTTTACTGGTTGTTGCCATCCCCGCCTTTACAGCAGAAATAGCCCTCTGCCTGGGCTTGCTGCTCCAACCAGTGGCCAACAAGAAAACCCCCTAAATTTTAGGCCTTTGATCCGTGTGGTATCGAAGAAAGGCGCATTCAAGGAAGAACAGAATGACCTTTAACATTTTCTTACGGCGACCCGATTTTCAATACATCCAGCCTGGGGAAAACAGGCTGGTAACCGGGTTCATAGCGTGGTTCCCCGTTCGCCTTTCCTGTGTCTGCCTCAAAACCAAGCAGTGCCGGGCTGAGTGCGGAATCAAACAGGTTATTGAAAACTTTTTCCATCATATCCGGGTTTTTATACAAACGCAGCTGGCTATCAACACGCAGTTGGTCCAAAAAATTATCCAAAAAGCTGTAAACAATACTCAGATCAAAACTTTCTGACTCGTCAGGCTGGCCCGAGGTTTGTTTGGCCACGTAATCATAACTGTAATCCCGTTCGGCCCCCTTCGCACTGGCATTCACGCTCACACCACTACGACCTGCGGCTATCCTGGTGGGCACCGGCTCACTCGCGGGTGTTTTATCACTGCCAGCCTGTAATGGTGACACCTCCGCCTGATGCTTTTTACCCGAGAAATAAACCTTCTCACCGTTATCCGTCATCGTTTTGAAAAGGTGGCTGAGGGCTTTTTCGTCCAATAAAGAAAGTTTGGCCAGTTGAATCGCATTCGCAACGACTGAAAAATCCGCGGGATTAAACGTGGGTTGTCCGTTTAATGCCATGTCGTATTTCACGCGGTCTGCGATAGGCTCCAAACGCCCAGTTTGAACCCGATTTTTGTTACCCGTGCGCACCACCTCGTCCCGTGAACGATGGCGAACCTTAAACACTTTATCAACCCTGGGTTTGGGTGCCGCAGGCTCCGCTTCCAGCGCTTTGGCAAAGCGGTCAAGGCGTTCTTGCATACCGGCGATAAGCGGATAAGGGCCCCGCGCCGTGATGGCTGCGCCCAAACGGCTGGCAGGCTGCCCTGCCAATTGCTCCCAACGGCTGGCAAGAGCGTCTATTTCATTCATGAGATTGCCTGTCTCGCATTGATCAGCCGGGGATGGCAATGGCGGCGTACCCTCATACGCAAAAATACGCCCATAACACGCCAGCCATGCTTGATAGGGTTGTGCAAAAGATGAACGGCCCCCTGCCGCCTCATCCCTAAGGCTGCTATCCATGGTGTTTGTTAACGCATCCACATTAGCTTTCACATAAGTTTTGCCCACCTTTTGCACACGTGCTCTTTGCTGCTCAACATGTTGTCGAAACGCGGCTGACCAGTTTTTCACCTGCGTCACTTCGTCCTGATCACGGCCGCGGATTTGCTCGGCCACACTCGCCTGATAACTGCGGATTTGCTCAACCAGCGCCATCACTTTTTCATGTGCGTTCACCACTGCCTGTTGCTTCGTTTGCAAGGCCTCTTCACGCTCGCCCTCCAGCAACACAGCAGACTGAAGCGAAGACTGCGCGGCCTCCGCCCTGGCTTTTAAGGGCTCACAGGACTGGCGGCACACAGCTTTCTCAGCATTTTCAAGCGATTTCGTGCACATGCTTTCAACCCGCTTTTCTTCAATGTACTGAATGACATCGCACACGTACGTCACATTCTTTAAACAGAGCTTGAGCGGATTGTCCTCTGTTGGGCACACAAAATACTCACCCGGCCGAGTGCACATAATTTCCTTTTCTTTTTCGACTTTTTCGATCTTTTCACAGCGGTATTCACGAGTCACTGCATCGGGCAGACGGTTACAGGGCGTCACACAGGCCTCGTAAGCCTCAAAACTGGCCGTTGCCGCAAGCGCCTGAGCCTTCCGCCGGGCCTCTTCCCTATTCTGTTGTGCCTCCTCCAGTGCCCGCAGCGCCTGCTCAGCCTCGGCCAAAGCGCGTTGCAAAGATTCAGCCAGAGGGAAAGCCGGATGCCCCTCCGTGACCACTGACTCCTTGTCGAGCTGAACAGCCTGCGCCAGTGCCGTAGCCGGGTCATCCGGTCCGGCCGCCATCTGATCCGCCCAGGCAAAAACAGGCGCCAGACCCCCACCCGTGTGAAAAGCCTGTTGCTGCTTTGCGGCCAAATAGGCCTCTGCGTAGACCTCGACCTGTTGCACCAAACCGGCACGCTTCAAAACGGGGCCATAGTCCTCCAAGAACTGCGAGAAAGGGTAACGCCCGGCCTGTGCCAACATCCCGGCATGAATTTTTTCAGGATCAATCGTGCTCGGGTTTAACGGAGCTTGTTGCAACGCATGTTCAAAGGCTTTGTCGATGGCATCAAAAGGCAGTGGCGCATTGGCAACGCCCGCCCCCGGGACTGCATTCACAGCCTCGTCGGTTTTTGTGTAAAGCTGATCGACAATAAACGCATACGGCACGCCACGTTCCAGCGCGCTTTTCATGTAGCGGTAGCTACCGCCGGCCACCTCGGGTGTGTGCGCACTGATCAAAGCCTCCAGCCGGGCGTAAAGGCCCTCGTCCCCAAAACCACTTTCCGCATACTGATTCACATAGGTTTGGGCAAACACATCCGCCGCAACATGGGCCGAAAAGCCATATGCAAAGGCCATCTCCGGCGCGGTTTTAGCCTGCTCCAGCAACTGCTTGGTGTGCCGTTCCAAACCAAATCGGTCCACATTCATCCCCCCGGCGCCTGGGGCCGCTCTAAACACATCCGGCCCATACTGACCGAGCAAAAAGACCTCTTTGTTCTCCAAAATAGCAGTGGCAATCGCCGAACGCACCCGCACGCGCTTTTTCGTGCCGTCCTCCAAATGGATATAAACACAGTGGTCAAAGCGCAAATTGGAACAACTCCGCAGTGACTTAACCACCTCGTGCCCAATCAACACATGTGTTTTAGTACCAAATGCCCACGCAGAAACAGGCACCCACGCAGCCACGAGCACAAGGGCCACCCACCATTGCCGCCTAATCCTATTCGCTTGATATATTGGGACCACCTGACTCCTCCTGACTCCT
>DJFX01000032.1 GCA_002432635.1 Halothiobacillaceae bacterium UBA5861 | reverse complement strand
GCCATCCACTCAGAATTGTTGGCAATGCTTTCAGAGATTCCCGACAGTCTTTTGCTAAAACCGGATCAATGACTCTAGTCCCGAATAGCCCGTCATTGGTTTCCTCAATGGGATATTCATCCAGCCCCATTAGGCTGTAGCCATAAAGCACGCTCCAAGACGCTGTCTCACCGAGAAGAATTGTCCATCTGAGATATGCTTCAGGAGTCGTTTCCGAGACGCCTGTGCTCACCACAACGGTGTTGAACATGTCGGCCTCAGTCAATGTGCCGAACGGCGTCATGCGGCAAGCCCGGGCATACTTTGCGACCGTTAACGGATCAGATGTGTCCAAAACAGATTTGAAATCACTGTCAGTATCTTCGGCCTTGGTAATGTTAAAGCCGACACCAAGCAGAATTCCGATGATCAGTGAGGCGATGATGGCTTTAACGAAGATACGGTTGAAGCGTGTGGCGTGTTCCCGAAATCCATTCTGATCGCTCATAAACTAAAACCTCCATGCAAGCGTATTCACGAAGTCCAATTTTCTTGCCGGCAAGAAGAACGCTCACCGAAGGAAGGCGCGAAAGCTGTTGAATTGTCGGAATGCTTTACCCCGATTCCTTGTCCGTCGGAGCGTAACCAAAAGGGACCCAATTTGTCTATGCTCGACCCGCTCACGCACTGATTGCGCCGACCGGGCTGAAAGTGGAGGTGTTTTACCCGTTGGTTTCTATTGGGTATGCGCGTGTCAGCACTATTGAGATAAATCTGGAATTGCAGCGAAACGCGCTGGAGGCTGTGGGCTGCGCGAATCTTTGAGGATCAGGGGACATCAGCCGTTGGCAAAACCCGCCCCGGCTTTGAAAACGCCCTTCAAACTCTGGAAGGCGGCGATCATTTCAACTTCTGGAAGGTGGACTTTGGTTTCCGGTTTCTGCGCCATGCACCCGATACACTGGAAGACTTCGGGGTGCTAGGGATTGAGTTTTGCTCGCTGACTCATCAGACCGACATCCCCACTGCGACGGGGAAATAGATGTATCAGGTCAGAAACGCGTTTGCCGAACTGGAACGTAATATCATCTCCGAGCGGATCAAGGCAATAACGCCTGCCAGGCCTCGGACAGCAGGAAATTCGCTTCATGTAATGGACAGGCTGCCAGACCTTTGTCGGTATTATCTTCGACCAGCGTTAAGTGAAGCAGTTTGTTTAAACCGTCATCGACGTCGAAGTCCACCTGCAAGCCCAATTCGCTGGACAGGAATTTTTCGATACGTTCATCCAGTGCTTTGCGATCAACTGGCGTTTCCGCGTCCTCTAACTGATGAAACAGCAAAAAGCTATAGGCCAACAGTGCTTCTTTTAATTCCTCACCCCGAGCCATATCGGCGAGATGGGTGATGGCGCCGAGGTTGTTGTCCAGGTTATAAAAATACAGACGTCGGGACAAATTCATCAGGTATTTTGTGCGCTGGGAAAAAATCTTGCTTACCTGGCGCCAGACAATTGCTGCGAAACCGCCAATTGCCATAACAATAGCTACTGGATCGACCGCCGCACTAAGTTTGCCCAGGCCTGTGGCTGCGCCGGCGACAGTGCCGCCGCCACCGGTGACGCTCAATTTTAATTTGTCGAACAGGCGTATTTTGACCCTGGTGTCGGGGAACAGCATCTCCAGGTCTGACAGGGGAATATCCCGAAACAGCTTAATATGAACGGGAGCAAGCGCTTTGCCAGCCGTGCCAACTGAATCTGGCTGAGGTTTTTGTACTAGCAAAAATAGTTTTCGATAAATAGGTACGGTGATCTGAGTTTTTTTGATATACAAGCTGCGCAAGGTGCGCTGGCTATGGCTGCTTGTATCCAGGCCACGATACCAGATCATCAGGGTTTCGTACTGATCGATATCGATGCTGACTTCAACGCCGTGGGGTGAAGTTTTGGTAAGAGCCTGGTTTAAATCGTGTTCGGACAATTCAATGAAATTGGCCTTGCGTAAGATTCCGGACAGTGCGTCATCTAACTTGCCGGCGGGCTCGGGTTGACCGGGGGCAGAATCGAGTTGGTGTTGTAGGGACTCAGGCGCGTAGGGAAGATAAATACTTCGAACTGTTTCCAGTTCTGAGGTTTGGTTAGCGCGATAGTACCACTGTAAACGCTGGCAGAATATGCGAAATTCGGCTTGTTGTTGTGGCGAAAGCCGGTTTTGAAAAGCCTGCTCCAAGGCTTCAATTAGGACTTCAACGCTCGTGGGAATGCAATGCTCTAATGGCTCTTGTGGGTAGTTCGACACGTTATCTAACCAGTATATTTGTTGAATCTTTGGTTTGTAAGGAAAGCGGGGCCAAAATAAAAAGTGTGGCCAGATAAGAATTTTCGTGGCTCATTCTGACCCAGTGCACGACACGATACACTACCAACCCTTATTCATATTCGTTTGGTTTGTTCCGGCTCAGGGGTAACAAGGATGAAACCATGGCGCCACTCCCCCGATTTTACCCGGCAGGTATACCGCAGCACCTTCGATGTTAAAAGAAAAACCGCTTTCGGGGGTAATCCAATGAGTGTAAACAACCCTGGTTTATCGATTAGCCACGCTTCGCGACTTTTATGCGTGTAGCAAGCGTGGCTATGCGTCAGTAAATTACCAGAATCAATTTCTCTGCCCCCGGTTTTTATGAACTGGAAACAGCCTCTGGTGTATAACTGGCTTAGCGTCTATGCTGTGCGGACCGCAAAATAGCCAGGAAACTACTTATGAAAAATACCTTCCGCGTTGTTTTGGCATCACTTGGGTTTGCTTTGATAATGTCGGCTTTTGCGGCATCTAAAGACCCCAATATCAGTGCTATTAAAGCCCGCCAGGGTGATATGTATATCAGGGCCCATAATCTCGGCCCCCTGGTTGCCATGGCAAAAGGGAAAATGCCTTACGATTCAGCACTTGCCGCCCAGCTTGCGGGCAACTTAAAACTCCTGCTCGATCTCGATACCAGCCGGGACTGGCCGGCGGGTTCTGACAACAAAGCCTACCCCGATAAAACCGCCGCGCTGCCAAAAATCTGGACCACCTATCCGGAAATCGGGGAGTACGCGAAAGAATATGCCAAATCCGTGAACGAGCTTAACGAGGCAGCCGGTGAGAGTCTGGAGGCATTACAGGCAAAAATCGGTGCTGTCGGAGAGTCTTGTAAAGCCTGCCATGATGAATACGAGGCAGAGCATCACCATTAATAGAAGACTGCTTTGAAGGGCTTTCAGCGCGAGAAAGTCTGGGACCCGGTCACACGATTGTGGCATTGGTTACTGGCGTTCGGCGTTAGCGGGGCCTGGTGGCTCGGTGAGTTCATGGCATTCGACACCGTTGAATGGCACTTCTATGCGGGTTATTTTGTTCTGGGCTTGGTGCTGTTTCGTTGGGTATGGGGCTTTACTGGCCCCGCTCCCATTCGCTTTCGCACGTTTATCTACACGCCAGGGCAAACCTGGCAATCCCTCAAGCAGCTCGGCTCCCGAAACCCAGGCGGCTACCCCAGCCACAATCCCATTGGCGCGCTATCTGTTTTTGCCTTGCTTACCAGTATCACCTTTCAGGCTGTGACGGGCTTGTTTATAGAAGCGGATGACTTTTTTGAGTCCGGCCCGCTCGCCGGCTATGTTTCTGAAGAAACGGTGAATCAACTGAGTGGGTGGCATCACCTTAATGCGAAAATTCTGCTGATTTTAATTGGCTTACATTTATGCGCCATATTATTTTACTGGCTTTGGAAAAAAGAAAACCTGATTAA
>DJFX01000048.1:4153-10778 GCA_002432635.1 Halothiobacillaceae bacterium UBA5861 | reverse complement strand
ACCACTGGCATGTTTCAAGACGCATTGGACGACAGCGACAGTGGCTATATCCGTTATGACACCTACTGGCAGCGTGAAGACCCGGCCAGCATGCACTATTACCGCGCGGGTGATTTTGTCTCCGGTGTCAGTCGCTGGTCCCGCCAAGTGCGGCTGGGCGGCTTTCAGATTGCACGTGCTTTCCGGCTGCAGCCCGATTTTATCAGTTACCCGTATCCCGAATTTACCGGTTCCGCGGTGCTGCCCTCCGAGGTTGACCTGTACATCAACAATGTCCGTCAGTTCTCCGGCAGCGTCGCTGCAGGGCCGTTCGACATTGATGCCAGACCAGCTATCAACGGCCTCGGGACGGCCAGTATCATTACCACCGACCTTCAGGGGAACCAGGTGCGACGTGATGTGGATCTCTACGTGGCCACCGAACTGTTACGGCCAGGGTTGTTCGACTACGATTTCAGCGTTGGTTTCTTGCGCGAGGCGTTTGGCATCGATTCCTTACGTTATGGTGATGACCCACTCGCCGCCGGCGGCTTGCGCTATGGCTTGAACGATAGCGTAACGCTGGAGAGCAGGGTTGAAGGGGGTGGCAACGTTTTTAACCTGGGGGGCGGTATCGACTGGAAGTCTGGCAACCGAGGCGTCTGGTCGGCTACCTTGGCCCACGGCCGCGACAGTGACGTTTCCGGTTGGCAGGGGAGCATGGGATACCGCTTCAATAGCCGGCGCTTCGGATTTGCCGCCCGGCACAAGGAGCAGGGAAAGGGGTATCGGGATCTGGGGTCACTCGATGTGCTACCCAGCGTCCGGCGTGAAACGCAGCTCAATACCAGTTACGCGTTGCCCGGCAACGCTTCCCTGGGAGGTGGTTTTTTCAGAGTCGATGATTTTGACGGTAGCCGGCGTTCCCTGTTGAGTGCTTTCTATACCCGGTCTTTCCGTGATTTCTCGTTGTCTGCCTCAGCTAACATCAATCCGGAAGATCACGACGATTACAGTGTTGGTTTGAACCTGCATATCCCTTTTGGCAAGCGCAACAGTCTGCGCTTGCGCCAGGTACGCGACAGTGAGGGTAATCGTCAGACCGTGGCCTCGGTCAGCCACAGCCGACCGTTGGAAGGGGGGTTGAGCTGGTCGGTCAGCAGTGTACTTGAACAGAATACGGCTAATGCCTCTGCCGACTGGCGAGGTAAGAAGTTTCAGGCCGGTGTGGGTGTGGCCACGCGCGACAATGAGCAGTATTACCGAGGCAACCTCTCTGGCGCCATGGTCTATATGGACGAGCAACTGCTGTTCGGCAACCGCGTCGCTGACGCTTTCGCTCTGGTGAGCACTCCCGACCTGAGTAATGTTCCTGTGTTGTTCGAGAACCAACTGGTCGGCAATACCGATGACAATGGCAAATTGCTGGTCACCGGTCTGTCATCCTACAACCCGATACGAATCGCGGTGGACGCAGGTACATTGCCACTGAATGTCAGTCTCAAAGCCGAACAGAAAGAGGTCATGGCTGCCAGCCTGCATGGTGTCAAGGTCGATTTCGATATTCAGCCGCTGCGGGGAGCCGTGGTAGTACTGGTCGACAGCGAGGGACAATTCCTCAAAGTCGGCCTCCCGGTGCGTTCGCTCAGCGGTGGCAAGGATGCGTTTGTGGGCTGGGACGGTCGTACCTACCTGGAGGCATTGCAAGCCGTTAACCGTATCGAGGTGGGCGAGGGCGACACACGCTGCCGTGCGGAATTCCGGTTTGAGTACCAGCCCGATACGCTGCGCACCATCGGCCCTATCATCTGCCAATGAGGACTATCACCATGACAGGTCATTACGTACAACAACTCCTATTATCCACTCTCCTGCTGGGTTCATTTTTGGCCATGAGCACGGTGCGCGCCGACTGCGTAGCGGGAGGTGGCAGCCAGGATCTGGGCGCAGAACCCTCCAATCGGGTGGCCACGACCTCCCTGGATTACACCTTCAGCAGTGATTTCAGTTGCAGCGGATTTGTACAACTACTGGACTATAACCGTATCGACGCCACCCTAGTTGCCGCTGACTTTGCCCTGACCGACAATACCACGGGCGAATCCTTGCCTTATGCTCTCTATACTGACGAGGCGCGGGTCGAACCCTTTGTTCTCGGCCAGACCCGGGAATTCGGTTCCACTACGTTGCTGGATATCCTGAACCTGTTCTCCTCGGCGAACGGCAGCATCCCCCTTTATCTGCGTACCAGTCCGGCCAATTTGCCCGTCGGTATTTACACCGATGTTATTAATATACTCTGGGAGTGGAACTACTGTTCGGGCATCGGCGCCCTCGGCATCTGCCTTGGCCGCGACAGTGGAACGACTAATATCCTCATCGAACTGCAACTGGAGGTGGTCGGTAATTGTGTGGTTCAGGCCAACGACGTGCATCTCGGCGCGGTCAGCTTCCTCACTGAGGCGGTCGAAGCGGACATGCCGGTGGACGTGAATTGCACCAGGCTGATGAGCTATCAGATCTACGTCGATGGTGGTGATCACTTCGACGGCGCTCAGCGCAATATGGCAAAAGGCGAGGATACCATCGCCTACCAGATCCGCTCGGCGGACAAGACGACCGCCATCGGCCCGACCCTGCTCAACAGCCAAAGTGTTACCGGTCTCGGCACCACCGACAGGGTAAACTTCAGGGTGTCCACCTTGCCCACGCCGGTGTTGCCGCCGCCGGGGGTCTACTTCGACAATGTGCGTGTCATCATCGAATACTAAAACCTGTTAGACGCGTGAGGTCATCGCACATGATGACGGGCAACGGGCCACTGTTCACAGAGATCGACGTGACCCTATGTTCACTGGGCTTTTTGTCAATAAAGGCGATTATTTCTTCGGCTGGTTGTTGAGATCTGCCTGGTGAAATATGCAGGATCTCGTTGGTCTGCTTCAGTTAGCAGGTTTCGCGTCATATTCCAAAACTTGGGTTTTCGAGATGCCAGAAAAATTTTTGAAGAACTTCCTAAGTACGGTGTTTCAATTATGATGAGATATCAAAATGACTGATTGACCATCGAGTGGGAGTGATTCGTATTGGTGGGTCATGTCTGGCTTTTTGGCTGAGGTTCAATGATTCCGCGATAGGCCAGCCGTTACCAGTTTCACCGGCCCAAGCAGGTCTTCCTCTATTTGGATCATCGAGGCTTATTACTTGGTGTGCACTGCTTATTTGGTGGTGCTAGACAACTCGACATCCGCAGAATCGATATCATCCGAAAATAATATTTCTCATTGAAAGTGAGCCTGAATCGAATCCCTTTAGCCTGGTCGCGCATCGTCGATGGATTGGTGCAACACGATCTTCGCCGATGGGGTGGCCGTCGAGGGAGTTCCTTCGTCTACCACTATGTGAAGAAGGCGGCGCTGCCTTTGGTTCTCCTCACCTGGGTGATCTATCTCGCCTTGCCGTTCAGCCTGAATCCGACCTTCGTTATCTTGCCGTTTGCAACCTTGTTCGCGCTGACGGTGGCGGTCACAGCGAGTACCTTCAAGAAGTACTTGTGATCCCGTTGGGCTTTTTACAAAGAGGTATCGACGTATAGTCCGTGATTAACCAGTTCATGGATTCAATTGGTTATATCTATAAGACAAACTTTAATCATCGATAATCAGCTTTGGTTTCGTTTAATGTGCGATCGATGGTAAAAATACCAGAAGCCCCATAACAATAACGAAATCGCGATGGCGGTGAATATCGCAGGTTTTGGGTTTTCAATAGTGCTAATGGACCCGGCATAAGAGGCGATCAGGATATAAGGCACCGAGCTGATCACCCATGCCAGTAAAAACTTGCTGAAATTCATGCGTGTCATGCCCGAAAGACAGGCCGTCACCTCTGGCAGAATCGGCATGGCCCTGGATAACAGTATCATCATGAAGCCGTGTTCCTGAAACGTGGTAATCATCTCATTACGTTTTTCTTCTTCTTTCACCAGGAAACCGAGTATGGTGTCTCCATAGTAACGGCTTAATGCATAACCACACACCCCGGCCAATAAAACACCACTTAATGCTGATACAGCACCATAAGTATGGCCGAGAAAATAACCGGACAGGATCGTGACAGTTAAAGTCGGTACCGCTATGAACAGGTCGGCAAACAGGAGTAATACTACGATTGTACCGACATAGAGGGGCGACAGTTCCCTGGCCTGTGTCAGCCAACCTTCAATCTGTTCCGCGGTTAAAACCCCGGTTGACTTGATTAGCAGGAAAGTCGTTGCAAAACAGAACACAAGTATCAGAAACACTTTTATTAAAGATTTCATCAGTGTCGGTCCTTATGGATACAGGATTGAGATTTCCAGTCCATCTCTGAACTGTTCTATTGATAACTTTGAGTATTTATATTTGGGTGGGCCGGTGAATCCGACTTTTTGTTCTCTGGAAAAACCCAGGCCTTCTTTCGGGTATATCCCGGTCCAGTTTTTTGTAACCTTTCCATCCATCGTTTCATCATGCAGCACCTTGACCGCCAACTCCTCCATGGTTATTTCAAAGGAAAATTCCATGACCGGTTGCAACACCTCACGTGCGTCATAATAAACGGCCTTGTCATGTACCTTTGGGAATCCCTCTTTGCCAAAAACCATGACGATAATCTGCCCTCCCCGCTCAACATCCACATTGTTCACGGTCACCTTTAATTCAGTGGCAGCTGAGCTGTTTACTGTCAACATCATTGAAATCCATATGATTATTAATGATTTTTTCATCTCACCGTCCCTAGCCCTAGTGTTTTTTCATGATTTTTTTAGCCACTGAGGGGGCCAGTCTCAGCAATAGCCTTAACAATTTCACCTTACCAAGGTCATGATCTAGAGTGTCGCGCCTGATACCGTCGATGATCTGGTTTGCGGCTTGTTCGGCTGTCATTTTGTTTTTCCCTCTTCCTTCGGTCATGGCAGTATCGACTAGCTCCAAAAAAACTTGCTGAACACTGATATTGGTTTGCTCCAGCTGGTAGCGCAGTGACTGGGTGAAAATATTCAATGCACCTTTGGTGGCACAATAGATCGCCGAAGAGGTTTTTGGTGCTAGAGCCAGGCCGGAATTGATGTTCAAAATAACTGCCTTGTCCCGATGTGACATGGCCGGTAATAAGAGATAGATCAGACTGCAGATACTGGTAAAATTGACGGTTACTTCACGGGATATGGTTTCATATTGAAAATCCTGATCCAGAAAGGTTGGTGTATTCTGGATTGCCGCATTATTGATCAATACGTCGATAGAATCGAAACGTTTTACAGTCGCATCGGCCACCATCTCGACATCCTCCAGTCGGGATAAATCCGCCTGATAGGTGACAATCCCTTCAAACTGTCGGGAAAGGTCATGCAGCTTTTCTTCGTTTCTTGAGACCACAATAATCTGGTTGCCGGGATGTAGACTTTCCACCATCCGATAACCAATGCCCGACGTACCCCCGGTAATGACGATACGTTTGTTTTCGAGATTCATGGCTAAGTAATCCCCCTGTCCTAGGCTTTAATTTTCATATCACTGTCGACTATGCTATTACCCCAAAAGATGGCGTTCATTAACCTGGGTTAAAAATGATGAAATTGGATGAACTGCTCAAGCGGCGAGGTAAAACGATAGAAAAGGACAAGGGTGACCATGTCTTCATGCAGGGTGAGGCCGACAAATCGTTGTACCATGTAGGATCTGGCCTGTTGAAGGCGTACTACACCTCCGAAGAGGGCAAGGAGTTCATCAAATCGTTCCTCCTTCCTGGTGATTTGATTGGCAGCATGACTTCCGTTGTATCCGAGGGTAACTGCTCTTTCAGCCTAGTTTGTCTTGAGTCGACTAGCTTGGTCCGGATTCCGTTTGAAGTGCTTCAGGAACGCAGCCGGCATGATTTGGAGATTGCGAACGCGATGATCGAGTTGTTGATTCATCTCTCCATGAAAAAAGAAAAGCGCGAGTTTGAACTGCTTTGCCTCAGTGCAGAAGAAAGGTTTGGTAGGCTGCTGAAATCAACGCCGATTCTTTTGGAAAGAGTCACCCAGAACGATCTGGCCCGATACCTTGGAATAACTCCTGCTGGTTTAAGCCGAATAAAAAAGCGGATGTATAGCAAAGGGTCCCAAGGGACGCTTCAAGCACATCCATTAAAGCGTTCCCGATTGTCTTAAATGGGATTCTGAAGTCCACTGCTGTATCAATCAGTTTCACAACCAGAGAGTTGTAAGTGTCTGTAATTGCCGGCAGGCCAGAGCTACTCTATAGATTAGGTCTGGTAGAGATTTTGCGCGATAGCTGGCTTTTCCTCAGGGAGTTACTGCAATACCTTCTTTCTATCTGCGTAGCTGTGAGATCCCCACACGATCCTGAATTGACTTTACATATCTAGTCCTCCTCGAATCCCCCACCATGCGCGTCATGCGCAACACGGGGAGAACATCCACGCAAATTACCAAACTGCTGGTCTCAGGACTGCTGGCGGCTGTATTGCCAGTTCAGTTTGCCATTACTGAGGCAGACGGTGAGCGGGCAGCTCTCGCCCGGATTATCCACGAACTACAGGCCATCGATACCCTGATCACGGTAGCGGCCTCTCAAACCAATCCTGATGCCCGCGTTCG
>DJFX01000048.1:923-4106 GCA_002432635.1 Halothiobacillaceae bacterium UBA5861 | reverse complement strand
CGCTGGCGGGATGCATTGCCCTTATTGGTAATGAGAGATAACGTGTATTATCAGAGTCTATCCGAAAACCTGTAACCAGTTATTTGATTGAAACCTTTGGCCTTAGCGAGCGACAGGCATGTCGACTTTCAGGTGTCATTCGGACTGGCTTTCGATACCAATCCAAGGGATATGATGACGGAGCCCTTAGAAAACGCTTGAAGGAGCTTGCGGCTCAGTATTCTAGATATGGTTATTTGCTACTCCATGGTCTTCTTAAGGCGGAAGGCATGGTGATCAACAAGAAGCGTACGTATCGGATTTATACAGAAGAACGGTTGCAGGTTCGCACAAAGAAACGAAAGAAGCTTACACGACCCATGTTAGTCATGGACTTGCCCGTAAGAGTGAATGAACGTTGTTCTATGGATTTTGTTGCAGATCAGCTTAGCAAGGGTCGTCGCTTTAGAGTGCTCAACGACGTTGATGATTTTAGTCGAGAGATGGTTGGGCAGCTTACCGAGTTCTCGATCAGCGAAGCACGTGTATCTCGCTTTTTGAATCAGCTGATCGAAACTCGTGGCAAACCTGATGGCATTACCTGCGACAATGGTACTGAATTTACCAGCAAAGCGATGTTCTTCTGGAGCAAAGAAAACGGAGTAAAGCTTAACTTCATTCAGCCAGGCAAGCCCACACAAAATGCTTATGTTGAAAGCCTAAATGGCAAGTTTCGAGATAACTGCTTGAACTTACATTGGTTCCGAAGCATAGAAGAAGCGAGATATGAAGTCGACAAATGGAGGCACCACTACAACCATGAGCGACCACATAGTTCGCTGAATTATTTAACACCCGTTGCCTTTGCAGAACAGGCAGCATAAGGTTGGAAATCTCATTGAGTGAGCGGCACTAACTCAGGGGAAAGGTCACTATGACATGAACTTCTTCTTTCATTGTTAAATACGTAGCATTAATAGTGCGGCGTGTAATGAAGCAACCCGATATATCTTTCAGTGTTTTTTCTCCAATAGTTATACTTAATGGGGTTCCATAGTTAAATACTACGCCAGCACCTCCATCAGATATTATTTTGTGTTTTACAAGGTCTGCCAGGTCCGTGTCTCGATAGGCTGACTGATAGCATTGTATATATGGTGTTAAGTCACTATGGGGTACATGCATTTTTGGACCAATGCGTTCAAGATCTCTATTTGTGAAGGCCATTAGTAACCCTGTTTGACTTGGTGAAACGGAGTTGAGGGTTCTCAGGAACAGTCGTCATTCTTTAACCGCTCACGGTTTTCTCTGCTCAAACAATACGACGACCTGGTCAGGGCGGATGCAGAAGAAAACGTGATTGAAGGATTAAAATATGGTCACTAAAGGAATGATTAGTTAATAATCTCATCGGCATCTTTCGATAGGTGCTGCAGACAGCCTGTTAGTCGCACCTCACAATCGGGCCTTAAAATAACTTGTTCACTATTGTTGCCGGGCAAATACCAGTAATAATTATCATCGCTGTTACGATAAGCGTGATGCGCTGGTTTTTGTGGCATGATGTCGTCTTTATTATTAGTAGGGAGTCGGTAGCTCACCATTTAATGCTTCGAGAAACGCGACGATCTCCTTGATTTCGATGTCACTCAGGGCTTGATTGTTTGAAACTCTCAATTGGCTTTCGTTGACGGACCACTGGATTGAGCGGTCGTCGATATCGCTGTTGCTCAATGTTCTATTGAGTTGCACGTGCCCCATGATGCGAACAGCTTCTTCAAGGGAATCTACTGAACCATTGTGGAAGTAGGGGGCAGTGCGGCTGACATTGCGCAATGACGGAATGCGCCAAACACCCCGATCAGATTTGCTGGCTGTGCTGGCAACACCACGGTCTTCAACAAGACCGTATTTAGTTTCAAACTCTGTATTGGGAAAGGCTGGAAATATGCGGTAAGGCGTATTGCCGTCAAACACGCTGGCACCGCTGAAATTGGGTCCGGAATGACATAGGGTGCAGCCTGTTGACTCGAACAAGGCCATTCCTCTCAGCTGTTTATCGGAAAGCGCAGAAGAATCACCTTGTACGAAACGGTCATATGGTGAGTTAGGTGTAATGAGTGTGCGTTCGAATGCCGCAATGGCTTTGGCAATGTTTTCGATGGTAACGACTGGGTAGATGGCGAAAACTTCGCGGAATGCGTGTTGATATTCTGGGATGTTTCGTACTTGCTCAACAACGCTATCCAGCGAAGGCATACCCATTTCGACGGGGTTGACTAGCGGGCCTAAGGCCTGCTCCTCGAGGGATCCAGCCCGACCATCCCAGAACAGAACCTTCTGAAAGGCCGCATTCAGCACAGTTGGCGCATTGCGGGGACCGAGTTGGCCAAGAATCCCGATTGACGTGGCCAGTCCATCACCTCCGCCTTTTTCAATCGAGATTTCATGACACGAAGCGCAGGCCAGTGTCCCGTCCGCCGACAGCCGTTTGTCGAAGAACAGTGTTTTCCCCAGCGCGATCTTTTCATCTGAGGGTGGGTTGTCAGGAGGATAGGGTGCCGCATTGGGAAGCGCCTTCCATGTATACGAGACCCGCCGGGCTGGGAGAATATGATCTGCGGCGGGTGAGGTGTCCGAGGATGCGCGCACGTAATCTTGCTCCGGGAACATCGATAATATTGGGCCTGGATACACGCTGAAGAGCGCGATCAGACCAACCTTTAGACTGAAGGTGATGATGCCTGCGCCCAGCCCGATGCCGAGAAACCATTTGTGCCGCTCATTTGGTGCAAGTTCACCAACCAAACTAATAAGGAGAAACAGGCCGGAGATGATAGCTACCAGCCCGAATGCGAGTATTTCAATACTTCCCGTGTTCATATCACAGATCGCACAGTGTTACCGCGCCTTTCTATTTGAAGCCAAGCTTTTTATATATCATCAGCGTGGGACAGATGCCGGACACGCCAGCGAAAGTGACCAGGCCCGCGAGCACATACAGCAGCCAGTGAACCTGATTCCAGCCGGTTAAACCGATGCCGGCAAAGAGCAATGTGGCGACAGTCAGAAACAGCATACGTTGGGCACTCATAGATCGCCTCCTTCTTGTTGAAATCGTGTGATGAAGAGTATAAGGTGAGCTCCATTAATAGATAAATTCAATTTATAAATAACACCTATCGATTATCTGAATAAATGTAA
>DJFX01000048.1:0-700 GCA_002432635.1 Halothiobacillaceae bacterium UBA5861 | reverse complement strand
CACCTATCGATTATTTGAATAAATGTAACTATGAATCTCAAACAACTCCAGTTTGCAGTATATGTTGCCGAGACACGTTCCTTCAGCCGAGCGGCCAAGCTCAGCTTCGCGACACAGCCGACCCTGTCTAATGCGATTTCTCTGCTTGAAGAGGAGCTTGGCGGAAAACTGTTTACGCGGACCACACGAAAGGTCGATCTGACGCCCTTTGGCGAGTACATCCTTCCGCAAATTGCCGAGGTGCTGCAGTCCCGAGACGAGCTGCTCAACGCGGCGGAGTCGTATCACAACCCTAACCACAAATTACTTCGCATCGGTTTTTCTCCACTGGTGGACATGCCACGCCTGGATCAGATGCTATCGCCCTTTCGCCAGGCTCACCCGGAGGTCACCATTTTTTTCAAGGAGTGCTTTGTTGACGAGCTTTCAGAGCGCCTGCGCCGGGAACAAATCGATATACAGATAGTCCTGTCACGCGACCTGACAGAGGGGGAAGCGTCCTGCTCCTTCTACCAGGATGGACTTTATTACCTGTCTGCGTCCGGAGGGGGGCAGCCATCTGGTCGCCTTTGCTATACGCTAACGGATCTACCCGATGCGCCGATCATCCTTACCGGCGGCGGCTGCGGGCTTAACGACGCGTTACACGGCATGTTCAAGGAGCAGGGCGCACGACTCGAACCCTATGCTGGTCAGGCAC
>DJFX01000036.1:5315-58146 GCA_002432635.1 Halothiobacillaceae bacterium UBA5861 | reverse complement strand
ACGATTGATAACAGATGCTCAATCTGTCCCTATGTTATTAACGTCTGGCATACCTCTTAAATAGCGAGGCGCACCCAAAATAGCCCTCACTCAAATTACGCAACCACTCGCTCGATTAAAGGTGGGAATCAATCAGCCGGGCCAACTGTTCTTTACTTTTTTGCACCCACCCGCGCTGTTGCCAGGATACGCGATCGATTTGTTTTGCGTGGCTGCAGTCAGAGTCAAAATCACTATCCAGTTCACTGACCAAACCATGATCCGCACAAATAAGGCATACCTCGTCATCTTTACCGAGGGAGCGTTGGTTAAAGTTTGCCGATCCGACACAACACCAGACGCCATCAATCGTGATCACTTTGGCGTGCAGCATGGTGCGATGGTACTCCAGTATTTCCACCCCTGCGGCCAAGAGCCTGCTGTAATAGCGCTGTCCTGCCCAGCGCACAACAGGGTGGTCGTTATATTTCCCTGAGGTCAGGATCTGTACGTTTGCTCCCCGTGAAGAGATATCAATCAGGTCCTGGCATAGCGCCTCATCAGGGACAAAATACGGCGTGGTAATGCGCAATCGCTCGCGGGTGTGGTCCAATAACGGCCGCATGGCAGTCGCGATATCACTCCAATGCTGTGATGCGACGGACCGAACCACCAGAACATCCACCGAGCCAGGCTCAGGCTGGCTTGGCGCGCGCAGTGTGCCGGTCCCCTTCCATCGATGGTTTTCCGCCCAGTTTCCCACAAAAGCTGAGCGCAGCACGGGTACGGCAGCGCCCTCAATCCGGAAGTGGGTATCTCGCCATTCCGAGGGATTGCGAGCGTTGCCTTCCCACTCAGCAGCAATACCCACCCCGCCGGTGAACCCAATACAACCGTCGCAGATCAACAACTTACGGTGTGTGCGCTCGTTGTTCCCCCCAAAACGCCACCACTTGAGCGGCCGGAACCAACGCACTTCAACCCCAGCGTCGCGCATTTCTTTGACCAGAGCACGATCCACTTTCGCCGCGCCAAAAGCATCCAACAGCACTTTGACTTCAAGACCATCTGCTGCCCTGCTGGCCAGTGCTTGAGCGAATTTTACAGCGACATCTCCGGACCAATAGACGAATGTTAAAAACTCAATCGTTTGAGTCGCCTGGTTAATCGCAGAAAGCATGGCTGGAAATATCTCATCTCCATTGCGCAAAACTTCGATACGATTACCCTGAGAAAAAGTAAAACCGAGCGAGATTTCTAACGTGGCTCGCAGGTCATCCGCCTGATCGCTTGCCACGTCTTCACTGATGTCACGCATAGACCGGTCCTCTACGGCTGCTGCTGCAACCTTTTCCAAACATGCTCATCTAAACGCTTCCTATACCCAGGGTGGCCACGGCCCATAGGATTAATTGAATCAACAACCACACAATGACAGCGGCAAGTACAATCAAAGCACCAAGTAGTAACCCTAACCATACTTGGCTACGGCGACGCGTCGATGCGCTGTCATGAACGCTCTGTTCGAGTAAACGAAGATTACGCGTGTTGGCTTTCCAAACAAAATCAAAGATATCGCCAATCAGTGGAATCGATCCAATCACCATTTCAATTAATAAATTAGCCACCATGCGCAAAAGAGTCACCGGCGGAACTCCGCGCCGTCCTGCATCGAGCACAATGACACTGGACAAAGCCAATCCAATGACATCGCCGATACCCGGAATAAGCCCTACTATGCCGTCCAGGCCAATTCGAAACCCACCGGGCAGTCGGATAGACTCATCCAACCACCAGCCTAACCGGTGTACTCGGTCTTTCCTGTTATTTCGAGTTTCCATAGTCTCGGCTCCTAATATTGTCAGCCCGTAACCCCAAGGGTTCGGCACTCTAAATTAACTCGACGAAATCGAGGTGCGGTTATGGCGCTATCACTACTTAACTGACTTGTTGGGCGGACCGTTCGCTAACACTCACCGTACAATAGTGCGTATTACTGGCAATCACTCTATTTAGTATCTACCGCTGGTTAATTTTAAAAACAGCTCAGTTACACCAAGGGTAGTGAACTGCCGAGGCTATTCGAAGCCGCATTGCCATGGATTACACTGCAAACAAGTGCAACTCTTAGTAAAGTAAACAAAGAGTTGGCAGACTGTTCCAGTGTAATGCAGGCGCTATCAAAACAGAATCCGATATCGGTAACTTAATAACTAAAACGCTGATAAAAACAGACTCAATACCTCCATTTTTTGGGCGAATAACGGATTTCTACTCACTTACTTTTGAGTGTTTCGACTTGGTTCGCTAAAACAGTTAGACCGGGGCAAAAGTCCCGACCTTTTTCACATAATCCGCCGCTAGAAAACAAAATGATCCGTGTGGTTGAGATCGCCGGGCTTCGCGCCTCGGAGTGACAAATAAGGCACGCTGGGTTACCCCCTGCGCCACCTTTATCCACCCAAAACATGGGCTCCCCAGCCAAAACGCATACTCCGCACATACTCGTCCGCAAACGGATCGCTGCCGTTGCCCCCACCTGGCCGAAAAATACATACGAATACGCCATCGCGCCGTGATAGTACTGGGCGAGACTGGTGTAGCTCGCGGACGTCAACGCGCGTATCGGGTCTGCCATCTCGTAGATATTGAAGTCACCGATGATCGTGACGGTCTCGTCAAAAGACCCAAATACTGAATCCGTTTCATGGTGACGTCCTGCTCCAAGTCAGTGGTTAACACCTTGGATTTAAAGCGCCAGAGATGAAAAGAGCATGAAGCCTGGATGAAGATTTAATGAATTTTTTATGCAATGGCAGGCTTAAAATCCGCTCACATCAAACACTGTCAGCAGCCACCCAACCCTCCCTGGCGGCCACTTATTACAGCGCTTGCACCCTGTTCTCACAGAATGGCGTCTCGTACATAGGCACAAACTAGCGAAACAGCCACGGACTTACGCCAACATAAAACAGCCGTAACATTCGTCGGATATTGACGGCTCAAATAATGACTGATATGGCACTACTGACGGTGCCTGCGCGCGATAGAGAGCTTTATTGGTAGGGCTCTACCTTATGGGCCTCTATGCGATAGCCGGCTTCACCCAGCTCACTGGAGAGCCTTTCAACCTTGAGTGTTCCGGTTACCCACACGGTATCAAATAATCGGCCTTTGTAGGCCCGGTTCTGTTCTGTTACAACGTGAATGGTCTGGTTCGCTGGCGGTGGCGGTGTGTGAATGCAGGCGCCGTAGTAAGGAACGAGCAAAAATGCTCGTATGGCCTGAGCATTCATCTCAAGCGGAACAACAAAACCTGGCAGTTTAACGACCTTGCCATCGAGGTCCTGAACGACCGGCGCTTCTTTCCACAGTGTTTGTAGCTCTTCCATCAGCGCGAGTGCACGCGGGTCATCATCGCTTAAATTCGATATGTCGTATTTTTCGATTAATGTGTCAAAACGCCAGTCGCTCGGGATCAAGGCTTCCCATTCCAATTCGGTAACACTGGGGTTGGAAGGCGGTGCACTCTCTGAAGATTGCTTTTGGCTGGTTTGTGTCTCCTGGTTTGGTACAGAGGCTTGCAAGGTGTTGAACCCAATCCCCATGATGAGTGCACACCAAGTCACGGCTAGCCGAATAACTAAACGATGTGATTTCACAATATATTCTCCCCTTAAATTCGCATGGACAAGCCATCAGCCAACGACAAGCGGTAAGCACGGTAAGCTGGCAGCGCTCCCACAACAAATCCAGCCAGCATCACGATACCCAGCAGTAAAAGTTCATAGTGTGTTAGCCCTCCAATGGGAACGTGGATACCGTAGTGAGCCTCAATCATAGGCCGGGCAATGAATAAAAGCCCATAGAGTAAACCCAGGCCAAGGCTGATGCCTCCCAGTGTCAGTGCTGCGGTCTCCCCCATAATTAAGCCAAAGATATGCCCAGGGCGCGCTCCCACAGACCTTAAGATGGCCATTTCACGCCGGCGCTCATTAAGACTGGCCAGCAAAACCGTGAGCATACCAAACAGGCCCACAATGACGACGAAGGCGGAGATGATCAGCAGTGCATTTTCCGCAATGCCGATAACACTCCATAATTCACTTAACGCAACACCCGGCAGAATGGCCGTGAGTGGCTCTTCTTTATAGTCGTTGATGAAGCGCTGCATTTTAAAGGTTAAAATTTTTGATTTAAGGCCCATCAACACTGCGGTAATCGCTTTAGGTGTCAGATCTTTACTCCGGGCTTGTTCGGCAGAAGTGGACAAGCCCGGTAGTGGGGCACCATTTTGCCAGTCAATATGGATTGCTTCGATCGCCTCCAGGCTCACATGCACGGTACGGTCAACAGGCGTTCCTGTCCGCTTCAGAACGCCAACCACTTTGAACGGCTTGTCGTCGTGTCGCGCAAAACTCACATCACTGGCACCGTGTGCGATGATGATGGCCTCACCCAGCTCATATCCCAGTTTTTTGGCCACTTCGGCGCCGAGCACGGCATCGTAGAGATCACTGAAGCTCTGCCCTTGATCAAACGCCAAGTGCTCGTTTACGGCATAGCGATAATGCTTAAAATACTCGGCCGTTGTACCCAAGACCCGGTAACCCCGATGCGAATCACCCAGCGAAATCGGGACAGTCCACGCGACGCTCTTCTGGGCAGCAATATCTAAATAGCTTTCCCAGGAAATATTGTTTGTGGCATGGCCGAGGCGAAATACCGAATAAAGTAATAACTGCACACCTCCGGTACGTGCGCCGGCTATGAGGTCGGTCCCTGAGAGGGTGTTGGCAAAGCTTTCTCTTGCTTCAACACGCAAACGTTCGACCCCCATCAATAACATCACGCTAAGGGCTATCGAAAACAGGGTGAGTCCGACCGTTACCCAACGATTGAGCAGGCTTTTCCATGCAAGTCGTAAAATAGGCACTGTTATGATCGCTCCCATACCGCTTGCGTACTGGCCCGATTGATTGCTGCTAAATGAATGGTGCGATCAAATTGCTTTTCCAGCGAAACATCATGGCTGACAAAAACCACGGTAGAGCCCATTTGCTCACACTCATCGAACAATAGGCGCAAAAAAGCTTTACGCCGGTTTCCATCTAAAGAAGACGTTGGCTCATCGGCAATCAGCAGCTCCGGTGCTCCCATGAGTGCACGTGCAGCAGCCACTCGCTGCTGTTGACCTACGCTGAGAGTTGTAACCGGAAAATGCCACAGCTTGCCAGCGATGTCTAATTGCCCCAAAAGACGCTGAGCTTCAATTTCCAGTGTTGACGAGCGCTGCAAAGCCCGGACGTGCCGAATTTTAGAAAAACGGCACGGCAGCATGACGTTATCCATGACAGACAAGTAAGGGATTAAATTAAACAATTGAAAGATGTACCCAACATGATGCGCCCGGAAATGGTCTCGCTGAATGCCGTTAAGCTGCTCAAGCTGCTGCCCCAAAACATGCAGCGTTCCCTGCTGCGGGACCACTACACCGGACAATAAGCTCAATAGCGTGCTTTTCCCACTCCCACTGGGACCTTCAATAAAGACCCGCTCTCCCTGCTCAATACACAGCTCGTCGAGCACCAAAACAGGCATGGACTGCGCACTCCACCGAAAGGCCAACTGATGGATATCAATTACAGGGCTTGTTGCAGCAGTGGGTTGAGTCACTGTTGTCATATTCAATTAAAACCGTAGCACAGAGTGTGTTGAGCTAAGTTCAACAGCCCCCTGTTTATTCTGAGTAGTCCACTGTACTCGCAAATGTTCGGTTTGGGGGAAACGTTCAAACAGCTTGACGTGGATGCGATCCACCGTCTGTGGGTGTGCACAAGCAAAATGCCAGGACGCCGTGACATCGGCATGTGTCTGCTCATCCTCCTCGTGGTCTTCGTGTTCATCCTCGTCGTGCTCTTTATGTTCATGCTCAGCGCGATGCTCACGCTCGGCCTGCTTGTGCTCTGTAGACTCCGTTTTCGTGTTTTCATGATCCGCCCACGACGTGGCGACATGCACATCCTTGAGTCGGCAATTGGCACCTTCTGGGAACACAAAAAGTACTTCTCCTTTTTCAAGTTCAGCAAGCTTCTTTTCAACCATTTTATGATCTTCTTGATCATGTGGCGCGTGTTCAAATCCAAAAATATTTACGGCAGGGCTGGTTAAGGCTATCTGGAATTCGGAACTTTCCTGAGCAACATCAAGCTGCCCAACCCCGTGTTCATGACTGCTGTGCTGGCGGTTCTCTGACGCCATCACAGCGGATGTAAAACTGACTAACAAAAAAAACAATGATTTCAAAAAAAGCATAACGACTCTCCGTAGACACCGACATACGGCTTATCGCGCGCAGCCGGGCGTACATAACATTAAAAGTAGAGATAGAGGTGTAGTAAGTCTTTATGCCGCATTGGGTGGCGCGCGGGAGTCATGAAAACGTGCCTGGCGCACCGAATGCTGCCTGAAAATTGTTTGGATAAAAAAGAAAGAGGGGAAGGTTATCAGCAAACTGAATAACAGAGCGGGCAGCGCGTTCTCGAGCTGTGCGCCCTGCAGACAAACGTAACAGGGATGGCTCTCATCGTGCACATCATCACCGTAATGCACATGCAGGGCATAGCATAACTGCCCCACAAGCAAGACAAACAGCAACAGGTAAGACACCCTTCTTTGTTGCGTGTTGACATGAGCCTGGATGGAGCATGAGCTGGCCATCGCTCTGTTAATCCCTCTTTCCAGTGTCATTAGCACATGCAAGAAAAATGATGATCATCCCACTCAATCCACGAGGTCTTTGTCTTTGTATTGAGTGCACTTGACAACTCCCGAACCGGAATGACGTCATGACTCAAAATCCATGATCGGCAGTCTATCTCCCATACCCCAAGAATGCAATTCTGTTGCAATTTAAGGCATGACACGATCGAAATCAATCGGTGCAGCAAGGACATAGGCCTTGAAGAGAAACGTCGGCCTGCTGCAACTGGAAGTGGGGTGGTAACGTTATGGCAAAAACCGGGTTGAGGCTTTCCATACAATACACTCTGCCGCAATCTGTGCAATTGAAATGTGCATGATTTGAAATAGCCTCGTGGTGCGCATTAAACCGCCAAACCCTATCCAAACCCAGGGTTTTGTGAGCCACGCCTTGATCGACCAGCCACTCCAAGACACGATAAAGCGTCACCCGCTCTATCAAGTCGCCTGCTGCGCTGGCTGCCTGCTCAACATCGCTGTGAGTCAATGCGTGATCCGCAGACAGCAGTATTCTTAGTACAGTGAGGCGTGCGGCGGTTGCGCGAGCCCCTGCTTCCTGGATCATTTTGATGGCCGTTTTGGCGCTGCCGCTTTCCTCGCTCATGGCCATAGTTCAACATGATTGCGACCTTTACGCAACTGAGTTGCTTAATCCTGTCTCACATAACACGAAGACCAAACGCTTATGACTCGCCTTACACAGCCGTTACAACTTAGCGCATTTATCATTTTTGATACCTTACGCTTTTTTGAACCGGGCTCTTTGCTCGGGGCTTGCACCGAGTAATTTGGCCAGCCAGGGGGGAGGTGACGTGGTCATCGCCTGTTGCAGTTTGCTGAGCACTTCCCGTGCCGGCCCTCCGTGGATTTCCTTAATGGGATAAACGCCTGCCCGAATGACTTTTGCTGCGGCCGGCCCCCCGATTGAGACGAAATACCCAACATCACAATCATTGATCAAGTTGGCCCGGAACAGGTTACGATCATCCGAATCATCAGCGGCCAAGGCGTTTCGGATATCGACCAGCTTCAGCTCGTTGGTATTGAGTTGGTAGACCAGGTAACGGATGCAGGAACCGAAGTGGCCATTGAGCTGCTCCCCGCTATTAGATGCAACGGCGACTTTGATGCTTTGGCGCTCATCGGCATGAAATGTTTCCAGCGCCGGGAGACCGTCTTCCGGATTGTCTCCCCACAAGACTCTTACCGCTTCTTTCAGGGCTTCCAGCCCTATTCCAATATCTTCACCGTCTTCTTCTCCATCCAAGCTGGCAAAGCTGGCTTTGAGGTCGGTCACCGTCACCGTTCTAAGCGCCTCTTCCGTGATGGTGTCCTCCAGCCGTTGATGCAGAATCTCCAATAGCTGGGCCACTGTTGTACCGGGTAATATGCGTGCTGCCAGTGCGATCTTTAACGCTGCCTCTCGGCTGAGTTTGCTGCTATTCACATGGGTGCCCTCTTGACAGTACGCGGGAGTCAAAGAGAAATCTGAACGAGGTTGGTGTGCCGTTCATTCCACTCAGCCAAGGTATAGGGTTTAACACTGAGCGCATGCAAACGGCCACTGGCGAGTACATCCGCAAAGCCTGCCAGCACCATTTGCTGGCGTTTGACAGACGCAAGCCCCTCAAAACGGTCACTGATCACCGTTACGGTTGCATTGCAGTCTTCTCCCTCAACGTCCACCTCGGCTCCTGGGAGCTGCTCCACAATCCGCTGTGTGATGTCGGCATGATCAATGGGGGCAATCTCTGGCTTGTTCATTGGTCACTCCTCCACATCACTGGAGACGGCTTTATACGCTTGAATCAAGGAACCATCAGCGACACTTTCACAAATCACATCACTACCACCAATCAAGTCACCTTTGATAAAGAGCTGTGGGTATGTCGGCCAGTTGGAGATTTTTGGCAATTTTTCCCGAATGAAAGGCGCTTCAAGTACATTAATGTAGGTGAACTCAATGCCAGCCTGCCGCAAGGCATCAACAGCCGTTTTGGAAAAGCCGCACTGCGGCGCATCGGCGGTGCCTTTCATATAAAGCAACACGGGATGGTCGACCAGCTGCTTTCTGATCTTTTCCTCAGTATTCATAATATTACCCTCGATATGATTTCAAAAACATTGTCGCAGTCGCTTTAGCGTCGGCCGTGTTGAAGCCACATCCAGCGCGGTAAACCCGTCCAGTGTTTGCAGTTGTGCATCAGCGCCAGCTTGGAGCAGCAGGCCAACCATTTCGTCCCTGCCTGCCGAGGCCGCATAGATCAGCGGGGTCGCACCATTAACGTTTTGTGTGTTGATATTGGCTTTGGCTTCAATCAGGACTTGCAAGATGTGGGTATTAGCGCTGTAACAGGCCAGCCAGACGGCTGTGTTGCCATCGTTGTTTTGCAGATTGACCTCCACTCCCCGATCAATCAGCTCAATGGCATGCTCCAAGTGGCCATGCCGCGCTGCGGCCATTAATGGGGTTTCACCATTAAACCCCTGTTGATTCAAATCATCGCCCTCAAAACCCTGCTCACCAAGCCACTGCCGTAGTCCGGCTGAAACTTGTTCCATACGCTGTTCCTCCAACCACGTCTCATAGTCACACTGCAAATAAAGGCAGACCGAAAACCCGAACTCGGAAAACATCTTGGCCGTGTCCTGAACCGTCTCGGCACCGTCGCCATAGATCATTAAGGGCAGCGCCTTGTTCATGTCCCGCAGGATCAGGCGCACATTCATTTCCCACAATAAAAGCGCATTGGGTATATGGCCGCATCGGTAGGCCGCCGGTTCTCTCGCATCAAAAACCAAGGTATTGCCCTGTTGTAGCAACGTGTTGGCTTCGCTAACTGAAATTTGCCTTGTTTCATTCATGGCTTTCTCCAACAATTGGTCTTGTCATAAAAAACGCACTCACCGGCTTTTAGCAGACATCACGGTCCAGATAGTGATAACCCGACAGCGTTGTCACACGTTCGTCCTTTCTAGGTGTGCCCACTGCAGTGAGATACAGCATTTGCATACCGCCTGGCCCGCTCCCCAGCCACTGGAGCCAAGGGTCATCAAAAAAACAGCCAATCCCGGTCGCGGCCACATTCAGTGCGCTGGCGGCCAAATAGATTTGATGACTCAAGAAACCCGACTGCCAGTGGAGCTGACGATAGGCTGCCGCACCCGCTTGTTCACTCGAATGCTTAATGTCGGCAATGAACCCGATCGTAAAAGCACTGTCTGCTGCAATCGCCTGATGACAACACAGAGTTGCCATCAGTTGCTGTACGCGGGCCGCTTCCAGACGATAAAGAGGCAATGCCGCCTCACCGTAGTGACTCACCTGCTGCCAGTCACTCCAACGGCAGCAACACTTCTGTAATCGGGACAGAGAATCAAGATGTGCAGGCATCGCGTAAAGGCCCGGTTCGAGACCTTCAACCCGGTGGACGGCAACAATATAATCCACGGTGTGTCCCGATAACGGTGTCTGGAAATAAAACAAGGCGCTCAAGATCGCATCAAACCGGGGGCGATCCATGGTCTCTTGCTTGAACGCCACAGCACTTCGCCGACCATAAACAACCTCCTGAAAGCTGACCGGCAAATCGGCTACAGACGGATGGGCAGACGACGAAGTACGTAACAATGTGTGGGGTAGCCTCTGTGCCGACGGGACAACGCTGGTTTCGCTGGCCAGCATCGCCTGATTTGCCAGAGGCCAATGGTAGAGCGAACGCTCTTGCATCAGTTTTGAAGGGGTGCCCTGCCAGTCCGCTAGCGGTTGAGGTTGTGTCTCAAAGTCCGGAAGGTGCTTCTCCTGGAGATTAGCACCGACCCATAGCAGGCACTCGGCGTATTCACGCTCTACAGAGGTGTACTCAGGCCGCTGAAGGCCAAGCAGGTGACTCAGTGTTTGAGTGCTCACACCAGACATTAAGACCACTTGCCAGCCGTGTGCTTGTGCGGCATAAGCCAACGCCGCAACTGCGTGCCCTACATCCAGCTGGGTATAGCGAAAGCCTCGCTCTCCGTACTTCCAGAGTTCCCGCCACAACACGGAAGTCAACGCAACACCAAAGCTTTGTTGAGGCCAGTCCCCCGTGTCGTAGACAACGCGCTGTTCCAGTGCGTGTTGTGCCACGTTGTAATGGCAAAGCCCACGGGGCAAGCCCGACTCGCCTCCCAGCAAAACATAGGCTTCTGTGGGGTGCAGATTGCCGCTGGAGGGGTTGGCCCGCAAGCTCCAGCGATCTGGCCCCCATTGTTTCCAGGCGGTCAGCCCCAAAGATAACTGTAAATAGCGGGATACGGTCTGTGGCGTGATGGCCTCTGCTTCCCGCTGGCCCGCTAAAACCGTCCCCCACGAAGGCCCACCCCCTTGGGCCAATAGCGGTAGCGGGTAACCATCACTCCCGGCAAAGTCCCGAAAAGGATTGGGCTGGTTATCCCAGTCCAATGTTTCAGGTCCAGGGGCATAGGCTTCAAAGCCATGTTTGCTGAGCTCGTGATAGTCGTGTAAAAATGCAACGGCGTCCTCACTGTTGTATTCCTGCGGCAGGGCCACACGGCTGTCCCGATCATCCTTACCCGCCATGAACATCAATCCTCACGGCCAAAGCAGTCATCATACGCAACACATTGCTCACAACTGGGAGCACGGCAGACATAGCTTCCCTCCTGATCACAAAGCTGTTTATAAAAAAAGCGTTTCCACTTCATGTCCTGGGTGTTCCGCATAGCCAGGGGTGCAAAGTTTTGCATGAGCAGGTCGCGCAGTTCTGCCCGGTGTTTCAACCCCAGGTCACGCCACAAGTGGTCCCCACCCAGACAACCGGCTGCAACCACGTCAGCCATCCACGTTTCTGTCGCGCATTGATGAGAGCGATGAGCCATCAGCAGGTCGCGCAGGTCTTCCCACTCATCGCGCCGCAAATCCAGTAGCTCTTGCCGTAGATCATCCTCCGAGCACACATGAAACCGCGATACACCAGTGACTTCGGGAGGCAGACATTGCAGAAGCTCATGGAAGTCTGAAGCCGATAACCCCATACGTGCCGGTAAACATGTGCGACCCTCGCGCTGAGCACTCAGTATGGTGATAAAAAATGAACGATTGTCCGGCGGGATTGAAACAGAACCACATAATGGGTGTGTCTGCATTTTTAATGCATCACGCTCGACCTGGGCTTGAAGACGGCTTGACGGACCCGACACAATGAACCCCTCTTGAGTGATGTGCAAGACCCGTCTGTTTTCCAGTCGCTGGCCTTGCAAATATGATTAACGCGCCTGAATTTCCCGCATGACTTCCTCCATTTTCTCGGGAGGAATACCAGTCAACGAACCCAGAGGGTTAATAGGAATGCCGGATGCGTTCAAAATCGTCTCTTCAATCGGACAAATACTCGCACACTGCGGATCGGCATAATCGCCTTCGCACTCGGTACACTTTTTGGGGTCAATGACGAAGTGCTTCTGCAATGCAGACATTTCAATGGCATTACTGGGGCAAACGTCGTAACAGGCGTGACAACTTACACAGGAATCCACTATTTCAAGTGACATTTCTTTAACCCTCCAGATCATTCATATGAGTGGGTGATCAAGCCGAAGCATGCGAGAGATGCAAGGGCGCTGCATCCAAGGCCCCGCTCTCGATCATCTCCTGGTAAACCTCAAGAATCGCATCGTCGATGGGTTCCATGGCATGCTCACCATTCGGCTTGATACCGGCCGTTTCCAGTTGCTCCCAGGGCTCAAAACCGATCTTGGCACACAGCACAACTTCGCACCCGGCCAGGGCGCGAATACTCCCTGACAATGCACTTTCTTTTTCTCCGCAGGTATCGCCACCGATGCAGTACTGGTCAACTTTGCGATGCCCAATAAAGCGCACCCCGGTGTGAGAGGCTTCATACACCAAGAACTCTGTCGCATGGCCAAAGTGCTGGTTAATCACGCCCTGACCACTGGTGGCGACCGCCATGAGGACCGGGCGCTGATGACCTTTCCGAAGCGGTTCATCTGGCGTCACTAAGCGCGCTTTTTTCGCTTGCTTTTCCGCGAGTTCCTCAGCAATGCCTGCGTGCACTTCGGCACGTACTTTCATGGCCTTGCCATAGTCCACATTCATCTCGGCAATTTTATCCAGCGTAAATTCCTCGCCGCGGTCTTCACCCAACAATCCAACGGCATCCGCTCGGCACTGCCGACAGTGGCGCATCATGTTCATATCACCGGCACACTCGTCCTGCAATGCTTGCAGCTCGTCCGGTTCGGGGCCTCTCTGCCCCATCACACCGTAAAATGTACCGTGCTCTGCTTCGGCGATAAGTGGCATAACGTTGTGTAAAAACGCACCTTTTGCTTTAACAATGCGGCTGACTTCTTTTAAGTGTTGATCATTCACACCGGGGATCATCACAGAATTAACTTTGACCAAGATGCCTCTCTCGGTGAGCATCTCCAGACCTTTTTGTTGCTGCTCTATGAGTATTTTTGCGCCTTTGACACCGTAAATCCGGCGGTTGTTCCAGTAAATCCAGGGGTAAATTTGCGCGCCAATGTCTGGGTCAACCGTATTGATTGTGATAGTGACATGATCAATATTGTGTTTGGAGAGCTCTTCAACACAGTCGGGCAAGGCCAAGCCGTTCGTCGAAACACACAGTTTGATATCAGGCGTCTGCTCACTCAGCATTCGGAACGTGGCAAAAGTACGCTCCGGGTTCGCCAATGGGTCGCCCGGGCCGGCAATTCCAAGGACGGTCATCTGCGGAATATTGGCCGCGACGGCTTTGGTTTTCATCACGGCTTCTTCTGGAGTGAGGAGTTCCGAAACCACGCCGGGCCTTGATTCATTCGAGCAGTCATACTTGCGGTTACAGTAATGGCACTGGATATTGCAGGCCGGTGCTACAGCAACGTGCATCCGGGCAAAATAATGGTGTGCTTCTTCCGAATAGCAGGGATGATTGTGCACCTTTTCTCGAATAGCATCTGGCAAATGCGATAATTGATCGTCGGTACTGCCACAAGAACTGGATGCACAGCCACCTGCGCTGCTCACCGGAGCCTCTTCACTAACTACATTAAGTTCCATCGTTACTCTCCTTACAGTAGGCCGGGTCTAGAAACGGATAGGATTAAGGCCATGGTCAAATGCATTACAGGTGATTTTGCGTTAAACCCCCCACAAATACCTGGAATACACAGAGGTTTGAGCAACAAGTGTACCGAACCAAAGAAAATTTCAATTTATTGTTTTTATTATGTTTTTATTTCAAAGACACCATCAGTTGTTGGAGATAACACAATAAAATTTGACAAATTTGTTCAGTTATCAACACAACGAGTCGGGGGAAGCCACAGAGGCAGAAAACGGTTGCTGCGGTTTATATCTTCCGCATGTGGATATTTAACGTCTGGATGCGATAGGCAATCTGCCTTGGTGTCATACCCAGTAGCCGTGCCGCTCGTGCCTGTACCCAACCTGCTTGCTCAAGCGCTGCCGTCACCCGCTCCCGCTCATCCAGGTTCTGGTCATTGAAGTCAACCTGGGGCGGTTTGGGGCGTCCAGGCGCCAAGGTCGTTTGCTCCATTCCGGACAGCGAGATGACGTCCAGATCAATGATGCCCTGCTCACACATCACCGATGAACGTTCCAAACAATTTTCAAGCTCACGAATGTTGCCTGGCCAGGGATATGACATTAATGTACGGATGGCCCCGTCGGTGATTTTCAACGCCCGCCCCTGCTGCTTTGACAATTTATCAACGATAAACCCCGCCAGTTCTGGTAAGTCCTCCATGCGTTCCCGCAGCGGTGGCAGGTAAATCGGCATGACATTCAAGCGGTAATAGAGGTCTTCACGGAAGTTGTCAGCCTCGACTTCGGCTTCCAGATCACGGTTAGTGGCTGTTACGATGCGCACATTGACCTTGATGGTTTTATTGCCACCCACCCGCTCAAATTCACTTTCCTGTAGCACGCGCAGGAGCTTGGCCTGAAAGATGGGCGATATTTCACCAATTTCATCCAAAAACAACGTGCCACCGTTGGCCTGTTCAAAACGGCCTTGGCGTTGTTTGATCGCACCGGTAAAAGCGCCTTTCTCATGCCCAAATAACTCACTTTCCAGAAGGTTTTCCGGTAACGCTGCGCAATTGAGTTTTATAAACGGTTTATTGCTGCGAGGCGAATTATAGTGAATCGCACTGGCAACCAGTTCTTTACCCGTTCCCGACTCCCCTCTGACCAGCACGGTACTGTCCCATTTAGCCACGCGCTTAACTTGATCAAATACTTTACGCATCTCTTCGGAGTGGCCAATCACCATGTGGTCAAAACTGTATTTGACACGCACCTCGCGCCGGAGCTCATCCCGCTCATCGACCAGGTGTTTGTGGGTGTCTGCAACACTGCTGGCCAATTGGATGTTTTGCGAAATCAGATTCGCCACCATTTGCATGAAACGGGTTAAAGCCGGCAGCAGGCTTTCTTCACAGGTGTCCGGCTGTGCCGCCAGCACGCCGATGGTGGTATCGTCCGCTCCCCTGATTGCAATACCAATAAACGGTAAGTCGTACTCGTAAATATCCAATTTATGCAAGAAATTGGGGTCACTGGAAACACTGAGCCGAACAATGTCCGAACCGCTGGCCAGAATGCGGCCTAAAATCCCTTCTCCACTGCGATACCGAACACTGTTCATCTCTTGCTGAAGCCAAGATTTATCGACATGAACAGCGCTGACTTTCACCGCTGTCTGATCTTCATCAGAGATGGTGACGATGCCGCGCGTGAGCCCCATATCTTCTTCAAGGATCTTCAGCACCTCGTCCAGCGTTTGCTGTAAGTCCAAAGATTGGCCGAGAACATGGGAAACTTTATAAATGGCGTCAAGCTGCTTTTCCATCAGTGTCTGTTTATCTGTGGAGGAGACGCTCATGACACTCTTCTCGCTACCTGCATTCACTATCGGAACCCGTGCTTAGACGCGGTACAATGACCTAAACCGCAAGGGGCAGTTGAATTGAAACATTGCATCCGCCAAAACGGCTGCACCCCAGGGAGACCATACCCGCATGTTGATTAACAACCTCATGAACCATCGCCAACCCCATGCCCTTGCGGCTTGAATGGCCCTCTTTTGTGCTGAAAAAAGGTTCAAAAACTTTTAGCTCTAAATTCTCTGGAATCCCCGATCCGCTGTCCATAATCTCAATATTGACGAATCCATTGCCGGATCGAGTCGCAATTTCCAAGACACGGTACTGGGCGCTCCCCATCTCTATGGCCTCAATCGCATTGTCGATAAGTTGCTTGAACATCGCTCTTAGGCGGGTTTCCTGCCCCCAAATACCCGGCAAGGTTTTTTCCGGCTGCCAGTTGAAATCGATGCCTGCCGAACTCAAACGAGTAGAGCAAATAGAGATCGCCTCCCTCAGGAGTTGATTGACATTAACCGTGGTCTTAGGGAATACACGGTTGGTGGGTACCATACTGGTCAGGCTCTTCAAAGCTTCCTGCCCGGTCTGATGGGCCAATTTCATTGCCTCCAGGACGGGATCCTGGCCCGTACTGTTCCCTAAGCGCTTTTCCAACATTGTCACCGCAGCTGCGATCAAATTCACAGGTTGTTCGAGCTGATGGATAGCACCATGGTAAGTTTCGCCCAGGGCTTGAATAAACTCTTCTTCAGCGACCAATTCTTTGAGTGAGTGCAATCTCAGCTCATCCTGCCGCCGTCGTATCTCCGTAATTTCATTCAACACCAACAGCGTACATTGGCGTGAGACTGGGTTGAAAAAGTGATCAATCGCCTCATCATCAATCGTGATCGAGTCACCAAAACAGGTGAACCATCGCGTCCCCATCGAGGGACAAAACAGTTCAATCTCAATCCCTTTGACTTCAACCCGCTGATCGAGTGCAAATTTACCGCGTGTACGCTCCTTCAAAATAGTAAAAATTTCTTTGATTGGCTCTGCACCCATATCCGAGGCTAGTGCTTTATAGGCAAGGTTATCGAGGATAATCTCACCTTGGTCATTGATCAGTACCGTGACCGATGGGCTGACATCCACCACAGCCTCCAGCATCGACTTTTGATTGATGGCCTGATTTTTCAACCGGTGCACTTCGGTCACATCACGGTGCATCCCCAGATAGTGAGTCGACTCACCGGACTCATCAAGCACAGGCGCGACCGTCAATTCAGCCAGATACTGGCTGCCATCCTTGCGTTGATTAAGTAACACACCCACCCAGGGCTTTTTCTGGCCTAATCGCCCCCACAATGTCTGGTAGACCAAGCGGGGCGTTGTATGATTGGAAAGAATCGACTCATTTTGCCCAATGACTTCTTCTTTGCTGTAGCCCGTAACATCCATAAAAGCCTGATTTACATAGAGAATATTCGCTTTCAGATCTGTAATCGAGATCGCAACCGAACTGCCCTCGACAGCTTTCATGAACACATCGGTTTTTAACAGCCCTTCGATACTGCCCTTTAAAGCACTATTTGCATCAAGACCCAAACCCGTTACCTCAGATCGAACAGAGACCGAGTCAGAACCCGTGTTTTCGCCCATCTTGTCAAACCTTTTGCTGTCCAGGGATAATGAGACTTCTGCAATTTATATGCCGCAGCGTTTTCTACTCGTAACCCTGCTGAGATCCTTGTATCACCCGTGTTTATGTAGCAAAGCCGACAATCGCGCCACTCGTTTACGCGGCCCCTGTTATAAAAACAACAATCGTGCTCGCACAATAATAGTGCGCTCATCAAAAAATCCCTCTCCACAACCATTTCACAGTCATCCACCCCTCCCATAACAGGTGGCACACTTAATGCTCAAAGCCCTGTTAAAGGCTTGGTAAACAGGCGAAATTAGCAGGAGTTGCCACAAGGTGGAGATGCTCTACATTATTTTAGGCACCGTACTGGTTAACAATGTCGTGTTAGTTCAGTTCCTCGGCCTCTGTCCTTTTATGGGCGTGTCCAACAACATTTCCACGGCCATCGGCATGGGGCTGGCGACGACCGCGGTACTGACACTGTCAGCAACCAGTGGCTGGTTAATCGAGCACTGGATTCTGGCACCATTTGGATTACAGTTTCTCCGAACGCTGACATTTATCCTTGTGGTCGCGGCCGTCGTGCAATTTACCGAGCTCTATCTGCGCAAAACCAGCCAGACGCTGTATCAAAGCCTGGGCATATTCCTGCCTCTGATTACCACCAACTGTGCGGTGCTGGGCGTCGCACTGCTGACCATCCGGGAAAACTTCAGTTTCATTGAGAGCCTGATCTACGGCATGGGATCAGCCGTCGGGTTCACTGTCGTCATGGTGATCTTCGCCGGGCTCAGACAAAGACTTTCCATAGCCAACGTACCGGAGCTGTTTTCAGGCACGCCGGTCGGTTTAATTACAGCGGGGCTTTTATCCATGATTTTTATGGGTTTTGGTGGATTGGTTTAGGCATCTGCGATTATTAATTGGAGATAAAACAACATGATAGGCGCAATATTATTACTGACGCTAATGGGTTTAATACTTGGCACAGCACTGGGTTACGCCGCCAAGGCTTTTCACGTTGAAGGCAACCCGCTAGTAGAGGAAGTTTCCCAGATGATGCCGGGTACACAATGTGGCCAATGCGGTTTTGCTGGCTGCACACCGGCCGCTGAAGCCATCGTCAATGGAGACGCTGAAGTCACCTGCTGTCCACCCGGAGGAACGTCATTAGCTGCGTCTCTCGCCAAAAAACTGGGCATTGATATCAAGCTCGACAGTCTCCAGGAGGGCGTGGTATTTGCGCATATCAACTCGGCTCTGTGCACAGGCTGCACACGCTGTTACAAAGTATGTCCAACAGATGCCATTGTAGGCGCAAACAAACAGATTCATATGGTCATTAATGCCGCATGCACGAGCTGTCGCCGCTGTGTGGAAGCCTGTCCGGAAAATTGCATTGACATGTTACCCGAGCAGGCGACGCTGGATACCTGGTACTGGCCCAAACCCAAAGCGGCTTAGTGAGCATCCGCATCGTGCTGCATTTATTAGTAAGTTTATTGCATCAATATTAGCGGAGAACTGCATTGGCCTTCTTCTCCCCCTTCAGAGGTGGCGTCCATCCAGACAGTTTTAAAGAACTGTCGGCAACATTACCGATTATGCGCCTGCCCATCCCCCCTCAGCTGTTTGTGCCGCTGAGACAACACGCGGGCAGTGACGCTGTCGCAATTGTCGAGCCTGGAAGCCACGTGCTCAAAGGCCAGTTGATCGCGCGAGCAGGCAACGGACTTTCCGCCCCCGTCCACGCACCTACCTCCGGCATCGTGGCCGCCATAACGCCTGTGACAGCGGCACACCCTTCCGGTATGAAATCGAATGCGATCATAATCAAACCTGACCGCAAAGACACCCCCGTTAAGGTGCCCACGCTGCTCGACCCTTTCAAACTTCCGAGGGATGAACTCGCACAAAAAATCGCCGACGCCGGTATCGTTGGCATGGGTGGCGCCTCTTTCCCGGCCGCTGTGAAATTATCTTCGGCTATTGATCGCCACGTAGAAACTATCGTGATCAACGGGAGCGAATGTGAACCTTATTTGACGGCTGATGATCGCTTAATGACCGAACGTGCGGAAAAAATCATCCTGGGAGCACGCTTGATCCGCCATGTCGTAGGCGCCCAAAAAATCGCGATCGCCATCGAAGACAACAAACCCAACGCCATTAGTGCCATGCAAAAAGCAGCGGTGGGAGAACAACAGCTTGAAATCGTCGTCGTACCCACTCGTTACCCCATGGGCTCAGCAAAACAAATGATTAAAGCCGTGACTGGCCACGAAGTCCCGGCCGGCGGTCGCAGCTCAGATGTCGGCGTGCTGATGCACAATGTAGCGACCGCCTACGCCATTGCCGAAGCACTGGCGGAAAGCAAACCGCTGACCTCCCGCATCGTAACGGTTTCAGGCGGTGCCATTGTCCGGCCACAAAACGTAGAAGCGCTGATCGGCACACCCGCCCGTTATCTGATTGAATTCTGTGGCGGTACCGTCAACACACCCACGCGATTGCTGCTCGGTGGTCCCATGATGGGACACGTTGTTCAATCACTCGATGTTCCATTGATCAAGGGCGTTGCCGGTATTCTCGCCCTGACCGATCACGAAATTACCAACCCTCAGGCCTCGCCGTGTATTCGTTGTGGCCGTTGTGTTTCGGCCTGCCCCATGGGGCTCGTACCGCTGGAAATGGCAAACCGATCCAAACACGGTGACTTCGACGGCGCCAATGACTACGGCCTGTCTGACTGCATACTGTGTGGCTCCTGCGCTTATGTCTGCCCGTCTCACATTCCTTTGGTGCATTATTTTCAGTACGCCAAGGGCCACCTCAACAGTCAGACGGCACAGAGCAAACGTATGCAATACACACGTCAGCTTGCTGAAACCCGCCAGGAACGGATAGACAAAGCTGCGGCGGCCAAAGCTGCGGCCAAGGCGGCTAAAGCTAACCGGCGCAAGCGCTCCCCGGCCAAGACCGAAAAAAGCCCTCAGGGTGAATCATGATTTCCGCACCTCATGCCCACGACCACTCCTCAGTAAACCGCGTGATGCTGCATGTCTGTCTGGCGCTCATTCCCTGCACGGCCTACAGCATTTATTTGTTTGGCTATGCTGCCCTGAATCTGTTTTGCCTGACAATCCTCTCGTCTGTGCTATGGGAAAGCCTGTGCCTGAAATTACGAGGCGTTCCGCAAACACAATTGCATGATCACTCAGCCCTCCTCACAGGCTGGCTGCTGGCGCTCACCCTGCCTCCCTGGGCACCCTACTGGATCGCTATCGGTGGCTCATTTATTGCGATTGTTATCGGCAAGCAGCTTTACGGCGGGCTGGGTCAGAATCTGTTTAATCCGGCCATGCTGGCTCGTGTTGCACTGCTCATCTCCTTTCCAGTTCAGATGACGACGTGGCCACTCGCCAGTGCTGACTGGACGATGTTCAATTTTATCGAGGGGATGCAGATTACCGCCGGTCTTTATGCGGTGCCTGATAGCGTCACCGGGGCAACGGCACTCGGTCACTTGAAAACGGAATTATCAGCAGGGGGCCATGCAGTACATATCCTTCAGAACGATTTTTCAGCACTGGCTGGCTTTTTGGGCAATCTGCCTGGCAGTCTGGGAGAAACCTCCGCTTTATTGATTCTACTCGGCGGTTGCTGGCTTTTGCTCATGCGTATTATCAGCTGGCATATTCCCCTCAGCATGTTGATCACAGTGGCAGTCCTGGCCGCAATTTTTCACGCAATTGAACCCGCGCGCTACGCGCCTCCAAGCTTTCATCTGTTAACCGGTGGCCTCATGCTGGGGGCTTTTTTCATTGCAACCGATCTGGTTACCTCCCCTTCCAGCAAAGGTGGACAGCTGGTGTTTGGCACAGGGTGTGGCGCTACCGTGTTTGTCATCAGAACCTGGGGGAACTTTCCGGAAGGCGTCGCCTTTGCCGTGTTGTTTATGAATGCCCTCACGCCCTTGATCGATCTCTATCTCAGACCCCGCATTTACGGGCGTACACGCAAAGGCACACCAGCAAAAACATCCTACACCTCCAAAACAGATACTGAGTAAACCGATGCCTTTGAGTACCACGACCATCAAGCGACCTTCCTATCTTGATCGAATCGGCTACCAGGCAGGCTTGTTAGCCGGCATCTGCGCCATGGTATCGGTCTTGATCCTGATCGGGTATCAGGCCACCCATGAACGCATCGCACAAGCGTTCGAACAAGATCAACTGAATATGTTGGCACAGGTCCTACCGGCTCATTTATACAATAATGATTTACTGGCAGACGCGCGTAATATCACTGCCTTGACCGATGCCTATGGCGATGGCCGCCTGTTTTCCGCCAAAATGGATCATCAAGCAACCGGCTTTGCGTTCACTCTTACCCAGGAAGGTTACAGCGGCCAGATTCGCATGATCATGGGGCTCGATCCGGAAGGACGCATCCTCGGCGTGCGAGTGATCAGCCACAGTGAAACACCGGGACTTGGCGATAAGATCGAAATTGCCAAAGATCCCTGGATACTGTCTTTTAATGGCCATTCTCTGGCCAATACGCCAACCTCTGACTGGGCTGTCCAGAAGGACGGCGGCCAGTTTGAAGCATTTACAGGCGCAACCATTACCCCCAGAGCCGTGGTTCAAGCCGTATTCGACGGATTGAATGTCTACGCCCGTCACCAACATGAATGGCTGCCAGCACCATCACCGCCTGACCACGAATCTCCAGAGCAGGAAGCCAGCAACACTCAGACCATGAAGCAGCCGCAAGCGCCCGTGCCTGCATCTGACAGGACACAACGTTCAAAAGAGACGCACGCCAATGGAAACCAATAACCGCAAAGACCCACCGGCCCATTACCCATCCATTTTTATCGACGGGCTCTGGCATAACAACGTGGCCTTGGGCCAAATGCTGGCACTTTGCCCGCTGCTGGCGGTGACCACCTCGGCAACCAATGGCTTGGGTATGGGGATTGCCACGCTCGTGGTTATGCTCTCGGCCAACCTGACAGCATCACTTCTGCGCGATATTGTCAGCCCACAGGTGCGTATTCCTGTTTTTATTGTCTTAATCGCCGCCATCGTAACCCTGGTTGAAATGTGGCTGAATGCGTGGATGCACGAACTCTATAAAATACTGGGGCTTTTCATTCCGCTGATTGTCACGAACTGTGCCATTTTGGGGCGCGTCGAATCCTTTGCTTCCAAACAAAAAGTGCTTCCGGCTGTGGCCGATGCCTTAGCCATGGGCCTGGGCTTTATCTGGGTACTGGTCGTTGTCGGTGGCTTTCGGGAAATCCTCGGTAGCGGCACATTGTTTGCCCACGCCTCTTTGCTGCTGGGTTCCAACTTTCAATGGTTGGAGACCACGATTATCCCCGACTACCAAGGTATTTTATTGTTGATTCTTCCCCCAGGTGGTTTTCTGATCCTGGGTTTTTTGCTCGGCTTGAAACGCTTGGTCGACCGCTTCATCAGCAATAAAAAAGAGCAACGCGTGACGGCAACCCTGCATGGAATGACAACGGAGAACTCTTCATGAAAGTCAGTATTGCCTATGCCGCTGAGCAGGTTTGGCAACCGCTCGAAATACCCGATGAGTCCACGGTGGAAGATGTTATCCAGCAATCAGGCCTGGTAGACCTTTACTCCATCGATCTGAAACAGCACAAAGTGGGAATTTTCGGGAAATTTACCCGGCTCGATGCACCCGTCAGCGAAGGAGACCGAGTTGAGATTTATCATCCCATCACTCGGGAACTCAACGATGACGATGACGATGACGATGACAACGATTGAAATAACCTCCCTGCCTCAAGCGACGGTCAAGGTTTGAGTTTGTCACAAACCTCACAAAACTGACACTCACCTATTTCGAACTTTTTCGGCATTGTCGGGTCTGCGACAAAATCAAAATTCAGGAATTTTTTCCTATTTAATTCAATTAGTTATATTTAAACTCATGAACAAATCCATGGCATATAACCTGCAATACTCTCACTGTCACGAAACAAACTAAAACGGGGACCATTATGGCAAAAATCGGCTTATTTTTTGGGACAGATACGGGTAAAACACGCAAAGTTGCCAAGATGATTAAAAAACGCTACGACGACGACACGATGGCAAAGCCGGTTAACGTCAATCGAGCGGAAGTGGACAATTTTATCAGCTATGACTACCTGATTTTGGGCACACCGACCTTGGGTGAAGGTCTGCTGCCCGGGATGTCTGCCGATTGCGAAAACGAGAGCTGGGAAGAGTTTCTTCCTCAATTGGAAGATCAAAGCTTTTCCGGCAAAACCATTGCTTTGTATGGATTGGGTGACCAGGAAGGCTATACCGATGAGTTCGTGGACGCGCTTATGGAGCTGCATGAATTTTTCTACGAAAGAGGTGCCAAGCTGGTCGGTGCCTGGCCAAATGAGGGCTACGAATTCGAACACTCCGAAGCACTCGTGGATGATCACTTTGTTGGCCTTGCTCTGGACTTGGATAATCAATCTAACCTGACTGAGGAACGGTTGGATCAATGGCTGGCATCCATCGCAGGGGACTTTGGTTTACCCGCCTGACTGCCGCCACGCAGCACGCCGCGCGTGAGGGCACGGTTTAGCCGTATTCGCACGCGCGCCTTGGGCGACCCCCTTTTTAAATCTGTGCCTGCTTTTGCCAGGCCAGGTAGCCACCACGCATGCTATACACTTGTTTGAAACCCAGAGTGCTGAAGAATTCAGCCAAATCCCGGCTGCTTGTACCATGGTAGCAGTAGATAATGAGAGGGCGATCATATTCACGCTTTCTGATGAGTGTATCCATTAAGCCATCGTGAGAAAGCATCGCACCTTCGATATGCCCATCACGGTAGGAATGCGAATCACGGATATCCAGTAAAATCGGATCACACGATGCCAGCAGGGCTTTAACCTGGCCGGCCGTTACTTCTTCATACTGAGCCATGGGTTTCTCCGGTCATGTTTTCTGCTTACTCAATTCAGTGACCATGGCCGGCGGTGTAGAGGCCATCATCCCCACCTTCCTCGGGGGCATCAGAGTCCTTTTCAGCATCTGCCGGGTTTGCATCAACCCCCTCCACACCCAAAATCTGCGAAACGATCAGCTCGGCAGCATCATTGACTGTCTGTTCATCGACAATGCACTGCGCGATACCCTGGGTGGATGGCAACTCGAACATGGTTTTTCGCAACACGCTCTCCATAATCCCTCGCAGTCCTCGCGCACCTGTTCCCCTATCCATAGCCAGCTTGGCGATGCGCCTTAACGCCGCGTCGGTAAACGTCAGGTCAATTCCCTGGTAGTGAAAGAGCTGCCGATACTGTTTGACCAATGCGTTTTTCGGCTCTTGAAGAATACTCATTAATGCGGCCTCATCCAGTTCTTCCAAAAACGTAATCACCGGAAAGCGTCCGATAAACTCCGGAATAATCCCAAACTGTTGGAAATCTTCTGGCAGAAACCGGGAATACACGGAATCATGAGACGAGGGGGCTGCCTCTTCGTTTGAACTGGCTAAAAAACCAAGCTCACTGTTTTGGGGAGACAGTCGCTTGTCGACGATCCCCTCCAAACCTGGAAACGCCCCTCCCACCACGAACAGGATATTCGTGGTATCCAAGACCGCTTCTTCACCGCCTCGACGTTTGTCCCCTTTGCTCAATTTAACCTGGGCACCTTCTACCATTTTTAAAAGTGCCTGTTGCACGCCTTCACCGGAAACATCTCTGACAGAAGCCAAATGAGTACCGGTACGCGCCAGCTTGTCGATCTCGTCAATGTAGACAATGCCCCACTCGGCACTGAGTACATCACCCTCTGCCGCTTCAAGCAGTCGCTGCAATACCGTATCCACATCATCGCCCACGTATCCTGCCTGAGTCAGCGTCGTTGCATCAGCAATCACAATGGGGACACCGATGACTTTGGCTAAGCTTTTAACCAGTAATGTTTTTCCCGTGCCTGAAGGACCGGCCATGATCACATTGGACTTCTCCAACTCCGTGCTGTCCGTCTCTTGCAGACATTCATTTGTCGATCCTTGATTCAGCAAGCGCAAGTAGTGGTTATAAACAGCAACGGCCAGCGTTTCTTTTGCCGTGTCTTGCCCAATCACGTACTGATCCAGGTGTTGCTTGATTTCCACCGGCGTCTTCAAGCTCGTGATCATGCTGGCGGATTTTTTCTTGTGACTCCAATTCGCCACAACTTGATGCGCAAGATGAACACACGATTCACAGATCATACCCTCATTGCCCGCAATCAGCGGTGTGTCTGGCGTTTTTTGCGCACCGCAAAATGAACAAACGGCAATCGTCTTAGGGACCGTTTCTGACATCTCTCGCACCTCTCTTCAATAATGATCAAACAGGCCGCTCAGCGATTTCTGGCCAGTGCCTTTAACCAGCTACGCAAGCGATTTTTGCGGTCTCGTTCTTCAAGTTTCTCCTTGATCTTGGGCAATACCTTGGCAATAGGGATAAACCCGGCCTTATGAACCGATTCACACTTCAAAATATGGAATCCCAGTGGCGTCTCGACAATATGGCTGACTTCACCGGCCTTCATCGCGAATAACACCTCATCCAGCTCAGGGAAAAGTACGCCGCGTTTGAGTGTTCCCAGCGTCCCCCCATTCATGGCTGTAGGGCATTCGGAATGCTTCAAAGCCTGTTCGGCAAACCGCATGGGTTTATTTTGCAGTCGTTCGGCAATCGCACCGGCACGCTCAATCACCGCGTCGCGACTGTTTTCAGGAAACTCAGGATTGACCGTAATCAAGATATGACTGGCTTCGCGCAGTTCAGGTTGGCGGAACTTGTCGGTGTTCATGTAATAGTAGAGGCGGGCACTGAGATCAGAGCACGGTTCAATATCGGATGCCACGTAATCCATCACTGCATCCACCCTCAAGTTTCGCTCGACCAGCTGTTGAAACCCGGCCGGGTCCAAATCGTTCGATTCCAGCTCATGAATAAACGCTTCGGAACTGGGATACCGGGCGATAATGCCGTCCACTTCCTGATCGATCTGTTCCGATAAGACCACCACCTGGGCAGACTCCGGGCTTCCCAGTACCTGGGATTGCAAGGCACACTGCTTTAACGCGATGTTCTCCACTGTTTTACGCTTATCCTCCGTTAAAGTGCCATAAGCTTGGCCAAACTGCCCTGCTGCAACCTGTAATAAGGCATAGCGAAAAGCCGGGCTTTCGACATCAACTTCTACCAGCGTCATGGTCTGACAGCTCGCTGATTGGATGGCTGATTCTCTGACGCTAACAGCGAATGTTCCGGAATCAGGTAGATGCGCTGATTGAAGCGAACGTGGTAGCACACAGGCGAGCCCGCCTCTTTAATCACCCGTTCGATTTCCCCTTCGGTACCCTGTTCAACCAATACTTCCCCGTTTACGGCAAAGCATTTTTTGGCGATAACCCGATCACGGAATTCAAACTGGTTCCGTACCCAGGGATCACTCGCGAGAATCAGTTCCTCTTCCCGACACCCCACCGTTCGGCCCGCTTCGAGAAAATGGACCCGATAAATAACCTGATCCTGCAGATACGATCCAACATCATAGACGGCCCCCACTTCCCCGCGCCTGACCAGCAGTTTGCCGACGTCCTCACCGGGATAAGTGCCATCATTTCTGACGTTGCGAATCAGCCGAACAGACGTCCCATAGTCGAATCGTGGTTTCATGATCGAGCGCTCATGCCTTTAAGATTCAAACAGCTGGTCCAGTGGGACGAAACTTGTCTGTGACTCTTGCATGTGAAAAACCTTGAAGACTTTTTCAGTTACAGCATCGGAGTTAACGAAGTCCTGATAAGCTCGTTCGAGTAATGTGCGGTAAACCGTACGCAAAGCTTCCTGATTGTCCTCAGAGGGCAGAGAATCCGCCGCCTGCGCCAGATAGTCATGATACCGTTGCATGATGTGCAAGCGGTTTACAAACACGATTTCAGGCTGGTACTCAATTGAGAAGTAATCCAGGAAATCCTCAGCTGAACTGAGTTCTTCAATCTCATCCATCATCGATAGGTCGTTCATAATGACACCTTTTTCTTCAAAAATTCACACACCGCAGGCACTGACCCACACACGTAACCTGCCGCTTTGGCTCACGGCAAAGACTGGCTTAGCTGTCTTGTGAAGCCACCAGCGTCAATTTGCCGAAGTTAGCATCAACTCTGCGCTGCCGGCCTTCTGCAACCTCCAGTAAAACGCGGCTGCCCAAGCGGTCCTGCGTATCCAACTCAGCCACTTTTTGCAGCATGGCAATCCCTTCATCCAGTTTGTTCAAACGCAAATTCAAGTAGCCCGCCCCTTTCAGTGACAAGAGGTAAAAACGTACCAGCGTCATCGACGTCAGTATCCCGAGCCCCAGGCAGTTCATGTTCATTTCCGGCCAGGGCCTTGAAAATTGAAGTTTGTCCGACACCACCTCCAAACACCGGTGGGCAATCCCTAAGGCATCCGCGTAGCGATGCTGGTAATAGAAAAAGCGGTAAAGTGCAACCAACACTGTCAGGCTATCGGGTGCGTAGGCACGCGCGATCATCAAGGGTTGTTCAGCACCACCGGAGCCGTAGTGATCGGCTGCGTATTGAATGAGTATTTTTACCGGTTCAGGCAGAGATTCATTGAAATACATCTCTCCGCCAGAAAAATCATGTAAGTCCATTCGGTTTCTCCTTACTGAATGCTATCTTTCAACGGATAGCCTTTTGACCCAGCCGATCACCTGCCGTGGCGTTCTGCTGATGAAAATTTCCCCCGGCGCAATCCTGCTCACAGATCTCGTTGTCCGCTTCGCAATGTTTGAAAAGCTCAGCCTGGTAGCCATGGGCCAGCACACCGCTTTTTTCCAACCGCACTTCAAGCGCCTCGATCCGGGACAGCATGCACTCAATCGCTTTGCCTACCGGGTCCGGGATCAAGTGATGATTTAAATCGACACCATAACGCTGTCGGGATGCACGGGACTCCGTGTTCACCACTTTCCCCGGGATCCCTACAACTGTGCAGTTTGGAGGAACTTCATTCACAACCACCGAATTTGCCCCCACTCGCACGTTATGGCCGATTTTGATTGCTCCAAGAATTTTCGACCCGGCGCCCACCAACACGCCATCACCCACTTCTGGATGTCGACGGCCTTTGTTCCAGCTCGTCCCGCCCAAGGTCACACCATGATAAAACGTCACATCATTTCCGACGATGGCGGTTTCACCGATGACGACGCCCGCGCCGTGATCAATAAAAAAGCGGCGGCCAATCTGAGCGCCAGGATGAATATCCACATTCGTGAACAGACGGACGAAAAACGATAGAAATCGTGGCACAAACCGCCACCCTCGCTGCCACAACTTGTGGCTGACACGGTGCAGAATAATTGCCTGAACACCGGGATAGGTCAGGATAACCTCGAGCCGGTTGCGTGCTGCCGGATCACGCTCAAACACGCAACGGATATCGTCCTTCCAATAATCAAAGAGGCGAATAGAGGGCAGAGGCTTGTTGTGTGATGATTCTGATACGCTAACAGGTGTGATCGCACTCATTGTGGAACGCCTCCTTGCACCATGGTCAAGTGCGGGCCACCCGCTGTCACAGGCACACTGAGTTCATTAAGAAAAGACAACAGGCTGCTTTGACTGGGACTGCGTTTTTTCTCGGTGGCATAACGCCTGACTCTTTGCAGCAGAATGGGCACCTGATGGTCTTCCAGAGCCACACCAAGTTCCGCATATTTCTGTTTCAGCAGCCGGGAACCGGAGTGTTTACCCAGAACGAGCTGGTGCTCGCGTCCCAATTCCTCGGGATTGAGTGATTGATAGTTGCGCCTGTCTTTCAATAAGCCGTCGACATGGATGCCCGACTCATGCACAAAAACCCCCTCACCAACAATGCTTTTCTGCCAGGGAACCGGGCGCCCTGACGCACAACCCACATAGTGCGATAGCGCCTGCAGCGAGCGGACGTCTATCCCGATATCCATCCCGTAGAGGTGCTTCAAACCCAGCACCAACTCTTCCAGTGGAGCATTCCCTGCCCGTTCGCCCAAACCATTGACGGTGGTGTTGATATGGGTCGCCCCCGCCACGACCGCCGCAAAGGTATTCGCCGCAGCCAACCCGTAATCGTCGTGCGCGTGCATTTCCAGCTCCAAGTCAGTTGCCTGTCGTAAATGAGACACTTTTTTGTGTGTCATGAAAGGGTCTAGTATCCCCAGGGTATCGGCAAAACGGAGACGCCTGGCGCCCGAGGATTGCACCCGCTCGGCCACCTGGAGAAGAAAGTCATCCTCCGCACGGGAGGCATCTTCGCAGCCCACGCAAACATCAAATCCAAAGTCCATGGCTTTTTGAACCATGACATTGATATGGCTGAGCACTTTGTCACGCGTAATACCCAATTTGAAATGCATTTGCTGATCCGAAACCGGTATGGAGAGATCCAGCATGTCGACGCCCGTATGCCTTGCTGCAAGAATGTCCTGCTCTGTCATGCGGCACCAGGCCAGAAGGCGAGCACTCAGCTTTAAGTCCGCAATGGCTTTCATCCCGGCCTGCTCATCTTCTCCCATGGCTGGAACACCGATTTCCAGTTCTGGTACACCGATACCGGCGAGCATGCTGGCAATGGTGAGCTTCTCTTCGATCGTAAAAGCAACACCTGCACTCTGCTCACCGTCTCGCAAGGTGGTATCGTCGATAATGACCTGTTGTTTCATGGCTGTTATCTCACTGGCTAATATGATTAAACCGTACTTGACGATTGGGTTTAACACTCACTTTGCAACACTTATTCCAATATTTATTTTTCTTATTTTTCATTAAGTTAAATAAACCCGCCTACACAAATCAGAGTCTAAATCACACAAAACGGAAGGCTTTGTGGTAAATCCCACAACATGGTTTAGAACACCGACACAAAAAAAATGCGCCTTAGCGGCGCATAAATCATGGGCTCTGTCACCAGAACAGCGCAGAGGGGAGCCCTTACTTACCGATTAACCCGGTGGATAAACACGGTCTTATTCAGGCATAAACCGGCGAGAATGCCTGTTCAGGATCTTCCAGCGGACCCGCTTCACCCCAATAGGGCGAAAGTTTTCTAAGCTTCGCGACGATGGACGGGACTTCGGCAATGACACGCTCCATTTCATCCATCGTGTTATAACGCGACAATGAAAACCGCACCGTACCGTGGGCCGCGGTATAGGGGATGCCCATTGCCCTCATAACATGTGAGGGTTCCAGTGAGCCTGAAGTACAAGCCGATCCACTGGAAGCGGCAATCCCAACTTTATTCAGCAACAACAAAATGGCTTCACCCTCGATATATTCGAAGGCGATGCTGGCGGTGTTAGGTAGTCGATTATCCGGGTCCCCGGCCACAAAGCAGTTAGGCACTGCCTCGAGAATACCCTGCTCCAGGTGGTCCCGCATGGCTTTGACCTCAGAATTTTCAAACGCCATGGCCCCCAGAGCCAGTTCAGCGGCCTTACCCAGCCCAACGATGCTTGCAACATTCTCGGTGCCAGCGCGCCGACCGCGCTCTTGGTGACCCCCGCGCAACAGTGGACGAAACCGCGTGCCGCGTTTCAAATACAAAACCCCCACACCTTTCGGCGCATGGAGTTTGTGCCCCGATACCGACAACATATGGATCGCACTGTTTTCCAAATCCATGGGAATTTTACCGACCGCCTGAACCGCGTCGGTATGAAACATAACACCCGCTTCATGCGCCATCTCCGCCATTTTTTCAACCGGGAATAGGGTGCCTGTCTCGTTGTTGGCCCACATCACGCTGACCACGGCAACGCGATCGGACAGCAGTGACTGGTAGGCGCCAATATCTAGCCTGCCGCGATTGTCTACTTCAAGCTTATGCACGGTATAACCTTCGGTTTCCAAGTGTTCACAAAGATTTAAAACCGCCGGGTGCTCCACCACCGTGGTGATGATTTCCCTGCGCTCGGGTTGTGCCCGCAAGGCCGACAAAATTGCGGTTGAGTCTGATTCTGACCCGCAAGAGGTAAAAATAATCTCCGACTCAAACTCCGCACCCAACAATCGCTGTACCTGCTTGCGTGCCCGTTTAAGTGCGTGCCCTACCTGGTTGCCAAAACAGTGTAACGAAGAAGGGTTGCCAAATTGTTCGGTAAAAAAGGGCAACATTTCTTCAACCACGGCCGGGTCAACCTGTGTAGTTGCATTGTTATCTAAATAAATATCAGACATGATCAAGCCTCCACTGCAACGGGCATTTCGGTGTCAGGAAGCACTTTGACAAACTCACCCAGTGCTTCGATCAACTGCTGCTGAATACCACCCAGTGTCATCGCGGCCATCTGGCACCCACTGCAGGCGCCGGTCAGATGCACATAGATGGTTTTACCATCCACTTCGGCCAGTTCAACGTCACCGCCATCAGCCTGAAGCGCTGGGCGTAACTTGTCTAAGACCGACTCAATGATCCGGATACGCTTGAGTAACGATCCACCCACGGAGGTGCCCGCAGAGGCCGCAGTTTTTACCGGCGCACTAGCAGGTGCTGCCACCGCACCGCCAATACCGGCCGGCACGAAGGCCTCCCCCTTCTCCGCCAGCACTCGCGTCAAAACGCCTTCGATGCCCTCGTGACAGGATGAACAGCCCCCACCAGCTTTGGTGTAGTTGGTAACCTCTTCCACGGTACGCAGGTTATTACTGATGATGGTTTCTTCAATCATCACCTCATCTATCGCAAAACATTTGCAGATCAAGGCGCCTTCTTCATGATCATCTTTCCACTCTTCTCCACGGTAATTGGCAACCGCAGCTTGCAGCGCTTCCCGCCCCATGACCGAACAGTGCATTTTTTCCGGCGGCAAACCATCCAGAAAGTCAGCAATATCCTGATTCGTCACAGTTAAGGCCTCATCCAGCGTTTTGCCCTTGATGATTTCAGTCAATGCCGACGACGAGGCAATGGCCGAGCCACAACCAAAGGTCTGAAAACCCGCATCTTCGATCACTTCTGTTTCCGGGTTCACCTTCAACGTCAAACGCAGCGCATCGCCGCAACTGATCGAGCCAACCTCACCGATTGCATTGGCAGCAGCCACTGCACCCGAATTCTTGGGATCAAAAAAATGTTCTTTCACTTTTTCCGAATAATTCCACATAGCTTCACCTCTGCAGTAGATGCTTTATATTTAACTCAATCACGGACTGCCCTCGTTTTGCACGCAGTCAACAGGCGAACGATTTGCCACAACCGCAACTTCCTGTTGCGTTGGGATTTTCAAACTTGAAACCACTGCCTTCCATACTGTCGATAAAATCGACGGTGACCCCGTCTAACAATGGCTGACTGGCTTCATCGATCAGCATGGTCAGGCCATTCATTTCCTGGACTAAATCACCTTCGGCAATCGTTTCTTCCAGCCTCAGCCGGTACTGAAGACCGGAACAGCCCCCGCCATCAACCTTTATACGCAGACCAGCAATGTTTTTATCGCTGCTGTCTATAAAGCGGTTGACCGCAGCGATGGCGCTCTCGGTAAGGGTTATCATCGGTCAATCTCCTTTGGCAAACGGTTTGCAACACTGTTTTTACTGATTGAATTTGCAACCGTCATACCAAGCCAGAAAATGAAATTATTATTATTTATTTCAATCAGTTAATAACAATCAAGCTGACTTTTTGATGTACTAAAAACCACCTAGCGCGTCTATTTGTCGCAAACCTTACACAATGAGGACACAGCATTATGAACAACAGCGATCTGCAATCGGGTGATACGATTTATGCCCGCGAGGACATCTTCAATGACGGCAGTTTCCCAGGCCATGCGGGAAATGCTTTGCTGGTGAGATCAGGGACGCGGGGGGTCATCATTAACTGTGGGCACCTGGAAGAAAATGAACACCAGCAGATATATCTGGTGCAATTTGAAGATCCGGATAAAAATAATGACCTTGGCATTGTTGTCGGTTGCTGGCCGGCGGATATCCAGCTCGCCTGCGATTAACCCACCCTAAAGGGACTCACCGCCCGACAACGCTCGTAATCCCCGGAAGAAGTGGATTGACGCGGCTTGATGCCTGCTGTAGCAACGGATAATACCCACCATGTACCTTTTGAGTATTCGCAAACAAATCAGCACGCTTTAGGGCATCGCCAATAATTTAAGCTCTGTTTTTATGCACGCTAAGGTGCCCCACGCTGTCACACCTTCCACAAACCATTGTGGCTTGTACGGATGCTGACGCACGACGTTCACTTCCGCAAACAGCGAATCGTCACTTCGCAGCTGCATTTCCCCCTGCTGAATTCCTGCTTCATCCCGCCAGCAGGCAATCAGTGTTTCACTGCCATCAAAGGGATCAACATTGACGGAGTACACGGCCTTGTCAAACTCAAGCGGCATCACAAACGCATTGGCGATTCCTTCGCGGGCCAGACAGTCCTTTAACGCTTGGCTCACTGCAAGCAGGCCTTTGCGCCGGGCAAATGCCACTGGGGGAAAATCAGCCTCGGCAGGTTTTGCTTCAGAAAGGTCAGAAACGTTATCGGGCGTACGGATGGTCAAGAAAGACTCCTTTTCAATCGTATTCAAAGGATTCCGCAATATGTAAATAACTGGCGCCACCGATCTCATCATGAGGATCCAGTGCCTGTAATTGTGTTAACACAGACTTAGCCATGGCCACTTTACCCCGGCGCAGCCGAATAACGCCCAGCGCCTTCAAACAAAAAAGCAGGTGGCGCTGTTCGCTATCATTCTCCAGCCAAGCCAACTGGTCAGGCTGCATCAGCCGGTAATTTTTGCGAATGCCCAAGCTCGCACACAAACACCCGATCGCGTCCCACACCTCCCGCTCTGCCTGGAGGTAATTCCCTGCGCGAAAATACAGTTTAAACAAGGCAATGCGGGGATCGATGCAATCGGGCCAGTCCTGTTTTATCTGGCGGATGCGCTGCGCCAGATCCTCATTGACAATAGGCGTCGACCCACTTGTTTGCGGGCGGTTCTGATAGGACACGGCCAATACGCTGTTCAGTGCAAGCTGCAAACCCGCCGGAAGATGCTGTGAAAAAAATGGCCGGTCGCCCAACAAGGAATGTACATGCCCTCTGTGATTAACGCGCACAGCCAAGGGATCACCAAATCTCCGCCGGCGCCATTTTAGGCGTCACGGGTGAACCGTCGATGAGATGTTGATCGATAATACTGGCAACATCCTCGGCTAACACGGATGAATACAGAATCCCTTCGGGATAAACCAATACATTGGGCCCCACATGACAGGGGCCCAGACAACCTGTCTGGGTTAAGGCGATCTGCCCGAGCAATTGCCTGGCAGCCAGCATTTCGGCAAATTTTTCATAGACGGATCCTGCGCCGGTGGCCCCACAACTGCCCCTGGGATGCCCTTCAGGGCGGCTTTGGCTACAGACAAACACGTGATGGACTGGCTTTGGCATAAGGGTCACTCCCGAAAAAGTGCATTCGTAACAGCCCTAGGCTGCGATCGCTGCATGACTGTGACAGCCTTTTGGACACACGCGTGAACAGGACATACAACCAATGCAATCCATTTCATTCGCGATGCTCATGACCATCATTTCATCATCGTCATCGTAAAAATCATCATCTTCGTCTATATCATCCGACTCAGAACGCTGAACCAGCTCGAAGACATCTCTCGGACAAACTTTGAAACACCGCCCACAGCCAATGCAGGTCGATTGATTCAGCCCTACAACAAATTCAGGCGTCCACTCACTACCACCACGGGTACGGCCAACAATTGTGCTCACCAGCGTTCTCCTTCCATTTTTCGATCGAATAACCTTCAGCCGATTACCCGGCCTTATGCGTGTGCTGCTTCAACGGCTTTAAGCGCCTGATCGGCTTCGGCCCAAGCCTGGCAGGCTTCGTAAGTTTTACGGCTGAGTTCGATCAGATTCTCATAGTCTGTCCATAACCGGTCTTCGACCAAGTCATGCACTTCAGAGGCCATTTCGGTCGCGATGCGTTTTTTCTTTCTGACGTTTTTTTGTAGTGCTTTCAATTCATCTTCATTCATTGGGTCACTCCTCAATTTGCCCGTTCAGAGTTTTGCCACGTCACGGTGGGCCTCCACGAGTTCTGCCGCCCGGCTGATCAGCTTTTCACTGTCCTCAATCATTTTTTCCAAAGAGGAAAAGCCAAAACGGTGAACATCGCGTAAGGTTTTATCCAACACCACTAATTTGCCGGTCAATATGAAGGCGCGTCCAAAACCCTCATGGGTCAAATTAACCACTGGAACGGCCATCAACCCGGTTTGCTTTTCAATCGCACAGGCCAAAGCGTTGTAGTAAGCCTTCAGCCGGGCAATCACAATTTCGTCAGGATCCCCCACAACCGGAATTTCCCGTTTGCGCTCTTTGGTAAGAATAAGCGGCTCGATCACCTTCTCATCGCTCCAGGTGTCGTACGTTCCGTAGCTGTCGACTGCCCGCAACTGCACAATCATTTGTCGTGTAAAAGGGTGTTCCATCATCAACACAGGTTGATCTGCCAATGCTTCACTCATATTGTTCTCCGGTTATTACGGTTGTTAGGTTGAAGAAAGAGGCCATGTCATTCCTCCCAGTCCTCTGCCTCAAGATCATTCAAGCGGGATGCGTTCAATCCATTCCTTGAGACTGCCTTGGCGAGCCACGCAGAGGGGCCCTCCCTGAGTTCCTGCTGAAGCTCGGCCAGCAGGACGTCAATCAGCGCATCTTCGGATACCTTGACCGGTTGTATTCCGCGCGCCAGTAGCTGGTGAATGGCCGAAGAGCCACAAGCACGGCAATACACCGCAATGCAGCCGTCCAGAAGCTCCAGTTTTTCGGCAAGCTTGTCTTCAGTACTGATGCTCAGCGGGTCATGGAACTCTGAGATCACTAATAATTTGATGTCGCTCAGGCTGACGCCATAAATCACAAACGCCAGTGACGCACCAAAGTGCTGGTTGACGTAGACCCGGTCCGTACTGGCAAACGCCACCTTCATCAAGGTGCCATCATCACCATCCAGCACAGCTAATGTTCGTTTGAGCGCCGTCATAAAGAATGTGACCCCGCGACAACCTGGACTATCTCTCCAGACGCCTGATGATGCCCCAGCGCTTCTGGCTTGCTCGCGTAAATCGAGTGGTAAGGCTGAATCTCCTGGTGATGGACTAATAACATATTGGCGAGGTCAAACAGGGCCTGTTGGATACCCCGGTAACCCGACCAGCAGCGCTGAAAACCACCGACAAGATCGTATTGCGGAAAGCCCGCTCTCAATAACGGCACGCCAAGCCGGTGAGCACTCTCGGCGGCATGGGAGTTTCCAACCAGAAGCTGCGCCTTATGCGCTAAGGCCAATTTTTCAAGATCTTCAAGATCGCCGATTTGAATCTGGGCAATGGGCAGCTTTTTCGCGGCACTCGCCTTTGCTGGAATAACCGCCGCCACAAGTTCGGCCCCCATGCTGCTCAGCAGTGCCTCAAACCCAATCAGCACATCGGCATCACTGGCGATTGCAACACGGGTGGTGCCAATCATAAAATGCGTATCCAGCATGGCATCCTGAAGTTGCCGGCGCTGTTTTTTCCAGCGAGCCGGCACCGGCTGACCACTGATCCTTGATAATGTCATCAACCATCGGTCAACCGTTTCCATCGTCATCAAGTGGGAAAATCGGTATTCTGGTACAGCTGTTTTTTTCTGGAGTGCTGCCGCTGCACTTGCGATACTCTCGCCCACCACCAGTGTCGCAGCGCTCTCGCCGGCTGTCTGCAAATCGTCCACAGCAAGGCCGCCAGTGGTCAGCGGATTAAACGCATCATCCGATAAGTGCCCGTCCAAGGAACCGGAAAGGTCCGGAATCAACATTGGCCTCAGGCCAAAGCTCTCGATGCTCTCGACGATGAACTCCAGATCCCCCGGGGTCAGATTGGCGTGGCACAGTACGTTCACTTGCTTGTGGCGCAAGCCAGCCCGGCTGGAAATTTCACTGTGCTGTTCCGTAGCACTCTCTGGAACCAGGGTCTCGATGATGGCTTTCAAGGCCAGTGCAAACCCGCTCTCAAAAGAGCCGGTAAAATCGGGCGTGTTAACGGGTACCACAGGAATCGAGGCAAATTGTGGGCAACGTTGACGGAATTGCTTGACCGCACCACGCACGTCCGTTCCCTGGGTTTCCGCCAATCCGGTCGTGACCATACCGATGATACCCGGCGCGTTCTTTTCACAAACGGCCTTGAGCGCTTCGATAATATTTTCATCGGCGCCCATCACCGAGCTGACTTGATCCATGGCCGTGGTTTGCAGGGGAATTGGCTCGCGAAAGTGGCGCACAAAAAATACTTTGGCAAACGCGGTACAACCCTGTGATCCGTGCATGATGGGCATACTGCGGAAAAACCCGAGAAACGCCAGGGCGGCACCCACTGTCTGGCTGGCTTTGAGCGGGCTTACCGACAGGGCTTTTTTGCGCTTGAGGAGCTCGGCCATAACTAGGCGCCTCCCATAGCTGCAGGCGCTGACGGCAGAGGCCTGAGTATCTCGGCTCCGGCGTGTGTGGGTGTTTCATCCCAAGGCGCTGAGGTACGTGCCGCTTGCCACACGGGGCTTTCCAGAGTCAGCATTAACTGTCTGACCAACTCCAGCATGCCCTGGTAACCCGCATAACCAAAGTCACGCTCCTGATTAATATCCAGGAAGGGGACCCGGGCTTTCAGTGCGGTGTACATGTTTCGCCCACCGGCGATCAGGATATCGGCCTGATACTCATCCACGATCCGCAGCAGCTCTTTTGGGCTGCCATCTTCAATCATCAGCGTGTCTTCGCCCATGAGTTCACGGATCCGTGCCTTATCTTCTTCTGTGGACTTTTTGGTGCCCGTCGCCACAACCTGCATTCCCAGGTCCTGGAGGGCAGAAATAACTGACCAGGACTTCACGCCGCCGGTATACAGTAGCACGCGTTTTCCTGATAATCTGGGCCGCCACTGCTCAAGTAAACCGCGAATCTGTCGTTCTTCCCGCTCGATCAACGCTTCCGTCCGCGTCGTCAGGTCTGGATCATTCAAGTAAGCCGCAAAAAGCCGCAAGGCTTCCGAAGTGTCTGTAATGCCGTAAAAGCTGCCTTCAAACCAAGGCGTTGAATAGCGGTCTTGTAGTTTGCGCGCCACATTCAGCATGGCTTTGGAGCAGACCATCATATTGACTTCAGCGCGATGCATGGTCTGTACTTCACGATAGCGGGCATCGCCAGACAAGGTGCACAAAACACGAATGCCCAGCTCGTCCAGCAAGGGCAAAACGTGCCAAAACTCGCCGGCAATATTGTATTCACCGATCAGGTTCACATCGTGCACACGGATATCGGGTCGCAGGTAACGCTCAGGAATGGGATCAGGCTCCCGCGTGCCAACCACGTATTTCACCATGGCTTCTCCCGCAATGCGATTGCCCAGATTTTTGGTCCCGTAAAAGCCGGCCGCATCAACCGAAACAACAGGGACATCCCAGCGTTCCTGTGCCGTTTTACAAACCGCGTCAACATCATCACCAATCAACGCAGGCACACAGGTGTTGTACACAAAAACAGCCGGGGGACTGTAATCTTCAATGGCTTGCTTGATGCTGTGAAACAGGCGTTTCTCTCCCCGCCCCATGATGACATCCTGCTCGGTCAGGTCCGTGGTCATCCCCAGACGATAAAGGTTTGCACCGCTGCTGCGTGTCCCTCGGTTGTCCCAGGAACTCCCGGCACAGGCAATTGGGCCATGAACGATGTGCGCAACATCTGCGACGGGTAATAGTGCGATCTGTGCACCATCAAACGCGCACCCGCCGGCCGCTGAGCCCGGTTTCGGTTTGGCGCATCCGGATTTGGATTTTTTGTTGTGTTCGCAGGCCGGTTCATCCAACAGTTCAGCGATGTCTTTGGCTTTCATGTGGCTCGTCACTCCCGTAATTAAGACGGAATTCTGAATCTCGCCGCGCAATGGCGACATACTCAATGCTCTTGGTGCAACTCCGGGGCCAGGAGAAATTTAATTAAGTGACTGAAAAAAAAGGGATTAAAAAATAAACGGCTGTAGCAAATGCGACAAAATCAGCGATTTTGCGCACTCTGCAACAAGCGGGCAACGGCTGGGTATGTCATGAGGCAGACAAAGCTGACACGCTCAGTCCAAAAGCAGACATTCTTCATCCGATCGATTCAGAAAGAGAGCACAAAAATCAACTTAAAAAACAAGACACTAAACAACGATCACTGTCTCTGAAATCTTGGAACACTTTTCGCAACCACTCATGCATGTTAGCGAATTCCTGCCACCTTGCATGAGGTACTCATCATGGCTGAATTTTTTGTTGAAAATACCGAAAACACCCCGAAAACCGGTCCTCAGATTCATAAGAAAGATTGCCGTCTTATTGTGGCAACCCAACCGCTCCATTATCTTGGTTCATTCAGCCACGTTGACGCGGCTATCGAGAAGGCGAAGGGGCGCTATCACGCCATCAGTCTGTGCCCGAAATGCCTGCCCGAAAAAACACCGACAGCCTGACTGAACCGATCAGCCCTCGTCCCTCACAACTCTAACGGGCTGCGAGTGTCTGGTCAGACTGATCGGATAAGATGCCTTCTCGTCGCAAACGCGCCTTAAAGCGTTTCATGACAGGTCGTGATATTTGCGTTTCAGCAAGCACTCGGGCTTCATAAATCCGTGTGACCAAAGCCTCTGTCAAAGAAGTATGGGCCTGAGCAATCAGTTGGTGATAAAACGCACCCAGGTATTTTCCCTGCAGCGATTTTGCCTGAGCATACAACGCGGTCATGCGCTGTTTTTCGTCCGCGGGCATCTTGCATTTGCCGTCCAGTATTTTCAGCATAACGGCAGTAATGCAATCCACCTCTGCCGAACAAAGCGAAGCAGTACGCAACCAATTGGCGATATCCTCTCCTGGTTCATACCAATTAGTCACTTTCCCCCCAAAGGAATTCGTCGATTTCCCTCATCAGGTGTGGGTGATCTTTGATATGACCAGCCATGTATTCCGCTTCTTCAAGGCAGTAACCCCGTAAGGTAAAGCTGATGACGCCAACCGGCTGCTGCTCGTAAAAAAGTTTGACCACCAATTCCCAATTGCTGTCTTCCTGCGACTCAGATTTTAATATCGTAACAGCCTTGAGTTTGTCTTCCAGACGAGTGATCCGTGTGAAGGGGAGTAAATCTGTACTAGTCCCAGCTTTCATCGTCATCGATATCAAACCGTTCCTCTCCGGCGGCCTGCTTCTGCTTTTTCTTTAAAATATTGGCTAACCAGAACTCGGGGACTCCACGTAGCTGGGTTTGCAAACTGTCCAGCAGTTCATCGATATCGGGACCACCTTTGACCTGGATGGGTGTTATTCCCAGTGTCACCAGTTGCCGGGTCGCCGAACCACCAATCGAACCACAATAGACCACATCACTCCCCTGCAGCCAGGTGAGCTTGGGCTTCAGTTTGTCTTCATTGCCGTCTTTTTTTTCGTACCCAAAATGTTTGCTGGCAATTAGCCCGTTGCTTTCAACACGCACTTGATATACGTAGAAGGCTTGAGCCGAGCCAAAGTGCTGGTCGACCATGTCACCCTCCTGCGACGCAAAAGCAACAATGAGACTGCTGTCTTCCTCCACAGCGTCGGCAACACAATTCACAGTGCTTATCATTATTCCTCCTTATTTTAGACGGTGATACGCGAACTAAATCCGGCTCCGGTGTGATTGCGTATGGACTCTGAGTGCGGCTTTGTGCTCATCAGACAACAAGTTGTTTTCAGCTTGCAGCACCGAAAGTTTGCACCCCTTCGGGAAGGTGATCTGCCTCAGGTTGTTATCACTCACTTTGACTTCGTCGATCTGTAGATTTGACGAGAAATCGAGCGTTTCCAATTCATTCGCGTCGGCATAGAGATTTTCGAGCTTTGGGACCCGGCTTAAATCCAGCGTGGCGATGTCGTTAATGAAAATTTCCAGATGAATCAGATTGGCATTGCCACTGAGGTCAAGCGTTTCTAGTTGATTGTTACCGATACAGAGCTCTTCCAACATCGGGTTCTGGCGGGTATCCAGGGCTGATAGGCGATTGCGGGTGAGGTCCAGCCGCTTGAGGTTGGGTAAGTATTCAATGCCTTGCGCACTGGATACCGACCTTTTCCGACACGTGATTGCTGTCACCTGGCTACTGTCCTCAGCACCCGTTGCTTTAACAGCCGCTTCAAAGGTCTTATCTTCAAAGGGGATATCGCTGATTTTCATCGTGAGCACCTCTCATTAACCGAGTCTAAACAATGCTTTAAACGTCTGTGATTAACCATCCATTCGATACTCACCCGCATCAATCATCCCTTCCAGGATACTGATCAGCTGAGATGGGCGAATCGTGCAGCCTACCGCGCCGGGTCGCGGCATCACCTCAAGAACAGCGTCTTCTTCGGTCAACAACTCCAGCGCCTGCTGCATAAACACCTCTAAGGAAAGACCGGCCGGAGTGTAATGTCCCCATTCGGCGATGGCACATTCTGCTGCATATTTTTTGTAAGGCCACACGGGCATACAAAGCCTCTCACCACGCTCATCCAGCAGCCATTCGATACCGTCATCCAAAACCCAGACTTCCTCTGTTTCAAAGATGCGTGTGAGGAAATATTCCAAAAGCTGGGCATTCCCCATATCAGCCACTGAAGCATATTCATCGGGGTAAGGGGCATAGCGCATGTTGGCTAACCTCGCGGCAGGCTAAGTAAACATACCGAGTAAAACTTCTGTGAGTGTCAATATCAGCATTGGCATGTGGATACAGGGACCTGCTGGCTGAAAAGACCATTCTCTCTCACTGAATGAATCACCGACACATCTTCGTAATTTTCTCTCTAATGACCTTATTTGCAATATGTGTACCCTTTTAAATGGGCCGGAGAATTATGAATAAAAATTAAATTATTTCAGCTAGTTAAAAACTGATATAACCACCACAGGACGCCTACCAATGCCGTTTTGTCATAAACCTGACAAGACCGTAGAACGAATGCTTCCAACTTGGCGCCTTTGGGACAATCCCAAGCCGAAAGTGTGCGAAGCACCATGATTAGTGGTTATAATTCAAGGCATTGGATCGAACAGTTTCTCACTCCACGCTTGGCAAGCTTATTGCCGTAATACTGTCATGGCGCTTCCTTTTTTCCTGATATTACTGCTGCTTTGCACACCAGCCAGTAGCGAGCCGATTAACATCGCGGCCGCAGCAAACTTTATGGCGCCACTGAAAACCATTGCGACCGACTTTGAAGCCCAATCAGGCCATAAAACCCGTGTGTCATTTGGCTCTTCAGGAAAGTTGTATGCACAGATCACGCATGGCGCCCCTTTTGATGTCTTTCTATCGGCCGACCAAAAAGCCCCGATCTCTCTGGAGGCCCAGGGCCTGGCGGTCAAATCTTCCCGGTTCACTTATGCGCTCGGGCAGCTGGCCTTGTGGTCTACCCATGCCTCCTACCGTGATAAACTCCGCGAGGTCTTAATCGTGGGTGACTACCAGACGCTGGCAATTGCGAATCCAAAACTGGCGCCCTATGGCGAAGCCGCATTACAAACACTTGCCAGTCTTGGTATCTCAAAAGACCGTATCCCCCGAGTAGTTCAGGGGGAAAGCATTACCCAAACCTTTCAGTTTATTCATTCTGGCAATGCCAGCCTGGGGTTTATTGCCTTGTCTCAAGCCGTGAGTTTTAAGGCAAGTGCTCGTGGCGCACTCTGGATCATTCCTCATGAGCATTACTCGCCGATCCAACAAGATGCTGTGCTGCTCAACCGAGGCCAGCCAAACCCGGCAGCATGGGCTTTTTTGGCCTATCTGAAAAGCCAACCCGCCCGAGCGGTGATTGAATCGTTTGGCTATCAATTACCTGCTGTGGCCAGGTGATTACAGTGTTCTTTTCCGAAGCGGATATCCACACCCTTTTGCTGTCGATTAAGCTTGCGACAGTGGTCACCCTGATACTGTTAATACTGGGAACACCAATTGCCTGGTGGCTGTCGCAAACACGCAGCCGTTTTAAAGGCGTGGTCAGCTCAATTGTCGCACTGCCCCTGGTATTGCCACCCACGGTACTGGGCTTTTATTTGCTGCTGGCCATGGGCCCTCACGGACTTCTCGGACAGCTGACGCAATGGCTCGGCCTGGGCACACTGCCTTTTACATTCGAAGGGCTCGTGGTCGCCTCGGTTTTTTACTCTATGCCCTTTGTGGTACAGCCCATTCAAAATGCCATTGAAGGCTTGGGCCAACGCCCGGTGGAAGTGGCTGCGTCATTGGGTGCAAGCCCGCTGGATACCTTTTTTACTGTGGTATTACCCCTCGCAAAACCCGGCTTTATCACCGCCGGCATTCTGGGTTTTGCCCATACAATTGGTGAGTTTGGTGTGATCCTGATGATTGGCGGCAACATTCCAGAAGAAACACGTGTGATCTCGATACAAATCTATGACCATGTCGAATCCATGAATTACGCCGAGGCGCACAAATTGGCCGCCACCATGGTAGTCTTTTCATTTGCTGTCCTTTTAACGCTATACACCCTTACTCGCCAGACCCACAACAAAACTCAGATCCACGCTCCGTGAATCCGACAGCAACCGACAACTTACAGGCTTGTTTCAAGCTCGATCGACCCGGATTTTCACTCGACGTGGATATCACACTGCCCAACCGGGGTGTCACGGCAATCTTTGGTCATTCAGGGTCAGGAAAAACATCTTTGCTGCGTTGTATCGCCGGTTTTGAAAAAGCAGCATATGGCCATCTGACTTTTGAGGGCCAGACATGGCAGAACGGTAAAACCTTTGTGCCGACACACCGACGGCCACTCGCCTACGTTTTTCAGGAAGCCAGCCTTTTCAACCACTTGACGGCCCGAAAAAATCTTACCTATGCTCAACGGCGCGCCGGTCATGATGGGCCTGTCGTCGGCCTGGATGACATTATTGACCTGCTTGGCATCCGCAAATTGCTGGAGCAGTATCCCAGCCAGCTCTCAGGTGGTGAGCGGCAACGGATAGCCATTGCCCGTGCACTCATGAATCGCCCCCGACTATTGCTGATGGATGAGCCACTGGCAGCACTGGACCAGGCCCGGAAACAGGAAATACTGCCTTATATCGAGACCCTCAAACGGGAAATGCATTTACCGATACTTTACGTCACTCATGCGCCCGAGGAAGTCGCTCGCCTGGCTGATACGCTCGTCGCCATGGAAAAGGGGCGCGTCGTTGCCTTGGGAGGGTTAACTGAGACGCTGGCAGCACTGGACTTCCCTATTCGACTAGGGGAAGAAAGCGGCGTTGTCATTCCTGCCGTTATCGCAGAGCACGATCCCCAATGGCAGCTCATACGCGTCAATTTTGACGGTGGCAGTCTTTGGCTGCGCGACAATCAGACCACTATCGGTGATTTTGTTCGCATCCGCGTGCTGGCCAGAGACATCAGCCTGGCGCTGGATGGCAATCATGCCAGCAGTATTACCAATACACTCCCCGCCACGATTGATGAAATCGGCCAAGATGAGCACCCGGGGTTGGCATTAGTGAAGCTTAAAGTGGGGAGTACCTTTTTTGTCGCCCGCGTGACCCGCCGCTCCCTGCACCATCTCAAACTCTCAGTGGGTGAAACCACCTGGATGCAAATCAAATCCGTAGCACTGGTTCAATAACATCAATCAGGCCGATCGCGGCTCGGATTTAGCTCGCTTCGGCCAAACGTTGTGCAACCACCAAGCGCACTTCCTCATCAGGATCATTTAGCAATACAGGCAATGCTTCAACAGGGGCCCGGTTCGCCGCAGATAAGCGAACGGTCCAGTCGGCATCGTCCAGCAAGCATAGAAGTTCCTCGGGTTGGCAGCGCTCGGCCACCACACGACGTACTTCCGGTTCAGGATCCTTCAAGAGCAAGCCTAAACTGGCTTCAGGCAGACGCAGTGCAACCAGTTTGCGCACTTGCCGATCCGGATCGCGTAGCAGACGGAACAGGCGGCCCGGCGGTAAACGCTGCGCGACATAGGCCCGCACAAGATAATCTTCGTCGTTCGCGAGCTGTTCGAGTTGGGCCATTGGCACCCGATCAGCCACCGTGATGCGTACTTCCCGGTCGGGGTCCCGGATCATGTGGATCAACTCATCCCGTGGCAAACGGTATGCCACCGCCCGGCGTACCGCCTCGTCAGGATCGTGTAGCAGCACATTCAACTGAGAAACCGGGGCATAACGTACGGCAATGGCCCGTCTTTCCCAAAAGCGGTCTTTTAAATACTCAGACGCCAGGTGTGGGTTGTTGCGAAAGAAGCGGTCCACCTGCCGCCCACTTTCAACCATCACACAGGCATCGCCGGGCATACAGCGCCCCATCAACAATAATTTCTGCCGGTACACGCAGGCGCGGCAATCGGCCATGGGAGTCAGGTCGCGTGGGTCTTCACGCTCAGTCTTCATCCATGACCTCGGCGAAAACCAGGCCAGAGGCCTGTTCAAGGTTAGTCGTCAACGTCGCACAATGATCTGTTGAGTTGACGTAGTACACATTAAACCCTCGACATACTCTCGCCGGCGTATGCGCATCCATATCGTCATCCATGCAATAGGTGAAGTGGGAACCGGGATACCGCTGACGCACTGTGGCAATCAGACTTTCAGACAAGCCATCGCTTTCAATCTCGGCAAGAATGGCTTCGATGTCTGACTCGGTCATCATGCGAGGCTCTGCTCCTTGAACCGGACTCTATCCTCTGGCTCGATACCCATCACTTTCGCCAACCAGGGCGGCGGCGACCCGGCGAGGATGTCTTGCAGCCGCTCCAGCACCGCTAAAGCATGACCACCGGCCGGCAGTTTAATGGGGTGCAGTCCCGCACGCACCACTTTAGCCGCCGCAGGCCCACCGATTGAAATGGTGTAAAGCACCTGACAGTCATTGAGTAATGCCGCACGCAGTGTGTTTTTATCTTCGTCTTCTCCAACCGATCTCGGTGAACGGATATCCACCAAGCGGATTTCATCCGATGCAACCTGATAGATGAGAAAACGCGCACAGGACCCAAAATGACCGTCTATTTGTTCTCCGCTGTTTGAGGCGCACGCCACACGGATGGAACCTGGCATGGCGCCTTTGGTGTAAGCGTGTATGCGGGGTAATGACGCTGACTCGGTTTGGATGGTTCGCCCTTTCAAAAAGGCCAGTGCTTCACGTAGATGCACTTCTTCAACATCGGCTAAACACTCAAGTTGTTTTAACTTACCCAAGCGAATTTTTTTCAATTTAGCGAGAGTTAGGGGTTCCCCAACTAACATCAGAATTCCCTCAAGCAGGTCACCCACCTCAACATCCGCCAGTGCTCTCGCGGCGAGTGCGATCTTTAATGCAACGTCATCAGATAAGTTTGTCATAGCTCACCACCTGCGCGCCGAGCGCGAACGGTAATTGGCAGCTTGGGTTCGGTGTCAAACGGGTCGAAATAATAGCGCGACCCGTCGGCTAATACGACAGTCCCTCCCCATCCTTCATCACCGCTTTTTTCCATCGAGATGATGACATCTTCGAGGTCTTTTTTAGCAACGTAAAGGGTTAATTTTCCTTCATCATTGCGACGAATCATGACACTTGGCATACCACATCTCCTATCCACTTAAATACCGGGGTGACCTGGAACGGCCACCCCAAAGACCGCTTGCGATCAGCGAATCAGGTCATAGTTGTAGTCGGTGGTCTGCATGCCTCGGGTTTCGTCATCTAAACGTTCGAGGACGGCGTTCACCAAGGTGGTGAGCATTTGCATGGCGCCTTCATAACCCAGTGTGGTTTGCCGATGCAGGTGGTGCCGGTCAAAGATCGGGAAGCCAATACGGATCAACGGCACTTCGTGCGCTTCGCCTTTGTATAAGGTATCCCGCTGGATAAACTTGCCGTAGGAATTCCCGATCATAAAATCCGGCTTGTTCGTGAAGACCAGCGAGCGCATGTGCCAAAGATCTTTGCCAATATGCACTTCGCAACAGCTGTCTATGTTGTGTTCAACGAGCATGGCATCCATGGCTTTTTTCCAACGCTTATTGGCGTTATTGCAAAGAATATGCGTGGGCTCGGCACCCAGCTCCAGCAGGAATTTGGTCAGGCCCATGACAAAGTCAGGATCCCCCCACAGCGCATACTTTTTGCCATGTAACCAGGTGTGCGAGTCGGTCATCATATCAACCAGACGTCCACGTTCCTTGGCCAGAGATTCCGCTATGGGCTGACCTGTTACACGGGAAACGGCCATCAAAAACTCATCGGTCCAGTCCAGACCCATGGGAATATTGATTTTGGTGGCATCGTGTTTCCACGTGTTTTGCACAAGTTTTTTGGTTTTCGGCAGTTGCCAGGGTTGCAGCAGAAAGGTGTCCAATGCATTGGGCGCATCTTTGATTTCATCCTGAGTGGTGCCGCCTGCGTACATTCGAAATTCACCGTCTGCCGGAGTATCCAGAATCTCCTCAGGATCGGATAACAGCGAATAGCTGACGCCCATCTCATTCATCATGCGCTTGATCACGCGAAAGTTGCCCAGATAGGTTTCAAAGCCTGGCACCAGGTTGATCTTGCCATTGCGGCCAACTTCTTTATCTTCCATGTAATTGAGCGTGAAGTATCGGCCAATACCTTCGAACATGTTGTCCCAGCCGGTGGTGTGGCTGCCCACAAAGCTTGGCGTATGGGCAAAGGGCGTAGGGTATTCTTCCGGAATATGGCCTTCTTTTTTGGAGTTGGTGATGAAGGCATTTAAGTCGTCACCAATAACTTCGGCCATACACGTGGTGGACACCGCAATCATGTCGGGTTTGTAGATGGCTTTGCAGTTTTCCAGCCCATCTTTCATGTTTTTCTGGCCACCAAATACGGCCGCATCTTCGGTCATAGAGTCCGACACGCATGCGATGGGCTCTTTAAAGTGCCGGTTGAAATACGTTCGGAAGTACGCCACACAGCCCTGACTGCCGTGTACATAAGGCATGGTCTTTTCGAAGCCTAGCGAGCAAAGCACAGCACCCAATGGCTGACAGGCTTTAGCAGGGTTTACCGTGAGCGCCTCACGTTGAAAGTTCAAGGCTTTGTATTCTTCGGTGGTGGTCCATTCAAAGACCTCATCAATTTTTTCCTGTGAATGAGGCTCTTCAAAGTTTTCACGTTTGGTTTTTAATGACGTTTTGTAGTCATCGTCTCTGAATAAGGGATAACTGGGTTTGATGTTGTCAACGGACTGACTCATGACGATCTCTCCTTTCAGGCCACTAATCTGTGGACACTGCTTTCAGGGTTGAGGTCGCTGCGGGACTTACCGTCCTCGCAGCTTAGTTTTAGTAAATGTTCTGCACTCCGACTCAAGCGCTTGCGGCGACAGACTCTTCGGCTTCGTCGACTTTCCAAGGCGCTTTGAGCTTGCTCCAGCAGGGGTTATTCAGCGTCATATCCATATCGTGGGCAAAAATGGCAAAGCCATCAAAACCGTGATAGGGGCCTGAATAATCCCAGGAGTGCATCTGACGGAAAGGCACACCCATTTTCTGAAAGATGTACTTTTCTTTGATGCCCGAGCCAATCAGGTCTGGCTTAACTTTTTTGACAAACTCTTCAAACTCATAGCCTGTCACATCGTCATAAAGTAATGTGGCGTCACCCATCTCTTTCAGGGTTCGATCGTAGTCGTCGTTATGGCCAAACTCATAGCCCGTGCCAACAACTTCCATTCCAAGATCCTCGTAGGAGCCAATGACGTGACGTGGCCTCAAACCACCGACATAAAGCATGACTTTTTTACCTTCCAGTCGTGGCCGGTATTTGGCGATCACGGCATCCCACTCTGGTCTGTATTTCTCGATGACTTCTTCGCATTTTTGCTGAATCGATTCGTCGAAATAAGAGGCGATCTTCCGCAGGGACTCAACGGTTTTGGTGGGGCCGAAGAAGTTGTACTCGATCCAGGGGATGTTGTACTTCTCTTCCATATGGCGCGAGATGTAGTTCATGGAGCGGTAGCAATGTACCAGGTTCAATTTGACTTTTGGCGTTAACTCAATCTCGGAAATCGAGCCGTCACCGGACCACTGAGCCACAACACGCAACCCCATTTCTTCAAGCAGGATGCGGGAAGACCAGGCATCCCCACCAATGTTGTAGTCGCCAATAATGGCCACATCGTAAGGGGTTGTTTCAAAGCTGTTGTCATCGTCCCGCGCACCCAACGCCCAGTCACGTACGGCATCATTCGCGATGTGGTGACCCAGCGATTGCGATACTCCACGAAACCCTTCACAGCGAACTGGGACAACCGTTTTGCCCGTTTCGTCATTCTTCTTTTTGGAGACGGCTTCAATGTCATCACCAATCAGGCCAATGGGGCATTCCGACTGGATAGTGATGCCTTTGTTGAGTGGAAACAGTGTTTCAATCTCGTCGATCGTTTTATCCAGCTTTTTATCGCCACCAAATACGATGTCTTTCTCCTGAAAGTCTGTCGTGAAGTTCATGGTGACAAAGGTATTCACGCCTGTGGTACCAATGTAGTAGTTACGCCGCCCAGCGCGCGAGTATTGGCCACAGCCGACAGGGCCATGCGAGATATGAATCATATCCTTGATCGGTCCCCACACCACGCCCTTTGAGCCCGCATAAGCACAGCCACGAATGGTCATTACGCCCGGCAGTGATTTTTTGTTGGAGGTAATGCACTTTTTGGACTGTTCCAAACTTTGGTCGTTCGGCGCCAGGTGTTTTGCACGGTCCTTTTTGGCTTTTTCAGGGTAGACCTCAAGGACTTCCTGGATCAGCGCTTCTGTTTCTTCACGTGTCATGACAGTCATAATCTGTCTCCTCATTCAGTTTGAGTTGCAGGCAGGGGCTAATCTGCCCCATACCCGACCGAGCCAGAATCAGTTGACTTAGCTTGCGTCAGCGGCAGCAGTCTGGCCAATGATGCTTTCGTCTTCCTCTTCCATAATGCCGAAGTCCATCAGCAAATCTTCCAGCTCATCCATCGTGCAAGGTTCAGGGATGACCAGCTTCTCGTTGTCGATAATCTTCTTTGCCAACGTGCGGTACTCATCGGCCTGTGCCGCTGACGGGTCATATTCAATGACTGTCATTCGCCGAATTTCAGCCCGTTGGACAACATTATCCCGAGGAATAAAGTGGATCATTTGCGTACCAATCTTGGCGGCTAACGCTTCGATCAGCTCGTCTTCACGATCCGTATTCCGGCTGTTGCAGATCAAACCCGCCAAACGCACACCTCCTGAGTTCGCGTACTTCACGATACCTTTGGAAATATTGTTTGCCGCATACATCGCCATCATTTCACCAGAAACAACGATGTAGATTTCCTGAGCTTTGTTTTCACGGATAGGCATGGCAAAACCACCGCAGACGACGTCACCAAGTACGTCGTAGAACACAAAGTCCAGCTCACCTTCGTAGGCGCCTTCCTCCTCCAGGAAGTTGATGGCAGTGATAACACCGCGGCCAGCGCAACCTACACCTGGCTCAGGACCACCGGACTCAACACAACGAACATCCCCATATCCCACTTTTAGAACATCTTCCAGTTCCAAATCTTCAACCGTGCCCGCTTCCGCAGCCATTTCCATAATGGTGTTTTGCGCTTTGGAATGAAGAATCAAGCGAGTGGAATCCGCTTTGGGGTCGCAACCTACAATCATTACTTTTTTACCGGCTTCGGCTAAAGCCGCTACCAAGTTTTGGGTGGTGGTGGATTTACCGATGCCACCCTTCCCGTAAATCGCACATTGACGCATAGCCATGATTTATCTCCTGTTTAGCATTTCGCTACAAACGTGATGAATTAAATTTGATACACGCTCAGCTCGACTGGCACTTAACCTTTTGCAGGCTTTGTACCACTTGGAAATAAATCACCTAACCTCATGATTAACATAAAAATTATAGACTTAAGAAATTTGTGGTTACTGGTCGCTTATGCAACAAACCCACATCGGCTCCTGTTGCATTGGCAACAGTCATACATTACTCACCCACTCAGTGACGAAACTCTATAACATCGCTTTTTTGCAACTTACTTTTCTATCCACTGAGTTGATCTTCCTGGATACAGACAACAGCTTCTGATCGCTGTAAGGAATCCGACAAAATGATCCGAGTGTGGCCTAACGCCCATTAAAACCACCGATAGAAAGTAATTTATATCAATAAGTTAGGTGCAGACAGCGCTTTGGGTTGTAAATTGCAACACCTTGAGAAATCAAATATTCCCAAAGCCACGTTTCAGCCAAACTGTCGTTTGACCGTGGTTATCAATGGATCCGGTGATTATCAACTGAATGAGAGGCAACTGATGGTAGATTCAGAATTAATGAGCAATATTGTGGCGGGGATGAAAGCAGGAACGGTCATTCCCTACTTAGGACCTGGCGTATTAAGCAACGTCAAAAATATTGGGGGTAACCGCACATTGCCCGCTGACAGTGACAGCCTGATCCTGGCCATGAATAACGGGCAACCAATGGCTCCTCGACTTATGTACGAGTTTCCACGTGCCGCAATGAACCTCGAACTCAAAAAGGGCCGTAGCTTTGTCGAACGGTTTCTGACTGACACTTATGGCGCCGAGCAATGGCAACGTGCACGCTTTCACAAATGGCTGGCTGACATCAAACCGCATTATGTCATTGATATCAACCGAGATACTCAGTTACAAGATAGTTATCGCAGTACATCCCACACCTTGATCGTCGGCACGGCCCGCATTACTTCGGACTTCCGATTCAAACTGTTTCATTATGATGGCCAGACCTACCACTCCATAGAGCAGTGTCACGTCGATGTTAATTTGCCCATCATATTCAAACCCATGGGCACACCGGTGCCTGAACCCACTTATATTGCCTCAGATGCGGACTACGTCGACTACATCACAGAGTTGATGGGCGGATTCGCGCTGCCAGGCTTTGTAAAAGAGTACCGGAAGGGAAAACGCTACCTTTTGTTAGGAATGAGTCTCACTCGAGACACAGAGCGTATGGTACTCAGCGACATCATTTACGCGGCAGATAATCCTTCAGGTTGGGCCTTTATTCCCTCACCCACAGAAAAAGAACAGCGATTTTGTGCCGCCCGCAAGATCGATATTGTGGATGCCAGTTGGGAGGCATTGCTTCCTTCGAATTCATCGGCCGTTGAGACTGCCTAAGCGTCTAGGAAATGCAGGAATCCAGAGACAAAGACCTAAAGAAGTACCAACCAGGGCACATTGTGCCAACTTGAATCTTCTTGCTACTGAACAACGAGCGCATTTGTTAAAAATTAAGCGCAAAACACTCGTTTTTTTGTAAATTGGCGGAGAGGGAGGGATT
>DJFX01000036.1:0-5091 GCA_002432635.1 Halothiobacillaceae bacterium UBA5861 | reverse complement strand
TTCAACCACTCGGACACCTCTCCAAAACAGCGGGCTATCTTACTTAGATAGCGGTAATTTACTTGAATCAATTGTATCTTGCAGAATCAACGTAGCGCTTAGCTATCACCGCCAGGCGTATACACAGGCGATGGGAATTTAGTCACGTTATCACCCAGATCAACAATCTTAGCTGTTCCGCGCTTTTCCACTTCATCAATCCGAATCACCGCGTGCATTGGTATAATCGTTTGCGTGACACCTTCAAACTCATGCTTTAACTTTTCTTCGGAAGGATCAACCACGAGCTTGGTATTCTCGTTAAAGACCAAGCCTTCAAGGACAATAAAGCCGTACATTTCGCCTTGATAGACGTCACGCGCATACACTTCGTAGAGACTCCCTTGCCCTATAAACCTCACACGATACAGCGTCTCTTTGCTCATTAATCCCGTATCTCACCGCCACATACACAAGCGATAAATAATACCACAAAAAACAGCCTGTATCGCAAAGTAACTTGCGTGGCCGATAGAAAAAGCCACCCGCCATGCATGACGGGCTTATCAAAAGAATATTTTGAACTGTGGCGCTCTGCAACCGGCTTTTATTTAAAAAGCAGCGCCTTGTTTAAAACCTAAACGCGAAAGAATGGAAGCCAAAGGGCAGAAGCCTGTAAAAGAGGATTGCAAAAGGTTGGCACCTACAAAGGCTGTCAACCAGAGCCAGTTAATATGGTGTAACTGAGAAAGCACCAGGCTCACTAAAATCACACTCCCTGCAAAGGCAAGTACAAAACGATCAATATTCATTATCATTCTCCTGACAACTAAAATAAATTAATAATATTCTAATATACTGATAAAATCAACCGGAGTACCTTTGAGCAACCCTGAATATTCGGCATCATTAATTTAATCAATACAAGGGCTGTGTTAGAGTGATTCATTGATTACTGAAGCATCAATGATAAAAACACGAGGAAATGTTATGAAAAAATTCTTCACACTCGCCGCAGCATTGGCTCTACCCTGTTCTGTTCTGACAATACCATTGACAACAACTTCTTACGCGGCGGAAGTTGACGGCCCTGTCGTTAAGTGGAATGCCTCAATTTGGGGAAAGCGGCGCTCAGCATCCGAAGGTATCGAGGGCCTGATTTCCACTGTAAAAGAAAAAACAGGGGGAAAATTCGATATTACCCTTCACTACGGAGGAGCGCTTTCAAAACCAAAAGAAAACCTCGATGGCCTGCAGCTGGGAGCCTTTGAAATGGGCATGTTCTGCAGTGCCTATCACCCAGGTAAAACGCCTGCTTTGACAGTACTCGATCTTCCCATGATCCCGTATACGGACATGAAACAGCAGGAGAGAGTTGCCGAAGCTGTGTACCAGCACCCCCATGTCAAAAAAGAAATGAACCGTTGGAACTCACAGCTGATCATGACAGCCCTATTACCGACCTATGTTTTTATGGGCCGCGGCGAACCCCCGGTGGAAATTGAGGACTGGAAAGGCCGTAAAGTACGGGCCTTAGGCGGCATGGGAGAAGCGATGAAACTGCTCGGCGCAGTGCCCACGGCTGTTACCGCACCTGAAGTCTATACTGCACTGGAGCGCGGCACCTTAGACTCTGTTGCCTTCGCTCTTTACGCCCACCAGGCTTATGGCATCATCCCGGTTGCTCAGTGGTATACCGACAATTTCGTCATTGGCACCATCCATTGCGGAGTTGCGGCAAACAACAAAGCCTTTAATGAATTGCCCAAGCAATATCAAGACTTGATGTTGGGTGTGGCGAAAGCCAATGGTTACGATCAGGCTCGTGCGGCCTTTGCCAACGATGATATTAATGTCATTGAAAACATCAAAAAGCAAGGTCTGACCAAAGTGACTTACTCCCATGAGAAATTGGCCAAATTTCAAACACAAGCGGCCCGCCCTGTCTGGGATGCCTGGGTGAAAAAACAATCTGAGAAGGGAGTACCTGCTCAGGAGATCCTGGATCTTGTACTCAGTTTGTCAGGACCTGGTAAATGACTGGAAGCTTAAGAGCACTCGGCCACTAGAAAACGAAAGGTCAACATCGTACACACATTCAGGCGAGGCTTTCTGCTCCGCCTTGCTACCGCTGAGTAAAATATGGCTAACTCAGGCAAGAACACGTACAATGCCGCGCTAGCTCGATAAAGCCACAGAACCTATACAACTTTATCGAACTTAAAGAATAAAGCAAAACAAACCCAATCTGGTGTATCGGCTTTTATTATGGAGGTACTTATGAAAAAGCTATTCACAACACTCGCCATCAGTGCGATCGTGTCACTCCCGCTGACATCAATCTCGACAGTCACACATGCTGCCGCCGTTGACGGCCCTAAAGTCGACTGGAATCTTTCCATGTGGGGCAAGCCCCGTGGCTTTACCAAAGGAATTGAGGCCCTGTCAGAAGAAGTCAGCAAACAAACTGACGGCAACTTCAACATCAAAGTTCATTATGGCAGCACGCTCTCCAAGCCCAAAGAAAACCTGGATGGTATTAGCCTAGGTGCTTTCCAAATGGCTGTGACCTGCATGTCATATCACCCAGCCAAAGTGCCCAGCGGCACGGTACTGGACATGCCATTTATCCCCTTCAAAGACATGTACCAGCAGGCCGATGCTCATGATGCAGTTTTGAACCACCCTCAAATCCTAAAAGAGTTCAAACGCTGGAATGCGGTCCCTGTCATGCCCGCTTTGCTGCCCAACTACGTCCCTCTGGGAAAAGGCCGGGCCCCTGAAAAGATTGAAGATTGGAAAGGCATCCGAATCCGCGCACTGGGTGGACAAGGAAACGCCATGAAGACACTCGATGCTGTTCCTGTAGCGATGCCTTCTCCGGAAATCTATTCGGCCTTGGAACGTGGTGCGATTGATGCTGTTGCTTTAGCTTACTATGCCCATAAAGCGTTTGGCATTATTGATCTGGCGGATTGGTACATTGAAAACATGGACCTTGGGTCAGTCGCCTGCGCCGTTGTCGCCAACGATAAGGCGCTCAATCAGCTACCTGAGCAGTATCAAAAATTGTTGGCTGCATCGACATCGGTTGCACTAGGTGCACAAATCGAAGGCTACAAAACAAGCAATGATGCTGTCGGAGAAAATCTGCCCAGCTCCATCAAAAAAATCACCTATGATGCAGAAACAATCAAGGCGTTTCGGGCCAAAGCGGCCCAACCAACCTGGGATGCATGGATTGAAAAACATAAAAAACACGGTCCCTCTCAGGAAATTTTTGATCTCTTGATCAGCAAATCAGCTGCAGCTAAATAAAGCAGGTATGGAGTGGATGCTAAAAGGCATCCACTCATTTTCCGATCACAGAGAAACCTGCCTTACATACGCAAGTTCTGCGAGAACATAAAAATGAATATACAAACACTCATGTTTGCTGATAAATCGCTCAGCAAAGTAGAGGATATTTTTGCCTGGGTGTGTGGATGGACGATATTTGCATTGATGATTGCCGGCACTGTCCAGATCATTGCCAGAAAAGTCTTTAACTTTCCCATTTTTGGTTACATTGATGTCGTTGAGCAAAGTGCCGCTATTTTTGCTTTTTTCGGCGCCGCTTACTGCCAGAGACTTGGTGGCCACGTACGAATGGAAATGTTTATCAGCCGCGCGCGCGGGAGAACCCTTTGGGTCATTGAACTCATTACGACCCTCATCGCAGCAATCGTAATCGCCATTCTCATCACCAAAACATGGGACCACTTCCTGCGTGCATGGGAATTTGGGGATAGCACGATCAATGCTGACCTGCCTATTTGGCCGACGAAATTGATGGTCCCGATTGCTTTTTCAATTCTACTCGCTCGCCTCATCATACAAGTTTTTGGCTTTACCAGACTTGTTGCACATCCTGACGCTCCCCCAATCGCTGTCCCACTGATTGAAGATGTTGAAGAAATTGCAGCGAAAGAAATTAAAGATGCACTGGGTGATGAAGCACTGCACGCCACAGAGCTCGGGAGTAATAAACGATGAATCTGGATCCATTAACCATTGGCCTATTATTTTCTTCAGTCCTAATCCTTTTTATTTTTTCGGGTGTCCGAGTCGTTTATGCCGCTGCTGCGATCGGTATGCTGGGGATGGTCAACTTCATAGGATGGGACGCCGGACTGGGACTCGCGGGCACGATCCCTCACTCCAAAGCCGTCGCCTACACATTATCGGTTCTCCCCCTGTTTGTACTGATCGGCTTCATGGCCTACCACGCTGGTATTACAACGGGTGCCTTTGCAGCTGCCCGTGCCTGGCTCGGCTGGTTGCCTGGCGGCATGGCCATTGCGACCGTCTTCGCCTCTGCGGGCTTTGCTGCCGTATCTGGGGCAAGTACTGCAACCTCAGCGGTCTTTTCACGTATTGCCATCCCGGAAATGCTAAAAGCAGGTTATGACCAACGCCTGTCAGCCGGTGTTGTGGCGGCTGGTGGAACGTTAGCCAGCCTGATTCCGCCCAGTGCCATGCTTGTGCTCTATGCCATCATTGTCGAGGAATCGGTAGGCAAACTTCTCCTGGCCGGGTTTATTCCAGGCATTCTTTCTGCCTTCATTTATCTCGTTCTTATCGTCATTTTGTGTGTCCGCAACCCTAAATTAGGACCCGCCATTGAAACCGGCGGCTGGGCAATGCGCTTTAAAACCCTCCCGGGTACAATGCCGATTCTCGCCGTCGTTGCGATCTTATTCAGCGCGGTATATTTTGGCTGGGCGACGCCCACAGAAGGTGGCGCATTGGGAGCCTTCGTTGTTTTCGTCATAGCCATGTTCCGAAGGATGACCTTTGAACAATTCAAGGGCGCTCTTCTGGAAACCGCAAAACTGACAGCTATGATCTTCTCCATTATTTGGGGAATTTTAATATTTGTCCGGTTTTTAGGTTATGCGCGCATCCCTGATGCCTTTTCTGACTTCATTACCGGGTTGGATTACCCGCCCATCGTGATCATGATTTGCATCCTCTTGGCCTATGCCATCCTGGGTATGTTCATGGACGCCATCGGGATGCTTTTGCTTACCTTGCCTGTAGTCTACCCTGCGGTGATTGCCCTTGGGTACG
>DJFX01000018.1 GCA_002432635.1 Halothiobacillaceae bacterium UBA5861 | reverse complement strand
GTGACTCTTGGCTGCACAACAGCACCAAATTGAGCAATCAAGGCAGCATCGATTTTATCTGTCTTGGCAACCTGCTCAATGGCGCCGGCATAACGGCGTACCGCTAAGGGCTTGACAATACATACCGGTATCTTTTTCTCATACGCAGCTTGTGCCAGATTAAATTCATAGCGTCCTGTGGCCTCCATCACCAAGCGTTCAACTTGATAATGGGTAAGTCGCTTGAAAAGCCTTTTAATCCCCTCGGCTGAATTCTCCTCTTGCCAGTGCAGGTCTTTTTCATAAATACATATATCTAGAAACTGCTTACCCACATCCACACCCACATTGATGTACGTTTTACTCTTTTTTTGGTTTGTCATGAAGACTCTTCCTTGCTAAATTCGGGCTAGAAGCCCATTCGACTGTTCGAGTTAAAATATCGAGTCGGTTCAGCGTCCCCGCTTGTTAACGGTCTGTCAGACCAGTCGCTCATCGGACTGCTGAACCGGTAACTTGCTGCTAACAGGTTACGGGCTTCACCTTACATCGAGAGAGAATATGAAGGAAATTGAACCATACAAACTGTTCAAAGCGGACGCACAACGAACGCGCGCCCTTTAACTTTAACGTTATACTAATCTCTACTATGTCAAATAGTTAGGGGCGAAAATTATTATGCCGTTGAATATTGAGTACCATCCCTATCAAGGGCGCGTAACGCACAATAATGCCTATCTGACTTATGAGCCACCGCCACCACTAAGTCATTGGATACAGTGTTTCTGGCAGCTTAATATACCCGAAGGGAACTTTTGTTACCGCTGCGTACCAGACAACAGCGTTGACTGTATTATCAATGTGAATTGTCCTGAAGACGCCTTCCTTGTCACACCATTTCTCTCTTCCATCGTATTTGATTTGGCAGGCCCTGTGTCATACTTTGGGATTCGATTCCGCATACTAGGGCATCAAGGTTTGATTTCTACCCCGTTGGGCGAGTGGAGTGCAGCTGATGATGACACCAACACAGCAGATGTGCTGCCGAACCATGTATTACACGCCATATGTGAGTGTATTGGCAAGTCTCTTCAATTCGAGGCACACTGTAAATACTTATCAACCATACTACTTGGTATAGTGCAATATCCCGACATTGATCCAAGATTGGCGTGTTATATTCGGTATTGCTCCCAAAATATTTCTTCCAATATTAGTCTATCGGATAAACAATGCTCCGAGTTCGGCTTGTCTGCTCGGCAGCTTCGTCGTTTGACCCAACTGTATTTGGGGCTATCGCCAAGGGAATTTGCAAGAGTCCTGCGATTTCAGAACACGCTCCAAGCCATGAACACGGCGGATAATAAATCTGCCTGGGCAGATCATTACTATGATCAGCCACACTTTATCCGTGAATTTAAGCGTCTATCAGGACTCACACCCACAGAATTCAATAGTTTGTCCGTTTTGTACAATAGCGAATCGAGTTGATGATTAATACTAATTCCTACGAAATCTACCACTTGTAGGAGTAAATCCAATGATAGAAATCGAAGCAATGTTCCCCGTAATGGTGACGCCAAAGCTAGACGCCGTGAAACAGTTTTATGAGGCAGTTTTTGGTTTTAACGCTGTCTTTTATGACCCTAACTTTTACTTGCACCTCGTATCACCCAATACAGGTGCCCAACTTGGATTTTTATTACCTAATCACGGTTCTCAACCTGCATTTCTTCACCCCATTATGTCCGCCGATGGTTATGTTATTTCATTGGAAGTGAAGGACGCAGCTCAAGCGTATGTAGAGGCAAAAATCATGAATCTTAATATTGCAATGCATTTAAAAGAAGAAATTTGGGGACAAATACATTTTATGTTAGAAGACCCCGCAGGTTTTCGTATTGACATAGTGCAGCACCTGGAAGTAACTGGCAATTAGTAAATTATTAATATAATAAAAAACTTCAGCCGACCCGTTATAAGTTCAAGGAAGTTCAGTGCTAAATCCAAAGTGCCCTTGGTGTGAAACAAAAGTATCAACATATCAGCTTGGTAATAGGGAGCCCAAGGTAAAGCCAAAGTGGTATGCATTTACTAGATATGTTTCCGTTTGCCCATATTGCAATAATCCAATTCGGGTAAATCCAAAATCCCTACGCTGGCTTGGCTTGTTCTTCCCGTTATTGCTAATTTCTATTGCTAGAATGTTAATTGGTAAAGAAGCAATACCGGTGTCACCATATAATGAAATTGGATTTTTTCTGGCAGTACTAGGTTTGTTAATTTCAATCTTTACTATTGAATATGAAAAGTCAGAAAACTTATAACAATCACATCAAAATGTGCTCCGCTGGACTCACCTGACGGCGCGCCATTTATGTGGGCGTCGAAGCTGTAGAAAAACGCCTAAAAACTGGTCTTTTTTGATAAAATTAAGCATTGTAATAAGTCCCTCGCCTATTATGGCGGTATTCGATATGCTTGAGCCACATCGGAGAAAAGTAGCATGATGAACCCAAGTTCACGAGTAACCATTCACATGGCGGCGAGTCTCGACGGCTTCATCGCACGAAGAGACGGGAACGTCGACTGGATGGAGACCTCGGACGAGTTCGCGCACGGTGACATAATGGATCCAGAGTTTGTTGAGGTGTTCCTCAAGACAATCGACTGCTACGTCATGGGATCGCGAACCTATCAAACCGCGCTTGGTTTCGAACCCAAGGGTTTGGGATGGTCGTACGGAGACAAACCTACTTTCGTCCTCACCACCCGTGACCTGCCGCAGATCCGCGAATCCGTTGAGTTCTACTCCGGTGACCTCGCATAGCTTGTCAACAGCCGTCTGCGACACAATTTCCAACATATCTGGGTTGCTGGGGGTGCTACGGTTTCGAGCGAATTCCTTCGTCTCGGACTAACCGACGAAATTTATTATTCGATCCTACCGATCATGATTGGCGATGGCATCTCATTCTTCGAGAAGCTGGACAAAGACATCGCCCTCCATCTCGCAGAGGTTAAAGCCTACAAGAACGGCATGGTTGAGCTGCGTTACGAAGTGGAAAAACATGGTAAAGAGCGACAGCATGCCACCTAATGGACTGTTAGCCCCACTCATGAAATCACTACTCACTGCAATACTCGTACTCTTAGTCCTGCAAGGCTGTTCGACGAACTGGAAGGACAGCCAGGAAGTTGGCGAGTTATTCAAAAGTGCGAACGTAACGGGAACTTTTGTGCTCTATGACGTCGACGCCGACACTTTGACAGATCATAATCAAACTCGATCCAAAGTGCGCTTCGTGCCTGCCTCCACTTTCAAAATTCCAAACACCATGATTGGTCTTTCTGTCGAGTCGGTAAAGAGCGTAGATGACGTCCTGCCTTACGGTGGAAGGCCACAGCCCTTCGACGCATGGGAGAAGAATATGGGACTGCGTGAAGCCATTGTGCTGTCCAACGTAGCAATCTATCAGGAGCTGGCTCGTCGTATCGGCCTGGAACGAATGCGCGAGTATGTCTCGAGGCTTGGATATGGAAATGAAGACATCGGTAGATCCGTAGATACTTTCTGGCTGAAAGACCCACTCAAAATTAGCGCGGTCGAGCAAGCGCAGTTTTTAGCCAAGTTGGCTCAGAGTCAGCTGCCTATATCCGAGAGTATTCAGCAAAATGTTCGAGAGATCGTGCTTCTGGATCAGAGGGAGAATTTGCAATTATATGGAAAAACCGGTTGGGAGAATGCCTCTAAGCCTGGTATTGGATGGTGGGTCGGGTGGGTGCAAAAAGAAGACCGTGTCTACACATTTGCATTGAATATAGATATTCACCAAGCGTCCGACGTAAGCAAACGTATACAACTCGGCCGTGCAAGCCTTGAAGCGCTTGGGATACTAGCTGTTGTCCCCAACTTGTTGACGGCCGCAAAGCAGAAATATGTTATCTTGGCAAATGAAAA
>DJFX01000014.1:51632-51756 GCA_002432635.1 Halothiobacillaceae bacterium UBA5861 | reverse complement strand
AGTTGCCTCTGGGTTATTCAGGTAACCCACCATGCGGCTGGGTGTTTTGATTTCAATTTCCCCGCGTTCACCGTGGGGCAGAATATTGCCACTTTGTTTGTCTCTGGTGCGAACCTGGGTCTCC
>DJFX01000014.1:31937-51441 GCA_002432635.1 Halothiobacillaceae bacterium UBA5861 | reverse complement strand
TCTGATGAAGCCGTACGTTGCCTGCTGGAGGTGAACGATACCCCCGTACCGTTCCCCAGCCTGGAGCTCATTGGCTTTGCAGCGAGAACAGGGCACCTAATTCACTGGAGCCGTATAAGCCTCGCAAGGTCAACCCCCGTCGAGTTGCTTCCAGAACCAGGTCTTGTGAAGATCCTCCCCCGACGGCCGCAAAGCCAATGAGCTCCAGGCTGGGGAACGGTACGGGGGTATCGTTCACCTCCAGCAGGCAACGTACGGCTTCATCAGACGCGGAAGTGTGCGTGATGCGATGCGCCTGGATTAGGCGTGCCGCTTCAGCTGGATCAAAGAAGGGCATGATGTATAAGGTAGAGCCACCTGCGAGTGTCATCATGCCTTGATCAAACCCCCAGACACCGCAAAATGGGATCATGTGTAGCACGCTTTTTCCAGGCTGATCTAAGCCAAAGGCGCGATTGATGTCGTAGAGGTGGCCCGCAGTAGCCGATTGCTTGTGGTAGACCAGCTTGGGGGCTTTTGTTGTCCCCGAGGTCGTGAAGATATTGCACCCAGACTCCGGTGTGGCATGGTCGGCTGTGTACGGGGGAGATTGCTCCAGCGCGTGGTAGCTGACGGTGTTACGCCCCAGGATGTGATGTGCCGGTTCGGTTTTGTCTTCCGAATAGAGAATCACCGTTTGCAAAGCCGTGAGTGCAGTAGGGTCAATATCAGACAGAATGCCTTCAAAATCAATGTGCTTGAATCCAGGCCACATAATAATCGCCTTGGCTTGGGATCGGCTCACAATATCCTGCACTTCACTGCTCCGGAATTTTGTGTTGGTGGCAACAGCGACAGCCCCCAAGCGGCACAGTGCGATATAGGTGATCAGCCAGGCAGGTACTGCGGGTAGCCAAAGTGAGACGCGGTCACCTTCACCAATGCCGAGACGGCGGAGGCCGTCGGCAACGCGTTGACTGCGTTCAAGTAATTCATTGAACGTAATGTGTTGGCCCAAGTATACAATGGCGGTTTGATCGCCTTTTTGGCGGGTAATGTTTTCAACCATTTCGGTAATGGTCACAGGCCGCGGTAATGTTTGGTCCATGTCAGATCCTCCCCACTGGCTCTATTGGTCGACTTTGAATCGATCATTTTATTTTTGTTTTGAGCGTACAACTATAATTTACCAGGGATAATATTGTCTATTACGTGCAAAATGTATGGGATCAATGCAAAATGGCCTTCTTTACATGCGTGTTTTTTTTAGTACATGAGTCAGTACTTTGAAGTTCATCCAGACAATCCGCAAAAGCGGTTGATTCACCAGGCCGTTGCCATCATCGAACAAGGCGGGGTGATCGTCTACCCAACAGATTCCAGCTATGCCTTGGGTTGTCATATCGGAAACAAGAGTGCAATGGAGCGCATCCAGCGGATCAGGCAGTTGGGCAAAGATCATAATTTTACGCTGGTATGCCGGGATCTCTCCGAAATTGCGTTGTATGCAAAGGTGGATAACGGCCAATACCGGACTATCCGAGCGCTCACACCGGGCCCTTACACGTTCATTTTTAAAGCCACACACGAAGTGCCGCGGCGTTTACTCAACCCTAAGCGGAAAACCATCGGTATCCGGGTGCCGGATCACGCCATTGTTAGCGCATTGCTCGAAGCACTGGGTCAGCCCCTGATGAGCAGCACGCTCATTTTGCCCGGGAGTGACCGGCCAATGAATGACCCTTACGAAATCCGCCAAATACTGGAAAAACAGGTTGACTTGATTATTGACGGTGGTAACTGTGGTATTGAACCAACCACTGTCATTATTATGGAAGATGGACAAATGGACGTGGTGAGAAAAGGGAAGGGGGATGTATCCCTGTTCGAATAGCCATGCATTAAGGAGAAGCCTTTAATGGACCGATCACCGGACGCCCCGGCTCAGGCCGAAATGCCATTCGCCATCGTACAGGGTGAACCGTTAACCGTCTTACCGCAGGATCTTTACATTCCACCGGATGCGCTTGAAGTGATTCTTGAGGCGTTTGAGGGTCCCTTGGACTTATTACTCTATCTGATCAAACGCCAGAATATTGATATCCTGGATATTCCGATTGCCCGGGTGACAGAGCAGTACATGGAATACATTGCACTCATGCAAAATATGCGTTTTGAGCTTGCGGCTGAATACCTGGTTATGGCTGCTATGCTGGCCGAAATCAAGTCCAGAATGTTGCTGCCCAAGCCTGAGTCCAGTGATGATGAGGATGACCCACGGGCCGAATTAATACGCCGCTTGCAAGAATACGAACGCTATAAACTTGCCGCAGAGGACCTTGATGCGCTCCCCCGGCTGGAACGGGACACACAGCTCACGGCATGCGCATTACCCCTACTGGAAAAACAGCCGAATTACCCCGACATTGACTTGAAAGAACTTCTGTTTGCACTTCAAGGTGTTTTGAAGCGGGCGGATATGTATACGCATCATAATATTGAGCGCGAAGCATTATCGGTACGGGAGCGGATGACGCGGGTACTTTCTGTTTTGAGCGCAGATGAGTTTGCTGAGTTCTCACAATTATTTGATGAAAAAGAGGGGCGGATCGGTGTCGTGGTGACCTTCCTCGCTGTTCTCGAACTGGTGAAAGAGGCACTGGCTGAACTGGTACAGGCGGAACCGTTTGCTCAAATTTACGTAAGAGCGCGGGGAAGCGCCAATGTCGTTGATCGAAGGGATGTAGAGCGTGACGATTGAAATAAAAAACCGGGTTGAAGCCCTGCTACTGGCCGCTGGTAAACCTCTCAGTGTTGATCAGTTATTGAACATTTGCAACGAGCAGCATCGGCCTTGTAACCGCAGTGATATTGCCCAGGCCTTGAACCAGCTTAGCGGTGAATATGCCGGCCGCAGCATTGAACTCAAGGAAGTCTCCAGTGGTTTTCGGATCCAAATCCGGCAGGAAATGGCACCCTGGGTTGCGCGCCTGTGGGAAGAAAAGCCACCGCGTTATTCGCGCGCATTGTTAGAAACCCTGGCGCTGATTGCTTATCGGCAACCCGTGACGCGAGCAGAAATCGAAGAAGTGCGCGGTGTTGCCGTGAGTTCACAAATCATCAAAACCTTACAGGAGCGGGAGTGGATTCGGGTGATTGGTCATCGGGATGTGCCAGGGCGGCCTGCCATGTTTGGAACCACCAAACAATTTCTTGATTATTTCAACTTAAAAAGGCTGGATGACTTACCCACCCTGGCCGAAGTGAAAGACCTGGAATCCATGCATCTGGAATTAAAACTGGGTGATGAAACACCCTCGGGCGAAGCGATCAATTAAGCATAGAAACGGTTTGAACACAGCTCTTAAGAGGAGGAATCAGTGAATACACAGGCAGCGGTTACCTACGAGACGAAGCGATCAGTTGCGCAAATCACCTTCAACCGGCCCGAGCAGCGCAATAGCATGGGAAAAGAAACCATGGCTGCATTCGAGACCGTCATCCAGCAAGCCCTTGAAGATAAAACGTCCCGCTGCGTGATTATTACGGGTAAAGATGGTCATTTTTGCTCAGGCGCCGATTTTAAAGGCGACCTGTTTGAGATGAAAGATACACTGCCCCACGAATACCTGTATTCCACTTACAAGCCGTTTCTTAAACTTCTGCAGCTGGATGTGCCGGTCATTGCTGCAATGAACGGTCATGCCATTGGTGGGGGCCTGGGTATGTCACTGGTCTGCGATATGCGAATAGCCAGTGAGGAATCGCTGTATGGGGCGAATTTTGCCCGCTTGGGGTTCCATTCCGGGATGGGTATTTCCTACACCCTGCCGCGGTTGATTGGTCTGCCGAAAGCCATGGAGCTATTGATGACGGGGCGATTGATCAAAGGCAAGCAAGCCGCAGAGATCGGGCTGGTGAATGATGCCGTTCCTCAGCAGGATGTCTTGGAGAAAGCTTGGACGCTGGCCGAAGAAATTGCCGCCAATGCACCACTGACTGTGCGGATGATGAAACGGTCTGTGATGCAGGGATTGAATCTTGAAATAGAAAAAGCGGCTGAATGGGAGGCAAAAAATCAGGCAATCACGTTCACCACAGAGGATTCCAAAGAAGGCATTGATGCCCTTCTAACCAAACGTAAGCCTCACTTCACCGGGCAATAAGCTCCGTACTTTTGGTGATCACCCCCTAAGTGAAAGCTGTTTGGCCGACCGACATGTTGGAAAGGTGTTAGCTGCATGACTTTGATCGTGTTTCATCCAGCAATAGGGCCATACTCGTGAAGTTGCGTTCTGTTGAAGTACAAGATGCCCAGGCTATCTGTGCGATATACAACAACTATGTCGAAAATACGGTCATCACATTTGAAGAGGCTTTGGTTTCTGAATCCATGATGTCCGAGCGTATCGCTGCCTACACGCGCACCTACCCGTGGCTGGTGGTTGAAAATGCGCACGGGCATATAGCCGGTTATGCCTATGCCAGCCAGTGGCAGTCGCGTTCGGCTTACCAGAAGACGGTGGAGACAACCATTTATACCGGGCCATCTGAAAAAGGTCAGGGCTATGGTCGTGTGCTTTATACGGCGTTATTGGACGCGCTAAAAAAACACGGCTACCACACGGCTGTGGCGGGTATTGCTGTGCCAAATCCCGCCAGCGTTGCTTTTCATGAGGCAATGGGGTTTTCAAAAGTGGCGCATTTCAGCGAGGTAGGCCATAAATTTGGCTGCTGGGTGGACGTGGGTTATTGGCAAAAGGTTTTCTAGCGATTTTTATTGTGGTTAGGGTGCTGTTGCTGCTAACCGAGGAAAATCAACGACGTTCCAACAACGACGGCAATAGCGCCGACCCAGGCACCCGCTGAAGGGCGCTCGCCAGACAACATCCACAAAATTGGTAACATCAGTACAGGAGAGGTAGAAGACAAGGTTGCCACAATGCCTGTTTGGCTGCCTGTTAGTGCGAACAAAAATAAGGTCATTCCAATGCCCATGCCAATCAAGGCACTGGCAGATGCCTGCAGAAGGAGGCGCGGCGTCAGCCGTGACTGCGCACGAAAGTGTCGAACGGGCAGTGTGCCCAGTAGCACCAGAAACGCCGCAGAAGCGATTGAGCGAATGGCTGATGCGGCGATTGCATCCACGCCGTCAGCCATGACCGGTCGGGCGATCAGAGACCCCATGGATTGACCCAACGCACCCAGCAAAGCTAACAGCACGCCCGTAATCAAAGAGCCCTGGATGGCTTCCCAAGGATTATTTGCTGTTGAACGTGAGCCATAGAATACAGCGGTAATGACACCCATCGTCACCAATAGTGTCCCCAGTAAGGCTGTGTAGGTGAGCGTTTCGTTCAGCCAGAGATATCCTAAAGCCAATGTCATCGGCGCGTGAGTAGCAAACAGGATGGTCGCACGCCGGGGCCCGATACGCTTTAAAGCGGCAAATAAAGCGGTGTCGCCAAAAAAAATGCCCACGATGCCCGAGAGTAGCAATAGGTTGATCTGATCCGGTGACAGTGTTTCCCAGCCACCGGTGAGGGTTGCGGCCAGGGTGAGCATGGCCGCGATGAACAGCATCCGTATGCGGGTGAAGGCAATGGCGCCAAGTGAACGGATGGGTGTGGTTGCGATAATGCCACCCATTGACCAGCAAAGGGCTGCGCCTAGGGCCGCAATTTCAAACACATCTTTCCCTGTGATTACCGATGAGCGTGGTTAATGATATAAATGCCAGACAAAATCAGCAATAAAGCCAGCAGCTGTTGCCCGCTTAAGTGTTCATTGAGAAATATTATGCCAAGCAGTGCGCCGATGGCCGGTACCAGATTATTAACTTGTGCAAAAGTGGTGGCCGCAATCCGGCTTAACAGCCGGAAGTAAATCAGCGTAGCCAGTGCGGTGGAGATTAGGCCGAGAAACAAGGCCGCCAGTACGGATGCCGATGAGATCGGATAAGGTGGAGGTGGTAAAGACATGCCGCTGAGAACAAGCGCCATGAGTGCGCCGGTCACCATGGAACCGGCAGCCATGGACAGGTTCGATGCGCTGACGTAACGGCGAACGTAGATGGTGGTGATCGCATAACAACAGGCGCCTCCTACAATGGCCAGTTGTGATAAAAGTGCATCCCCCAAGTGACTCAGGTTGTGCCAGCCCACTAAAATGACAAGCCCCGAAAAGCCAACAGTCACACCGCTCAAGCGTTTGATATTCAAGCGCTCATCTTGGATGAACAAATGTGCGAGCAGCGTTACAACAATGGGCATTGTGCCCATGAGGATGGCGGCCAGGCCGCTATCAACATGTGTTTCCCCCCAATGGATAAGACTGAATGGCAGGACATTGCCAAAAAAGCCGACAAAGAGGCATGCAACCCAGTCATGAAGTCTGCGAGGCAGTGATTGTTTGGTCAAATATATGATGGTTGTGAGTACGAGTGCTGCGATGACCAGGCGTGAGGCTGTCAGCAAAGTAGGTGGAATGGTTTCGACAGCAACCTTGATGACCAGGAATGAGGAACCCCAGATAACGGCCAATAGAAATAGCAATGCCAGGTCGAACCAGCGGGCTGACCTACGGGTTTTAGGAAGTACGGACATGGTTAGGCGGCATGTTCAGATGATCTTTGAATAACTCAATGGCATTTGGCATACCAATGATGACCAGTGTATCGCCAGGCGTGAGGCGATGATCGGTGCCTTGTACAGAAAAAATGAATGGATCTTCCCGTTCCGCGCCGACAATGCCCAGTAGAATTAGGTCAAAATCCTTTTTCAGATCAATGTTACTGAGACATTTTTGGTTGAGGGCGCACGCCTCGGTAATTTCAATTTGCGTCATATTAATTTCATAGCGCCCATAGAGCGTGTGGTCGAGTACATCCACGACTTCTGGCTTACGCATGAGCTCAGCGATACGGCGGCCACTCATGGTGTAGGGATTGATAATATGGTCGGCCCCGGCAATGCGTAGTTTGTGTTCGGCCTCCTGAGACTCTGTAATGGCTACGATTTTTAACTCGGGTGCCAGTGCCCGGGCTGAAATTGTGAGAAAGACATTTTCGGAGTCATGCTCAAACAGACAGAAAATGCAGTCAACATGCTGGCCAATGCCCGCTTCGCAAAGTGCTTCATCCTGGGTGTAATCAAGTCCTATCGCAGAGAAACCATCCTTCTGAGCTTGCTCCACACGGATAAGGTCATTGTCGGCGATGACGAGCGGCCAGCCTTTGGTTTTGAGCTGTTCGGCAATATGAAAGCAAGCGTCGGAGTAGCCAAATAGCAGAAGGGGGTTGTCTTTCATGCAATATTCCATTTTCTTTATTTGAGCCGACGGGCCTGTTTGCGGAAATGTGCAATATTGTCCTGGTGGCCAAAGACAATCATCACGTCATTGCCGCGTAAGGTGAACCGGTCGTGCGGGTTGAAAATAAAATGGCTGCGGGTCAATTCAAAGTAGTATTGCTCGTCGGCATTGTCTGCTTCTGTCTGAATCACACCGAATAAAATAAGTTGGTGGTGTTTAAAGTCGATGGCGTTCAGTTCGACACCATCAAAAACCGAGTTTTCGAAAAGTTTGATGGCATCAATCACGAGTTCATCTTGGCCGCTCAAAATGCTGTAGATGGCTTCAAAAGCAACAGGTTGCCCAACATATTCTGCGGCGACCAGTGCCATGTCCTGGTTGGGTGTCACAACGTGATCAGCGCCGGCAAGGTAAAGCTTTTTAATGCTGGCTGTTTCGTTCGCACGCGAGATGATGTGAACGTCCTGGCTTAAGCTGCGCGCTGTTAAGGTGATGTAGACATTGTTGATGTCATTTTCAGTAATGCACAGTACCGTTTTTGCCTTTTGCGCCAGATTTAGTTGTTCGAGCAGGTGGCTGTTCGATGCGTCCCCTGTAATCGCCAGATATCCGCGCTGCCGGGCTTCCTCAATCACTGTGTTATCCGTGTCGATAATGACAACGTCCTGACGGCTTGTGGATAGTTCTTCCAGGATCGTATGACCCATGCGACCATAGCCACAAATCAGTGTGTAATCGCTCAGGCGACTGATGCCTTGAAAGATTCTTTCATGTTGTAACCGTTGCATTTTTTCGCTGAAGGCTGACACAAAGATGGATGTGGCGAAGGCAATAACACCAATACCCGATACGATTAAAGCGATGGTAACCACACGCCCTTCAGGTGAGTGGGGCACAATATCGCCGTACCCCACCGTGGTGAGTGTGATCAAAGCCCAATAAATGGCGTCAAAATAACTTTGAATATCGCTAGAAGGCCGTTGCGCCTCGAACAGATAAATGGCCGTTGCTGCTGAGACGACAATGAAAGTGAAAAAGATCCCCAGTATGTACAGTTCGAAACGTTTTTCAGCCAATATATTCGCAAATTGATTGATGCCCCGCGTGTAACGAAAGAGTTTGAATAGCCTGAAAAGCATGAAGATCCGCAACAGACGGATGGGGCGATATGTTGGCAGGATGGCGAGTAAATCGATAATACTTAATGGACTTGTGATGTACCTCCATTTTTCCTTCAAAACTTCCTGGATAGCCCGTCTTAGTCTAAAAGGTGTGTTCAGTTGCGCAGCTTTTTCATACTGCTTGATGATAGTGTTATGGGCACTGCTGTGAAGCCAAAAACGGAGCAGATATTCCACGATGAATACTGTTACAGCAAAGGTTTCAAAATGCTGTGAAAAAGTACTGTTAAGCGGTTGTTTTACTTCGCGTATGAGCAAAAAAACACTCGCAATAACAAGCAGACTGAGGCCTCCGTCGACAGGCTTGCGCCAGCGGGATTCTGGGTCTGCTAAAATTGTGTACACGGTTTTTTTTGTTCTGCTATATATCTTGGCATTGTGCAGAAAGTAACAAGCTTTTAAAACAGGTACATGGACAATATTCATTGAGAAATCAGATCAACCTTCAGGCAATGGTTTAATGATAGCAGTTGCCTTGAGGTTGAGTACCTATAGCCATCCAACGGACTGATTGTGTTAAAAAATCTTTTTATTCATTTCTCTAAATACTCACTGAGTAATATTCTTATTGCTTTAGCCGGTTTGGTATCTTTTCCGATCCTCACCCGGATGCTGACGGTTGAGCAATACGGTGTGATGAGTTTGATCGGGGCGACTTTGACGCTCGTCATTTCGTTTGGAAAGCTGGGTGTACAGCATTCAGCCATCCGTTTTTATTCAGAAATCAATGCCAATAAGTCACCCTTTAACCTCACACAGTTTTTCTCCACTGTGTTGACATTTTCGGCTTGTGCGGGTGCTGTTTTTACCGGGCTCTGGCTACTTGGCCTTGTGTTTTTGCCGGAGCATCATTACGAAGGCACTGTGGTGCCGGCCTTGTTTATTGCCTCAGTCCTGGTCTTTGTGCGGATTTTTTACAGTTCAATTTTGAATATTTATCGGGCAAAAGAATTGAGTGGCCTGGTGAGCGCGCACAGTGTTTCGATCAAATACGGCGGTTTAATGTGTATGTGTTTGTTGCTGTTTTACTGGCAACAAGACTTAAGAAGTGTGTATGGGGGTATGGTCATTTGGGAGCTGCTCACATTGGTGTTGATTGGCTACCATCTGTTCAAACATTTTGGTGAGCATATTCGTTTCTCTGTCGACCCTGCGCTGCTAAAAACGATGTTGATGTATGGCATTCCCATGCTGGGTACCGAATTAGCCTATGGACTTTTGAATACAGGAGACAGATACATTATTCAATTGTTGATCGGGTCGGACGATCTTGGTCGGTATGCGGCGGCTTACAACCTCTGTAACATCATCAACGGTGTGATTGCTCTGTCTGTTGCCATGGCCGTTCGGCCTATGTATTTACGACTATGGGCCGAGGAAGGAAAGGAGAGAACCCGACAGTTTATTGAGATGTCAACCAAGTACTACTGGATGGCGTCTATGCCTATTGTGTTTGGCCTTTCTGCCATCTCCGAAGATTTGATTAGCTTATTGGCCTCATCAAAATACGTTGAGGGTGCCGTGATTGTGCCGTATGTCATGTCGGGTTTTGCCATTTACGGCAGTGCGGTCATTATTGCGGCAGGTATTTTTATCTACAAACAGAGCATGAAATTAATGATTTTTGTGTTAGCAAGTGTGTTGCTGAATGTCAGTTTAAACTTTGCGCTCATTCCTCTGTTTGGCATTAAAGGCGCGGCTATTGCAACCTTGGTGAGTTTTTCTGCCTTAACGGCTGTTATGTATTTTTATGCATCGAGATTGCTGTTCATACGCCTGCCCCTGCTGAAGATAATGCAATACACACTTGCGGCGCTCGTTATGTACATCGGCATCATGCAGTTTCATTATGAAAGCTACTTATACAACTTGCTCTTTAAAATTACCGCAGGCGCAGCTATTTACGCGGCCATTATTTTTCTGACTGAGCGGGACATTCGCTATATTGTTTTAAAGTACACCGGGATTAAGGCTTAAGCCCTGGCAGTCCATACATCAAGCATTTTTGCTTGATTTTTGGTTGAAAAAAGCCGCCATTTTTATTTCAGGCTCGTTGGTTTTATAGGCTTCCACAAACGTATCAATGCCCGCTTCAATGGACTCTTTGAGCGAACCGGTTTCCCATTGAGAGATCAGTTGTTTTTGCAGGCGAATCGCATTGGCTCCGGCCGTGCAGATTTTTTGGCAGATACTGTGTGTGCTTTGCTCAAGCAGCTCCGGCTGCACAACCTCTTCAAGCAGCCCCCATTGCATGGCGGTTGCTGCTGAAATCGACTCACCTGTATAAAGCAGTCTCGATGTTTTACCCCAGCCGATGAGCCTGGGCAGGAGTGCCGCTTCAACAACGGATGGAATGCCCACTTGTACTTCGGGCATGGCAAAGCGTGCATTATCCGAGGCAATACGCAGGTCGCATGCGGCAGCGATTTCCAGTCCCGCACCGAGGCAGTAGCCATTAATTTTTGCGATCACAGGGACAGGGACAGCACGAATTGCGCTACATGCCTTGTGAATATTCGTGATAAAGCCCCGGGCTTTTTCAGGCGTCAAAGATTGCATCTCGTTGATATCTGCCCCGCCTATAAAGGCTTTGTCTCCCTCACCTGTGAGTACCGCCAGCTTTAGCGTGTTATGGCCTATTAAGTTTTGAAAAGCTTGTATTAAATCATTGATGATCACCGAGTTGAGGGCGTTTAATTTTTCTGCACGATGGATTGTGATGTGCGCAATCGGGAAGCCCTCAGAGCATTCAACGAACGTTGTTTTAACATGAGTCATTTGTTTTCTCTGATGTAGAAAAGGTGAACCTTTGGTATTCTTGCGCATATAAAAGCCAGAGTCTATGCATAAAAATAAGGGGAAGGAAATGAGTGTGGTTGAGACAGAAGAGCCAATCAAATGGGCGAGACGCATCGTCATAAACTGCCCGGAAAAACGTAATGCACTCACGCTGGAAGTGAAACACGGCGTTCGTGATGCCATAGCGGCGGCGCTGAAAGCCGAAGAGGTAAGAGTCTTAATCTTGACAGGGCGGGGAGGCGCTTTCAGTGCGGGGGGTGATATTTCGGACATGGCCAAGCGCGATGAGAACAAAATGCTGCGCCATCTGCGGGTCGCGCACGATACGGTTCGGCTGTGTGATATGGCTGAAAAACCAATCATCGCGGCTATTGAAGGGCCCGCCATGGGCTCTGGCGCCGGGTTAGCGATGTGTGCAGATACCATTGTCGGTGGGAAAAGCGCCTCCGTGGGTTTCTCTTTCCAAAAGGTTGGATTGATCCCAGACTTTGGGACCATGCACAATGTCACCCGGCGGATTGGCATTAACAAAGCACGCCAGGCTTTCCTCTACGCTCAACCGATTAAAGGCCAGGAGGCCTTCAATATGGGTTTGTTTGATCACTTGGTTGCGGATGAGCAGGTGCAGGAGAAAGCACTGGAGCTGGCACAGCAGCTTATCAATTTACCGGCCTATTCGCTCGGCATGACCAAGCGTATTTTAAATAAAATGCCGACCTCAGTGAACGAGACACTTGAGTTAGAGTCCACGATGCAAACACTGTGTATGCGGAGTGATGAACATGTCGAAGGTGCAACAGCCTTCATGGAAAAACGCAAACCGGACTTTTTGCAGTTTGAGTTGATTCCCGGCAGAAATTTGCCGGTTTGAATGACACAAGCATTCATACACTTTTGAATTTTCATTATCCAGGAGGATACAACGTTGGTTAACAAAAAAAGTATCCGTGGCAAGGCTGCGGTTATCGGGATAGGCGTATCGCCGCTAGGGCGAGTGCCGGGCAGAAGCCCTTTGTGGCTGGCAGCTGATGCAACACGAAATGCATTGGCCGATGCCGGGATTGATAAAATGCAGATTGACGGTGTCATGTCTGGCCACTCATTTGCATCGCCCTTTCACCGATTTAATGTGGCCTTGAGTGAATACATCGGTATACAACCGACCTTTTCTAACACCTACCAGGTTTCAGGTGCGACAGCGGCAACTTTATTCAATATCGCGGCGGCGGCGATCGACACAGGTCTTGCTGAGACGATACTGATTTCCATGGGCGACAGCTTGCTCAGTGGTTTGACGCCAGACATGGCCTTGCGGTCCATGACAGAAAGCCGTGACCAGCAGTACGAAATGCCGTTTGGCATACCGGTTTCCAATACCTTTGCCATGACCGCCGCACGCCATATGAAAAATTATGGCACAACCTCCGAACAGCTGGCAGAAGTTGCGGTGATCCACCGTGAGCACGCAATGAATACTCCTGGCGCTCAAATGACGAAGCCTTTGAGCGTAGATGATGTCCTGTCTTCAAAAGTTGTCACAACGCCCTATCACAAATACGACTGCTCTTTGGTGTCCGATGGAGGGGCTTCATTTATTGTGACATCGGCTGAGCGCGCTCAGGATCTTGGGATCGAAAAACCCATTTATATTTTGGGCGGGGGCGAGTGTTATACGCACGAGCATATCTTCAAAAAAGAAGATATCACCACAACGGGTGCAAAACGATCCAGTGAGTTGGCTTATGCCCGAGCGGGCGTCACCGCCGATGATATCGACACCGCCGGTGTTTATGACTGTTTTACGGGCACAGTGATTATGATGCTCGAGGATTTAGGTTTTTGTCCGAAAGGCGAAGGTGGCCCCTTCGTTTCTGATCGGCAGATCACCTATGGTGGGAAGGTTCCGATTAACACACATGGCGGCTTGTTGTCGCATTGCCACCCGGGTATCCCGGGTAGTTTGTTGCACTTCTACGAAGTGATTTTACAGCTCCGAGGCCAGGCAGGAGACCGTCAGGTCCAAGGTGCGGAACTGGGTCTCGTGCACAGCCTCGGTGCGGGATTTGCGACAAATGCGACAACAATTTTAGGTACGGAGAGCACACTATGAGCATGATTTCCCAAGAAGAAGCGTTGAAAAAACCCTTACCCACTCCAGATGGTGACTCTGTCGAACTTTGGGAGGGCCTGAAAGACGGCAAACTGTTATTGCAGAAGTGCGCAGATTGTGGCGATATCCAATACTATCGGCAAGAAATGTGTTGTAACTGTCTTTCGGATAATGTCCAGTCTTTTGAAGCTTCGGGTAAGGGGACAATCCACTCTTTCAGCGTTGTCCACCGGGCTCCAGGCCCTGCTTTCAAAGCGGACACTCCTTACGCGGTTCTGCTGGTTGAGTTAGAGGAAGGTCCACGTATGATCAGTTCTCTTGTGGGCAGTGACCCGAATACGATTGAAATGGATATGAAAGTCGAATTGGTGACTGAAAAATTGACCGATGACATTTCACTGCCTCGGTTCAAGCTGGCCGAGTAATTACACAAACCTGTGGCGGAGGCCTTCATCCTGCGCCACAGGCTTTATCTCTAAACCGGTAACGGCGCGTAAAAGCAGTACATTCCGATAAAAACAAAACCGGTGAACAGAGGAGGGGAAATAAAATGCCCGGCGCTCTAGATGGCTATCGCATTCTTGATTTAACGATTAATGTCCTTGGTCCGCTTGCCACCCAGACATTGGGAGATATGGGAGCGGATGTGATAAAAGTGGAACAACTTTCTGGCGATGATGTTCGCTACATTGGGCCTGCTCGACACGATGGCATGTCTGCTTTTTTTCTCAATGTCAATCGAAATAAACGCAGCATCTCACTGAATTTAAAGTCGAAAGCTGGCAAAGAAGCATTGCAGAGGCTGATTAAAACTGCCGACGTTTTTGTACACAGCGTACGGGCAAAGTCTATGGAAAAACTCGGCTTTGGATATGACAGTGTTGCGCGTATTAACCCTAATATTATTTACGCCTGTGCAAACGGGTTTAGTCAAACAGGTCCCTATGCCGACCGCCCTGCTTACGATGATATTGTTCAGGCCGCCTCTGGCTTTGGCATGCTGAATAAACGCTTGTATGGCAAACCGGGATATGCCCCGATGCCGATCATTGACAAAATTGTAGGGCTTATCCTGGCGTCCTCGGTCACAACAGCGTTGCTCCACCGAGAGCGAACCGGTGAGGGACAATCTGTAGAGGTGCCTATGTTTGAGTCGATTACCGCGTTTAATCTGGTTGAGCACCTGTATGGCAAAGTGTTTGAACCGCCTCTGGCGGACATGGGCTATCCACGGGCTTTCAATCGTTACCGGCGGCCTTTCAAAACCCGGGATGGCTATATTGGCGTGATGCCCAACACCCAAGCGCATTGGCACACTTTTTTTGGTGTCATTGGTCAGCCAGCGTTAAGAGAAGATCCGCGATTTACCGACTTTGCCCAACGTACCATCCATATTGATGACTTATACGGAGTGATTGATCAGGCACTGCCTGAAAAAACAACGGATGAATGGATCCGACTCTTTTTAGAGGCAGACATTCCTTGCGCCAAAGTGAATGACTTGGATGACCTGCTTGAAGAAGAGCATTTAAAGGCGGTTGGCTACTTTCAACGCGTTGAACACCCAACAGAAGGGACAATCCGGTTGACCGATGTCCCGGTCAAGTACTCCAAATCACCGGGTGCTATTCAACGGTTGGCGCCTAATTTGGGTGAACATACCCGCGCATTGCTGGAGGAATTAGGCTATTCCGAGAAAGAAGTGTCAGAGATGGCTGAATCGGGTGCGATACGCACGTTTGACTCTTAGTCGCTATGAATGATCAAATGACCAGTATCGGGAACTTCTTGCCGATGTAAAGTTCTTTATATTTTCAATGATTTTTAATTCATAGCCATATAAAAAAACGAAAAATAAAATGATACACCATGTTGGAGGAATAGGATGAAATCGACTTTTCAAAGCGTCATTCAATCATTGTTCGTGGCCATGACCATGCTGGCATTTTCCCACCAGGTTACGGCTGACGATAAGATCAAGCTGCCCAATGTCATCACCTGGTCAACTTACACGATTGGTTCTTCGGGGTATAACAATACCGTTTCGATCGGTAAGGTATTCAAAGATAAACTGGGAGTTAACCTGCGGCCCATCCCCGGTAAAAATGATGTAGCACGCCTTGCGCCAATGCGCAGCGGAAAGGTGGATTTTGGTTTGGCTGGTGGCGGTGCTTTTTTTGCGTTTGAAGGCACCAGCATCTTTGGCAAAAAAGGTTGGGGCCCTCAAGCCTTGAGAGTTTTGGTGTATAACCGGCCAGACAGTGGAATGGGCATCATTACTCTGGGAGACTCTGGTATCAAGACCATTGCGGATATCCGGGACAAACGAGTCGGTACTGTTCTGAGTTCCGCCACGATTGAATCGATTGTCACAGGTGGCTTGGCCTTTGGCGGTATGACCTGGGATGATGTGAAACGCGTTGAGTTCCCTGGCTACGTGGCTTCTCTGAATGGGCTAATAAATGGGCAGGCCGATGTAGTCTTTGCGCTGACCACCAGTGCCAAACTGTATGAAATGGAGTCTTCTTCACATGGATTGCGTTACATTCCTTTTGAACATTCCAATAAAGAGGGGTGGAGTAAGATGCGCCAGTATGCACCGCACATCGTTCCACATATTGCCTCAGAAGGCCCGGGCTTATCTAAGGATAACAAAATTGAAGTGGGCACCTATCCTTACCCAATACTGGCCAGCTATAAAGATGCGGATGATGAAACGGTTTATAACCTTACCAAAGCCATGTATGTCTATTTCGATGAATACAAGGATATGGCTCCGGGCAATGCAGGTTTTGCCCTGGAGCGGCAGATTTATAATTGGGGCGTTCCCTTCCATCCCGGCACAATACGCTATCTGAAAGAAGCAGGCGCCTGGAAGCCTGAATACGATGCCCACCAAACGTATTTACTAAAGCGGGAAAAGGTATTGGCAGGCGCATGGGCCAGCTACAATAAGTCGGCGCCATCAGATGATAAAGCCTTTCAGGAAGGGTGGGAGCAAGCGCGTAAAGAGGCTTTGGCTGCCGCTGGAATGAGTTAACTGAAACGAAAATTATAGATGGAAAGCCACTCAACTGCTCGAGTGGCTTTTTTATTTTTGAGGGATAACATTGTATGGCGACATTGACTTTTCATGGGGCAGCGCAGGAAGTAACAGGCTCTTGTCATTTACTGGATATTCCCGGCAGCTTACGTGTGTTGCTGGACTGTGGTTTGCATCAAGGCGGCGATGCGATTGAGCGAATTCAAAAAGATGCGTTTGATTTTGATCCTGATTCCATTGATGCAGTGGTTTTATCCCATGCGCACCTGGACCACTCAGGATTGCTCCCAAAGTTGGTTCACCAAGGATTTAACGGGCCAATCTATTGCACAGAGGCGACGGCAGAGCTGCTGGTAATCATGTTGGTTGACGCAGAAGGGATCTACCGCCGTGACCTGGATTACGAGAACTTAGTGCGCAAACGTAAGGGCCTGAAAAGTCTGAAGCCCGAATATACAGACAGAGATGTTAAAAAAGCACTCAGGTTATGCCAGGGCGTTCCCTATGGCACCAAGCATGTCGTGGATGAGCACATCTCACTACACTTTCATGATGCGGGTCACATCCTTGGTTCCGCAATTGTTCAGTTACAGTTTCAGGAAAAAGGGAACGAGCATACAGTGGTTTTCTCTGGTGACTTAGGTAACGAGCATGCTGTTTTGATGAACCCACCCACCCGCTTAACTGAGGCCGATACGGTTTTAATGGAAGGTACATACGGGAATCGTAATCATCGTTCTCCGGAAAATACACTGGAACAGTTCCAAACCGTATTACAGGAAACCTGGCAGAAGCGTGGTAATGTGATGATTCCGGCATTTTCCGTAGGCCGTGTTCAGGAGCTGCTATTTCATTTGGGCAAATTGCACCATGAGGGGAAACTGGATAACTGGACCGTCTTTCTCGACAGCCCAATGGCTATTAAAGTGACAAAATTGTATGACCGTTGGCTTCATTTACTGGACAAAAAAGACACTCAATTTATTTCACAAGCACAAAAAATGTCGTTGCAAACGTTTCTTCCCAACCTCGTTTGTGCGGTAACACCTGAAGAATCCATGGCTATCAATAAAATTAAAAGCGGTGCGATTATTATTGCCGGGAGTGGGATGTGTACAGGCGGCAGAATTCGCCATCACTTTAAACAACGCATATGGAATAAAAGGAATACCATCATTTTCTGTGGTTTTCAGGCGCGAGGCACGTTGGGGCGGATACTGGTTGACGGTGCCCGGCACATTAAGCTGTTCCGGGATGAGATCGTTGTAAAATCCCGTATCGAAACACTGGGGGGCTTTTCTGCCCATGCGGATCAAAAGGAACTCATCAATTGGCTCGCCCGTTTCACATCGAAGCCGGCGGTTTACCTTGTGCATGGCGAAGCCGATATTTTGGATACGCTGTCGGCAAAGTTATGGCAAGAGATGTCTATTGAAGCTCATGTCCCGGAGAGGGGCCAAAGCGTGGTGCTTTGACCCCTACCAGCCTTCATTGTTGCAGGCAAATAACAATAGCGGCACTGTAGGCTCGCCATGTGATAGGGATCACATAGGAGCGAAGGTCTTCGGGTAAGTGAATGTTCGTGGGTGGCCCTGAAATAACGACAGGAACCGAGATCATGAACTCCTTACCCAGTTCGCGCCGGGCATTACCGGAGATGGTGTTAGCCACTTCTCCGACGACATCCACCAGATTTCGCTCTGAGGTATCGGACTCCCCTAAGCTTAAAATCAAGTGGCGTAACATGGCCTGTGGCGCGGTGAAATAAACGCACCCTTTACGGTTACCCGAGATACCGATAATTCCTGTGTAATCCATCGACATAGGGTCTGTATTGGGTAAAAGATAAGGTGTGCCAACACGCAGGTCGTTATCACTCGTATGGTCGAAGTAACGCACGACCGAATCAATAAATACTTGTAAATTTTGCTCAGACATGGAGATGATCCGTTAATTCCTCTAAAGCCTCACGCAGGTTCTCTTCACTGAATGGCTTTAATAAAAAACCACTGGCGCCTTTTTCCAGCGCTTCGATACCAGTTGCTTCGTCCGAGAGTGCAGAGACGACCAGAATGGAAAGGTCAGGGTTAATTTCAACCAGTTTTTCGATGCAATTGATGCCGTCCATTTGTGGCATGGTTAAATCCATAGTGACAACATCAGGTTGATATTGAGTAAACAGATCTACGGCTTCAGCGCCATTGGTTGCGACAGCAACGACATCAAAACGGGTTGATGCCTGTGCACGTTTAATTTTTGATCGGATGATATTCGAGTCATCCACAATCATCATTTTGAGTGTTGGCTTCATGGTTATGCGCGGGCCTTCAGTGATTGCTCATATTCCGGGAGAGTAACGGTAAAGATTGACCCGATGCCTCGTCGTGAACTGACTGAAATTTTCCCGCCCATGTTTCTGATCATGTCGCGGATCGCGTAAAGGCCGATGCCGCGGCCGGCATCGGTATCGGCCTCTGTTTTAGTCGACAGTTCTGGATGAAAAATCAAAGCGGCTGTTTTGGTATTGTTGAGGTCGGTGGCTTCTTCTGCGCTGATGACACCCTGTTCAACCGCTGTTGTACGGATCTTGTTGAGGTTGATACCCATGCCGTCATCTTCAATCGTGAGTTGGAAGGTGCCATTGGCCCGCTTCACCAGGCTAATGTAAATTTCAGCTTGTGATGCTTTCATTTCCTGTTGTCGCTGTGTGGGTGTTTCCACGCCATGGCTCACAGCGTTGCGGATCAGTTGAATAGCAACCGTGTTGAGGGTCTCCTTCAAATTGGGTGACAGTGCATGATCATTAAAACCAGCACAAATGACTTCCACTTGCTTGCCTTGGCGTTCCGCAACTTGCTGGGCCAGTGAGTGAAAGTGCTCGCCATCCCAGTACGCGCGAGTAGCATTGGGTTCCGCTGAACGTTCCGTAATATTCAGCCCCGAGACTTTTTCAGCAAGTTGTTGAATGGTTTCAGTTTGCTCCATGAGCTGATCCAGTTTGATAGTCAGCTTCAAAAAGTCATTACCGGAAAGGTTAGGATTCGTTTTTAGCTCAGCAATTTTGTCCTCGAACTCATGTGC
>DJFX01000014.1:30537-31754 GCA_002432635.1 Halothiobacillaceae bacterium UBA5861 | reverse complement strand
GCGTAGATTTGATTGATCTTAGAGACATACTGGTGTGTGGATTTGCTCTGTACCTTCAATATTTCATTAATTTCATTGAATGTTTTGTGACTGCTGTTGAGGAACATCGTGAGCATATCCGGGTCGGTCTGGACAATACTGGAAAGTAGCTGTAGCTGCTCTTGTCCACGTGCTTGAGCCTGCTCCAATTCTGCGGCCAGGCGTACTTGCTCAGAAATATCTGTGACCGTGACAAGAATGTGGATGATTTGTTTGCCTTTCATCACTCGGGTGAACGTAAAGGAAAGGTGCTTGTTTTCGTATCCACCGTTTTCCTGAGGAATATGCAGTTCAACCTTTCTGAGCGGGTTTAAGTCACCAATCAGCTTTTGCTTTTTGCGTGGATCAAACAGAAGTTTGATGAAGCTTTTTGTTGTGGACAAGTCTTTTTCTGAAATCAGATCAGCCATAAGCTCGGCAAACGCTTTGCCGGCGATATTTTCTCGGCTAAGAATATGTTCAAGTTCTTTGGAGTGCTGTACACCGATCTTCTGCTGTGTATCGATCAAAAACAGGCCTTCGTTAACCGTATCGAGAATTTCTTGTGTTTCCTGCCGAGCTGTCTCGATCTTCTCATCACTTTCTCGTAATTGACGAAGGAAGTGAAACATGATGATAAAAAAGTTAATCAGAGCAAGACAGATACCCACCGTTTGAATGATACGCAGGCGTGTTGCCTGTGAGCTTGCAACGGCTTCCAGATCGGTTGTGAGCTGGTTCATCAGCATCAATAACGTCAGATTGTGTTCATGGCCATACTGGATCGCAGCAGCGAGTTTTTGCTGGAAGGCCGGGCTATTGATTGTTGATTCCAGCGGCAGTGATTTAATTTGGTCGTATAACGGGAACCAGAGTACTTTGCCCTCTGCAACGGCATCTAATGCCGCTGCGGAGGAAACCGGGTCAAGCGTTGCAATTGAGCCATCAGTCGAAGGTGCTTCACCACCCGTATCAAATGCAAGCAATGTTGTGTGGAAAAGTTCAGCACTTGCACCGAGTTCTTCCAGGGCTTTTTGTTGTTCGTTCAGACCAGCCTCCGATCTTTGCAATTCGAGCAAGGATTTCATAGTGCGCTGGGAGAGCATTCGTTGCCGCCCCGCCAGGTTGATGCTGACGGCATCGTGAGCGATTTGAAATGAAATATAAAAATTCATTAAAAGGACAGAGGCGTCTAACAC
>DJFX01000014.1:464-30312 GCA_002432635.1 Halothiobacillaceae bacterium UBA5861 | reverse complement strand
ACAGAGGCGTCCAACAAAAGGAAAAGTGCGATAGAAACAATAATGCCTCGGTATTTTCCATAATCCAGTTTCATGTGTGAGTCTCGTTCTGAGGTTGTTGCTGAGAGTATCGCTTTGGCTGCAGTACTGAAGAGCGGGAAGGAAATGAGATCATCCGCCAAGTTCATCCGTACACCGGAAGCTTAATGAAATTTTTAGACGAGACCTTTTGAGAAAAATGGACTTATTTCTCAAAAAAAATAAATACGTTGGTTTTTTAATAATTAATATATGTAAATGTCATGTTTTGGTGCAAAAAGATTCGTAGATGCATTGTTTTGGCTCATTTGAAACGCCTAAAATGCGCGCATTTTGTTGGTGTTTGCTCCCTAACTGTGCTTGTTGACAAAGGCACGTGCGTCAAGGTTTCGAAGGTCATAAAGTGCGCGATTCAAGCGCTCATGCGGCCAGTCCCACCATGCGAGGGTGATCATTTTCTTAACCAAGTCTGGTTCGAAACGGAGGCGGATGGGTCGGGCTGGGACGCCTGCCACAATCGTGTAGTCTGGTACATTTTTGCTGACGACGGCTCCGGCAGCAACAATCGCTCCGGTTCCGATGGTGGTATCGGGCAAAATCACGGCACCGTGACCAATCCAAACATCATGTCCGATGACAACTGCATGTTCGCGGCGCCAATTGAAGAGTGTTGCGTCATCGTCCAGTTCAAATCCATATTGCCGTGATCGGTAGGTGAAATGATGTTGGGAGGCGCGCCACATGGGGTGATTGCCTGGGTTGATGCGAGTGTGTGAGGCAATGGAGCAAAACTTTCCGATCTTGGTGTAAATCACCTCAGCGTCGTTAACGATGTAGCTGTAGTCCCCAAGCGTTGTTTCAGCCAGCTGTGTTCGGGCCCCTACCTCCGTGTATTTTCCAAGCTGACAGTTTTGGCTGACCTGAGCGGTTGGGTCGATGAAGGGCTGTTCGCTCAACTGCTTTTCGTGAGTGGACACGGCACGGCTCCTGCGAGATGGCTGGCCGTCGATTACATCAAAGGCACATCACGACTTGATGACAAGCCCGACAGCGCGTTTTAACCGGTTTGCTGGTTTGAGGCTGATTGCAGGCAATGTTCGATTTGGTCATGGTCCAGTGTTTCCTTTTGTTCCAGTTCCATGATGAGGGCTTCAATCTGTGATTTGTGATCCTGCATGATCTGGATCGCCCGGGCTTCAGCAGCTTTTAACAATTTACTGACTTCCTGATCAACGCGGCTTGCAGTTGACTCACTGTAGTGCTTGCTTTGCGCCATTTCCCGGCCCAAAAAAGGATGGGATTCGGAGTCCCGCACATCCATGGGGCCGATTTCTTTTGACATACCCCAACGTGAGATCATGGCGCGGGCCAGTTGCGTGGCCTGTTTGATGTCATCATCGGCGCCAGAACTGCAGCTGCCGAGGAATACGACTTCTGCAGCCCGCCCGCCCAGCATCACAGGCAGACGATCGCGCAGGTAGTCTTCGGGTAATGTGTGGCGTTCCTGAACAGGGAGTGACTGTGTTACGCCCAGTGCTTGCCCGCGAGGGATGATGCTGACTTTGTACAAAGGGTCCGCATTCGGTAAAAAATAAGCCGCCGCTGTGTGCCCTGACTCATGGACAGCGAGCCGGTGACGCTCTTCCGGTTGAATCGCCAGGGTGCGTACGCTGCCAATCAACACCTTGTCGCGCATTTCTTCGAGGTGCTTCATTTCAACATCGGCTGTACCTTCGCGGACGGCCATCATCGCCGCTTCATTGACCAGATTTTTCAAGTCGGCGCCAGAGAAACCAGGTGTGCCCGCGGCAACAACCGATAGATCGACACTTTTCGCCAAAGGAACTTTACGCGTGTGGACGCGTAAAATGGCTTCCCGGGCATCTTTATCCGGGAGCTCTAGAGTGACGTGGCGGTCGAATCGGCCTGGGCGAAGCAGAGCCGGGTCCAGCACATCGGGGCGGTTGGTGGCTGCGAGTACGATGACAGCTTCGTGACCGCTAAAGCCGTCCATCTCCGCAAGAATCTGGTTGAGCGTTTGTTCACGTTCGTCGTGGCCGCCGCCCAAGCCCGTGCCCCTGACGCGCCCAACGCTGTCAATTTCGTCAATAAAAATGATGCTGGGTGCTTTTTGCTTGGCATCTGCAAACATGTTTCTAACCCGAGCTGCGCCCACCCCGACGTAAAGCTCAATAAATTCCGAGGCGGAGATATTGAAGAAGGGTACACCGGCTTCCCCTGCCAGGGCCTTTGCCAGAAGCGTTTTACCGGTACCCGGCGGGCCCATCATAAGCACACCGCGAGGCGCCTCGGCCCCAAGCCGGGCATAGCGCTCTGGATCACGGAGGAAGTCTACCAGCTCGCTGATTTCGTTTTTGGCATTGTCTTGTCCGGCGACATCATCAAAGCGGATATCGGGCAATTCGCCGGTTTTCTTGTTGCCAGGACCTAGAAAGCCGGTGATGTCTGGTCTACCGCCCACACCTCCTCCCATTTGTCTGCGCCAGATCCACCAGTAAAACCCGAGAAGCAGCAACCAGGGTAACAGACTGAGCCATGCGCTCCCGCTTTGGGGCGCTGGGCGGCTCTCGATCTCGACCTGCTGAGCGCGGATTGTTTCTAAGAGGTCAGGATCTTCCAGTGGTGGTAAAAAGCTGACCAAAGCCGTGCTTACGATTTGTTGTTCACCCACCGGTATGGGTCTTTTGAGTGTGATGTAAGCACGTTGCCCTTCGAACAAGATGTGTTGAATTTCGCCACCGCTGAGGAGCTTTTTGAACGCTGAGTAAGATACGGTGACAGGTTTCTGGCTGCTGTCTGTTCTATTATCGCCTGGGCTGCTGAAATAAAAATAAAAGCCCAATGCGAGCAATAAGATAAAAGGGAGCCATTTTGTATAAGGTTTCATCGCAAACGGTTATCTGGGGCTGTCAGTTGGGCACGGTATTGTGTTGTTTATAGTGGTTCACTTTGGTTGTGAAACACGATAACGTAGTTAACAAACAGTATACAGATGCAGGACGATAAAAAAGTAGGGGGATGCAATGAGTTTATTCGATTTAAGTGGAAAGGTTGCGGTGATTACCGGTTCGACGAAGGGCATCGGGAAGGCCATTGCCGAGCAGATGGCTCTTCAGGGTGCGAGTGTTGTGGTATCCAGCCGAAAGCCCGATGTGTGTGATGAGGTAGCCGCTTCAATCAACGCAAGAGTGGGTGAGGGCCCGGGAAAAGCGGTTGCGATACCGGCGAATATCTCTCACAAAGAAGCGCTGGAAAATTTGGTTGCTCAAACACGTACACAATTGGGAAAAATTGACATTTTGGTCTGTAATGCTGCGTCCAACCCTTATTATGGCCCGATGACCGGGATCAGTGATGATCAGTTTGACAAAATCATGTCCAATAACATCAAGTCGAATCACTGGTTATGTTCCATGGTTCTGCCAGAAATGCAGGCGAGAAAAGAGGGGGTGATTATCATCATCTCTTCCATTGGCGGGCTTATGGGGCACACGACTTTGGGGGCCTATGGCTTGTCCAAAGCGGCAGACATGGCACTGGCACGCAACATTGCGGTTGAGTATGGGCCAGATAACATCCGTGCCAATGCCATTGCTCCGGGGTTGATTAAAACGGATTTTGCCCGGGCCCTTTGGGATAATCCGGAATATTTAAAAAAGACCATGACTGGTTGTCCATTGCGGCGGATCGGCGAACCCAATGAAATTGCTGGAGCAGCGGTATTTCTTGCTTCTGATGCCGGCCGGTATATGACAGGACAAACATTAGTGATTGATGGTGGTGTTGTGGTTGGGCGCTAGCCCGGTATCCAACCCAGAAAAGACAATCGCTGAATAATAAATAAAAAAAGCTCTGCTAAGAGCATTATGTGAGGAAACAATGAGCCTTTCGGTAAAGTACCTGCTCGATTTCACACCCAAAGCCGGTGAGTTTTTGGAGGTCGTCGAGGGAATTTATTTATTGCGCATGCCGTTGCCCATGCAACTGGACCATATCAACCTGTGGTTACTCAGGGATCATGATGACTGGGTGCTGGTGGATACGGGTCTGTTTTTCCCAGAGTCTGTAGCGGTGTGGGAAAAAATTGCGTGCGACCTGATTGCACCCGGCCAGTTGAAGCGAATTGTGGCTACACACTTTCATCCCGACCACATTGGTATGGCGGGTTGGCTAGCCGATACATGGGGAGCTGAACTCATCATGACCCGTGGTGAATGGTTGCAGGGAAGACTCAGGCAGTTGGATGTCACGCCGGAAACGCAGGCATCGGAAGTCGACTTTTTCGTCAAGGCCGGTTTGTTTAAGCGGGATGATCCCCAGAATAAGACGTACGCTTCGCGTTACCAGGATCAAACTTCGGCAATTCCTCGCGTTTTTCGGCGTATTGAAAGCGGTGATACGATTGAAATTAACGGGGAAGACTGGGAAGTGATTACAGGTGGTGGGCATTCGCCAGAGCATGCTTGTTTGTACTCAAACAAACGAGATATTCTGATTTCCGGCGATCAATTGTTGCCACGGATCACCAGCATTATTTCTGTGTTCGGGGCTGAACCTGACTCGAATCCACTTTCTGTGTATTACGCATCCCTTAAAAACTTGCGCCAACTGCCGGAAGATACGATTGTGCTCCCTGCACATGGTCTGCCTTTTGAGCGTTTGCGTGAGCGTGTGGACTATATTCTCGCGCATCACGATGAACGCCTTGAGTTACTGATCAATAATCTTGAGAGCGGCAAGCGGGCTGTTGATTTGTTGGGCACATTGTTTGACAGAGAGCTGGATTTCTTTCAGAGTACTTTCGCTACAGGGGAAACCATTGCCCATTTAAATTACCTCATTCATCAGGGCCAGGTTATGCGAGAGGAAAATGAAAAAGGGGAGTGGGTCTACACCCGTACGTAACGGCTTAAGATATGAGTCAGCAGCATGAAAAATTAAAAGGAAACATTATTTATGACAGTTAAACAAGGCTGGAATGGGCGATTTTATGAGGACTTTGAAGTAGGGGATGTGTATCACCATCCACTAGGACGTACCGTCACATCAACGGATAACAGTTGGTTTACGCTGTTAACGCAAAATACAGCCGCTGTGCATTTTGACCATCACTATGCATCGCAAACCGAGTTTGGACGACCCTTGGTGAATTCAACATTCACGCTGTCGCTGGTGACGGGGCAGACGGTGACAGACATTTCGCAAAATGTAATGGCAAATTTAAGCTGGGATGAGATCCGTTTACCTAACCCTGTGTTTGAAGGGGACACTATTTACTCGCAATCGGAAGTGCTGGATAAGCGTGAGTCCAAGTCGCGCGACAATGTGGGCATTGTGACGGTTAAGACCAGCGGTTTTAATCAAGATGGCGTTGTTGTCATCACCTTTAAACGGAGTGTGATGGTTTATAAACGAGGGAAGGCGCCGAGTATTACCCGGTTGGGTCCAAAAGATTAACCGTCCTCTGAGTTCATTGATAATAAGGCATTGGGTTTACCTGATGCCTTACCGGATTGTTTCCTGTGGATAATTCTGTGGATAAGCATTTTATCCCCTTTTTTCTAGCGCCTGTATCCTAAAAAACACAGGCTTCTTTAGTTAACAGTCCATCTGCCGATTGCGGGATAGATTCGATCCTTTGGAGGACGTCCCGCGATGTTCATGAGATTACTCTTTAAAGCCATGCTTCCATTAATCATAGTCCTGGGCATGATTTCCTACGTGATGTATCTCAATGGCCACCATCCGTTGCAGATTTTTTCAACGGTGAGTGTGCCCAAACAGGCTTCAGCATTTATGAACGAGATTAATCGTTCTGCCAATTCGGCGGGCGAAGCTGTGTTCCAACGTCAGAAAGAAACCATCTATAAGTGGCAGGACGAGCATGGGCAGTGGCATTATGGCAAAATTCGTCCCTTGAACGCCGCTTCGGCTGAGACGGTAACAATTGATCCGAATGTGAATGTGATTGGTTCGGCAAAAAGACAAGGGCATTCAACGATAAGCCAGCCAGAGTCGGCGCGTGCAGCAGAAGAGCCTGTGGTTGACCCTGCCAGTCTTCCTAAGGGCTTTGAAGCCTATTCCCCCGACAACGTCAAAAAGCTCTTTGAGGATGCCAAGCAAGTTCAGCAAACGTTGGTAGAGCGACAGCAAGCACAGTGGGAAGCCATAAAACGCTAGTTACGGTTCATCACAAGCTAATGATGTTTGCCCTCACCCTTCAATGAGTCATGTTTATGACGCGAGTGCGCTGGGTTTGCATGGCTCTGGTAGCCTCGGAGGGTAAAGTACAGGTCTCTTTGTTCGGGGGATAGAATTTCCCATTGTGTCAGATGTGCTGCTAAGTGGGTATAGCGGAGTTCGCCCTTGAGCCTGCTGATTGTCTCCGTTACCCGCTTTAAGTTGCCTGTTGTGATTTGTTTCGTGGCATACAATTGCTCCAGGGAGTGCTCTTGATCCAAGAGCTGCTGTCCAAGGGATTTCGCTTTTGACAACATCGAATCAAAGAGTGTTTTCGTTTTGTCATGCTGCTCAGTGGTCAGTGCCAGGTCATCCTCCAATTCGAGGACATGGGCAGGGCCGGGATAGCCATTCAGTTCGGCTGCTTTCGCAAAGCCCATACCTTTACCGTCCAGCAGATCTTGAATAGCTTCGGGTGAGAGCGCTTTGATGTCACGGCTTTCTTGTCCGATGTAAGGCGAGAGTGTCTTCGCCGCGAGTGCTGCAGGTAAAGTGCTGGCAATGAATAAAACATAAAACAGTGAACGCCACATTCGATTTCCCCTCTTGTATGGAATGTCATTCTGTCAGGAGTGCATGCATTGCTTCAAGCTTGTCCTGATAATCCGCCTGGAGCTGCTTAGCTTGGTTTGTATTTTGCTTATAGCCACTGATATAGCTGGCATTTTCTGTGACTAAACGGACAAGTGATTGGTAAATTGAGTCAAGTCGTTTAAGCTTCTCATTGTAGGTTGTGTGGATCGTTTCTCGCTGTTCAGCCAAAGCAGTTGCGTATTTTTTGGACAGGGCTTTTGCTTCTTCTGAAGACAAAGTTCTCCTGCCCTTTAAACGTTTGCTAAGGTTGTATTCGAGGAACTTTTTTTGTAACGCCTGCTCGCTCTGGTCAGTTTCCTCTTTCCTCTGGTTGTCGAGTGTATTAACGTGCTGCTCGTAAAGCATGGTTAGACTGCTTAACAGCATGGCCTGAGAGGTTGTAGAAGGGGTGGTTGTAGCGCAAGCGGAAAGCGTTGTAATGAGGCACAGGCTTAGAAAGGCTTTTGTCATCAAAGATCTCTTATCATCCAGTTATGAGAATAGTGTGCCGCTAGAACACTGTGGGATAAAGTTAAATAGGCTTATTTTGTGTATATAGCAACGAAAAAAGACAGAGCAGCTGTTAGCCGGTTTGCCCGGTTGATGGACTTGTATGAAGCCAATTACATTAACATGCGTTTGCTGCTGCCAGCACTGGATCAGTTGCAAGGCGATTGCGTATCCCGGGTTAACGGGTGTTTGGATTTGCACATTCGTGTGATTGAAAAATCACCGTATACCAGCACATTAAATTTAACGTACGTCTTTACCGACGGTAACCGTGGCCAATACGAACCCGATTTGTACGTTCGGGTTTATCACGATGCCCGGCAGGCTGAAGTCGTCAGCGGGCTCTTGCATGGGCAGCGACACGTTAAACGGTGTAGTCGTTCTTTAGAGGGCAGTTGGAAATTAAATCGTTTTTTATACAAATGGCTGCGGTATTGTTTGCGCAGGGGCCACAAAGTACACGCCACCACTCATTGAATCGGGTGCTTTTCTCACAGTTTGCCAGCCGCTTACGGCGTATTCTCATTAATCCAGTGGTGAATATAAGCAGCAATGGTTTCCCAACCTGGTTCGGCCATGAGCCAATGAGCATGTCCTTCAAATGCTTTATACGTGGAGACGTGTTGATACTTGTTGGCAATTTTCTGAACAACGCTAGCTGGGGTGATCCGGTCCTCCGTGCCAGCAACCACCAACACCGGGCAGTTGACTTGGCTGCTGTCAACACGTGAGGCATGCCTGGAATCAAGCAGCCAAAAGCCAATTTCTGCAGCCGCGCGTCCGGACTCGTATACAAATTGTTCGTGAACGTGTTTTTGCTCTTCCAAAGAAAGCTGGTTCAGCATGGAATACGCTGAGGTTTGTAGGCTCAAACGATGCGGTTTCTTCCAGAACCCCCAGCGTGCCAGTACTTCCCAAAAACTTTTGATCACCGAGTATTTCAACGCATTTATTCCTGCGGGGGAAGCTGGGGTGAGCAACACGGCACTTTTCACAAGACCACGGGAAGCCAATATCTGAGCCAGTAAACCGCCCATGGAGTGACCGATCACAATGGGGGGCTTTTCTAAACCCGTGATCAGCGCTTCCAGATCATCCGCATAGTCGAGCAAACTGGTCGTTCCTAATTTGGGATCGGGCGCTTCACCAGGCTTGATGTTGTGATACCGCAGTGTGGGTGTATGGCAAATGAAGCCTTCTGCCTCAAAATAGTGTTTAAAAGATACCCAGTATTCGCCGGTGCCCCACATACCGTGAATCATAATAATTTCGTTTGTCATCTTATGAGTCCATGTTGTTAACGATTGTTAGCCAATGTCAGGAACATCGACAATTACTGTTGCCACAATGGCAATCACCGGTATCCAAATAGCCAGCCCGCCTAATAGTGCGATGGCCGATTGTTTTTTAGAAATATCAAGAATACGGGGCCAGTACAGGATAGGAAAAACCAGAAACATAACATACGCTGCGAGCGAGATGGCGCCATCCAGAAAAAAGTACACACTCGTTGGAAAACCAGGCATAACACTACTGAGTAAAACCATCACAAATTGAGTCAGGGAGCCCAGTAGCCCCCAGGCGCCCCAGTAAAAAAAGTAACCTGCAGCGAAGCGGGCAGGGATACGTTTTCGGGACAGCAAGGCAATCAAATGTCCGAGTCCATAGAACATCAGAAGAACGATGATTTCCCGGAGGACATCATCGACGATCCCAATGCCTGTGAATTGGGGAGAGTCCAGATAGCCTTGTTCTTCGGCCCAGTCAGCAAAGGCTGCATATTCAGGGCTAAAAACACCGGCCTGGGTACCCAGCGCCAGAATCAGCGGGAAAATCAGATTACTGAGCGCAAGGGCCAGCGCAGCAAACTTGACGGGACTCAGATAATGGTCGCTGTCTTCCTCAGCGTTGATGTCCCAAAAGGAAGCTTTTCGAGTCGTCACCAGCTGGTAATACTCGCGAAAAAAGCCCAGTGGCTGGGTGAGGATGGCAAAAAATGTTGGTACAAACAGGGGTAAGTGTAGAAATTGGAGCATGGTTATGCCTCGTTTTGTACTACCTGTCGTCGCGCATGCACAGCATGAGCGTTCCCGTTAAGCTGTTATCTAATCTAAGTATCTATTTTTAAAGCGTATTGTTGCGTTCTTAGGGTCAGTCTTGCAAGGGTTGGTTGAGCAAGTGCTCGTAACGCTGATCAGTCAATGCCTTCATGAAAGCGACCAGAGCATCAATGCGCTTATCATCCAGGGCGGGACCTGTTTCCAGTTCGTGTCGCGAGAGGTTTTCTGCAATTTCGGGCGATTGCCAGCGTTGACCGGTTTCCGGGTTGATTTGGCGTGTCTCACTGCGGCTGTTGTACTTGTTGTAAAACAGTACGACTGTGCGTAGATCGGAGAAAACACCATTGTGCATATAGGGTGCGGTGACTGCGACATTGCGTAAAGTCGGGACTTTAAACTTGCCGGCTTGTGCTGGGTCGTGGACGCTAGGGTTGTCAAGTAAGCCTTTGTCAGTATGGCTTTCAGGCACGCCATTAACGTTTCTCGCTTTTTTATTTATCGGTATGCCGATGTTGTGATAGTGGTAGTCGGTAAAGGTCTCACCTTCGCGGCCCGGTAGCTTTTTGAGCTGGTGGCAAAGGTTGCAGTTAGTGAATTGCTCGGAGAAGAAGAGCGTCATACCCAGATCTTCTGCTTCACTCAAGGTATATTCACCGCGCAAGTAGCGGTCATATTTGGAGTCAAACGGTGAGAAGTAAGCTGTTTTTTCAAAAGCGGCAATACTCTGCGCCATGGCCGCATAGGCGTTATCGGTGTCATCGAAGATATCCTCTCCGTAAAACTTTTTAAAGCTTGAGACATATTGCTTATTTTCCTGTAACCGAATGACGACAGCGGCCTTGTCTGGCAGTCCCATTTCAATGGGATTGGTGGGTGGGCCACTGGCTTGTTCGGTTAGGTTTTTGGCCCGGCCGTCATGGAATTGCCCACCTACGTAAACACCATCTTGATTGAGGTGGAAAGGAGGGCTGAAAGCCGCATAAGATGCGGTTGGCGCGTTCCGATCCCCCAGGGAGGTATTGTCATCACCCAGTGATACGGCACCTGCAGTTGCATTGCTACGGGCATCTGCAAATCCGTTGGCGGGATCATGGCAAGTAGCACAGGCTTGTGTACGATTTTTGGAGAGGTTTTTGTCAAAAAAGAGTACTTGTCCCAGCATTTCAACCGTTTCAAAGGCCGGCCAGGCCGTAAGAGGGAAGAGGGCAATCATGCCGGCCAACAGCAAAGGTGTCGCATGAGGAATATGCATAGTTTATCTCCGTCGTCATCCGAATGATGAAACTGGGATATGTGTCATGTGGTTGTCCCAGTGTATTTGAGTTTTCTTAGCGGTCAATGTGGTCTTGAGCTGCTGTTGACCAATCTGGATGCGTATCAGGCGGCCTGCACCGTTACTCAATAAAAACGTCCCAGGCCGTTGACCTTTGGCAATGCCGCAGCCATCAATCAGGTGGCTGTATCCTAAAAAGTGCCCGTCTTTTGCCTGCCAAAAAGTGACAACACCCCCTTTGGGTGAAGAGACTGCAAATATTGTCCCCGAGGTATCGGCGCAAACGCTCCCGCAGTAATTGCGCATACTTTTTTGAACCGCTTTAGGCGCATAAAGTAATTGAACGGGTTGACCTTTACGGTGCAAGCCGATCAGCGGTGGCGCCGCACTGGCTGGCCCCTGGTATTGCATGACAAAGCAAATACAATCATCCGGGGTCGCCGCCAGATGTCGGATACTGTTTTTGTGCCATACCGGCGGGAGGCAGTGTTGCTCCAGAAGAGTGCCTTGGTGGCTGTCAAGGTAGGTGAGAGACGGCTGCATTTGCTCAAGGTTTAATTTGGCCCGCCCGGTGTCAGGGTGTGTTTGAATCCCGCCATTAGCAACCGCGAGTGTACGGCCGTCTGAGAGCATGATCAGTTCATGTGGACCGATACCATGGGATAAAAATGTGTCAACTGGCTGGTAATCCCGTTGAACATCCCATACACCAATCACCCCTTGCCCATTGGTAAAGTCATTCTCCGTGGTGTAGAACCACTGTCCATCCTGCGAAAAGACGCCATGGCCATAAAAGTGTCGCCCGGCATGATTTTCCATCCTGTGCCGTATTTGCCCCGTTTTTGTGTCAATGACGATCAAATAGCGGCCGGGCCTTCGGGCAATAGCGACGGCGTCTTGAGTGATGGGTGAAACAGCAATGGCGTGTCCCCGGTCGGGCAGGGGCGTCTGAAACAGGAAGTGACCTTTTTGATTAAAGCCGCTGATGAAGTTATGGCCTTTTGCATCAGTATATGCGCTTAGGTAGTGGGTATCGCTGTGTCCGCTACGTCTAATCGTGCCTGTGCACAGCAGCGAAACGCCCGTGGCTGCGTGCAGAAACTGGCGTCGAGTCATCGGCATTGTCAGTCACCGTCTAAGCTGTTAAATCCCAGCGATAAGCCCAAGGCCTGGGGCAGCTCTGAGGAGGTCAATGCAGTCAATTGGCGAGCGTCGGCGAGTATTTTTTCCAGCTTCTTGGCTTCTGGCGAGTCCTGTTTGATGTCATAGAGCGGGATATCGAGTGCTTTTACTGAGGCAATGGTCTGGTCAAACGCCTTTTTGATCGTGTTGTCTAACGGATCTTCAGATAATTTGGGTGATAGGCCTATCGCGTAGAGTTCACGAATGGCGAGCAGGTTCAAAAGGATGTTCTGTAGTGATCGTCGGCTCCTCCAGGATTCAGCACGCTTTAAACGGAACTGCTCGAGCGGGCGAAATAATTTTTGTTCGGTGATCACCTGAAGCTGCGTGCTGATGCTGTTGAGCCACTGGCTGGCAACTTCTTCGTGACTGGCGAAATCATCATTCTCTGGTCCTGCGGTGAGCACGCGTGTACGATAAGGCGTCTCACCGGCTGCCCAGTCGGTGACAATTTCTGATGACATCTGCGCCAGATTCCCTGTGATGGCCAGCATCAATTCGCAGCGATAGCTGGGCGCCTCAGGCGATCCAAATTGTCCTGAGTCGGATGCCGTTGGGAAAAGCAGGCGCTCCAGTGCCGTTAAACCCTGAACAGCCACACTGCTTTGTGCGAATTGTTTGGGCTCAAGGCGTTCCCGGTCTTCACTCTTCAACAGGCCTTGTAGATGTTTGGTCCCGGTGTTGTGCTTGTCTGGCCAGATTTGATAGCGGTAGTAGCGTAGTGAGGCTTCTACAGGACCCAAACGAATATGCTGAATGGCCATCCAGCTATCCATTGCGCGGTGGTAGGTGGCTTTCAGTTGTTCAAAGGCCGAGCGGGTGTGTTGAGTGCAAAAAAGCGCTGTGGCTTGGGCAAGCGCCTGGGTATCGGTTTCCAGTTGTTGATAGCGTGGCAGGATATGTTGGTCGACAACCATTTGGTTAAGACTTTGCCAGCGGGATTCGGCGTGTGCGTTGGCTGTAAACGCCAGTACACTGAGAAACCCTAGACTTCGCAGTAATCGTTGAACAAGTCTCCCGTGGAACATGTTTGTTTCCTCACAAAGATTCAATAAATAGGATTAAATCCGCACGTTGCATTCGGGTCATATTGACGACTTTTTTGCGTGAGCTAGCCGCTTCACCGCCATGCCAGAGAATGGCTTCCAGTAGGGTACGGGCGCGGCCATCGTGCAGAAAATAGTCATTGCCATTGACCGTTTTGCTCAGCCCGATTCCCCACAGTGGTGCTGTGCGCCACTCCCGCCCGCTTGCACCGGCAACAGGCCGGTGGTCGGCCAAGCCCTCACCCATGTCATGTAACAGCAGGTCGGTATAAGGCCAGATCAGTTGTCGGGCATGTTCCGGATCGGTGGGATCCTTCCGGGTTATGAATTTGGGGTGGTGGCAACCTGTGCAGCCGCTTTGATAAAACAATTGCTTACCGTTGAGGACGCGTGGGTCGTTTAATTTCCTACGCTGGGGAACGGCCAGGTTGCGCGTATAAAGTGCTGTCCAGTGAACAATATCTGAATGTGCTTCCAGATTTTCATATTGGGGAGAGTTGCCATCCGGTAGGAAGCGGCAATCGGTTTGTGCTGGAGTGCATTCGCCCGCGCCACTGTTGAACAGCGGTGTGGACAGGCCCATGTCAAGAAAAAAGGCTTTTTGTGTTTGTTCATTGATACTGGCGGTGCTTGCTTTCCAACCAAATCGGCCTGGCATAAGCGCATGGTGTTCTTGGCTCCAGACGATGTTAATACGACCCGAGATTCCATTTTGGTCGTTGTCGTCGGGGTCGGCTAATGCTTCAAGATCTTGCGGATGAATGGCACCCAGTAGGCCCAGGCCGATCAGTGGGGGGGCTATGCGTGGTGACATCATCGTGTCTGGATGGAGCTGGCCATAGTTTAGTTGGGTGATCTCGTAGTGTGGTTTTCGGAGTGTGATGATTTCATCATCGGCGAGTGGGACGCGGATTGACTCGTAAGTGATTTGAACGTCTCCCTCGCCCGGTAACCCGCGTATGGCAAAAGGTTGCAGTTGGTGGCCATAAACGGGTTCAGGGAGCAGGGTGTGAGTTGTTTTCTGCGGTTTTATTGGGGAGGGAAGGCTGAGTTGTAAAAAAAACGAAGGATCTGTCTCGCCCGTTTGCTTCTGGGGTTTGCCACGACCATTACCTTTGTGACATTGCAGGCAGGCACGCGCATTAAATAATGGTCCCAGGCCATCGGCCGCTTGTGTTGTGGTTGGCGCAGAAGCCCACAGGCGTTTAAACAGGGCTTTGCCTAAGGTGAAATCCAGTTTTCGTTCAGCAGTCATGTGCGTGGTCGGGTGTGAGTACGCCCATTTGTCAATACGCCGGGTATGACTGGTTTTCCCACCGGGATAAACTTCCCCCGCTTCAGGTTGGGTGAAGTCGTTCGTCAGCGCCGGGATATCGGCTTTTGCCGTGAGGGTTGAGAGCATCAGCAGCAAGGCAGTGCTGGCAATGCTTAATTGTTGACTGGGTTTCATGGGTGAACCTGGCTGAAAAGGCGGTAGAGCTGTGTTTTCCAGCTCTACCTTGTTTGGACTATGGAGTGACTTTCTGCGGTGCATCAAGGCTATCTGAGCCCTCGAACTGAATAGGACTGAGCCCTAGTGTGGCAACAGCACTTTCTATGCCTTTGGTTTGTGCCACCAGCGCGTTAACAGCATCCATCACTTTGGTGTTTCCTGCGGTATTTCCTTCCGCGATTAACTGGTCGTAGGCAACGTTGTTTTTTTCAGCGCTATCGACCAGGACTTGCATTTTGGCCAGAGTGGTTTCAATTTGGTCACGTAGCGCCTGATCAACTTTTGTGTCTTGTGCAGCGACAAGCTCCGAGAGGCTGGGGCCACTGAGAGTTTGGCCAGTAATGCGGGTGTAGCGACCCGTGTAAACATTTTTTATGCCCATGGCATCGTAATAATGTGACCAATGCGTATTATCACTAAAACAGTCATGTTCTTCTTCCGGGTCGTGCAACATGACTCCGAGCTTCATTCGTTCACCGGCCAACTCGCCATAGGACAGGCTGCCTAGCCCTGTCAAAATGGTACCGATGCCTGCTTTGCTATCGCCGTCCATCAGGGCTTCGCGGGCGCTTCCGCCTTTTGCCCATTGTGACGTCATCCAGTTGAGTTCATCAACGAGTAATTCGGTTGCGGCGAGCAGGTAAGCGACTCGGCGATCACAGTGACCTCCCGTACAACTTTTGGTATCAAAGTCACTGGCTGGACGTTTACCCGCGCCAGCTTGGGTGCCATTCAGGTCTTGCCCCCACAGTAAGAATTCAATGGCGTGATAACCTGTGGCAACGTTCGACTCAACCTCATCAATTTCGTGTAGCGTATCGGCCAAAAGCGTTTTGGTAATTTTGCTGGCATCAATGCTTTGACCACCAATCATGAGCTTTTTATTGGCGATGATGTTGGCTGTGTAGTAAGGGTTTTCATCAGATTCTGTGCCGTAATTGCCTTCGACGTAGTCAATCAGGCCTTCATCCAGTGGCCACGCGTTAACTTTGCCTTCCCAGTCATCAACGATGGCGTTACCAAAACGGTAGGCTTCTGTTTGCTGATAGGGGACACGGGCAGCTTTCCAAGCGGTTTTTGCATGATTGAGATTGGCTTCCGTGGGTTGAGCGGCTAATTGTTTCACTGCTTTAAGGAGTGCTTGGGCTGTGATCAGTGAATCCTGATACATGGCATGAGCTAAATCAGCGTAATGTGTGAGAACAGCCTTTTCCGTTGTGTTTGCCCACACACTGGTGCTGAGTGCAATGCCGGCAAATAACGCAATAAGTTTTTTCATGTTGTATAACCTCTGGTCGCGATTCTAGTTTTGGCTGGCTTATCGCTGGCTTTGTGTGGGGTAAGGCCCATTGATGTTATTTCGTTAGAATTAATTTACCTTGACGTGTGATTTGTAAAAAATATTCATTGTCGTAGTGTTGGATGATAAGCCGGGTTTTCCCTCTAAAAAGGTCCGTGCTGTTGATGCGTTGAAGCCCTTTCGAGGGGCTGAGTTCCTTTTTCTCGCTCGTTTGCTCAGGTTGTACTGTCGGCATGGTTGTGACTCACTCTATGATTTGATTGTGAATTTAAATGATAATGATTCTTGTTATGATGTCAATCATTATTTGTGAGAAATACAACCAGTTAAAATAAGCATGTTGGATCTGTGTTCCTAGTGAAGGTTTAAAAAGACTTTACAGATTCACTGCAGGTGATAGGTGACATGCGCTAGAATCTGCCAGGTTTGATCTGATAGAAGGACGTTTGATGGCAGAAGTGATCAATGGCAATGTGGAACAGTTGCCGCTTAGTGAGTTTACTGAAAAAGCGTACCTCAATTATTCGATGTACGTCATTCTTGATCGTGCCTTACCCCACGTGGCCGATGGGCTGAAGCCTGTCCAGCGCCGGATTATTTATGCGATGTCAGAACTGGGTCTGTCAGCAGCGGCCAAGCATAAAAAATCGGCGCGAACAGTGGGTGACGTCTTAGGCAAATTCCACCCCCATGGGGATACCGCCTGCTATGAAGCCATGGTGCTTATGGCACAGCCTTTTTCTTTTCGGTATCCACTGGTCGACGGGCAGGGTAACTGGGGATCTCAAGATGATCCCAAGTCCTTTGCGGCCATGCGTTACACCGAAGCGCGACTGTCACCGTTCGCCAGAGTTCTCTTACAGGAACTGGGCAATGGAACCGTTGACTGGGTACCCAACTTTGATGGCACCTTGGATGAGCCAGCCTTGTTGCCGGCACGGCTGCCCCATGTGCTACTGAATGGCTCCAGCGGGATTGCAGTGGGGATGGCCACGGATATTCCGCCACATAATTTAAAAGAAATTTCTGACGCCTGCATTTTACTGCTTGAAAACAGCCGTACGCCTCTAGAGGCATTGTGCGAAATCGTGAAGGGGCCGGATTACCCTTCTGCGGCCGAAATTATTACGCCTCCCGAAGATTTGCAAAAAATGTATGCGCTTGGAACAGGGTCTTTCCGGATGCGTGCTGACTATACCGTGGAGAACGGCGAAATTGTTATCCATGCCTTGCCTTACCAAGTGTCGGGTGCCCGCGTATTAGAGCAAATCGCACAACAAATGCAGGCCAAAAAACTGCCGATGCTGGAAGACTTGCGAGATGAGTCGGATCATGAAAATCCGATCCGACTGGTTGTTACACCCCGCAGCAATCGAGTGGATATTGAAAGTGTCATGAAGCACCTGTTTGCGACCACAGACCTGGAAAAAAGCTATCGGGTCAATATGAATATGATAGGACTGGATGGTCGCCCTCAGGTCAAAAACCTGAAAACACTTTTACTGGAGTGGCTGGACTATCGTCTCCAGACAACTCGCAGGCGCCTTCAATGGCGGCTGGACAAAGTGCTGGCACGGTTACACATTTTGGACGGCTTATTGATCGCTTATCTGAATATTGATGAGGTGATTGCCATTATCCGTAACGAAGATGAGCCGAAATCTGTATTAATGGCGCGTTTTAACCTCAGTGGTGAACAGGCTGATGCCATCTTGGATCTTAAGTTGCGGCACCTGGCGAAGTTAGAAGAGCAAAAAATCCGCGCCGAGCAGCAGGAACTGGGCGAAGAGCGGGACAGCCTGGAGTTGACACTGAGCTCAGACCGGCGCTTAAAGACGCTCATTAAGTCAGAAATTAAGGAAGATACCGCTAAGTACGGTGATGAGCGCCGTACGAAGCTGGTCGTGCGGGAAGAGGCACAGGCCTTAAAAGAAACAGATCTGATGCCTAATGAGGCGGTAACCATTGTGTTATCCCAGCGGGGCTGGGTCCGGTCAGCCAAAGGGCATGATGTTGATGCAACCCGGTTAAGCTACAAAGCGGGTGACAGTTACCAGGATGCTGCGGTCGGTCGGAGTAATCAAACCGCTGTTTTTATGGACTCGACAGGACGTTTTTATAGCTTGCCGGCCCATAGTCTTCCGTCGGCACGAGGTATGGGAGAACCGCTCGCCAGCCGGTTCAAACAGCCTGATGGTGCCCAGTACCTCGCGACATTGATTGGTGCAGGTGAGGAACACTTTCTACTCTCAACGGACCGTGGCTACGGTTTTACGGTGGGTTTTTCTGAGCTTGTAGGGCGGGTGAAAGGTGGTAAACACGTGTTGACGGTGCCCCCGGGCGGTCATGCATTCAAGCCTGTTCCAGTGTGGGATAAAACAACAGACTTGATTGCAGCGGTCTCCTCAGCGGGTTATTTGTTGATCTTCCCGGTGGCCGACTTGCCCGAACTTTCTAAAGGTAAAGGCAATAAAATCATGGGAATACCGTCCGCAAAACTGCAAAAAGGTGAGGAAAAACTGGTGGGAGTCAGTGTACTTCGGCCCGACTCAGAACTCGTGTTGCAATGCGGTAAACGCCATTTGACATTGAATGCGCAGCAAAGAGCACCCTATATGACTGACCGTGGTAAACGAGGAAAACTTTTACCACAGGGGTTTCGCAACGTTTCGTCGATAGGTTTGTCTGACTAAGGGTTATAGTGAGAGTATGCTTTTACGGTATTCATTCTTGTGCCATTTTCTATGGCTAAAAGGTAACGAGAAAACTAGTGGCGTTCAGACTCTTTCATTCACTGTATCAGATCGAAATAGAGGGGCTTTTTTTGCTGAAAATGGATTGGCCATTAACTTTTTGTTGCGAGTCAAAGATTTTGTTGAGTATGAGTTCGCCAACGCGCGCGCGTTTATCTTTTTCAGCCACAAGATAATGGTGGTGTAAGCCGGGCGTTGAATTGATTTCATTGATCACCCCTTTACTTTCCGAGAGTGGCACGCTGATATCGGGTGTGATCAAGTCGACGCCTGCCAACTCAATACCAAACATGGACGCCAGGTCTCGGCCCAGTCGGACAATTGAAGGGTGGATTTGATCCTTAACAATGTGATTTTCGTAGCAGGAATTTTGGTTCGGCGCATGTTTGACTTTAACAATTTCCCCTTTTTTGGGGCTGCTGGAAAGAGATAACCCTTGTTTGGCCAAAGTAAACTTGCATTCCAGATCCGGATCTAACGGGTGTAGCGCAATCAGTGGCATGCTGTGCACCCGTTTTTGTGTTTCCTTTTTCATTAATTGCTTGATTGAACTTTTCCCATCGCCGGTGACAATGGGTGGGTCACGGCGTATGACGTCAAGTAATTTACCATTAAGATAAAGCAGCCGGTAGGAGTCTCCCGGCACTTGTTGTTCAATCATTAAATTTCTTGAAAAAACAGAGGCTTGTAAAGAAGCTTTTCCTAGCGTTTTCATATTGGAAACGCTTGTTGTAACGCCCTTACCCCCACCGGTTTCTGCTGCAGGCTTTACGACGAATTCACCGCCCAGTTCATCAAGCATGTTCTGTGCACGGGACATGGATTGCAGGTCATAAGTGCAATAGCGGGGCACAGGAATATTCAGTCCTGTCAGCATTTTATGTATGATGGGTTTGTTGCCCGAGAGCTTTAAAACCAAGTGGTTGTCGAGCATGACAAATTCACTGCGGACATAAGTCACAACCGAGTTCTTACATAAGCGGAAATAGCCGTCGCCAAGGCTGTCAATTTCTGCACCAATATTTTTTGCGACTTTAAGCCAGTAGGCCTGGTAAAACGTGCTTCGGTGACTTTGAAATTTTTGGAGATTTTCGCGTATCTCAGGGTTCAATAAAGTCATCACTTGCTTGCTTCGCCGCTGTAGCTTGAGATTGATGTTTCTTAGTCGACTGGAAAGCATAGGTAAAGAACTCCAAATTTTATTGTTGTAAGCGGCTGCGTGGCGTTTCTATTTAATTTGCTACTTTAAAATGATACCTGAGTGGGTTAATAGTGTTTTGTCCACTCATGGGTAGTTGTTGTTAACGTTTGAACCAATTCACTGTTTGTTGAAGAGCGGGCATAGGATCCGTGAGCGAAAAGCATGAAAAAGTTTGGCGGTGGCAGATACTTTTTAGCCACTGAAGTGATGTGAGCTGTCCGGAACTCCTGAGTTGCTTGTAGGCATGATAATCCCGTTTCGGGAGCCAGAGACGAACAAAATCTTTGAAGTCCCTCGTTTCAGGGCGGGTGCGGCCCAACAAGTGTTCGTAGATAAGAAAGCTCATGTCCAGGCCGCTGGCGGTGATCAGTTCCTGAGCCGCGGTATAACGTGCATTACATTCGATAACTTTAAGCTTCCCATCGCGAAGGTCACGTTTAAATTCTATGTTTCCTAAGCCGGAATAATTGATGCCATCAAAAAACTTTCGTCCTTCGGCTGCTGTATCAGGAAGCCATTCGGTGATGTGGTAAGACCCGCCACCGTGATTGACCGGGAAGCGGCGTATCACGCGTTTTGTGAAGTGAAACAAATGATTTCCATTTGTGTCGATATAGGTGTAGTAACTGGAAAGCTGCTCATCAGACCCTGGGATCATTTCGCAGAGCATAAATTCGATGCCATTAGCCAGCGCAGTTTTTGCACCACTGAAAAGGGCATCAAGATCGTTGAAGAGGAGGTATTTCTTTCCGGGATAAACGCGCTGGAATTTATGTGAATGTATCGGCTTGATCATGGCCGGAAAGACAATCTTTTCGGCAATGGCTTCAATATCGGAAATGTCTGAGACGTTCCAGAACTGTGGAATGGAACAGCCCACGGAGGTGGCATACTCAAGTGTTTGTTGCTTGTCTAACATGGACTTAAGTAGTTCAGGCTGAAATTCGTCCACAATGTAGTCGCCGGTTGCAACCAGGTCCGCTTTATGTTCTGCCATAAACTCCAGAGCATCGTCGTTGCAGGCGAAGATCATCGTGTTCTTAAGTTCACTGTGTTTGCCCGACAAAAGAAGTTCGGACCAGAACGCCTGTGCAGACATCCCCGAGGTGATCGGGTAGGTTTTGGATACGTAGCGTGAGTCATTGGCCATACAGCTTGGCCGACTTGAGACATAAACGGGAATGCCGCGTTTACCAAAACTGCGAGTTAGGGAAAGGGTATTTTCCTGACCACCTAAAATGAGAGCCGGCATAGGGGTTGATTTTTGCATCGTGGGGTTCGGCGTCCTTGTGATTATTTTATTTCAAAATACTGATCGGTTGTCCCTGAGAGTGTGTGGGCCGCTGTTTTTTACTGCTAGTCTTCCAGACAGTCCACGCTTTTCAGATAGTTATCTACCCACGCGTTTGAAAAATTACCGGCTTTGACATCGGCAATGTAATCTTCCAGCGAAGCTTTTTGTTTATATAGCCGCTCAAGGAGCTCTTCAGAGAAATCTTTTCTTACCACGACAACGCCATTACTGTCGGCGGTGATGATGTCACCTGGGTTGACGACAATGCCACCGCATGAAATTGAATGGTTCAGTTCGCCGGGGCCTCGATGCAGAGGGCCAATTGGAGTGGCGCCGCGCGCATATACAGGGATACCAACTTCCATTAAGCCGGGCAAATCACGCACGAGCCCGTCGATGACGAAGCCGGCAATTTTCCTGTGTTTTGCTTTGTTAGCCACTAAATCACCCAAGACGGCATTGGTGTAGGAGCCACCTGTGTCAACTACGACAATATCCCCCGGTTGAGCAATGTCCAAGGCTTTATGGACCATCATGTTATCACCGGGATAGACTTTTACTGTGCACGCTGGGCCAACGAGAGGCGCTGAGTTCACCATGTTGTGGATGTCGGCACACATCGTATAAAGCCGGTTCATCAAGTCCGAAACATCGGGGGTTTCAAAATCTCTGAATTGTTGGATAATTTCCTGGGAAGGCCTTTCGATGTTTTTACGGATTCTGAATCCCGGGCCTGGGTGCATTTCTGCCGATTTAGGTTTGTCAGCCATTTTATCGTCCGTTAAGTTGTTTTTGTGTCGCGTTGTTTGTTATAGCGTTCGATATGCAAAGATCTTTTTCAAAAAATGGAAGTACGCTTTCACAAGGGGAAAAAGTATAGGCACTGTGCCAAATTGCCAGACTGATCTGCAAGGCACAGTGCTCATGGTGCGCTTGGTCCGCTAAATAAAGTGAAGGCCTTTGAGCGCTCCTAAGCGTCTAAAGGTTGGAACGTGATTAATGGCTTCTGGTCCTGGAATACCCAGTCGAGCGATAATCTCTCTGACACTGCGTTTGTTTTCTGCCGCTTTAAAGATGCTCAGTTCAAATTCAGATATGTTGAACTCTTTTTCATCTGTTACATAAGCCTGGACGACCTCCTTCCAGTGGAGGCGGGTGTAGTGTCGGCTGATTCGGTATAGCTTGGGGGAGACTTCCACTGTACAGTCAAGTAATTCGTCGTCTGTCTTTTCAGATAAATTCTTCAGTGACAAGGCCTCTTGTAAGCCAGTTGACGGGTCTTCATTCAAAGGGTCCAGCCGCATGGCGTTAAATTTTAGATAGAGTAATGCGGTGTCTGCGGGGTATTCGCGTTCATGGTAGATGGAACTGCCCCGGAACATAATAACGTCACCCGGTTCGGTGTAAACACGGACGGGTTCTATGCCAGCCAGACGATTTTCAGGAAGATCTTTCTCATCAAGGCTTGAACGCCAGAGTGCTGTGGTATTCAGTGGGTTAACATCAAGCGCATCATTTGGCCAAAGAACCAGATGTGACTCAGATCCTTCTGGCATAAATAAAGGAATGCCGACGGTCAGTTCAGCGGCAACACGATCTTTGTGCGGAGGCACACTGGGTTTTGCTGACTTATCATAGACTTTTATGTGGCGCTCACACATCGTAAAAGTCTCATAAGGCATGCTCGCGACAGAGGCCAGTGGTTGAAAAATGGCTTCCGGAAAATTCCATTCTGCCGGAAAGTCGAATAAATATTGTTGCTTTTTGCCCTTAAATTCCCACTCTTTCAGGTCATTTTGATCGGCTGTCAGTTCTTTTGTTTTTGCCTGGATGTAAGCCAGATTTTCCAGGTTGACTCCATTTTTGATATGCACATAGCCATTTTTATTAAATGCGTCTACGTAGTCTGCAGGTGAGAATGAAAATAGCGCCATTGTTTTTCCTAAGATTTGAGAGATTCAAGGGGTGTGTTTACATGAGCTGTACGAAGGTTATCATCGTGTTTCACAATGTTAGAACTACCATTTCACAAAATTTTAATCACTGTTGTCAGGTGCATGTCGAGATGCATAGTTTTGTGAGCCTGTTAATTTTTTCGATGAATACCCCTTTTTTTAACGAGCGTTAAAAAGGCCCGATCCACTTGTTATAAAAACGTGGTATATAAGTTTACGAAGGTGATGTAAAAAAGGTGTGACAAATGAAAAAGGGTGTGTCATTTGAGGTTGAAAGTTTAGGCGATACCGTTATTCCTAACACGGTGAGTACCGCCAGTTATTTTAAGTTCCACTCAGACTCCGAACGTGTTCTTTATCACCATCTGCTATCGAAATTTCAGGATGAAGTGGATGAGCAGGGGTCTCCAACAGGATTTGAAGTTGCGGGCCCCAGGAAAGACATTTTTTTCCAGGGTGAAAAATGTCGCGCGGCCATATTGACGTGCGGTGGATTGTGTCCAGGGCTCAATGCCGTCATTCGGGGTGTCGTTTTACAACTTTGGTATTTTTACCACTGCAAACAGATTTTGGGGGTGCGCTATGGCTACAATGGTCTCCGGCATGATTCTGAGGAAATCGTCAAATTGAACCCAGACTGGGTCAGGGATATCCATTCTGTCGGTGGGACTATGCTGGGGACATCCCGTGGCGCGCCGCCTGTAGAAGAAATGGTTGATAAGCTCGAGACACTTAAAGTCGACATGTTATTCATCATCGGTGGTGATGGTTCAATGCGCGGAGGTCATGCGATCTGGCAGGAAGTACGCCGGCGCGGGTTGAAGTTAGCGGTTATTGGTGTGCCAAAAACGATCGACAACGATATTCCCTATGTCCATCGCTCTTTTGGATACGAAACCGCTGTTAAAGAAGCCGCAAAAGTTGTCAATGCAGCACATGTTGAATCGCGCGGAGCCCCTTATGGCATCGGTTTGGTTAAACTGATGGGGCGCTACTCGGGGTATATTACCGCGAATGCCGTACTCGCTTCGGGCAATGCTGATTTCTGTCTAATTCCTGAATCTCCTTTTGAGCTGGAAGGGGATAATGGCCTATTTGCTTTAGTGAAAGAAAGATTACGCCGGAGGAGGCAGGTTGTTATTGTGGTCGCTGAAGGGGCAGGGCAACAGTTTTTTCGGCGCGAAGAGTTAATTAAAGATGCTTCAGGCAATATTAAGCCTGGAGATATTGGCGCCTACCTTCGGGATAGGCTGAATGCCCACTTTTCTGATGTTGGCTTCCCTGTCACGCTTAAATACATTGATCCGAGTTATATCATCCGTTCCACGCCACCGAATTTTAGCGACAAAATTTATTGCGATCACTTAGCGAGGGCAGCGGTTCATGCTGCGATGGCGGGGAAAGGTGGCATGCTGATTGGGAACTGGCATGGCCATTTAACCCATGTTCCGATGAGTGCTTTGGAGGGAGAAGTACGCCAAGTTGACCTGCAAAGTGACTTCTGGTTCAGTGTTTTAGAAAATACCCGCCAGCCTTATATTATTGGTCCGTCTGTTTGTGCAACTGACTGACCAAGTCATGCCTTGTGTAAGTCAGTCACGTACTGTACCTCTTCCCTGGAGCCCATAACAACAGGAATGCGCTGATGTAACTCAGACGGGGTAATATCCATAATGCGCTCTCTGCCTGTGCTGGCGAGCCCTCCGGCTTGTTCGACAATAAAACTGATAGGGTTTGCCTCATAAATCAAGCGCAGCTTGCCACCCATCCCCTTGGCAGCAGCTTTGGCATCATAGGGATAGAGAAAAATGCCGCCACGTACAAGGAGGCGGTGTACGTCGGCAACCATGGAGGCCACCCAGCGCATATTAAAGTCTTTACCGCGTACCCCTTCTTTACCTTGCAAGCATTCGTTGATGTACTTTTTAACCGGTTTTTCCCAATGCCGCATATTTGACATATTGATTGAGAACTCATTAGTCGATTCAGGAATTCTCATGTCCGGGTGGGTTAAGATGAAAGCGCCAATATCCTTATCCAATGTGTAGCCATTCACGCCGTTGCCCATCGTTAATACCATCATTGTCGCAGAGCCATACAAACAATAGCCGGCACATATTTGTTTTGTTCCTGGCTGTAAAAAGTCGGCGGTTGTCGGCCGTTCAATATTTTCGGGGCAGCGTAGAATGGAGAAAATGGTGCCGACAGAGACATTCACATCGATATTGGATGACCCGTCCAGTGGATCAAAAGTAATCAGGTATTTCCCGACGGGGTACTCAGCGGGGATATGATAAACATCTTCCATCTCCTCGGATGCCATGCCGGCAAAATAGCCAGCCCACTCTGTTTGGCCGATGAAAGTTTCGTTCGAGATGATGTCCAGTAACTTTTGGTCTTCGCCTTGAACATTGGAGCTGCCGGCTTCACCAAGTACGCCAATCAGTTCGCCTTTATCAACCAGTGAAGAGATGCGTTTACAGGCCATGATGACGCCGTTCAGCGCAGCACTAAACGCGCCAGATCCGCCATTTGCTCGTTGATTTTCAATCAAATGCTGAGTCAGCGACTTACCTTTGTATAAACGCATAGGAATTACCTTGTTTCTGATATTTTTATAATCATAACAGGGTTTTCTTATCTGTTAGAATTGTCATGTCACAAAGTGGAAACAAAACGTGAGTGAGCGCATTCAAAAATTATTGGCTAATGCAGGTTTGGGGTCCCGGCGGGAAATCGAACACTGGATACGAGAAGGCCAGATCATGGTTAACGGGAAAAAAGCACGCTTGGGCGATGCTTTAACAGAAAACGAACATGTTGTTGCAAAAGGGCGACGTTACCGGGTGGTCAGCGGGTATGCTCGCCGGCGTGTTGTGCTTTATCATAAGCCAGTAGGCGAAGTGTGTACGCGCAGTGACCCGGAAGGCCGGCGCAGCGTTTATGAAACGTTACCTCGAATTCAGAAAAGCCGGTGGATTGGAGTTGGGCGCCTGGATATTAATACTGCGGGACTTTTATTGTTTACCAATGACGGTGAATTAGCTCATCGCCTAATGCATCCGTCCAGTCAAATTGAGCGTGAATATGCGGTTAGAGTGCGTGGTGATGTGCCTGATGGCGCGCTCGCGCAATTGTCGAGTGGTGTCGTGCTGGATGATGGGCCTGCGAAGTTTGAAAGTATCCGGTTTGCCGGCGGAGAAGGGCAAAATCGTTGGTACCATGTCACCTTGCGAGAAGGTAGAAATCGTGAAGTCCGAAAGATGTGGGCTACGCAAGGTGTTGAGGTAAGCCGGCTTATTCGTGTGCGCTTTGGTAGCGTTGCGTTGCCCCGGGAATTGAGGGTGGGTAAACGTTTTGAACTCAACGCAGCCGATGTGAATAAGCTGGCCCAGTCTGTTCAATTGCCTTCACGCCTTCAGGGTGCGAAGGGTGATGGATTGAAGTTGGTATCTGAAGCGCCTCGAACGCGCCGCAAGCGCCGGCGAATTTAATCGAGTGCGCACAATGTTCAGTAACCAACTTGTACAACGATAGCCGTAATGTTATCGCTTCCACCTTTGGCAAGTGCCTGTTGAACCAGTGTTTTAGAGGCCTGTTCGACAGGCGTTGAGCTCATTGTTTGTGCAATGTCTTCGGCCGACAGTTCTTTGCTCAACCCATCTGAACAAAGTAAAAAACGATCACCCTTGTCCGCAGTGGCGTATTCTATATCAACAAAAAGTTGATCGCGTACACCAATGGCACGTGTGATGACGTTTGATGAAGGGTGGTTTAATGCCTCAGTCTGGCTAATTTCACCCATATTTACCATTTCCTGCACCAGGCTGTGGTCCTCTGTCATTTGACTCAGTGAACCATTGCGAAGCCGGTAAATCCGGCTATCTCCCGCCCATAAGAAAAAGCAAAATTCATCCTGCGCATACAGTACAGCGACGGTACTGCCCATGATGGTATGACTGCCCGTACGATTCTTGCGGCACTGTGTATTTGCTGCAATCAGCCGCTGCTCTATGGCATCAACACTTTTGGTCATATCTTGTTGAGGATGAAAAGTAACCAGGTTCTCAATGATTATTTGGCTCGCCAAGTCGCCGGCATTGTGCCCTCCCATTCCATCGGCAACAACCCATAGGCATTGCTCTCTGGCGTCGAGGTAAGCATCTTCATTGTGCTGGCGCACATAGCCAGTATGAGTTTGTGCAGAGGAGTTCCATTTGAGCGATGACATCTTTGTATATGTTTCTATAGTGTTATGCGACAGGGGATAATCAGCGTATTATGCGTGCCTTTGAATGTACAACTCTTCATTCATTGCGGAAATGAGCAGTTAGCTTGTTAGATGTTTATTGATAAATAAGGTTTCGACCATCAGCCGTTAAACTTAAACAGGCTTAATAGTAGTTTGCGCTAGGATTTGATCAATATTTTGAGGCTATAGATGAAGATTCGAACACGTTTTGCGCCGAGTCCAACGGGTTATTTACATGTAGGCGGGGCTCGGACAGCGCTTTTTTCGTGGCTACTTGCTCGCAAAGCGGGTGGGCAGTTTGTTTTACGAATAGAAGATACGGACCGGGAGCGTTCAACGCAAGCTGCGGTAGATGCCATTTTGCAAGGCATGGACTGGTTAGGGCTGGATTATGATGAAGGCCCGTTTTATCAGACTGACCGATATGATCGCTACAACGAAGTCATACAAGAACTCTTGGAAGACGGCCATGCTTATTACTGCAATTGCTCCAAAGAACTTTTGGCGCAAATGCGGGAGCAGCAAATGCAAGCCGGTGTTAAGCCACGGTATGATCGTCGTTGCCGAGACTTAAATATCAAACCCGATCAGAGTGGCGATTGTGTGGTTCGTTTCAAAACACCGTTGGGCGGCTCTGTTATTTTTAATGACTTAATTCGTGGACATATTGAAATTAAGAATACAGAGTTGGATGACTTGATTATTGCCCGTAGTGATGGTTCGCCAACGTATAATTTAACCGTTGCCGTGGATGACAATGATATGGCAATTTCCCACGTAGTCCGTGGTGAAGACCATATCAGTAATACACCAAAACAAATTCACTTGCTTAACGCCATAGGCGCACAGATACCTCAGTATGCGCATGTTCCAATGATTTTGGGAGAAGATGGTAAGCGCTTGTCTAAAAGGCACGGTGCAGTCAGTGTCCTGCAATACCGTGAAGAAGGTTACTTGGCTGAAGCACTGATTAATTATCTTGTCAGGCTTGGCTGGTCAGCAGGAGACAAGGAAATTTTTTCTCGAAATGAAATGATAGATCTGTTTGAAATAGAAAATGTTAATAAAGCTGGCTCAATATTTAATCCAGAAAAACTCTTGTGGTTGAACCAGTTATACATAAAAGAAGGTGATGAGCAGTTTCTTGCGAATGAGCTGCAAACACATTTTACGGCGATGGGGGTTGATACTTCTGAGGGCCCCGCATTAGCGAAGGTTATTGCCGCTTATAGGGAGCGAGAAAAAACCTTGAAAGACATTGCCCAAAGCTCAGTCTACCTGTTTCAGGAAATTGGAGTATATGATGAAAAAGCAGTCAAGAAGTGCTTTGGTGAAAAGGCACTTCAGCCTTTGCAAGCAATAAGCAGTGCGTTTACTGAATTAGAGGATGAGATGTGGACGTCTGAAAATATAAAGCAAACAATTTTACAGACAGCAGAAACTCTAAACGTGGGAATGGGTAAAATAGGTCAACCATTACGCGTAGCGTTAACTGGGGGGAGTTCATCTCCATCGATTGAAATCACTATATTTTTGGTTGGTCGAAAGCGAACACTGCAGCGGATAGCTGATGCAATCGCAATGATCCAGACGCAAAACAGCCCCTAACTCTTTACAAGCATGTAATTTCAGATTGACGTAATCCCTTAGCTTCCTTAAAATTGCTCTCTTCGTGTCGGGGCATAGCGCAGCCTGGTAGCGCATCTGCTTTGGGAGCAGAGGGTCGCTGGTTCGAATCCAGTCTCCCCGACCACCCTTTGCGGGGTCCATTCTTGAGACATAGGTAACAGTTTATACTGGAGCCTTGGGGTGCTGGCGACGCATGCCAGGCCGGCTGCCGGAAACAGGATGATTGCCCCAGGGCTGATCTTCGCATCTGCCTGGTTTGATCCAGATCAAGGCTGATTGATTGTTGTTATGGAATTTATTATCTGGATTTCTGCGCCCGGGATCTTCCCGTAATCTTTTCTCAAGCACCGAACTGAATTGGAACCCATGTCTCACACAGCCACACTCGACAAACCCGGAACCGCGGGAAAAACGGAACATTTTGACGTTCTGATCATCGGAGCCGGAATTTCCGGCGTCGGCGGCGCCTATCATCTGACCAAACAATGCCCGGGAAAGCGGTTCGCCGTTCTTGAGGAGCAGAAAAGCTTCGGGGGCACATGGATTACTCACCGTTATCCGGGCATCCGTTCCGACAGCGACCTTTACACCTTCGGCTACCGTTTCAAGCCCTGGACCGGGGCGCCGATCGCCACGGCGGAGGAAATCCTAAAATATATGGGCGAGGTGATCAGTGAAAACGGTCTGGCGCCACATATCCGTTATCAGCACAAGATCAATACGGCGCAATGGTCGGATAAGGACAAATTATGGACCCTGGAAGGGGTGCATACCGACACCGGCAATACAGTCCGTTTCACCGCCAACTTTCTGTGGATGTGTCAGGGATATTACCGCCATTCCAAAGGCTACACGCCGGAATGGCCGGGCATGAAGGAATTCAAGGGCCGCATCGTGCATCCGCAGACCTGGCCGGATGATCTTGACTACAAGGGCAGGAAGGTGATCGTGATCGGCTCCGGGGCGACGGCGGCGACCGTAGTGCCGGCAATGGCTGAGGATTGCGCCCACATCACCCTTCTTCAGCGTTCGCCAACTTATTTCATTCC
>DJFX01000014.1:0-146 GCA_002432635.1 Halothiobacillaceae bacterium UBA5861 | reverse complement strand
AAGCTCGACATCGACGAAAACTGGATTCACGAAATCACCCGCCGGAAAATTCTCCACGATCAGGCGGAGTTCACCCGCCGGGCGTTCGAGGAGCCGGAAAAGGTGAAAGAGGAACTGCTTTCCATGGTGCGCGCCTATCTCGGGCC
>DJFX01000013.1:257333-265847 GCA_002432635.1 Halothiobacillaceae bacterium UBA5861 | reverse complement strand
GAGTATCAAAACGGCACCGACCCCAACTTGGCAGACAGTGATGCTGATGGACTGCCGGATGGTTATGAAGTCGATAATGGCTTGTCACCAACCAACCCAGCAGATGCTTTGGCAGACAATGATTTAGATGGCGTCAGCAATCTGGACGAATACAATGCAGGGACCGACCCCAACCATGCGGACCTTCCAGCGGGCGGTAATATTGATATAGCTGCCGCAGGTGAACCTTTCGCACTGATTGATTTTGGAGCAACCGCAAGTTTGGCAGCGGATTCAGACGGCAGATTATGGTTTAACTATTCATCATCAGCCATCAATAACACTGTCGTTGTGCCCAATATACTGGGCGATGCCACGACCATTAGCCTACAGACCTCGCAAGCTTTTTCAGGGGCCAGCTCGTCGAACGGGGTAACCAGCGGTACACGTTATTCGCTGGATACAGTCAAGCAGGATTACTTTTGGGCAGGTGAAAGCGGTTCAGAAGTGGGTGAATTGTCGTTCTCTGGTTTTCCTGCCGGTGAGACCTTCACATTTGTCTTGTATGGTAGCCGACAAGGAAATGCCTCAGATAGCCGGTTGACAGAGTTTGTATTAAGCGGTTCTACGGTTGAAAGTGGTAGCATTCAGTCCATTAATAATGAAACTGAAGTTGTCATTCTAGCGACTGAGGCGGATGCCCAGGGCAAAATAACACTGAGCGTCGGCCCCGTTTTACCGGATAACCGTGCTCACTTAAATGCACTGGAAATTATTCTTGGAAACTATGCGCCAGTGGATACTGATGACGACGGTATGCCAGATACTTGGGAACTTGCTTACGGCTACGATCCCAATGACGCAACGGATGCCGATTTAGATCTCGACCTCGATGGTCTGACCACACTTGCTGAATACAATAACAGCACGTCTCCCAGCGAAGCAGATACGGACCTGGACCAGATGCCTGACGGCTTTGAAGTGACTTTCGGCCTGAACCCTAATGATGCATCCGACGCAGATAGTGATGCGGATAACGATGGTATGTCTAATCGGGATGAATACTTCAATAGTACGGACCCTACAGTTCCTGATTTGGATGTGTTAGACCGCATCAGTGTGGCACCCGCCGGCGAACCTTTTGCCTTAATTGACTTCGGCAATGCGCTGACAAGTACAACGGATGACTTGGGCCGTACATGGACAAACTACAGTGGTGACTTGGTCGGTGACAGTGGCGTTTTAACGAATATTCTTGGCGAAGTAACTGGCGTCAATTTAGGCACTGTGAGCTCATTTTCCGGCGCAAGCACATCCAATGGTGTCACGTCTGGAACACGCTATTCCTTAGCAACTGTTAAAAAAGACTACTTATGGACAGGGCTTAATGGAACTGAAGTAGGGCAAATACAACTCAGCAACTTGCCGGTAGGGCAAATATATACATTTGTCTTCTACGGGAGCCGAGTTGGCACAGAAACCGATAGCCGGGTCACTGAATTCAGTGTTACGGGGGCTACAAACCAATCGGGTAGCATCCAGACAATTAATAATGCGGATGACGTTGTCATATTAGCGGTAGAACCTGCGGTGGACGGCACCATCCTTCTACAAATTCAGGCTGTTTCGCCTGATAACCGCGCACAACTCAATGCTATTGAGATCATTTTAGGTCACTACGCGCTGTAGAGACCATGCTTGCATTTTCACCTCACAGCCACCGGTACTTTGGTGCCGGTGGCTTTTTTCAAGCATTCACTTGTATTCTCACGACACCCTCTCTACAATTTCGCCTCGGCGTAATGCCCTCATACTGAGTTCCCTCACCTCGTAAAAAAAGGTTTTTTAACATGTCACATTTGTCTTTCGCGCAAAAGCAAACTGCGCTCTTTCTTCTTTTCGGCTTTCATATTGTTGTCATCGCAGCAAGTAACTATCTGGTCCAGATTCCAGTAACCGTGTTTGGTTTTGAGTCAACTTGGGGAACTTTTAGCTTTCCTTTGATTTTTCTTGCCACCGATTTAACAATCCGTATCTTTGGTAGCCAGAGTGCTGGGCGTATTGTGTTTGCAGCAATGTTTCCAGCGCTCTTAGTTTCTTACATTGTTTCTGTCATTTTTTTTCAGGGAAACTATCAAGGCGTGGAGCAATTGAGTCATTTTAATGGCTTCGTCGCACGAATCGCTTTAGCCAGCTTTCTCGCTTATCTACTGGGTCAACTGACAGATATCATGATTTTTATGCGCTTACGGCGATTAAAAAGCTGGTGGCTGGCGCCAGGAGGATCCAGTATTTTGGGTACATTGCTCGATACATTTTTCTTTTACAGTGTGGCTTTCTATGCATCCTCAGATGCTTTTATGGCCGAGCACTGGGTAGCAATTGCTTGGGTTGACTATGCCTTTAAATTACTGGTGAGCCTGATTGTTTTTCTGCCAATCTATGGTTTGTTGATCAACTTCTTATTGAGAAATATTATTCCTAAGACGGTTGAACCTCGTACAGCCTGAACCAAGCTCACACACTGGCGAGGGATACAAGCTCATCAAATACCTTTGAGTAAAATATCTCTCGCCTGATTCACTTTCGTCGCCAGGTAAGCATTCCCACCTTTATCGGGATGCAGTTTTGAGATGAGTTGGCGATGCGCCGATACAATGACGGCGCGTTCCTTTGCTTGGCTTTCCTTTATACCAAGGATGAGACAGGCCTCTTTGGCACTCATCTGGCCATTCGCGTTGGGAGGTTTTTGTGATTGTTGATTATCCGCTGTGCTCTGCCATTGCTCGGCGTACTCGCGTTGAACATATGCATCCAGCAAGCGAACGGCATCTGGGTCCTGCTGTAGACACTCATCGTAAAAGCCTCTGAGTTCTGTTCGGCTCAACTCACTCAGTTTTCTACCCGAAAAGCCACCCGCAAGGATTAAACCATCCATTTTTCCAGTTTGTATATCCAGCGTCATTTGCAAGGTCGGAGTATTTACCTGTGATGCACCGGATGCCGACGAATAAGCCCCCTTTGGAGAACGATCAAACAGTTTTTTCACCATTGGCCAAAATCGTAACAATGGCGCAAAACGCGTAACCAAAGGTAACAATGCCCCGATAATTCCGACGACAAAATGAAGGCGGCCTGTAACCGTAAGGAAGATCAGAACAGCAGCCAGCGAGATAAGGCCTGTGCGTATCCAAGCAATGCGGCCTTGTGTTTTTGCCTGTTTTTTAGTGAGGTAGTAACCAACCAGGATTAAAACAATGATGGCGACAATAAAAACAAGACGAGTCACGGTGAATTCAGTTGTTCCAGAAGTTGAGCAGCTTGCATCCTGCCGTCTTTGAGTTGTTTTTTCAAGGCATCTTTGCCACCTACTGTATAGGCAGAGACGGCATTAAGTAATGCACTTAATTGACTGGCACTGTGTTGATCAAATTGGCAATAGACACCACCCGAAACTTTCGCCAACTTTTGAAAGCCCTGGCCTGCATGAAGGTCATAACCTTCTTGAAATATAAACAGTGGGCTATTTAATAACCGCAGTTGTCCTGCCAGTTCTAACAAGGCGGGGAGGGGCTCTTCAAGACAGTCGCCGACGAATACGGCGGCTTGCACAGATCGCTCTTTGCTTTCGCTAATGGCGTGTTTGATGACTCGGCCAATTTGTGTTCCCCCGGCTCGGCATCGAATCGCTGACATGAGTTTGAGTAATTCACGCGCGTTATTAACCCAGGGAGAGGCTTTGCATTCATTGTAGCCTCGATAATAAACAAGCTGAACAGACAGGTTGTTTATGCAGTCGGGCTGTATAAACATGTCACTTTGAATTTGGCAAGCCATATCCCATGTTGGTTCTCTGCTCGCTGTCGCATCCATGGCAAAAATGAGACGGCCCTGCTGACCGGTTTGGTTGGGCTCCCTAAGCGGTGTTTCTTTGACTGTCTTGAGAAAATGCTCAACACTCTGCGCCTCTTGTTTTATTCTTTCCAATGAAGCACGCCTCTCATATGTCGATAATGACATGGCCATCTTAGCGCAAGCTGAGTTTGACGAACACTACCGAATCGAGAGTAAGCACCTCACTATACAATTCATTCTGTCCAGTAGGATGGTATGTAAAAAAGCTGCACTTACGCCGAGCAGTTTTGCAGTAAGTGCAGCAATGGAGGTTATGAGTTAATTAGGAAGGTTGTCACTACTGGTCTCGCCATTTCCGTCGCGGTCACTTTCTGGACAACAGCGGTATTCCTGAGACTCATGTAATAATTCTACCTGGCGTTTGAGCAGTGCATTTTCAAGTTCCATCCGTTCCAGTTCCAGGCTGATTTGTTTTTCCAACTGCGGTTCACATGTCTGGCAACTGTCGAGGCACCCTCTGACCATAACACCGGGTGTGGGCAGAATTTCAACCCGCTCCCAAGAAAGCTCCGCAATGACTTTATCAGTCGGTTTGCCTGTCTTCTCATCCAGCAGCCCTTCCTTGACAAGGTCCCGATCAACTGCGGCAAGCGCTGCTCGCCGGGTGTTCACGTTAATGGGGTCCTGATTAATGCGAACACTGCTGACAAAACGGTTGTTTGAAAAACCGGACGCTTTGAGATCATCCAGATCAAACACACTGGCGCGTGCGTTCCGTTCCAGTTCCAAGCGGTTACTATGGGAAGCTAATATTTTGTTGGGCTGTATTTTTAGTCCACCGCTGTGATCAAGTACCTCACGTTGATAAGCCGTAGTGGGCGCCGCCGGATCAGAAACCCGCCGTTCGATTGCAACCAAACGGAATTTCACAGTCTGTGTTTTGTTGATCCGATGGAAGAGGTACGTCACCGCCCGGCAACGATTAGGATTGCTGATAACACGTGTTGAGGACTCATAGTGCGCTTCCGATTCCCCTTCAGCATGCGCCCGGTTGGAAACTTCACCAATGGCAACGGCACTTTTAGCTCTGACACTGGCCGCGACATAGGATGACGCAGCTTCTGCATGTTGCGATAGACTCCGGGAAAAGTCGTAGGTTGAACTGGCATCGTATGAGCTTGCACCACCGCCACCTCCGATTTTCACAAACCCCAGATTCAAACTAGCGCCACCACCGCCTTCTGCAGTGGATTCTTCGTAACTTGAAGAGGTATTGACGTTCTCGGAGATGGCCAGATCTGCAATCGCTTTGGACATGCCTGCGGAGTAAAAAGATTCCTCCGAGGTGGTCTCGTGCCGATAGGATAAGTCGGTTTCTGAATCATACGACCATCTTGAGTGTCGGTCGCTGGTAAAAAGCCGGACTTTTTCACCCGGCAACAAGGTGGTTGAATATACCGGTTCGCCCAGTACTAAATCTCCAGAACAACGCTCCAGTCTAAAGTGCAAGATTAGGTCAACGGTGACACGATCCTTATTGTTGTTAACCACCGTTCTTACTGGCAACTGGAAACGCAGGTCCATGGTGTCGCATGTTGGCTTCGCATCTAAAGCCGGACAACATGGCACTTCTTGCAACGATGCATATTTCTCATTCCCCATTGTAAAACTCCTTTTCATATCAAAGTGGTATCGAGCTGTATCAAAAATGCATGTGGCGAGCACTGTTAAAAGACTTCCTCCTTCACAGATCTTCTGTGTTGATGGTGTCAGTCAACGTTACAGGGTGAAAAGGCGAAGAAAAATCCCACCAATAAGGTATATTGAAAAAGTTGCGTGATTGAAGACGATTAGGATTCCGATATTTCGGCGCGAAGATCTCGGATACGGTAAATAACCAGTCCAATAAGGAAGAGGCCAAAGGCCCACCATAGAAGTTTCCAGACTAACAGTGACGGTATTCCTAAGACCCAGCTGTCCAGATTCATCGGGTCCCCGAATAACGTGTTACCAATAATTCCACCCGGCCCAACCGCAAAAAAACACCAAAGTGTTGCGACAACCCAGATGAGAGGCACCAGGCTTTGCGAGAAACGCTGTTCACACTGTCCCGCATTCACCGCATTCTGAAACTCCATTTTCTGAACGTGATTATCATTATTTCGGACGGCAAACGAAAAGAGCAGCACCAGCAAAAAATTAACCATACCCGCTACGAACCCCCCTCCGAGCAAATACAATTCGATATTTACCTGGTCAATAAAAAAGTAGCCGACATAAGCCAGAACACACAATAAACTCCCAACACCGAGACCGATCTTGATAGATAATGTTGTAACAAAAGGCCACCAGCACACCGCAATCAGTGCAGGCAGTAACTGAAAATTTATGATTAAGGCAAAAAACAAGAGTCCTTTAATATTGATAACGTCCAAGATCGTCAGGTAGATCAGCGCGGCCAAGAGTACGGTGGCCCCCATGACAAAAAAAGTAATGCGCTGGGTTTTTCGAAAAGTGCGGGACGTAAGCTGCGAGACTTTTTGTGCGCTCATCACGGCTGCAGTGAACAAAAAAAGCGACGCGCAAGCATGCAAGCCGGCAATAATAGCGACAAAGAAAAATCCAGAAAACCAGGACTTTACATCCGTTGAAAATGTTATGAAGGGATCAATCAGGCTGAAGAGATCCGTATTCCCCCCCTCTAATTGAAAGTCTTTGACGTAACCAAACAAGATGTATTCGGGGATGCCATATTTTGCTGAAAAGTCATTATTCGCGCCGAGAAAGTGTGCACCCATTGCGATGCTCATAATACAGGCCCAGGTAATCAAACCACCGATGCCAGCAGATAAGCCAATCTGTTGTAAATCAAACGCTTTAGGTGTTCTATTAGCGAATGCCAAAAATGAAAGTGCAGGGCTGATTTGAAAACCTGCAAGCGTCGCAACACAAGCCAAAATTACCAGGCTGCTTAGAGAATGGCTCAAATCCAGATTCACCCATGAGACAAGCCCTGGAACCAGTCCATCTACAGCTAAGTAATGGCTATAGCCCTCAGCAGTAAACGACTTATCAATCAAAGCCAGCTGCGATAGCTTCATCACAAAACTATCCGCACCGCCAGACAGATAAACCCCTAAAACAGCCAGCGTCAGCATACCTGCAATCATCAGAAACCATTGCAATGGTCCTGCCTGTATCACTGCACGCAGCCCACCCACAACACTCTGTACAAGCAGAAGTGCGCCAAATAGACAGACAGCCTGTTCGAAGATTAAAAGGCCATGGGATAAACGCACAAAGAGCGCACTGGCAACATACAAATAAAAAATGACAAAAGCCGCTGCAAATAACCAAGCAAATAAGAGATATGTCAACGTTAATGACCGGGAATGGAAGTATTGGGCATACATGTCAACCGGGCTGGCAAAGTGGAAACGCCGACTGATCAACCATTGCCGGCGCATGGTAAGTGCGCCTACCAGTGAAACAAAAATACTTGAGAAAGCCAGCAACATAGCCGGCAGTCCTCCTTGAAAAACAATGCTGGAAAAGCTCAGTAGTGTCCAACTTGATAAAGAGATGGCTGTAGCAAAAAACAAGTAGGTCGCCATGCCGACATCCCGGTCAGCGAAAAAATACGTATGCACGGAATCGCCCCGAAAGCGAGCTCTCAGACTTAAAAAGAGGCAGTAAAGCCAGTAAAGACTGACAAAAACCAAGAACCAACGCACGGAGGCATTGAGCGACAAGAAAGCAGACATGGTGTGAATTCGTAAAACTTAGTGCTTTCGGCCAATCAATTCAATTTGGTAACCATCAGGATCTTTCACAAATGCAATGACGGTTGTACCGGCATTCATAGGCCCAGCTTCACGGGAAATTTCACCCCCGCGCTCACGAATACTGTCCACGGCTTCGTAAACATCCTCAACCTCAATCGCAAGGTGGCCGAATGCATTTCCCAAGTCGTAGGTATCAACGCCCCAGTTGTACGTTAACTCGATCACCGTATGGTCCGTCTCGTCTCCAAAACCGATGAACGCCAAGGTAAATTGGCCATCAGGGTACTCTTTTTGTCGAAGTAACTTCATACCCAATACGTTAGTATAAAAATCAATGGAACGATTAAGATCTCCTACCCGGATCATAGTGTGAAGCAAGCGCATAGGTCAGTATCCTAGATTAGTCAGAATGATCAAACGTCATGGAGCATGCGGCCGCATGGTAAACCAGTCGCAGTGGGTTAGCCTAGCTTGGAATAACGAATAAATCCTTATTTTAATCAGAAAATGCTTTAAGTTTGTTTGAAAAGTGACAAAAAAATTTTAAAATTCAAAACGATAGAAAGTGAATGAACATGTGTGCGTCACGTGCATGTGTGCCGATCAGCAGACTGGGTGAGCAGCCATGGGTGTTCTAAGTAAATTTGAAGAGGGTGTCAAAAAAACGGGTGGAGCCTTGAATATCACCCGCAAGCGGCGCTTGAAAGAAGATAAGGCCATGACCGGCTCCGAAGGGTTGTTTTTATTTGTTGGCATCTTACTGGGCGCCCTTTACGGGTTCATGGTTGAAAAGAATGAAACCGAACCTTTTGTCAGCGTGATCCTATGGACCGCCGCAGGCGCGGCCGGAGGCTATCTTTTTGGTTATTTGGTGGACATGGCCTCGGTCATCATG
>DJFX01000013.1:236805-257222 GCA_002432635.1 Halothiobacillaceae bacterium UBA5861 | reverse complement strand
GACATGGCCTCGGTCATCATGGAAGCCATCTTCGGCGCACTGCTGACCATTGTGAAAAAGACAGCGCCACCGCTTTTTTGGATCACCCTGATCGCACTGATCTTACTTTTGGTTTTATGGGCTTATACCAAACAAGTCGGCCCCATCGGATCAATAACCGCTGAAACCATGGATCAGCTCTGGGCTAAAATTGGCGAATATACGGTCATCATATATGAAAACACCTTGCTCAAACTCTTCAATTTCATCACTGAGCTCTTAAAGGAGCTTTGGAACTTTTATTTAAATCTTTAGAAAAATAACCCGTAAATACCCAAAATGGCCAATCAACTGAAAGTGGGTTTCTTTGTAACGTGCCTTGTTAACGCCTTCCGCCCCCGTATTGCATTTGCGGCCATTGAACTTCTGGAGCAAGCTGGCTGCTGTGTGGACGTTCCAGAAAAACAAACCTGCTGTGGACAACCCAACTACAACAGTGGGGACTTCACAAACACACGAAAAACGCTAGAGCAATTTATTGCCTGTTATGAGCAGTATGACTTCATTGTTGCGCCATCAGGATCTTGTATTGCCACCCTTAAAAAAGCCGCAGACGAACTCTTTAAGGAAGATAAAGACTGGCAAATGCGTGCTCAAAAGGTGGCCAATGGGTGTTTCGAGCTCAGTCAATTTCTGGTCGACGTTTTAAACGTCGACCTGCCCAGTGAGGCACGGGATATTAAAGCAACGTACCATGATAGTTGCTCGGGCTTGCGAGCCTTGGGAATAAAAAACCAACCAAGGCAGTTGCTCAAAACAGTGGCTGACGTTCAGATTGTCGAAATGGATGACAACGAAGTGTGCTGCGGATTTGGTGGGACATTTTGTGTTAAGTACCCAGACATTTCTACCAAACTTGTGGATGAGAAAATTCAGCACATTGAAAGCACAGGCGCAGACTGCGTGATTGGCGGTGACCTGGGTTGTTTGCTGAATATTGAAGGGCGCTTAAATCGTCTTGGAAAACGCATTCGCACACATCACTTTGCGGAAATTTTATCCAGCCAGGGTTGTCTGGCCAAAAAAGCCTCTGAGTGATGGACATGACTGACTCATTATTCACACAACAGGTCACTGCCGCGCTTACAGACACTGCACTACAAACCGCGTTAAAGAATGTCAAAAACGGGTTAACTGCAAAACGCCATGCGGCCGTCACCGCCCTGCCTGAATATGAGCGTATCCGCCGACAAGCCGTGCGCATCAAAAATAAGACGCTCGATCAATTGGATACTTATCTACTGGAATATGAAAAACACGTTACTGCACACGGGGGCAGGGTGCATTGGGCAGAAACTCCCGAAGCCGCTTGCGAAATCATTGAAGGTATTTGTCGGGATGCCAAAGCTGAACATATTGTCAAAGGCAAGTCCATGGTGACGGAGGAAATTCACCTCAATGCGCACTTGGAAAAGCAGGGCTATGAGGTTACCGAAACAGATTTAGGGGAATACATTATCCAGCTGGCGGAAGAAACACCTAGCCATATCATTGCGCCAGCCATTCATAAGACAAAAGAGCAGGTTGCCCGACTGTTTGGAGAAAAACACAAACTGCTTGATGGTGTGACAGAGCATTCACCCCGCGTTGACTTAGTGGCAGAAGCCCGGCGCATGCTCAGACAAAAATTTCTGGCGGCTGACGTTGGCATTACCGGTGCTAATTTCCTCATCGCTGAATCAGGTCAACATGTCTTGGTGACGAATGAAGGTAACGGTGATTTGTGCTCCCTTCTGCCTGACACCCACATTGTGGTATCAGGGATCGAAAAGGTGCTGCCGACGCGTCAGGATGTTGGGCCTTTTCTACGGTTGTTGACACGAAGCGCCGTGGGGCAACATATCAGCAACTACGTCAGTTTTTTTAGCGGTCCAAAAAAACCAGAAGACAGGGATGGCCCGTCTGACTTTCATGTAGTACTGGTCGATAATGGTCGCAGCCAGATGTTAAACAGTGAATTCAAGTCCATGCTTCGTTGTGTACGTTGCGGGGCCTGTCTCAACCATTGCCCGGTATATGGAGCAATCGGTGGGCATGCCTATCACTCCGTTTATTCTGGTCCCATGGGGGCCGTATTTTCTCCTCTTTTGGAAGGCCTCAAAAAGCATGGTGACTTACCTAATGCCTGCACACTCAACGGCCGCTGTCAGGTCGCTTGCCCTATGGATATCCCTTTGCCGGACATGATCCGTCAGCTTCGACATCAAGCGTGGAGCCATACTCTTAACTCGCGTGCATCGCGTTGGGGGTTAGGCTGTTGGGCATTTATAACGCGACACCCGGGTATTTATCGATTGTTTGTAAAGCTCGCCATTCGCTTGTTGGCGGTTCTGAAAGGGCGGTCACATTACATAAAATATGTACCGTTTGGACAGAGCTGGTCGGCCCGCAGAGACTTTCCACTACCCGAGACATCAACATTCATGGAACAGTGGAAGAAAAAGAAAGGGTAGGGCAAATCCCCGTGCTGCACATTCTGGTGAATGTTGATAGACATTTTCGAACGCAGATGAAATCTAAGGCTCTTGTCTTCCAGGCGATCATCAATAGGGGTCTGATCCGGCTGGGGGCGGAATCGTATCATAAGCTTGTTCAGTCATGGTTTTGGCCACCTGTATTCGCCTGTGAGCAAGATATGTGCCCATCCGAGGGGCGAGATATGCGCCAGAAGCTTCTGGCGAACAGTTCAACCCTGCCTTTTGGCGCTGTTTTGCGGCCTCACCGAGTTGGGCTGTGTTCCAATAAATGACCACAGCAGCAAGGATATTGAGACCTGCCATTCTGTAGTGCTGGCCCTCTGCGGTTCGGTCCCTGATCTCTCCTTGGCGACCAATGCGCAATGCATTCTTCAGGGCGTGATGCGCCTCACCTTTGTTCAAACCAATCTGTGCACGACGCTGCATGTCCGCATCGAACAGCCAATCAATGATGAACAGAGTGCGTTCGATGCGGCCGATCTCCCGAAGGGCGACGGCCAGTTCGTGCTGGCACGGGTAAGACGCAAACTTTCGCAAAAGCTGACTTGGTGGCATTATCCCAGCCACCATAGCGGCGGGATCAAAGACATAGAGCCGCTTTGATGGCAAATCGCGGATGCGGGGAATGAAACGATATGCCAGAAGCGAGGTGACGGCAAAAACATAATCTGTGAAGCCTCCGGTATCGGCATATTGCTCTTTGATCTTTTTGCCAGTCGCATTCATCAGCAAACCATCAAGGATGTAGGGTGCCTCTCCCACAGTTGCCGGGATATTCTGCGTGGCAAACGGCCCAAACTGATCTGAGACATGCGTATATGCCTTCAAGCCTGGATTGGTGCCATATTTGGCATTGATAAGGTTCATCGCCTCCCCTTGACGGGCGGCCGGGAAGAATTGACCATCGCTGGAGGCTGTGACGCCAGCACCCCAAAATTGCGCCATCGGCAGTGCTGATTGTGCTTCGATCACCATGGCGAGTGCCCGATTGATTGCATCACTTTCCATATGCCACCGTGATATACGCGAGAGCTGGAAGTATTCATGTGTATTGGACGCCTCTGCCATTTTGCTCAGCCCCAGATTCAGGCCCTCCGCCAGCAGAACATTCAAAATGTCCAACCTTATCTTTGCATGGAACACCAGTTCGCAAATGCGTAGTAGTGCAACATCACTAAAGTTGCCATTAATGCCGACCCTAACTTGCATGTTCATTCTTGATCGCGGCTCTCGTAAAATATAATACATTTTGACCATCACAAATCGAGTTCCCGAAATGTCAGATACCCGCCCCGTTCGTCAGCAAGTCGTCGATTTTCTTCGTGATGAGATTCTGGCTCTGCGTTTCACGCCAGGGGAAAAACTGGTTGAACGCCGGCTATGTGAGATGACCGGCGCGTCGCGCACAGCGCTTCGCGAAGGTCTGCGACAGCTCGAAGCCGAGGGCCTGATCGAGATTATTCCAAACCGTGGCCCGATCGTTCCCAAGCTGACACAGAAACACGCGCGCGACATCTATCAATTGCGTGGTGTTCTGGAGGCGGATTTGGCCAAGCAGGCGGCGCAAAATGCGACGGGCCGTGATCTGTCTGACCTTAAAGAGATCGCGAGACATGTCGAAGCCGCTATGAAAAGCGGCGAACGCTTACCCCTTGTTGAGGCAAAAAGCGCGTTCTACGAATGGCTCTTGGCGCTGGCAGGCAACGAAGAAACTAATGCGGTGATGCGCAAGCTTCTCGGTCGAACCGCGATCATTTGGCCATCCACTGTTCTGACTGACTTGCCCGTCAACGAAAGCTCAGTTCGGCATTTTTTTGAACTGGTCGACGCCATCGCTGCGCATGACGACAACCGCGCCATGCAGGCGGCCCGCGTGAATGTCGAGACCGCCTGCGACTTTGTTTTGGCGCATCTCGAGGCCACCTAATTTTGTAATACAAAATAATTGACTTTCGATAAATTGTACTACATTATTCCATCTCACCTAAACAGAGATGGTATGAAAATGCATCAATTTGCCCACGACATAGACCCCGCCCGCACGGCGCTCGTTTTGATCGAATGCCAAAAAGAATGGCTTGCAGCAGATGGCAAGCTGCAGATCGTTATCCAAGATCGCCCTCAGTTTGACAGTGCGGCTGCAGGTGCATTGCAGCTACTGAACATCGCGCGCGAGGCAGGAATTTCCATCGCCCATGTGGGCTTGCGGTTCCAAGACGGTCACCCAGAAATGGGCGAAGGCGGCTTTGGCCTGCGTGGCGCTATTAAAACTTTCGGCACGTTCCCTGTGAACGCATCCGCCAGTGAATTTGCCGAAGGCTTTGAGCCAAAAGACAACGAATTCATCGTAACCGGCCGCGTCGGCGGCTCTGCGTTTTCAGGCTCAAACCTCGATATCTGGCTGCGCAACAACGGGATCGACACCGTGATCCTCGGCGGTTTCGCCCTACATGTCTGCATAGAAAGTTCCCTGCGTTCGGCCCATGACCTGGGGTACTACAGCTATCTCGCCCAAGACGCCTCAGCCGCCTTCAACGCCGCGCAGCGCGAGCATGTGCTCACGGATGTTGTGCCCCACTTCGGCAAAGCACTGCCGAATGCGGAAATCCAATCCAACCTTTTATCAAAATAGGACTCGATACAGATGAAAAAACTTGCCTTGGCCTTTCTCTTCTTCCACTCACAGCAAGCGCGGACTCCCTCATGACACCGATCAACCCACCCTTCGTCGATATCCCGGGCGTGTCTCAAGCGGTGTTGGCCGAACCAGGCCGGACCTTGTACATCTCCGGTCAGGTTCCAATGGGCGCCGAAGGCCTTACCGAGGGAGGCTTGCTCGCACAGGCCGACCAAGCTTTCGCTAACTTCACCGCAACGCTGGAAGCAGCAGGCGCGGATTGGAGCAACGTCGTGCGGGTGACGTTCTACATTAAGGACTACGATCCCTCACAGCTCGAAACCATGCGCGAGCTGCGAAACAAATGGGTGCAAACAGATGTCCCTCCAGCCTCCGCCCTGATCGGCGTCGCCTCCCTATTCCACCCTGAAGCTCTGATCGAAATCGACGGCATTGCCGTGCTGCCAGCAGAGTAATCCACAACAAAACCTCAAAGGGTCGCGCCCAACTTGTGATCCTTTGAAGTATCCAAATATGACCTAAGGTCCATCTCGAATATCGAGATTTACGATTCCGATGCAACCAGCTCTCGTACCACACCAACCCTTCGTATTGGACCGAAAAACACCCCAATTAGATGCGAAAACCAGCGCCTGAATGTCGGCTTTCATTCCACGTATTCTAGAGGCTGAGTTCGCGGCGAAGGTCTGGTTTCCGCCCGTCCGCGTTTCGCTGCTTAGCAGTATTGGAGAAGCAGCCATTGGGCCAAGAACCTCGAAGGTCAGGAAAGTCCGCTCCTTACCAGTTCATACGCTGTGCAGCGAAGGTCGGGAATGCCTTATGATACGATTCCGCCCCCAGCCGGAACAGACTCCATACTTGTCATAATAAACAGAACGGTCTATTATTTCCGTCATGATGAATAAAGGCCAACAGACACAGGAAAAGATCATCAGCGCAACGCTGGACTTGATTGAGCGGCAGGGCTTTCACAGCACCGGCTTGCAGCAGATAATCAAAGCCAGCGGGGCACCGAAGGGCTCGCTGTATTTTCACTTCCCCAATGGGAAAGATGAGATCGTGGCCGATGCTCTGAAGCAAGGTAGCGACCTGATCCTAGCTATGATTGAGCAGGCCTTTACTAGAGCAAGCGATGCTCAGCAAGCTGTGGGCACGCTATTTGATGGCCTAATTCAACGCCTGACGGATTCTGAGTTCGAAAAGGGCTGTCCAGTGGCCACTACAGCATTGGAAGCCCGAGAGGATCACCCCATAGTCGCAGCAGCCTGCCGTGATGCCTATACTTGCTGGACTCAAGCCTTGATTAATGGATTAGTGCGGACTGGTTTGAGCGCCACACAGGCGCAGCAGGAAGCTACACTGATGTTGTCCTTACTGGAAGGCGCACTGATGCTATCTAAGGTGCAGTATTCAACAGCCCCGTTGGCTCAGGCCCGAGAGGCCACGCTCGCCCGACTACCAATTTCGTGATTTTTTAAAATCCAAAAATATATAGACCAGTCTAATTAAAAAGGAAGCGACATAAATGAATAATCCATCCAATACGATGTTAGTCACTGGTGCTAACGGCCTGATCGGTCGCTGGCTCGTGCCTGCCCTGCTGGATCGAGGGTATAACGTGATCGCCGCCATGCGAAAGCCTGAGCAGCGGGAAACGGAATACCGGCTGTGGATAAAACACCATACCCGACATCCGGTTGAGCAGCGTCTGACGGTGGCTGAATTTAATTTAGAAGAGGCAGAAAACAGTTTACAGGCATTGGCTCCCATGAAGCAGGAGATCGCTGCCGTGTTTCATCTGGCGGCAGCTTTTGCCTGGCATTTACCTACCGACCATACCCACCAGATCAATGTTGACGCTAGCGACACCCTGTTGCACCACTGTGCTCAATGGCCAAACTTGAAACGTTTCGTCTGGATCGGTGGCTACCGCGTGGCAAGCAAACCAAACGTGAGTGACGCACAACTGTATCGAAAACTGGGGGCTTATGAAGCGTCAAAATTAATTGCCTATGATCGCCTCAAAACTCAGGCCCATAACCTTAAGGTACCTTGGACGTCGGTGAATCCCTCCACTGTTATTGGTCACAGTCAAACCGGACAAACCACTCAGTTGATTGGTCTGGCGGAAATGGTGCAACAACTAAAACAGGGTAAACTACCATGGGTCCCCGGCTCACCGAGTACATTTATACCCTTGGTACACGTGGATTTTGTCGCAGAATTCACTGCACGATTGCTGGATCATCCAGAGAGTATTAATAAGGAGTATTGGTTACTGGATGAGAATACGCCTAAGCTGATGCCCCTACTACAACGGATTGCTCAACATTTCGGCGTAAAGGCGCCCCGAGGACACGTGCCGGTGTGGTTACTGAAAGCGCTGCCCAGTATGATGTTACCTAGTTCGAAAGAAACCTTGTCGTTCCTGTCATCGGATCGCTACCCCGTGGCCTGCACCCAGAGTCTCGCCCGTAAGATGGGTATTGCACATTTGTTGACCTTGAATAACGTAGAAGCTTGGGCCGACAACGTAGCAACCCAGGAAGCTTTTATGACTCAATTTTCACCCTACAGCTTACCTACCTGAGGGTTTAAGACTGATAAAAGAATATTACTTTTTATGGATGATCAAATACCCATCAATGGAACGCATCAGTTCCTCCCGGCCTCGTAACTTTTCGCTAACTCGAACTTGTAATCACCGGTTGAGATTATCGTTATACCCAATCACGAGGCGGGTTTATTTGACGACCCCATTCGGTACACGTTCAGTTCCGTTTTTGGCTAGAATTATTTTTATAAGAACTTATAGTGGCCTTATTGTTATTTAAGGCAACCAGATGCAACCATCTTCTGATCGTTATAAAAAAGCCAGAATAGCTCGTGACCCACGCTTTGATGGCAAGTTTTTCGTGGCTGTTATAACAACCGGCATTTATTGCCGTCCCATTTGCCCAGCCACAACACCCCGGGAAGAGAATGTCACATATTTTTTAACAGCGATGGACGCAGCCAATGCCGGTTATCGGCCGTGCCTGCGGTGTCGACCTGACAGCGCGCCAGGTTCACCCGCCTGGAAGGGCGTGAATGTAACATTAGATCGAGCTATGAAATTGATTGACCAAGGGACTTTGCACGACAGTTCAATCGAAGATTTAGCTTTGCGGTTGGGCGTCAGCAGTCGTTATCTCAGGCAACTGTTTAAAAAACATCTTGGGGTTTCTCCGAAAGCTTATGAGCTGTATCAAAAATGTTTGTTCGCCAAAAAGCTGTTACATCAAACAGACTTACCGATCACCCAGGTTGCACTGGCCAGTGGTTTTAAAAGTATTCGCCGCTTTAATGATTGCTTTCAATCTCAACTGAATTTAACACCTTCACAAATACGAAAATCTGGTGAAGGAACACTTAATAATATTGAACTTCAGCTTTTTTACAGGCCACCTTACAACTGGTCTTTTGTCAGCCGTTTTTTTAGAGCCCGCATGATCCCCGGCCTGGAATGGGGTGATGAACACAGTTATGGGCGAACATTCGAATGGAAAGGAACGAAAGGCCACTTCACTGTTGAGTCTATTTCGCATAAAAACAGATTCCAGGTTTCAATAGAGTTAAGCGACGGCAGAAATCTTAAAGCGATCGTCAATAACATCCGCCGCCTGTTAGATTTGGATGTGGATATTCAGAGTGTTGACCATAATCTTCAACAGCATTTTGGCCAATTAAAAAACTTTAAGGAGGGCCTGAGAATACCCGGCACATGGGATGTTTTTGAAGCGGGTATACGCGCGATACTCGGCCAGCAAGTTTCTATTCAGGCGGCCCGAACTCACTGTACAAATCTCGTGCACGCGCTCGGTGAAACACTAAAAGGGAGAATACTGTTCCCCACGCCGATAGCCATTATGAAGAGCGAGCTAGACTGTCTCAACATACCGCTGGCGCGCAAGAATACGTTGAAGAGTTTTTCTCAATACTTCGTAACGCACCAGATTACGGATCAGCCTGATCAGTGGCAGCAATTAAAAGGCATAGGGCCTTGGACGACAGATTATGCCAAGTTGCGTGGATTAAGTGATCCTGACATTTATCTTGGAACGGACTTGGGCATCAAAAAAGCGGCCGATCAAATCCACTCTTCAGTCAAAGCTGATATAGCTTCGCCCTGGCGCAGTTACTTGACACTACAGTTATGGAGCCAGTTGTAATGAACAGCGAATTAATGGATACCCCAATGGGTACTTTGGAGATTCAAGCGTCTGATCTTGGTATCACCAAAATCAGTTTTTCATCTGTGGACAAAGCGGAAAACCGAACGGGCAGTGAACTGACACACCGTTGCAAGCAACAATTAAAAGAATACTTTGAGGGTAAAAGAAAAAACTTTGAGTTACCGATTGATCAAACAGGAACCGATTTTCAAAAGTTGGTTTGGGCCTGTTTACTGACCATCCCTTTCGGTCAAACGGTTTCTTACCGTGATATTGCGGAAAGGATTAACAAACCTAAATCGGTACGGGCAGTGGGCGCAGCGAATGGCAAAAATCAGATAGGGCTCATCGTACCCTGTCACCGTGTGATTGGCAGTAATCTTACCTTAACAGGTTATGCCGGTGGATTAGAACGAAAGGCCTGGCTATTGAAGCACGAGGGTATTGGCTTTAAAAACCAAGGCAAGATCACAAGAAACAGCGTTATCCTTACGCCTTCGGAAAAACCTGTTTGAGTTGAATACATCATAGGCTTTCAATCGATTGACCCGGTATAGTTGATTCCATACTTACATTAAGAAAGCGAGTAGGGCAGGTGAGTGAACAAGACCGGGAAAATATTTTGAACCGTCTCCGAGGCATACAGTCGACGCTTCAAGAGCAGCAAAGTAACGAGCTTACCCAGGGTATCGAAGAAATCATCAAACCGGCCTTGCAGACCCCGCAACTGCTTGATCTTCTGTTGGAGAACATGGCATCCGTCCAAATCAGCGTGACGAATATTTCCACCTGGGATGAAGTTGGTCATGCGGTTTACCACTATGTTGAACAGCATAATTTGGCGCACGATGTCACCATTGCACCAGCGTTACGCACGTTGAAATGGCCTTCTTCGTTGAATGTCACATCAGGCATTGCCGATGGCGACACCCGCGTGGCTGTCACACCTTGCCTTGCGGCTGTGGCTGAGACAGGTTCACTTGTATTTGCCTCCGATCCGCACCATCCTGCAAGCCTGCTTTTTCTGCCTGAACATCATTTGGTTGTCGTTAGCCAAGAACAAATCATTCCACACCTTGAAGATATCTGGCCTCTGTTGGACCGCTACGCTCAACAGCCGAGAGTCATCAATTTAAATACAGGCCCCTCACGTACGGCTGATATTGAACAAACGATGGAACTGGGTGCACACGGCCCTCGCGCCATGCATGTCATCCTGGTTGCAGAAGCGCGTTCGTTGTCGGGGTAGAAATCATCCAATTTTGTGGCAGTGACGTCAGTATTTGCTGACAGATCTCGCATCTCGAAATCAAGTCAGTTTAATACGGAATCACTGTCTTTTTCGTTTCGCTGGCAGGCATCTCGAACGTACTTTGTACATGACCTGGTTGAACAGGCATCGTCCAAAATATATGCACTGAGTCAACTGCTCTGGGTCATGTTCTGGGTAACCGGTTTCAACTGCAGGGCTTAATTTTATGCCTGCCGTTATGTGAATGCTTATTCTGTCATGTGGCAGGCTTTACCCCTTAAATGTTATGTTATAACATAATCATACTTTACTGAAATTCCCAACACATTTGTACACTGGAGCGTAATCACCCATGAAACAACTACCTGTGACTGTGATTTCGGGTTTTCTTGGTGCTGGTAAAACAACTGTTCTCAGTCACATTCTCAATAATCGCGAAGGTAGAAAGGTGGCGGTTATTGTCAATGATATGAGCGAGATCAATATTGATGCGGCCATGGTTCAGAATGAAGTCTCTCTAAGCCATAAAGAAGAAAAACTCGTTGAAATGAGTAACGGGTGCATTTGCTGCACCCTGCGTGAAGATCTGTTGCTAGAAGTTAACAAGCTGGCCAAAGACGGAACGTTCGATTATCTGGTCATTGAATCCACGGGCATTTCCGAACCTTTACCCGTTGCGGAAACTTTTACGTTTGCCGATGAAAATGGCATTTCGCTATCCGATGTTGCAACGCTGGACACCATGGTCACTGTGGTCGATGCCGTAAATTTCCTGAAAGATTACGATGAGGCGGAATATTTAAAGGAAACAGGCGAGTCATTGGGGGAAGGAGACGAACGCAGCGTCGCGGACTTACTCGTTGACCAGGTTGAGTTTGCCGATGTGCTGCTTATCAGCAAAACGGATTTAGTGGAACCATTGGATATCGAACGGCTGACAGCCATTCTCAAAACACTCAACACCCATGCGCGAATCCTTCCTGTTTCACACGGGAAAGTAAACATTGATGAGGTACTCAACACCGGTCTTTTCAATTTTGAGCAGGCTCAGCAAGCCCCAGGCTGGCTTAAAGAAATGCGTGGTGAACATATACCTGAAACCGAAGAATATGGCATTTCCAGCTTTAGCTATGCTGCCCGCCGCCCGTTTCATCCGGGAAAGTTTTATCACTTTCTTCATAACACACAGGCCTTTGGCAAACTGATCCGCTCAAAAGGCTATTTCTGGCTTTCTTCTCGTCCTGAATTTGCAGGGCAATGGAGCCAGGCAGGCGGAATCGCACGCTATGGTGCTGCAGGAATGTTCTGGAAGGCTGTGCCTAAAACCCGCTGGCCTGTGGATGAAGGTCATCTGGCGGCGATCAATGCGCAGTGGGAAGAGCCTTTTGGGGACATGCGACAGGAGTTGGTATTTATTGGTCAGAATCTGGATCAAAAGTCGATGGTGCAAGCACTCAATGACTGTTTGCTCTCAGAGGATGAATTACTCAAAGGCAAAGAGTATTGGGTAACACTGGATGACCCTTTCCCTCAGTGGGGAGAGATCGCATGACGACTCAGACCATTGTATCGATGCCGCCAGCCCAAGGTGTTGGCTTTCGCCGAAGCCTTATGAGCAACGACCCTTCAATACTAACCGAGATACATAAGGATCAAGCAAATATCGCCATATGGCAGCGAGACTTTCCCAAGGAGTTGAAGCATGCTGCCAAACTTGTAGTCGACCATACACCTACCTTGCAGATATCCCTCTCGCTCTCTTCTGAGAACGTCTATACCCCGATTAATCAAGCACTCGGAGAAACGCCTACTAGCGAGGTATTAAGTCAGGATATTGCAGGTTTGATCGACATGTTTTGCTGCCTGTTCGACCTCCAGCGTGTCGGCTTGAAGCTTACCGTTCTAGATCATGTCATGTGCCCAAGATTTCACGCTGATCAAGTTCCTTGCAGGCTCGTGACAACCTACCAGGGTGAGGCTACGGAGTGGCTACCTCATCATGTCGTTGATCGCACCAAGCTTGGCCCCGGCAGTCGAGGAAAGCCGGATGAGGAGTCGGGGCTGTATCACGGTGCAGATCAGGTTAACCAGCTCAAAGCAGGGGAGGTCGCACTCCTAAAAGGTGAATTATGGGTGGGCAATGAGAATGCCGGCTTAGTTCATCGATCACCCCAACTACATTCAGGACAAAAGCGCCTACTACTCACTATTGACTTTATGGAGTAACCCTTATGAATCAACCACACGATCCCATACTAAGACACCGCGCACACCCAGTTCGGAAACTAGCGTTAGCCTTTGCAGTACTGAGTGTATTTTTAACAGGCTGTGATGACGGGAATTCTTCTTCTCACGACGATGAACAAGTTGAATCGGCAGGGAGACTGGCCTTATATGACCAGGATAATACATCAATTAAAGTGCTGGATTTAGACTCCGAGACGATACTGAGTGAATATACGCTACCCGGTGAAAGCCCCCGACTTTATGCCAGCCCTAATCACCGTTATGCCGTCATTATTCAGCGTTCGGATGATTTCGTTTCTTTTTTGGATAGTGGTTTTTATGTGGAGGACCATGGCGACCATTTGCATGAATATGCTGCCCCCCCGAGTTTTTTAAGCTATTCACTCTCTGGTTCTCGACCAACGCACTACACCACTCATGGAAATATTTCCGCTATTTTCTTTGATGGACAGGATGGCATTGCATCATCAGTGACACTACTGTCTGATGAGACGATCGGCAACGGTCAGGTTGTATCTGAACTGTCCTTGACAAACAATATGCATGGCGTTGCAAAGCTTATTGACGATCAATTGTTCGTCACTTACCGCGACCCTCTTATCACTGATACAACGCTACCAGCAGCCGTTGACCGATACAGCTTTTCTAACGGTATTTTATCTTTCGAACATCGCTATTCTGAGGCCTGCCCAAGACTTCATGGCAGTGCTGCAAACGACGCATTTATTACATTTGGATGCAGTGATGGGGTATTGGCTATTGACTTAACAAAACCTACCGATCCGGCAATAAAACTTAGCAATCCGGAGTCATTACTTGAGGACAGCCGAATCGGTACTCTCTATTCTCATCATGGCACAGACGAATTTGTGGGTGTAGCCGGCAACCAATTTTTTGTCATCGATCTCAATAGCCCTTCGGATCCTTACCAAGAATTATCCTTACCTGATGGTGTATCACGTATTACCCAGGGATTTACTGCCCACGCAGAAACTTTCTATATTCTTGGTGATGATGGAAATTTATATTTATTTAATGTCGGCTCTGGTTGGTCTGCTTCAGAACCTGTTCAGGTAGTTGATGCATTAACAGAAGACGGAATTAGACCTGCTATTGCCGTTTCACGCACCGAAGATGCTGTATTTATTCTTAACATCAGCGGTCAGCAGATAATCGTGGTTAATAGCAATACAGGCGCGGTATTGCGAACGATCAACCTTGGCTTTACCGCGTCCAAACTAGTTTGGTTGGGGTTAGTCCAAAGTGATGAACACAACCATGATCATTAGGACGCAGTATCAAGCAAAGATGAGATTTTTTTGCTTACTGTCTTATCTGATATTGACCTTCACACCAGTATTGGAGGTTTCTGCCAATCCAGCAAACCCGGATGTGAGTCTTGTCCTGGACGGTTTTTACAAATCAGAAGCGACCGCTCTCTCAGAGCGCGGTCGCTCATTTGGATTGGGACATACGGAATTATCGCTACAGAGTGCTATCGATGATCGCTTAATGGGCCGCTTTACCACTGTTTTTGAAAGTCATGAAGGGGAAACGGAAATTGAAATAGAGGAAGCCTTCATCAACACAACGGGGCTGGGGATGGGGCTGGATATGCGTTTTGGTCGATTCCTGTCGCAGGCGGGATATTTAAATTCTCATCACACACATAGCGATGCATTTTCCGAGCGGCCAGTCGTTTATCGGGCACTACTGGGTGCTCATTACTTTGACGATGGTGTGCGGCTCAATGTACTAATACCAACCCCGTTCTTTTGGCAAATAGGCGTTGAAACTTTTAAAGGCAACCGACTCGCGGGTGGGGTAGGTGATGAACCCGTGGGCGTTTATACCTTTCACACAAAAATAGGTGGAGATATTTCTACGTCCAATAGTTGGCAGTTTGGAACGTCTTATATACGGCACAAACTCAAGGTCATGGAAGACAATCACGAGGAAGAAACGCATGAAGGACATAGCCACTCCCATAATGCAGTCTACAGCGCGGAGAACCTCTACATTTTGGATGCCGTATGGAAGTGGGCGCCTCTAGGGAATGTAAGAAATCAACAATTAATCCTGTCGGCTGAATATATCTATGCTGATGATCTTAATGAATACGCAAGTGATGATGATAACCATGAAGGTTGGTACGCCTCGATAGTTTATCGCTTTCACCCACAATGGGCACTTGGTATTCGTCAGGGCGAAGCCAAACTCAAACAAGCCCACGGTGATCATTTCCACGACCAGAACCTGGAAGAAACCGACCTGATGATCTCTTGGTCTCATTCGCATTTCTCGACGATTCGACTGCAATATTCACGACAGCAAGGCGCTGGGTTTGAAAACGTGAATAACGCTGTGTCATTGCAATATGTCATGGCTATAGGAGCGCATGGTGCCCATGAATTTTAGGAAATGTCAGATTATTTTATTCCTGTTGGGCTGCTTAATACCGAGCGCTGCATTTGCAAAACTCGACATACTGGCTTGTGAGCCCGAATGGCAATCTTTAGCTGAACTGTTGGGCGGGGACAAAGTCGATGTTAAATCGGCTACTACCGCTTTTCAGGATCCTCACCATATCGAAGCTCGCCCTTCTCTCATCGTAAAAACCCGAAATTCAGATTTGATCTTCTGTACTGGGGCTGAGCTTGAAATCGGCTGGCTACCGTTGTTGTTAACAAAATCATCAAATTACCGCATACAAAAGAATCAACTCGGGTATTTTTTAGCGAGCGACCAAGTAGAGCTAATTGAAAAACCTGCGACATTGGATCGCAGCCAGGGTGATGTGCATATTGCAGGGAATCCCCATGTGCACTGGGATCCGTATCGGGTTTTGAAAATTGCAGCCGCATTCAGCAAGCGTTTAAGAAAAATAGATGCTGCTAACAGTGAATACTACCAGCAAAGAAACTCTGAATTCGTGTCACGATGGGGCTCCTCTATAAAAAAATGGGAAAGCCTAGCGGCTCCATTGCGAGGAAAAAAGGTGATTGTGTATCACAAAAACTGGAGTTATCTGTTGAACTGGTTGGAAATTGAAGTTACTGGTGACCTGGAGCCAAAGCCTGGTATTCCTCCAACGAGTGCTCATTTAGCCAGCCTACTTAGCCACACGAAATATAAAAAACCCGATGTTATTTTAATAGCCAATTATCAAGATAATAAAGGCGCTCAGTGGCTCGGCGAGAAAAGTGGTGTGCCTATTTTAGAGTTGCCTTTTACAGTGGGGGGGAGTGAAGCGGCTGATAGTCTCTTTACACTGTATGAGGATGCCCTCTCAAAGCTTAAACAAATCAGATAGAAGCAAACCCATGGGATACCTTCAAATTCACGCTGAAATACTTTGGCCAGCATTGCTTGCTGGATTATTAGTGTTATCAACACATGTACCGCTTGGGCGTGAAGTATTACTCCGTGGCATTATTTTTTTGGACTTGGCCATCGCACAGACAGCCGCATTTGGTGTTATGTTGGCCAACACACTCTGGGTCAACAGGCATGGTGACCACCACCATTTTTCCACCACCATAATTGCCGTCGTGGCAGCGATTGCAGGATCAGTCATACTTTATACCATTCGGAAACTGGAAGTACGAGTACAAGAAGCCTTTATCGGTATTCTATTTGTTCTGATGGCAACGGGAATCATCTTGATTTTATCGGCAGACCCCCATGGTGGCGAACGTCTAAAAGAAATTCTTGCAGGTCAAATTCTATGGTTACAAGCAAGCGATCTGTTGCAACTATTTTTTGTGTATGTCGTAATTTTAATCTTGTGGTTTTTAAGTCAAGAAAAAATCGGGGAATGGCTTTTTTATCCATTCTTCGCAGTCACAATTACACTATCCACTCAAGTTGTCGGTGTGTATTTAGTCTTTGCCAGTTTAATTATTCCCAGTTTCTGCACGCTGTATCAGAAAAAGCCATTAATCAAGTCCTACTTAATAGGTATTACGGGTTATATGATCGGTTTAATCGTTTCAGCTTCCCTTAACCTACCGGCAGGGGCAACCATTGTTTGGTGTTTAGCGGCAATAGGTTGCTTGTATTTTTTATTTACTGGCGGACTAATTATGAGAAAGGCTAACACTAACAAAAGAAAGGAGCATTGACACAGAGAAAAAGAAAGCATCTGTAATGAACACCATGGCTAAAATAGCCCCGACCATGTCGGTTTATCGTATTCTGGATTTTCTGAAAAATAAACATTTAGTGCACAAGCTCACGCTTCTTCAAGCAGCTGTTCAAGAGCTGAGTTCAGTTTAATAAACCCCAATTGGAAATAGGTTGTCTATGTGCGGTTACAGATAAATTGGCCATTGGCTTATCACTGGCATGCGCCTTCCATTGTCTGGCTCTACCAGTTCTACTGGCATTGCTGCCCAGCATAGCGGCATTACAACTGGATAATGAGGCTTTTCATCTATGGATGATAATAGTCGTACTTCCCAGCAGTCTTTATGCCTTAAGTATGGGATGCAAACAACACAAACGCTATCGATTGCTTATCTTTGGTTCAATCGGACTCGCATTATTGGTTTTGGCATTGGTATTAGGAGAAGAGCGAATCGGTGAGGCAGGTGAAAAAATACTGACGGTTGTGGGCGCCAGTTTCGTTGCCGTTGGGCACTGGTTTAATTATCGCTTGTGCCAGACGCAAAACCCTCAAGACTGTGATTGCCCTGACGATAGGCACGCAGATCTAAAATGAAACGCAATGGCTTGATCTTATGCTGAAGAAAAGGGCATCCGTCTAAATCAGCGTGACAAATGTTTCCTCATAGGACGAAATCGGCCACACTGTTTACATTATGCTAAACAGAATGGCCAGGCAAGCAAATCATCATTGTACCAGCGTTACGGACATGGAACTGGGTCTGCACGGCCCTCGCGCCATGCATATCATCCTGCTGTGAGTAAAGCACATGCCCTTACTTGAGGCCTTTGAACTGCGCGCAGAAAATTTTGGCCCGGTTGATTTAACGGTCGAATACCGGGAACGCCTCACACTGGCAGGGCCCTCAGGGAGTGGAAAGTCCCGGCTATTAAGAATTCTGGCTGATCTGGACCCACACAGCGGAACACTCATGCTCGAAGGGGTTAAGTCGGCCACAATCAAAGCGCATATTTGGCGTCAAGAGGTCGTATTAATCCCTGCAGAAAGCGCTTGGTGGGCGGATGAGGTTCATCATCATTTCAGCCAATCTCCTGAATCCAGCTGGTGGGATCAGTTTCACCTGGAGGAGCAGTGTCTGGAATGGCCCGTCAGCCGTTTGTCCAGTGGAGAAAAGCAACGTTTGGCGCTTATGCGTGCACTGGTACTCAAGCCTAAAATTCTGCTGCTAGACGAACCCACATCCAATCTTGACCATGAAAATACCATGGCCATCGAGGCCTTTATGACACACTATTGTCAGCAATACGACACAGCCTGCATTTGGGTGAGCCATGATATGGACCAGCTTGACCGATTGGGTGGGAGGGCATTACGCATGAACCAAGGGCGTCTAACACCAAAGGAATCCAAATGATTAGCCTGTTATGGATTGATCTTGCGGTGGCCTCAACGCTGATCCTCGCTTTGGCGCTTCTAAATATGCGTTTGCGGCTTGGGCAGTCCAGGCAATTATTGGTGAGTACCGGGCGGATGTTTATCCAGTTAGTGCTTGTAGGGTTCATTTTAAAAGCGTTGTTTACCTATCAAAATATACTCATCGTAAGCGTTATCGCCATCGTCATGATCATGATTGCAGGCTATGAAATAGTATCCCGGCAGCATCGGCGATTTGTCGGCGGATGGAGCTTTTCTCTGGGTGTGACATCCATGTTTGTTTCTTCTTTAACCCTGGCTGTTTTTGCTTTACTGGTGTTAATAGAACCAACACCTTGGTACACCCCTCAATATGCCATCCCCTTGTTAGGTATGCTGCTGGGCAATACTATGAACGGCATCTCTCTGGCCTTGGACCGGCTGACGGAAGACGCTTGGCAACAGCAAGCCGCCATTGAAGGGCAATTAATGCTCGGGAAAACCAGTAGAGAAGCCATATTACTCATTGAAAGAGCCAGTTTACGCAGTGCCTTAACGCCCACGATCAATGCCATGGCTGTTTCAGGTATTGTTGCACTGCCAGGAATGATGACGGGGCAAATTATGGCGGGTGCCGACCCGCTCGATGCCGTGAAATATCAAATTTTAATCATGCTGTTAATTGCGACAGGTGTTGGATTTGGCTCATTAATTGCTGTGTGGTTTGGAGCAAGACGACTGTTTGATCATCGGCAAAGGCTTAGGCTGGATCGTTTAACAACAGTTGACAAGTAACTCATCGGGCAAGAAGGAGTTCACAATGAAAATCAGCGTTCCAAAAGAAATCAAAAACCATGAATATCGCGTGGGTTTGACGCCTGAAAGTGTTCGTGAATGCACACACCATGGGCATGACGTTTACGTGCAGAGTGGGGCTGGCGAAGGTATTGGGTCAACGGATGCAGAATACATTTCAGCTGGAGCAACCATTACACCTGATGCAGAAACCACTTATGCCGAAGGATCGCTGGTGATAAAAGTCAAAGAACCTCAGCACAGTGAATGTGTGCTCTTACGAGAAGATCACATACTGTTTTCCTACCTCCATCTTGCGCCTGACCCGGAACAAACGCGGGACCTGATTGCCAGTAAAGCCATTTGTATTGCTTACGAAACCGTTACATCTCCCGAAGGTGGTTTGCCCTTGTTGGCACCCATGTCAAAAGTTGCTGGACGAATGGCTGTCCAGGCCGGTGCTTATTGTTTGGAGCACCCACACGGTGGGCTAGGCATGTTACTTGGCGGTGTTCCCGGTGTGGACCCTGCGAAAGTCGTAATCATTGGAGGCGGCGTTGTCGGTACACACGCCGCACACATTGCCGTTGGTATGGGGGCTGATGTGTGGATCATTGACCGGAATATGTCCGTTATCGAAAAGCACTGGCAACAATTTGGCCGTAGCACCAATACTGTATTTTCAACTCAACATGCCTTAGAGCGTCACGTGTTAGAGGCTGACCTTGTGATCGGCAGTGTGCTGATTCCTGGGGCGGCCGCACCTAAACTGGTTTCAAAAGAGATGGTCAAAGCCATGAAATCGGGTTCTGTCATTATTGACGTTGCAATTGACCAAGGCGGTTGCTTTGAAACGTCTCGCCCGACCACGCATGCAGAACCAACGTATATTGTGGATGACGTTGTCCACTACTGCGTGACGAATATGCCAGGAGGGGTGCCCAGAACCTCTACTTTTGCGCTCAATAATGCAACATTGCCACATATTTTAACACTGGCCGATAAAGGCTGGAAAAAGGCATTACTTGAAGACGAACACTTAATGGCCGGCCTGAACATCTGTCAAGGCCATGTTACTAACCAGCCCGTTGCCAGCAGCCTGGGCTACAACTACCACAACCCGAAAGACATACTCAGAACGAAGTAAAGACGTATAAGAAACTAAAGAAGGGGAAAATGGGAATTCTTAGTGGTAGGCGCGATTGGACTCGAA
>DJFX01000013.1:220820-236653 GCA_002432635.1 Halothiobacillaceae bacterium UBA5861 | reverse complement strand
CTCTAACCAGCTGAGCTACGCGCCTAAGCAAGTGACGAACTTTATCAAAAGTTTGTAGCAGGGGTCAATTAATTTACATCATCGCCCTCGGATCTGTGCTTTTCACTATAGTCGCCTGAGCAATTGAAATGATCCATTGCTTTCGTGATTGTCGCTAGCGCGACAAATTTGATAACCGGCTCCTCTACAGGAACAGGCGGTCAACTATTTGTTTTTTATGAAAATAAAAAATTCATCTTATTTTTTACTGGAATAGATCCGTCCTGTCGAAACGGGATCAGATGTTATTTTCGTAATAGCGTTTAATCCAATTAAATCCATTCCTTATCCTCAGATTATCAATGGCTTAGATGGTTCAATTGACAACATACTTAACAGCGTATTTAGTTCGTATAATATATATTATGTTAAATCAAATAAATCTCTCAAAGTAAGAATGAACTTACCACCCTCTTTAATTTAGCTATGAACCCACCCTGGTAACTAAAAAAATATCAATTAAAGCCGTTCTAAAGATCAGTTGGCTGCGGCAGTGACTCCGCAAGAAAGTAAAAGGATCTTTAGCCAGTTTATTTACGCTTAATTTGACGGCTTTAAAGATGATTAATTTTCTGCGAACAGCAGTATTTTCCTGCACATTCATACTCTTGGTACAAATCGCACAAGCCAATGAGCTTCATGCTCCGAACACTGCTCAGGGCAATACACACCAGGCCGTTGTATCAATCGCTCCGGATCAATCAGCATATGTGACCTTAGAAAACATCGACGGTTTAGCGATCCTAGAAGGCGATATTGTTATTGGTGACAGCCAATCCAGCACTCAGAACTTTTTCATGCCGAACGGGACCAGTGTTGCCAACCAGTATTCGCTTTGGCCTGATGGGGTTGTGCCTTATGAAATTAGTAGCAGCATCACCAGTCAACAGACTATTGACAGGATTCTTGCCGCTGTTTCGCATTGGGAACAAAAAACACCGTTAACATTCGTCTACAGAAGTAGCCAAAATGCAGCCGACTACCGGGATTACATATCGTTCATTTCAAGTGATGGCTGTTCATCTTACATTGGACGCCAAGGCGGCAAACAAAACCTGTGGGCTGGATCAGCTTGTTCAACGGGTAACTTAATTCATGAAATTGGCCACGCAGTCGGCTTGTATCATGAACATGTCCGTTTGGACCGGGATGATTTTGTCACAGTTCACTGGGAAAACATCAAAAACGGCAAAGAGCACAACTTTAATAGCCAACCTGCGACCACGGCTTGGGGAAAGTACGATTACGGCTCAATCATGCATTATGGTGCTTATTCGTTTTCTAAAAATGGTAAACCGACTCTTTCGCGCTTGAACTCATTTACAGGCTATATGGGGCAACGAAGCACTTTGAGCGACAATGATATTGCCTCCATCAACACATTGTATGGGTATAGCCTTAACACCGCCATGGTGACCGAAGCACTGGCCGTCGAGCCCCACAGTGAATTCTCATTAACCTTTTCACTTGCCAACCAGGGCATCAGTGATTTTTCAGCCAGTGGGATGGTATTGCAAATTCCCTCCAATGTGACCTTTCTCAACTACTCATCTGCCACAGGGGATATCAATTGTGATCTGTTTGAATCTGAATTGAATTGTGTCGTAAATACGAATATCACAGCAGGAACTGGACAGGTTATTGAAGCCAGCTTTCAAGCACCTGCGATGGGTAATCCTCTCTCGTTTATCGCCGACTTTTATGCGGATAATAATGAAGAACGGGTTGTCGCCAACATTGTGGTGAATTCAGAAAATTTTCCTCCCTACGTCGACTCAGACCAAGTCTTTATCATTGGATTAAGTGAGCTAGAAAGCAACAAAACACTGGGACAAATTAACGCCAGTGACCCGAATCAAGATGTTATTACACAATATGACATTACTTTGGGCAACACACTGGGCGCCTTTGCGCTTAATCGTGAAACGGGAGAACTGAAACTCACAGATGCCAGTTTATTGGACTCTGGCCCATCCGTGCACACCCTCACTATCCAAGTTTTTGATCATGAACTGGCTTCAGATCCACAAACAATTGATGTCCAGATTGTGGAACAAACAACCACCGCCGGGCAATCCAATGGCTCGATGACAACATCGGACACCAGTGCCAGCGGCGGCTCGTTGGGACTCTATTTCCTCGCCCTGCTTTTCGGATTAACCTTTACCCGAGTGCCAGCCGGGGTACGGCGTTGAGTAAACACTGCGTATAACTGGACTGAGGATGGCTACAAATCTCACTCGTACTCCCCTGCTCTACAATATTTCCATCTTGCATGACGGCAACCTTATTACTCAGATATTGCACAACACTAATATCGTGAGAAATAAACAGTAGCGTCAGCTCATGTTGCTCACGCAATTCGGCCAGCATTTGCAGAATATCCGCTTGCACCGAAACATCCAGCGCACTGGTTACTTCATCGCAGACAATAAACTTGGGGTTAATGGCGAGTGCTCGTGCAATACCAATACGTTGACGTTGACCTCCCGAGAATTCATGTGGGTAACGCCATAAACAATCGGCTGACATGTGAACGTCGTCCAGCAACTTTTTTGCCCTGTCAATGCGTGTGTCATGAGAGTTGCCGATGCCATGGACTTTCATTGGTTCAAGCAACGCTGTGGCAACGGTTAAACGCGGATTTAGTGAAGAAGCAGGGTCCTGAAAAATAATCTGCATCTGTTGCCGAAACGGCTTCATCTCACGCCGGTTCAGCTTATTTAACGCTTGGTGCTGATAGTAAATACTGCCACCCGTCGGTTCGATCAATCGGAGAATAGCCCGGCCTAGCGTACTTTTCCCACTACCGGACTCACCCACCAGTGCAAAAATATCGCCCTTGTTAATCGAAAGATCAACATCGTCCACTGCCCGGATATAGTCCACTGTTTTTTTAAACAGCCCTTTCTTGACTGGGAAAAACACTTGTAATTTATCCAGTTGAACCAGTGGGGGATCACTCTTGATTCTACTTTCGTCCGGTACTCCTTTTACGCTCAAGCGCGGTAAATTCTCAGGCAATGCATGTAATAAGGCACGGGTGTATTCGTGTGTTGGACACATCAACACCGCATTACAGGTCCCCTGCTCAACAATTTTCCCGGCACGCATCACAGCGATTTGATCAGCAATTTGCGAAACCAGCGCTAAATCATGGGTGATGAATAAAACACTCATCCCTGTTCGCTTTTGCAGGTTTTGCATAAGCTGGATGATTCCTGCCTGTACGGTCACATCAAGTGCTGTAGTTGGCTCATCCGCAATGAGCAAATCCGGTTCTGAGGCGAGCGCCATGGCAATCATCACCCGCTGCCGTTGGCCGCCTGACAACTGGTGGGGATAGTGATCAATACGCTTGCTGGGTTCTGGAATCTGCACACTCTCAAGTGCTTCAATGGCCCTCTTCCGCGCGGACGCATCCTCAAGGTCGGGATCGGCCAGTTGCAGAGCTTCGATCAGTTGGTCACCAATCGTAAAAACCGGGTTTAAGGAAGTCATCGGCTCTTGGAAAATCATGGCAATGCGTTTACCACGAATCCCGTTAAGTTGATGAGGCGTTAATGCAAGCAAGTCCTCTGTGGCTGAGTTTTTTGCACAGAGCAGGTGTGCCCTGCCCTCGCGGTAAGCAATGAGTTGATCGGGCAATAAGCCGAGTAATGACAAAGCACATACAGATTTTCCACTGCCGGATTCCCCCACGAGACAGAATGTTTCACCGGGACTGATCTGAAAACTCACCCCATCAACCGCTTTGACGACCTCATCTTGGCACTTTAAGTGAATGTGCAGGTTTTCGACCGCTAGCAATGTCATCCATTTTTTTCCAGATAAGGGTCAATCGCATCCCGCATCGCTTCACCGACCAGGTTGTAAGCAAAGACGGTTAGAAAAATAGCACCGCCGGGGAATACCGCCATCCACCAATTGAAGGTTGACGAACGAACAGCCTGGTTAAGCATCTGCCCCCAGGAAGGATCATCCACCAACCCCAAACCCAAAAAGCTGAGTGTTGCTTCCGCCAGGATAGCTGAGGCTACGCCAAAGCTGGCTGCAACGAGTACCGGAGCGATGCCGTTAGGCAGCATGTGGCGGAACAAAACTGACCACAAAGGTAATCCACTCGCGATAGCCGCTTGCACAAAGTCCTGTTGGCGCAGGCGTAAAAATTCGGCGCGGATGTAACGCGCATACCCCGGCCAGCTGGTGAGCCCGATGATGATCATCATGATATAAAGACTGCGTCCAAAAAAAGCAATAAATGTCAAAAGTAAAAATAAGGTGGGAATTGCCTCGAAAATTTCGACCAGACGCATACCAATGAGATCAATAATGCCGGAAAAAAATCCCATCAGGCCACCCAAAATAATCCCCAGTAACATGGCAATACCCGTGGCAATAAAACCGATCGCCAAAGCAATCCGCGAGGCATGCACCATCCGGCTGAGCACGTCGGCGCCGTTTTCCTCGGTACCAAAAAGGTGGGTACGCGCTTCATCTGTCAGTGGGCTTTGAAAACTCGTATCCCCTTCATCACGCAGGTAATCTTTGGGTGAATAAGGAATTGGGGCATAGATCACCCAGTCATATTCAGCTTGCGCTTCCTGCTCACGGTACTGTTCGTAAACTACCAGCGCTGGCGGTGTTGAAAATACAGAAAAAATTAGTGCCGAAAAAAGAGAAAAACTAATGATTATCAAAAATTTATAATATATTTTTAATCTTATTTTGAAAATTAAAACTGATACAAAAAAAGCCGCGAGAATGCCGACATCTGCAAAGCTTAAATGTGACATCAAAGGACTGTAGAACTGGCCCTGATCACTGACCAGGATGGGGTGGCTGTTGGCAATAAATGGCGCAAATACGGCGATACACACTAAAAAAACGAGCCATATCAAACCCACCCGCGCGCCCCAACGGCGAAACGTATCTTTCAGGACTGTGGCGCTATAAGATCGTGCCGTTCTTTGCATGGACGAAGGCTTAATCATAACTGATTCGCGGATCTGCAATGGCGTAACAAATATCAGCAATTAAATAGCCGGCCAATGTTAACAAACCACTGATCAATGTGATCGAAAGCACTAATTCTTTATCTCTGCCTTTGACCGCTTCAACCGCTAACTTTCCCATCCCTTCAATAGAAAATAGGCTCTCAACAATAACCGACCCGCCTAGCAACCCTGGCAGCAATGTGGCGGATACGGTGATCAAGGGCAACAAGCTGTTTCGAAAGACATGCCGCCAGAGCACTTCGTGTTCTGTAACACCTTTGGCGCGGGCCGTTCGGGCGTAATCGGCTTGCAGATTTTCCAACACCGATGAACGGGTTAATTTGGCTAAAAAAGCAAAGCCACCATACGAAAGACACAATATTGGTAAAACCAAATGCCACATGCGATCCAACAAAAAACCGGGAACGAATTTCCCCGTTTGAAAAGCACTTGCGGCTGCGACTCCCAACGACAATCCAATCAACCCCATGAAGAGCACTCTCAAGGCGGTATAACGGGTATATCCTACAACCGCAAAGATAAAAGCGAGCATATTGCCCATAATAATTTTCAGTAAAAGCCCATCACTCACTTGGGTGGCCATCACGACCCCTAAAAAACCACCTGTGAAAGCCATTATTGATGTTCTGACTAACGGGCTCGCTCGTCGGCTAATGAAAATAAACACAGCCGTACCAACCAATACAAAAAGCCCAAACATCGCAACGTCACTCACGTGTTCCCAGTGAGGTAAAAAAGGCATCATCAACGCTTCTCTTTGGCTCAACCCCCCGGCGGGGAACCAGGGCCAGTATTGGTTACTGGCAAAAAAACCAATCAGTAAAATACCCGCAAGCATCGTCGGGATTGACCACAAAGCGAGCATAACGGCGCTGGCACTCATATCAAATGTGCTACCACGCTCAGTGGCCGCACGCACACCAATGGCAATCGCGACAATATAAATGAGCGGAATTGTGATGATGTTCAGCAATAGAGTGATCGGTACGCGCTCTTTCAAGAGTTCGGATACCGGCCGACCATAGCGAAAGCTGGTGCCAAGATCAGAGCCCTTCCAAAGCGAAAACTGTTGTGTGTAGCCATTTTCGTCAATAACGAAACCAATGGGCGACACATTATTCAACCAGCGCAAATACTGGACCGGCGCGGGTAAATCCAGGCCATAGCGACGGTTATAATAATCCTGCAGCGCTTTTTTAGCCTGCGGCTCTAGGTTTTGATCATCAACCAGGCTCTGGGCAGAAAGACCACCTGGAGAGAATGCCATCACAGAAAAAACCACCAGTGTGATTCCCAACAAGGTGGGGACCATAAACAAGCATCGGCGCAATAAATAGGTATACATCTGTTAGTTGGTGCGCTTTTGCTCAGCCAAAGGTACGTAAATTTCCAGAGGCGTAATGCCTATATTCAAACCAATATTGGTTTGCTGAACATTTTTTATTCGTTTATCAATAAATCCAAGCGACTTGCCTCGCATGAGAAAAGTATAAGGCTGCTCACGGTAAAGTACTTTCTCTGCTGCCTGCCAGAGTGGCATCCGCTCGGATTCAATCACCGTGTGGCGGGCACGCTCTATTAAGTCATCAAACTCAGTATTTTTAAAGTTGACGAAATTATCACCTTTATCAGCCGTTTGGGAACTGTGCAACATCTGGAAAACATCAATTTCGATGCCACTGGTCCAACCTAATGTAATGGCATCGAAATCCCGTTGATCCATCAATTCCATCATGACCGACCACTCGGTAGGCTTAGGAATAAGCCGAATACCAGCCCGGGCATACGCATCTTTCAAAAATAAGACAATTTTTTTCGTGTTGTCACTATCCTGGAAGTAAACCAGTTCAAATTCAAAAGGCTCACCTGCGCTGTTTTTCAGGATGCCACTTTGATCTCTCAGTTCAAACCCAGCCTCTTTCAACAACGCTTTTGCCTTGTTTAAGTTAAAAGGACGAGGCTCTAATGCCGGTGTATGCTGTTTGCTCCGTGGGCTAAACGGGCTTACCGCGACTTCGGCATAACCTTGCATAATTTCCTTTATAATTTTTTCCCGGTCCGTCAGATAAGTCATGGCCTGGCGTACTTTCGTATCGGCAAATAATGTTGGTTTCCCTTTGCGTTCCTGATTCCAGCCGATGTAGCTATAACCTGCCGTCGGGCTCATATATTCAAAAGTATTGGCTGTTTCTTTGATGTCAGGCTCTTGATTTAAGGGTAAAAACTCAGACGGTTGAGCACCATACACATCAATTTCACCATTGCGGAATGTGGTTAATCGGGCGCTGTCATTTTCGATTATTTTCCATAACAGACCATCAAAACTCGGTTCGACGTCACCCCAGTAACGCGTGTTCCTTACCAACTCAATGAACCCCAGATCTGACGACCAGGTCTTGGGGTTTTTAAGGCGGTAAGGCCCCGAACCTAATAACAGCCCCCGAGACTGGTTATAGGTTTCAGGCTTATCCAGATAATCTGCATAGAAGTGTTTGGGTAAAATTTCGAGCGAGCCTGCCAAAGCCAGGCTGTTGAAATAAGGTTCTTTAAAGTAGAAGACGACCTGTTGTTGACCTTCGGCCTCTACCTTGGCTATTTTGTTGTAATACGCACGCAATCTGGGCGCTGCGATTTTATCGTCCATTATAAAGTTAAAGGTAAAGGCTACATCTTCTGCGGTCAGCGGCTCTCCATCCGAAAAGAAAACATCGTCTCGGAGTTTAAACCGGTAAACACTGCCGTCTTCACTCACTTCCCAGGATTGCGCAATCAAGCCTTGCCATTCCAGTGTGTCCGGATTCCGCTGCAGTAATGTTTCCAGGACATATTCCTGTACTCTGCTGGCATAAGCATCCTGGGAAATAAACGGTGTAATCGTTTTTACCGACACGCCAAATGCACGGACAAACCAATCACCGGTTGCATAATCCGGTTGTTTCGCCGCTATTTTGGCGCGCGCAAAAGCATCGGCGGCCTCACCTGTAACCTTATCGTTGTTCGAATCCTGCAAAAAAGCAACCTGGCGGCCCTCACCAATTTGTCGCTTGAGCGCGGCTAACTGGCTGTTCAACTGGCGGATGTCTTTTGATTGACCTTGCAGAATATCTTTCATTTCTGACATGACAAGCCATTGGCGATCAACCATGTACATACCCAGAAGAATGAGAACGGCCAGGATGGTAAAAGATGTAAAAACCAGAAAGTCCTTGAAAGTAAAACGTTTTTCCATATAGATCTCAATCAACTTCACATCGTTATCTTAGTTGTCACGCAAAGCCCGTTAAATAGACTGACTTTTTAACACAAGCCTCTTCGCGTAATATGGCGCACGCGTCACTAACTTGCAAACGAACAACCGGCTAAAAGTCGCATTTTGGTTGATTTTTTCAATGACCAATCTGCATAATGAACAGTTAAAACATTGGCCGCACAGGGTTGTTTGACCGGTGTGTCATTAAAATTGCGGCATATCCATTAATAAGTATTAACTAAATAAACCACTTCAGGAGTTTATTCATGGGATTTCTTTCCGGCAAACGTGCGCTTATTGTAGGTGTCGCCAGCAACCGTTCCATTGCATGGGGTATTGCACAAGCAATGCACCGAGAAGGCGCTGAGTTGGCCTTTACTTACATGGGTGACCGGCTTAAAGACCGCGTTGTCAAAATGGCGGCTGAATGTAACTCTGACATTGTCCTGCCGTGCAACGTAGAAAGTGACGAAGAGATTGAAACTTTATTCTCCGAACTGGGGGAGTCCTGGACAGAAGGGTTCGACATTCTGATTCACTCAGTTGCTTTTGCACCCCAGGATCAACTGCAAGGTGACTATTTGGACGTTGTTAATCGCGAAGGCTTTAAAATCGCACATGATATAAGCTCGTACAGTTTCTCCGCGCTCGCAAAAGCTGCCAAAACCATGCTAAGGAAAGACGGCGCCCTCTTGGCTATGACCTATTTGGGCGCAGTACAGGTATTACCTAATTACAATGTCATGGGTCTGGCCAAAGCGAGTCTGGAAGCCAATACACGTTATCTTGCGAACTCACTTGGCCCTCAAGGTATTCGTGTCAACGCCATTTCAGCCGGACCTATTAAAACATTGGCTGCCGCAGGTATCAGCGACTTCAAAAAGTTATTAGGCTATGTCGAAGAAACCTCGCCCTTACGGCGAAATGTGACAACAGAACAAGTGGGTAACGCCGCTGCGTTTCTGTGCTCTGATCTTGCCTCCGGTATTACCGGGCAAACTGTTTATGTCGACAGCGGCGCCAGCATCATCGGGATGCCAAGCCCCTATTAAAACAGATCGCACAAACGCCATATCCATCGAATATAAAGGCCCCGTCTGGGGCCTTTATTCTTAAATATTCCGATCAAGGCCTGCTGACGGAGCCCTTAGGCTCGGATAAAAGCATTCCCTGTCTTCTCTGCTCCGATGGTTGTATCCGGCCCGTGCCCGGTGACAACTACAGCATCATCCTTGAGTGTATAGAGACGCTCTCGGATGGATTTTTGTATAGCATTAAAATCCCCGCCCCAAATATCCGTTCGCCCAATGGAACCCAAAAATAAAGTATCCCCTGCAATCAGCAAATCATGCGACTCAAACCAAAAACAAATAGAGCCCGGCGTATGTCCAGGCGTATGGATCGCTACGCCATCACAACATTTCAGATCTTGATCATCGTGTACCCATTCATCCGGATCTGGTTGAGCAACATAAGGAATACCAAACATATTGCATTGCATTTCCAGACTATCCCACAGAAATTTATCGTCTTTATGCAAGATGATCGGTGCGCCTGTTAAACGTTTGAGTTCGCCTGCGGCAAGAATATGATCCAGATGGGCATGGGTGTGGATGATGGCCTTAAGCTTTAAACCCAGCGCCTGCAACTCTGCATAAATCATCTGTGCTTCCCCGCCTGGGTCGACAACCAGGGCCTGCTTTGTCACATCATCCCCAATGATTGAGCAGTTGCACTGCAGTGGGCCCACAGGAAAAGTTTTACGAATCAGCATGTTTTAACCTCTTAAATCATGAGTTATTTTGAGATAAATCCTATCATGATCTGTGATCCTGAGGACGGTTTTACCCGCAGGGCTGAATTATCTTCTTCAGACCGTTAAAATTAGACTGTTGTACCGTACTGCCTTAGTAATCATGCGCTAAAACAACACCATTTATCACGATTTTGGAGTACTTAATGGAAAGAACAATTGAATCTGTCGCCGTTATTGGCGCTGGCACAATGGGCAGTGGCATTGCTGCTGTCAATGCGATAGCAGGCAAGCCCGTTTTACTGCTGGACCTTAACGCCGATTTTGCTCACAAAGCGCTTGAGCGCCTCACCTCAGGGCGCAACCCGGTTATTCCGGACAAGGAGATCGCTGCGCGCATTACAACGGGCGCCATTGATGACCACCTGGAGGCTTTAGGATCTGTGGATTGGATTTGTGAGGTCATTATCGAAGATTTAGCCGCCAAGCGAAATCTAATCAGCAAGCTGGAGAAAGTACGCAAGCCCGGTTCAATTTATAGCAGCAACACCTCTGGCATCATGATCAAAGACATGACAGAAGACTTTTCTGATGCACTTAATCAGGATATCGCGGTCACACACTTTTTTAACCCAGTCCACATTATGAAGCTGGTTGAACTTGTTCCTGGCGAAAAAACAGACCCAGATGTTATTTCTGCACTTGCCACACACTTAGGCAAAACACTGAAAAAAGGCGTGGTCTATGCCAAAGACACCCCCAACTTCATCGGTAACCGCATTGGCTGTCTCTGGCTCCTGATTGGTCTGCAGCTTGCAGAACAAGCATTGGCAGAAGGTGTCAGCATGGAAAAAATCGATGCGCTGCTTTCAAAACCCATTGGCTTACCGCCTACTGGTCTATTCGGGCTGATGGACCTGGTGGGTATTGACGTGATTGGCCTGGTCGGTGTCAATCTGAAAGAAACTTTACCGGCAGATGATGCATGTCAACCCTATGTCGATGTCCCGGCTGAAGTACAAACCATGATTCAAAGAGGCCAGATTGGGCGTAAAGCCGGCGCCGGTTTTTATAAAGTGAATATCAAGGAAGACGGCAGCAAAGAAAAATTGATCTATGACCTGCCAACTAAAGCGTGGCGCCCTGTTGAAACAGTGAGTCTCAGTGAAGCAGAAAGTGCTTATAAAACACTGATGACCGCGAACACCCCGGAAGGCCGTTTTGTGTGGAAGCTGATGAGCGAAACACTCGCTTACACCGCAAGCCTGATTCCAGAGATTGCCGATGATATCGTGAATGTAGACCGCGCCATGCGCTGGGGCTATAACTGGGCTAAAGGGCCTTTTGAACTCATTGACGAATTAGGTGCACAAGCCTTTGCAGAACAGCTAAAAACCGAAGGCCGCCCCATCCCCAAAATGGTCTCCATTTTGTTAGATAGCGGAGCCTCGAGCTTTTATCAAAACGATGGTGGTGAATATTTAGGACTGGACGGTCAATTTCATCCCGTACCTGCCGATAGTTAAGCCACTCTTCCCAGGGGCTTGAGTCACTGCACTTAGGCCCCCTTTTTGCTTGAATAAATTCATCTGTCAATCACACTGTCATCGCATGCAGTTCACAGGGAAATCAGTGCATGGAAGAAAAACCTGAATCGGCTTCAGCTTTTAAAGTCTCTACTTACGATTGGTCGGTCCGCCTTTTCCGCATTCTGAAAAAGCTGTTGAGCGTTAATATCAAACTTCATCACGATGCTGGGCAGGTAGAAAGTGGTGACATTTTTTTATTCAACCATTTCTCTCGTTTCGAGACCTTCATTCCTCAATATTTAATCTACGAGGCGACGGGCAGCTACTGCTACTCTGTCGCACACGCAGAATTTTTCGCCAATGAAGACAGTGCCTTTACAAATTACCTCAACAGTGTGGGTGTTATTCCTCATAACCATCCGCAACTTTTTTCATTGCTGGCAAAAGCTATTTTGCATGGAAACAAAGTCGTCATTTTCCCCGAAGGTGGCATGGTCAAAGACCGGAATGTCATTGATGAGCACGGGCACTACAAAGTCTATTCTCGCTCGGCCGATGTCCGCCGCAAGCAACATACAGGCTCGGCTGTGTTGGCAATGGGGCTGGATGCTTTCAAGTCTGCAGTCAAGCACGCGGATAAAAAAGGCAAACGGGAGCAACTCCAACACTGGTGCGATCAACTGGACTTTGCTCACGTGGATCAGCTTCTGGAAGCCTGCCAGCGGCCAACTGAAATCGTCCCTGCCAATATCACCTTTTACCCACTGCGTATCAATGACAATATACTGCTTCGCGGATCCGAGCTGCTCTCTAAGGGCTTGAGCCTGAGGGCGTCTGAAGAGCTCTTGATTGAAGGCAACATCTTGCTAAAAGATACCGATATGGACGTACGCTTGGGAAACCCAATCCACCCAGCAGACTACTGGCGTTGGTGGGAACAGGTTTTAAGCCGTCATATCTCACCCAAGATGGATGAACTAGAAGATTTCTTTTACTTCACAGAACATCCAGACTCAATCTATAAAAAATTATTTTCGCACAGTATCTATCAACACGCGGCCAAAGTAAGAGATGACTACATGGTTGGCATGTATGAAGCAACAACCGTTAATTTAAGTCATATTGCATCCGCGCTCATCATGCAGCTTCTTAGAGAAGGTATCTTTGATATTAACCGTGATGTTTTCCATCATGCGTGCTACCTCGCCATCAAGAAAATCCAAAAACAATCCGGAGCACACTTACACAGAACGCTGACAAACCCTGTATTTTATAAAGATCTGGCCAAGGGAAACAGTAAAGAGTTGGAGCAATTTCTAGAACTTGCCGGTTTAGCGCAATTGATCCGCCTAAGTGAAAAACGTTACCACTTCCAACCCAAATTACTGGATGAACACGCGTTTGACGAAATAAGACGTGAAAACCCTGTGGCTGTCTATTCGAATGAAGTTGCACCGTTACGTTACCTTCAAACATGCATCCAAGCAGCACTCGCCGAAGGGCGCCATATTGACAAAAAACAACTGGCTACTTGCTTCTTCGACGATCAGGTTCTGGCCTATGTGAATGACAAAGCACGGTTTGCACAAGACAAATATTTGGAAATCAATGCTAAGGAGAGCGCAACAGCGGATCCTTCACCTTTTTTACTTTTCCCGCAAAAGGAAACCGGCGCCGCCGTGGTGACTGTTCACGGTTTTCTAGCCTCTCCGGCTGAAGTGATCGGTTTTGGTGAATACCTGGCACAACATGGCTATATCGCTATCGGGCCCAGGCTGGCCGGGCATGGAACCTCCCCCGCCGATCTTCGAGAGCGCCACTACGAGGAATGGCTGGACGACGTACGTCGAGCCATCACAATAGCCCAAGGCTATGCAGATTACGTGTTTCTAAGCGGCTTTTCGACCGGTGGCGCGCTGGCCTTGCATGTCGCCTCGGAAAACCCTACCCGTCTTTGTGGTACGGCAGCCATCTCAGTGCCCATCCGATTCCAGGACAAAGCTATGATGCTGGTCCCCCTGGTTCATGGGGTCAACCAAATCGCCCAGCTACTGTCCTTCCGAGAAGGTGTTAAACCTTATCTGGATAACGTCCCTGAACACGCAAACATCAATTACCGCAGTATCCCCTTGCATGGCTTAAATGAGTTACGCAAGCTCATCGCGGATTTACAGCCCCGATTGAAGCTGATTGAAAAGCCTGTATCTGTTTTTCAGGGTGACAGAGACCCTGTTGTCGCCCCAGAAAGTGCTCAGATCATTTACGATCAATTACAAGTAAAAGATAAAATGCTGGAGCTGATTCCGTCAGAAACACACGGCATCCTCTATCAAAACACAAACATGCTGCATGACAAACTGCTCGCTTTCTTTAACAACCACCTGCACACAGCCACACAGTAAGGGAAAGCACTAAATTAATAGTGCTTTCGCAATCTCGTAACATAAATCAGAACGATTAAGGGTGTAAAAATGAAAGTGCATAACACCGATATCCTGTAACTGACGACATTGTTCAACAGCCAGGTCAATGGATAATTGGCGATACCCCACAGGGTCATGTTCATGACGTTCAAAATCCTGTTCATATTGCCATGGAATGCCTGCCCCACAACGCTGACTAAAGTTAACTATCTTTTTGAAGTTATGAATCGGCATGATGCCAGGGACAATGTCTTTCTCGATCCCCGACTGAATGCATTTGTTTAAAAAAACTTCATAAGTCCCTGTATCAAAAAAATATTGGGTGATTGCTCGGTTAGCGCCGGCATCCAATTTACGCTTTAAATAATCGATGTCAGCCTGCGGGGATTGAGCTTCTGGATGCATTTCGGGATAAGCCGCCACACTGATGTCAAAATCCGCCAGCTGCCGGAGTCCTTCCACCAATTCAGCAGCACAGGTATAGCCATCCGGATGCGCGGTAAACGCTTGCGTCTCTCCCTGTGGATCACCGCGTAGAGCTACGATGCGGCTAATGCCCAAGTCCCAAAATTTCTGAGCCACGGCATTCACTTCACTTTTAGAGGCACCCACGCAAGTCAGGTGTGCGGCGGTAGGGACACTGGTTTCTACCTGCATTTGTTCAACAATTTGAATACTCTTTTCTTGTGTCGAGCCGCCGGCACCGTAAGTGACAGAAACAAATTCGGGGTCGAGTAGCATAAACTGCCCCATTGAACGCCACATCATTCGCTCAATTTTCGCGTTGGCTGGCGGGAAAAACTCAAATGAGAACTTTATTTTCTTGGATTCCAAGGCAGTTTCTAACGGATTCATTTAAACTCCAAATGACTTGATGGCTTGCCAGATAACAAGGGTTAAAGCGTTGCCTTCAAAAGCGTGTCGTCGTTCCAGTGTTAATCCAGCATGCATAAAAAATTTCTTGATTTCAGTATCTGAAAACCCCAGGCGTCTATGATTGTGTTCCTCGCGGAGACGCTCATCACTGTGTGGGGCAAAGTCGATCAAATAAAGAATACCGCCGTCTGCCATGACTCTCGAAGCTTCCTCAAGCACAGCCTGTGGATTATCACTGTAGTGCAGCACTAGATTTATTGTGACTAAATCAAAATGGCTGTTTTCCACCGGAATATCGTACATATCCGCTTGGCGGAGGTGGATGTTACCAAACTCGGCCAGCTCCAGTGTAGCGCGGGCGACCGCGAGCATTTCTGTGCTTTTATCGATACCAAGCGCTTTGTCTACCGAACTGGCCAGTAGTTTGAGCATCCGCCCTGTTCCAGTACCGATATCCAGCATATTTTTATACCGCCGCTTGGCGAAAAAGCTTAAAAAGGTACGCTCGAATTCCTCGTCAGAAACATATTTCAGCCGTATCTTTTCCCACTGTACGGCGTTGGCATTAAAATAACGTTCAGCAACTTCGGTTCTTTGTGCTTTAATTTGCTGTAATCGGTCCTGATCACGCGCCAGCACAGGGTCTTGCTGAGGCGCCAGACGAACCAGAATATGCCCTAGCTCTGCACTTTGGCTGCTTTCCGCAAGGCGATAAAACACCTGAGCACCCTCGCGCGACCGGTTCAAAAGACCGGCATCAACAAGCAACTTGAGATGTCGAGATATCCGGGGCTGGCTCTGGCCTAATACTTGTGCCAATTCGGCTACGGCGAGTTCCCCTTTGGCGCAGAGCATCAGTAAGCGTAAGCGTGTGCTTTCGCCGGCTGCACGCAGGGCTGTTAAAAATTGATTCACAAGCGAATGATCATAGATATAAACATATAG
>DJFX01000013.1:216624-220613 GCA_002432635.1 Halothiobacillaceae bacterium UBA5861 | reverse complement strand
CAGGTTTGGAGATATAAACATATCTTTATATGTACATGTATTGTATATTTGAGTCAACCTGATTTTGTAGCAAGGATAACGAGTGACCCGCAAAAATACCGAACAACAGCTCAGTCAAGCACTAAAAAACCGTATTCTTATTCTCGATGGCGCGATGGGAACCATGATTCAAAAGCACGCTTTGGGAGAATCTGACTTTCGGGGTGAACGCTTCAAAGAGTGGCCTTCCGATCTTAAAGGAAACAACGACTTACTTTCGATAACTCAACCGGCCATCATTCAGAATATACACGAACAATATTTAGAGGCCGGTGCGGACATCATTGAAACTAACACGTTCAACAGCACACGTGTTGCCATGGCCGACTACAAAATGGAAGAGTTGTCCTACGAGCTGAACGAAGCTTCTGCCCGCCTTGCCCGTCAGGCGGCAGACAAATACAGCACAGCAGGTCACCCACGTTTTGTGGCAGGTGTACTTGGCCCGACCAATCGGACGGCTTCCATTTCACCGGATGTAAACGATCCAGGCTTTCGCAATATCGGTTTTGACGAACTGGTGGAAGCATACTACGAAGCGACACACGGACTCATACAGGGGGGGAGTGACATCCTCCTGATCGAAACCATTTTTGACACACTCAATGCCAAGGCGGCTATTTTTGCTGTTGATAAATACTTCGCAGACCAGCAAGTCCGCTTGCCTGTGATGATTTCGGGCACGATCACTGATGCCTCAGGTCGTACACTGACCGGGCAAACAACAGAAGCTTTTTACAATTCACTCAGACACGCTAAACCCATTTCATTCGGCCTCAACTGTGCACTGGGGCCCGACATGCTGCGGCAGTACATCGAAGAATTATCCCGCATTTCAGAAGTTGCCATATCAGCACACCCTAATGCCGGCTTGCCTAATGAGCTGGGTGAGTATGATTTAAGCCCGTCCGATATGGCTGAACATATTGCCGAATGGGCAGAAAGCGGTTTGCTGAATATTGTGGGCGGTTGCTGCGGCACCACACCGGCGCATATTCAAGCCATGGCACAGGCTGTGGAGGATAAATCACCCAGAACGTTGCATGTAATCGAAAAGGCTTGCCGTCTCTCGGGGCTGGAACCGCTGAATATTGGGTCCGACTCACTATTCGTCAATGTCGGAGAACGCGCCAACGTCACCGGTTCTGCAAAATTCAAACGCTTAATCCTCAATGAAGCCTTCGAAGAAGCACTTGAAGTCTGTCGCGCCCAGGTAGAAGATGGCGCCCTGATTGTTGATATCAACATGGATGAGGCCATGCTCGATGGCGAAGCCGCCATGGTGAAATTCATCCATCTCTGTGCTTCCGAACCGGATATCAGCAAAGTACCGTTTATGATCGACTCCTCGAAGTGGAGCATTATCGAAGCAGGCTTGAAGTGCGTTCAGGGTAAGCCCATTGTCAACTCCATTTCTCTTAAAGAGGGTCGAGAGGCTTTCGTTCAGCAAGCTGTATTATGCAAACGATACGGTGCGGCAGTGGTCGTCATGGCCTTTGATGAAGCCGGCCAGGCAGACAATCTACAGCGCAGGATTGACATTTGTACGGAGGCTTATCATCTACTGGTCAATGACGTCCAGTTTCCGCCAGAAGACATTATTTTTGACCCCAACATTTTTGCCATTGCAACCGGCATTGAAGAGCATAATCGCTACGGTTTAGACTTCATCGAAGCCATTCAATACATCAAAACCCAGTTGCCGCATGCCCTGACATCCGGCGGTGTTTCCAATGTCAGCTTTTCGTTCCGCGGGAACAACACGGTACGCGAAGCGATTCACGCCGTCTTCTTATACCACGCCATCCAGGCGGGTCTGGATATGGGAATCGTCAATGCCGGCCAGCTGGCTGTCTACGATGAAATCCCGCAAGCCTTACGTGAACGTACCGAAGATGTGATTTTGAATCGCCGGGACGATGCAACAGAACGACTGCTGGAGATTGCAGACGACTACCGGGAAACAGGGGCTGTTGAAAAAACAGAAAACCAGGAGTGGCGTGCCTGGCCGGTTGAAAAGCGGCTAGAACACGCATTGGTAAAAGGCATTACCGAATTTATCGAAGCCGATACCGAAGAAGCCCGGCTGAACGTCGAACGACCATTGGATGTCATTGAAGGCCCATTGATGAATGGCATGAACATTGTTGGCGACCTCTTCGGCAGTGGCAAGATGTTTCTCCCTCAGGTGGTCAAATCTGCCCGCGTCATGAAAAAAGCCGTGAGTTGGCTGACACCCTTTATTGAAGCAGAAAAAACGGATACCGGAAACCATTCCAACGGGAAAATACTCATGGCAACGGTGAAAGGAGACGTACATGACATTGGCAAAAATATCGTCGGGGTTGTACTTCAATGTAATGGCTATGAAGTGATTGACCTAGGCGTCATGGTGCCGACCGAGCGAATTCTTGAAACCGCACGTACAGAAAAAGTCGATATCATCGGGCTTTCTGGGCTCATCACACCCTCACTGGAAGAAATGGTACATATTTCAAAAGAGCTGGAACGTCAGCGCTTTACTATTCCACTCATGATTGGTGGGGCCACGACATCCAAAGTCCACACGGCCGTCAAAATCGACCCGCATTACCAGCACCCGGTGGTTTACGTCGCCGATGCCTCCCGCGCCGTAGGGGTAGCCAATCAATTGTTGAGCACAACATTGCAGGCTGATTTTCTCAAACGCCACGAGAGCGACTTTGAAAAACTGCGGGCACAGTTTGAAAGTCGAAACAAAGCCAAATCGCAACTATCACTCCAGGTGGCCCGGGCGCGTAAGCTCACTATTAACTGGCGTGATTACACCCCGCCCACCCCTTCTCAACTGGGCGTACAGTTAATCGATGACGTGTCTATTGCGGAGTTGCGCCGCTATATCGACTGGACACCCTTTTTCCACACCTGGCAAATCAGTGGGCGCTATCCGCAGGTACTCGAACACGAAAAATACGGTGTGGAAGCACAGCGCTTGTTTGCTGATGCCAATGCCATGATCGACACGTTCATCGAAACGGGGAGCGTCAAGCTCAAGGGAGTGGTCGGTATTTTTCCCGCCAATACCGTAGACGATGACGACATTGAAATCTACGGTCAACACGATCGAACCGATATCAAAGCAACCGTTGTCAACCTGCGGCAACAATCATCTGGGCAAGAGGGAAAGCCACGGCTATGTCTGGCTGACTTTATCGCCCCCAAAGAAAGCCAGAAAACCGACTTTATTGGCGCCTTTGCAGTCACCGCGGGTATGGGGCTGGACGAACTGGTCAAAATTTATGAAAAAAACCACGATGATTACAACAGCATAATGGCCAAAGCGGTTGCGGACAGGCTGGCCGAAGCGTTCGCTGAATATTTGCACCAACGCGTCCGCACGCAACTGTGGGCCTATGCCGCTGACGAGCAGTTAGATAATGATGCGCTCATCCGGGAAAAATATCAGGGCATCCGCCCGGCCCCTGGATACCCGGCAAACCCGGACCACACACAAAAAGCCGTAATCTGGAAGTTACTCGATGTGGAAAAAAATACCGGCATTCAGCTGACCGAAAGCCTGGCGATGTGGCCAGCATCCTCCGTCAGTGGTTGGTATTTTTCCCACCCCGACTCACGTTACTTCGCCGTGGGCACCATCGGGGAAGATCAGCTCGAAGACTATGCGCGACGACGAAATATCCGTATCGAAGAAGCCCGCAACTGGCTGGCGCCTAACCTGCCTTAATTGTCGGGCTCCGTATCAATCGAGGCCATCTGCTTTTCATTATAGCGATGGCCAGAGACGGTCTTCTCGTTGATCAACTTATTGCAGGCTTCGATCACATGGGATGACAAGACGATCTCTGCCGCTGCGGCATTTTCTTCAAGGTATTTCATATGTTTGGTGCCAGGGATTGGCACCAAGGTACCATCCTCCTGCGCCAGCACCCATGCTAATGCCAATTGCGCGA
>DJFX01000013.1:213311-216552 GCA_002432635.1 Halothiobacillaceae bacterium UBA5861 | reverse complement strand
CATGCTAATGCCAATTGCGCCATAGAGCACTTCTGCTCTTTCGCAATCTGTTTAAAAGGTTCGATCAACTTTAAATTGGTATTGAAATGCTCGCCTTGAAAACGGGGCATGCCTTGTCGCATGTCATCGGCTTCCAGCTGCGCCATATCCTGAATTGTCCCACAGAGAAACGCGCGTCCCAGTGGGCTGAAGGGTACAAAACCAATCTGCAATTCTCGACAGGCTTGCAAGACGCCATTATGCTCCGGATCTCGTGTCCACAGAGAGTATTCGGACTGAACCGCAGTCACCGGGTGAACACGATGTGCTTTTTTCAATGTCGTGGCAGAAATTTCAGACAAACCAATATGACGTATTTTTCCCTGAGCAATGAGGTCAGCCAAGGCACCGACGCTGTCTTCAATGGGTACATTGGGATCTTTTCGGTGTAGGTAGTACAGATCAATTACATCGGTTTGCAAACGCTTCAAGCTCTGTTCGCAAACCGACTTTATGCTCTCTGGCCGCCCGTCAACTGCACGACCACCCCCTGGTTTTGCGCTTAGACCGCATTTGCTGGCAAGAACAAACTCACTGCGCCGACCTTTGAGCACTTCACCAATCAAGGTTTCGTTGTGGCCCTGGCCATAAACACTGGCGGTATCCAAAAATGTGTAGCCACAATCAAGCGCACGATTCAAAACGCGCTCAGACTCGGAGCGATCAGGCTGACCATACGCTTGGGACATACTCATGCAGCCCAAGCCAATCGCCGAGACAGAAAGGCCGCCAATCTGTCTTTTTTCCATATTCCTTCCTCCTTCGTGAGTTATTTATTTTTTCTACGCCGCGCACGGACCGCTTTTTTTCGTTCCGCTTTTCTGGCCGCTTTCAGTGCACGCTGGTTTTCCACCTCCTGCTCTTCAGCTGCGATCATATCGGGCTTTTCAAACGTGATTGGACCTAAAGTGCCCGCACGCAGCTCTGTCAGGAAAAGCCGGGCAGCTTTATCCAGATCAACATGCCCACCCTTGCGTAAACATCCACGCTGGGTGCCAATCGCTTCAAGACAAGCGATATCTTCATCAGGTAAGTGCTCAAACAGGTAACGCGCCTGCAAACGATCGGGATAGTGCTTTAACATGTAATCGAGAGCGTACAAGGCAACATCGGCTGACTCCATCGCCGTTTCCTTCACAGCACCGGTACACGCCAGCCGATAACCACTGTTCTTATTTTCGATATTGGGCCAAAGCATGCCCGGCGTATCCAGCAGTGTGAACAATGGGTTGATTTTAATCACTTGTTGCTGCCGGGTTACAGCCGGTTCATTACCAGTTTTTGCAATCGTTTTTCCCGCCAGGATGTTGATAATGGTCGATTTACCCACATTAGGAATCCCCATGATCAAGGCATGAATGGGCCGAAGGTGAGTTGATTTTCGCGGGGCTGCTTGGAGACAAAGTGCCGGGATTTGTTTAACTTCTTCTGGATTAAGGCAGCTGATCGCCAGTGTTTTTACAGTGTGCTCCCTTTCCAGGTAGTGTTGCCATGTTAATGTTATTTCCGAATCTGCGAGGTCACTTTTGTTCAACACCGTGATGCAAGGTTTACCTGCCCGTAACTGTTTTAATAACGGGTTCTGGCTGCTGTAAGGGATCCGTGCATCTACAATTTCAATCACCACGTCCACTTCAGACATGGTGTTTTTGATTTCTTTCCCGGCTTTGAACATGTGACCCGGATACCACTGGATTTTCATCCCTTGATTCACGATATGGCTCGCTGCGAAAATGTATAGACTATTAGTTTTAACCCGCGCGCGCATCATTAATCGTGCCGGGGGTAATCAACGCGACGGTACGTTTTAGCCCGCACGCGCATCATAACTGCTGCTCTATCAAATTGCCTTAAGGCTTGAGGACCTACTCATGATAACTCGACGGCGTTTGTCGATCACCCTGTGTACATTGCTGGTACTGCTTTTTACAGGCCATGGCTTTGCAGAAAGTCAACCACCGCTTGACGCTCGTACCGTTATGGCCTCCCAGATTTTGAATCTTCGGCAACAAAACGCCACACACTTTTCTGGTGGTCAGCCCAATCAGGCACAGCTTAAAACCCTGTCTGAGGCCGGAATCAAGCATATTATCAATTTACGGATGCCCGAAGAGCAAAACTGGGATGAGCGTCAACGGGTTCAATCACTGGGTATGCAATATCACACGATCCCAATTGCAGGCGCCGATAACATAACGGCAGAAAATGCCACAGCATTGGCTAATTTGCTCGCCGCAATAGATGATGAGCCGGTCTTGATCCATTGCGCCAGTGGTAATCGTGTGGGGGCATTGATTGCAGTGGATAAAGCGATCAACAAGGCCCAACCAATTGAGCAGGCAATCATCACCGGGAAGGACTGGGGGATGACGAGGTTGGAACCCGTGATTCGCGCCAAGTTGTCTAAAAACTGAAGTGACGGGCCACTTACCAAAGCCATCGAGCTTGCTTGAATTTTGTCTATGATTTAAGGCGTATCACATGAGTGATGTTTTTCAGAAGGACCATTTCCACACTTAATAATGACGCAGGTTTTTCTCATCAATTCAAAAGGCGGCTGCGGCAAAACGCTCCTTGCCGTACACATTGCGGCTTACTTAGCCAAATCAGGGTTCCGCACCGCACTGGTTGATCATGACCCACAACTGTCTGCTCTGGACTGGTTCAAGTGCCGCCCTGATACCTGCGCGCCCATAACGGTTTATGCCGGTTTCACTAATGAGGTGCTTTCCACAAACTTTGATTATGTTGTTCATGACATGCCTGCGGCCAGTGAAATTGGGGCTCTGCAACCCTATGGCCAATTGGGTGACAAGCTGATCATACCCATTTTGCCCTCTCCCACGGATATTAAAGCCAGCGTTCGGTTCTTAATGGCAGTTAATCGACACCCATGGTTTAAACAGTCGGGGATCCTCCCCGGTTTAGTCGCCAATCGCGTGAAGAAGCATACCAACTATTACAAAACTCTTACGGCGTTCTTAGCGCACGTCAACATGCCATTGCTGGCCAACCTGAGAGAGACTGAAAATTACAATAAAGCACTGGAAAATGGCATTAGTATTTTTGATTTACCCCCCAGCCGTGTTACAACAGATCAAACCCAATGGAGACCCATTCTCAACTGGTTACAGTCCCAATAATCTGTAAAAAACACCCGTAAACCAGGCAATGTAAAATCCGCAATACGGAATACGGAATA
>DJFX01000013.1:167063-213068 GCA_002432635.1 Halothiobacillaceae bacterium UBA5861 | reverse complement strand
AATACGGAATACGGAATATGCGCAGATGATCAATCAATAATAACAGGAGGATATTATGAATCTGGAAACATTGGCTTTGCACCATGGTTATCAAGCGGAAAGCACAACCAAAGCTGCCGCGGTCCCCATTTACCAAACCACTTCCTATACATTTGATAACACACAGCACGGTGCCGATCTCTTCGATTTAAAAGTTGAAGGTAATATCTACACTCGCATTATGAATCCCACCACAGCTGTGCTGGAACAGCGGTTGGCGGCCATGGAAGGTGGCATTGGTGCGCTGGCTGTTGCCTCTGGGATGGCGGCCATCACATACGCCATTGAGTGCATTACTTCAGTAGGTGACAATATCGTCAGCACCAGTCAGTTATATGGCGGCACCTATAACCTTTTTGCGCACACCTTCCCTCGCCAAGGTGTCGACGTGCGAATGGCATCCTACGATGATTATGACACCATCGAAAAACACATTGATGATAAAACACGGGCACTTTTCTGTGAGTCTATCGGCAACCCGGCCGGCAATGTTGTTGATCTCGAAAAAATGGCCACGATTGCACATAAACATGGTGTGCCACTCATCGTTGATAATACCGTTGCCACACCTTATCTCTGCCAGCCTTTCAAGCTCGGCGCGGATATCGTTATCCACTCGTTGACAAAATATATTGGTGGGCATGGGACGACAATCGGAGGCGTCATTATTGATTCAGGGAAGTTCGACTGGGCCAAGCACAAAGAACGCTTCCCCATTTTGAACGAACCAGATCCCTCCTACCACGGCGTAGTCTATACAGAAGCACTTGGCGAAGCCGCTTTTATCGGCCGGTGCCGTGTGGTGCCTTTGCGCAATACCGGCGCGGCACTATCGCCGCACAGTGCTTTTTTGATTTTACAAGGGCTTGAAACCCTGGGTTTGCGGATGGAAAGGCACTGCGAAAATGCCTTGGCTTTGGCCAAACACTTAAAACAACACCCCAAAGTAAGCTGGGTTAAATACGCAGGATTACCTGAAAGCCCATTACATCCTGCCTGTTTAAAAGTCACCCAGGGGAAAGCGTCCGGCATACTCAGTTTTGGCATACAAGGTGGCCGGCAAGCCGGCGCAGCGTTCATTGACGCTTTGCAGATGATCCTGCGTTTAGTGAATATTGGCGATGCCAAATCCCTGGCTTGCCACCCGGCAACGACGACTCACCGCCAACTCAATTCTGATGAACTGGCGAGTGCCGGTGTTTCAGAAGATCTGGTCAGAATTTCTGTGGGTATTGAGCACATCGACGATATTATCGCAGATATTGATCAAGCACTTGATCACACCCCTTAATATCAATGGGGATAATGCCTAAGCCTTATCCCTTTTCCCAATTGCTGATGACTGGCGGAGTCACCCCATGCAAAAAAATACGACGAATCAAGCTGACACTCTGGAAGTCTGGGACCTCCCTGTGCGCCTGTTTCACTGGGCGCTGGTTTCCCTGGTCATTGGCGCTGTAGTCACCGCGAACTTGCCCATTGCCTACATGGAATGGCATATGCGCATTGGCTATGCCATTTTGACATTACTTATCTTTAGAGTACTGTGGGGCCTCACCGGGCCGTATTACGCACGTTTCCAGAACTTCATCTATTCACCCAAAACGGTATTAAAGTATGCCCAATCGCTTTTTATAAATCACAAAGACCAGCGCTACCTCGGACATAATCCACTGGGCGCCTTAATGGTTTTTTTGATGTTGCTCTTGCTTGTGATACAAGCCGTAAGTGGTTTATTCAGCAGCGATGACATCTTCACCGACGGGCCTTTGGTACGAAAAGTCTCTGGTGACCTCTCGGATTTTTTTACGGGCGTTCACCACACCAATATTATTTTGCTGGTCATTGCCATCATTGTGCATATATGCGCCAATCTGGCTTACTGGCTTTTTAAAAAGGAGAACTTGATTGCGCCGATGATTCACGGCAGGAAAGAGAAAACAGGCGCTGAAGATTGGGTCCCGCAAACGCAAGCTAAACCGGTGTGGTTGGCTTTAATTTGCTTTGCGATCAGCGCCTTGATTGTGTTTTACATTGTGGAAATTTATTGAAACACTCGGACAAGTTTATTCTTCACGGTACTCATCGTGACAAGCTTTACACGCTTGCCCCAGGCTCTGAAACTTCGGACCAATTTGGGCCATATCACCCGTTTTAGCAACAGCAGCCAGTTCTGAGGAGGCTGTTTCCAAGTCTTTCATCTTGCTTTTAAAATCATCCATATTGGACCAGATTTTCGGCTTCGCATCGCTGTCTTCGGTGACAGAGTCGGGGATAAAACCCTCTAAAGCCATCGGAGCAACAGTTGCCATTCTCTGCGCATTGCGTGCAAAAATATCTTTATCGTAAGGCTTTTCCTTTTTCATCATCTGAACCATCGGGCCAATATTCCAGCCCAAAATACTAAAAACGCCTTGTCGGTAATCGACGGCTTTGTCAGCGAGGCTATCAGAAGCGCTTGATAAGACAGGCATTAAAACGAGTAATGAGCTCAAGATCCAAACTGGCTTTTTCATAAAACAACTCCTTGCATTCTCCGCTCGGTTGATTATTAATTATTGCTTAGCTGGTTTGCGCTTAGGGATAAGCGTGAAATTACTTTAATCTAAAATATTTTTCTTAACAATCAATTATTAATGACAGTTTGATCAAGCGAGAATTTAACCCACAGAATCAACTGTCTCAATCTGTGGGTTAAATCCCGCAAGCGGCTTTTAATCTTTCCTTTTTAATGCCGCTGGCTCCGCTGCCAAGTGGAAGCCGTCGAAAGCCTCATTATTCTTAGCCGGTTGCATGGCATAGATCGGGCTCGTGAGCGAACATCCCCCGTCGACGCGGATGACTTCACCGGTGACATAAGCTGCCGCATCCGAGAGCAGATAACAAATCGCGGCGCTGCACTCCGATTCTGTACCCATTCGCTTAAGTGGAACGGCATCTTTCAAACGGGGAATCAGCGCTTTAAATGCCGGATCGGTATACGTATCGAGCCCATTAGATGCAATATAACCGGGTGCGATGGAATTGACGCGTACACCCGCCCTGCCCCATTCAACGGCCAGTGTTTTGGTGACATTGTCCATACCGGCCCGCGCAGCACCCGAGTGGATCATGTTGGGCATTCCTTTCCACATGTCGGCGGTAATATTTACGATAGCGCCTCCATAGGCTTCCATGTGCTGTGTGAATAATTCTCGTGCCATCAAAAAACCACCGAGCAGGTTGCTGCGAACCACTGCCTCAAAACCGTTTGCACTGATTTTTTCGGCCGGTGCTGGAAATTGCCCCCCGGCATTATTCACAAGTCCATGAATGCGCGAATTGGCTTCGAGCATGGCTGAGATTTGACTTTGAACAGCGGCTTCGTCACGAATATCAAACGCGTAGGTTTCAGCTTGTCCACCTTCCATCTCAATCTCTTGCTTGACCGTATCCAACTTGGACTGAGTCCGGCCGACTAATAAAACTTTAGCCCCAAGCGCAGCCAGTTCATGCGCCGTACAGCGCCCTATTCCACTACCTCCGCCTGTCACAACGATCACCTTATTTCTGAAAAGATCTCGGCTATAGATTGATTTATATGACATTTTTTCTCCCATAGAATCTCAATAATTGACTGCAAACCTGAGTGTTGCGTGAAAAAACTGTTAATAGTTACATGTGGATGGCTGCTAATGCAAAAAGATCTTGTATAGTAATCATTAAAAATTCTACCATTGAGTATTTTCCCGAAATGTCGGAATAACTGTGAAAAATCAACCGAATCCCTTAGAACACAAACCAGCATCTGCCCAGGGTTTTTCATACCACCTCCAATCACTACAGCACGCCTGGTTTAATATTCCACCCAATATTCGCGGAGCACTATGGGTCACACTTGGAGCATTGGGCGTGACCTCAATGTATGCTGTGGCCAAATCATTTGAAGGTAAGTTCGATACTCTACAAATCACTTTTTATCGAAGTATCGTTGGTTTTGTATGTGTTTTAATCATCTTCGCTTTCAGCCGACAAGGGTTTCGCGCTGTAAAAACGAGCCAATTGAAGATGCATAGCCTCCGCAGTATCAGCGGCCTAAGCGCCATGTTTTGCGGCTTTTATGCAGCCACGCATATGCCCTTGGCTGAGGCCACAACCATTGCCTTTACGAGCCCACTTTTTGTGACAGTACTCGCGATTTTTTTTCTGGCAGAAAACGTTCAAATGTGGCGCTGGGCGGCTACGGGTGTTGGGTTTATCGGCGTGATTATCGTGATGCGGCCCGGTGAAAATGGGCTGAGTGATGCGGCCCTGGTTGCTTTACTTGGCGCATTTCTCGCCGCCAGTACATTGATTTTGATTAAAAAACTGCCCCTGCATGAGAGCCCCTATGTGATGCTCTTCTATTTTGGTTTGATCGCCACACTGATTTTATTGCCCTTCACCCTCTCGGTATGGAAAACACCGACTTTATGGGAATCAACATTAATGGTTATTGGCGGCCTGCTTGGATCATTAGGACAGTTGGGCTTTGTACTTGGTTACCGGGTAGGGGTTGCCTCCGCAATTGCCCCTTTTGATTATTCACGTTTACTTTTTGCAGGCATCATTGGCGCGATATTTTTCCATGAATATCCCGATACCATTGGGTTACTCGGCGCCTCCGTCATTGTAGGCAGTACACTTTATATCGCACGCCGAGAACAAAAGAGTAAAACAGCATTGACTGAAACGGAAGCATAAAAAAGGCCGGGATTATCCGGCCTTTTTTCTTGTTTGAAAATATTCAGATCAGTAGCTTTTCGGTAAATCCAATACCCGTTCCGCAATGTTGCTCAAAATCAGTTGTTCACTGACAGGGGCAATACGCCCAACAATCGATTCCCTAAATAACCGCTCAACATGGAACTCTTTGGCATATCCCATGCCGCCGTGCGTCATAACAGCTTGTGTCGCGGTTTTGAACCCCACACCCGCGGCCAGATACTTAGCCGCATTTGCAAAAGGTCCACATGGTTCACCCTTATCGTACAAAGTCGCGGCTTGCATCGCCATCAAATAAGCCGCTTCGATTTCACACCAGCACTCTGCCAGGGGATGTTGAATGCCTTGGTTCATACCAATTGGGCGATCAAACACTACACGCTCACGCGCATAGGTACTGGCTCTGCGTAAAGCATCTTTCGCGATACCTGTCGCCTCCATGGCGATCAATACCCGTTCCGGGTTGAGGCTGTCCAGCAGGTAATAAAACCCTTTGCCTTCTTCTCCGATCATATCTTCTTTGGAAACAGGGAGGTTGTCATAAAAGACCTGATTCGAATCGACACACTTACGTCCCATTTTTTCAATTTCTCGAACTTCAATATGGTCGCTTTTGAAATCGGTGTAGAACAATGTCATGCCGTCGGTTGGTTTTTTACCCTCCTCTTTTGGCGTTGTTCGTGTGAGTAGCATGACTTTATCAGCCACCTGGCCTGTGGATGTCCAGATTTTCTGGCCATTCACAACATAATCACCGCTTGCTGTTTTTTCTGCCCGGGTTTTGATGCCGGTGGTGTTGAGACCTGCATCCGGCTCTGTGACACCAAAGCAGGCTTTGGCTTTACCTTCGACCAAATCAGGTATCCAGCGCTTTTTCTGCTCGTCTGTTCCGTAAACAACAATGGGGTGCGGACCAAAAAGATTGATGTGAATGGCTGAGGCCGAGCTCATCCCACCATTTTTCGCCACTTCATGCATCATCAAAGCCGCTTCGGTAACTCCCAGTCCCGAGCCACCGTACTCGGTAGGCATCGTAATACCCAGCCAACCACCTTCGGCCATTGCTTGATAAAACTCATGGGGAAACTCACCCGTGCGATCATGTTCTAGCCAATAGTCATCAGTAAACGGTTCAAGTGTCTTGCGAACACCTTCTTGAATTGCGATTTGTTCTTCTGTAAGTGAAAAATCCATACATCCTCCTAATCAGACATTTTTGATGCGTATTTCCAATGGGCTATTGGCCCAACCATTCAAGTATAAGGAACCGCAGCACTTAATGATAGCGGGTTCACGATAGTGGTAGCATAAGTACCGTCGCTTAATCGTAAATCAAAAACCGAGGCCTTCATGAAGCACGTAGATACCATTATTCACGCTGACTGGATCATTACAGCCGACCGCAACAACACTGTTCACCAAGCGCACAGTGTGGCGATTGACGCCGGTACCATTCAGGCCATTCTACCAGCCGGACAAATGTCACAACACTACCAGGGACGGGATGAACATGACCTAAAAGGCCACGCTGTGATGCCCGGCCTGATCAACGGCCACACCCATGTGCCCATGAACCTCTTCCGTGGTTTCGCAGATGACTTACCTCTTATGACGTGGCTACAAGACCATATTTGGCCAGCAGAGGCCAAATGGGTGAGCGCCGAATTTGTTGAAGTTGGCTCCCGACTGGCGTTTGCAGAAATGATCCGTGGCGGCGTGACAACCTGTAACGACATGTACTTTTTCCCCGAAGTGACGGCCAAGGTAGCCAATGAAGTCGGCTTTCGCGCTGGGGTTGGCATGACAATTATTGACTTCCCCTCAAGCTGGGCCGAAAACATCGACATGTATTTTGAAAAAGGCCTGGCTTTGCACGAAGCATTCCAAAAGTCCCCTTTAATCCACGTCACACTTGCGCCACATGCCCCCTACACCGTCTCTGAAACGCCCCTTCTACGTGTGAAAGCGCTTTCAGAAACATTGCAGCTTCCGGTCAATATACATCTGCAAGAAACCGCTGCAGAGGTCGACGACTTCCTGGACTTGCACGGAGTGCGTCCTCTGCAACACCTCAATAAGCTTGGGTTATTAACCCCATCGCTCATTGCCATCCATATGACCCAACTGACCGATGGAGAAATCGAGCTGTTGGCTGAAAATGGAGTTTCTATCATTCACTGTCCAGAATCCAACCTCAAACTGGCGAGCGGATTTTGCCCAGTCCATAAACTCTTACAGCAAAACATCAATGTCGGCCTCGGCACGGATGGCGCAGCCTCGAATAATGACCTGGATATGTTCGGGGAAATGCGAACCGCAGCACTGCTCAGCAAAGGATTGATGGGTGACCCTTCTGCGCTTCCAGCAGAGACAGCGCTGCGTATGGCAACAATCAACAACGCTAAAGCCATGGGTATTGATGCCATTACCGGCTCCCTGGAAACAGGTAAATCGGCCGACCTGATCTCAATTGATTTACAAAGTATCGAAACACTTCCTTTGTACGACCCTGTTGCACAAATTGTTTACTCCGTTGGCCGGGATCGAGTGGCCAACGTCTGGGTCGCAGGGCAAATGCTGTTAAAGGATCGGCAGCTGACAACACTGTCAGAAACAGACCTGTGTGAAGAGGTTACAATGTGGCAAAACCGCATAAAATCTTGAACGCCTTTAATCACAGCAGGACGTTTTGATGACAAACACACACGCAAATGTTGACCCGGAAGAAATCTCCAAATTTTCGGAACTGGCAGCCCGCTGGTGGGATCCTCACAGTGAGTTTAAACCTCTGCATGATATCAACCCTCTGCGCTTGAACTACATTGACGAAAAGGCCGTCCTGAAGGGGAAAAACGTACTCGACGTAGGTTGTGGCGGTGGCATACTCAGTGAGTCTATGGCACACCGGGGCGCTGAGGTTAGCGGGATTGACATGGCCGCGGCCTCTTTACAAGTTGCACGCTTACACGCACTGGAAACAGAAACAAGCATTCACTATGAAATGATTGCCGCTGAGGCGCTTGCAGAAAAACAACCGGCGAGCTTTGATGTCGTGACTTGCCTTGAAATGCTCGAACACGTGCCGGAACCGGCCTCTGTCATTCAAGCCTGTGCTGATCTTGTCAAACCCGGTGGCCACGTTTTTCTTTCCACCATCAACCGCAATCCAAAGTCTTACCTGTTTGCGATCGTGGGTGCTGAATACATCCTAAGGTTACTGCCCAAAGGCACCCATCAACACAAAAAATTCCTTCGCCCTTCCGAACTCAATCGCTGGGCCAGACAAGCAGGCTTAATCGCACAGGACATCATCGGGATGACGTACAACCCACTCACTCAAAAATATGCGTTGGGCCGTGATGTTTCTGTTAATTATTTGATGCATCTGACAAAAGAGGCCGATTGATGCCAGCCATTGAAACAGTGCTTTTTGACCTGGACGGTACACTGGTTGATACCGCACCAGATATGGGCAACGCACTCAACACCACACTGATCGAAAGCGGCCGGGCAGCCATGCCCCTGGAGGCGATACGCCCTCATGTCTCAAAAGGAGGTTCCGCGCTGATCAGCCTGGGCTTTGCCATCACCACCGAACACGACCAACATGAGCCTTTCAGGCAACGCTTTTTGCACCACTACAGCGAAAAACTGGCCGAAGCTTCCACACTGTTTGAAGGGATGAGTGAACTGCTCAATGAAATTGAATCACGCCAATTAAGGTGGGGCATCATCACCAACAAACCCGGCTGGCTGACAGACCCCTTACTGCAAAAAATGGGGCTTTATGAACGTTCAGCCTGCGTCGTCAGCGGCGACACCGTCGCTCACGCCAAACCGCACCCGCTGCCCCTGCTCCACGCATGTGAGTTGATGGATACGCCCCCCCAAAACTGCATCTACATTGGTGACCACGAACGGGACATCATTGCCGGTAACGCAGCCAACATGAAAACACTGGCTGCCCTCTGGGGCTATATTCCTGATGATGAAGACCCAACCACCTGGGGGGCAGACGGCCACCTCACCCAGCCCAATGAGCTTTTGAATTGGATTATCTAATCAACAACCCACTGCCCATGATCCTGATGGCTTTGGCCGCCGTGCTCGCAGGCCTAATCGGCGCCCTGATCAGCTACCTGATTGCACAGCGGAAAATCACGCAACAACGCCAAGATATCGCCTTACTGAATGCACAACTGGAGAGTGAAAAAAGGCTGCACAGCGAAAGACTGTCCCTCTACGAGCACAACCAACAACAGTTGGATGACCGCTTTGCCTCCCTCTCCAAAACCGCCCTGCAACACAACAGCGACGCTTTTTTGAAGCTGGCGGCTCAGAGCTTCAAAAGCTTGCAGGTTAAAGCCGAGTCCGACCTCGAAAAGCGCGAACAAGCCGTTGCCAACCTCGTAACGCCTATCCAGCAAGCACTGGATAAAGCCGAAAAACAAATCCAACAGATTGAAAAAGAGCGCAAAGAATCTTTTGGTTCCATCACCCAGCAACTGCGTGGTATGGCCGAAGCGCAAGTCAACCTGCAAACAGAAACCCGTAATTTAGTGAAAGCACTCCGGCGTCCCGAAGTTCGCGGACAATGGGGTGAGATGACTTTGAAAAGGCTGGTCGAACTTGCGGGCATGGTGGAGCACTGCGACTTTATCGAACAAGCCAGCCAAACAACAGCTGAGGGCCTTATGCGGCCTGATATGCTTATCCGGATGCCCGAATCCCGGGAAATTATTGTAGATGCCAAAACCCCGCTGGACGCTTACCTGAGCGCCATAGAAAGCGTGGATGAAATTGAGCGTAAACAACACCTGGAAGCCCATGTGCGCAACTTGCGCAAGCGTATCAAAGAGCTGGCCAACAAAGCCTACTGGGCGCAGTTCAGTCAATCACCAGAATTCGTTGTGCTGTTTATTCCTGGCGAACAATTTCTGACCGCAGCCCTGGAACTGAACCCCGAATTGCAAGAAGATGCACTCCGCCAAAAAGTGGTCTTGGCCACACCCAACAACATCATTGCACTGCTGAAAACGATTGCTTTTGGCTGGCGGCAACAACATGTTGCCGAAAATGCTGAAATCATCCGCCAACTGGGTGAAGAACTGTTCAACCGCATCGCCACGTTTACCGCGCACCTCAGCAAAGTCGGCAAAAGTTTGAGCAGCAGCATTGATCACTACAACAAAGCAGTGGGCTCACTGGAACGCCAACTCCTACCGGGGGCCCGCAAATTCACCGAATTGGGCATTCACCCCAAAAAGCAAATCGACGACATCGACCCCCTCACCACCCAACCCCGCCCACTTCAAACCAATGACAAGGAACAAGCGGAAGGGAAATAATGCACACTAAAACAGCCGGACTCTGTATTTAAAATGCTATCGTTCTTTGAGGAAAGAACAAACATTATTCAATGTTAGTTCATCTAAAGATCATTTTTAAATCACTAAGGAGTAAGATGGAATGTACACGCTGAGGTTTCCATTCAACTTACCTATGAATCGGGAGATCGATCTCGTAGAGGAATCTGGTGAAATAGGCGGTCATTCTTTTTCACTGAAGAAGTACGATTGTACATGAAGGAACGCTAGACTCTCACGACCTCAAGCGAGCAATTTCTGATGCGAAGGACATAGTTGAAAGGGTCTTGAAAGCACGGTTTCTTCAAAGGGCCAAGTCGGAGATTTGTGCGTAACTAATACCATCCAAACCGGCGCTCCTTCCTCGCTCAGTTTATTTTATAACAGGAGTTAATGAAAAAAGGTTAAGCCAATGAACGTATTAATGACGGGAGGCACAGGTTTTATTGGGTCCGCCCTTTGTTCCCATTTATTAGCGGAAGGCCATGACATCACAGTGCTCAGCCGAACGCCTGTAGCTGTCCGGCACGGTATTCACGGAATTTCACATTTTGAGGCATTACCGGCAGATGCCACATTTGATGCTGTGATTAATCTGGCTGGGGAACCGATTGCCGATAAGCGTTGGACAACGGTGCAAAAAAACAGGATCTGCACCAGCCGGCTCGAAACCACCCAAAATCTGATCACCTATTTACAGACCACACATCAAAAGCCGAACACGATGATCAGTGGATCTGCCATCGGGTTTTATGGCGTCGGCACGGGTAATGATGAGATCACCGAAGAGGCGCCGGGGGACGAGAGTTTTTCCAGTCAATTGTGTCAGCAGTGGGAAGCTGCTGCGTTACAAGCGCAAGCCATGGGTATCCGAACTTGCTTGTTACGCACAGGCATTGTGCTGGGCAAGGAAGGCGGAGCCCTGAAGAAGATGTTGCTCCCTTTTAAATTAGGCCTTGGAGGGAAAATTGGCCATGGCCACCAGTGGATGCCGTGGATACACCGGGACGATTTGATCAATATCATATTGTATTGTCTCCATCACGACACAATGAGTGGCCCGGTGAATGGCGTTTCCCCTAACCCTGTGACGAATACCGTCTTCACACAAACACTGGGGCGGGCATTGCACCGCCCAACGTGGTTTACTCTCCCCGCCTTTGCAGTCAAGTTATTAATGGGGCAAATGGGAGAGGAGTTACTGCTTTCGGGGAAAAAAGTAATGCCCCAAAAAGTACTGAGCGCCGGCTTTTCCTTTAAGTATGACTCGCTCGATTTGGCACTAAACAGGCTGTTGTAACACACCCTCACTCCCTCAAGTTCACCGGCGCACTATAATAGAGTGGGACTTGCTTTTATGTCATAAATCTGTCAAAAACTACCGCACATACATCAGCGCAGGTAATCTCATATGAATAAACCCTGGTTAACTCGCTACCCGGAAGGCATGCCTTTCACAATTGACCCAAGCAAATATTCATCATTGGCTTCTATGTTTGAGTCCGTTTGTGAAACATTTTCATCAAAGCCTGCTTTTTCCTGTATGGGAAAAAACATCAGTTATTCCGAGCTGGAGGTATTGACGCGTCAATTGGCCAGCTATTTCCAAAATGAGTTAAAACTTAAAAAGGGTGACCGTATTGCCATCATGTCACCCAATCTTTTGCAGTACCCCGTGGCACTCTTTGCCGCTTTGCGATCAGGATTGACGGTTGTGAACGTCAACCCCTTGTACACCGCGCCCGAATTAAAGCACCAGCTCAACGATTCCGGCACTGTTGCAATCATTGTGGTGGCTAATTTTGCCTCTGTTTTGGAAGAAGTGGTGGACCAAACCAATATCCAGCACATCATTGTGACGGAAATCGGTGACATGCTGGGTTCTTTTCGGTCAATTTTGGTTAACTGGGTGGTACGGCATATCAAAAAAATGGTGCCCAAATACCGTTTGCCCGAGGCCGTGAGCTTTCGCCAGGCCTTAAAAAACAGCCAGGCCAATGACTTTCAGCCGGTTGATGTACAGCCCGAGGATGTCGCCTTTTTGCAATACACAGGGGGCACAACCGGTGCAGCCAAGGGCGCAATTCTGACGCACGAAAACATGGTGGCGAATACTGAACAGGTGTTAGCTTATTTAAAACCACTCAAACAGGAGCAAGACGAAGTCGCGATTATGGCGCTTCCGCTCTACCACATTTTTTGTCTCACCGCGAACTGCCTGTCTTTTTTCGCTCGGGGCGCCACGAATGTTCTCATTACAAACCCCCGGGATTTCCCCGCATTTGTAAAAGAGCTGAGTAAATGGCGATTCAGTTTTATTACAGGGGTGAATACCCTGTTCAATGCTTTACTTCATGAACCTGGCTTTAATGAGCTGGACTTTTCCGGAGTAAGACTCAGCATTGGCGGAGGCATGGCGGTACAAAAAGATGTGGCCCGGCAATGGAAACAGGCTACGGGATGTTTCATTATTGAAGGCTATGGGTTGACGGAGTCATCGCCCCTGGTTTCTGTGAATCCGGTTGATATTACTGATTACACAGGCAGCATCGGCATTCCGGCACCGAATACAGATGTGAGCTTTCGTGATGAAACAGGAGCCGAAGTGCCAGCTGGCGATATCGGTGAGCTATGGGTCAAAGGGCCGCAAGTTATGCGAGGCTATTGGCAAAGGCCCGAAGAAACCGAAGCCACACTCACTCAGGATGGCTGGTTAAAAACCGGTGACATGGGCTATATGGATGAAGTGGGCTTTATGTACCTCGTTGACCGGAAAAAAGACATCGTCATCGTCTCCGGGTTTAATGTTTACCCCAACGAAGTGGAAGACGCCTTAACGCAACACCCCGACATCCTCGAAGCTGCCTGCATTGGTGTTGATGATGAACATTCAGGCGAAGTCGTCAAAGCCTTCATCGTCTTTGAAGCAGGTAAGTCCCTCACAGAAGCTGAAATAAAAGCCTTCCTGCATAAGTCGCTCACAGACTATAAAATTCCTAAAAAGTTTGAGTTCCGGGACGAACTGCCCAAAACCAATGTCGGAAAAATTCTGCGCCGGGCACTCCGGGAAGAAAAATAGTCCCACGCCTATATTTGGCCTAAGACCCTCTAAGCGGAAACCGCACCAATACTTTGAAATCAGCCCCTTCCTGGGGCTGATAGCACAAACAAAGGTTGTCAATAGCATGGGGGCTTCGATTCAGTTCGATGACCGGCTCTTTTAAGTGGTGTATCAGGCGGGTCTGGACGTCAGGTGGGAGTTTATCTGTTAATGTCATGTGGAATCGGAACTCCTCCATCACAAACGGATAGCCCCACAGGGCCAACATCGCCTGTTGCCTTGGGGTCAACCGTGCTTTTAATCGCCGCGCTATTTCTGCTTCGCTGGGTAATGCACGAAAATCATCAAAAGCCTCTACGCAATTCCGTGCGAAGGCATCAACCTCGGGGCTTGTTGCCGCTGGCACGAGAGCCACAAAACGTCCCAGACTGTGAGCAATCAGGGGCGGTAGTACGCAGGTGCGATTTTCACTGGCAAAATTCTGGACAGCGGCCATCAGTTCATCCAGTGTTTTGCTTTTTTTTAGGTAAAAAGGTGGCTTGAGTGTCGCGTGAAACCCATAGTACCTTGGAAGTTTTACTATCGTATCCAGTGCAACGCCTTCACATTCCCCTTTTTTCAAAAGGTCATCAAGTGCATCAAAGCGGGGCTTACTTTGATCTGTGTGTTCCTGAATATCCCTCCCCAGCCATGCGCTACCAAAATGCCACAAAGCCGTCCCCGGGTTCGGGCAGAAATACAAGGCAAAACGAGCTTGGTTCACCTCTACATCTTGCGGTAACGTCATCGTTACTGCACCTTAAGGCCTTCACGCCACACTTCCCGGACAACAGGCAGATCATCCGAGCGATAGACCCGGATCACATCCCCTCGTTTTCCTGCAGCTAGTTTCCCGCGGTCCTGTAAACCGACGATTTCAGCGGGCGTCGACGAAACGGTGGCAATCGCCCTTGGCAGACTGATATCCGGGTTCAACTCGTGTAACAAGAATGCGCTGTGCAGCAAGCTGACGGGCACATAGTCTGATGAAAGAATATCCACAAGCCCGAGTGCGGCTAATTCACGTGCAGAAATGTTACCCGAATGGGATTGCCCTCTGACCATATTGGGTGCACCGGCCATAACTCCCATGCCATGCGCTTTTGAAGCTTTTGCTGCGACTTCTGTCGTTGGGAATTCCGCAACAACCATCCCATAACCCGCCGATTCTTCAACATGTTCTTCCGTGGCATCGTCATGGCTGGCTATAGGCAGATCCCGTGCTTTACAGCTTTCAACAATATGCTTGCGATTGCGATCACTGTGTTTTTTTGCCGCTTCGGTTTGTTCTTCAATGAAAACCTGCATTTGGGCGTCATTAAGGTTATATTTTTTTTGATAATACAGACGATACTTATCCAGGCTGACAAACTGGCGTTGTCCGGGCGCATGGTCCATCACTGAGACAAGTTTGACCAATCTGTCATCCGCAAAGGCTTCCCACAGTGAGATCACGTCTTCACAGCTGACTTCACACCGCATATGTAACAAATGCTCTGCCCTCAACAGATTTTTATTCTGCGCATGTGTGACGGCATCCGTCATGGCGCGAATATTCTCGGACCGGCGCGCTTTTTGATTGTCATCACCCAGTGTGAGTGCATCAAAAACCGTCGTAATCCCCGCCGCTGAAATTTGTGCGTCGTGAGAAATCACTGCCGGTAAAGAAGGCCAGATAACACCCGGCCTTGGACTATAGTGTTTTTCCAGGTTATCGGTGTGCAACTCGATCAGCCCGGGCAATAGGTAGTCACCCTGTAAATCCTGTGCGGCAGCGAGTGTGCTAACACCGGTATCAATGGCGCTGATCTTACCGTCCTGAATATGAAGCGTGCCTTTAATAACTTCATGTTCTGTCACGATTTGCGCATTAGTTAATGTCAAACTTTTCATGGAGTTAGCGATCCTATCGAATGCATATCAACATACCGGTCTGCGACGGATTCACGCACATGGGCATCATGAAAAATGCCAATCAGTGCAACGCCTTGCGCTTTCTTTTCATGGATCAGATCAATCACAACATCACGATTCATGGCATCCAACGATGCGGTCGGCTCGTCCAGCAACAAAATGGGGTAATCTGCAATAAAGCCATGCGCCAGATTAACCCGCTGTTGCTCACCGCCGGAAAAGGTAACAGGCGAAAGGTTCCAAAGATGGGATGGAATATGCAGTCGCTCCAGCAAGGTTTGCGCTTTTTCCAAGGCGACCGCTTGATCAATCCCGCGCTCAAGCAGTGGTTCCGCAACAATATCTATGCAGGGAACCCTCGGTACAACCCGCAAGAATTGACTGACATAGCCCATCGTCTCCTTGCGAATCTGAATAATTTTTCGGGGTTCTGATCGAACCAGATCAACACGAGCCCCACGGTGTTGAATAAAAATGTGGCCATCCTTGGCCAGGTAGTTTCCATAAAGGGTTTTCAGCAACGTGCTTTTGCCGGAACCGGACTCGCCGTGAATCACCAGGCACTCACCACGATAGGCTTTGAGGTCAACATCTTTAAAAACATTGATCCGGGTGTTGTTCTGGTTATGTAACAAAAACGTTTTATCCAGTTTTTCAACACTCAGGTATACGGAATCCATCACCATACTTACACCTGTAAAACAGAGGACACCAGCAATTGCGTGTACGGATGCTGGGGGTCGTCCAGAACCTGATCCGTGAGGCCGCTTTCAACCACCTCGCCCTGATGCATCACCAGTAATCGCTGTGATAAAAGTCGAGCGACGGCCAGATCGTGCGTCACAATAACTGCGGCTAAATCCAGTTTTGAAACCAGCTGCCGAATCAAATCGAGCAAGCGAGCCTGAACAGAAACATCCAGCCCACCTGTTGGCTCGTCCATAAAAACCAAACGAGGTTTGGTGACCAGGTTACGGGCAATTTGCAAACGCTGCAGCATACCGCCGGAAAATTGCCGGGGCATGTCGTCGATACGGGCCGTATCCAGCTCAACTGAGGTCATCCACTGTTCAGCACTATCGCGTAATGTTCCGTAGTGGCGGTCGCCCAAGGCCATCAGGCGTTCGCTGATATTTGCGCCTGCACTCACGCCCATACGCAGTCCATCGCGCGGGTTTTGGTGCACAATCCCCCACTCGGTCCGGATCAAAAACCGCCGGCGTGCTTCAGAAAGCGCATAAAGGTTGACCCGGTCACCGGTATGAGGCTGATAGTCGACACCCCCTTCATCAGGTTCTAGCCGCGCCGAGATACTGTTTAATAAGGTTGTTTTGCCAGACCCGGATTCTCCGACGATACCAATGACTTCCCCTGGCCATAAATCAAACGAGACATTGCGGCAACCTATATGCTCTCCATAATAAACCGTGACATTTTTTGTACTTAATATCGGTTGTTCATTACGTGCTTGCGAGTTCATTGAGCGCTCAGCCTCCTGCCTGCGTTTGTTCATGGCCGGCTAATCGGTGGTTGCCCGCTGACTGTTGCCGCTCACGGCAATAATCGGTATCTGAACACGTGAACATGCGCTGGCCTTGATCATCCATAACAATTTCATCCAGAAAGCTGTCTGTGGCACCACAAAGCGCACAGGCTTCTTCCCATTGCTGTACCTCAAAGGGGTGGTCATCAAAGTCCAGGCTTTTTACATCGGTATACGGTGGAATGGCGTAAATGCGTTTTTCCCGCCCGGCGCCAAAAAGTTGTAGCGCCGGCATTTGATGCATTTTAGGGTTATCAAATTTGGGAATGGGCGATGGCCGCATGACATAGCGATCATTCACGACCACTGGATAGTCGTAGCTGTGAACAATTTGGCCGTAGTGGGCGATGTCTTCATACAATTTGACATGCATGATGCCGTATTCAGCCAATGCATGCATTTTGCGGGTTTCTGTCTCACGGGGCTCTAAAAACCTGAGAGGCTCAGGAATCGGTACCTGGTAAACCAGAATTTGCTGCTCAGTTAAGGGCTTTTCCGGAATACGATGGCGCGTTTGGATCAATGTGGCAGCGGCGGTGCTTTCCGTCGTTTCAACCCCTGTTGTGCGCTGAAAAAACTGACGGATGCTAACGGCATTGGTGGTGTCGTCCGAGCCCTGATCAATCACTTTCAGCACGTCTTTGGGTCCGATGATGCTGGCTGTCACCTGTATGCCACCGGTGCCCCAACCATAGGGCATGGGCATTTCCCGGCCGCCAAATGGCACCTGGTATCCCGGGATGGCCACAGCTTTGAGAATGGCCCGCCGGATCATCCGCTTGGTTTGCTCATCCAGGTAAGCAAAATTGTATTCCGTTTCCAGGCCACCTTGGGGGTTCTGTTCAGCCATCACTGTTTTCCTCACCGGTTAGGTTTGCTGAACGTTGTTGCTTGGCCCGAAGCTTACGAATCATTTCCAACTCAGACTGAAAATCAACGTAATGCGGTAATTTAAGGTGTTGCACAAACCCTGAGGCTTCCACATTATCACTGTGTGCCAGTACAAACTCTTCATCCTGCGCGGGGGCGATGCGCTCTTCTCCCAACTCATCGCAGCGAAGAGCTCGATCCACGAGGGCCATGGCCATGGCTTTGCGCTCACTGTGTCCAAAGGTCAGGCCATAGCCTCGGGTAAATTGCGGCGGGACCTCTTTACTGCCTTTGAATTGATTGATCATTTCACACTCGGTGATTTCTATCTCACCGATTTCGATTTCAAACCCAAGCTCAGGCGGTGTCAGGCTGACGTTGACCCAGCCGACTCGTATTTCGCCAGCAAATGGATGTGAGTTTGCGTAACCGCGTTGCGTTGAGTACCCCAGCGCCAATAAAAAACCTTCGTCCGCACGTGCCAGATTTTGTAAGCGAGTGGGTCTGTTGGCGGGCAATTTGAGTGGTTCACGTGTTAAATCAGTCGCTTCTTCCGGCATGCCAGACGGTTCCGCCGGTTCGATCAACCCTTCCCGGTTGAGCACATCCATGACTCGAGGCATGGCGTCCAAATTATGAGGCGCCGCTGGTTCCACACCTGTCGGCTCACCACCTTCTGCGGCCAGTTTGAAGTCGAGCAGTCTGAGGGTGTAGTCATAAGTAGGCCCAAGAACCTGCCCGCCAGGCAAATCTTTATACGTGGCGGAAATGCGCCGGCAGAGTTGCATGCTTTCGGTCTGAATTGGCTCTGTTGTAAAAAAGCGCGTCAGGGTTGTCCGATAAGCACGCAGCAGAAAAATGGCTTCGACCAAGTCGCCACTGGCTTGCTTGATGGCCAATGCAGCCAGTTCCTCATCATAACAAGAGCCTTCGGTCATCACGCGAGAAACTGCCAGTTTCAGCTGATGTTGGATCTGTTTCACGTCCAGTTCGGCAATGGACACATCGCCCCGGCGTTCTTCTGCCAATAACCTATGCGCATTTTCAATCGCCTTTTCACCACCTTTGACGGCTACATACATCCTAAACCTCCTCGACACAGCTTGTGCGGGGCAGTGCAATCAGACAGTGGCCACAGGTCAAAAGAATGTCGACCCCTTTTGGGAACAGGGGCATCAAGGCTTTTCTCTCTTCCCAGAATTCAGCATCAAGCCCTGACGCCATGAAGGTTCTCTCTGTTTTAATGCCCGGGCCGGTACACTTGAACCTCTTGCCTGTGAAAGCGTCGACCTGAACAATCACCGTGGTACTTTGATCCGGGTATTCATCGGTACCCAGAGAAAAGGTATCCAATGCAGGGCGATGTCCTTGCCCGCTGATTACCGCAAACACTGCATGACTCTGAACGTCCACCACTGGCACACCACAATGAAACGCCAGGTAGCTGCGCAGTGCTGCGTTGGCCTGGGTAGATTCATCAAGCCACAGAGGGGTTGTGCTGTCTGTCAGTGTCAGCAGCGCGGCTATGCTGGCTGCATTCAGTAACGGCACATGACCCGGTTTACGCAACGCAACCTGAGTTCCTGGCGCTGACAGTGCACTTAGAATCTCTCTAAAAACATACTGCATATCCATAGCCGGCCGAATAAAACCTTGGCTGAAAGTGGGTGATTCCTGACTCATCACTCAGCCTCCCCGCGAACCATGGTGAAGAATTCCACTTTTGTGGCAGCCACTTTTGCAGACCGCTCATCCGCCGCCGCTTTAAGCGCACGATCTAAGGGTTTTATCAATTTCGTTATAAGCTCACCCTCAGTAGCTTCGCGTTGAAGTAAGGCATCAAACACGGCCATCAATTCTGCTTGGCGTTTGTTGCGCCCTCGTATAAAGCCAAAGCCCGTTGTTTCCTGAATATTCGCTGCTGCGCGGGTCACGGTTATTTCACCGAGATTAAAGGGAGAGCCCGTCCCCCCTGTGCGTGCTTGCACCATGGCCAAACCGATTTCAGGCGGGCGTATGAGCTCGTAATGAACAAAGCCACGGTATTCCGCCCATACTTTTTCGATCGGCTTGAGTGGCGATTTGGCCAAAACGGATAACCAATGTTGGCGCTTTTTGATGTCTGGGTTTGTCACCGGTGTTTCTGTCTCTGGATTCTGGCTTGCCATCATATAACCCGTTTTCTAAGCCATTGTGACAACAGATCAATTAATGTCACGGAAAGGATAATGATGACCATGATCGCCCCCGCCTGTGGGAAACTGAACGCGCGAATGCTTTCCCAGAGCACAACGCCAATTCCACCGGCGCCCACCAGACCAATGACGGTTGCCGAGCGCACATTCGACTCAAAACGGTAGAGCGAAAACGATATCCAATGCGGCAGCACTTGGGGGATAACGCCAAAGATCACTTCGTGGATAGCGCTGGCACCCGTTGAACGAATGCCTTCCACAGGGCCTGGTTCAATCGCCTCCACAGCTTCGGAAAAAAGCTTCGCCAAAATACCTGTTGTATGAACAAACAGTGCCAGTACACCGGCAAACGGCCCCAAACCAACGACGACTACAAACAACATGGCAAAAACCATTTCGTTAATCGCGCGGGCGGCATCCATTAAACGCCTGACCGGTTGATAAACCCACCAGGGAACAATGTTCTCGGATGACAAAATGCCAAAAGGAATTGCGGCCACAATTGAGAGCACCGTACCCCAGACGGCAATCTGCAGCGTAATCACCATTTCTGCGAGATAGAAATCCCACTCATGAAAATCCAGTGGGAAGAAATCGCTGGCAAACTTGAGCATATTGGATGCGTCTGAAACCAGTACACCGGGGTTCATTTCCGCCCCTTCCCAGGACAGCCCGAGTAGTGCGAGGAAAAGTCCCCAACCAAAGGCGTGCATTAAACTTCGTTTTGTATCGCGTTTGGGTAAAGCGACGGCAGGGTGACTGTCACCAGCGTTTTGCATGAGCGTGTTCCTGATAAGGAGCGTATGGCAGGGCTCGGCGAGAAGAAACCTCTCGCCGAACAGTAAAGAATGAACCTATGCGTACTTCAGCAACGCTTATTTGGAAAGTGCAGCCATGCGTTTATCGAGCTCGGCCAGTTGAGCATCAATGACTTTAAGCTTGTCTGCTTTTTCTGATTCGCTCAGCTTTTCATCAGCAGCCACTTTACGGCGATCTTTGAACAGCGACAGCTGACGAATGGGCAGTAACTGGTCATTACTTGAATCTCTGAACGGTGCCCATTGCAAGTCCGCCAGGATTTGTTTTGCTTTTTCAATATCGTCACCGGATTTGCCATAGGTCATGAAAAATTGCTTGATTTTGGCTTTGGTTTCTTCCGGCAGATTTTTGCGCCATGCAATGGGGTCTGAAGGAATCAGTGGCGACTTCCAAATAATTTTGATGTTTTTGGCATGATCCGGCGCGGTTGTTTGCAAACGGCTTAAGCTTTCTGTGTTGTTTGTAGCAAAGTCAATCTGTTTGGCCGAAACAGCCATCAGATTCGCTTCGTGATTGGCATTCAGCACACGTTTGAAAGCACGTTTAGGATCAACATTATTGGCAGCAAACACATAGTATCCCGGTACCAGGAAGCCAGAGGTTGAGTTCGGGTCACCGTTGCCGAAAGTCAAGTCCTTAGCATTTTTTAAGACATCTTCAACCGAGTTGAGCGGGCTGTCTTTATGCGTAACGAGCAAACTCCAGTATCCCGGATTGCCTGAAACATCCACCGTTTGTGCAAAAATCTCTGCTCCCGCCCTGTCAACCGCGACCATGGCTGATTTGTTGCCATACCAGGCAACGTCGACCTTATCGAAACGCATGGCCTCGATAACCCCGGCATAGTCAGGCGCAAAAAAAGGTTTAACAGACAGGCCTGTCTTCTTGGCCATATCTTCTAAAAAAGGAACCCAGACCTTTTTCAAATTTTGGGCCGATTCGGTTGAAATAATGCCAAACTTCAACTCTTTCATTTCGGCCTTAGCCGACGGTGCTATCACAACGCTGGCCGCCGCGAGCAGCAATGAGCCGATAAATGTTCTACGTAACATAAAAGATCTCCTCAGATAAGTGGTGGGGTTGTCATCATTCGCTCAGATGACGCTTGTCATCTCATTAGAGCTTTTAATGGTGTTCGGTTCAGAGGCATCGAGGGTGAGGCCGTGAACGTTGAGGGACTCCGATCCGTAGAGTTCGTTTAATAATGTCGGTGTTAAATTGGCAGTGGGGCCATCAAAAACAATACGTCCTTTTTTTAATGCGATAACCCGGGTGCAATACTGCCGGGCGTACTCAACCTGGTGCAGTGAGATAACAACGGTTTTTTGATCTTGTTTACTCACTTTTGTCAGCGTACCCAGTACTCGCCGTGAGGATTCCGGGTCCAATGACGCAACCGGCTCGTCCGCTAATAACACCTCGGCACCTTGGACCAGTGCCCGGGCAATCGCTACGCGTTGCTGTTGGCCTCCGGAGAGTGTTGAAGCCCGTTGGTTGGCAAAGCTATCCATTCCAACCCGTTGAAGTGCCCGCATGGCCACAAGTTGTTCGCTTTTAGGGAACCAGTTCAGTGCACCTCGCCAACCCGGCACCCGAGCTAACGCCCCCAACACGACGTTATTTAAAACGGACATACGGTTGACCAAGTTAAACTGCTGAAAGATAAAGCCCACCCTTGCGCGATGCTGACGAACTTTTTTAGCAAGCTGGCCACCTTCCTGGATGGTTTGACCCAAAACGGAGACACAACAGACAGGTAAGTCACAGCCGCCCGCTTCCTGACCAGATTTATCCGTTGTCAATAAACCGGCAATATGCCTGAGTAACGTTGATTTACCGGATCCAGACGCCCCGATCAGTGCCACGGTTTCACCACGCGAAATTGTCAGGGAAACATCATTTAAGGCAGGCTTACCCTTAAAGTGCTTACTTAAATTGTTGATACTGATGACCGTATCCATCACTCGCCCTCATGCAAACACGTGGCATGCTAGAGGCTGGATATGGCAAGCGCGTGACATCGACATGAAGCTTTTGTTACAAGTTGACTTCAATACCTCATCAATGACCGCTTGAATTTCTTACTATTACGTAATTCCCCTGCTAAATACTGTGAATTTGTAATAACCTGTAGCAGTTTTTGATTTAGCTCAGTGCCTGACAAAATTTCCAGGCATACGATGCCCTTATTTACATTCAAGACCCTGCTTCAGGGATAGCGATACGCCAATGTTTGCCTGGTTTCATAAATTAACGGCCCCCAAGAACTTTTATCGTTTTGCAGGCATAATTAATCCATGGATTGGAACCATCTGCCTTATTCTTATTCTCTCGGGTTTGTATCTTGGTCTGTTTAAAGCACCGCCTGACTATCAGCAAGGCGAAAGCTACCGGATTATCTTTGTACACGTGCCTGCGGCATGGATGTCCATGTTTGTTTACATGGTCATGGCATGCTCGGCGTTTATGACGCTGGTTTGGCGGTACAAACTCGCCGGAATTATTACAGAAGCCTCAGCCGCCATCGGCGCCTCATTTACCTTCCTCGCACTGGCGACAGGCTCTTTGTGGGGCAAACCGATGTGGGGTACCTGGTGGGTTTGGGACGCACGGCTGACATCCGAACTCATCCTGTTATTTCTATACCTGGGCTACATTGCACTGAACTCAGCCATTGAAAACAAAAAAACAGCCACGCGCGCCAGTGCCTTATTGGTACTGGTGGGTGTCATTAACATTCCTATCATTCACTATTCGGTGGAGTGGTGGTATACACTGCATCAGCCAGCTACGGTAACGAAGATGGACAAACCTTCCATCCATCTTGATATGCTCATCCCTCTCCTTTTGATGGCCTTGGGCTTTACCTTCTTCTACGCATTTACACTGTTACTCAAAGTCAGGACCCTGTTGATCATGCGCGAACAAAAATCAAAGTGGGTACAAGAACTACTGGAGCATGGAAAGTCATGAGCGAGTTTTTAAGCATGGGGGGCTATGCCCAGTTTGTTTGGCCATCTTATGGATTGACCTTGATTGTGCTGGCCGTGAACCTGTTTATTGCCTGGCAACAGAATAAACAGCTTAAACGAACACTTAAACGCCGACTGAAGAATTCACTATGACTCCACAACGAAAACGCCGCTTGGCGCTTATTTCCCTGATGCTGGTTTCAATTGGCATTGCCGTTGCGCTAATTTTGAATGCTTTCCAAAAGAACTTGCTGTTTTTTTTCTCACCAACGCAGGTTGTTGCCGGTGAAGCTCCGCTTAACCATCCTTTCAGAATCGGTGGTATGGTTAAAGAAGGTTCACTCACCCGATCATCTGATGGCCTGAGTGTGGACTTTGTAGTGACTGATTACAGTCATGACGTCAACGTCACATACACTGGCATTTTGCCTGATTTATTCCGCGAAGGTCAGGGTATTGTCGCCATGGGAACACTGGGTGAAGCCAGTCGCAACGTATTCACGGCAACGGAAGTGCTTGCCAAGCATGATGAAAACTACATGCCACCGGAAGTTGCCGAGGCACTGGAAAAATCCGGCGCAATGCCCCATGGCTTAAAAACGGTAGAGGAAAAATGATTCCAGAACTTGGGCACTTTGCACTGATCACGGCTTTATGCGTTGCAATTATCTTATCCATTCTGCCACTGGTAGGTGTTCGCTTTCAGCTTGTAACCTGGATGTCTTTAGCCAGGCCTGCCGCACTGGCGCAGTTTCTACTGATCAGCATTTCATTTCTCTGCCTCACCTATGCGTTCATCACCCATGATTTTTCTGTTCTTTACGTTGCCAATACTTCCAACTCCGAATTACCCCTGATCTACCGCATTACAGGTGTTTGGGGTGCACACGAAGGCTCACTTTTAATGTGGGCGCTTATTTTATCGATGTGGACGGCTGCCGCCGCTGTCTTTAGCCGGAACATCCCTCTTGATATGATTGCCCGCGTGCTTGCTATATTGGGTATGGTCAATATTGGCTTTTTATTATTCATCTTGCTGACATCCAATCCTTTTGACCGCATTTTCCCTGTACCTGCCGATGGCCGCTCCCTGAACCCCCTACTCCAGGACTTTGGCCTGATCGTACATCCGCCTATGCTTTACATGGGCTATGTGGGCTTCTCCGTTGCCTTTGCCTTTGCCATTGCTGCCTTACTCAGCGGCCGACTGGATTCAGCCTGGGCCCGTTGGATGCGGCCCTGGACCAACACCGCTTGGCTTTTCCTGACGCTGGGTATCACGCTGGGTAGTTGGTGGGCCTACTACGAACTGGGTTGGGGCGGCTGGTGGTTTTGGGATCCTGTGGAAAACGCATCCTTTATGCCTTGGTTAGTGGGGACAGCTCTGATTCACACCCTGTCGGTTACCGAAAAACGCAGTGTGTTCAAGTCCTGGACTATTCTCTTAGCCATCTTTGCTTTTTCACTCAGCCTCCTTGGGACTTTTCTGGTGCGTTCAGGCGTACTGACATCGGTTCATGCCTTCGCCTCAGATCCTACGCGTGGTTTATTTATTTTGCTGTTTCTTTGCTTTGTTGTGGGCGGTTCCCTGCTGTTGTATAGCATTAAAGCACCCAGGCTCGTCAGCACAGGTGAGTTCAAACTGTTCTCGAGGGAATCTGCTCTGCTGGCCAATAATGTGCTACTGATTGCGCTCTGCGGCACCGTCCTGCTGGGTACACTTTATCCCTTAGCCATTGACGCATTGGGAGCAGGTAAAATTTCTGTGGGCCCTCCCTATTTCAACAGTGTCTTTATCCCACTGGCTATTCCTCTGTTTGTGCTCATGGGCTTAGGTCCACTGGTCCGCTGGCGACAGGATAGATTTTCCCGCTTGCTCAAACAGCTTTTGACGACAGCACTGGCCACCGCTGTGATCACTGTGTTTATTGCCTTGGTTTGGGAAAAGTATGAGCCATTAAGCCTGCTTGGTCTTGCGGTAGGACTTTGGATGATCCTTTCGACCCTGCGCGGTCTACACGATCGCATTAAAACCCGGCCCGATAAGCTACGCGCATTACGCGGCATCAACAGTGCCTTTTGGGGCATGTCATTAGCTCACATCGGGGTTGCCGTCGTCACCATTGGAATCAGTATCACTTCTTTTTATAGTATTGAAAAAGATCTGCGAATGTCACCCGGAGACACTTATAAAATGGGCTCTTATCAGTTCACTTTCGAAGGCGCCTCACCCGTCCGGGGAGAAAATTACACGGCAATGCGAGGCACCGTCGTAGCCCAGTCTGGTAGCGAAGCTCTTTATCTTTACCCGGAAAAGCGGACGTACAATGCCCAAGGTAACGTGATGACAGAAGCCGCCATCAGTCCCGGTTTTACGCGCGATCTTTACGTCGCTTTGGGCGAACCACTGAATCAGGGAGCCTGGAGTGTACGCATCTACTACAAGCCCTTGGTTCGCTGGCTATGGTTAGGCGGTGTTCTGATGGCCATCGGCGGACTTTTAGCGGCAATGGACCGACGCTATCGGCCTGTTCGCCAGTATGCCGCCGCACCTGAAACCGGGCTCAATGCCAAACAGGGAGCGGCGTCATGAGTAAATCCTGTTACCGGGCTTTGACGCTGATGCTGGCGGTTTTCCTCATCACCGGAACAGCAGGGGCTGCGATCGAATCCAAACAATTCGAGAACTCGGAAACAGAAGCACGCTATAAAAAAATGATTGCTGAATTGCGCTGCCTGGTCTGCCAAAACCAAAATCTTTCTGACTCCGATGCGGATCTTGCAAAGGATCTGCGTAACCAAGTAGAGAAAATGCTTAAATCGGGCAACTCTGATGAACAGATTGCCGACTACATGGTCACTCGCTATGGTGATTTCATCCTCTATAATCCCCCTTTGAAAACCAGCACGCTGGTATTATGGGCGGGCCCTTTGCTGATGGTCATTATTGGTATCATTATCGTCGCTAACATATTCCGCCGCCGCGACCGGCAAAAGAGTACCATCAGTCCGCAAGATCTGTCCCGGGCAAAAAGCCTCATCAATGACAAAACACCCCACTGAGTACGTGTAAAAATATGGCAACCTTTTATGTAATTGCAGGCGCTATCGCTTTGCTGGCCGCCACCTTGCTCGCGTGGCCTTTTATTCGACAAAAACACACCGCTGCGCTCAATGATGACCGGGAACAACTCAATATCGACATTGCCCGGCAAAAACATGCTGAATTAAAAACAGCTCTGGATCGTGGCGAAATCAGCCAAACGGGCTATCAAACCGCCTTGTCAGAAATTGAACAGTCGCTCGCGGTCGACCTTAGAGCACAAGCCTCCCACAAAGCCGGTGCGACAAAAGGGCGGTGGGCTGGTTTATTGATCGTCCTCATTCTCCCTCTCTCCGCGGGCGCACTGTATTTTTCTCTGGGTTCGCCTGGTGCGATTCAACTGCAATCAACCCAAGCAGCCTTACAGAACAACGAACAACCTACGATTGATGAACTCATTGCACAAATAAAAAGCCGCTTGGCTGAAGACCCGGAGGATGCCACTGGGTGGTTTGTGCTTGCACGGACTTATATGGTGTCCGGTCAATACCAAAAGTCTGTCGATGCGCTGAGAAAACTGCATGAACTGGTCGGTGATGAACCCACGGTTCTTGTGCGTATGGCCGATGCCATCGTCATGTCACAAGGGGGAGAGTTTTCAGAAGAACCTGTCAATTTACTCAAAAAAGCACTCGCCATAGCGCCCGAGCAACCACAAGCTTTGTGGCTTATGGGGGTCGCAGAAGAACGTGCCGGCAACCTCAAAAGTGCTGTGGGCTATTGGCAAAAAGCAAAAGTACATTTGGCGGAAGACCCAAGAGCGGTTTCAGAATTAAGCCAAATGATCGCAAGTGCAAATAACCGTTTGGGAGAAACGACCTCTGCCAACACCACTCCGGCAACAGAAAACACCTCTATCACCGTTCGCATATCCTTAGCAGAAAACTTGAGTGGCGCGGTCAACCCCAGTGATACGGTCTTTGTATTTGCAACCGCACAAAATGGCCCCAAAATGCCGCTGGCGGCCGTCAAGAAAACTGTAGAAGAGCTGCCACTCACTCTGGTACTTGATGATTCAAAGGCTATGTCACCCGCTCTGAAACTTTCATCGGTCGATGCTTTTAACATCACTGCGCGCATCTCCACCACTGGCACACCAACCGCCACGAGCGGAGACCTCTTCGGTGAAGCAACTGACCTCCAACTCGGCCTTGAAGGGATCGTCTCAGTTAATATCAGCCAGCGCGTACCTTAACCCCAACTGAACCCAGCCTATAAAACAGCATGCCTGCGTCAACTGGCGGGTCGCTTCCCAAGACGATCCATTTTCATGGAAAATACACTCTGTGAATGATCGCCCGGCACTGTTGTAAGATTGGTAAATCTGCAGCCCTGTTTTGAGGTGCTGCTTCTATCAATTTTTCTGTAACACTAAAACCTTTCAGGAGGCAGTGATGGAACCCCTATTTAAACCGGGCAGAAATATTGCCATGAAAATACCCGCTCACGAATACGAACAAACAGTAACGTTTTATCGCAACATACTCAGCTTGCAAGAACTCACACCGCCAGTTCCAGGCAATGAAGAAACACCCCGATTTGAGTTTGGCGGAAAAGTCCTATGGTTGGACCGGGTTGAAAACCTCAGCCAGGCAGAAATCTGGCTCGAGATCATAACAAATAATATCGATGAGGCAGCAGCCCACTTTGCACGACAAGACTGTATCCGCCGTGATGAGATTGAACCGTTACCAAAAGATTTAAAGGCCTTTTGGATCGCCAGCCCATCCAATATTATTCACCTTATTACTGAAACAGATGCAATCTGAGGACAAGGACTACCGCGTTGTTGCCAGTGGAGTCGTCATACTGATTATGCTGGCGGTTTTTTTACTCTTTTTACTTTTATTGACTGTTCAATTCGGACAAGGTTTTTGGTGAACAATTGCACTAAATCATTTCCCGGTGGTGATTGGCCTACCTGCCGCGGCGGCAGGTGCATTTTTAGTAGTCATGTTGCTGAGAAATACAGAGGGGCCACTTGAGTTTGAGGGATTAGGCTTCAAATTCAAAGGTGCATCTGGTCCTGTCATTTTATGGGCGCTTTGCTTTCTGGTCATTGCAAGTGCCATTCGCATGTTATGGCCATTAAATACCCATTGGGTCCTTAGCCTACTGTGCGTAAGGAAATAAGCGGATAACGAGGAATAGAATGTTATTAGATACGCCATTATGTGATTTCGGCTGGAAAGCACCTGACTTCAGCCTCCAAGACCCGCACGGTAAAACCTTCACCATGAGTGATCAGCTCGGCGAAAAGGGATTACTGCTTGCCTTCATTTGTAATCACTGCCCCTATGTCCAAGCTATTGCTGATCGACTCGCTGCAGATGCCAACCAGTTAATGTGCGAAGGTATTCATGTGTTGGCAATAATGTCCAACGACTACCGTAGCGTGCCCGCAGACTCACCTGAAAACATGCTGAAATTTGCGGCCCGATACAGATTCAATTTCCCTTACCTAATAGACGAGGGTCAATCTGTAGGAAAGGCTTACGGCGCTGTCTGCACACCTGATTTTTTTGGGCTCAATAATCAAGGCCAGCTGCAATACCGTGGCCGTTTAGATGATGCCAGAATGGAGAAGGCACACAACCGAACCCCGGAATTACTAAACGCTATGCGCCTAGTGGCTGCGACAGGAAAAGGCCCAAAAGACCAAAATCCGAGTATGGGCTGCTCAATTAAGTGGAAGATGTAGGTACTTGTACGGTATTGAGTAGTTGAGAACCAGCGTTCGTTATTGAAGCGTAAGCGACAGCCTGTTGAGCTTTAAGCTCAACAGGCTGTGCTGTGAATGATTGTACGCGTTATCCGACTTGAACAATCGGGATAACCGTACTCTCTGCAATTTTCTGAAACTCTTCAATCTCATGGAAGTTAAGGTAGCGATACACATCGTCCGCCATGGTGTTAATCGCAGCAACATGCTCCATGTATTCTTCAACGCTTGGCAATCGCCCGAGGACCGAGGATACCGCCGCTAACTCTGCCGAAGCGAGGTATACATTGGCCCCTTGCCCCAGGCGATTGGGAAAGTTCCGAGTTGAGGTTGACACAACCGTAGCATTATCCCGCACACGCGCCTGGTTACCCATGCAAAGCGAACAGCCTGGCATTTCCATCCGGGCTCCCGCTTTGCCAAAAATAGCGTAGTAGCCTTCTTCTGTCAGCTGGTGTTGATCCATCCGAGTTGGCGGGCAAATCCACAACCGTGTGGGCAGATCATGCTTGTTGTCAAGCACTTTACCTGCGGCACGGTAATGGCCGATATTGGTCATACAAGAACCAATAAACACTTCATCAATGGTGTCACCGCTGACTTCAGAAAGCAGCTTCACATCATCAGGATCATTCGGACAAGCCAAGATGGGTTCTTTAATTTCGGCCAGATCAATTTCAATGATTTCAGCGTATTCGGCATCAGTATCGGCTTCCATCAAGACCGGATTTTTCAACCAGGCTTCCATCGCTTCAATCCGACGGCCAATGGTTCGAGCATCTGCATAACCATTAGAAATCATGTATTTCAGCAGGGTGATGTTGGAATTCAGGTATTCAATGATGGGTTCTTTGTTCAACTTTACCGTACAGCCTGCAGCTGAGCGCTCAGCCGTCGCATCTGACAATTCAAACGCTTGCTCCACTTTTAAATCAGGCAGCCCTTCGATTTCAAGGACACGGCCAGAGAAAATATTTTTCTTGCCTTCTTTTTCAACCGTGAGCAGACCTTTTTGAATCGCCGCATAAGGAATGGCATTGACCAAGTCGCGCAGTGTAACACCCGGCTGCATCTCCCCTTTAAAACGGACGAGAACAGATTCCGGCATATCCAGTGGCATAACACCTGTCGCAGCCGCAAACGCAACCAAACCGGAACCAGCCGGGAAGCTGATACCCAGTGGGAAACGCGTGTGTGAGTCGCCACCTGTGCCAACTGTGTCGGGCAGCAACATGCGGTTTAACCAGGAATGGATGATCCCATCACCCGGCCGAAGTGACACACCGCCCCGCGAGGAAATAAAGTCAGGCAAGGTGTGGTGTGTTTCAACGTCGACTGGTTTGGGGTAAGCCGCCGTATGGCAAAAGCTCTGCATAACTAAGTCAGCCGAAAACCCGAGGCAAGCCAAGTCTTTGAGCTCATCCCGCGTCATGGGTCCCGTGGTATCTTGCGAACCAACGGTTGTCATTTTAGGCTCGCAGTACGTACCGGGGCGAACGCCTTCGACACCACATGCTTTGCCCACCATTTTCTGTGCCAGCGTGTAGCCTTTTGAGGAACCTGCTGCTTCTGCCGGACGTTTAAATACCGTTGAAGGCTCAAGCCCAAGTGTTTCACGAGCACGATCCGTCAGGCCACGACCAATAATAAGGGGAATCCGGCCGCCCGCTTTGATCTCATCTAACAAAACTTCAGTTTTGAAAGAAAATTTTGTCAACTCCTCGCCTGTTTCATGATTTTTGATCACCCCGTCGTAGGGATAAATATCAATGACATCACCCATCTTCATTTTGGTGACATCGCACTCAATAGGCATAGCGCCGGCATCTTCCATGGTATTAAAGAAAATAGGCGCGATTTTGCTACCAAGACATACACCGCCAGAACGTTTATTGGGAACAAAAGGAATATCTTCACCCATGTGCCATAAAACAGAGTTTGTGGCTGATTTACGTGAAGAACCTGTGCCGACCACATCGCCGACGTAGGCTAGCGTGTAGCCTTTTTGTTTCAACTCTTCGATCTGCTCAAGCGCGTTCGTAATACCAGGACGAGGGTTTTTCAGCATAGCTTGAGCGTGAAGCGGAATATCCGGCCGCGACCAAGCATCTTGTGCGGGTGACAAGTCGTCGGTGTTGGTTTCTCCAGTCACTTTAAATACGCAAACTGTTTTCTTTTCAGGAATGCCGGGGCGTGAAGTAAACCACTCAGCATTCGCCCAGGACTCTACGATCTGTTTTGCATAGGGATTACCGGCATCCATTTTTTCCTTTACATCATGGAATGCATCAAACACCAACAGGGTTTTCGAGAGTGCCGCAACACTGGCTGGCGCTAATGTCTCGTCATCCAGCGCCCGAACCAAGGGCTCGATATTGTAACCACCTTGCATGGTGCCGAGTAATTTGATCGCATGCAGTTTATCAATCAGAGGACTGCTGGTTTTGCCACTGACAATGTCATTTAAGAACGCTGCTTTAACGTAAGCCGCTTGATCAACACCGGGCGGTACCCGTTGAGTGATCAAATCTAATAAAAATTCTTCTTGGCCGGCCGGCGGAGACTTTAACAGTTCAACCAAATCTGCAACTTGTTGGGGGTCCAGGGGTTTGGGTACAACGCCTTCTGCCGCACGTTCTTCGACATGTTTTTTATACGATTCGAGCACTCTTTGTTACCTCTAAATCAAGTAGTTATGGGGTATGCTTAAAGTGGAAAAAACATTAGCGCACAATTGACACCAGCTTATTTCACTTTATTAAGCGGCCTTTTTGAAATTGAATTTTGAACAAATCAGACGTCTGTCAAAAGAGTAAATTTTAGCATTTTTCCGCGCTATTGGATACCTAGGCCATGATGCTAAAGGACTAAGCTTAAAGGCTTAAAGTGTCGCAAACTTTTCTTTGATGTCATTGATCTGATCTCGAATCATCGCCGCTTTTTCAAATTCAAGGTTTTGAGCCGCATCAAACATCTCTTTTTCCAGCCGCGTCATTTCTCTTAGTGCAGCGTCTGGCGTTAATGCGTCATATACGACATCGCTGTCATTGGCGCCAGCCTTATTGCGACGTGAAGCTTTTTTCTGGTTGCTGAAAGCCCCTTCCAGTATATCTTCCACGGACTTTTTAATTGATTTGGGTGTGATATTGTGCTGTTGATTATAGGCCACCTGTTTGGCTCGCCTACGCTCTGTTTCGTTCATGGCTTTTTCCATAGAACCGGTTACTGTATCCGCATAAAGAATGGCTTGCCCGTTGACGTTACGGGCCGCCCGGCCAATGGTTTGGATCAGGGAACGTTCAGAGCGCAAGAAACCTTCTTTGTCTGCGTCCAAAATAGCCACAAGAGAAACTTCTGGAATATCAAGGCCTTCCCTTAATAAGTTAATGCCAACTAAGACATCAAATTCGCCCATACGCAAGTCCCGGATAATTTCGACACGCTCGACTGTGTCGATATCAGAGTGTAGATAACGAACCTTGACACCATGCTCGGAGAGGTACTCGGTCAAGTCTTCAGCCATCCGCTTTGTGAGAGTGGTAATGAGCACGCGTTCTTGAACGTCTGCACGTTTCTTTATTTCCGAAAGTACATCATCGACCTGGGTTGCCACAGGACGGATGATGATTTCGGGGTCCACCAGTCCAGTGGGCCTGACAACCTGTTCTGCAACAGCTCCCGCATGTGCCTGCTCATACGGACCTGGGGTGGCGGATACAAAGATTGTCTGCGGTGAAAGTTTTTCAAATTCTTCAAAGCGCAACGGGCGGTTATCCAGTGCGGAAGGCAAGCGGAAGCCGTACTGCACCAGGTTCTCTTTACGCGAACGGTCACCTTTGTACATGGCACCCAGCTGGGGAACAGTGACATGGCTTTCATCAATAAACAACAGCGCATCATGCGGCAGATAGTCGAATAAGCACGGTGGTGGCTCGCCCGGCTCTCTTCCTGAGAGGTAGCGCGAGTAATTTTCTATCCCGCTGCAGTAACCCATTTCATTGATCATTTCGATGTCGAACAAGGTGCGCTGTTCCAGGCGCTGAGCCTCAACCAGCTTGCCGTTCTCCCTCAGGTCGTGCAACCGGGCTTTTAGCTCATCTTTTATCTGGTCCATGGCCGAGAGCAGGCGGTCACGTGGGGTGACGTAATGTGTTTTGGGGTAGATGGTTAGCCGAGGAACGTCTTTTAAAACCTCACCCGTTAGAGGGTCAAATAAACTCAACGATTCTATTTCATCATCAAAAAGTTCTACCCGAATCGCTTCTTTATCGGACTCGGCGGGGTATATGTCAATCACTTCACCCCGGACTCGGTACGTTCCCCGGCGAAAGTCGGTGTCATTGCGTTCGTATTGCAGTTCCGCCAAACGCCGCAGTAACTTTCGCTGTTCGATCAAGTCACCCCGATCCAGGTGTATCACCATCTTGAAATATGACTGGGGGTCACCTAGCCCATAAATTGCCGAGACTGTCGCCACAATGATTGTGTCCCGCCGCTCCATGACAGACTTTGTCGCAGATAATCGCATTTGCTCAATGTGGTCATTTATCGACGCATCTTTTTCAATGTAGAGGTCTGTCGAAGGCACATAAGCTTCAGGTTGGTAGTAATCGTAGTAAGAGACAAAATATTCCACAGAGTTCTCGGGAAACAGTACCTTCATTTCACCGTACAACTGTGCGGCAAGCGTCTTGTTATGAACAAGTACTAAAGCAGGCCTCTGCACGTTGTCTATGACATTGGCCATGGTGAATGTCTTGCCGGACCCGGTCACGCCCAACAAGGTTTGATAAGCAAGGCCATCCTCCAGCCCGCCGATCAAGGCCTCAATAGCGGATGGCTGGTCTCCTGAGGGCTCGAAATTTCGATGAATTTTGAAAGGTTTGCTTCGCAACGCGGTCAACCTGCAGGCTAAATGATCATAATAACGGAAATAGACAACACAGCTCTACAGGTAATACCACCTTTCATAACGCTACGAAGCTGTTGTTAAGGCTTGATAAATCCAAACTGACAGACGGGCTGGCCTCACCAAACTGCTTTCGAGTATAGTGGCCGAAATCAGATACATGGTAGATCCACTCAATCTATCAATTTATTTCATCCCCCCTTCAACCATATAAAAGAGGCTAATTATGCTTGGCAATATGATGTCGAAACCCTTATTGATTTCGTCCATTCTGACGCACGCGGAACAAGTGCACGGCAAAGCAGAAATCGTGACCCGCACTGTCGAAGGTCCTATTCACCGATACACGTATACTGATGCGGCTAAACGCACCAAACAACTCGCAAACGCACTGAACAGCATGGGCGTGGAACTGGGTGACCGCATTGCTACATTGGCCTGGAATACTTACCGGCACTATGAAACCTATTATGCCATCTCTTGCATTGGCGCAATCACTCACACCATTAACCCACGGCTATTCCCCGAACAGATTGTCTATATCGCCAACCACGCAGAAGATAAAGTGCTCTTTCTTGACCTGACTTTTGTCCCACTCGTCGAGGCGCTACAGGACAAGATGGGCACAATTGAAAAATACGTCATCATGACAGACCGTGAGCATATGCCGGAAACGACGCTCCCCAATGTTATTTGCTACGAAGAGCTGATCGCCGAGGAGTCTGACCAAATCGTCTGGCCAGAGTTCGATGAAAACACTGCCGCCGGCCTATGCTACACCTCTGGAACAACAGGAAATCCCAAAGGCGCTCTGTATTCCCACCGCTCAACCGTTTTACACACCTATGCAGCAGCGATGCCCGATAGCATTGGTTGTGGCAATGCCGATGCACTTCTCCCTGTTGTTCCCATGTTCCATGTTTTTGCCTGGGGCGTACCCTACTTTGCCACAATGGTCGGGGCTAAAATTGTCTTCCCAGGGCCGCACATGGATGGAGAATCCTTACACGAACTCATCGAAGGTGAGCAGGTGACAACCATGCTGGGTGTGCCAACAGTATGGCTCGGTTTACTGGATTACCTGCGTAGCAAAGACATCAAACTCAGTTCCGTTAAAAAGTCCATTATCGGAGGGTCTGCTGCACCGCTTGGCATGATCAAAGAGTTCCAGGAAACGCATGACGTCTTCGTATTACATGCGTGGGGTATGACAGAACTGAGCCCACTCGGGTGCACCAATTCTTATAACCAGGCCATGGCCAATATTTCGCTTGAAGAACGTTACAAAATGCAATTAAAACAAGGCAGGCCTGTTTTCGGCATTGAGTTCAAAGTTGTCAACGATGCGGGGGAAGCACTTCCGCATGACGGCAAATCCTATGGCCGCTTGCTCGTTCGAGGCCCTTGGGTCGTCAGCGCTTATTTCAGAAATGATGACATGTCATCCTTTGAAGACGGTTGGTTTGACACGGGTGATGTCGTAACAATGGATGAGAACGCCAACATCCAGATTGTGGATAGAAAAAAAGACGTGATTAAATCAGGCGGCGAGTGGATCAGCTCCATTGACCTTGAAAATATCGCAGTCAGCCACCCTGACGTTAAAGAAGCCTGTGTCATTGGCGTCAAACACCCAAAATGGGATGAACGCCCGCTGCTCTTCATCGTAAAACAAGATGAGGCCGATTTAACAAAAGAGGAAATTCTGGACTTTGTTGGTAATCAGGTTGCCACCTGGTGGAAACCTGATGATGTGGTTTTTGTCGATGAGCTGCCGCATACCGCGACAGGTAAACTCTTAAAACTCTCTTTGCGTGAAGAGTATATGGACCATTTGATGGGATAACTTCCCGTCAATCAACACTGTGGTGGCGCTTTAATCGCCGTCACCACAGTGCCCTCACCTCATCTATTCGGGTGATCTGACTCAAGATCATGCAACCGTTTTTGAATGATCTGTTTTTCGGCCTGCGTCCGCGCATTGTCCAATAACCAGCGTAAATCTTTTTGCTGCCAAGCCGCTTGCTGTTCACGCGCGTACACAAGCGCATCATTCAGCTTGACAGGCGTTGGGTAACTTAAATCGTCCAGCGCTTTTAACCACCGATCAATCAGGGCTGGGCGTGGCGGATAACGATAGCTGATTTCCTGCGTGATCTTGAAAATGATCAAGTCAGCCCAATCAGGGTAATAATCCAAGACCACGTCGACCAAGGCATGAGATAGGTCTACATCCCGGTAGATAGACGCCAAATACGTTGCGCCATAATGCAACCCAGGTGTAAAACCAGGATCCAAAGTCAAAATGTGCTTAATCTCTTTAAAAAAATTCTGCTTTGCAGCAGCTGAGCCATGCTCTGGATGCTGCTCCAGGCGACGTGCGGACAAGAGCCAATAGCGGTCGGCCAAAAGTGTGTGGAACGCACCAGATAATGGCCGTTCATGCGGCACATAATCGACCGGCGCAACAGGTCCTGTTGAGTTTTCCAAAGGACTGGGAGCAAAGTAAACAAAAAAGCTAATAATGAGAACGGCATAGAGTAAATGACTTGCCTGAGATAAAAACTCTCGCCACGTCCTTTTTCTGGGCAATCCGGCCATCTCGTTATTGGCCGATCGGTTTTCGTGAAAAAATAGCCGCGCCAATATCGAGCAATACCACAATGTAAATCAGCGGGTATGTCAGGATAAAAACAAGCTTGCCGGTTTCTATAGGCAAACGGTTCAAAGCCTGGCTGCTGATATCAAAAAAACTAAAGTTGGGTAATAGATAATAAAAACACTGAACAAGTAGTTGCACGACGGGTTCAAACTGCTGATCGGTAAGTAGCAGCAGCTCGTCCAAACCATGGCCAATGATCCAAAGCACAACACCATAAATCAAGGCGCTCAACACATCCAAGAAACAGCTAAGAAAAAAAATAACGGCTAAGGATAGACACGCAGAGGCCACATAAAGCAACACCTGGAGCATCAACACAGAAAATGTTTCAATTTTCAGTGCGGTAAAGAGCACCGTATTCACCAATAAAAACAGGAGCCCCATCCCTACCACTAGAATGGCCGCTCCGGAAAACCGTCCCAACAGCCAAGAACGAGCTGATAAGGTTGTACTGAACGGCAAAACATAGAGTTTTTCGGCCGCGTTTTTTTTCAATACATCAAAACCGAAGCTCCAGGCAAACAAATGCAAAAGAAAACACTGGGATGACAATAGTGTATTTTCCAGTAAACGATAGCGAACGCCGATGTCAAAACTCAACATCAACAGGGCTCCCGCCATGAAAAAAAACGCAAGTACAAACAAGAACCGGGAAAACCCATTGCGAAGTAGTGACAATGCAGTTGCGCGTGTCAACGCCATAACCGGCATGAATGGGCTCAGCATAATGGTGCGTTCCGGTGGACACTGTCCGTGCCATGCGGGGGATAACGAAAGTAAAGTTGACTCAGCGCATCGGCAGATTCCGGACGCGGTCCTTGGAAAACAAGCAAACCATTTTGTAACACCCAGATTTGATCAGCCAGTTTCCAAGCATCGTCCAGCTGATGAGTGGATACAATGAGGTGTTTATCCGCTTTTAATGTTAAAAGCAGAGACATCACTTGCTCATGGCCAAAAGGATCTAAGCCCGAAAGCGGCTCATCCAGCAGCAAAACTGTTGGGTCATTGATTAAAGCCAGTGCAATTAATAGACGCTGTTTCATCCCTTTTGAGTAATGGCTGAGCGGATAATCAAGTGCTCCGGTATCCAAGCCTACTCTCTGGGTTAAGTGTGCAATTTCATCCCGACTGATCCGGCACGATTTAAGACCAGCCATTAGCTGAAACTGTTCCCGACCTGTGAGTTGAGCATCCAGCCAAGGCAGCTCGGGGACAAAACCCAAGTTACGCCTGTCCAACGGTTGAATATCTCGCCAGGTTTTCAGAAACGGGTGATCACTTTCCCGGCGGTAATAACCGAGAAAGTGACGTATTAATGTGGACTTGCCTGCTCCATTGTGACCCAGCAAGACAAGGGTGGATGTATCCATCATCCTCTCACTATTTACTTTAACTGACTTTATCGTCCCTGTTGCGAGTACGCTGCGCTGGCTTATTTCGCCCAGGTGAAGTCATAGTTTGCCGTTGGGCTCAACGTCAACCCTACTGTGTTGCCATTTTCGGTAATGGCCTCTATGCGATGGATAATATTCTTACCATTGCTGTTCCAACCACCACCGGCTGACCCGTCAGGCTTGGTAATAATCGAATCCTTTTTCAAAGAGTACATCACCCAGTTATCCGTCGCTCTTGTTTGACGGTCCCACCAAACACCGTTTTCAGCCGGAGCTCCCCCCGACGTTCTGATCCCAATATAGCTCTCTGGTTTATCTGCAAGTAGATCTTCCATGGGTGATAATGCCGCAGAACCGTTATATTTCCAGGTACTGATATCTGTTCCACTGATCAGCCCAGAAGCTACTTTTATACTCAATCCGCTTCGCAATGACCCCAATACATTCTTCACTGAAGCGGCTTCCGCATCGGCACTCAAGTCCAGAAACTTTGGCACCGCCACAGCTGAGAGCAAGCCTAAAATCACCATGACGACCACAAGTTCAATCAGAGTAAAGCCTTTGCTAAAACCTTGACTTACACGCATTTTCATAACCCTCTAAAAAACATTAAACAGCATACTGTTTCTGAATATATTGGCAGTTCGTTCCTTAACTTGAGCCATTCTCTATGCCGGTTATCCCGCCTCTGCAAATACCATTCTGTCGCTCTACCCATGCCGAGCGCGATCAGACGCGGTATCCTTAACCGCACTCAAAATTTTGGCTTAACCTCATAGGCTTCTTATGGCGCACGCATCACGGAAAGTTATTTATGCCGCACTCATCGGCAATGGGCTCATCGCCATTACCAAGTTTATTGCAGCTTCTATAACCGGGAGCTCTGCAATGCTCTCCGAAGGTATTCATTCACTCGTAGATACCGGCAACCAGGTTTTGCTGCTCCATGGTTTAAAGCGCGCAAGAAAGCCCCCTGATGAGCATTTTCCATTTGGCTATGGAAAGGAAATTTATTTCTGGAGCTTTGTCGTGGCGATCCTGATTTTTGCCGTGGGCTCCGGCGTATCGATTTATGAAGGCATTCAGCGCATTCAAGCCCCGCATGATATTAAAAGCCCATTCGTCAACTACATCGTGCTTTGCCTCGCATTGATTTTTGAAAGTGGTGCCTGGTTTATCGCCTTTCAGGAGTTCCGTAAGCATAAAGGTAAGGCAAGTTTGCTCCAGGCTGTCCGCAGCGGGAAAGACCCCAGCTTATTCGTTGTGCTTTTCGAAGACAGTGCCGCAATGTTGGGATTGCTTGTTGCACTGTTCGGACTGATTATCATCGACCTGACCGGGCTGATCATTTTTGACGGCATCGCCTCATTGATAATCGGGCTGATACTGGGTGCGACGGCCTTATGGCTGGCTATTGAAACCAAAGGTTTATTGATTGGGGAAAGTGCTGACCCAATTGTTGTCAGTGATATTCGTCGGCTTTTAAGCAAACAACCTGAAATCAGTCATGTCAATGAAGTACTCACCATGCACCTTGGCCCAGAGCATATACTGGTTAATATCAGTGCAAATTTCAGTGATCATATTTCAGCTGATGAAATTGAAAAGTGTATTGCTCTACTGGATAAAAAAATCAAACAAAAGCATCAGCAAGTGAGCAAGATATTCATTGAGGCTGAGGCTCGAACATTTCGCAGCCGGCCGACAACCTAAAGGCACTCAGCGTAACAGGTCAGTGCCGGAAAAGCCTCAGTAGACGCGAACATAGCCTGCATCCGCTCGGGGGAGCGGGAAAACGGAAGCATCTGATTCGTTTGCCGCGGCGTATATTTGCACTGTAAGCGCAAGAGCCAAAAACGGGCGATGACCACTTGCATCATCAAGGGCCAGGCCCTGATCTCTGCCGGTGTCATCGGCCTGACTTTTTGGTAGGCTGTCACAAGCGCGGTTACCTTGTTTGTCTCAAACCTTCCGTCAGGACTCTGGCACCAGTCAAGAACCGACGTCGCCAGATCCAGGATCAGCATATCCGTACACGCGAAATAAAAGTCCAAAACGGCACTGATTACACCTTGTTCAAAGAAAATATTGTCACGAAATACATCACCGTGGATCACCCCTGTTGGCAAGTTCATGTCACTTACTTTTAGTAACAGGGGCAAAAACGCCTCGAGTGTTTTTTTCTCTGTCTGAGCAATCACAGGCAGCAAATTAGCCGCCGTTGTCTTTGCCCACTGCCTGCCAAGTGGATTGTTCCTTTGCAGTGGAAAGTGCCTTGCGGCCAAGTGCAAGGTCCCCAACAGCTCGCCCAATTGCGCACAATGGCTACACGTAGGACTAAAAAGGCTTGCGCCAGGCATGGCGCGGGCAAGAACTATTGGCTTGCCACTCAGGAAAGACCACAAGCTACCCTGTGCCGTTTCCATGATTTCAGGACAAGGAAGACCTTTAGCCGATAAGGCTTTCATCAAATTAAAAATAAATGGGAAGCTTGTCGATAAAGGCTGTTCAATCAGCGTCAGTACAAAACGGCTTTGAGTCGTTTCAAGGATATAATTCGTGTTGGAAATGCCCTGCTGAATGCCTTCAAAGGATATCAGGTCGCCAATATTATATTCTTGCAACAGCAAGTGGACTTGCCACTCGGCCAGCGTTGTGTAAACAGCCAATGAATTTAAATCTGTCCGTTGGGTGCTGATATTACCATTGGAATAAAACCCAGTGCGGCAGAGCAAAAGCTTCGTCTTTTATCGAGAAACGTTTCGTTTCCAGTGAACCATCGCCATCCGAATCGACCAGAAAATAAGCCGGTCCTTTAACGGGTTGAATTTTGACCATGAACACTCGCCCATTGGCACGGTACTCAATGATGCGCTTACCTTCTGAGGGCGTAATTGTCACTTTAGGTTCCAAAGTGTCGACCGTTTGACTGCCCGTTTGTTGCCCGTTCGTCTCGGCCCCGGCTACTGGTGACAGAATCATCAGTAACCATAACATCCATCTTTTCATTACTCTGCCTCGCCTGTTATAAGCTGATAAGGCGTTATATCACACCCTCTTGCTTTAGCTTTTGAATATCACTTTCGCTGTATCCGATTTCTTGCAAAATATTGTCATTATTTTCGCCTAACCCCGGAATTGCCGTAATTTTGTAGTCTGAATCTCGCATAATCACTGGTGGTTTGAGGGCTTTTAATGGGCCAACCGGTGATTCCACCTGCGTCCACCGATCACGCGCTGCGTATTGCGGGTGATTCCAGAAACCGGCCATCGTATTCATACGTGCATTGGCAATCGATGCTTCATCAAGCCTTTTAACCACTTCTGCTGTGGATAATGTGGATAGTGCCCCATTAATCAATGCCGTCAACTCGTCGCGGTTAGTGACTCGCTTGTAATTGCTGTTAAACCGGTCATCCTGGATAAGATCGGGGCGCTGTATCACAATTTCACAAAACTTTGCCCATTCGCGTTCATTTTGAACACCCAGATTGACTTGTTCATTGTCACCTGTCGTAAAGGGACCGTAGGGCGCAATAGCCGAGTGGCTGGCGCCAGTTCGCTTGGGCGGCTCAGCACCCTCGTAAGCAAAATAAGCAGGAAATCCCATCCACTCGCCGAGTGTATCAAACAAGGAGACATCTAAAACGGTGCCCTGCCCCGTCTGCGTACGTTGATACAAAGCTGTCAAAATACCACTATAGGCATACATGGCGCCTGAAATATCGGCCACTGAAATACCCACTTTGGAAGGTGTCTCTTCGGTGCCTGTAATTGACAACATGCCAGCCTCACATTGAATCAGCAGGTCGTAAGCTTTTTTCTTTTGATAGGGCCCATCCGTACCATAGCCCGAGATATTGCAGACAATCAGTTGGGGGTATTTTTCACGCAAGGCATCGGAACCAAATCCGAGCCGCTCTGTTGCACCCGGCGCGAGATTTTGTAAAAAAACATCCGCTTTTTCAACCAATGCAGCCAGTATTTTCTGGCCTTCCGGTTGCTTTAGGTCCAATGTCAAACTTTCTTTAGAACGATTCAGCCAAGCAAAATGGCTAGCAAGACCTTTTGCGCGTTCGTCATAACTACGTGCAAAGTCGCCAACTTCAGGCCGTTCAACTTTGATCACTCGTGCTCCAAGTTCCGCTAATTGTCGTGTGGCAAATGGCGCTGCAACGGCTTGTTCGAGTGAAATAATGGTAATGCCTTCGAGCGGTAACATATTTATCAACCCTTCTTTGTCTTTATTAATTCAAATGTTTTATGGGGCTAATGATATCACCCATCGGCCACAGCTTGTCTCCAGCGGCAATTTTTTGCCACCAAAAATTTGACAGGCTGTGAGAAGACATGAAAAAGAAAGACTAAAAGTACACACAGAAATTATTGAAAATTTAATTTTTTCAATCACTTATGTCAACTCAAATATCAGTTTTAAAAATCAAGACAGGGTTATGGCATGAACCCTGCTTCCAGAAGCGAAACAAAAGAAGCTACTGAAAAACGCGTCTCGTATTAATCATTTGCTGGCCTTCAATCAGCCAACATGGATCAGCACAGGGACGGCGCCGTGTGACTGGTAACAGGAAGTTACACTTGAACCTAAAGAAATATTCCGCAGGGTTTTGGTTCGAGTTTCACCTCACATGACGTTAGCAGGAATGCATTGAAGTACGGCAAGGTCAATGCGGGATGCGTTTTTCAGCAGCTTCATGTACTGGGTAATCACCTATTATCATGATCAAAAAAACACTAGCCAAGTCTGTCCGTGCTCAAAGTAAACAAGGTGCAACGATACGGCAGCTGTTGTCTAGCCTTATGATATTTTGTCTTGCTTGTACCAGCTTAGCGTCAACTGACATGATCTCTGAAGATGATTTACTCATTCTCGACTTAACGGTCGATAAGACGGTGCTAACGAACAATCTTGTCGGCTATGGCCAGGCCGATCACGTGTATCTTTCCTTGTACGATATTGCTGATGCATTTGAGTTTCCTCTGGATATCAGTCTTCAAAATAACCAAGCCACAGTCACAGGCTGGTTTATTCACGAATCCCGTACTTTTTTTCTTGATACTGCGACCAACATTGCTCGTATTGCCGGCCAGGAGAGCAACTATGACCCCAACCAGGTTATTGTTCAGGACAATGACCTTTTAGTAGATAACCGCTTATTGTCTACTTGGTTTCCCGTGGACCTTTCACTCCAGTTTTCGACATTGACGATTAAAGCTCACCCAAGGGAAGAGCTGCCCTTTCAAAAGCGCTTGGCCCGTTATAACCGATCTGTTACAACATTGAGCGAAGCCGAGCCGGCAAAACTACCGCTCAAAGAAACACCTTATCAATTCCTCTCTTCCCCCAACCTCAAATTTACGCTCAATTACAACAGCTACCGTGAGAATGAAGATGATGACGCTGACATAAACTTGACGTATTCATTAATCTCATCCGGTGAGATTGCCTATATGAGCTCATCATTATTCCTTAACGGAACGAATGAAAACGAAATCGCTAACGCCCGGCTTAATTTTTGGCGCTCAGATGCCGAAGGAGATCTTTTCGGACCCTTTGGTTTAACACAATTTTCCCTCGGTGACACTACCCCTCCCTATCTGCCCTTTCTAACCCGGCCGGTTGAACGCGGCATAAAATTCACCAACCGTGATCTGTTTAGAAGTAGTATTTTTGATACGGTTGACTTTGAAGGTGATTTACTAAACGACTGGGAGGTCGAACTCTACCGGAATAATATTTTAATCGGTGTCGAACGGGATGCCCCATCGGGTCGCTATGTGTTTAAAGATGTCCCGCTTACCTTCGGTAAAAACACTATTAAATTAGTGTTCTACGGCCCGAATGGTCAGGAGCGCCAGGAAGTCAAAACATATCGTATCGGCCCAGGCATGAGTGAACCGGGCGTTTTTGCTTATAGCGCCTCCATCACTGAACAGGGCAAAACCCTGATCGAAACAGATGAACAGAAAGCGACCGATAGCCCCGACGACCCTCGAATCGTCAGCGAGTTCACCTATGGTTTGACTCGGAACCTTAGCCTGCGAGGCGGGTTACAACTGTCCACGATTGAAGAAGAGCAAGTTGACTATCAATCACTCGATCTGACTTTTTCATTTTCCAGCCTGTTCGGAGCCGTAGGCGCCAGCCGTGATTCTATGGGCGAAAACGGCTATTCGGTTTCACTCTCTGCCCCGGTAGGAAAATTTGGTATTCGAGCCAGCCATATCAAAAATACAGGCTTATTAACTCTGGATGAAGAAGACAAAGACCGGCTGATTACAGAAAAAAGTGAGTTGTCATTATTAGGGCCTGCTGGCAAAGTCAGCACAGCCACAAGCATCAGTAGGCAAAAAAGTGCTGAATCCGAAGATCTGATCGCCAGCAATTCCCTTTCAGGACACGTGGGTAAACTGTCGTGGAATCACTCTTTGCGATATCAACTCACAGAATACAATGATGGCCGTGATGAAGAGCTGACAACAGGCAGTTTAAGACTCGGTTCACGATGGGGTCCGCTCCGTTTCAGGACAGGCCTTCGGTATGGGATAGCACCGGAAAACGAGCTGACTAATGGCTACTTAGACACGACGATTAAGTTGCGGAAAAACCTGAGCGCCAACTTCCGCGTCGATCATGCACTGGGACAAAATGGTAATGACGACTTAACCAAGTATGTTTCTGGTTTCAATTGGCAGCTCAAACAACTCGTCTTCACCCCAACCCTGAGTTACGACTCTGAAGAGCGTTACAGAGGGTTCATTTTTCTCACCACCGATTTAAGTGAAAACAGCGAAGGCAAACTGGCCTTTAACAAGCGTAGCCGCGGCCACTCCGGAACAGTGCGTGTTTATGTGTTTTGGGACAAAAATGCCAACGGAGAATGGGATAACGATGATGAACCTATAAAAGGCGCCGAAGTGATCGCCGTGCAGGGCAATCACCGGGCCAAATCCAATGCTGAAGGTATTGCCTTTATTGAGTACATGACAGCGGATCTGCGTACGGATATTCAAATCACCCCGAATACCTGGGAGGACCCTTCTCTCTCCCCGGCAAATGCCGGTTACTCAGTCATCCCTCACCCGGGTGTGGTCACAGAACTTTATTTGCCTTTCGTTAAAACTGGCGAGATTGATGGCACGTTTTACATTAATGAGAATGGTGCTGTTCGCGAATTCAGCAATGTCAAATTGAATTTGGTTAATACTCAGACGGGCCAAATTGTCGCTACGGAAAAAACTGCTTACGACGGATATTATTTATTTGAACAAGTTCCAAGCGGCCAGTATCAAGTTCAGATTGACAATAATGCGTCACTCAAGCCCTTGCGATTACCACCCAGTGTTACGATTGGTCAACGCGGTGGCGTGCATAACGGCCTGGATATTGTTTCCGTTTCTACTCGGCCAACACCACCGGTCGCGAAACTGACATCATCCAATACACGCCAAGAACAGATCAAAACTTTACGGCTGAGTGACTCACTTAAACCTCCTGCGCCTTCTACATCCGTAGCAAGCACCCCAAAAGTAAAACCCGTAAGCGCACTCTCTTTAAAACCTGTTGCTCAGTCAACAGGTTCAAAAACCAATAACCGACCTGCGGTGAAGCGAAAATCAGGGCGGTACTACG
>DJFX01000013.1:56915-166872 GCA_002432635.1 Halothiobacillaceae bacterium UBA5861 | reverse complement strand
GCTCTTCCGATCTGGTGCGAAAATCAGGGCAGTACTACGTTCAACTGGCGGCTTTTCGCACCCAAAAAAGCGCCGAGTCTTACATCACAGCAACACAGTGGATGACATTTTCCGGACTATTCGGAGGCCGGGAACTGAGTATCATCAAGGCGGACCTGGGTGCTCAAAAAGGGATTTATCATCGCGTGGTCGTTGAAAGTATGAGTAAACAAGAAGCCGCTGATTTGTGCCGTGAATTAAAACAAATCGGCCAAGGTTGTATGGTGAATGCCAGCCAAGCAGATTAAACAGGAGTCGTAACCGTGAAAAGGATTAAAATTGCGCTGATCATAACAATAACGTTAGGCACGGGCCATGCTATCGCCTCGGGGAAGTCTGGATATGGCGCCACAAACATGGCCGATGAATACTTGGCTGACGATAGCAATATCGCCAGTATTACCGGATCAATTCTTGGAGGGGCGCTGACAGCCCACCCCATTGGGCCGGTTGTTGGAAGCGTCGGTGGCTATCTCATTGCCAAATTGTCTGATTTTTTAACGCGCGATACAGAACAGGATCGCCCACCCAGCCTCAAGGCGCATGCAGACCATGAGACGGATAACGCGCAGCTCGTGTATTTTAACCGCAACACTATCCCCGGTTATTTTTCTCAACAACCGGGTTTCAGAACTGCTTATTTTTCAGCCGACCCTGTGCGCTCATATTCCGGGACTCAAGGGCCGCGTTATTCGCACGGTCAACTCACCACGCACATTGCATATCAGCCCGCTTACTACGCAACCCGTTCTTCACGCAATCGCTTAAGCCGGAATACCGGTGGAAACGGAGCCGTTCAGTCACAAGAGAAAGCTTCATCGAACTCTCCGCCACCTAAAACAGAGCAAACAGCCAGCAAAACAGTTACCCCCAATGGGCTGCGGTTAATCCGCATTGATCAATAAGCCGGTGGAGCTTCCATGCAGACGATAAAGACCACAGCCTACAAACCGAGTCTTCTTCTATTGATGATGGCCTCGGTTCTCCTAGCAGGGTGCGGTATGAAAAATTTACTGCCGTCCTCAACGCCCGTGGAAACTTCGCAAACTGACTCCACCATAGAGCCCCCATTACAACAAATTTTCTGCGGGCCTAATAAAGAACCCGCCCCCCATTACAAAAAGACCGTAGCACTCTTGCGTTATAAAGACTTGTCTCCCGGCCAGGCCACGGAGTTCTACGGACTGGAACAATTACTTTCAACTCGCCTCAAACAATACCTTGAGCAAAGAGATCGCTATCACTTGGTAACATCCGATGAGTATCGACTTGCATCGCTAACGATTAATACACTGGGTATGGCCAGTGAAGAAATTGAGGGGCAAATCAGGCAGGTTTCACGAGAAAAAGACGCCCAGTTTGTTATTACCGCACACATTATTGATAAAGCACACATAGAAAACCATGGACGCTCTACAGAAAGCTGGCCGACGAAAGCTAAAAAGTTACTGGCAAAACCGTTTGCATCCAAACGCCGGGGACTAAGCACTCAAATTGCAATTTACGATGGTGCATCGGGCGCAAAGTTGAACCAGTTTAATTACTTCCACCAAATTAAAGGTTCAGTCTTATTTAAAGAACGTGATGTTTTTATGAACAGCATTGAAAACAGCGATTATGGAAGAATCATCCATACGACGTTATCCCAACAAGCTAACGACATTGATGCCAACTTAGCCTGCCTGCCTTTAATGGCGCGTGTTATTAATACAGAAGGAGAAAAAATTTATTTAAGCGCCGGCATGGAAACACGCATTAATGCCGGCGAAAACCTCAAAATTTTAAAGAATCGACATATATCAACCATGGAAAATGGAAAAGAGCTAAACCAAGTCATTGAAATTGCCGATGTATTAGTGACAGATGTATTTCCACGCTTCTCTATTGCAGTTCATAAGGAGCCACATTTGTCACCGGTATCAAAAGGCGATTTTGCGCTGACTTATTAAGCCTTTTCTGTGAAATTTCATGAACATTAAGTGAGTTCATAAAAAAATTCAAAAAAAGGTTAAATAAATAATTAGCCATGTCGCTAAACAGTTCGAGGGCAACAAACAAGCCCCGAGAACGAACTTAACTTAATGGAGTATTAGGAAGATGATTCGCAAAAAACAGCTTTGTACAACCTTAAAAGTATTGCCTGCTGCCTTGTTGGTTGCCAGCGGTGCTGTTCATGCCGAAGATTTCAGCATGGATGTTCAATCAACCATTCAAGTAGCGGCTACAGCAACCAAAGTCACTGATCTCGGATTTGGTTCCATCGCAGCAGACCCCGCAGGTTTTACGGTCGATATTAAAGCCGGTAACGGTAGTACAACCTACCCAACTGCAACAACTGCCGGTGCCAACGTTGGTTCTGATGCCAGTGGCGTACTCAGCAGTACTAAAGCAACCATCAGTGGTGAGTCTGCTGGCCTGGTTACCGTCAGTGGCATCAATGGTATTCGCGCATCACTGACATTCGATTCCGCAACCACAAACCTGGTCTGTGCCACAAACAGCCTATCGACCATGCAGCTGACCAAATATGACGACAAGGAATACACGTCAATCACAGCACCTGCAACTGTTGGGTCCGGTGCAACGGCGGCGGATTGGGAACTTGGCTGCACCATTGGCTCTACAGGCAACTGCCAAATTTACATCGGCGGCTTATTAACCGTTGGCGCGAGCCAGGAAGCCTGCGACTATTCCGGTACCGTCAACATGACTGTTGCTTATCAATAATAACATCTGGATTCAAGAGGGGACCCCACCCCTCTCAATCCAGGAGATCGAGAAAAGGATTGATGACTTTTAGAAAAAAGGGACTTTTTCTTGCTTTTCTTTACTGTACCCCTTTTGCAACTTACGCTGCTGCAACGGAGGTATTGAAACCTATCCGGTTTGGGGATGTATACGTTGACCCCTCGCAACCGGGTAAAATTTCACTGCAAGGTGGTCCGGGAACACCGGACATCATCAAAACATTCACAGGGCCATTAACGACCGTTTTAAACCCTCTGGCCGGTAAAGTGAAAATAAACGCAGATCCCAGTTACCGGATTGATGTAACGTACCCTAGCGGTACTTACCAAATGACTTGCCCGTCAAAACCGAATTTAACGGTGAGTGAAATTCATCTTTACTCAGATGACTCAGATTGCGATTTAGGTCGCACCGCTGCGAGTTGTCATATATATTTAGGTGGCACACTCGATTTAAGTAATTATTCGCCCGACGCTTACCCTTGTAGTTACTCGACAAGTATTACGGTTAATATTGAATTTGTTATTCCGTAACAATTTTTATTAAAAGGAATTTATGATGAAAAAAGGACTTTGTTTTTTTTCAATCGTTTTTATAAGCCTTTTCCCTGTTTATTTACAGGCCGCCGCCAATGTAACAGTAACCCCCCAAAGAGTAGTACTTGAAGGTAATTTACGCAGCCAAAAACTAACACTTTTAAATACGGGAGATAAAGTTGGTGAATTTAGAGTGAACGTTGAGCCGGTTTATATCAATGAAGCCGGAAGATACGAAAAAATAATAAACCCTAATCAAGAGCAATTAAAAACGACCCGGCTTTTCCGAGTTTCTCCCCGCAAAGTGCTATTAAAACCAGGGGAATCACAAATTGTCCGCGTTAATAGCCGTAAACCCTCTGATTTAGCTAAAGGCGAATACATGGCGGCTTTAACCATCAAACCCACCGATATCGAAGACAAAAACCAGGACGCCTCCACAAAACGTGCACCCACCCAGTCAACGGTATCTGTTGAAATGCAGGTTTCAGTCACACTTCCACTCATCCTGCGTCAAGGTGAACTTGACGCCAACATCAGTATTTCTGAAGTCGCTTTTGCCAAAGACACAAACGGCCAGCCAGCACTGAGTGTGCAGCTAAAACGCGATGGCGGACGGTCCATTAATGCTTATATGGAAGCACATGTCGAGAAAAACCGTAACCGGCAGCGAATTGGTAAAACATGGTTCGTTATGTACCCACCTCAAGCAGAAGCCACGGGATTAATCCCCATTAACTTGCCTCAGCAGTTCGATGCGAATGGCAGCAACCTGATTATTTCTGTGACCGAACGCCAGGCCGGCATTCATGATGGTAAAGTTTTAGGCAGGGCAATTTTTGCCCTCGAATAGACTACTTTTCAGAGCACCAAAGCAGCTTTGCGCGTTGTCTATGGCAAACGTAAACAACTGCGTTTTGTTGGTAATCAACGCCCAGACACTTTGCCCTCTTTGTGGATAGACCGGGCACCCAGAGCATATTCTCTGTGGGCCATTCACCGTCGAGACTTTTCGCAAAGCCTGGGAAGTACTTCAGCCCAGCCTCAGTAAGCTGTCGTTTAAGTGCCTTATTTCTATGAATATTGTCTTCTCTTTCCAACAGCTTTGAGCGCGGGTTCTCTGCCGTCATACAGACTAGACAAGATACTCCTAACTGATCCAGAAATTCGTCCATTTCTGGGCTCATCGCCCCTATTCTTAGATCAATCTCTCGATCAAACAGGCAAAGGATATAGGCCGTAGCACGATATACCGCTTCTAATGCAGGTGTTTTCATCCCTCACGACTCAAGCGTTTCAACTCTACGGCATTCAATCTTGGGCCAAACGCGCTAACCACTTTAGCGGATGACTTAACCGCCAGTTCACCGGCTTGTTCGACGGTCATACCTTGGGTAAGGCCATAGAGGAAAGCACCGGCAAACATGTCGCCAGCACCATTCGTGTCAACGGCGGTCACTTTTTTTGCTGGGATGTCTATGTATCGCTCACCATCAAAAAGCAGCACACCTTCGGCTCCCCGAGTAATGCAAAAACAATCCGCCAGCTGCTGCAACCCTGGCAGTGCGGATTTAAGGTGGGCGGCGCCGACCATGTGCAAAGCTTCACGCTCATTAGCAAAAAGCACACTTACTGGACGATACAGCAGCGCTTCCAGTGCATCTCTGTGTGACTCGATCACACTAATATCAGAAAGCGATAACGCAGTCTTAACACCGGCAGCAACAGCGGTCTCCAACGTGACCGATGCCACAGCGCACGACACCTCGGTTGAAGCCAAGTAACCTTCCAAAAAAACATAATTTGACTCGGCTATCCGCTCGCGATTTGACTCACCAAAAGTCAAATCTCCGGAGACACCCAAAAAAGTGCGTAACGTACGATCAGCATCAGGCGTTACAAACACAAAACACTCCCCCGTTGCTCCCTTTGATAGTGGGGTATGCACGGCCATTACCCCCTGAGCCACAAGATCCTGCAGGTAAAAATGCCCAGCTTCATCGGCCGCTACCGCGCCGGCAAAACAAGCTGAGCCACCCAGCTGGGAAATGGCGACCAAACTGTTGGCCACAGACCCTCCGCTAATGCGTCGGCAGGGGTAACTCATCATAGCGGCTATCAGCGCCTCGCATTCAGGCTGATCAATCAAGCGCCGGCTTCCTTTTATAAGCCCTAAGGCTCGTAAATCCTCTAGTGAGATTCTATACTCAACATCAACCAGCGCATTACCAACACCGTAGACATGGAATTTAGTCATTAATCTGACCTTTATTAAGTGACAGGTTCCAGTTTAGCTAATTGCCTTCCTGTACGGGAACCCTTAGTATTCGTGGGCTTTGATTCACGCCAAAACATCATTTTCATTTAGGACAAGAAGTTACATACATTATGCGAAGTCATTATTGTGGAGAAGTTGATACAGGTTTATTAGACAATGAAGTTACTCTGTGCGGATGGGTGCACCGGAGGCGGGATCACGGTGGCGTTATCTTCATTGATCTTCGCGATCGGGAGGGGCTGGTTCAGGTCGTTTTCGATCCCGATAACCCTGAAACTTTTCAAGTTGCCGAGCAGGTCAGAAACGAGTACGTGTTACAGGTCCGGGGGAAAGTCAGGAGACGGCCGGAAGGTACGGAAAACCCGAACCTGAGAACAGGCGAAATTGAAGTCCTCTCCCACTCCATTGATGTTCTGAACCGGGCCGCAACACCCCCCTTCCAGCTTGATGAGTACCAGACCGTTAACGAGGAGCATCGACTCAAATACCGTTATATCGACCTCCGTCGACCCGAAATGCAAACCCGACTGCAAATGCGGTCGGAAATCACCGCGCACCTGCGCGCCTTTTTGCATGACAAAAACTTTCTGGATGTTGATACCCCCATGCTGACCCGGGCCACGCCTGAAGGGGCTCGAGACTACCTTGTACCTAGCCGTGTTCACGGCGGTGAGTTTTATGCATTGCCACAATCTCCTCAGCTCTTTAAGCAATTATTGATGATGTCGGGCATTGACCGATACTACCAATTTGCCCGATGTTTCCGCGACGAGGACCTGCGTGCGGACCGTCAACCTGAATTCACCCAGTTGGACCTTGAGATGTCTTTTGTCGAGCAAGAAGATGTCATGGCACTGGTTGAGGAAATGCTGCGGGAAGTCTTCGCCCAACAGTTAGAAGTACCACTTCATGACCCTTTCCCTCGCATGACTTATGCAGAAGCCATGGAGCGTTATGGCTCTGATAAGCCGGATTTACGCATCGACCTGGAGTTAATCACCGTTTCTGATTTGATGCAAAACGTCGACTTCAAAGTCTTCAGCGGCCCGGCAAAAGATCCACGCGGCCGTATTGCAGCACTGCGCATTCCTGACGGCAATAAACTGACGCGGAAGGAAATTGATGTCTACACAGAATTCGTGGGCCGGTACGGTGCGAAAGGCCTAGCCTATATCAAGTGTAATGACGTTAGCCAGGGCCGTGAAGGGCTCCAGTCCCCAATCCTCAAATTTCTGCCCGACGACGCCATTGAAGGGATCATCACACGGACGCAAGCCGAAAGCGGAGACTTAATCTTTTTCGGCGCTGATAAAGCCTCAGTTGTTAATGAATCATTGGGAGCCCTGCGTGTCAAAATTGGTCACGACATGGGCCGAGTGGAGTACGGCTGGCGGCCGCTGTGGGTTGTTGATTTCCCCATGTTTGAGTGGGACGAAAAACTCAAGCGCTGGCAAGCTCTTCATCACCCGTTCACCGCTCCTTCGGCCGATACACCAGAAGAACTTGAAGCCCACCACGAAACCTGTCTTTCAAAGGCTTATGATATTGTTCTCAATGGCTCAGAGATTGGTGGTGGCTCAATCCGTATCCACACGCCGGAAATGCAAGCAGCCGCGCTGCGCGTACTGGGTATTGATCAGCAAGAAGCTGAAGAAAAATTTGGCTTTTTACTCAATGCATTACAATACGGATGCCCGCCTCACGGTGGTCTGGCGATCGGAATCGACCGACTGGTCATGTTGATGACAGGTTCATCCTCTATCCGAGACGTCATGGCTTTTCCAAAGACACAAACAGCCAGCTGCCCACTCACCAGCGCGCCTTCCTCGGTGTCTGCGGCTCAGTTGAAAGAATTGTCGATTCGTGTTCGTACAGATAAACCTGCCGATAAATAAGCCACTCGCCTATGCCTTTTAAACGCCCGGAGTCTGTGCTTGTCCTTATCACCGCTCTTAATGGAAAAGTGCTCCTTCTCCAGCGGAAGGATAAGCCGGACTTCTGGCAGTCTGTCACAGGCAGTCTCGAGTGGGATGAGCAGCCAGCCGAGGCCGCGCGCAGGGAACTGTTTGAAGAAACCGGGCTCGCAGACCAACCTGTCAAAAATAATCACTTTTCACAAAGCTACACGATTTTTCCTAGTTGGCGCTTCCGTTACGCGCCAGGGGTAAGACGAAACCGCGAGCACTTATTCACAGTTACGCTCGAAAAGATGTGCCCGATTATCATCAGTGACAGCGAACATTTGCATTATGAATGGCTGGACTGGCCTGAAGCCGCCGAAAAAGTGACCTCTTGGAGCAACCGCGAGGCAATCTTCAACCATTTCGATCCCCCCAGGCTGTTACAAAAATAATCGCGGCTTTTATCACCCGTGATGAATATTATTCAAACAGAATCCATATTACCTTTTGACAGTAATAGCTGTTGAGGCTGATTTTGCCTTATCAACAGCGTCGTTCAATTCATCTGCTTTGGCTAATGCCACCCCTAATCGTCGCTTGCCGGCAAGTGCACCCTTACCAAAAAAACGCAGCTCAACACCCGGCTGACTCAACGCCTCTTCCAAACCACTATAACGAATATTGTGGCTGTGCCCTTCGCCCAAAATCACGCTGGACGCAGCAGGGCCATAGTGCTTGATCTCTGGGACTGGCAACCCCAAAAAGGCTCGAACATGCAAGGCAAATTCAGATAAATCTTGAGAAATTAATGTCACCAACCCTGTATCGTGTGGTCGTGGAGACACTTCACTAAAGATGACCTCATCACCGCAAACAAAAAATTCAACGCCAAACACACCGTACCCACCGAGTGCCTCTGTCACGCGCAAAGCAATTTCCTGCGCTTTTTGGAGCACTTCATCACTCACCGGTTGAGGTTGCCAGGATTCGCGATAGTCGCCCTCTTCCTGACGGTGCCCGATGGGCAAACAATAATTTGTACCGCCTCTGTGGCGAACAGTGAGCAAGGTTATTTCAAAATCAAACTGAACCAGGCTTTCAATAATGACTTTTCCTGGCTCGTGAGTCCGGCCACCGGATTGAGAAAACCGCCAAGCTTTCTCAATTTGCGTCGGCTTGGTAATCAGTGACTGCCCTTTCCCCGATGAGCTCATCAGCGGTTTGACGATACACGGCAGGCCTATTTTTTTGATCGCCGAAAGATAGGCTTCTTTGTTATCAGCAAAGATATACTCGGATGTTTTAATACCCAACTCTTCCGCCACTAAGCGCCGGATGCCATCACGATTCATCGTAAGCTGAACAGCTTTTGCCGAAGGGACAATCCGATAGCCGGCCTGTTCCAGCTCAATCAGTTTTTGTGTCTGGATAGCTTCAATTTCCGGCACGATGTAATGAGGTGCTTCCTTTTCGACCACCGTTTGCAGGGCATCACCATCCAACATCGAAATAACATGTGAGCGGTGCGCAACCTGCATCGCTGGAGCATTGTCGTAACGGTCGACCGCGATGACTTCAATACCCAGACGCTGAGCTTCGATGGCTATTTCTTTACCAAGCTCACCCGCCCCAAGGAGAAGAACGCGGGTAGCATCTTTTGAATGAGGGGTTCCAAGCTGTATCATATGGGCAATTCAATTTTGGATTTTCGGGGATTTTTACGGAAAAATAATGCGATATTACCGACCAGTTGTATGCACTCAGCATCCATTTGTTCACTCACTTGGTCAACCACGGTTTGTTTTTCTGCTCGCCCACCGACTTTCACACTCATTTTAACGAGCTCATGAGCGGAAAGAGCCTGCTCAATTTCAGCCAATACATTCTTAGTGAGTCCGTTCTGACCAATCCAAATATATGGCTTTAAAGCATGGCCCTGCTTACGTAAGAACTTTATTTGCGCCTGATTCAACATTACAAAATACTAACCTCTAAACTAAATACTGTATCGTATTGTTTCGTTATCAAACATGCTAGTCATTGACAGGAAAAATTAACCATGGGTCGCAGTAAAAGCAGTCGCCGATGGCTTGAGGAACACACCACTGACCACTTTGTGGCTCTTGCCAAGAAAGAAGGCTACCGATCTCGTGCAGTCTATAAACTTGCTGAACTGGATGCCAAAGAACAATTGTTTAAGCTAGGCGACTATGTGATTGAGCTCGGTGCTTCTCCTGGCAGCTGGTCTCAATACATCTCAGAAAAAATTGGCGCACAGGGCCAATTGCTGGCGATTGACATTCTTCCAATGGATACCTTCGCAAATGTTCATTTCATTCAAGGTGATTTCAGCGACGACGCTACCTATCAGGCTATAGCCGCTTTTTCCAATGAACGACAGGCAGACCTTGTAATTTCTGATATGGCCCCTAATATCACAGGTAACAGCTCGCTGGATGCACCAAGAGCCATTCACCTAGCTGAATTGGCCTGTGAATTGGCCTGTGAAACATTAAATTCATCAGGAACTTTTTTAACCAAACTGTTCCAAGGAAGTGGATTCAACGAATACACCAAGATGCTGAGAGGCCACTTTGAAAAGATTAAAATTCATAAGCCCAAGGCGTCCAGACCACGTAGCCGTGAGGTCTACATAGTGGCAAGAAACCCTAAACTGTAGTACTGTCAAACGTATGAATGGTTAAGGATTTTCCGTTACAAAAGTCATAGAGGAATTAACTTGAACGACCTACTGAAAAACGTCTTACTCTGGGTGGTTATCGCCGTTGTTCTGATGTCTGTTTTCAATGGACTGAGCGGGCGCAAAGAATCGGGCCAAACGTTGACTTATACGCAGTTCATTAATGAAGTCAAACAAGGTCAGATTCAATCGGCCACCATCAATGGCCGGGAGATTGCAGGTAGACTTGGTAATGGAACACCTTACAGCACCTACAGCCCGGAAACAGATAACAAAGCACTGATTGGTGACCTGCTCAATGCTGGCGTGGAAATTCGCGCCGAGCCGCCCGAAAAAAGCAGCTTTCTCATGCAGATTTTCATTAGCTGGTTCCCTTTCTTACTGCTGATTGGCGTCTGGATTTTCTTCATGCGACAAATGCAAGGCGGTGGCGGCCGAGGTGGCGCCATGTCTTTTGGGAAGAGTAAAGCCAGGCTCATGGGCGAAGATCAAGTTAAAGTGACCTTTGCTGATGTTGCCGGTGTTGATGAAGCAAAAGAAGAGGTTCAGGAACTGGTCGAATTTTTGAGAGACCCTGGCAAGTTTCAAAAACTGGGCGGCAAAATTCCCCGTGGTGTACTCATGGTCGGCTCCCCAGGTACAGGTAAGACACTTCTGGCAAAAGCCATAGCTGGTGAAGCCAAAGTACCTTTTTTTACCATTTCAGGCTCAGACTTTGTAGAAATGTTCGTGGGTGTTGGAGCTTCACGTGTTCGGGATATGTTCGATCAGGCCAAAAAACACTCTCCTTGCATCATCTTTATCGACGAGATTGATGCAGTTGGCCGCCACCGGGGTGCAGGCCTTGGCGGAGGGCATGACGAACGTGAGCAAACTCTAAACCAGCTTTTAGTAGAGATGGACGGCTTCGAAGGCAATGAGGGAGTCATTGTCATTGCGGCAACCAACCGCCCTGATGTGCTTGATCCCGCCCTGCTCCGACCAGGGCGATTTGATCGGCAAGTTGTGGTCCCCTTACCCGATGTACGGGGACGTGAGCAAATCTTGCGCGTGCACATGAGCAAGGTTCCAGCTTCCACCAACGTCAAGCCACAAATCATCGCACGCGGAACCCCCGGCTTCTCAGGTGCGGATCTCGCTAATCTTGTGAATGAGGCCGCGCTCTTTGCAGCTCGTGCTAACAAACGCTCGGTCGATATGGGCGATTTTGAGCGCGCCAAAGATAAAATCATGATGGGATCTGAACGCAAATCGATGGTCATGAGTGAAGACGAAAAGAAACTGACAGCCTATCATGAGGCTGGCCACGCCATTGTTGGCCGTCTCGTACCTGAGCACGACCCGGTCTACAAAGTCACCATCATACCTCGTGGCCGCGCACTGGGTGTTACCATGTTTTTACCTGAAGAAGACCGCTACAGTCACAGCAAACAGCGGCTAGAAAGTCAAATTTCTTCACTCTATGGAGGCCGTATCGCCGAAGAGCTTATTTTTGGCCCTGAGGCAGTAACCACAGGCGCTTCTAATGACATTGAACGGGCAACAGAAATTGCACGGAACATGGTCACTAAATGGGGACTGTCAGACTCAGTAGGTCCTTTAGCTTATAGCGAAGAAGAAGGCGAAGTATTTCTGGGGCGTTCATCCTCGCATCAAAAGCACCTGTCTGACTCAACTGTACAAGCAATCGATAAGGAAATCCGTACGATTATTGATGGCAATTACCAGCGGGCCACCAACCTGCTTAAAGAAAATATCGAAAAACTTCATGCCATGGCCGAAGCATTGATCAAATATGAAACCATTGACAGCGACCAGATTAATGACATCATGAAAGGTAAAAAGCCCGGTCCACCCGCTGATTGGTCTGATGATGACCCGTCACAGACATTATCCGAAAAAGACGATACGTCTGAAGAGCAAAATACTGAAAAAAAACCAAAGGATGACGGCTCTGTACCAGGTCCTGCGGGCTTACATTAAGCCCATAACGTGAATAAAACCTGAAAGCAGCGAACCATCGCTGCTTTTTTTATTGTTGAGAAATAAAGTGAATAAAGTTTCACAGATACTCAATCATAAAAATACTCCTTTAATTATGGGTATTTTGAACATTACGCCAGATTCTTTTTCGGATGGCGGACAGTTTTTGCAATCCCAACAGTACCTATCAAAAGCGGAATCCATCGTCATGGAGGGTGCTGACATTATTGACATTGGAGGGGAATCAACCCGCCCTGGCGCGAAGATTATTAGCGTTCAGGAAGAGATTGATCGTGTTATTCCTGCAATCGAGGCAATTAAAACACAATTCGATATCGCCATTTCTATTGACACAAGCAAACCAGAAGTGATGAAACTTGCCGTAAAGGCAGGCGCCGAAATGATCAATGATGTCTGTGGGTTACGCGTCAGCCATGCGCTGGAGACAGCCGCCGAACTTGCCGTGCCTGTCTGTTTGATGCATATGCAGGGGAGCCCGCGCACGATGCAAAAAAAACCGTTCTACTATAATGTAACAGAAGAAGTGATCGCTTTTCTCCAAGACCGTGTGACCACATGTCTATCCCAAGGCATGAAAAAAGAAAACATCATTCTCGATCCTGGCTTTGGATTTGGAAAATCTGTGCAGGATAACTTAACGCTGCTCAAAAACCTCAACACACTTTGTGCATTGAACTATCCGGTACTCGCCGGACTTTCGAGAAAAAGTATGCTCGGGGATATCACAGGAAAAAAGACAGAAAAGCGCTTGCCCGCCAGCATATCCGCCGCCCTGCTTGCAGCTCAGCAAGGCGCTAAAATCATTAGAGTGCATGATGTGGATGAAACTTCAGATGCATTAAAGCTGCTTAATGCGATACAAAACCTAGAGTAATCAAACAAATTTCCGCTAAAACGTGAATCGTACGAAATAACCTACTAAAAAGTCAGACTTGTTTCGTCTTATTTTTAACTAACTCTGATTAGACTAACGCCTTTTGTTGGCATACGGAACTGGAGAAAAAATGGCCAAAAAGAAATACTTCGGCACGGACGGCATTCGAGGAAAAGTCGGCGACCACCCCATGACAGCTGAGTTTGTTCTCAAACTGGGGTGGGCCGTTGGAAAAGTTCTCGCAAGTCAAGGCAACAACGCTGTACTTGTTGGTAAAGATACGCGCATATCTGGATACCTGTTTGAATCTGCCCTGGAAGCAGGGCTTTCTTCCGCGGGTGTCGATTGCCAATTGCTGGGGCCGATGCCAACCCCGGCGATTGCCTATCTGACTCGGACATTCCGGGCAGCCGCTGGCATCGTTATTAGTGCGTCACACAACCCTTATTACGATAATGGTCTTAAGTTTTTTGGCACAGATGGGAAAAAATTGCCCGATGAAACCGAGTTTGCCATCGAAGCAATGCTGGAACAGACAATAAGCACCGTCGATTCAGCCCATCTTGGGAAAGTTGCTCGTCTCGGTGATGCGAGTGGCCGGTACATTGAATATTGTAAAAGCACTTTCCCCTCCGGTGGCCGTCTGAACAACATGAGACTGGTTGTTGATTCAGCCAACGGCGCAACCTATGACATTGCTAAACGTGTATTTCGAGAACTGGGCGCAGAAGTGATCACCATTGGCTGCGAGCCTGATGGTCTAAATATCAACAAGGATTGCGGCGCCACAGCACCTGACAATCTGCGTGCACATGTTTTATTACAACGTGCAGATGTTGGAATTGCTTTAGATGGTGATGGCGACAGGCTCATTATGGTTGATAATCGTGGTGAAATCGTCGATGGCGACGAACTTCTCTACATCTTAGCCAAAGCTCAATCTGAAGCAGGCCCTGTAGAGGGGGTGGTTGGCACCCTCATGAGTAACCTAGGACTCGAACATGCACTCAACGAAATGAACATTCCTTTTCAACGAGCTGCCGTAGGTGATCGCTATGTCATGGAACTACTAGAAAAAAACCATTGGACACTGGGTGGAGAATCATCGGGGCACATTGTTTTATTAAACCAAACCACCACAGGGGATGGCATTATTGCCGCACTACAAGCATTGGCTTACATGAGCATGACGAGCAAAAGTTTATATGAACTCAAATCCGGCATGACACGTTACCCACAGGTTTTAATCAATGTTCCACTCCCGTTTAAAGTTGACTTGGACTCCTATGACGAAATCAAACAAGCGGTACAAGCCGCAGAAGAAGAACTCGGGGAATCTGGACGGGTCTTGTTAAGACCATCCGGCACGGAACCTGTCGTACGTGTCATGGTCGAAGGTCGTGTCGCCAGCGATGTTGAACGAATTTGTAACCGCATTGCAACCGCCGTCAACGACGCAGTCTCGGCCTAGTGCTTGATTTGTTAACACCATGCGAGTAAGCTCTCGTGCCTTAAACTATTGAGGGAGTCAGCTTGAATGCGTAAACCCATCGTTGCCGGTAACTGGAAACTCCATGGCACTCGCTCAAGCGCCGCATCACTCGTACTGGATATTGCAAAAGGTGTTGACAACCTAGGCCATGTCGAAATTAGCGTTTGCCCTCCATTTGTTCATTTAGCCGACGTTGAAAAACTAATTAATAGCACTCCGCTTTGGTTGGGTGCACAAAATGTCAGTGAGCATGAAAGTGGCGCTTTCACAGGTGAAATTTCCGCCGCCATGTTAAGTGAATTTGGATGTAAATACGTTATAATTGGGCACTCGGAAAGAAGAACACTTTTTTCTGAAAACAACAAGACGGTATGTGCGAAAATTCAAACAGTGCATGCCTGTGGTATGACCCCGATTCTTTGTGTAGGAGAAACCCTCTCTGACAGGGAGAGCAACAAGACGGAATCAGTGATTCTTGATCAGCTGAATGCTGTGATTGCCTCAAGCCCAGCGAAAGCATTAGAAACGCTGGTTGTCGCTTACGAGCCTGTTTGGGCTATTGGCACCGGCAAAACGGCCTCACCTGAACAAGCTCAGGAAGTGCATCAATTAATTCGTGAACGCATGGGTCAGTTCAGTCGCAATATCGCAGAACACTTAAGAGTGCTCTATGGCGGTAGCGTGAAAGCGTCTAATGCAGCTGAGTTATTTGCTATGCCCGACATTGATGGCGGGTTAATCGGTGGGGCTTCTCTGAAAAGTGAAGATTTTATTGCAATTTGCAAAGCGGCAGAAGCCGTAGGACTAGAGCGTACTAAAAACTGATGGAAACAATATTACTGATCATTCATGTGATTCTTTCAATCACAGTTATTGGACTTGTCTTAATCCAGCACGGGAAAGGTGCAGAAGCCGGCGCTGCTTTTGGCAGCGGTGCATCCGCAACAGTTTTCGGTGCGAGAGGCGCCGGGTCATTCCTGACAAAATTAACCACGCTTTTCGTGGCTTTATTTTTTATAACAAGTATTGGTCTGTTCATTCTAGCAGCACAGCGCTCATCAGATAATATTGGAAGTGTTGTCGATGTCCCGCCCACTCAGATGGAAACCGAGAGTCCACAAAACCCTTCAGAACAACCCATCATAGAAGAAAAATCTGAAGAAACTGATTCAGATGTTCCAAAAATACAGTAAAATAACGAGTTTTAAGCCGACGTGGTGAAATTGGTAGACACGCTATCTTGAGGGGGTAGTGGCGAAAGCCGTCCCGGTTCGAGTCCGGGCGTCGGCACCATTAGATTTAGGGTTTAGTTGAATGAGTATTACCCTACAACGGTAGCCCAACCCTAACCTTTTACAGCTTTGTACAGAGAATAATATAGGCTGTCTCCTATCACCTTCCTTAACAGCCCCTTCACACCATTCACCAAACGTATTTTTTCTAAATAAAATTTATCGCCTGATATCAGCCTGGTAAACATGGTTTCCGACATACCATTTCGAATCGCAAACCGCTTTACTCCACGATTTTGCGAAACATCTTCTGCCTGACTGAGGCCTACAGCCGACGTAAAAAAGTATTGATACCCTTTTTCAAGGCCCAGACGAATTTCTCTTTTTGAAAAACACCCTCCAGGGAACGAAATCATCGTTATTTCATGACCTAACTTTTCATCAAGGACTTTTTTGGATGCAACTAATTCATCGGATGACTCTTGCTCACTCATCAGTGTGAAAAATCGGTGCGTGTAGCCATGCGAACCAATGACATGACCTTCTACCTCCATCTCTTTCAATTGCTCCCATGAGCAAAAGTCATCTCTTGTTTCAATTAACTTTGGCGTAATAAAGAAAATGCCTTTTGCAGAGAACTCTTTCATGATAGGCATCGCATGGGTATAGAAACTTTCATGACCGTCATCAAAAGTCAGAAGCACCTTCTTTTCTGACTCTTTGTTTTTACCATACGCCTGCTGCAGGTGTTTCGGGTCAACAAAACCATTTCCTGCCTGAATAGCAGTCAATTGCTTGCGAAATGCCTCGATTGAAACCGCAAAGTTTTTTTCTTCTTCCGGCATTTGGTTCAATTCTGCATCATTTGCGTACAATGCATGGTACATTAATACGATCATTCTTTATTCCTAACTATCCAAAACGTTAGCCCTTTTGAAGCCAAATATATTATGGGCCAGCCTGAAACCAGTCCCCCAGCAAAATACCAAATCCAATTCGCTGAGTGCTGTGGTTATAGTCAATCAGACTTTCTCCATAACCGTTAAACATTTGTACGTACCCTCTAAAAGGGCCACCAATAGGATAAGTGTAGTCCAACTGAATGGAGCCTTTGTTGTCGGCCCTCAAATTATTGTGCAATTTAACGCTGAAAGAATGTTTTTTAAGACGTTTTAAGACCGTTAGCTCAAAATTACCTAAGTAGCGCTCTATGCTTGGGTTATCATCCCCTTTTGGATCAAGTGGATCCTCTTTTTTTGATTCTGGTATTCTGTACCAAGCTTTCAGTCCGACGTAATAGTCGTTCTCCTGTTCAAATAAGAAATTTGCGTATAGACGGTTCCAGCTACGCGAAAGCAAACCACTCTGCCCGTTCGATTCATGTGAAAAACCAATGCCAGCCACACGGTTATTCAGATTAAAAAAACGATAATGGGTTAAAAAAACCAAAAATAGTTCCGCCTCGTGATTGGTTTCACGAAAAGGTGCTGAGATATCAGAGTTATAGGCCTGCCAAAGGGATTTATTCGTATAAGCAAAAAAGAGATGACTCTTTTCCCCCAATATTTCTGTCCAGACCGGGACACGAAAGCTTGTTTGAAATTTTATTTCAACATTATCCAGCTCTTTGTTTGTAGGCGATGGGTCATAGGCCAGAGGCAGAATATAGTTAGGCCGGTGTGGAGCAATGGCATATGGGTTATCTGCAGCATCAATTTCAGAAGAAATACGCATATCCAATGCTGAGAGTCCAGAGGGTACACGCTGCTGCTCTTTAGGCGGCTCAGCATACACAACTGAATACAGACAAAAAACAATCAATACAAAAATTTTTTGCACCGCTTTCCTAAACATTAATTGAGTCTCAACATGTACTTTAAACTTTTCTGGCAAGGGTAAATCACAATGCGGAATCTAATGAGCTACATCCATCCCATCACCGGATAAATGTAAAAGGAACCCTTTGATAGTGTCATAACCCACTCAGTAGAATGCTTATTCTTCTCGTTAAGCGCCAACGCTACGCGAAATCCCATTAAGGAAACAATCATACATTCCGCCAGAAGCTCACTCCGCTAACTGTTGAAAAATAGTTACCTCGAGAAGAGTAAGCCGACAAAAAGAAATACCTTCCTTTTCAACCATTCCTTGAAGAGATAATAATTTCGATACATAAGAAATTTATTAACTTTATCAATAAGTTAAAATGAAAATTCCCATCGAAAGTTAACATGATTCTTCCTCGCCAATAAAGCTATATGTGATCAAACTGCAAACTCAGCAGGTATCAGGGTTACTGCGCCCAGTAATAGAAAAGCATCCGTCGGGTGTATAGAATAACTTGTTTGTAAAAATGAACACAGGTACATTTTTACACCAAAATAAAAACACGGGGACAGGAATCTATGGGTGATTGGATGAATGGTTTTGTCTCTCGACTGGAAAAAGTCGAAGAGGAAAACCAACTTAGTGGCGGTGTTGAAAAAATTAAGCAACAACACGCACTCGGGAAACTCACACTCAGGGAACGCATCGACCTGCTGGCCGACGACGGTTCATTTTGCGAATGGGGGGGGCTTGTCAGGGAATTAAAACCAAGCCGTATTTCTGGCGAAGAGACACCAGGCTCGGCTTGTGACGGCATTATTATGGGGGTCTGCCGGATTGGTGGCCGCGAAGTAGCGGTCTACGGGACTGACTTCACTGTCATGGCCGGGACCATCGGCAACCAAGGGGCATGGAAGATTGCAGATTTCGTTAGCTGGGCCGGAAAAATGCAAATTCCCCTGATGGCACTGTTTGACTCTGCGGGAGAGCGTTACACACTCAAACGTGGCGATGTTGGTTATGATGGCTTTACCCAAGCGATTCGAAACCATAGCCTCAACTCCGGACTGATTCCCCAAATTGCACTCGTACTTGGCCCCTGCACAGGCCTGCTCGCTTATGCTGCTAGTTTGTGTAATTTCTTGATCATGAATAAGAAAACAGGCTTTTTAAGTCTGGGTGCAACGCTTGATAATTTCCGTGCAGGCGCCGCTAACATGCATATGGAAACATCAGGCCAATGCGATATCATCGCCAATAACGACACAGACGCTATCCGTACAGCCAAAACCTTGTTGACTTTCATGCCACAAAACTGCTGGCAAAAAACAACTCAGCTACCTTGCGAGGACCCTGTCGATCGCACTGAAGAAGAACTTCTCGACATCATGCCCGAAGACCCCCGGCATACTTACGATGTTCATGACATCATCGACCTGATCGTTGATGACGGTGAATTTTTTGAGCTGAAAGAAGACTACGCTTTGCACTTAGTCATAGGCTTTGCACGGCTCAACGGGGAAACTGTCGGCATTGTCGCCAACAACCCTGATGAACTAAGCGGCGTACTGGAGCCCGATTCTTCGGACAAATACGACCGCTTTATGTCATTCCTTGATGCCTTCAATATTCCGCTCATCACCATGGTCGACACCAGCGGATTTGTTCCCGGCGACAAATGGGAGCAAAAGGGCATCCTCAGACATGGGGCGAAACTTCTACACACCTATACCCGCCTGACCATTCCCAAGATTACGCTTCAGCTCCGAAGATCTTACGGTGGAGGTAACATTGTCATGGGAGCCCGCGGCATGGGGCCAGACATCATTATCGCCTGGCCTACCGCCGAGTACGCACCTACAGGCGCGGAAACCGTCCTACAGGCCGTCTTCAATAAAGAATTGGCCAAAGCAAAGGAAGAAGGCAATTATGACGAAGTCCATGATGCGCTGCTGACCAAACTGCAAAATCAGTTCAGCGTGATGACATGTGCCAAATTTTGGACCAATCTGTACACCTCCCATATCGTTATCAACCCTAAAACCTCTCGTTCAGTCCTTATTCGCGCATTGGAACAATTGCGAAATAAAAAATTTGAATTACCCCGCAACAAACGCGCAATTAAACCCGCTTGAGGAAATGACTATGAACGAAAAAATGCAAATTGCGCTGAAAAAGCTTGAGGAACTGCAAAAGCAAAACCTCGCGGGTGGTAATCAGACCATGATTGATCGGCATGTTGCCAAAGGCAAAATGCTCCCGCGTGACCGGATTAACGCACTTGTCGATTCTGGCACCTTTGTCGAAATCGGTTCAGCAGCCCGCGCGACAAGTGAGCGCATTGATGGCAAAAAGCTTCCCGTAGAAGAATCACCTTGCGATGGAGCCATTACCGGTTATGGGCGAGTCAATGACCGACCTGTCGCTATCTATGCCAGTGATTTTTCTGTATTGGCAGGATCACTTGGCCAACAACACATTGTTAAGATGGTTAAAATTATTGAATATGCCGGTCAGTACAGGATGCCTGTCGTTTGGTTACTTGACTCCGCTGGTGGCCGCCTCGGTTGGGAAGATGTGGCGATAGCAGGCGTTGAATGGTTCTTCTGGCCAGAAGGTCTGTTCTCTGGCGTTGTTCCGCAAATTACTGTACTCATGGGACCTTGCATTGCTGGTCAAGCCTATGCACCATGCATGACGGACTTTTTATTTATGACCCGTAAAACGGCGCATCTGTGGCTTGGTGGACCACGCATGACTCAGGCAGCAACATCAGAAAAAATGGACGATGACGTCGGTAGCGGGGATTATCACGAACGTCACAGTGGCACATGCGACAAGGTCGGAGAAAATGATGCCGAGACCATTTCATTTGTTCGGCAGCTCATGGACTACCTCCCGCTCAGCTTTGCAGATGCCACAGTTCCAAGAGCAACCCAAGACCCACGTCACCGAAAAACACCGGAACTGATGACGATCGTACCCGATGATTTCAACCACACCTACGATGTCCGGCAGGTTATCGCGTGTTTAGCCGACGACGCTCAGTACTTTGAAATCCGCGAACAATATGCCAAACAAATCTGTACGGCATTTGCTCATATTGATGGTCAACCTGTAGGTTTTGTTGCCTGTAACCCTGCGTTTCCGGGCAGTATTGTCACTCGGGATGCTTGCGATAAATACTACCGCTTTCTCCAGGTCTTGGATGCTTACAACATCCCATTGATCACCTTAGTGGATACACCTCCCACACTGCCCGATGAGCAAGAAGAACGCCTGGGGGTACTCAGGCATATCGCCAAAATCACTCACCTATATGCCGGCTGCACCATACCAAAAATCGCCGTTATTCTTCGACAAGCCTGCGGCGATGCAGGCGGCATCATCCTCGGCGCTAACAAAGGCATGGGAGTCGACATGAACGTTGCCTGGCCTATTGCAGAGTTTTCAATCACCGCATCTGCCTTTAGTCCCTGCAATATTCAGGAACTGGGGGTGAATCCTGCAGAGTGGGCAAGCATCACCGAAGCTTCACGCGAATCAGTAGACGCCTTTGAAGCTGCGCATACGCCCACTACTCAGCTTGTGGATGAAATTATTCATCCGGAAAATACGCGGACCAGACTGGCGGACTCCCTCTGGTTACTGAAAAACAAGTCAGAGCAACTACCCGCCAAAGCGAAAAATCATGGCGCCCCACCCACTTAACATCAAGTAATACTGAGTACATTCAAACAACAAATACCGTTATAAACATATAAAAAGGAAGTATGATCATGAGCGAAAAAAACCGTGTTGAAGTCAGAGCCCCCATGTCCGGCATTTTTTATCGCAAACCATCGCCGGAAGAGCCAGCTTATGTTGAAGTTGGTGACACGGTGAAAAAAAAGCAGGTTTTAGCGCTGCTGGAATCCATGAAGATCTTTCAAAAAGTCAAATCGCCTGTGTCTGGCACAGTGGTCGAAATCCTGGCTGAAAATGAACAAGCATTAGCTGATGAAGACCTGATGCTCATCATTGAAGAAGAGTAACCTCATTCAAACACTCCTCTGATTACGCACCATTAGAGGAGTCATCATTATGCCTCCAAGAACTCGTCTAATCGCTGCCTTATCCTCTCTGACCTGCCCTAGCGTGGCAGGCTAACCGCATGCACGCACCCCGGCATCAAACTCCTTGGACCATGTTATGGATATTGGTCATTGCACAGTTTTTGATGTCGGTCGGCGCTTATGCCTGGGGGCCACTGGCGCCTTTTCTGATCGACTCACTGGGTATCAGCCGGGCGGAAGTGGGCTTTATCACATCTTCGATGTATGTTGTGGCGACTGTAATCGCCATTCCCGGCGGCATACTCGTGGACCGTTTTGGCTCTTACCGCACATTAATTGTGTGTCTGGTATTTTCATGCATACCCTTCTTACTCATGGGCTTTATGAAAAGTTACGCCACCTTACTGGCATTGGCGGCGGTGAGTGGAGTGGGTTATGGGTTGATTAATCAAACATCCACCAGAGGACTGATGAATTGGTTCCCTCCTCAAAAGCGGGCAACCGTGATGGGTATCAAACAAACCGGAGTCTCCCTGGGAGCAGCCCTGGCCGCTGTGATTTTTCCAATAAGCAGCCTGCATCTGGCGTGGCCTCTGTCGCTGGCCGGTACAGGCATTGCCCTGGCTATCATTACGTTAGCCGCTGCGATTTATTACCGTGACCAACCGGACAAACCAGAAGAATCAACGACCCCGACTACCCTACCTCCCAAGCACACGAACCCGGTTAAGCTGGTCTGGCAAAACAAGCCGCTTTTGATTGTTATTTTTATCTTTCCTTTTTTAGCGTTTGCCCAAATCAGCATAACCTCTTTTTTATTATTATTTCTTACGGAATCACACAATATGTCACTTGTCGGTGCCAGTGCGTGCCTAACGATTACACTCATCAGTGGGACGCTGGGGCGGCTGATTTGGGGAACCTTGGCTGATCGTGTTTTCAACAGCGATATTTTAAAAGCGTGCATTTTGTTATCGATCGGTGGCTGCATTGCCGCAGCGGCCATCACTTACCTGCCAACTGGCACACCCATAAGCTTTTTTTATATCATTTCGGCAATTGCCGGTTTTACACTAATCGGATGGAATGCAGCACTTATGGCGCTGGTTGCCGAGTTAGCAGGTCTGGAAAACGTGGGCTCTGTTATGGGGGTAGCGATCACAATTGGCTGGACTGGGATTTTTGTCGCTCCGCCTATTTTTGGATTTATTGCTGACACCGCCGGTTACACATGGAGCTGGCTACTTGTTTTGTGCTGTGCCATTGTTAGTTTGGCTGGCTTTGTTTTTATCAATTTCAATCAACCGTCAAATCACTTAAAAAGAATATAACGCATGTTTAAAAAAATATTAGTTGCCAACCGAGGTGAAATTGCTGTCCGTGTTATTAGAGCGTGTAAAGAACTAGGCATACCCACTGTTGCTGTCTATTCCGAAGGCGATGCGGAAAGCTTGCATAAAAAACTTGCTGATGAATCAGTCTGCATTGGCCCCGCACAAAGTGCAAAAAGCTATCTTGTAATCGACAACATCATCAATGCGGCGCAGCAAACAGGTGCAGACGCCATTCACCCCGGTTATGGCTACCTCTCTGAAAACAGTGAGTTTGCACGCACGTGTGAGCAAAACGATTTGGTGTTTATTGGGCCATCTGCCCAAACAATTGACGATTCTGGCGACAAAATTAATGCGAAACGCTTGATGCGTGCAGCAGGTGTCCCTTTGATTCCCAGTAGTGAAGGTGGTGTCAACACTGTGGAGGATGCAATTTCAGTGGCTTGCGAAATCGGTTTTCCCGTCATGATAAAAGCCTCTGGTGGTGGTGGCGGTCGTGGTATTCGCATCTGTGAAGATGAAGCCAGTCTACGTGAAGAATTTCCCGTGGCCCGAAGCGAAGCCCGTATCGCCTGTGGTAATGACGAAGTTTTTGTTGAAAAGTGCATTGTTAAACCCCGGCACATTGAATTCCAAATCCTTGCCGATCAACATGGCAACACGATCCACCTGGGTGAACGTGAATGCAGTGTTCAACGACGCTTTCAAAAGCTGATAGAAGAAGCCCCTTCGACGGCCCTGACACCTCAATTACGCACTGAGATGGGACGTGCCGCTGTTGCCGCTGCAGAAGCGGTTAATTACTGCAATGCAGGGACGGTAGAGTTTTTGCTCGATCAAGATAAAAACTTTTACTTTATTGAAATCAACTCACGTATACAGGTTGAACACCCTGTCACTGAAATGGTAACAGGACTTGATCTTATTAAAGAACAAATACGTATCGCCGCTGGCGGGGCCTTAGATTACACGTATGAAGATCTGCCCACCCGCGGGTGGGCCATCGAATGCCGGATTAACGCTGAAAACCCTGACTTTAATTTTATGCCCAGCCCAGGAACCCTGACCACTTTTCATGCACCCTCGGGCTTTGGTGTGCGCATGGACACACACCTTTACCAAGGCTATGCGTTACCAATTTACTATGATTCCATGATCGCGAAGCTCATCACCTTTGGCCCCACCCGCGAAGCGGCTATCCAAACAATGCGCCGTGCACTTGATGAGCTCGACGTGAGCCCTCTTAAAACAACAAAATCGCTGCACCGGGAAATTATGGATGACGATGAATTTATTCGCGGTAAAATTCATACCGGTTATATTCTAAAGTTCGTCCCTGAAGAAGAGGACGATGATGAGGATTAACCTACTCTAAAAAACCAATGTACCTTAAACCACTCAAACTGGCTCAAAAACAAACGGCGCGGTCATTGCTAAACAGCCCTGCCGTTTGGTTAAAAGCCTTACTTGTGTGTGCACTCATCCTCGCCGCCCTTACGTTCAACCTCGCTCGAGCGCACCACCACGAGCCTCAGCATATTCATTATCAGCGTTTATCCCAAGCGTTCGAGTACTACCAACAGTGGTCGCAACAAAATGCAGAAATAATTCCTTATGGTCCGACAATAAGGCCGCTGAGTCATGATGAGCGGATTAAATCCATACGGCGCTCCTTAAGCCGCTTGGGTGATTTTCTGCAATCATCCGCTGTATCCAGCTTCTATGATGAAGCGCTCGTCAGTGCGGTTAAGACTTTCCAGAAAAGGCATGGCTTAACTACCGATGGGCTTATTGGCAATCAAACCTTGATGGCACTTAACACACCACAACACGACCGGCTGCAACAAATTGCAGTCAATTTGAAACGGTGGCAAACCCTTCCCTCGTCTTTACCTCAGAGGTATATCCTGGTAAACATCCCCGCATTCCATTTACAAGCAGTCGAACAAGAAGAAATTGTGCTAGAAATGCCCGTGGTTGTAGGGACCCGAGAGAATAAAACGCCCGTTTTCAACGATGCAATTGAGTATGTTGATTTTCATCCTTTTTGGAATGTCCCTCCAAGTATTGCATATCAGGAGATTCTGCCAGCACTTCAGAAGAATCCTAATTACCTTGCCAGCCAGCACATGCGTTTATTCAGTAGCTGGCGAGAAGATGCGATTGAGCTCAACCCCTTGATTATTAACTGGGCAACAATAGGGCCACAGATTAAAGCCTATAAAATCCGTCAAGACCCAGGACCCTGGAATGCACTCGGCCAAGTGAAATTTGTGCTTCCCAATGAGTACGGCATTTACTTGCACGATACCCCACATAAACAGTTATTTGAATGTACAAAACGGGACTTTAGCCACGGCTGCATCCGGCTTGGCAATCCCTCTTCACTCGCAGAATTTGTTCTTGCCCAGGAAAAGGAAATGTTTAATGCCAAAAAGATTGACGCCATTCTTTCCCGTAAACAACGCACGGTGATTCGATTAAAAAAGCCTCTGCCAGTTTACTTTACATACCAAACAGCCTGGGTCGATCAACAAGGCTTATTGAATTTCAGCCAAGATCTTTACAGCTGGGATAGGCCATGAAATCAACCTGTGCCCAAACCGTTTATCCTGAGAAGAACTACATTGAATATTAAAACCTTTGAATTGATAAAGTTGCCATACTATAAACGTGGACATTAATGTATGTTGCAAAGCGCATAGGAACTATTACGAATGCATCAATCAAAACCCGCTCACTTAACACGCCGTAAATTCATCACTTTTTTGGGATGCGCAGCAAGCAGCCCGCTCTTTTTATCCCCCAAAGCCTTATTTGCCGGCACCCACGAAAAGCGTACTCTGGACTTTTACCACACACATACAAACGAAAAGCTTTTAGCCACTTACTTTGACGGGGTGGACTACGACAACAGTGCGCTTGCTGAAATCAATGACTTCCTAAAAGATTTCCGTACTGGCGACCAGGTTGCATTCGACCCTGCATTACTGGATAGCCTCTTTGCCTTAAAAACTAAAGCCCAAAGCCGTGGAACATTTGAGGTGATTTCCGGCTACCGCTCCCCCCAAACCAATGAAACACTCAGAAAAAAAGGCAGTGGAGTGGCGAAGCGCAGTTACCATATGCGCGGCAAGGCAATTGATATTCGTCTGACTGACATAAACACCTCGGAACTAAGAAATATTGCCAAGTCATTGCAACACGGCGGCGTTGGTTACTATGCAAAATCAGACTTTCTCCACCTTGATACCGGGCCCGTTAGGTCTTGGTAGAAGACTCCAGGGCGGCGAGTGTAAGCTCATTACTCACGTCGCCAAATCGTATTTTCCCCACTGTCTTCAAGTACGACTCCCTGTTCCTTTAAGTAATCCCGTATGCGGTCACTTTCGGCCCAGTTTTTTGTTTGCCTTGCCTTCGAGCGTTCGGTAATCAACGCTTCGATTTCATCTCTTTCTAATTGGTCACCTTCCAATTTAGCCGGCGCTGAATGTAAGTAAACCTCAGCATCCTCTTGAAGAAGTCCTAAAACTGTTGCATTTTCACGGAGGGCATGTGCCATATTTTGAGCATATTCCGGATTCTCATCCCGGTGCCGGTTAATTTCTGTTGCCATATCGAACAGAACGGCAAAAGCTTCTGGAGTGTTGAAATCATCATTCATTGCCGTTTCAAAGCGCTCTGTATAGGCGACAATAGGCGACTCATCAAACAAAGCTTGCGAATCTACCCTTTCCCATCCTCTTAAAGCGGTGTAAAGCCGGCTAAGCGAACTGCGTGCATTCTGTAAATTAGCATCGGTGTAATTCAGAGGACTACGGTAGTGACTTGACAGGATAAAAAACCGAATTTCTTCGGGACGAAATCGCTTCATAACATCCTGCACTGTGAAAAAGTTGCCCAATGATTTGGACATTTTTTCACCATCCATTCGGATAAACCCATTGTGTATCCAGTAATTAACATACGGTTCACCCGTGCAAGCTTCTGACTGAGCAATCTCGTTTTCGTGATGTGGAAATTGTAAATCCATTCCGCCGCCATGAATATCGAAGTGATTACCCAGAAAGCGCGTGGACATGGCTGAACACTCAATATGCCAACCTGGCCGACCTTCGCCCCAAGGGGATGCCCAGGTTGGTTCTCCTGGTTTCGCTGCTTTCCAAAGTACGAAGTCCAAAGGGTCTTCTTTGTGCTCATCAATATCCACTCGTTCACCTGCACGGAGCTCATCAATATTTCGTCCCGAAAGGCCACCATAGGATTCAAACCGTTTGACGCGGTAATAAACATCCCCGTTTTGTGCCTGATAGGCGTACCCTTTTTCTATCAATGTTGAGACCATACGGATAATCTCGTCGATATTTTCCGTAGCCTTTGGTTCAACCGTGGGTGGTAACACACCCAGAGCACGGCAATCCTTGTGCATCAAGTCAATGTATCGCTGCGTCAAGACAAAATAATCTTCGCCATTTTCAGCCGCTCGCTTGATGATTTTGTCGTCAATATCAGTGATATTTCTAATGTACGTGACATCATAGCCAAGCCGTTGTAGATATCGAAAGACCACATCAAAAACGACAAACATGCGGGCATGCCCCAAATGGCAGAGGTCATAAACAGTGATCCCGCACACATACATACGCACTTTGTTGGGCTCAATGGATTTAAAGACTTCTTTGTGCTTGCTGTAAGAGTTATAAATCTGCAGCATTTTGCTATGAAACTCCCATGCCTTCGATGATGAGAAGGTGATTTCGTTCTAAAAAATGGCTTATGCTATCATTTGCAACTTACAAATTCTGCATTCCAAAATAATTGTGTTTAAAAAATATCTTTTACTGCTATTTCTGACTATTGGCATCACAATGCCGGGACGAGCTTTCAACGCACAGAACTCAAGCTATGATGTTCAGATCGCAACGAATTATGGCAAGATTGTCGTGCAACTATTCCCAGACAAAGCACCGACGACGACAGCCAATTTTCTACGATACGTTGATCAGGGCTTTTACGATCAGACTATTTTCCACCGCGTAATCCCGAAATTTATGATCCAGGGTGGTGGCTTTACACCTGATTTTCAACAAAAAGCAACGCTCGCACCCATTAAAAACGAAGCAAATAATGGCCTCAGGAATGAGGTTGGCACCCTTGCCATGGCAAGGACACGTGATCCTCACTCAGCCACTGCTCAGTTTTTCATCAATGTCAAAGATAATCCTTTTCTTGACCACCAAGCCCAAACAACACAAGGTTGGGGCTACACTGTTTTTGGCCGAGTTAAGAAAGGCATGAACATTGTTTATCAAATTTCAAATCAGCCAACGGGTAGAGGCGGTGCATTTCTCCGGGATGTACCTCAATCTCCTGTCATTATCCAGTCGATCACACGACTAAAATAACTTTAAGCCAGAGAGTACTCATGACGAATGTAAATATACAGACTAATCACGGCCTTATCGTACTTGAACTTGACGATTCAAAAGCCCCCATCACCTGCCAGAACTTTCTGGAGTATGTGGATGACAAGTTTTTTGATAGGACTATTTTCCATCGCGTCATACCCGGCTTTATGATTCAAGGCGGCGGTTTTACCTCTGGCATGTCACAAAAGCCTACAAAAGATACGATTCAGAATGAAGCGGATAACGGGCTGAAAAATGTGACAGGTAGCATCGCAATGGCGAGAACCCCAGATCCACATTCGGCGAGCTCGCAGTTTTTCATCAATGTGAATGATAATGACTTCCTGAACTACACAAGTCCAAACCAGAATGGTTGGGGTTATTGTGTTTTTGGCCAAGTCACGGAAGGATTGGATGTCGTTATGAAAATAGCCGGCGTACAAACAACAACTGTTGGTATGCACCAAGACGTGCCCGTCGAAGACGTTGTGATTGAAGCAATAACAAGAGCCTGAGTAAGCACAATGCTCACATGGTTCGTCTCTGACTTGCATCTGGACCCCGCACGTCCTGATGCTATTCAGCTGGCTCAGCGCTTTTTTTCTAACACAGCCAAAGGCGCTGAGCATGTTTATATTCTGGGTGATCTATTCGAGTACTGGTTAGGAGACGATAACCCAAAGCATGGCTTAGAACCCGTCTTGGAAGCGTTTAGCGCATTAACTCAAAGCGGCACAAAAATCACATTTATGCATGGCAACCGGGACTTTTTAATTGGTGATCAATTTGCCTCGCAATACAATATAGACCTGATTACCGACGATGAGCAGGTTATTGACTTATATGGTACGCCTACACTGATTATGCATGGCGATACACTTTGTACGGATGATCATGATTATCTGAAGTTTCGTACACTTGTACGGGACCCAACCTGGCAGGGAAATATTCTGTCACAGACGCTCGAAGAACGTATCCAGTTCGTGGGCAAGTTACGGAAGATGAGCCAAGGAGCAATGCAGGAAAAAAGCTCAGATATTATGGATGCCAATCAAGCTGCTGTTGAAGAAGCTATGGTAAGACACCGTGTTTCACAATTAATTCACGGTCATACGCATCGACCTGCGGTACACACTGTGCCGCTGCCCCACCAAGCAGGGCAGCGTTGGGTATTAGGTGAATGGACAGATCACGCCAAAGTATTACGTTGTTCGTCTACGGATATGGCGCTTATAACATTCCGTTAAATTTCCTCATCCATCGCCTTCCGCATCATTGTTGCTCTTTTCAGAGAGAAACTCATCAACAACCTGCTCAAGTTTCGTATGACGAATATTGCGACCACTGACGATATAAACAATATATTCGCATACGTTACACGCATGATTGGCAATACGTTCAAGAGCTCTGGCACACCACTGAGCCTGCAATGAACGCTTAATAGATCTGGGGTCTTCCATCATGTGTGTAATCAATTGACGCATGACTCCATCGTATTCCTGGTTGATTTTTTTATCCTTAAGTGCTGTTCTGACAGCGACATCAGCATCCAGGCGAGCGAAAGCATCCAGCGTATCCCTCAGCATACTTTTAACGCGTTCCCCCAAATTCCCAATGCCAATCAGCACGTCTTCCGAATGCCCCAGTTCGCTTAATGACAATGAGTAGCGGCCAAGCTTTTCTGCCTGGTCCCCTATTCTTTCCAAGTCAGAAATCGTCTTAATAATGGTCACCACAAAACGCAGGTCACTCGCAGTTGGTTGGCGAAGCGCAATCATTTGCGTACATGCCTCATCGATATCGACTTCCATCGCATTAATTTTATAGTCTTCCGTAGCAACCTTCTGAGCAAGTTCCATATTCATTTCAAGTAAGGCTTGGAGGCCATCTGAAACCTGTTGCTCAACATAGCCACCCATACTTAAAACTTTATCTCGAAGCTCCTCAATTTCTTCATTGTATTGCCTGGATATATGCTTATTGGGGTTAATTCTTTCCATTTTTGAGCCCTTAGGTTCAGTGAAGAGGTTTATAAGGAAGAAACTACGCTACCTACGAATACGAAAGTAGGCACAGTTTTTAAAACGCTACCAGTCTAGTGTTTAAATCTCATGACAATAGCCTGCTAGACTTATATTTAAATTATTACAAAAGTACTGATTTTGAGGAATATATTATTCAGAAAAAAGTTTATGCTATAAAGTTATGGCATGTTTAAACAACAGAACCAAAATCACTTACATAGATACACACACCTAGCCTAAGATTATCACAAACACTTAAATTTCATTCTAAAGTGTCTAGGGACTTGGTCGCTAACGACTAAAAAGCAGTTTTTTAGGAGAAACTTATGTCAGATCCAATTAATGGCGTCTCAAACCCTGCGGGTAATATCCCAACGGGCAATAAGCCCAAGCCCTCCCAGGAGAGTGCCGCAACTCCTGCACCGGCTTCGCCGACCACAGAGTCAAGCGCGGTTGTTAATTTAACGGAAACCGCAGAAACATTACAAATACTGCAAAAGCAACTGGCCGATGCGCCGGCTGTTGACCAGCAAAAAATTGACTCCATCAAACAAGCCTTACTCGAAGGAAAGTACCAGGTCGATGCTGATAAAGTCGCAGAAAAATTTATCGAAATCGAAAAAGCACTGGGTAAAGTGTAATTCCGCTCATGACACAGACGCATCATTCAGCCTTGCCAACCCTTCATAACGAAGTTGATAGGCAAATTACCCGCCTGCGCGAGGCGATTGAAATCACCCAGTCGCTTAAGTACGCGATCACTCACTTGGATGTACAAAAGCTGGAAAAATTATTACCCATGCAACAAGAAAAAGTGACCGGCATTAATCAAACGATGGCATGTCTGATACCACGCTTGAAACCATTAGGGATCACATCTATTTTCGATAGCAGCTCTTTAAGGCAAAGCTCAAATCTGGAGCACGCGCCAGAACCGCCTTTCGATGATTTAAAAATAAAACTCACTCAGCTACAGAAGCTACTGCAACAAATTCAACTCGAGAATCAAAGCTGCTATGCACTTCTCCAACAGAGCCGAATGATCACAAAAAAGGCCTTAAACTTCTTGTTGGGCAAAGAAGCACACGCAGTGCACACTCCCGGGGTGACTGCTTACGACGCTAAGGGTAACGAACCTGAAACCTACTCATCACATACTCTCACCCGGGCTTAATTACTTCGCACCAAAACAGAGCACTCAAGCCCTGAAGGCATGCTTATGCACGAAATTTGTGCGGCACTTCACATAAAAATTCAGATTCTCACTCACCTACGGACATTTAAAAACATTTAACTGACTGTTTTTAAATGTCAAAACAACAGTGGGTTTCTTTTCTTTAAAAGACACTCTATCTTGGCAGAAAAGTTGCAAAGTCCTCTCTGAATAAAGTTCCATCACACCAATCGGAGAGTTCATTAATGAAAAAAAGTCTAAGAAGAATAAGCCTCACTGGCGCACTTGCAGCCAGTTTGGCATTACCCCAACTATCGATGGCAGCTGATACGATCAAAGTCGGGATCCTGCACTCTTTATCCGGCACGATGGCTATCAGTGAAACAACATTAAAAGATACTGTGTTGATGCTGATTGAAGAACAGAATAAAAAAGGCGGGGTATTGGGCAAAAAACTGGAACCCGTTGTTGTTGACCCGGCATCGGACTGGCCGCTGTTCGCTGTGAAAGCACGGGAACTCATTGAAAAAGAAAAAGTGTCTGTGGTTTTCGGCAACTGGACATCGGTTTCAAGAAAGTCGGTTCTGCCTGTTTTTGAGGAATTAAATAGCTTGCTCTTTTACCCTGTGCAGTATGAGGGTGAAGAGTCATCAAAAAACGTTTTTTACACAGGCGCAGCACCTAATCAGCAAGCAGTGCCCGCTGTTGACTATCTTATGAATGAAATTGGTGTTAAGCGTTGGGTCTTAGCAGGCACCGATTACGTTTATCCGCGTACAACCAACAAAATCCTTGAAGCCTACCTAAAAGCCAAAGGTGTGGCAGAAAGCGATATCATGATCAACTACACACCGTTTGGTCACTCAGATTGGCAATCCATTGTCGCGGATATCAAAAAGTTTGGCTCGGCTGGTAAGAAAACAGCTGTTGTTTCAACCATTAACGGCGACGCAAATGTTCCCTTTTATAAAGAGCTGGGTAACCAGGGCATCTCGGCAGAGGATATTCCTGTAGTGGCCTTTTCTGTCGGTGAAGAAGAGCTCTCGGGGTTAGACACCAAGCCACTTGTTGGTCATTTGGCTGCCTGGAACTATTTCATGAGTGTTGATAGTGAGACCAATGAAGAGTTCATCGATGCGTGGAAAACCTTCATAAAAAATGACAAGCGTGTCACTAACGACCCAATGGAAGCTCATTACATCGGTTTTAACATGTGGGTCAATGCCGTTGAAAAAGCAGGCACAACCGATACTGATGCTGTCGCAGACGCCATTATTGGTATAACGGCGCCCAATCTTTCTGGTGGTTACTCAGCTATGATGCCCAACCATCACATCACCAAACCTGTCTTGATTGGAGAAATTCAAGAAGATGGACAGTTTGAAATTGTATGGCAAACGTCTGGCCTCGTGGCAGGGGATGCCTGGTCAGACTACCTCCCAGGATCAAAGGATATTATCTCTGACTGGAGAGCTCCACTGAGCTGCGGTAACTACAATGTTAAAACTCATAAGTGTTCAGGACAGAACTACGAATAAACACTTTTGAAGTAACCAACTGGCATCCACTACCCTGTGGGTGCCAGTCTCCTTGAGCACCCTCTACAAGAAAACATCGTCAAATATGACCGTTGATTGGCTCGGTCTCAAGTTACCTAAAAGAAGAACCGTATGTGCAGAACAATTTTTAGCCTACTCGTTGGGCTCTTGATTTTCTCAACGGCTGCTCACGCAGATGAGTTAGACACGCTTCTGCAAGAGTTGCATAGTAAAAGCTTTTCCATCAAAGCCAATGTTGTCGACAAATTAGGCGAACTCGATGACCCCCAAGTCATTAACATCCTCCAGCACATGCTGGAAGGCGAGCTGTACTACACAAAAAAAGACAACGTAACGGTCTTTGCCATAAAAGAAAAAAGTTTATACAGCTTGTTTAATGCCCGTACTCAAGAGCCGATGGGACAAGTTAAAAAACGCGAAATCAAAAAAATAAGTGTCAACAATAGCTTGCGCCGACAATTAAGAGCTACGATTGCCAACTTATCGCTTTTCAATAAAGACCCGCAGAAACGCCTGCAGGCCGCAGAGGAACTCCTCAAAAACTTTGATCCTGAGCAGGAAGAAAATATTCGCAAAGCACTGGAAAAAGAGACAAATTCAGATGTGCGAGATGTCTTGCAATCCATTAAAGCCACTATTGACCTCAACAGCAATGAGAAAAGCACTCGGCTTGCCGCAATTGAGTATTTAGGCGAATCGTTATCACAAGAAACCATTAATCAGCTCAACGGGCTAATGGCAAAAGACTCAAACGGCGAATTCCTGGAAAAAGATAAAGAAATCCGCCAAGCAGCAGAGAAAGCAATTGCACGGATCGAAAGCAAACGCGTATGGTACGGCCAGGTTGAGAACCTGTTTTTTGGCATCAGCCTTGGTTCAGTACTTCTCCTTGCCGCCATAGGCCTGGCGATCACATTTGGCGTAATGGGCGTAATCAATATGGCACACGGTGAAATGATGATGCTCGGTGCCTATACCACCTATGTCATCCAGCAAGCCTTTCCAGGCCTGTTAGAAGTGTCATTGATTATTGCCATCCCCGCCGCTTTTATTATTGCAGGGCTTTTTGGTATTGCGATTGAGCGTACCGTCATCAGGCACCTGTATGGACGTCCTCTGGAAACACTGCTTGCCACATTTGGCATCAGTCTGATCCTCCAACAGTTAGTCCGATCTGTTTTTTCACCTTTAAATCGTGCCGTTTCAACACCGGAGTGGATGAGTGGATCTTGGCAAATTAATGATGCACTTTCAATCACTTACAGCCGTGTCTACATTGTCATTTTTAGCCTACTGGTATTAGCCGGTCTCATGCTTTTTATGAAAAGAACCTTTTTTGGACTCCAGATGCGAGCCGTCACGCAGAACCGGCCAATGGCCAGTTCCATGGGTATTAACACTGGCTGGGTTGATGCCATGACATTTGGATTGGGCTCAGGCATTGCCGGCATTGCCGGGGTTGCACTCAGCCAGTTGACTAATGTTGGTCCAAACCTGGGCCAAGCTTATATTGTCGACTCGTTTATGGTCGTTGTTTTCGGAGGTGTTGGTAACCTTTGGGGCACACTCGTTGGTGCCATGTCACTTGGCATCATCAATAAATTTATGGAGCCCTTCACAGGCTCTGTACTGGCAAAAATTTTAGTACTTATCTTCATCATTTTATTCATTCAAAAACGGCCGCGTGGATTGTTTGCGCTCAAGGGCCGCAGTGTGGAGGACTAAGCCATGCTGCAAAAAGGTATCATTCGCAGTATTTTAGAACACGATAAAGGCGGGAAAATACTGATCACCTTGTTGTTAGTCGCAGCAGTGATCGTCCCAGTCTTGAACTTACTTCTACCGGAAACATCTCCCTTCCACTTGAGCGCTTATAACGTGACGCTCTGGGGGAAATACCTTTGCTACGGCTTATTAGCGCTGGCTGTCGACCTCGTCTGGGGTTATTTAGGCATCTTAAGCTTGGGTCATGGCGCATTTTTTGCCCTCGGTGGCTATGTGATGGGCATGCACCTCATGCGAGAAATCGGCTCACGTGGTGTTTATGGTCACCCCCTTCTGCCAGATTTCATGGTTTTTCTCAATTGGGGTGAGCTGCCTTGGTTCTGGTACGGTTTTGATAACTTCTTCTTCACCTTCTTCATGATATTTGTCGTGCCTGGCATATTGGCCTTTATATTCGGCTGGTTTGCGTTTCGTTCCCGGGTCACCGGCGTTTATCTTTCAATCATTACCCAAGCAATGACCTACGCACTCATGCTTGCTTTCTTTCGAAATGAAATGGGATTTGGTGGCAATAATGGACTCACTGACTTCAAAGACATCCTTGGATTCAGTTTACAGGAAGACACCACCCGCTCAGCCCTGTTCGCACTCTCAGCAATAGCCCTTATTGTGGGGTATCTCATCTGCCGCTACATCACTCAATCAAGAGCCGGGCGAGTTGCCACCGCTATTCGCGACGCAGAGAGCCGTGTCCGCTTCCTTGGCTACCGAGTAGAACATTTCAAGCTCTTTATCTTCGTAGTATCCGCCTGTCTCGCAGGGCTGGCAGGGGCCTTGTACGTCCCCCAAGTTGGCATCATCAATCCCAGTGAATTTTCCCCAATCAACTCTATTGAAATTGTCGTGTGGGTTGCAATTGGAGGCCGTGGAACGCTTTATGGCGCAGTCTTGGGTGCTATTCTGGTCAATTATTTTAAAACCTGGTTAACGACTGCAGCGCCCGAAATATGGCTCTATTTCCTTGGGGCCATTTTTGTTGGCGTGACACTCTACTTCCCTAAAGGTTTAGTCGGTTTACTACACAAAATGAAGAAAAATCAAAAGGTTAATATCGCGAAGGGAGAGGCAAAACCATGACAGAGTTTGGCCACACTCCAATTACAGACACGCCTGAAACACCACGTGATAAAGACACCATCCTTTACCTCAACAATGTAACTGTCAGCTTCGACGGCTTTCGGGCACTCAATGCCCTGAGCCTTGTCGTGGCCACCAAAGAGCTACGCTGTATCATTGGTCCCAATGGTGCCGGAAAGACCACCATGATGGACGTAATTACCGGGAAAACCCGCCCTGACGAGGGTGAAGTCATATTTGGGCACCATACGGATCTGACGAAAATGGACGAGGCTGAAATTGCCAACTTAGGCATTGGCCGCAAGTTCCAAAAACCCACAGTTTTTGAAAATCTGTCCGTTTTTGAAAACCTCGAGCTGGCGATTAAAGGCTGGCGCAGCGTCAAAAACTGCCTATTCTTTAAGCTGGATAAAGCAACCCAAACACGTATTCATGAAGTCATGGAAACGATTGCGCTATCCTCTCATGCCTCACGCTTGGCGGGCGAATTATCTCATGGACAGAAGCAATGGTTAGAAATCGGTATGCTGCTTATTCAAGCCCCTCAATTGATGCTGGTTGACGAACCTGTGGCAGGTATGACCGACTCAGAAACCGAACAAACCGCTGCCCTTCTGAAACAGATTTCACAGGATCATACCGTTGTGGTCGTTGAGCATGACATGGAATTCGTGCGCGAATTAGGCGGCTTTGTGACTGTTTTGCATGAAGGATCCGCACTTGCTGAGGGCAGCCTAGAAACAGTGCAAAGTAATGAAAAGGTCATAGAAGTTTATCTTGGCCGCTAGCGGGACACCGAGAATTTTCCATTATGTTCAAAGCAGAAAATATTGATCTTCACTACGGCGCCAGCCAAGCGCTAAGACATGTTGGTTTCACCGCTCAAAAGGGCCAAGTCACTTGCCTGATGGGCCGCAACGGAGTCGGAAAAACCAGTATACTCAGGGCTATTACAGGTCATCATCCTATCACTTCGGGCACCTTGTGGTGGAATGATCAAAAGATCAATTCGCTACCGCCTTACAAACGTGCTCAACTGGGGATCGCTTACGTCCCCCAGGGCCGGGAAATATTTCCTCAACTCACAGTATTGGAAAACATGACGACCGGCTTTTCGGTTTTACCCCGCAGCCTGCGGCATATTCCTGATAACATCTTTCAACTATTTCCTGTTTTAAAAGACATGCTCAGCCGCCGGGGAGGCGATCTTTCCGGTGGGCAGCAGCAACAGCTTGCCATTGCCCGCGCGCTGGTCACCAGACCGACCCTGCTCTTGCTTGATGAGCCTACCGAAGGCATTCAACCTTCGATTATCAAAGACATTCAACGCGTGATATCCTTCCTCAGAGAACAAGGGGATATGGCCATTATTTTAGTTGAACAATATTTTGAATTTGCACGGGACCTTGCTGACGAATATGCGGTGCTCGAAAGAGGTGAAGTTGTTTTAGCTGGGGCGAAAGCAGATATGGATGAGTCAGAAGTCAGAAAATATCTCACCGTATGATACAAGTAGAACGGGAGACGCTTGCAACGTCGCCATCCCCATCACGAAGCTGGAAAGCCCAACTGGATCTTGGTTTCAACGTTCGTAATCAAAAGACAGTTCTCACACACCGTAAGCATACTGGCCCCTTAAGCACTCAAAAAACGTTTTACCCTGAAGAAAATGGAACCTGTCACACTTACATTCTCCACCCTCCTGGTGGCTTGGTGGGCGGTGATGAAATAGCGATTAATATCGCTGCTGGGGAAGACACACAGGCACTCCTTACAACCCCATCCGCTGGAAAGTTTTACCGCTCTAATCAGCTGACCGCCACGCAAAAATTGACAATCACTCTCAACAAAAATGCATACTTGGAATGGCTACCTCAGGAAACCATCCTATTTGACAAGAGTACAGCGCGTCTTACAACAGATGTCCACTTAGCGGAAGGAGCCCATTACATCGGTTGGGACATACTCTGCTTTGGCCGGCCCGCGAGTTCTGAACAGTTCAATGAAGGACACTGCCAACAAAGTACACGCATCTACCGTAACCAGAAGCCCCTGCTGATAGAAAACACACACTATGCCGGTGGCACAACACTCATGCGTGCGCCTTGGGGCCTCAACAATTTTATCGTTTCGGCAACTTTACAAGCCACTGTTAAAAGTGCGGAAGTACTGTCCGCCTGTCAGGCAATGACAAAAAAATTTACAGCCGGACAAGCTGGCGTGACGTTAATTGAAGATCTCATGATTTGCCGAGTCATGGCTCACGATAAAACTCACGTATGGAACCTATTGATGGAGCTGTGGCACAGGTTGCGCCCAGACACAGTGGGGCACAATCCACACTTACCCAGAATCTGGGCGACTTGAAATAACGTGTTTCGGCATCACTAATCATATTGGTCTCGAACACTTTCTCAAAAGTCAATCCATTTTCAATACCAAGATTTAACATTTTCGTGGTATTCACTTGATTGTCATGAGATTGATAAACTTAACGTGTAGAAACTGCAAGAGAGCATTCCATAATGCATTTTGAGACCTATTATTAACAGTAATGAGACAACATAAAGAAATCAGGGCAATGAGCGATAAAAAACACATGGGCAGTGGTGATGCACTCGTAACAGCAGAAGCACGCCCAAAACTCAAAAAGCCTTCTATGTACAAAGTTGTGCTTTTGAATGACGATTACACTCCAATGGAGTTTGTTGTCGAGATACTAGAGTATTTTTTCAAAATGAATAGAGAAAAAGCCACTCAGATTATGCTCCATGTACACACAAAAGGCCGCGGAATTTGCGGTGTTTTTACTCGTGATATCGCTGAAACCAAGGTTCATTTGGTTAACGAATACTCCCGGGAAAACAACCACCCTTTACTGTGTGTAATGGAAGAAGCCTAACTGAGGTCGCTTTACTGAGATAGCAGGCATCACTATGTTAGATAAAGAACTTGAATTCACGTTAAATGCCGCATTCAAAGAAGCCAGGGAGCTGCGCTACGAGTTCATGACAGTTGAGCACCTTGCGCTGGCTCTGATCGACAACCCATCGGCTGTTGGTGTTCTTCGGGCATGCGGGGGTAATACTGAACAACTTCGCCAAGAACTCACGACATTCATTGCGAGTAATACACCCCAGCTTGCCGATGATGACCCTCGCGATACCCAGCCAACACTTGGCTTTCAACGCGTGCTTCAACGCGCTGTATTCCAAGTCCAATCATCAGGGCGTCAAGAGGTTAGCGGCGCCAATGTGCTGGTGGCCATATACGGGGAACAAGAGTCTCACGCTGTTTATTTGCTTAACAGCCAAAACATCAGCCGCCTCGACATTGTAAATTTCATCTCACACGGTATTTCTAAAGTCAATGACGACGAAAACCAAGGCATTGATAGCTTTGAAAGTTCACAAGAAGAAGACGACCCCGAAGAGCCTGCGCGTACTTCAGCACTAGAAAAGTACGCTACCAACTTAAATGAACAAGCCTTAACTGGAAAAATTGATCCATTGATCGGTCGTGAACATGAAATTGAACGGACAGTACAGATTTTAAGCCGACGCAGAAAAAACAACCCACTTTTGGTGGGTGAAGCCGGTGTCGGCAAAACCGCTATAGCTGAAGGCTTAGCAAAAAAGATCGTTGAAGGTGATGTGCCCGAAGTACTTGCTGAAACCAAAATCTATTCGCTGGACTTGGGCTCATTGGTAGCGGGTACAAAATACCGCGGGGATTTTGAAAAGCGACTGAAAAGCATCATCACACACCTCCAAAAAGAGCCAGACGTCGTATTATTCATCGATGAAATTCATACGATTATCGGCGCAGGTGCGGCCTCCGGAGGTGTAATGGATGCGTCAAACCTCATTAAACCCGTGCTGGCCTCAGGCGAAATGAAATGTATTGGCTCTACAACTTACCAGGAATTTCGAGGTATCTTTGAAAAAGACCGCGCCCTGGCACGCCGATTTCAAAAAGTTGATATTGATGAACCCTCTGTTGACGAAACCTATCAGATTCTTAAAGGGCTCAAGTCCAGTTTTGAAGAGTTTCACGACGTGAAATATACCAATGCCGCTTTACGCGCCGCAGCCGAACTGGCTGAACATCATATCAATGATCGTTTTTTACCGGATAAAGCCATTGATGTCATTGATGAGGCCGGCGCCAAACGGAAAACGGTACCCACTAGTTTGCGCAAAAAAACAATTGGGGTGACCGACATTGAAAAAATCATTGCCAAAATGGCAAAGATTCCTGAAAAAAGTGTTTCCTCGGACGACCTCACCAAACTAAAAAATCTCGAGCGTGACTTGAGCACACTGATTTATGGCCAGGACGAAGCCATCGAAACAATCTCTACAGCGATAAAAATGGCTCGTGCCGGCCTGGGCGACGATAAAAAACCCATTGGTTCCTTTTTATTCGCCGGGCCCACAGGTGTGGGTAAAACAGAAGTGACACGTCAACTGGCCAAAAGCCTTGGTATTAAACTGATTCGATTTGACATGTCAGAATATATGGAACGACACACGGTTTCCCGGTTAATTGGTGCTCCGCCTGGTTATGTGGGTTACGATCAAGGTGGTCTACTCACAGATGCCGTTATTCAGGATCCACACGCTATCGTCTTGCTGGATGAGATCGAAAAAGCGCATCCCGATGTCTTTAACTTGCTGTTACAAGTCATGGACCACGGTATTTTAACCGACAACAATGGGCGAAAAGCGAACTTTCGCAACACAGTAATTGTACTCACAACAAATGCAGGTGCTGAACAGGCGAGCCGTCGATCCATGGGTTTTACAGAGCAAGATAACAGCTCTGATGGAATGGAGGCGATTAACCGCTTATTCACCCCAGAATTTCGAAACCGCTTGGATGCCATTGTCCAGTTCAACCCGTTGACTCGAGAACATATTCACAAGATCGTAGGTAAATTTGTCATTGAGCTAGAATCTGTTCTAGAGGCGAAAAACACAACGCTATCTGTCACGCCAGCGGCCTACAACTGGCTTGGAGAAAATGGATTTGATGCACAGATGGGCGCACGGCCTATGACCCGACTGATTCAAGAGAGCATTAAGAAACCACTTTCAAATGAGCTTTTATTTGGCCAGTTGAAAAAGGGCGGTCATGTATCTGTTGATTTAGATAAAAAGACAAACAAGCTCTCTTTCAAGTTTATGGAACAAGCCGTCACAGCGGAGTAAAAAGAAGACTACTTCATGAAGAAGGGTCGAAGGCAGGTGAATACCATTTATTGTTGGGGAAAATCAATTCACCTGCTTCGATAAGTGATCCGACCTTTTGAAAGGTCATATGGCGTCAATTGGACTGTAACCTTGTCGCCCGTCAAAATGCGAATGTAGTGCTTGCGCATCTTTCCAGAGATGTGCGCCGTCACAACATGTCCATTTTCTAACTCTACTCGAAACATTGTATTTGGAAGTGTATCGATCACGGTCCCTTCCATTTCAATTTGCTCTTCTTTTGCCATTGTTTCTCCTGTTTTAACTGCAAAAATATTAAAGGTTTTAAGTAAAATAAAGCTTTTTAATCAACTGCTTTAACAATCGGTTTCATATGGGGAAATAACAATACATCGCGGATGGAAGGGCTATCGGTAAACAGCATGACTAAGCGGTCAATGCCAATCCCCTCACCTGCGGTTGGCGGTAGCCCGTGCTCTAGTGCACAGATATAATCCTCATCATAGTGCATGGCTTCATCGTCGCCTGCACCTCTTTCCGCCACTTGATGCATAAACCGCTCGGCCTGATCTTCCGGATCATTTAATTCGGAAAACCCGTTAGCAACTTCCCGGCCCCCAATAAATAACTCAAACCGATCGGTAACCAATGGATTTTGATCATTTCTTCTGGCCAACGGCGACACTTCTGTCGGATATTCCGTCACAAAAGTTGGATCAAGCAATTGGTCTTCTACCGTCTCTTCAAAAATTTCCATCTGGATTTTACCCACTTGCCAGCTAGGCTGAACGGAAATATTTAATGATTCTGCATACTTGACTGCATTTTCCCGACTATTTATGTCTATCTCAGAGAGGCCAGTGTTATATTTCAAAATTGCTTCAACAACCGTCATCCGATCAAAGGGTTTGGAAAAGTTATATTCATGCCCCCCACTCGTAAAATGGGGGCTCCCAAACACCGCCTTAGCGATTCCTCTGAGCATTTCTTCGGTAATATCGATCAATTTACGATAATCCGCATATGCCTCATAAAACTCAAGCATCGTAAACTCAGGATTATGTCGGGATGATAAACCTTCATTACGAAAGTTTCGGTTAATCTCAAATACTCTTTCGATGCCGCCAACAACCAGCCGTTTCAGATAAAGTTCCGGCGCTATTCTCAAATACAACGGCATATCCAGTGCATTGTGATGCGTAATAAACGGTTTCGCGGCTGCCCCTCCTGGGATGACTTGCATCATAGGTGTTTCAACCTCCAAAAACTCCCTTTCTATCAAAAATTTACGGATGTATTCCACCACTTTCGAACGCACTTTAAACGTCTCTCTAACCTCTTCATTCATAATTAAGTCAAGATAACGCTGACGGTAACGTTGCTCCATATCGGAAATACCGTGCCATTTTTCAGGGAGCGGTCGCAAGGATTTAGTCAATAAACGTAATTGTTGGACACGAATGGATAATTCGTCTGTTTTTGTTTTGAATAATGTGCCTTCAATACCGAGAATATCGCCGATATCCAGTTGTTTAAAGGCATCATACTCCCCCTCACCGATCGCTTTTTGCTGGACAAAAAATTGTATCTTCCCAGACATATCCTGAATGTGCGCAAAGCTGGCTTTTCCCATCACCCGCTTTGCCATCAGCCGTCCTGCAACACTCACTTCAACTGAGTTTTCTTCAAAAAATGCCCGCTCACGATCACCGTAGTCATTCAATAACTTTTGAGCAAAGTGCTGACGCTCAAAATCATTGGGGAAAGGTTGACCCTCTTCGCGAAGCGCCGCAAGTTTCTCTCGTCGCTGAGCGATTAGCTTATTTTCGTCTTGTTCCTGCATGGTAGAATTTTGTTTAGTCAATTGTTTGCTAAAGTTATAAACCGCTTTTCAAACTGGCGATAATGAATTGATTCAGATCACCATCTAAAACGGCTTGAGTATTGCCTGTTTCAACAGAGGTTCGAAGATCTTTGATGCGCGACGCATCCAGCACATAGGAGCGTATCTGGCTGCCCCAGCCAATATCGGCTTTGGAATCCTCTAGTTTTTGTTGCTCCGATTGCCGCTTACGCAGTTCCATTTCATACAATTTGGCTTTCAACTGTTTCATTGCCGTGGCTTTATTTTTGTGTTGAGATCGATCATTTTGACATTGAACAACAATATTTGTCGGTAAGTGTGTAATTCTGACTGCCGATTCGGTTCGGTTGACGTGCTGCCCACCTGCACCACTCGCCCGATAAACATCAATGCGTAAATCAGCCGGGTTAACTTCAACATCAATATCATCATCAATTTCCGGCGAGACGAAAACAGACGCAAAAGAAGTATGGCGACGGTTTCCTGAATCAAAAGGAGACTTCCGGACAAGCCTGTGAACACCCGTTTCTGTTCGCAACCAGCCAAACGCATATTCACCGGTAATTGAAACCGAGGCACTTTTGATGCCCGCAACATCACCGGGAGAAACCTCGATGAGCTCCGTTGTGAAGCCTTGTTTTTCGGCCCATCTCAGATACATCCGCAATAACATTTCTGCCCAATCTTGGGCTTCTGTTCCACCAGAACCGGCCTGAATATCTAAAAATGCATTATTGGCATCCATTTCGCCAGAGAACATGCGCCGAAACTCAAGATCTGCAACGATGTTTTCTGTCGCCGCAATATCACTGCAAACCGCCGTTACCGTTTCTTGATCCTCTTCTTCCAGCGCCAATTCCAACAATTCACGGCTTTCGTTTAATGACGTTTCAACTTGATCAAGCACCAAGACCACATTTTCCAAGCTGACTTTTTCTTTGCCCAGTTGTTGCGCCTGCTCGGGATTTGACCACAAATCCGGGTTCTCGAGCTCTTTAACAACTTCTTCTAGGCGTTCCTTCTTGGAAGCATAGTCAAAGATACCCCCTGAGAGCATCCATACGCTCAAACAATTCCGCCAACTGATTAACAGCGGCATTTATTTCAAACATAGATGAAGTCGCATGTAAAAAGCGAAATTATACTACACATGTTTGCGCTATGTGGACTGTGCATGCTTAATCACTAATTGCAGTGACCTTTTATTACGGTATTCATTGATATCCAATGAATAAACAAAACGAAACTGATCCGCATGCTCTATCGCCGCTCGAAAGTCTTCATCCGGACTGAAATAAATCGCTTCGAACTCCTCCTCTGAAGACAGTGGTTTTAATTTCATTCTTAAGTGCCCCCCACGTAGATTGCGACAAGCTTCCACTCGAAAGCAATCATCAAAAACCGGAGCGGGGAAACCCTGCCCCCAAGGGCCGGCAAAATGTAGCACTTCTGCGGTTTCCAAAGCAATCAGCTCTGTTGCCAAGGATCCATCCGTTGTAATCGTTTTTTCCTGTGCTTGCTCTCCCAGCTGAGCTGAGACTTCTTCTATAAACGCAGCTGTAAACTGGTGGAATTTTTCCCGAGGAATGGTAAGCCCCGCTGCCATTGCATGCCCGCCAAACTGGTTGATCAGTTCACCGTGCCGCGTTGCCAAAGCAAACAAAACATCGCGGATATGCAAACCAGGAATGGAGCGGGCGGAACCTTTGAGTGTCTCTTCACCCGAAAGGCCAAAAGCAATCACCGGCCTGTGTAATTGGTCCTTGAGACGACTGGCGACAATACCCAGAACACCTTCATGCCAGTCGGACTGCTGAAGACAGATAGCTACAGGCAGTTTTCTGTCGTGATGGCCATTGAGCCAACCCTCGACCTGCGCTATTGCCTGCTCGCGCATATCCGATTCGATCAGCCGACGCTCTGCGTTCATGGTATCGAGTTGACGCGCGTAATCTTCAGCCTCTTCTTTTTGTTCTGATAAAAGGCACTCTACACCAAGCGACATCGAGTCGAGACGCCCTGCCGCATTGATTCTTGGCGCAATTGAGAACCCCAAATCCGTCGCTTTCAACAAACGGGGATTTCGACCGGTGATTTTCATCAGCGCCTTAATCCCCTCACAACAAAAACCGGCGCGTATGCGCCGTAAGCCTTGCTCGACCAAAATTCGGTTATTTTGATCTAAAGTGACGACATCCGCGACTGTCCCCAGAGCAACCAGATCAAGCAGGTCGGCCATATTAGGTTTTACAATACCTTGCTGATCAAACCAGTTTTTTTGTTCCAGATACTGGCGCAACCCCAGCATGACATAGAAAATAACGCCCACTCCCGCGAGTGCCTTACTGGGGAAAGGGTCATCCGCTAAATTGGGATTTATGATCACCTCGGCATCGGGCAATTGCTCTCCAGGTAAATGATGGTCGGTCACTAAAACCTGTATACCCAAGGTATTAGCGACATCAATGCCTTCGCAGCTAGAAATACCATTGTCGACCGTGATGATAATGTCCGGGGCGTATTGTTGGTGCGCCCTTCGGACAATATCTGCGCTCAAACCATAGCCGTCTTTGAATCGGTTGGGTAATAAGTAGTGGACATTCATCGCCCCCATGCTTCTTAGTGCCTTACAGGCAAGTGCCGTACTGGTTGCACCATCCGCATCGTAGTCACCTACGATCAGAATACCTTTTTGTTGCTCCAGTGCTTTGGCCAGCAAGGATGCAGCGGCGTTCATTCCACTCAATAAAGCAGGAGAATGCAGGTTCGCCAAACGTTGATCCATCTCGGATGAGTTCTGAACCTGTCGGGATGCGTAAATTTTTTGTAACCACGCCGGCAGGTCTGAGCCCCCCTCAAAGGCTGCAGTGGGCCGGGAAACAATTTTGACCATGCGTGGGGCCTAAAGGACGCAGGTCACGCCTGTGCCCGCTAAGCCACAATAACCGTTTGGATGTTTGGCCAAATACTGTTGGTGGTACGATTCCCCAATAAAAAAGGTCGAAACCGGCTGGATTTCTGTCGTTATCATTGAAAACCCGGCTCGTATTAGCTGTGTTTGATAACGCGCCTTTGTGTCGTGCGCCGCATCTAACTGCTCGGGTGAATACGTATAAATGGCAGACCGGTATTGCGTTCCGATATCATTGCCTTGCCGATTACCTTGCGTTGGATTATGAGACGTCCAAAACAATGACAACAAACTCTCATAGCTCAGGGTGCTTGGATCGAACGCCACCCAGACCACTTCGGCATGACCTGTGCGGCCCGTACACACCGATTGGTAATCAGGATCAGATGTTTGGCCACCACTGTAACCCACAGCGGTTAAAAATACGCCTTCTTGTTGCCAGAACAAACGCTCTGCCCCCCAAAAGCAACCCATCCCAAACATGGCCTCCTGAGTACCAGGCGGCAGTTCTGAATTTAACGGCCGATTAAAAATGACATGATTTTCGTAAGTAAGCATGGTGACCTACCTGATTCACTTTTTATTTCTACGTGGCATAAGATTAATTTTTTATTGTGAAAGACTAACGCGATTGCGAAACAGATTCCAGCGGATTAGGCTAGCTTGTTCCATTCGTAAAGAGAGTTCCAATGCAACACACTTCAACTGCCCACTGCCCTGCACTCGTCGTTTCTGCGCCAAGCTCGGGGGAAGGTAAAACCTCCATCACGGCCGCTATTGCACGCTATTATCGAAACTTGGGAAAGCGCGTACGTGTATTTAAAGTAGGCCCGGACTTTTTAGATCCGATGATTCTGGAAAGCGCATCCGGTCATCCGGTCGACCAGCTGGACTTATGGATGGTTGGGGAGGAAGTTTGCCGAGCTCGATTGTATGAGGCGGCGCAAAGTGCCGATCTCTTGCTCATCGAGGGGGTGATGGGGCTTTTTGATGGCTCTCCCAGCACGGCTGACCTTGCCAAGTGCTTCAACTTACCCATTTTACTGGTTATCAACGCCAGTGCTATGGGGCAAACATTCGCGGCCATCGCCCACGGGCTCACTCACTTTGACGAGCAACTCAACATCGTTGGTGTACTGGCTAATAATGTCAGCAGCCTTCATCATGAAAAAATGATTAAGCAGCTTTTCCCCGCCGATATTCCCTGGTTAGGCGCAGTCAAACGCTGCGAAGGAGCAACCCTGCCCCGACGGCATTTAGGGCTTTTGCAAGCAAGCGAGATCGGGGCGCTTAACACACGCCTCGACATGCTCGCTGGAGAGCTTACTGAGACAGGGCTCGCTGGACTGGATTTCAATACATACTTTCCACAGACATCGCTTACCCCGGAAAAAAAATGCCTCAAACATACCCATATTGCCATTGCGAATGACGCTGCATTCTCTTTCATTTATGCTGACAATGTACGTTTTCTGCGCGAGCTGGGGGCTGAAATCCAATTTTTCTCCCCACTGAAAGATCCTTCTTGTCCAGAAGCGGATGCGCTGTGGTTTCCAGGCGGTTATCCTGAATTACATTTAACCGCTTTATCTCAAAATACGGGTATGCATGAGTCTATTCTTAACCATGCGCACCACAACAAGCCCATCTACGCAGAATGCGGCGGGATGCTTTACCTTTCAGATGAAATTACAGATACCAATGGTCACCAGGAAAAAATGGTGGGGCTCCTAAAAGGTAGTGCAGTAATACACCCTCGGATCACTTGTCTCGGTATGCAATACCTTCCATTAGCTGATGGTATGTTAAGAGGCCACACCTTTCACTATTCAAGCTTTCAATGTGCACTCGCGCCTTCGGCCTATACGGTAAAGTGTCGGGATGGCAGCGAGGGAGAAAAGGTATATCAGGAACAAAATCTTTACGCGAGCTATCTACATGCCTGGTTTCGATCTAGTGCCAATTGGACAGCAAATGTGTTTGGACACCAGATCGACCAGAGTTTACTCATCCAGTAGTTTATCCAGATCTTCGTCTTCCTTAGCAGGCTGTCCATCACGTACCAGGCTCGCTCGCCGCTGCAAAAATGCTTCGCGGGTAAAAAGATAGGGATCTAGGGCAGCGGTATCTCTTACACTCGAAGCCTTTAACAGCTGCGCACGCGTTTTAACAATGCCGAGCGCGGTGAGTATATTTTGGTCAGACGACGACTCCACATAATTCACTGGATTTAGAAAATAACTCACAGGCAATGCGCCTGTATCACGCAGAGTACTGGGTCCTAAAAAAGGCAAAACAATATAAGGCCCGCTGTTAACGCCCCAAGCACCTAAGGTTTGACCAAAATCTTCATTGCTCTTGGGGTAGCCAAAGCCGCTTGCCACATCAAAAAAACCAGCAACACCCATGGTGCTGTTAAAAGCAATTCGGGATAGATCATGGCCAGCCGCAGTGAATTTGAACTGCAGCAGGTTGTTAAAAAAGCTCCCTACGTCGCCTAAATTGCTAAAGAAATTGCCAATACCCGTCTCGACTGGGTCAGGTGTAACTGCTCTATATCCTTTCGCCAATGGCTCTAAAGCATATTTATCTAATGTGTCGTTAAAAACATAAACACTCCGATTAAAGCCTTCCCATGGGTCATGTGCGACTTTCTCTCTTGGGCCTGCACAGCCACCCAGTAACAAAACGCAGAGCATAAATCCGAATACATTACGCAGAAAAAGCAAAAGAGAGACCATGATTAACCTGTGCCCGCTAGAGCTGGTACTTGGAGGATCTGACCAGGTTGAAGATATTTTTGATTTTTGAGCACTTTATTCCAGCGCCTCAAGTCTGAGATTTTCAAATTGAATTTTGCTGCAATTTTACTGAGTGAGTCCCCAGATTGAACACGATAGCCAATGGTCTGAACATCATGGTGAGAGTTGGAAGCTAACTGAGGCAATGTGTATTTATCCGTTTTTTTCCAAACAATTAACTGCTGTCCCATTCGGACCCGCTCGGGATGACTGATTTTATTCCAGCGTTGGATGTCTTTAATACCAACATCGTAACTCAAAGCAATTTCAGAGAGCGTTTCCCCTTCTTTAACAAGGTGTACAATTTTTACTTTTTCCTGCCCCGCGTTAGCCACAGCATTAGCGGATGATTTAGGCACGAAGACGTGTTTACCCGCACGGATTCGGTACCCTGTAATCTTGTTAACCTTTTTAATCAGCGCAACAGGAACATCGTACATCAAACCAATATGGCTCAGTGTTTCACCTTCCTGGATGATATGCCGCACCCAAACAACGCGTTCTTCTTTAGGTAACTGGCTCAGGTTTTCTTGGAAAACACTCACTTTTTCAATAGGAAGCAGAAAAGTATGTGGCCCTTCAGGGTCACTGGCCCAACGTTTCATACCCGGGTTCAATGCCTGCACATCTGATAAAGGTATATTCGCCAGTAACGCCACTCTCTCGAGTGCGATCTGGCTACCAACCGAAACTTGTTGCAAATAAGGCGAATTTTTTACGGGTGGTAAGTCAAACCCTCGAGCTTCAACGTCTTTTAACCATTTGATCGCCGCTAAAAATCGTGGAATGTAGTGCCGTGTTTCTCGAGGTAATTGAAGGCTCCAAAATGACGTATCTTTTCCTCTCTTTTCATTCTTTGCGATTGCTTTTCTTACAGTGCCTGGACCGGCGTTATAGGCGGCAAGCGCCAGCATCCAGTCTCCATCAAACTCCTGTGAAAGTTTTTTCAAATAACGCGCCGCCGCACGCGTGGATGCCATCACATCCTGGCGGCCGTCATACCACCAGTTTTGTTTTAAACCGTATATCCTGCCGGTGGCGCCCACGAACTGCCACAAGCCTACGGCACCCTCATGAGAAAACGCATGTGTTTGATAAGCACTTTCTACAACGGGCAAAAGTGCAAAATCGACCGGTAAGTCTGCTGACTCCAACTCTGATACGATCAGGTGTAAAAAAGGTTCGGCACGATGGAGTACATTAAGAAACAACTTGGGATGCCGGTCAAAACGTTTATAAGCCTTTGTGATCGCTTTTTTTTCAGGAATTTCAAGACTCGATGAGGCAATGATGTAAGACCACAGGTAATCGTCAACCTCTTCTTCTTTTCCGCTATCGAACTTTTGATCAAAATCAGCGTTACCGAGGACTTCAGAAAACCCATGTTTTTTGTCGTCTATAAAGTCTGGTTTTACAGGCGCAAAGGATTGATGAGACAACCCATGAGAGACCAGTGGAGCGGAAGGGATTTCCAGCGTAGCCGTTTTTTCCTCTTTTTTCGGTGATTGCTTGAGGCTGTCAAAACAACTTGACAGTAAGGGCAATGCAAGCAACATCAAGTAACCCGTTATTTTTCTTTTCTGCATACTTAAGTTTGTGAGTTTAAGACAGCTGGCGACAGACAGCCGAAGATAATAGCATACTTGTGTGAGTACAGGACTAAGCCCCCCGCAAAAAAGTACGGCTGACACGCGCCTGCTTCTGGGTTATTGTGCGTCATTAAAGCTATTCAGGCTTTTGATCTATTTAACTAAATTACACATGCTATGACCCAAAAATGTCTCACGAATAATGACGAGCAACAGGCACGCCAAGCCCTCAGGGAATGGTACCAATCCGGCTTAGGACAGTCTGTTTTAACTCAGATTCAAACGCACATTAACGAAGTTGTACACAAAATATATGGTTACCAAGGTCTCCAAATTGGGCAAATCAGTCCACAGGTGGACTTACTGGAAAATTCAGGCTTACTGCGCAAACAGTGCATCGATTTTGATCACACACAACAAGGTATTGAAATTCAAGGAGACCCATGCACTTTGCCTATTGCCAGTGACCACATTAATTTCCTGCTTATGGCACACACTTTAGAGTTCACACGTGATCCCTACCAGGTTTTGCGTGAAGCAGATCGCGTACTTACAGCAGACGGGCGCCTGATCATTATTGGTTTCTCCCCTTACAGTTTTTGGGGTTTGACAAAAACCATCTTCCGCTGGCGAAAAGAAACACCTTGGAATGGCCGCTTTTATAGTCAGTGGCGTATCAATGACTGGCTACGCTTGTTAAACTTCCACGTGACTCAGCGCCAATCCTTCTATTTAAGACCGCCACTGAGATCCTATATTATTCGCGAACGAATCGCCTTTGTCGAAAAAGCTCGCTACACGGCCTCCTTGCTAGGCGGTATACATATGATTGTTGCTTGTAAAAAAACAAAACCGATGACGCCTAGTCATCAAACTTGGCAAAGAAGGCGGAAAGCTGTTAAAGACTCGTTCACAGAAACTGCGCGAAAAGCCGCACGCTGCCATTATCCTCAACATGAAAAAGACTGAAATTTTTACCGACGGCGCTTGCCGAGGAAACCCTGGTCCCGGTGGCTGGGGCGCGTTACTTCGCTTCCAGGAACATGAAAAAGAGTTATCTGGCTATGAAGAAGATACGACCAACAATCGCATGGAACTCATGGCTATTATTCAAGCACTTGAAGCGCTAAAAAGGCCTTGTCAGATTGAGCTGAGCACAGACTCAAAATATGTCATGCAAGGCATCACTCAGTGGATCCATAACTGGAAAAAAAACGGATGGAAAACTGCCAACAAAAAACCTGTCAAAAATGTGGACTTATGGCAAAGACTGGATGACGCCACACAAAAACATCAAATACACTGGCGATGGGTAAAAGGCCACAGCGGTCACCCTGATAACGAGAGAGTGGACAGCCTGGCAACCACCGCTATTGACCGTATGCTAAACAGTAAAAAGGCTCTCTAATGGCTGAAAACACAAGACAAATTGTTCTTGATACGGAAACAACAGGGCTCGACCCAAAAGAAGGGCACCGACTCATCGAACTGGGATGTGTTGAACTGATAGATCGCCGTTTGACAGGCAACAATTACCACCAGTATTTACAGCCAGACAGAGAAATTGATGCTGAGGCGATTGAAGTCCACGGCATCACCAATGAATTCCTGGTCGATAAACCACGATTTAATGATGTGATCGACGACTTTATCAGCTACATCGATGGAGCAGAATTGATCATCCACAATGCTGCCTTTGATGTCGGCTTTATCCGTCATGAGTTAGGCATGTTATCCATTCCGTTTGATATCGAAGAGCGCTGCCGTATTCTCGATACACTGGCGCTTGCCAGGAAAATGTACCCAGGCCAGCGAGCCAGTCTCGATGCATTGTGTAAACGTCTTGGAATCGAGAACGGACACCGCACCCTCCATGGCGCTTTACTGGATGCAGAAATCCTTGCCGATGTTTATCTCGCAATGACGGGTGGACAAAATGACTTAACGCTAGAGCCTCCAAAAGCCACAGAAACTGTCATAAACCCTCTGCTAACTAAGAGCCGTAAAAAACGAGGACGTTTAAAAGTCATCAAAGCACAACACACTGAAATTACCCAACACAATAGCTGGTTGAGTAAAATGCACGAGAAGGGCGTTTGTTTATGGCCCAGTGAGAATGAAACTACTCAGCACAAATAACACCTGATATCACTCCCCGCTCCCAGAAAATCAAAATAGTCGCTTTAGCTAAGTTGCTTTCTACCGCTAATAAAAAATGTAAAACTTGGTTGGTACTGATTAATTCGTAATCAGTCAAACCTTATGTTTAATCGTTAAAAATGCATGAAAAGCTTAGGGTACCCTGTGAATAAAAAGCATAATATATTTTTGATTCTGGCCGTCCTATTCACCTTATCCGCGATTTTTTCAGAAATGAGTCACGCGGAGCCAGTACATACCATTCCCTTCACGCTATGGGTGACCGCTTCAATTGCCTGGTTAAGCTCATTGTTTCTCTTAAAAAAACATCAAAAAATAACGGCTGAAGAACAAAGTAAACCAGATCTCGACAGCGATACAGAAGCGCTGCATAACGCCGTGGCACATTTTTGCGCACAAATAAAAAGCACCTTGGAAAGCAATCACGCTGATATGCACCGGGTCAAAAGCATACTGCGTGACGCAGTTGAGGAGATGTCGAACAGTTTTTCTGGCATCAATGACAAAACAAACCGTCAAAAAGTAACGCTCTCTCAACTCCTTCAAAATACGGATGAATCAGAGGCTTCCACTAATGACTTCCAACATTTTTTTAAAGCAGTTGACACCACCTTACAAAGCTTTGTTGATCTCATTGTTAAAACCAGTCGAAACAGTATGGATATGGTCTACATGATTGACGACGTCAATCACAAAATGGAGCATGCAGAAACCCTACTCAGCGATATGGGGCAAATTGCTGACCAAACCAATCTCCTTGCGCTAAATGCTGCAATCGAGGCAGCACGAGCCGGCGAAGCGGGCAGAGGGTTTGCTGTTGTCGCGGATGAAGTTCGAGCACTTTCTATTAAATCTAATGATTTTAGCGAGAGCATACGAGGTGTCATCCTAAGCTCAAAAGAAAAAATAAATAAAGCCAAAAAAGTGATTTCAGACATGGCTTCTCACGACATGAACTCAGCCATTGTTTCCAAAGAAAAAGTAGGTGTCACCATGGCAGGATTTGAAAAGCTCAATGAGTCCATCAATATAGGCTTAAGCGATGTTGAAGTCTTAACGACTCAAGTGGATCACGACACCGGAGCAGCAATAAGGTCACTTCAGTTTGAAGACATTACCAATCAGATCATCACACTATGTATGGATGAAAATCTCAGAGTGGTCGAGTCGCTTGAAAAAATTTGTACCCCCCTTGCAGACGATGAAAATGGCGAAAAAAATAATCATCAAGCCACTACACAACTTTTTATCGACCAAGAAGCACTTTTACAGAACAAAAAAAGCAAACCTGCCTTACAAGAAAACGTTGCCGAAGGCGAAATTGAATTATTTTAGAGGACTGCGGAGACCGCTATGAGTATTACAACTAAAATCGACGAAGCAGGAAACCAGTTAACCGTTTTCGTTGATGGTAAGTTTGACTTCAGTATTTATGATGAATTTAGAAAAGCGTACCAAAAAGGTGAAAATGGAAACTTCAATTTTTCTGTTGATTTAAACAAAACGGTTTACATGGATAGTTCAGCGCTTGGCATGCTTTTGCTTTTAAAGGAATACGCAGGAGAGTCAAACAAAGTCAATATTTTAAACCCCTCTGAGGAAGTAAAAACAGTTCTAAATATTGCAAATTTTGACAAAATTTTTAATATTTCTTGAAGAAAATTCTTAACGCAAACTCTTAACTTTTTTAGCCACTGTTTTAACTAATTTTTCATATGAGGGTGGCGGGCCTGAGAAAACCTTTTTCCCATCAATAAAAAGACCATCAGAAATACCCCACTCCAAAAAATTTTCTTTTTCTGAAGTATCGATGATATCGAACAGCACCTTATCGCCAAATGTAGAACAGGCTCTTTTTGCCCGTTCGAAAATCACATTTTGAGATGGGCACCAGCCGTTGATAAATGCCGTCACAACCACCTTGCCTGAACGAGTCGGCACGGACTTTTTAGGACGAACCCACGAGGGTTGAGCCGCATCTTCCGAGAAGGGTTTCCAGACCAGTAAGCTAATCGAATCTCTATCTGCTTTTTTATAACCGTGCTTTTTGAACCAAGAAGCTTTCATCCAGAAAGGCAACCATAAGCCCCAGGCAGCCATACCTTTTGCTCCCCTGCTCGCAGCATCGTGTTCAGCAGCCGTCAGCAACTGTTCACCAATCCCTTGCCCCTGTGCATTGCCAACACCCTCTTTGTGTCCATGCACCCATATACAGAGAATAAAATAAAGTTCATGACCGTCAACAACAGAGTGCTCAATGGGTAAATATTGAATCATACCAACCGCCTGCTTAATTTCATTGAGCGCTAACTTTACCCGCAAACCTTTCTCTTTGTATTTGTCATACCAGCATGCCTTGTGGCCACCGGCTTCTTTCATTTCATCCGACCAGTCCTCTAAACAATTAAAGTAAGTCTGATAATAGGCAGGTTCCAAGTCAATGATTTGCATAGCATCAGCCTCCTCATTGGTCAATAGCTAAGACGGTTAATTAACTCTCAAGTTAATCAGCTCTCGTTGTGAATAACCTACCATAGATACCGTGCTTTAAAAAGCTACTGATTTCATTGATTTTTAACGGAAAAAGTTTCAAGAATGGAGTGAACACTTGTTATCACTTGTTACTCTTGGCCTCAGCGGCTTTTCGACGTCTCACTTCTTTGGGGTCTGCAATCAAAGGTCGGTAAATTTCCACTCTATCCCCTGCTTTTAATCGCTGCTGTCCACTAATCGCTTTACCAAAAATACCCAGTTTTAAGTTATCTAGATCAATTTCAGGAAACTCATCGCTAATTTTAGACAGTCGCACAGCTTCTTCTGCCTGTGTATCTTCCGAAACCTCAAGAACCCGGATCAGTTGCTTAGCGGGCGTTGCATAGGCGACTTCTATTTTCATTTGTAATTTAATCTCCAAGCGACTGGGCACGTAGCGAAAAAGCATCGACCAGCTGGTTTGCAAAACGGTTAAAGACCGGTGCGGTCATCACTCCTAAAATTCCGCCAACAAATTGATACTCTAACAATAAAGAAACCTTACACCCGGATACTCCCAGTGGGGTGAAGTCCCAGTATCCGTGCAAGTATTTAAACGGCCCTTCGACTAACGTCATTTCTATGCGTTCATGGCGATACAATCGGTTCTGTGTGACGAACGATTTTCTAAAACCGTTTTTCGAGATGCCTACCGTTGCATGCACAATGCCATTGTCAATCGGCTCAACTTGACCGTATTCGCACCAAGGCAAGAATTCCGGATACGACTCAACATCACTCACCAAATTAAAAACAGCTTCTGGTTTTTGCTCAACAAGTGCGGTACGGGATAAACGCGGCATGGATACTTTTTAACCTAACTTCAAATAGCAAATCGCTTATAATCGCACGATGGGAAAACAAAAAAAACAGTCAAAGGCTCCAAGCGCCACCATTGCGCTGAATAAAAAGGCGCGGCACGATTACTTTATCGAAGATAAATATGAGGCGGGCCTGGCCCTGGAAGGGTGGGAGGTGAAAAGCCTGCGCGAAGGCCGGGTTCAACTTACTGATGGATATGTAATTATTCAAAACAATGAAGCCTACTTAGTCGGCTGCCATGTTACCCCCCTGCTCTCTGCATCGTCGCATGTTCATCCAGCCCCGGAACGCGCCCGAAAGTTGCTATTGCATCGCCGCGAACTGGATAAACTAACTGGTGCTGTTGAGCGCAAAGGCTACACTTTGGTGCCTCTTGCGCTCTATTGGAAACGGGGCCTTGTTAAGCTTGAAGTTGGCCTTGCCAAAGGAAAAGCCCAACACGATAAACGCGCGACAGAAAAAGAGCGGGACTGGCAACGCGAAAAGCAGCGGATTCTACGGCGAAATTAAACAACACATAACTAGTCATATAGTGCCATTGAATCACTGCGCTACAACTGCTCGGCTAAATATAGCTGATACGGGTAATTTCGTACTCTTTAAGACCACTGGGTGTTTTGACTTCGACCTCATCTCCTTCAAACTTACCGATGAGTGCCCGCGCTAAAGGCGAGTTGACAGAAATTAAACCTTCTTTTATCGAGGCTTCATCATCCCCAACAATCTGATATTTCACTTCTTTTTCGGTCTCAATTTCTAATAGTTCAACTGTTGCGCCAAACACAACCTTGCCCTTGACATTCAAGCTGGTCACATCAATCACTTCGGCATTTGCGAGCTTTCCCTCAACTTCCTGAATTCTGCCTTCAATGAAGCCCTGTTCCTCACGGGCCGCATGGTATTCAGCGTTTTCTTTCAAGTCTCCATGCTCACGCGCTTCTGCAATTGCCTGAATAACTCTAGGCCGCTGTACTGATTTCAGGTCATTAAGCTCTTCCCGAAGTTTGTCAGCGCCTCTTAAAGTCATTGGTACTTTATTCATTTCACGTCCTCGTGTAGTTCCTTGAGCTGGTGAACATTATCGTAAACAGAATGTCCCAGTGCTAAACAAATTGCAGAGCCCCCTGCGATTGTTGTGGTGTATGCAATGTGCCTATTGAGTGCCTCACGGCGAATTGAAAACGAATCGGCAATGGCCGTTTTGCCCTCTGTCGTGTTAATAATGAGGTTGATTTCATCATTCTTCAACATGTCCAGAATATTCGGCCGCCCCTCTTTGACCTTATTGACCATTTTGCAAGGAATACCAGCCGCCTCAAGCGCCCGAGCCGTTCCACGCGTTGCAACAATAGAAAAACCCGCGTCATCCAATTTGCGAGCAACATCAACAGCACCTTGCTTATCTTCATCCCGGACACTAAGAAACACGCTGCCGCTTGATGGCAAAATCGTACCCGCTGCCAGTGCCGCTTTGGCGAAGGCTTCCCCAAAACTGTTACCAACACCCATGACCTCACCGGTTGACTTCATTTCGGGTCCAAGAATCGGATCAACCCCAGGGAATTTGATAAATGGAAAAACGGACTCTTTAACACATACATAACGTTGCTTATGTTCAAAAGCCACGCCTTGCTGGTGCAATGTCTTGCCCGTCATACAGCGTGCGGCAACCTTGGCTAGTGGGATGCCTGTCGCTTTTGACACAAAAGGTACTGTGCGAGAGGCGCGCGGGTTGACTTCCAGAACAAAGATCTCCTCGCCTTTAATAGCCAGTTGGGTATTCATCAACCCGACAACATCCAACTCTATTGCCATCATCTTAACTTGCTCTTTGATACGCTGCTGTAATGTTTCTGGAAGCGTATAAGGTGGCAACGAACATGCAGAATCACCCGAATGTACACCTGCCTGCTCAATATGCTCCATAATGCCACCAATGAGCACCTGGTTATCCGTATCACGAATCAAGTCAATGTCGACTTCGACGGCATCGTCCAAAAAGCGATCAAGCAACACAGGTGAGTCATTAGAAACACTGACAGCAGAGCCCATGTACTGCAACAGTTCTTCTTCATCATGCACGATTTCCATTGCTCTGCCACCTAAGACGTAGGAGGGGCGTACAACCAGAGGATAGCCAATTTCAGACGCAAGACTGAGCGCTTCCTCCGTCTTACGGGCGGTTCGGTTAGGAGGCTGCTTCAATTGCAGCTTTTCAATCATGTGTTGAAAGCGCTCACGGTCTTCTGCTAGATCAATTGAGTCCGGCGTCGTACCAATAATCGGTGTGCCGGCGGCTTCAAGTGCACGAGCCAGTTTTAACGGTGTTTGCCCTCCATACTGGACAATTACACCTTTCGGCTTTTCAACGTGAATAATTTCCAGCACATCTTCTAAGGTCAACGGTTCGAAGTACAAACGATCAGATGTATCGTAATCCGTAGAGACTGTCTCGGGATTACAGTTCACCATAATGGTTTCATAACCCTCTTCGCGCATGGCGATCGCCGCATGAACACAGCAGTAGTCAAACTCAATACCTTGCCCAATACGGTTGGGGCCACCGCCCAGCACCATGATTTTTTCTCGCTCTGTAGGCTCAGCTTCGCACTCTTCCTCATAAGTTGAGTACATGTATGCCGTGCTGGTGGAAAACTCAGCCGCACATGTGTCGACCCGCTTATAAACAGGCCGTACGTCCAAAGCCAATCGATAAGCGCGAACAGAGGTTTCAGTGGCATCCAGCAAAGTGGCTAGTCGGCTGTCTGAAAAACCCTTGCGTTTAAGCCGGCGTAAATTGTCCAGTGACAGCTGATCCAAGGTCCGTCCTTCCAGCTGTTTTTCTTCTTGAACCAAGTCTTCAATTTGCGACAAAAACCACGGGTCAATTGACGTGGTCTGGAACAAGTCTTCCACGCTATAGCCTTGGCGAAAGGCATCTGCAACGTACCATAAGCGTTGGTCACCCGGCTCTCTAAGCGCCTCACGCAACCGTTTTTCTTGCTCTTCTGCACTCAAACCTTTCGGGAGTATTTCATGTAAACCGTCCGACCCAATTTCCAGACCTCGAATGGCTTTTTGTAATGACTCTTGAAAAGTCCGGCCAATGGCCATGACTTCGCCAACCGATTTCATCTGAGTGGTCAGTTTGGCATTTGCACTTGGGAACTTTTCAAACGTGAACCGAGGAATTTTAGTGACAACGTAATCAATCGCAGGCTCAAAAGACGCCGGTGTCGCGCCACCGGTAATATCATTTTTTAGCTCATCCAAAGTATAACCCACTGCCAATTTAGCGGCGATTTTGGCTATGGGAAAACCCGTGGCTTTGGAAGCCAGTGCAGAGGAGCGCGATACCCTTGGGTTCATCTCGATGATGATCATCGCGCCTGTTTCCGGGTTGATCGCAAACTGAACGTTTGAACCACCGGTATCGACACCAATTTTGCGCAAAACCGCAAGTGAAGCGTTGCGCATGATTTGATATTCTTTATCCGTCAGTGTCTGCGCAGGCGCAACCGTAATCGAATCACCTGTGTGTACACCCATCGGATCAAGGTTTTCAATTGAACAGATAATAATACAGTTGTCTCTGCAATCACGAACAACTTCCATTTCATACTCTTTCCACCCCAACACAGATTCTTCCAGAAGTACTTCGTTGGTTGGTGAAAGATCCAATCCTCGTTTGATGATCGCTTCAAACTCTTCGTGATTGTATGCGATGCCACCGCCACTGCCCCCCATCGTAAAGGAAGGCCGTATGATGCAGGGGTAACCGATCTGAGCCTGCCCTTGGCGGGCTTCTTCCATACTGTGGGCGATAAATGCTCTCGGTGTCGCCAAGCCAATTTCACCCATGGCTTTGCGAAATTTATCCCGATCCTCGGCCATGTCGATGGCTTCTCGCGTGGCACCAATCATTTCAACGCCGAACGCTTCCAGCACGCCTTCTCTCTCTAGATCCAACGCACAATTGAGTGCCGTCTGCCCGCCCATGGTGGGCAATAACGCATCTGGCCTTTCATTTTCAATAATTTTCGCGACCACCCGCCAGTTGATCGGTTCGATATAAATCGCATCAGCCATTTCCGGATCTGTCATGATGGTCGCCGGATTTGAGTTCACCAAAATGACTCGATAACCTTCTTCTTTAAGCGCTTTACAGGCTTGAGCGCCCGAGTAATCGAACTCACAGGCCTGACCAATGACAATCGGACCAGCCCCAATCAATAAAATACTTTTGATATCGTTTCTTTTAGGCATGCTCACTCGCTCGTTTATTCATCATGTCTATAAAATCGTCGAATAGACAAATAATGTCCTGTGGACCAGGGCTGGCTTCGGGGTGGCCTTGGAAACTCAAAGCTGGTCGATCTGTGCGAATCACACCTTGCAAAGTTCCATCAAATAAAGAACGGTGGGTAGCCACCAAGTTGTCTGGAAGAGTCGCTTCATCAACAACAAACCCATGATTCTGGCTGGTGATCATGACGTTTTTAGAGACAAGATCCTGTACCGGGTGATTAGCCCCATGATGCCCAAATTTCATTTTCTTGGTCTTCGCACCGCATGCGAGCGACAATAATTGGTGCCCCAAACAAATCCCAAAAACGGGGACATCTGTTTCCAACAGTGTTTGAATGGCCTCAATCGCATAACCACAGGGTTCAGGGTCGCCCGGGCCATTCGAGAGGAAAATGCCATCCGGATTTAAAGCGAGTACATCAGCGGCAGGGGTTGTCGCCGGGACAACGGTGATCCGACAACCCTTGTCAACCAGAATGCGGAGAATGTTCTTTTTTACCCCAAAGTCATAGGCAACAACATGCAGGGGCAAATTTTGTGCTGGTTGGGGCTCAGGTTGACCAGACTCCAGGCACCAGCGGCCTTGAGTCCACATATAAGCTTCTGTTGTACTCACCGTTTTGGCCAGATCCATACCTTTCAGGCCGGGAAACGCTTTTGCTTCAGCAAGTGCTAAAGCCTCATCAATACTATCGCCAGCGACCAGGCAACCATTTTGGGCGCCTTTTTCTCTCAATAGGCGGGTGAGTCGACGGGTATCTATGCCCGCAATTGCCAAAACATTGTTTTCCTTCAAGTAGTCGGGCAGGCTGACCTGACTTCGGAAGTTACTTGCGACCAACGATAAATCGCGTATGACCAAACCTTCACAGAAGACCTGCCTCGATTCTTCATCATCACTATTGCTGCCGACATTACCGATATGAGGGTAAGTCAGCGTTACGATTTGCCGAGCGTAAGAAGGGTCTGTCAGGATTTCCTGATACCCTGACATTGATGTATTAAAAACAACCTCACCAATCGATTTGCCCTCAGCACCAATTGATTCACCATGAAATACACTGCCATCAGCCAGTGCTAATAAAGCCGGTTTTACCAACTTTCATTTCTCCCGCGCAAAGAAAACGGGAAACAGTTGGTTTCCCGTTCTACATGTTCACTTCGAATAGCTTGTATGTCCTTATGCTTAAAGAGTTGAATCACCATAAAACTGACAATTAACCTTCAAGTTGTTCTCTTCATTTAAAGGTGAGTTTTTAAAACTTAAAAGACTCAAAATTTGAATAAAAACCCTCGACTTCAAAACATTTCAGTAATGTTACTGCACCTATACGCCGGCTGTCTATTGACATACACTCATAACCATAAAGAGCGGGCCCAGCGCTTGCTTATTCCAAAGACGTCGTTACTTTAAATAACCTTTCCCATGGGCATATACCAGAAGCCACTTCAATTTATAGCAGGCCTTTGCCTCATATCCGCAGTTCACGGGGCTATCGCTGATCCCTCAACTATTCCAGCCTTGACGACGGTAACGCCACCGGTGTTGCTGGCGCGCCCCAAGCCTGTGAGCCTAAACGCAACTTATTTGACCCAGATGAATAACAAAGCGATTGCGCTGGCCCGGGCGGGAGATCTGGACGCTGCCATTGATCTACTAGAACTGGCACTGACATCCAGTCACCCCTATCATGCTATCCACAGTAATTTACAGAGTTTGTATATTTACAAATCGCGGCAAACCTATGCCTCTGTTTTGTCGTTGATAGCGCCACAAAGTGACCACTTGGACAAGCTGGTGATTCTGAGCAATACAGCTAGCAATGCACAAAATCATCTTGAAAACATTCAATTACAGCTCCAAATCTGGCAAACGTTGATCCAACGCGAGGGTCCCTCTTTTGATATCCCATTCCGGGGAGACCCGCCACTTACAATCCTCGAAGCCAGTCAACCTTTGTTATTTGAGATTGATCAGCTGACGGAAACCGTGGCCCTTGTTAATATTGCAAATAGAGGACCTGTGAGGGACGGGGTGCAGATTATCCTTGAAAAAAACGGCGAATACTGGCGTGTTATTCGAGAAAAAAAACTACCGAAGTAAAAACTTCATATTCAATTTATCGGCGGCTTGTAGCCACTACGGTTTCCGGAGTTCCGCTGTCTTACTACTGCTTGTAATGCAACTGGCTGTTCAAGTCGTCAGCGCAGAGACAGCCTTCCAAAAGCAATTTCAGGAGCGAGAAGAAATACAGCTTATCCAGGCCGTTGATAACTTTCAGGCCGGCGACATCAACACTGCGCTATCAACGTTAGAACAACTTGTTCAGAGCCGACCCTATTTTCAGTTAGCTCAGCTGACCTATGCAGAGGCCCTTGCCACACTGGGGCAAATTGCCCCGCTTCCTGGGCCTCAAAAAAATAGCCGGCTCACACTTTTGCACGAAGAGGCCCAAAAGCGTTACCAAGCCCGCCAAGTTCCAACCAGAGAAAAAATCCCAGCCAGTATTATTTCATTAAATAAAAAACACCCTTACGCGCTGATTGTTGATTTGACGCTCGCCAGACTTTACCTCATCGATAATCGGCAACCCCTACCCAGCATCATTGGTGATCACTACATTACACTGGGTAAAGCCGGCTTTGGAAAAGCGCGTATTAATGACAACAAAACGCCGCTCGGGGTATATACCATTCATGCCTTTATGGATGGCAACCGACTTCCTGACCTTTACGGGAAAGGGGCTTTCCCAATCAACTACCCCAATGCCTGGGATAAATACAATCAAAAAACGGGGTATGGAATCTGGCTCCACGGCAACCCCAGTCAAAAATATAGCCGACCACCAAGAGATAGCCGTGGTTGTATTACGATCAGCAATGATTCGTTCGAAAAGCTCAAGCGCTTCATCACAATCGGGGAAACACCTCTGATTTTAACTGAAAAAATCAACTGGCTACCGCAGCAGGACTGGATACTGCGACAACAAAATATCAAAAATATTCTGTCAACATGGAAGAATGACTGGGAAAGCCTCAACGTTGACCTACACCTCCAACACTACTCAACCAATTACCGCCGACAAACCCAAGGGTATGCTTTTTGGGAGCAATACAAGCGTCACATTGCTGAGGTAAAAACCTATATTCAGGTCGACATTTCCGAGCTGGATATTTTCCTCTACCCGGGTGAACGCAATCTGTTCATGACGCGTTTTGTGCAGCATTACCAAAGTAACAACTACCCCAAAGAGGGCGCAAGACTCAGTCACAAGCAGCTTTATTGGCAATTGGAACAGGATGGAAAGTGGCGAATCGTTCACGAAGTAGAAAGCTAAAAGGTCTTTCATGATTTGGTATATTAGTTAACCAACCTTCCGACACAAGGCCTCAAACCTATGATTAAAGACCTCACGGCAAGCTATGCCAGTATTATAAAAAACCTGGGGGAGAATCTGGAACGCGACGGCTTGCGCGATACGCCCGAGCGCGCCGCCAAAGCAATGCAATACCTGACCCGTGGCTATTCGCAAACCCTCGAAAGCGTGGTTAATGGCGCCATCTTCGAATCTAAAATGGACGAAATGGTCATCGTAAAAGACATCGAGCTCTACTCCCTCTGCGAACACCACCTGCTCCCCTTCTTCGGCAAATGCCATGTCGGTTACTTGCCGAAGGGCCGTGTCATCGGGCTCTCTAAAATTGGCCGCATTGTTGACATGTATGCCCGGCGCCTGCAAATCCAGGAAGGACTCACTCAACAGATCGCAGACGCTGTGGGAGAGATTACCCAGGGAGATGGCGTAGCCGTCATTATCGAAGCAGAACACCTCTGCATGAAAATGCGAGGCGTGGAAAAACAAAACTCTAAAATGACAACATCCACCATGCGTGGCCGCTTTAAAGATGACCACCGAACACGCAGCGAGTTCTTAAAACTGATTCACCAAAACTAAATAAAAAATCAAACATTCACCAGGAGGATAACGACATGAGCAAACGCATTAATCCAGCCCGTGGACCACTCACCGGCCTTAAAATTGTTGAAATTGCAGGCATTGGCCCTGGCCCATTCTGCGCTATGCTGCTGGCTGATTTGGGCGCGGATATTTTGCGTATTGATCGCCCGCAAAAGGCCATTGTTGGGGAGCCGAGAGATACCCTCAACGACATCACACTCAGAAGTCGTCGCTCTGTTGCCATTGACATGAAGAACCCTGAGGGGATAGAAACCCTTCTCAAACTGATCGAGCAAGCAGACGGTTTGATCGAAGGGTTTCGCCCTGGGGTCATGGAAAAACTCGGCCTTGGCCCGGATGTCTGCCTCCAACGCAACCCAAAACTCGTGTATGGGCGAATGACAGGATTCGGGCAAACAGGCCCAATGTCCATGGCAGCTGGACATGATATTAACTACATCGCCCTGGGGGGCGCATTGCACTACTTTGCACGACGCGGGCAAAAACCTGTCCCACCCCTTAATCTTGTGGGTGACTATGGCGGTGGCGCGTTGTACTTAGCCTTCGGCATGATGTGCGCACTCTGGGAAACTGGCCGGTCCGGGCAAGGCCAAGTCGTGGACACATCCATGATTGATTGTGTGGCATCCTTGATATCCGGCGTCGTAGGCGGCCGCGAAAATGCAGGCACCTGGAATGAAGAAGTCGGCACCAACCTCCTGGATACCGGCGCGCACTTTTATGAGGTTTATGAAACAAAAGACCACAAATTCATTTCCATAGGCCCCATTGAACACCGCTTCTATCTCCAGCTTTTGGAGAAGCTGGGACTGGACAAAACAAAACTCCCCGAGCAGAACGACCAAACGCAGTGGCCGGAAATGAAAGCAAAACTTGAATCCATATTCAAAACCAAAACACGCGATGAGTGGGATGAACTGCTCACCGGCACAGACGTGTGCTACGCGCCGGTATTGTCACTTAGTGAGGCTCATCAACACCCTCATCACATCAGTCGTCAAAACTTCACAGAAGTCGGCGGCTATACCCAGCCATCCCCTGTGCCCAAATTCAGCCGCACCCCCGGGGCGGTTCAATATGCATCACCCACACCTGGCGACCATAGTCGAGACGGCTTAAAGGCATGGGGGTTTGACGATGACCAAATTACAGCATTGCTGAGCACGGGAGCTATCGAAGAGGCCACATGACAACACACATTCCCCCAAACCCTGATGTTAATGAGCGTGAAAAGCTAAAACCGCGCATCGGGCTTGCACTCGGCGGTGGCGGTGCCCGAGGGTGGGCGCATATAGGCGTCATCCAGGCCCTACAGGAGCAAGGTATTACTCCAGCTGTCGTTTCAGGGTGCTCAATGGGTGCTGTCATTGGTGCCGCTTATGTCAGCGGCAGACTTGATGCACTTACGAAATGGGCATGTGCACTCCACAAATGGGACGTGATCAGGTTTTTTGATGTCAACCCTCTTCAACCCGGCTTCATTGACGAAAAACGACTACAGATCGTTTTCAATCAATATATTGCACCTGGTGACGCCTTAATTGAAGATCAGGAAATTGCTTTCGGCATGGTCACAACCCGCCTGGACAATGGACAGGAAATATGGTTACAGCGCGGTAAAATACTGGACTCGCTATGGGCCTCCATTGCGATCCCTGGTATTTTCCCACCAAGAAAAATCAATGACAGTTGGTACATGGATGGGGGCATGGTCAACCCGGTGCCTGTGTCTCTTTGCCGCGCACTTGGCGCGGACATTGTGATCGCCGTTAATTTGAACCACCATGTTTTTTCCCAACAAAACATGGCAAAAATACAGGAGCTCGCGAGACAAAAAGAGGAGAACGAAACAAAATCCGCCGAAGACCCTAACTTGCTGGACGCACTGAGCCAGAAGTTAAAAAACTACACATCCTTTTTCACTTCGAATGAAGAAACCAGCCTCTTTGAGCCGCCCAAGCTTTTTGACACATTGGCTAAATCCATCGACATCATGCAAGACCGAATCACACGCAGCCGCATGGCCGGCGACCCGCCTGAAATTAATTTGACACCCCGGCTCGCTCACATTGGCATTTTAGAATTTTTTTCAGCAAAAGAAGCAATCGATATCGGCCGACAGTGTGTCGAAACTGCAGCCGCGGAGATTAAACTAGTCCTTCCCTAGTCGGTGCGATATAGTTTTAGGCTATCTCACATCCGCTCCAATCACGCCTAGACAGGAGGAATCATGGCCAACAAAAATTGCTGGGATGATGCGACAGACTACGACTACAGTGCACTTGTTAACGGGCTCAACCAATACCTTCGGTTAAAAACCAATCCAATCGGGATGAAACGTTTTGGAACGGTCGAAGAAATGGAGGCCATACCTCGTCTGCGCAAACCCGATCCCAAAGAAAAACTTGCCATGGACCAAGTTGTAGGCCAAAGCCGCTGGATAGGCTGGACACTGGGTATCACGATGGACAACCTCATGGGAGAACAATGTGGCGCCGTGGTTGGATTACATCCTCAAGATGAAACATGGCTCAGTGGTGAAAAAATGAATGGCGTTTGGTATGGCACTCTGGCCGACAGTTCCGCCCATCAGCGCGCCATGGATTGCGCCAGTTACGGTGACTATAAAGCACTGGCTGTCTCGCCATTAACTTCAAAGCGCCTGGATAACCCCGATATTTGTCTCGTGTATGCCACGCCCGGACAAATGATTACACTTATCAATGGCTTACAGCATACTGGTTATAAAAAACTTGAGTTTACATGTGTAGGTGAAAGTGCCTGTGCAGACTCCTGGGGGAAAGCACTGCGTTCCGGTGAACCGAGCTTATCCATTCCCTGCTATGCGGAACGCAAGTTTGGCGGCGTACAAGACGATGAACTCCTCATTGCTTTTGCGCCTTCCTATCTCCCCCATATCCTCAAAGGGCTCGAAGCTTTGCATAAAGTCGGGTTGCGCTACCCTATTCCAAACCATGGCATTCAAAAGTCTCCATTGGACAGCATCTCGCAAAGCTACGGATAAGTCTGCAATATGTTTGGCAGTGTCTCCGTCATCATTCCAACTCACAATCGCGCGGGCTATTTACCGCGCGCATTAAACTCTGTGTTCAAACAGACTGAGCCTCCTGGTGAGGTCATCGTTGTAGATGACGGGTCAACTGATGACACAGAAACGCTGATTAAAAATAATTTCCGCCAGGTGCGCTACCTCAAGCAAACACAGCAAGGTGTTAGCGCAGCCCGAAATGCCGCTATCCGAGCGGCATCGGGCCAGTGGATCGCCTTTTTGGACTCTGATGATGAGTGGCTGCCCGGTAAACTCTCCGCCCAAAAACACGCGCTAAACGCGTCGGGGCAGATCATTTGTCATACAGAGGAAATCTGGATTCGCGATGGCCAACGTGTGAATCCTCACAAGAAACACACCAAGAAAGGTGGATGGATTTTTCAACACTGCCTGCCCCTTTGCGCCATGTCGCCCTCATCCATCATCATCCATCAACGGGTCTTCGAAGAACTTGGGCACTTCGACACCGATCTACCTGCTTGTGAAGATTACGACCTATGGCTGCGGATCACTGCCAGATATCCGGTCACTTTTATCCCAAAACCTCAAATCATCAAATACGGCGGACACGGCGATCAATTGTCTAAACAGCACTGGGGTATGGACCGTTTTCGGATCCGTGCACTTCATAATCTGTTAAAGACGGAGGGCCCCGTACTTTCCAACACGGATAGACAAGCCGCAGTGGCAATGTTAAAGAAAAAAATCCATATATTTGCAGCCGGTGCGCGTAAACGAGGCCGCCTTGAAGACGCTGCGCACTACGAATCCCTTTACCAATCGGTGTCGAAAACAACGGGAAGTCACTTATGCTCCACCAGCACCTGATCGTGGCAATGCCGATTGAAGCAAAAGCATTAATCCCTTTTTTTCGATTAAAAAAACTTACCCATGCGCCGGCTTTTGAGGTTTACCGGCGAGATAACCTCTGGTTAACCATTAGCGGTATCGGTAAGGTCGCCAGTGCCGCCGCCGTTGCTTATACCCATATGCTCGCCGGCCATAACAGCTTTAGCAGCTGGCTCAATATAGGCATTGCTGGCCATGGCCATGTCGAGTTGGGCGATCTATTTGCAGCCCACAAAATAACAGATGCCGACACGGGCCACAGCCACTACCCTTCACTCACGTTTACACTTCCCTGCCAGACAGAGGAAGTCTTTACAGTGCCCAAACCCGTTATCGATTATCCTGTACACGGTTTGTTCGAAATGGAAGCCTCAGGATTTTATTATTCTGCAACACGCTTTACATCCAATGAGTTAGTACAGTGCCTTAAAGTGGTATCTGACACGCATCACCATCCGATTGAAAGTATTACACCTGCCTGGATCGAGCAAAATATAAAAAATCACCTTGAATCCATCGAACACGTATTACAACACCAGAAAGTATTGTTGGAGGAACTGGAAGTGGCACACCATGTACCTAATGCCTTCGAAGCAATCGCACAAAAGTGGCGATTTTCTCAACAACAAAAAACTCAACTTCAACAATTACTCCGGCGTTGGCATTTAATCTGGGGCGATACAACTTCCGCAGAATCCGCTATCTCAGGCTGCCGAAATAGCCGGGAGTGCCTGCAAGCACTCAGTGATACCATCAATAAACAGCCGACAGCATTGGATTAACGCCACTTGATCGATACCATCTACATTGAAGCCGCCCTTGAAGATCACCCTCGAGTAACCGGCATTTTAAAACGCTACCCAAATGCCCGTCGAATCACTTGTGAGCGCTATGGCGAAGTGTTTAATCCCAAAGCGCAAAACTTCCGCCTACAAAAGAAAAAGCCCGCACTTATCCTGGCACAAAAACACAAAGGATTTGTACTGCCTGCACCTGATGGATACGGCATTGGCGGGGCACACAATTATTATTTTTCGCATATGCTCAATTGCCTGTATGACTGCCGCTATTGTTTTTTACAAGGCATGTACCGCTCTGCGAATTATATTCTTTTTGTCAATTACGAAGACTTTGATCAAGCCATCCGGTTAACTGCCAGTCAGCACCCAGGCCAAAGCATTCATTTTTTCTCTGGTTACGATTGCGATAGCCTCGCTTTTGAGAATACCTCGGGGTTTGCCGCACACATTTTGCCACTTTTCCGAGAGCGGCCACACACCCTGCTTGAGCTGAGAACCAAAAGCACTCAAATCAGCACGCTACTTGAAACAGAAGCCATCGATAATGTCGTTGTCGCCTACAGCTTGAATCCGGATAATGTGGCAAAATCGCTTGAACACGGTGCGCCTGGGTTATCCGCACGTATTCGGGCGATGCTGAAGCTTGCTGAAAGCGGTTGGAAAATCGGCCTGCGCTTCGACCCCTTAATTTACCAAAGCCACTATCAAACACTTTACCGGGAGCTGTTTAAGCAGGTTTTTTCCGTATTACCTGAACGCAGTATTCACTCTGTCAGCACCGGCCCATTTCGGTTGCCCGATGGTTTTTTCAAAAAACTAATTCGACTGTACCCTGACGAAAAACTGTTCGCTGGACCATTATCCAGTGACAATGGCATGACGTCTTACGACACAGCCTTAGAAGAAGAAATGATCGCGTTTTGCAAAGCACAAATTTTAAACTACATACCAGAAGAGAAATTCTTCCGCTGCACATTATGAAAATCAGGCGATTCATCATCTCTGGCGCAAGTTCAGGTATCGGAAAAGCCATTACCGAGACCTTACTGGCTGAAGGCCACGACGTTGTTGGCCTGGCACGGGACTGGCGTAAATTCACACCGGACAGCCAGGCCTTCACACCCGTTTCCTTGGACTTCTCTGACCTCGATCAACTCCCCGAACAGTTAGTCCAACTTCAAACCTCACTCGCACGAGATGAAATACCGGTCTCTGGCCTCATCTGCTGTGCTGGCCAGGGCCTTTTCAAGTCACTGGAAGAGTTTTCCTACCGACAAATCCGCTCGCTGATGGATCTTAACTTCACCAGCCAAGCCTTTTTGATCCGGGCTTTTTTACCAACGTTGAAAAAAAACACATCCAGCGACATCATTTTAATGAGTTCTATTGCTGGGTTGCGGGGCGACCGCAAAGGAACCATCTATAGCGCCAGCAAGTTTGCCTTGCGGGGTTTTGCGCAAGCCTTGAGGGATGAATGCGGGCGAGCGGGGGTTAAAGTCACCGTCGTAAATCCTGGGATGGTCGATACACCTTTTTTTGATGCACTGAACTTTAAACCCGGCGAAGAAGCCAACCAACACATTAAACCGGCAGACATTGCCCAACAAATTGCCGCTGTTTTGTCATTACGGCCAGGCTGTTCGGTCGATGAACTGACGATCAGCGCGTTAACAAAAGTGATTGAATTTAAAAAATGACCGCCTCATTCATAGCAAAAAATTAGAACACAAAACATATAAAAACAATAAGTTAAAGAACATAAGGAGAAAATGCATGAAACCTGACTTACTCGTTACCGCAGAGCTGCCTGTCCCAATTGTCAGCAAACTCAAAGAAAGATTTGTCGTACACGATGCCTGGCACGCGAAAGACATCGTTCCGTTCTTAAGCGACATCGCCCACCGAATCAAAGCGGTGTTTACACTGAACTCCGTCGGCGCGGATGCCGAGTTTATGGACCAACTACCCAAGCTCGAAATTATCTGTTGCCTGGGAGTGGGCTACGATCGAATCGACCTGGATGCTGCTCGTGAACGCGGGGTTGCCGTGACAAACTCCCCGGGTTCCAATAGTGGCTGCGTTGCAGATCTGGCGATGACGCTTCTATTGGATGCCGTACGTCGCGTCAGCCTCATGGATCGAAAAATGCGTAAAGTTGGCTGGTTGGCCGACCGGCTTACGAATGTTGCCCCCGGCTTCAATCACAAAAAAATAGGCATTGTCGGTATGGGGAATATTGGCCAGGCTATCGCGCAACGGGCAGCAGGCTTTGACTTGGATATCCATTACCATAGCCGGACCCCAAAACCGGACCTGCCCTATCACTACCACAATAATGTGTTATCCATGGCCCGTGAAATTGACTACCTTGTTCTCGCCTGCCCGGGCGGTACAGAAACCCATCACCTTGTCTCCCAGCCGGTGCTGGAAGCCCTTGGTCCTGAAGGCACACTCGTCAATATTGCGCGCGGCTCAGTGGTTGACCAGGCCACAATGATCAAAATGCTGTCCTCAGGCCAACTCGGTGCAGCCGGGCTGGATGTTTTTGATGGAGAACCCATAATTCCGGAAGCCTTAATGCAGCTGGATAATGTGGTCATCACACCCCATATTGGTGGTGTCACCCTGAATGCAATCGGTGATGCTGTGGACATGGTCATTGCCAATTTAGATGCTTACTTTGAAGGCCGCCCTTTGCTGACACAGGTAACCTGATCTCAAGAAATACTCTCAAAACGCATAGAATTTGGGATATCGTGCGATACGTTTAACGTCGGCTGTTGAGCCTCGAACACCGCAAATGGTTAGATAAGCAAATTGTTGACCACTGAAGACGCGCAGTCAGCTCGACCGCTCTTGAAGATGGAGCGTGAGCAAGGCCTGCGGGGCCTATCAGGGGTGGGAGAGGAGTGAGTTCAACAGGCGACGATAGGGTGGACCTGCAAGTGTTGGCAAACAGTCCGTCCTATCAGGCGTATTTAGAGGCTGTGACTCCTCGCCTCAGCAAGTGAGTTATAATGTAGTTTGTAATTATGTGGATCATTTAAGTCAAAGCATTGTCACAAAAAATTTTAATTATTACCCACAGTTCATCCGCCAATCCAGGCCGCGTTGGGCGGTACTTAAAACAGCGCGGTTATCTGCTGGAGATTTGTTACCCCATCGGCGGCGAGGCTTTGCCCGATCGCTTAAGCGACTATGCGGGGACCGTGATCTTCGGCGGGCCAATGAGTGTCAACGACACCGAAGAGTTCCCTGCTCTACTCGCGGAGATAAAACTGATCCAACGGGCGATTGAAGAAGATCATCGCCTGCTGGGGATCTGCCTTGGCGCGCAACTCATCGCTCGATCACAAGGGGAAGCCGTTGCCCCACACCCCTCAGGCCGGGTAGAAATCGGCTACTTCCCGATCACCGCCATCGCCGGTGCTGACCCGCTTTTTGACACTACTCAATACTTTTACCAATGGCACCAAGAAGGTTTTTGCCTTCCTCAACATGCTGTACGGCTGGCCCAGGGAAGCTCTTACTTTCCTAACCAGGCATTTCGCTTAAAAAACAATATTTACGGCGTGCAATTTCACCCGGAAGTTACCACCGATATTATGGAGCTTTGGATGGAACGAGCTGCTCATAAACTGGTTTTCCCGGGTGCACAGCAGCCTGAAAAACAACGAGCAGAAAATGAAAAGCACCGGCAAGATGTTGAAACTTGGCTCAACCAGTTTTTTGACCTCTGGCTTTGAAAAAACACATGACACATTTTTCTGACTCAAACACCGAAGAAACGATCAGTAAAAGCGAACGGAAACGCCTTGCTCATACAATTAAGGCCTTAGGGGAAGAAATGGCCGCACTGAGCGATAAGGACTTCGCCAAACTTGCGCTTCCTTCGGACATTCACGATGCCTTGGTCCAGGCACGCGCAATACATGCTCATGGCGCTCGTAAAAGACAGCTGCAATATGTTGCAAAACTCCTGCGAAATACGGATCTATCCCTAATCGAAGATCAGCTCAAACAACACCGCAATCAATCTGCCCAGAAAACTCAACAACTCCATGCAGTCGAAATCTGGCGACAGCAGCTTTTAACGGAGGGGCAACCCGCCATTGACCGGCTTATGGAAACACTGCCCTCACTGGACAGACAGCAAATACAGCAGCTTGTACGCAATGCACAAAAAGAGGCACAAAATCATCATTCGCCTAAGAGTGCCCGGCGACTTTTCAAGTTGATTGCGGAACACTTCACTAAAACATAACGGGATATCCCTAAAATCAGGTATGCCGCAAAATGAGCACTTTCGCTACATTAGCTGCGTAAACCAATTGCATAACAATACCAAGGAGGACGTATGCTTTTTATCACCAACAGGAAACTCAAACAGGCCCCTACAAAACGCTTGAGAAGCGGACGACGCATCGACTTTGACTTAAAAATAAACACACCGGAAAACAATGTTTACTTCTGCCGTAAGACAGGTCCGGATCAATATGAAGAAGTGACATCCAAACCCTTTCTGCGAGAATTAAGAGAGAGTCCTATTGAGCAGATACTGCTCTACATTCATGGATTTTCTAATCTGCCTGATCAAGTTTTTTCAAGAACCGAAAAACTACAAAAACTTTTTGACCAAAAGAAAAAAAACCAAGTGCTGGTGATCCCTATGATCTGGCCATGCGACAATGACTTTGGCATCGTTTTGGACTACTGGGATGATCAAAAAGCAGCGGATAATAGCGCTTTTGCATTTTCCCGCGCGCTGCAATTGTTTCTAAAATGGCGCACCGGTACTGACGATGAAGGTAAGCCATGCAGAAAGCGAATCAACGTGGTTGCTCACTCAATGGGGAACCGTGTGCTTAGGGAAACCTTAAAAATGTGGAATAAATATGACCTGGCCAACGGTGTTCCGCTGTTATTTCGGAACACCTTTATGGTCGCTGCCGATATCGTCAATGAGTCGCTTCACCGAGGGCACTCGGGTGAATTTATCAGCCATGCTTCGCGCAATGTCTGCGTCTATTATGCCTCAGATGATCTTGCATTGCGCGCCAGTAAAGCCTCTAACCTGAAAAATAAAATCTCCTCACGCCGTTTAGGCCACTCCGGGCCAGAAGATATTAACCGAGTATCCAAGAATGTTTACTCGGTAGATTGTGATGATATCAATATGAAGTATGACCCATTAACGGGCCACAGCTATTTTGCTGAGGCACCTGACGGCAAACCCGGAAAACTCTTTGAACATATGCACGCATCGATGATGTCCGGAAGAATTGAAAAGCTGTCCGGTATTGATCTACGACAACAGATGATTGCATAAATGTGTTTTGATATCCCCGGAAGCCTCATACCGGGGATATCTACGCCAGTACACGTCATTCGTGTTTAAATTCCTCCTGGTAGGCTGAAACAGTATCGTGCTTGCAGACAGTGAAGGCGAAGACCGATGACACAAAACCCTAAAGCGCATGGCATCAAACGGCTTTGGAATGCATTTCATTATTCAATACAAGGCTTCAGAACCACTTACCATAGTGAAGAAGCATTCAGGCAAGAGTGCTGGGCCGCCGTGATTCTGATACCCGCTGGGCTTATTTTGAGCGACTCCGGTATTGAAGCAGCCCTTTTAATTGGCAGTATCGTATTCGTGATGGTCGTAGAATTATTGAATACCGGCATCGAAGCCGTTGTTGACAGGGTTGGCTTTGAGCAACACGCACTGTCCGGCCGTGCAAAAGATGCCGGTTCAGCGGCGGTATTGCTCTCTTTATTTCTGGCTTTTATGATTTGGCTATTGGTCTTGTTTTTCTAATTGAGCGTACCTCATCACACTTCCTCACAAAATTTCACATTGCACTGAGTGCACCGACTCATCAGCAGTCACATAACATCCCGTACTAAGACTGCAAAAAGTCTGTCAAGCCACGCAGATACTGGCGCCAACCCAGTAAATGAAAAAAGCCAATGATATTGTCCCCAAATCCTTTGAAACCTGTATGTTCAAGGGTAAGTTCCGTACCTGACGCAATGGGTTTTAATACCCAGGTCACCCGCGTGTTATGTTTCATTTGATTGCCCGTCCAGGTGTAAGAAAGCCACCGCAGGGGTTCAACCACGAGAACCTCTCCCCACAACCGACCGTCCCACTTCCCTCGAGGGGCATCTTGAAACTCAAATTGATAGCCCACTTCAGTTTGAAATCGAGCCTTCATAAACCATTCTGAGAGTTTTTTTCATCCGTGATGGCATCCCAAACGACCTCAACGGGGACATTAAAGACTTTTGTTTTTTTAATCTGCATGGCTACCTCATCAATCGTTACGATTCAACGGTACCATTGCATCGTAGCAAAATATTTATTGGCTTAATCTTATATCACTCACTCCAACGCCCACTCACCAAAACAAGACTTTGAGACAGCACTCAGCGTGTTAAAAATTATTGTTATGAAGGCCTTGTTACACATCTATAAAGCGTAGATAAAAAACTAACTTTCCTTTGTACCAAGCGGATTTCATTTCATTAAGCGCTTTTTAAAACACTTTGAAAAAAATGAAGTTTACTCACAATCGTGCAAGACCTCCCACAGATTTTCCACGCACCCTGCAACGACCGAGACCAGCAAATAATCTGAATTAATTTAAATTATCGAAATGGTAAGCCCAATAAATCTTTAACTTTTTTGTCCAAAATCAACTAATTGACAAGGATAGCTGCGACGCGGTAATTTCTAACGTGTGGCGTAGATCACATTAATGCAAAAGACAACAACAGCTAAAAAATTAAGCGGTGGAGTCCCCCTTTTATGCTGAAACTAAAAAACCTGGAGGCGGTTTATAACGATATCATCCTCGTCCTCCGGGGAATCTCTCTGGAAGTTCCCAAAGGCAGTATTGTTGCCTTTTTAGGCGCGAACGGCGCCGGTAAATCCACAACACTGAAAGCCATATCCGGTCTACTGGAGTACGAAGACGGCGAAATTACCAATGGCGCCATTGAATTCGATGGCGTCGAAATTCACAAAAAACAACCTCAAGATATCGTTCGACTTGGGATTACCCAAGTTCCCGAAGGGCGCCGCGTATTCGCTGAGTTAACGGTTGAAGAAAATTTACGCGTTGGCTCACACACACAACAAAAAAACACTAATCTCCGCCAGGAAATGGAGCGCGTCTTAAACTACTTTCCCAGGTTGAGAGAACGCCTGAAGATGCAAGCTGGCTTTCTTTCCGGCGGAGAACAACAAATGTTGGCAATCGGACGCGCACTGATGGCCAAGCCCAAACTCATGATGCTGGATGAGCCATCTCTTGGGTTGGCGCCTATGCTCGTCACAGAGATTTTCGACATCATCAAAAAAATCAACACCGAAGAAAATGTCTCTATTTTACTCGTCGAACAAAATGCGCTAATGGCGTTAGGAACAGCGGATTACGGGTACATTCTGGAAAATGGCAAAATTGTTCTGGATGGCCCCTGCAATGAACTGATCACGAATGAAGATGTAAAAGAATTCTACCTTGGGACCGGTGAAGGGCACGACCGTCGGAATTTTGCTGAAGTTAAACACTATAAACGGCGTAAACGCTGGCTTTCCTAAGAGGAATTCCCTTCATGGCTTTACTTGAAATTCAGGATATTTCTATCAGTTTCGGCGGCGTCCACGCGCTTCGTAATGTGTCTTTCACAGTCGAAAAAGGCCAACTGGCCGCTGTCATTGGTCCTAATGGCGCAGGCAAAACCTCTCTGCTTAACTGCATCAGCGGATTTTATAAACCTACTCAAGGCAAAGTCTTGTTTCAGGGGGAAGACATCACGCCCTTACCTCCTTTCAAAGTCGCCCAAAAAGGTGTTGCCCGTACGTTTCAGAACGTCGAACTGTTTTCCAACATGAATGTTATCGACAACCTCCTTCTAGGTCGGCATAACTATTTTAAAGGCGGCTATGTCCGCAATGCCTTGCTGGGCTACCGCTCAAAAGATGAATCAAGAGAGCGCCGCCGTGTGGAAGAAATCATTGACTTTCTGGAAATGGAACAGTGGCGAAAGCACTTGGTGTCCGACTTGCCCTATGGCATTCAAAAGCGTGTGGAACTGGGACGTGCGTTGGCACAAGAACCCTCACTGCTTTTACTGGATGAGCCCATGGCCGGTATGAACCTTGAAGAAACGGAGGACATTGCGCGGTTCATTCTGGACGTTCATCAGGAGCTGGGGACCACCATTGTAATGATCGAACACGATATGGCTGTCGTAATGGATATTTCTCAACACATTGGCGTTCTTGATTTTGGCGAGAAAATCGCCGATGGCCCACCGGAAAAAATTCAGAATGATCCCGAGGTACAAAAAGCTTACCTGGGTGAAAATTATGAGGCGATTCGCAGAGGAGAAGCCCGTTAATGCGTACAGATACTTTACCTCATCTTTTCCTCGAAAAAGTCCATCGTTTTGGAGACCGTGTTGCACTCAGAGAGAAAGACCTCGGTTTATGGCAGGAAATTTCCTGGAACAACTACGCCCGGCACGTTCGACATTTCGCACTAGGACTGACTCAGCTGGGCGTTCATCACGGCGACCATGTCAGTATTTTTGGTAACAATAAGCCCGAGTGGCTCTACGCGGACCTCGCTATCCAAAGTATCGGCGGTATTGCAGTGGGTATCTACCCCACTAACCCATCCGCCGAAGCGAAATATGTCATTGAACATTCAGACTCCCGAATCGTCGTGTGTGATGATCAGGAACAAGTCGACAAAGTGCTCGAAATCAAACACGAGCTGCCCTTGCTGGAAAAAATAATTGTCATGGATATGAAAGGCTTACGAAATTATAATGAGCCTTGCATCATGAGTTTTGAAGCGGTTGAGGAGCTGGGTGAAACAGTCGATCAGGCGGAACCTCACAAATATGATGAGTTGCTTGATTCAATCCGCCCGGAAGACGTAGCCATCATGGTCTATACCTCCGGCACGACAGGGCCGCCGAAGGGCGCCATGATTTCTCATGATAATGTGATTCAACTGATTAAGGGACAAACTCAGGTTTTGCCTCAGAGCGAAGAAGACGAGGTTGTTTCTTACCTTCCCCTGTGCCATGTCGCCGAACGTATGATGTCGGTCTTTATGCCATTGGGTTCCGGTTCCACCGTCAACTTTGCCGAAAGTGTGGATACCGTGGTGCTGGCAATGCGGGAAATCATGCCAACATTTTATCTCGCAGTTCCTCGAATATGGGAAAAAATGATGGCAAGCATCCAAATCAAAATGAAGGATGCCACACCGATTAAGAAAAAAATTTACCACCTTGCTCTGCCTTGGGGTCAAGCAATGGCCGAAACCCGCCTGGCGGGTCGCCCGATCTCACTAGGCCTTCGGCTTAAATATGGGTTGGCCAACCTCCTGGTGCTCCGTGCACTCCGTAAGGAACTCGGCCTCTCACGGGTGCGCATTGCCCTCAGTGGCGCAGCCCCCATCTCCCCCGAAGTGATCAAATTTTTCCACGGACTCGGGATTGAAGTGCTGGAAGGCTGGGGTATGACAGAAGAAACGGGGATTGCCACCTTTAACCACCCGGGTGAAGTCAAACTTGGTTCTGTTGGCCGCCCTATTCCCGGGGTTGAGTTAAAAATCGCAGAAGATGGGGAAATCCTCCTCAAGTGCCCTCACATTTTTGTCGGCTACTGGAAAAACCCAGAAGCCACTGCCGAAACAATTCAAAACGGCTGGTTACATACTGGCGATGTCGGTGAAATTGATGCCGAGGGCCGTCTTTCCATTACTGACCGCAAAAAAGAAATCATTATCACTTCAGGCGGAAAAAATATTTCCCCATCTGAACTGGAGAATCGACTCAAATGTAGCCCCTACATTAATGAAGCCGTTGTCATTGGCGATCAACGCAAATTTCTCAGTGCCCTGATTCAAATTGAATACGACAACGTCGCCAAGTGGGCTCAAGAAAAACGCCTGGCATTCACCACCTTTCGCAGCCTTGTGCAAATGGATGAAGTGAAAAAGCTGATCAGTGATGAAGTTGAAAATGCAAACGGAGACTTCTCCCAAGTTGAACGCATCAAAAAATTTACCTTGCTGGAAAAAGAACTCGACCATGACGATGGCGAAGTGACGGCTACCTTAAAACTGCGCCGACGCGAGGTGAATAAAAAGTTTGCTGACCTTATTGAATCAATGTACCAGGAGGCTAGCTGATGGATTACCAGCTATTTTTGCAACTCACTCTCACCGGCCTAGCATGGGGGAGTGTGTACGCACTGGTTGCCTTGAGCTTCGTGCTCATTTTTAAAGCAACCGACACTTTCAATTTTGCTCAACCTGAAATCATGATGCTGGGCGCGTACATTGGCTTTACGCTTGTGTCTGTCTTCCACCTGCCGTTTTTCTTGGGCTTTGTCCTAACAATGCTGATCATGGCCGTGTTAACTGCACTGATGGAAATGATGGTCGTGCGCCCCCTGGTTGGGGAGCCGATGTTATCCATTGTAATGATTACGATTGGCCTCGCTTATGTCATACAAGGATTTGTTGGCATGACATGGGGCTATGAAGAGTTTGAATACCCATCGCCCTTTCCCACTGACCCCATCCTTTTCGGCGAAGTAGTCATTAGTCAGGCAGAACTCTACACCATAATTTGTACGGCCATTCTGCTGGTTGTTTTTTTCTTGTTTTTCAAATTTTCAAGCTCGGGCATCACACTCCGCGCCACGGCCGAAGACACGACCGCAGCATTCTTAATGGGAATTAATGTTAAACGGGTTTTTACCGGCTCTTGGGTGATCGCCGGGCTGATCGCAGCCATCGCAGGCACCTTCCTGGCCAGCTTCACGTTTGTGGACCCTAAAATGAACTTTCTGGCCTTAAAAGCCTTGCCGGCCATTATTTTAGGCGGTATGGACAGTGTGCATGGAGCCATTATCGGCGGCTTACTGATCGGTGTTATGGAAAACCTGGCAGGCTTTTATCTGGAGGACTACCTCGGCAGCGGCATCAATGAAATTACCGCCTATGTCGTTGTATTACTCGTCATGATGATTCGCCCTTATGGGCTCTTTGGTAGTAAGGAAATTGAACGTGTTTAATCCGACGTTTTCTCAGAATAACCTTCAATGCGGGGGAAAAGTGTAATGGCCGTCACCCGCTTCTGTGTTCGCTCTTATGAGCAGGATTCCCGTATTTTCCCAAGTACCTCAGCCAAACTGGGGCTTTTATTACTCGCCATTGCTCTAATCGCCTTACCATGGGTGGCCGGAAAATACATCATTTTTATCGCCAGTGTCGCAGCCGTCTCCGTGATCGGGGCACTGGGTTTAAATGTACTCACAGGCTACGCCGGGCTCATTTCACTGGGGCACGCGGCTTTTTTAGGGGTGGGCGCGTATACTGCAGCCATTCTTTCGACTCAGTATCAGCTTCCCTTTCTGATTACGTTACCTGCCGCTGGAGTTTTCGCCGCTCTGCTTGGTGCGGTTGTTGGCATACCAACGCTACGCTTAAAAGGCATGTACCTGCTGGTCACAACACTTGCTTTTCAATTTATCGTCGAACACATCGTTTATCACTGGGAAGATGTCACAGCCGGAGACCGGGGAATTAACCTACCCGACCCCGATCTGTTTGGATTTACCCTCGATAAGTACATGGGCTATTACTACGTTGTGGTTGCCCTGGCGGTTATCGCCGCAATATTGATGAAAAACCTTGCCATGAGCCGCACAGGTCGGGCGCTGGTTGCAGTAAGAGACCGGGATATCGCCGCAGAAATGATCGGTGTTCATGTTGCCAAATATAAAATCATCGCATTCATCATCAGCTCTTTTACGGCCGGTATCGCCGGAGCTTTGTATGCCTATTTACTTGGTTTGATCAGTCCTGATCATTTTACATTGAACCAATCCATTCTTTACGTGGCTATGATCATCGTGGGAGGCATGGGGACTGTGATGGGTGCGATTATCGGCGCCATTTTCATGGTTTTACTGCCCGAATTTATCAGTGCCATCAGTGGTCCGATTTCATCGGCTTACCCCTTGTTTGCTCCACGGATTGGGGGTATTTCTGTCACGATTTATGGCTTGATTTTAATCTTCTTTTTACTCTTTGAGCCCAAAGGTCTCGTCGGTATTTGGTTGAGAATCAAACGCTATTGGTTAACGTGGCCCTACACCTATTAGTTAAGATGTCATACATAAGGTAAACCCTAACCGGCCAATGCGACATCATTGGTTAACATTTGGAGGAAGCATAATGCTTAATACGTTTAGAAAACTCTGCCTTGCACTGACTTGTGCATTGCTCATCTTTCCACTGGGCGCTGCCCGGGCCGAAGTCGGAGTGACTGACGACAAAATTGTCCTTGGTACCTTCCAGGACCTTTCAGGACCCGCCGCGTATATTGGTAAATTTGTCACAGGCATTATTAAAGTCTGGACTCACATGGTTAATGAAGAAATGGGAGGGATCCACGGCCGGAAAGTTGAAGTCGTTATCGAAGACAACAAGTATGACCCGGTTCTGACCAAAACGGTTTATAACAAACTCGTGAATCAGGACAAAGTATTTGCGCTCATTGCCACTTACGGATCAAGCCCTCTAACCGCGATCAAAGGTGAACTGGAAAAAGATAAGGTTCCTATCATTTCAACTGCGGCATCCACTCAATCGATGTTTGACCCACCTAACCGTTATCTCTTTTGGTATACCTCCAGCGCGCAGGATGAAGGCATTCTTGCTACTGACTTTATTATGAATACTTTGAAGCCTGAAAAGTTGAAACTGGGTATTTTGTATCAGGACGACGAATGGGGTAAAGACGGCCGCAAAGGCATCGAGCTGGCGGCTAAAAAGTACAATCTCAAACCTGTTTACAGCCCTTTCAAACGAGGGACTAAAAACTTAAGTGCTCAAGTTCTTAAGTTAAAAGCCAAACGGGTCACGCACCTGTACATCTCCAGCTATGCAACGACTTATGCCAGCTTCTTAAAAGAAGCAAATAAAATTGGCTATGAGCCTGTGATTATCGGTGGTTACGTCACAGTTGACCCGCGCTCTTTCATCGCCGGCGAGTTAGCAGACGGTCACTACCATATCTTTAATCATGCAGTCCGTAATGAAGGCGTGCCCGGCTGGAAAGAGTTGGAAAAACGCTTTACAGCCGTTGGCGCAGAAGCGCTTTTGAATTCCCCGCTGCTTCCCATGCTGTGGACACCGCTGGCCCACTTTACCCAGGTTTTGCAGAACGTTGGCCCTGACCTCACCCGGGAAAAAGTGATTGATGCAATGGAAGCATTACAAGATTTTGATACAGGCGGCACAGGCCCCATTCGCTACGGCGAGAACATGCGAAAAGGCACGCATTACTACCGTATCTTCAAGGCGGATGCGGCCAATCAACAATTTATACCGATCACCGACTGGCATGAACCCAGCCTGGTTTGGGGCAAGCGTTAATCCTGCCCGTTCTCTTGGAGGTGCCGCTTTATTTGGTTGGCACCTCCTTATCTCAATATTTCGATTTCGACTATTTCAACACTTCTTCAAATAAAAGATAGTCTGTTTCACACATTCCCAGGGTCTGGTACGTTGTTTGTGCATGCACATTCTGCTTTTCAACATAAAGCCGGAGGCCGCAAATGTTCGCTTTTTCCTTTGCCAATTGCTTCACGCGACCATACATTTTTCTGTAGAGCCCTTTGCAACGGTGCTGAGGAGCAACATAAACGCTTTGTATCCACCAAAAAAAACCATTGCGCCAATCACTCCATTCAAATGTCACCATCAAACAAGCTGCCAGCTCTCCTTCGGATTCAGCCACGAGATAAAAGCCCAGCTCTGGGTGAGAAAGCAGATTACCGGCACCTTTTAAAACCGTGGTCGCATCTAAAACCTTATTTTCGGTTTCCAATGCCATGGCAACATTAAAGTCAGCAATTGTCGAAAGATCTTCTTGCGTTGCATGGCGAATTAAGCTGTTCATTCCTTCGCTTCCCGATAAGCACGTTTCACTTCTTCCGCAATCTTACCAATGCCTGTACGCACATCGTCATCAGACTGTGAGTAAGTGATTCTTATGCACTCATGTTTATGTTGCCAATCTTCATCGATACCGGGGAAAAAGTAGTGCCCAGGACAAACCAGTACCCCCCGCCGTTTCAACCGTTCGTACAATTCCTGAGAACTGATTGGAAGCCCTTTAAACCACAGCCAAAGAAAAATAGCGCCTTCGGGCTTATGGATGTAACCTTCTGCATCGCCCATAGCCTCATCAAACCATTGCATAGCTTGTTCCGCTTTTTGGGCATAGTACGGTTGTACAATTTGGTCACTGATAGCCAGAATCTCACCGGTGCGGACCATCTCTGTCGCCAGTGATGCGCCCAGCCCACCCGGCGATAAATTCACAATAGCAGACATAGCTGATATGGCTTTCACGATCGGTTTATCCGCAATGATAATGCCTGTTCGCGCCGCCGGCAGGCCCAGTTTCGACAAGCTCATGCAGGTGATGGTATTTTTATTCCAATGGGGTTGGATATCGGTAGAAATGATCTTTGGAAACGGTGCGCCATAAGCATTATCAATAATCAGCGGTATGTTGTGCATGTTCGCCAAACGATCCAAGTGAGCGATCTCATCATCTGTCAGCACGTTGCCAGTCGGGTTGGTCGGGCGAGACACACAAATGGCGCCAATGTCATCGGTGACATTCAGTTTGTCGAAGTTAATTCCGTATTTAAAGGTGCGCCGGTCTATCATTTCGATTACAGGCTTCTCTGTGGCAAACAAGTTGTCCGACAAACCGACATCCGTGTATCCGATGTACTCGGGCGTCAGCGGCAAGAGTATTTTTTTATGCTGGCCGTCTGGCATTTCTCCTGCCAGTAAATTAAACAAAAAGAAAAAGGCATTCTGGCTGCCATTGGTCAACGTGATGTTCTCTTCGGTGATATCCCACCCGCACTGTTCCTTCAACATCGTCGCAAGCGCTGAGATAAACTCAAGGTTACCTTGAGGAGCATCGTAGTTTCCTAAAAAGGCTGCAAATCTCTGGGGATCATTGATCAGAGTCAGTAATGACTGCCGAAAATATTCCAGAACTTCGGGTATGTGGCTTGGGTTGCCTCCGCCGAGCATTTGCATGGGCTGCTCACTGCTGAGCGAGGCCGCAAAATCGTCCATCAGCTGAAAAATACCGGTATTCCCTGCCAGCTTCTCGCCAAATTTACTGAATTGCATTGACTTAACTTTAAACTCCTTCAATCGTTACTGCGACAACGGATTCTCTTCAAGCTTGTGCATCTCTTTGTAACCAGGGATGTAGTTTACGAGATGCGTCTGAAAACAAACACGAATACTTATGATCGCTGAGCGCTACCCTAAGTTAGCGCTCATCCGTCTTGAAAGCTTGTACAGAATATAGTGCGTTGTCGGAAGTCGCAATCAAACGAAGGTATTAGGCATAAATCGCCATCATTGTTGCCGACATTGTCGCGACTTCTTTTTCTCCGTAGTCTGAAGAAAACAAGCTGGCTTCTGTTACGGAAATAGAGCGTCCGGCTTTAACGACACGTGCCTTGGCGGTAAAAAGCTTGCCTTTGGCAGGGCGGAGTAAATTGACTTTAAACTCGACTGTTAAGACATCCGCATCCGCCGGCATTAAGGTAAAAGCGGCATAACCGCAGGCACTATCCAGTACCGTGGAAATAATACCCGCGTGCATGAAGTCATTTTGCTGGGTGTATTGTCCATTAAACGGTAGCTCAATCGTGATACCGCCCGGTTTAATGCTTTCCAAAGTCGCTCCAATTGTCCGCATAACGGATTGGCGATTAAAACTTTCCCGGGTTTTCTGTTCATAGTTTGGGTCAGTAGGTGTCATTGATGTCTCTCCAGTTTTTTAAAATTCGTCCAGAAGCCGCTGGCATAATGAATCACCATTCGCGTGTTTCTTTAATAGGCCGTGTCTCGGTCCATGCACATGGCGGCATAAAGATAAGATCTGTGATTCCAAAGTCGACGCTCTGCTGAGAAAGTGCAGCTGTCACCTGTCCACGGTGGTGTGTTTGGTGATTGAAGAAGTGTAGAATCGCGCGACTTAAGTCCACCGTTTCTGTCGCATTGGTCACTGTGCTTAGATAATGCAATGCCTTTCGACTATCTGACACGCTTAACGAGTCGGCCCAGGATAAAATTTCACAATCAAGCGCAAATCGTTTGGTTTTTTGGGCCTCAAAATGAGCATCGTCCACGTTATCTACTCTGACCTCCGGTTGCCCTGTAAACCGATGTAACCACATACGGTCACTTAACAGCAGGTGCCCTAAGGTTTCGTGAATAGAGCGAAAAAACAGTCCGCAGTCGATTTTGCGCTGCTGATCGTCCAGCAGAGCTGCCGCTCGGAAAATGTTCATATTCATCCATTGGTTATACTGCGCCATCACCAAGGCGTATTCACGGATATCGAAAAACATGACTTTTGTGACCTTTTCTTGCTGAGCGTGGATACCGCTTCAGCCTTTCCTCATAACCGCTGAGCCGGAAACACGAAATTCACAAAGCCAAGTGTACAGGTGCCTACCATGAATGACAGATACAGTTCCATGTCCTTAACACCGGCGCAGAATACAGAAACGTGATCCTTAATAAGGAATCAACTGTTCAATAAGGGCTTATTCCAGCCGAACTGCAAGACAAGTTTGAGCAACTCAAGAAAGAGTCAGCGATAGCGATTTTCACAGCTAATGCTGTAAAACCTGGGAAAGGAAGAGTTTCGTGCGCTCATGCTGGGGGTGATTAAAGAATGTTTCAGGGTCATTGCGTTCAATGATCTGCCCACCGTCCATAAAAACCACACAATCAGCAACGGTTTTAGCAAAGCCCATCTCATGCGTAACACACAACATGGTCATCCCCTCTTCTGCCAGCTCGACCATAACATCGAGCACTTCTTTGATCATTTCTGGGTCTAATGCTGACGTGGGCTCATCAAACAGCATCACTTTTGGACTCATGCACAAAGACCGGGCGATGGCGACACGTTGCTGCTGCCCGCCGGAAAGCTGCCCTGGGTATTTTTTGGCCTGCTCGGGGATTTTAACGCGCTCAAGATAATACATGGCTTTGTCAATGGCTTCTTTCTTGGGCATTTTACGCACCCAAATAGGCGCCAACGTCAGATTGTCCAACACGGATAAGTGAGGGAACAAATTAAAATGCTGGAAAACCATGCCAACTTCACGCCGAATCCGTTCTATGTTTTTAAGATCACTTGTCAGCTCTGTACCTTCAACAATGATCTGTCCTTTCTGGTGTTCTTCAAGGCGGTTAATACAACGAATCATGGTTGATTTGCCTGAGCCAGAAGGGCCACAAATCACAATCCGTTCACCCTTTCGGACTGTTAGATTAATATCTTTTAATACATGGAAAGGCCCATACCACTTGTGCATTCCCATAATTTCAATTATGACATCATCTGTATCGTGTTGGCTGTTCTCAGTTTTCATCAATCAGTCTTCTTTAAAAAATAAGTTAATGCCCGGTGTGCAGTTTCTTTTCCAGATGTTGGCTGTAACGCGACATGCCAAAGCAAAAAAACCAAAAAATAACTGCCGCAAATACATAGCCTTCAATGGCGAATGAAAGCCAGTCAGGATTCGTGTTGACCAGTTGGATCATGCCCAGGAAATCAAACAAACCAATGATCGAAACCAGCGTGGTATCTTTAAACAATGCAATAAAGACGTTTACGATACCTGGAATCACAAGCTTCAGAGCCTGTGGCATGATTATGAAAATCGTTGTTTTCCAATAACTTAACCCAAGTGCCTGGGCCGCTTCATACTGGCCTTTAGGAATCGCCTGCAAACCGCCTCGAACAACTTCAGCCATATAGGCGGCTGCAAACAAGGCAACACCGATGAGTGCTCGCAATAGCTGATCAAAATTAACGCCTTGTGGTAAAAACAGCGGAAACATCACCGAAGCCATAAACAAGACGGTAATCAGAGGCACACCCCGCCAAAACTCAATAAATAAAATACATAATGTTTTAATCACTGGCATATTCGAGCGCCGCCCCAGGGCCAGTAAAATACCGAGCGGCAGCGAGGCAACAATTCCTGTTATGGCAATGACCAGTGTTAAAAATAAACCACCCCAAAGCGGCGTTTCAACAAGCTTTAGCCCCAAATTGTCACCGGAGAAAAGGACATAGGCCATAAAGGGAAATAGAAGAAGCAGGTAAGCTGAAATCCACTTTTTCTTTGGGAAGTTAGGGATCATGAGGGGAATGAGACCAACCAGACCCAATACATAGGCCGTCTGCACGCGCCACAGCTCGGCATCCGGATAGCGGCCATACATAATTTGCTTCCACCAGACATTAATATAAACCCAGCAAGCGCCTTCGCCTGTACAGTCTGCTTTACTGGAGCCGACCCAGTCCGCATCTAAAATGGCCCACTGAACAACCGGTGGAATAACGGTATAGAGAAGATAGATAGCCAGAAGCGTTAGAATGGTATTCAAGCGGGATGAGAACAGATTGTGCTTCATCCAACCAATCACGCCTACATTGGAAACAGGGGGTTCCCAGTTGGGGTGTTCACCTACCGGATATTGAGCGTTGTTATCAAGAGACGACATTATTCACTCCTCACCGCTCAACCAGCATCATGCGTTTGTTGTACCAATTCATAAATAAAGCGATCGACAAACTAATCAACAAATAAACAGCCATCGTAATAAAAATAATTTCAACCGCTTGCCCAGTCTGCATCAACACCGTGCCTGCAAAGATCAGCACGAGATCAGGGTACGCAATCGCAGCCGCAAGTGACGAATTTTTGGTTAAGTTCAAATACTGATTAGTGAGCGGAGGTATAATCACCCGCATGGCTTGGGGAATAATCACCTGGCGCAGTATCACACCTGATCGCAGTCCCAGTGCGTTGGCTGCCTCTGTTTGCCCTTTAGGGACCGCTTGAATACCAGCACGCACAACTTCTGCAATGAAGGCAGCCGTGTATGTTGACAGCGCCAGCGTTAGCGCGACAAACTCCGGAATCAAGGTTAAGCCCCCACGAAAATTGAAACCCTGCAATACGGGCATTTCCCAATGGACAGGAAAACCCGTTACCACCAATGCCAACAAAGGCAAACCAATCAACAAACCCACCGATGTTAAAAAAAGTGGAAAAGTTTCACCTGTTTCATCTTGTTTGCGTTTTGCCCAGCGGGTTAAAAACACTATTGCAACAATCGCTACCACCAGCGCAATCAATACCCATATCGCAAGGTCCCCAAACACGGGCGATGGTAGGTAGAGCCCCCGGTTGTTGATAAACGCAATGTCGAACATGTCCAGACTTTGCCGAGGTGATGGCAGAGGCCTTAAAACAGCGAAATACCAGAAGAAAATCTGCAGTAACAGTGGAATATTGCGAAGGACTTCGATATAAACCGTTGCCATCTTGGCAATCAGCCAGTTACTCGATAACCGTGCGATGCCAATGACAAATCCGATCATCGTTGCTAAAAAAATCGAAACCGCAGACACCAGTAAGGTATTCAAGAGGCCGACCAGAAAGGCCTGCCCATAAGTCGAGCTTGCGTTGTATTCAACTAGGCTGGACGTTACATCAAAACCAGACACTGAGCCCATAAAGCCAAAACCAGAGGCAATCCCCTGCCGGGCCATATTTTCAGTTGTGTTATCAAACAGGTACTTACCTAATAAGACAACAACAACAAATGCTGAGAACTGAAAGAAAAGAGAGCGGTAAAAAGGGTCATTCCAGATGGATGGCTTCGGTGGAGCTGACCCAAACAAAGCGGGATCGGGGTTATTCACAAACGGCTCACAGAAAAGCTGACAATTCTATCGAAGTAAGAAAAGACAACGCCCGAAAAATCGGGCGTTGTGGAGGCTGTTCGTTAGCGGATGGGCATGGGGTACATTAAGCCGCCTTTATTCCAGAGCGCATTCACCCCGCGTGTGAGTTTCAGTGGTGTATTCGGCCCCACGTGCTTATCAAAACTTTCACCATAATTGCCCACTTGCTTAACAATGTTGTAGATCCATTTGTTTGACAAACCCAGTTTTTCACCCATATCACCTTCAACCCCTAAGAGGCGTTTGGTGGCCGGGTTATCGGACTTCAGCTTGTCATCAACATTTTTGGATGTGATGCCTTGCTCTTCAGCTTCAACCATTGCGAAGAGCGTCCATTTTACAATATCAAGCCATTGATCATCACCATGGCGAACAACAGGGCCCAGTGGCTCTTTGGAGATCGTTTCAGGCAAGACCGTATGGGCATCCGGATCTTTCATTTTCAAACGTTGCGCTGCCAAACCTGAGCGGTCCGTCGTGTAAACGTCACACCGGCCGGCATCGTAAGCGGCAACCACTTCGTCTGCTTTTTCGAACACCACGGGTGTGTATTTCATTTTATTCGCCGCAAAATAATCGGACATATTTAGCTCAGTCGTCGTACCTAAGTTTGTACAAACGGCTGCACCATCAAGTTCTTTTGCACTTTTTACACCCAGCTTTTTCGGCACCATGAAACCTTGGCCATCATAATAGTTAACGCCCGCAAAATTGAGCCCCAAGGAGGTATCTCGGGTCAGTGTCCATGTGGTGTTGCGTGACAAGATATCGATCTCACCCGACTGCAAGGCAGTAAAGCGCACTTTGGCAGACAAGGGTGTGTACTTGACTTGGTTTGCATCGCCAAATACGGCGGCCGCAACAGCACGGCAGACATCAATATCAATCCCTGTCCAGTTACCTTTCTCATCAGGATTGGAAAAGCCGGGCAATCCCTGGCTAACACCACATTGTATGAAGCCTTTTTTCATAACATCGTCTAGCGTCGCAGCAGACGCCACATGAACGACAGCAGTGGCACCCAAAACAGCAAGAGCAGCTAAGGAATTGAAAAATTTCATTATTTTTTTCTCCATTTTGACGTAAAAACAAGCAGGCAGATAGGCAGAAAAAATCGTAACGTCTTTTGTTACGTAAAGCGCGTAGAAAGCAACACATGACACCTTTGACGACTTAAACCTACCATACTCATAATGAACTTCAAGTTATTTATGAACATTCAATTACATTACCCTCGGTATATGCTGCTGACTTATTGTGATTAAGTGATTAAGTGCATTACGATGTGACCACTCGTTCTAAACCTCTGCCGCCCCACTATGCTAGGATTTTTATAAAGCTACTTATTGAGAAATAATGTGAGGATGAATACTTCATGGATACGGTTTCTATCGAACACACCATAGGCCAAACCCCCCTGGTTGCATTGCAACGCCTACTACCAGAGTCGACAGGTAACCGTCTCTTCGCGAAATTAGAAGGGAATAATCCCGCCGGCTCCGTAAAAGATCGTCCCGCCTTGAGCATGATCAAACATGCTGAGGCCCGTGGTGAAATAAAGCCTGGTGACACGCTTATTGAAGCCACCAGTGGTAATACGGGAATCGCTTTAGCAATGGCGGCCACCATCCGGGGTTATCACATGAAACTCATCATGCCAGATAACATGAGCCAAGAACGACAGGCATCAATGCGTGGATATGGTGCCGACATTATTCTTGTCAGTGAGCAGGAAGGAATGGAAGGTGCCCGCGACCTGGCAGCGGCCATGGAAAAGAGAGGCGAAGGTAAGGTGCTGGATCAATTTGCCAACCCTGATAACCCACTGGCGCACTACGAAACGACGGGGCCAGAAATATGGAGCGCAACAGACGGAAAGGTCACACACTTCGTGAGTGCAATGGGGACAACAGGCACCATTATGGGGACATCCCGCTATTTAAAAGAAAAAAATCCAGCTATTAAAATCATTGGTGTACAACCCGAAGAAGGCGAGAGTATCCCCGGTATTCGCCGATGGCCACCGGCCTACCTGCCAAAGATCTTTGAGCCCTCACGCGTCGACCAGATTATTGACGTTTCTAAAAGTGAAGCTCTTGAAACCATGCATAAACTGGCGACTGTTGAAGGTATTTTTGCCGGGGTTTCATCAGGTGGCGCACTCGCCGCAGCGTTACGTTTATCTGAACAGTTGCAAGATGCCCTGATCGTAACCATCGTCTGTGATCGCGGTGATCGCTACATCTCCACAGGTGTTTATTCCTAAACAATATGGGCTGATCAGCAACCCAACAACGTTACCGTTATTTTTCTGCGATGGGGTTCTAGCCGGTGCTCCCAAAGATAAACTCCCTGCCATGTTCCCAGTGTTAAACGGCCTTGCTCAAAAGGAATGCTCAACTCCGTTTGTGTCAATACACTACGAACATGCGCCGGCATGTCATCCGGACCCTCGGCAGTATGTTGATATAAAGCATCACCGTCTGGCACCCATCGACTCAAGAAACGTTCAAGGTCTTCGCAAACGGTTGGATCGGCATTTTCAGTCACAATCAATGAAGCACTGGTGTGATGTAAAAATATATGGCACAGGCCCGAGTGAACCGGTTTCTCAGCGATGGCTCGGTTGATCCGGCCCGTCAGCTCGTAGAGCCCTCTGCCCTGCGACGCATATTGCAAAACTGTTTGTTCCATAGTTGGTGCAATAACCTATTAACGTTACTATAGGACCTTGATAGCAGAATATATAAAGCTTCTCGGCTTACATTTTACAGCACTTTATAGAGAAGAATACTTATGGCATTGACCGGAATCACCTTTTCAATTTTTGCACTGATCGTCGTTATCTTAGCGGTTGTTATCATTTTTTTTGGTGTTGTAACCGTCCCCCAAGGAATGGAATATACGATTGAGCGTTTTGGGCGCTACATCCGCACATTGGGGCCCGGCTTACATGTGGTGCGGCCTGTTATTGACAGGGTCGGTAAAAAAATCAAAATGATGGAACAAGTCATTGATGTGCCTTCTCAAGACGTTATCACCCAGGATAATGCCTTGGTTGAAGTAGATGGCGTCGTCTTTTACCAAATTCTGGATGCGGCTAAAGCCGCTTATGAGGTCGACGACCTCCCTCACGCCATCTATACCCTTGTCATGACTAATATTCGAACCGTCATGGGGTCAATGGAATTGGACCATTTACTGTCACACCGGGATGAAATTAATGTACGGCTTTTGAGCGTCATCGATGAAGCCACCACGCCCTGGGGTGTCAAAGTCACTCGCATCGAAATCAAAGACATTTCGACAGACGAAGACTTGGAAAAAGCCATGAGTCGCCAGCTCAAAGCAGAGCGGGAGCGGAGAGCTGTCGTACTTGAAGCCGAAGGCGCACGACGAGCGGCCATCGAAAGAGCAGAAGGTGAAAAGCGTGCGGCAATCTTAACGGCTGAGGGCAAAAAACAAGCCGCTTTTCTTGAAGCCGAAGCCCGGGAGCGCGAGGCACAAGCAGAAGCCAGAGCGACTCATGTACTGTCTAAAGCCATTGAGCAAGGCAATACTCAGGCTGTAAATTATTTTGTTGCTCAAAAATACATTGAAGCTTTGGGCCAGGTTGCCTCTGCCGATAATCAAAAAGTGGTATTCATGCCTTTGGAAGCATCGGGCGTTATTGGCTCAATCGCCGGTATCACCGAGTTATTTAATAACTCCAGGGGTCCAACAAAGTCACGCGGTGTTGACTCCGAGAATATTGTTGCTGACGTTGCAGCTTTGGATCAACACGACCAAAAAATCAAAGATCAAGATGATAATAAAGAATCATAAGCAGCTTGATACCCACAGGAGAATTGTGTGTTCGAGTGGTTAATACCTTTACAAATATGGCACTGGCTGATACTCGCGGTCTTTCTCATCATCGTCGAAATTATTCTTCCGACAACTTTCATGTTATGGATGGCCATCTCAGCAGGCGTGGTGGGTGTTGTTTTATTGTTTTTCCCCACCCTCAATTGGGAAGTTCAGTTTTTAATTTTTGCTTTTGTGTCGGTTATCAGTGTTTTCTTGGGACGCACTTACGTACAAACCTTCTATAAAAGTACAGATAATCCCACGTTGAATCGGCGTGGAGAACAGTATGTGAATAGAACGTTTGTTTTGGACGGCCCGATAGAAAATGGAAAGGGGAAAATCCGTATTGATGATACCTTGTGGCAAATTACAGGAACGGATTGCCCAGCCGGTACCCGCGTGGTTGTGACCCGACTTGAGGGGGCCGCACTGTGTGTCGAGCCCATTTACACATCGCAGTAGAACACAAACCTAAAAATACGGTTGACTATGATTTCAAGCGTTTATTACGGAAAAACGATTGGATTACCGTTGAACATGCCTGCTGCATAACACCTGAAGTCACCGCAACCCGGTGATTGTGAAAAGGAGCATCCAACAACTCGATTGCACTGCAAACAGCACCCGTTCTTGGTTCTGGAGCCCCGTAGACTAAGCGTTCAACTCGCGCATGCACCAGTGCACCCACACACATACTGCAGGGCTCAATCGTTACGTACATGGTACAACCGGGGAGTCTGTAATTGCCCAGCGCTTTCGCTGCGGCTCGCAAGGCAATAATTTCTGCATGAGCCGTTGGGTCAACAGTAGTAATAGGCTGATTAACGCCTTCAGCGATTAACCTATCATTTTTCGTGATCAATGCCCCGACGGGGACTTCCCCTGCTCTGCCGGCAGCTACAGCAAGATTCAAGGCATGTTTCATCCAGTATTCATCAAGCGTTATGCTCAAGCTGTCTTCCACTGGCCAGCCTCAGATTAGCGATCGGTAGTTTGAATAAAATCGTAGGAGCTATTTCATTTAGAAATGGAGAGAAGAGACTCTCTCCATTTGCGTGAGACCAAAACCTACTCTGCAGTTTGCTCTTGTTCTACTGCTTTCATACTCAAGCGGATACGGCCTTGCTTATCGATTTCTAAAACCTTGACACGTACAACCTGACCTTCTGACAATTCATCAGAGACACTTTGCACGCGCTGTTCAGAAATTTGGGAAATGTGGACCAAGCCATCTTTACCCGGCAATACATTAACAAACGCTCCAAAGTCCATGATTTTAATGACCTTGCCTTCGTATATTGTACCCACTTCCACATCAGCTGTTAGCTGCTCGATACGGCGTCGTGCTTCTTCTCCTGCGTCTCTATCTGCAGAAGCGATTTTAATCGTACCATCATCAACGATATCGATCGTCGCACCGGTCTCTTCAGTCAAAGCACGAATGACCGAGCCGCCTTTTCCAATGACAGCCGCAATTTTTTCGGGGTCAATCTTCATCATGATGAACCGAGGCGCAAACTTCGAAAGTTCCTCTCGAGCACCGGAAATGACTTCGGACATACTGTCCAAGATAGAAAGCCGACCTTCTTTAGCCTGCTCTAGAGCGGCTTCCATAATGTCCCGAGTGATGCCGTCAATTTTAATATCCATTTGCAGCGCCGTTATGCCCTCTCGAGCACCGGCCACCTTGAAGTCCATGTCACCGAGGTGGTCCTCATCGCCCAGGATATCCGTCAGAACTGCAAATCGGTTGTCTTCTTTAATCAAACCCATCGCTATACCAGCTACAGGCGCTGTAACCGGCACGCCCGCATCCATAAGCGCCAAGCTGGTTCCACAAACGCTGGCCATTGAGCTGGAACCATTGGATTCGGTGATTTCCGATACAACACGAATGGTATAAGGAAAAGTTTCCTCTTCTGGCAACGTTGCCGCTACACCACGTTTAGCAAGACGCCCGTGGCCAATTTCACGCCGTTTAGGAGATCCCACCATACCTGTTTCACCGACGCAATAAGGCGGAAAATTGTAATGCAACATGAAACGTTCACGATACTCCCCTTCCAGCGCATCAATAATTTGCGCATCCCGTGCCGTTCCCAATGTTGTGGTCACCAGCGCTTGAGTCTCACCTCGGGTGAAAAGTGCTGAACCGTGTGTGCGTGGAAGAACGCCTGTTTTAACAGTGATCGGCCTGACTGTCCGTGTATCACGACCATCAATACGGAGCTCTCCTGCCAAAATCCGGCCACGCACAATGCGTTTTTCAAGGTCCGCGAACGCGCTCAATACCTCTTTTTCACTCACCACTGTGTCAGAATCTTCGCTGACCAGTGCGTTAAGAACTTTTTCTTTGGCTGCAGCCACTTCGTCCTGACGTTTTAATTTCTCCGCGATTGAATACGCTGCATTTAAGTCACTTTCTACCGTTGCTGAAACACGTTCTGCAATACTGGAGTCGACTTCGGGTGCATGCCAATCCCATTGAGCAGGAGACACTTCTTGAGCCAGCTCATTGATCGCCTTAATGACGGTTTGCATTTGTTCATGGCCATACATGACCGCCTCTAACATCACCGCTTCAGGCAGCATGTTAGCTTCGGATTCGACCATCAGGACCGCACTTTCGGTCCCGGCGACAACCAGATCAAGGTCAGAATTCCCCAGTTGCTCACGGGTCGGATTTAAGACAAATTGACTATCAATATAACCCACTCGCGCGGCACCAATCGGCCCATTAAAGGGAATTCCGGATAAAGCAGCGGCCGCGGATGCGCCAATCATTGCCGCAACATCAGGGTTAACCTCTGGGTCAATTGAAACAACGGTCGCAATAATTTGAACTTCATTTTTAAAACCTTTTGGAAACAAAGGTCTTAAAGGCCGGTCAATTAATCGCGAAACAAGGGTTTCGTTTTCACTTGGACGCCCTTCCCGCTTAAAAAAACCACCAGGAATTTTTCCTGCAGCATACGTCCGTTCTTGGTAATTGATTGTCAGTGGAAAAAAGTCTTGATCTGCTTTAGCTTCTTTTCTCCCCACCGCAGTCACAAGCACCACTGTATCGGAAATACTCACTAGCACTGCCGCGTTGGATTGACGCGCAATCTCGCCGGTCTCGATGGTGACTTGTCGATCACCATACTGGAACTGTTTCGTGTATTTAGTCACTTTATTTTTCCTGAGTAATAATTGTCTTAACGACGCAAGCCGAGACGCTGAATGAGTGTTTGATAGCGGTCCTGATTTTTCCGTTTCAAGTAGTCGAGCAATTTCCGTCGCTGGTTTACCATGCGAATCAGGCCACGACGAGAGTGATGGTCGTGTTTATGAGTTTTAAAATGTTCAGTCAAGTGCGTAATACGAGCGGATAACAGTGCAACTTGAACTTCGGGTGACCCCGTATCCGAAGAGTCTAATTGATACTCACGAACGATTTCTGCCTTTTGTTCGGCGGATAAGCATGACATTCCGTCAAATCTCCTTTTAAGTTAAAAAACAAGCTGAAGTGCAAAAAACTCTCCAGCATTTAAAAATTTTTGCATTTGGTGTAATTCTGTGCCACCAAACGGTGAATTCTAGCAGTTCAGCGGGAATCTACCAAAACTCGGTTTGTTGTGGATGGTTGCTGAATTAAGCGCTTTGGTGCAACCCTTCCATTCGGAAGCACTTTACCCATACCAATAAAGCCTTGATCTGCACTATAAAGACGGATAAGGCTTCCTAGGGGCGCGTCATCAATGGTTACCGAAGTGACCTCTCTCCCCATAAACAATGACCTTGCCCCATCGGTCGACAAGCGGGCAGAAGGCCAGTGACCAAGGGCATAATCAACGGGCTTTAGGTGCTTATCCAACTCGATATAGTCATCAGCAATCATTTCCAGCTCAGATAACGTTATTGTCGGTTCAGATTTAAAAGGTTCAACGTACAGCCTGCGCAAGGTTTTTACGTGAGCACCACAACCGAGCCTTCGTCCAATGTCTTCAACTAAGGTCCGGATATATGTGCCTTTCGAACATCGAACCTGTAATTTCAGTTCTGTGTCTGTGTGCTGAATTAAACTCAACTCCGAGATCGTAACCTGTCTTTCAGCTCTTCTGACCGTTACCCCTTTTCTAGCCAAAACATACAATGGCTGCCCTTGGTGCTTAAGTGCCGAATACATCGGTGGGGTCTGCATGGTCGTCCCCATAAATTCTTTCAAAATCGCTTGCAGCTTTTCAGGATCTATGGGTTCTACTGGAACTTCACGGAGGACTTGCCCATCAGCATCACCTGTGTCCGTGACTTGGCCAAGCCGCATCGTTGTTTGATAACACTTATCCGCGTTCAATAAAAAGGAAGACACTTTAGTAGCCTCGCCAAAACAAATCGGAAGCATACCCGTTGCCAGCGGATCTAAACTGCCTGTATGACCAGCCTTTTGAGCATTAAATAACCGTTTAACACATTGTAACGCGCGGTTCGATGTAGCGCCTTGGGATTTATCCAATAATAAAATGCCACTAACTGCTCGTTTTTTTTGTGTTTTTTTCATTCGTGGGTTTAATTGCGCGAGTTACGATCAGACTCAAGAGCTGATTGAATAAGAGACTCAATATGCTCTCCTTTTTCAATCGAGTCGTCGTACCGAAAGCGCAATTGAGGCACTGAACGAAGTTGAATGCGCCGTGATAATTCCGTTCTTATAAAACCAGCGGCACGATTCAATACAAAGTCCGCATCTTGCCTGCGTTCCTTATCAACCAATGTGAAATAAATTGTGGCTACAGACAGATCCCGGCTTACACTGACATCAGAAATAGTCACCATTTCAGGCAGCCTGGGGTCTTTAACCCCGCTACGAAGAATATCTGCCAGCTCGCGCTGAATTTGGTCCGCCACCCGGTATGTGCGTGAACTTTCTTTGGCCATCTAGAGTGTCCGGGCGATCTCAGTATGTTCAAAAACTTCAATGTGATCGCCAACTTTTACGTCTTTATAGTTACGGACTGCAATCCCGCACTCCGTTCCCATCCGCACTTCATCGACATCATCTTTAAAACGCCTTAACGATTCCAATTCACCTTCAAAAATAACGACGTTATCTCGCAACACACGAATCGGATTTTTTCGCTTAACGACACCATCAACGACCATGGAACCGGCAACTGCACCAAATTTAGATGAGCGAAAAACGTCTTTAACTTCTGCAAGCCCGATAATTCTTTCTTTGATTTCAGGCGAAAGCATATTGCTACCAACCGCCTTAATGTAATCGATGGCATCGTATATCACGCTAAAGTAGTGAACTTCGTGCTCAGCTTCATTCAGAACTTTTCGCGCTGACGCATCCGCACGAACATTAAAGCCAATTAAAATGGCATCCGAGGCGATGGCCAATTGCGCGTCAGACTCATTAATACCTCCGACACCGCCTCCAATTACTTTGATCGTTATGTCTTCTGTAGAAATTTTTTGGAGTGAGTCATTGAGTGCTTCAAAGCTGCCCTGCACATCCGCTTTTATGACGACATTCAGATTTTCTTTTTGATCTGCTGAAGATTGTGCAAAAAAGTCATCCAGTTTAGCCGCTTGTAAGCCAGACAGCCGTTTGTGGCGAGATTTCTCTTTCCTTAATCCAGCTAGTTCTTTCGCTTTACGCTCGTTTTTGGCGACAAGCATCTCATCACCAGCATGGGGGACACCAGTTAAACCCAGTACTTGAACAGGAATGGAGGGACCAGCGACTTTTACTTGCTTGCCATCTTCATCAAACATAGCGCGAACACGCCCATACTCAGCCCCACACACAAGGATATCTCCTTGTTTCAGCTCACCCGATTGCACAAGCACTGTTGCAACTGGCCCACGTCCAACCTCAAGTGCGGCTTCCACAACAATACCAGTCGCATCCCCACTTGACGCGGCTTTGAGTTCTAACAGCTCTGATTGCAACAGAATGCTTTCCAGCAGATTTTGAACCCCTTCTCCTGTGTGTGCAGAGACATGTACAATCTGAGCATCACCGCCCCAGTCCTCAGGAATGATCCCATGATTTGAGAGTTCATTCTTAACCCGGTCAGGATCAGCTTCTGGCTTATCAATTTTATTGACAGCAACAATGATAGGTACTTCGGCCGCTTGAGCGTGCTGAATAGCTTCTATGGTCTGTGGCATAACGCCATCATCTGCCGCAACAACCAGGACAACAAGGTCGGTGATCTTAGCCCCTCGGGCTCGCATTGCTGTAAAAGCAGAGTGACCTGGCGTGTCCAAAAAGGTAATTGTCCCTTCTTCGGTATCTACATGGTAAGCGCCGATGTGCTGAGTGATTCCTCCTGCTTCATCAGAAGTCACTTTAGTGCTGCGGATATAATCCAATAATGAGGTTTTACCGTGATCGACATGCCCCATAACAGTAACAATCGGTGGCCGGGTGATTTCACTGCCTTGATCAGCTGTGTTACGAATTGCTTCTTCGAGCCCGATTTCCACGTCTTCTCCGCTTGAAGAAATACCGACGTGTCCCAGCTCCTCAACCACAAGCAGAGCGGTGTCTTGATCAATTACCTGATTGATCGTCACCATTTCGCCCATGCCCATCATTTTTTTAATGACATCGGCCGCTTTCAAAGACATCTTATTAGCCAGCTCTGCAACTGTTATCGCTTCAGGAATTTTGACTTCTCTGACAATCGGCGCAGTCGGCTTTTCAAAACCATGTTTTTTAGGTGCATCAAAAGCGATATCCCCGCCTTTATTCCCACTGCGCACATCTTTTTTGCGTTTACCAGCTTTACCTCGCGCAACATGCAGCTCTTCTCGTCCATAACGCGTGTCATACGCATCATCACTTTTATCAAAGCGAGGCTTCTTTTTACTCTTTTTAGATTTCGCCGATTCGCTTAGAGCTTCATCAGTAGGCGCTTTGGCTTTTGATTGTGGTTTTTTAGAGGAAGGCTCGGCACTTTCTTCCTTGGGCTGTTCTTTTTTGGCCTCTTCAGATTTACGTTTTTCTTCTGCTTGTAATGCTTCCTCTTTTTCTCTGGCCTGCCGCTCAGCTTCCTCCTTAGCCTTGATTTCAGCCTCTTCTTGAGCCCGGCGATCCGCCGCTTCTTTTTCTTTTTTTAGCGCTTCTTCAGCCTGTTTGGCTTGCTCTGCTTCCAAACGTTTGCGTTCTAACTCGGCGGCCTGTGCTTCCCGCTTGACACGTTCTTCAGCCATCGCAGCAGCGCGTTTAGCTTCTTCATCCGCTGTTTGGCTACGTTTAACGTAAGTACGCTTCCCCCTAACCTCTACATTGACTGTCTTGCTACCTTTACCACCTACTTTGATTTCACTGGTTCGCTTGCGGCGCAATGTGATTTTGTTGACTGGCTTTTGCTCACGCTCCTGCTTGCCATGTACTTTTCTCAGGTGATCCAAAAGTTGTAATTTCTCTGTATCTGAAACCACATCAGCGTCATTTTTTTTAGGCACACCAGCATCCGCCAGCTGCGATAACAAACGTTCCGTAGTTGTGCCAACAACTTTGGCTAATTGTTCTACTGATACACCTGACATCTACTCACGTCTCCTCGACTACTACTTCTCTGCATCATTTGTGAACCAAGGTTCACGTGCTTTCATGATAATTTGCGCGGCAATTTCTTCATCTATTTCGTCAATTTCGAGCAAATCATCCACCGACTGCTCTGCCAGCTCTTCCATGTTTTTTATTCCATGACTGGCCAAGCGATATGCCATCCCTGGCGGCATACCTTCCATTTCAAGAAGGTCTTGCTCGGGCATTGCATCTTCAAGCTTTTCTTCCTTGGCAATTGCCCGTGTTAACAGTGCATCACGTGCACGATTTCTGAGTTCTTCGACAATCTCTTCGTCGAATTCTTCGATATCAAGCAGTTCCTGAGTTGGCACATACGCAACTTCTTCGATGCTCGAAAAGCCCTCTTGAGCAAGAATCTGGGCAACTTCCTCATCAACATCCAGTTGTTCCATAAAGGCCTGTAATATGACTTTTATTTCTTGACCAGATTTTTCTTCTGCCTGCGCCTCATCCATGACGTTCAAGGTCCACCCTGACAACTGGCTGGCCAAACGCACATTTTGCCCGCCTCGCCCAATCGCCAACGATAACTTATCGGCTTCCACGACGATATCCATCAAGCGCTTGTCCTCGTCCACATAAATAGAAACGACTTCAGCCGGCGCCATAGCATTGATAACAAATTGTGCCGGGTTTTCGTCCCATAAGATGATATCAACACGCTCGCCCGCAAGTTCATTAGAAACGGTTTGCACTCGGGACCCCCGCATGCCCACGCAGGCCCCCACAGGGTCAAAGCGAGGATCAACTGATCTAACTGCAATCTTTGCCCGTGATCCAGGGTCACGCGCCGCTCCCATGAGTTCGATAATGCCTTGACCAACTTCAGGAACTTCCAATTTAAACAGTTCAATCAAAAACTCGGGCGCTGTCCGACTTACGAATAGTTGAGGGCCTTTTGCTTCCGATCTCACGTCTTTTAAGTAGCCTCGGATTCTGTCGCCTGAGCGAAAGGCTTCTCGAGGAATCATTTCTTCACGAGGCACGAAACCTTCTGCATTATTTCCCAAGTCAACATAAACACCATTACGATCGACCCGTCTTACAATGCCCATGACGAGGTCGCCCTTTTTATCTTCATATTGAGCAACGACTTTCGCCCGTTCCGCTTCACGCACTTTCGATACAATGACTTGCTTGGCCGCCTGGGCTGCAATTCTACCAAACTCGACTGACTCAATTTCTTCCTCAAGGTAGTCCCCTAGCTGTATATCAGGGTCCTCCTCTTTGGCGGCACTGAAGGATATCTGTTTCGTAGGAAACTCTTGTTCTTCGTCATCTGCGACAACTTCCCACCGACGGTAGGTTCTATAGTCTCCGGTCTCACGGTCAATCGAAACTCTTACATCTACATTAACCGTTTCACGCTTACGGGTTGCAAAAGCCAAAGCCGACTCGAGCGCTTCAAAAATAACTTCCTGATCAACGCCCTTTTCATTTGATACCGCATCTGCAACCAGCAATATTTCTTTATTCATTGTGCTTAATCTCCAGACGTACTGTCTCCATACTGCTAACGTGCGAACACATTTTAATCAGGTGAAGTCAGGCACCAGCTTCGCTTCATCCATTTCATTTATAAACAGTTTATATTCCTTTCCATCTACTTCGATAATAACACTATCACTGTCACTATCACTTGCTAAGATGAAACCTTTGAAGCGTTTACGGTTATTTTCCTGACCGACTGCCATGCGTACCTGCACAATAGCACCTTCATACTTTTGAAAATCGTCCACTGTAAAAAGCGGCCTATCGAGCCCCGGCGATGAAACCTCTAACACATAAGGCTCCTTAATCGGCTCTTCAATATCCAAAACTCCGCTGAGCTGATGACTGACGACCGCACAATCGTCCACTGTGATCCCTTTTTCATGATCAATAAACACCCTCAGCGTTAAGCCATTTTCAGATTGCCCATAAGATGCACCCACAAATTGGTAGCCTAGCTGCTGAACCACAGGTCCAACACATTCAAATATCCTCGGGGCCGCTCGTTTCATTACCTATACTCAAACATTAAAACCAAGGTGCGTTGATTCCGTGATGTACTCCAAATAATGAAAAAGCCCCTTATTAAAGGGGCTTTTTCATTATTGTTCTTCGGCAGCACATGTAATACCAACACTTAGCTATCGCCGGCCTATAGGGGGAACACACCTACCAAAGATGAAAATGCTACTTTCCGCACAGGAGGGAGCCCACTTCCAAGGGCGGAATTATAGCAGCAATTTACCTTCTCCTTCAATGTTACTGCCTTGGAATAAATCATGAGTTTAACTGACTAGCGTGAAAACACGCCCACCACTCGATTAAATGACGCCATAACAAAAGGCTTTCTCAATAAAGAAAGCCTAAACAACCGGCAGGGATAGCAGCCGTGTACGCTGGACGTTAATGCTTGGAAACTAATCAGCGCTTAGGATCATATCAGCGGCATTTTCTGCAATCATGATCGTTGGAGCATTCGTATTCCCTGCTACTAGCGTTGGCATAATTGAAGCATCAACGACCCGCAAACCATCGACTCCGCGCACTTTTAATTCAGGGTCCACAACAGAGGCACTATCGTCACCCATACGGCATGTGCCCACTGGGTGGTAAATTGTTTCTGCTCGCTGCCGAATATCAGCTTCTAATTGTTCGTCGGTTTCAATCGAGTATTCTGGCAATACCTGACTTTTTGTGTGGGCCGACAGTGCCGGCTCAGCAAAAATTTTGCGCGCCAGTTTTACAGCAGCGATCATCGTTTTCATATCATCCGGGTGGTCAAAATACTTTGGATCAATCAAAGGGGGCGCGAGTGGATCCGCACTTTCCAATCCAATACGCCCACGGCTTTTGGGTAGTAAATCACATACATGCAACGTGAACCCATAGCCAGGCATAACGGACTTACCGTGATCTTTCAAGTAGGCGGGCAAAAAATGAAACTGGATATTTGGCCGATCCAAATGTTCGTCTGTTTTCATGAATCCTCCAGACTCCCCTACATTGCTGGTCAAAAAACCTTTGCGACGAAAGATATATGAAAATATTGCTGCAAGTGATTTGGGAATTGCGCTGAAAGCCACAGCAATGGGTAACCGTGAGTTAGCTTTGTTCATGATAGTAACGTCAAGATGATCCTGAAGGTTCTTACCGACTTCCGGCAGGTCATGAATGACCGGAATACCGTGCTCATTCAACTCTGACGCGTCGCCTATCCCCGAAAGCATCAACAGCTGAGGTGACTGAACCGCACCACCGGACAAGATGACTTCTCCACCTGGATTTAAGTGAACACTTTTACTTTCAGCATTATTTTGGTACGAAACACCTATGGCTTTCTTTCCATCAAACAACACTTTGGTTGCTTGCGCTTCAGTCAGAATAGTCAAATTTGAACGAGATTCAGCCTGCGTTAAAAATGCTTTTGCTGAACTCCAGCGACGACCCTCTTTTTGCGTCACCTGATAAAGCCCAACCCCTTCCTGATTTTCACCATTAAAATCGAGATTCAAAGGGAGACCTGATTGAACGCCTGCGTCCACAAATGATCGGCTTAACGGATTAACCGTTTGCAGATCACTCACATACAGCTCACCTGCATTACCGTGATACTCTGAATTCACAAAACGTTGATTATTCTCAAGACGCTTAAACAAGGGCAACACCCGCTCCCAGCCCCAATCCTTACCGGCCACCTTCTCCCATTCCTGGTAATCTTTCTTGTGGCCGCGGATATAAATCATTGCATTGATAGAACTTGAACCACCTAAAGCCTTACCTCTCGGCCAAAAAAGGGTGCGGTTATTCAATTCTTTTTGTTCAACAGTACTAAACTGCCAATTGAGCTTTTTGCTATTCGCCAACACAGCGATGCCAATAGGCATATGAATTAGCGGGCTTTTGTCTTCTGGCCCCGCCTCCAGGAGGCAAACACGCTTTTCACCACTTGCAGACAACCTATTCGCTAACAGACAGCCAGCCGACCCTGCCCCCACAATAATATAGTCGTACATACTTTTTATACCTTTTGATTATTTTTATCCGAAAATTTTCACAACGAGGTTAATGAGTTTTTTTACTCTAGGTGTATAAGGGGGAAACAGCATATGCGTAATTGAGGCATAGTCCTTCAGAACCCCTTTTTCATGAGAAAAAGCCAAGAACCCGTAATAGCCATGCGCTGCACCGATACCGCTATTATTAACGCCACCAAAAGGCATATTTGGGTGTAAAAAATGCGCAACGGCGATATTAACCCCTACTGCCCCGGAACTCGTTTGGTTAATAATGTTATCTGCAAACAATTTATCTTTAGAAAAAATATACAGGGCCAAAGGTTTCGGGTTATCGTTAATTCTTTTAATGACCACATCAATATCATCGAACTCAATAACAGGCAGTATCGGACCAAATAATTCCTCCTGATTAATGCGCATATCATCAGAAGTATTTTTTAGAACAGTGGGTGGAATAAAGTTATCACTGGAGTCGAGGTCTCCTCCTTGCAATACCACAGCTCCTTTATTTTTTGCATCCTCCAATAATCCTGATAAACGCTGAAAGTGGCGTTCGTTCACAATCCGGCAGTAGTCGGATGTACTCTTTTGCTCAGCATTCGTTTTCCCATAAACACGCTGAACTTCCTGCTTAACTGCCTCCGCGAAGGCATGAGATAGGCTTTGGTGTACGAAAATATGATCGGGTGCGATGCAGGTTTGTCCGTTATTCGCGTATTTACCCCATACAATCGTTCGCGCAGCCTTCTTAATGTTGGCCGTTGGACCAATGATCGTCGGCGACTTACCTCCCAGCTCAAGCGTCACCGAGGCTAATGACTTGGCCGCTTCGGCCATGACTATTTTTCCGACCTGAGGACTGCCTGTAAAAAAAATGTGGTCAAATGGTAGCTGCAGCAGCGTCTGTGAAACCTCCGCATCACCTTCAACGACGGACACCAAGTCGGGAGAAAAGGTCTTTTTAACAAGATCAGCAATGAGCGCCGAGGTATTGGGTGTTAACTCTGAGGGCTTAATAATGACTGAATTGCCTGCGGCTAATGCAGAAACGAGCGGGCCAAAACTTAACGTGAAAGGATAATTCCACGGTGAAATAATCAAACAAGTCCCTTTTGCTTCCGGCCTCAACTGAGCACGGGTTCCAAAAACAGATAACGCCGGCTTTACTCGCTTTGGTTTCATCCACCCTTTCAAATGTGACAGTGTATGGCGTATTTCCTGAAGCACAGGAAATATTTCAGTTAGCTTGACCTCTTCCCGAGGTTTTTTAAAATCGGCGTACAGTGCCTCATAGAGCTGCTCCTCATGAGCTAAAACAGCTTCTCTCAGATTTTTTAATTCAACAACTCTTTCTGGATAACCAAAATTTTCCCGACGATTTTTTGTGTTATTTTTTTGCTTTTGAAATACGTCATTAATTGAAGCTTTAGAGAAATCCATTACAACAGAGTTAGATTCAACGGATGAACTCATCGCGCCCTCCTCGGAATTATTTTAAGAATTAATACGCACTCCATGCGACACAATCGGTTTAAACCAATCTCATCATCTGAATAGCTTCAAGAACAAATACTTTAGAGATATTACAGACAGATCCTGACTGGATCGTAAACGAAAGACCAAGCTATGTCACGGTCATTATTTATCTTCCAATTACGTTTAATTTTTTAATGGTTTAACCTTTATAAAAAATATTTTTAGGTTAAATTAAATATTAATAATTTGGAACACTAGGAATAAAGCTCTTAGCGCTATCTAATCAGGAGATACGCTCTTGGCTTTATTTCGCTGCAGCGAGTTTTAAATGTTCGCCGCCATGCAATGCGACATCACCTGGGGTTCCAGCAACCTGCCCCGCCTGACGTTATATCTGGGGACTCAAAAGCTTCACCACCCTACAGTCACAGCGATGAATTCTCGGGAAAAGACAAAAAGAAGCCTCAAAAACATTCCAAAATGATCCGTTTCACGTCAAAATGATAGATAGCTAACGAAAGCCATACATAATTAGAAAATTATACAAATTGCAGTCATAACGGCTGCACGAGGGGGGAAACATGGACTTTTTACTATCCGAAGAGCAGCTGTTGCTGCGCGACACCATTCAGCGATTTGTCGACCAGGAAATCATTCCTGTCGCCGCCGAGCTTGATCGAAACCACCACCCACTGCCTCGGGAAATCCTGTTTGACTTCTACGAAAAACTCGAACCCTTCGGTTACTTTTCCTGTCTTTTCCCTGAAGAACAGGGCGGTCTTGAGCTCCCCTATCTCAGTTTTGGCATCTTGATGGAACACTTGCGACGCGGATACTGTTCTCTCGCAGGCAGTGTTGGCGCCACAGCAGCCACCGCCACATCCCTTGCCAAAGTGGCTACACCGGAGCAATTTGAACAATATGTTCAACCGGTCATGGCTGGCAAAATGATTTGCGGCGTCGGCATCACTGAGCCTAACGCAGGCAGTAACACCGAGGCAATGTCAACCAAGGCCGTACGCAAGGGAGACCGCTACATACTCAATGGCAGTAAAGTCTGGATCAGTAATGGCACTGTCGCCGATTACATTATCATTGTCGCCAATGTTGATGAAGGGGATGGCCACGTCACAGGTAAAGGGCGGTTTATCGTACCCACCACAACCCCGGGATTCAGTGCATCTATCATCCCCAAAATGGGTATGCGCTCCTATTCATCAGCAGAGATTGGCCTGGCCGATGTCGAGGTACCGGTTGAAAACCGTTTACAGGAAGGCGATGGCCTGGATGCAACCTATGTACTCCTTAATGCTGCCCGCACTCAAGCCGCCATTGCCTCTGTTGGAATTGGCCAAGCGGCTTATGACATTGCCGTCCAATACGCCAAAGACCGCCAACAATTTGGCCGTCCAATCGGTAAGTTTCAATTAGTGCAAGAACATATTGCCGAAATGGCGATGGACCTGGATGCCGCCCGATTGATGACTTACCGGGCAATGATTTTAGTGGACTCGAACCCTAAATGTTTCAAAGAATGCTCCATGGCAAAAGCCTTTGCCACCGAAGCAGGCATCCGTATTACCTATCGCGCCACCCAAGTGATGGGGGCTTATGGTATTTCTGAGGAATACGATGCCGAAAGACTTTACCGGGATGCCCGACCATTTACTTATCTGGACGGCACCACGGAAATTCACAAATTAATTATCGGCCGAGAGGTCTTGGGTATGGGAGCGTTTGTATAACCTCCTCTGCGCTGAATCTACATGACAAAACAATAGACAACGGAGGAAAACCATGAGTGAATCAACATCCATGCAAGATAAAGTCGCCATCGTAACCGGTGCGGGACGTGGCATTGGCCGGGACATAGCCTTGTTACTGGCTAAATACGGAGCGCGCGTCGTTGTCAACGACCTCGGCGGTGACGAGGGAGGTCGAGGCCAGGACAAAGGTCCGGCCCAAGAAGTCGTCGAAGAAATCCAATCACTCGGCGGCGAAGCTATCGCGAATACAGACAGCGTCACTGATTTTGATGCCGCTCACAATATGGTCGAACAAGCCATTGCTAACTTCGGCCGTGTGGATGCCGTCGTCAATAATGCCGGCAACCTGCGCGATCGTATGTTCCATAAAATGAGTGAAGAAGAGTTTGATGCCGTCATCGCGGTCCACCTCAAAGGCGCCTTCAACGTTTCCCGGGCCGCAGCACCCCATTTTCGTAAACAACAAAGCGGCACCTATGTGCATATGACATCCAGCTCCGGGCTCATTGGCAATTTCGGCCAGTCCAATTACGGCGCTGCCAAGCTGGGCATGGTCGGTTTATCCAAGAATATCGCGCTGGATATGAGTCGATACAATGTACGTTCTAACTGTATTGCACCCTCTGCATGGAGCCGTCTCATCGGCACAGTACCGACGGGCCAACACATGAGTGAAGAGCGGCTCGCCAGCATAAAAGCCATGACGCCGGCCAAGATCGCACCCATGGCTGTCTTTCTCTGTAGCGATGCCGCCAGCGAGGTCAACGCCCAGGTTTTTGGCGTGCGTAATAATGAAATTTTTCTGTACAGCCAACCACGCCCTATCCGAGGCATGCACACACGGGAAGGCTGGACCGTCGAATCCATTACCGAACGTGTATTACCGGCCATGAAATCTTCGTTTGTTCCTTTCGAACACTCAGGACAGGTATTCCCATGGACGGCAGAATAAGTCACTTTCCAACTGATTCAGGAGAACAACGTTGAGTAACCCTTTCAAACCGCTGCCGGAAGCTACTCCGGAAACAAAACCCTACTGGGAGGCCACCCAGAAGGGGGAACTGCATATTCAACAGTGTCATGACTGTGCAGATCACTACTTTCCTCCCCGGCCATTTTGTCCATCGTGTGGCTCCCGAAATGTGGCCTGGAAAAAAGCCAGCGGGAAAGCCACGCTGTTTAGTTATGTGATCAATCATCTCAAAAATCCATCGTACGATGGACCTTACGCCATCGCCGTAGTGCAGCTGGAAGAAGGCCCCAGAATGATGTCAAACATTGTGAATTGTGATCAAACGCCCGAAGCGCTGATTCTGGATATGCCACTGGAAGTCACTTTTGAGCGCATGAGTGATGATATTAATTTGCCACAATTCCAACCGGCCAAGCAGTAAGGGAGACTTTTGATGAAACGTAATTCCATTGCGATTGTCGGTGCGGCAGAAACCACCAAACTGGGAAAAATTCCCGAATTATCGCAAATCAGCCTGCATGCGGATGCCGCCCTCAATGCCATGGCAGACTGTGGTTTAAAACCATCCGATATTGACGGCGTCGCCTGCTCGATGGAGTGGCCCACTCACATTGCACACTATCTGGGTATTACACCCAAGTGGGTAGACGGCACATCGGTAGGCGGCTGCTCTTTCATGCTCCATGTTCGTCATGCCGCTGCAGCAATTAATGCTGGGCTTTGCGAAACGGTACTGATCACCCACGGCGAAAGCGGGAAATCCATGATCGGCAAATTCCGTCCACCCGTCCTGCCGACACATTTACAAGGGCAATTTGAGTTACCTTACGGCCCAATGGGGCCGCCCACGCTGTTTACGATCCCGGTTTTGCGCTACATGAAGGACATGGGGCTCACACACGAACAGCTGGCTAACATTGCCGTTGTACAGCGAGAATGGGCTGCTGCCCACCCGCGTGCTTCTTTCCGAGACCCCATCACGGTGGAAGATGTACTCAATTCCCGCATGATTGCCTATCCTTTTCATCTGCTGGAATGCTGTCTGGTTACCGATGGCGGCGGTGCGCTCATCCTGACGAGTGCCGAGCGCGCAAAAGATTTTCAAACCAAGCCTGTTTACATCCGAGGTACTGGCGAGAGCGTCGAGACGCCAATGATCAGCCAAATGGAAAGTTTCACCAGCTCCCGAGCATTCCGCGTCTCTGGCAAACAGGCTTTCGAATCAGCGGGGATTCGTCACAGTGATGTCGACCATTTGATGATCTACGACGCTTTCGCTCACCTGCCAATCTTTGGGCTTGAGGACCTGGGTTTTGTCAAACCTGGAGAGGCTGGTGATTTCATTTGGGAACGCCACACCGCGCCGGGGGGCAAACTCCCTATGAACACTAACGGTGGAGGTCTTAGCTATATGCATTCGGGCAT